>NZ_JBIRFV010000009.1:0-424238 GCF_044327655.1 Streptomyces sp. NPDC018029 | reverse complement strand
GGCGTTGACTTTTGGCACGCTGTTGAGTTCTCAAGGAACGGACGCTTCCTTTGTACTCACCCTCTCGGGCTTTCCTCCGGGCGCTTCCCTTCGGTATTTCGTGTTTCCAACCTTACCAGATCCGTTTTCCGTTCCGTTCCCGGTTCGGATTTCATTTCCGGTGGCCGTTGGAGGGCCTTTGCCTTTCGGCGTGTTCACTACTTTAGCGGATTCCCTCCGCAACTCATAATCGAGTCTCGCGAGTTCGAATTCCGGCATGCAGGCATGCGAAATAAGACCCCGCTGAGGGGAAGTCGTCAGGTAGTGGTTGGTCGCTTCCGGCTGCTGGCAGACTGCCGTACCCGGTTCAAGCGACTCGGACCACCTTACGGAGGCGCCGATCCTGCGTCAAGTCCGGCGGCGTCGGGGCGTATGGGCCCGATAAGGGCTCACCGTAGGGTCGTTGGCCACCCAGAAGCGCCACGGGTGGACGCCGCCTTCGCCCGCGACTCCTGTGCGCGGTCCGCTGCTGACCTGGTCGGACGTGACCGGGGTGCCGGTCAGTACAGAGAAGGGGGAGGACGGGTCCCCGCAGACGTCGGCGCCGTCCAGCCGGCGGTCCACGTCAAGAGCGGTGGCCAGGCGTGCGGGGCCTTTGGCCAGTTCCTTGTCGTTACGGGCCGAGAGTCGACGCTCTCGGGCCACTTCCACGCCCTTCGTGATCTCTCCCGCGCGCAGCAGGACCGCGCCCGCCATGCCCTCGGGGCCGCACACCAGGTTCATGCAGTGCCACATGCCGTAGGTGAAGTAGACGTACATGTGTCCTGGCCGGCCGAACATCACGCTGTTTCGGGCGGTGCGGCCGCGGTACGCATGGGAGCCGGGGTCGACCTCTCCCGCGTAGGCCTCGACCTCTGTCAGGCGGACTTCGATCGGTCCTGCCGCCGAGTCGCGCACGAGGATGCGGCCGAGCAGGTCCGGGGCGACCTCCAGGACCGGGCGGTCGAAGAAGTCTCGGGTGAGAGGCGTACGGTCAGGGCTCGCGATCATGCCGTACGAGCGTACTGCACATGGTTCTGGTTCACGGGTGGTCCTCGGGCCGCCCGGTTGCCAGGGTGGTGGGGCGGAACCGCACACGGTTCTCTCGCGTTTCTATCGATCAAGTATTCAAGTCGGGACGAGCCACGGGCGGCGGCCCGGGGATGGAGTGTCATGGGGTTCAAGAAGCTGCTCGCGAGTCTCGGGGCCGGCGGTGCCTCGGTGGAGACCGTGCTGACCGAGGTCAACGTGGTCCCGGGCGGCGTGGTCCAGGGTGAGGTGCGGATCCAGGGCGGGTCCGTGGACCAGGAGATCGAGGGGCTCTCCGTCGGTCTGCAGGCCCGGGTCGAGGTCGAGGGCAACGACCAGGAGACCAAGCAGGACATCGAGTTCATCAAGCAGCGGCTCGGTGGCGCCTTCACGCTTCAGGCCAACCAGGTGCACGCCGTGCAGTTCAGCCTGGAGATCCCCTGGGAGACCCCGGTCACGAGCATCGACGGGCAGCAGCTGCGCGGCATGGACATCGGTGTGACCACCGAGCTGGAGATCGCGCGCGCCGTGGACTCGAGCGACCTGGACCCGATCATCGTCCACCCGCTGCCGGCGCAGCAGGCCATCCTGGACGCCTTCATCCAGCTCGGCTTCCGCTTCAAGAACGCGGACATGGAGCGCGGTCACATCCGCGGCACGCGGCAGAAGCTGCCGTTCTACCAGGAGATCGAGTTCTACCCGCCGCAGCAGTACCGCGGGCTCAACCAGGTCGAGCTGAGCTTCGTCGCCGACGACCGCGAGATGGACGTCGTCCTGGAGATGGACAAGAAGCCGGGTCTGTTCAGCGAGAGCAGCGACTCGTTCCGTTCCTTCAAGGTCGGGCTGAACGACTTCCACGGCACCGACTGGGCGGCGTACCTGAACGAGTGGCTGTCCCAGGTCGGCAGCAAGCGCAACTGGTTCTAGGCTCGGAGAGGATCAGCGAGGACCAGCAATCAACCAGGAGGTGCCTACGTGACCGAGCTCAAGAGGCCGCCGCTTCCCCATGACTTCCATCCGTCCGTGCCGTCGTTCACGGTCGTGAGCGAGGACTTCGAGCCGGGTGCGGTCCTTAAGGACGCTCAGGTCCAGGCGGCCGGGAACACCTCGCCGCAGCTGCGGTGGGAGGGCTTCCCGCCGGAGACCAAGAGCTTCGCCGTGACGTGCTTCGACCCGGACGCCCCCACGGGGAGCGGGTTCTGGCACTGGACCGTCTTCGACATCCCGGTCTCGGTGACCGAGCTGCCGAGTGGCGCGGGCAGCGGCAAGTTCGAGGGACTGCCCGAGGGTGCCGTGCAGGTGCGCAACGACTACGGGGCTAAGGAGTTCGTGGGTGCGGCCCCGCCGCCCGGCGACCCGGCGCACCGCTATGTGTTCACCGTGTACGCGGTGGACCAGGAGAAGCTGGGTCCCGACTCGGACGCCACGCCCGCGGTCGTGGGCTTCAACCTCCGGTTCCACACGCTGGCGCGTGCTCAGGTGATCGCGGAGTACGCGGCTCCCGCGGAGAGCTGAGTGACCCTCAGATACTGAGCGTTCACCGATTGTTTGCCCGCCTCTGGTCATGGAAGTGATCAGAGGCGGGCATTTTTTATTGCGTTGTCCATCTCGGCGTGCCCGGCCAGAGTTGATCCCAGCCCGCCAGGCGGTGGGCCGGTGCATACGGGAGGTGGGCAGGTTGATGCGGGACACGCTGGTGCTGAACGCGAGCTTCGAGCCGCTCTCGACGGTGTCGCTCAACCGAGCCGTCGTTCTGGTGCTCCAGGACAAGGCCGTGGTCGAGCACGCCCACCCCGGACTGCGCGTGCGCGCGGCGGCCATCGACATTCCCGTGCCCCGCGTCATCCGACTCTGCAGATACGTGCGGGTGCCGTTCCGAAGACAGGCTCCATGGTCGCGGCGGGGTGTGCTGGTGCGGGACCAGCACCGGTGCGCGTACTGCGGCAGGCGCGCCACGACGGTGGACCACGTGGTCCCGCGGTCGCAGGGCGGCGCCGACTCCTGGCTGAACACGGTGGCGTCGTGCGCGATGGACAATCACCGCAAGGCGAACCGGACTCCGGAGGAGGCCGGTATGCCGTTGCTCCGGCAGCCGTTCGAGCCGACGCCCGCCGACGCGATGTTGCTCGCGCTCGGACGGGAGGAGTTGGCCTCGCTGCCGGAGTGGCTGGCGCAGCCCGCGCCTGCGGCCTAGCGCTCCCCCGTCAGTCGATCGGCGGCTGTTCGCGGCGCTCCTTGCCCTGCGCGGGCACCGAGCCGCCGCCTCCGCCCAGCGGGCCGAAGTTGCCGAGTGCGCCGCCGAGGCCCTTGAGGGCGTCGCCGATCTCGCTGGGCACGATCCAGAGCTTGTTGGCGTCGCCCTCGGCGATCTTCGGCAGCATCTGGAGGTACTGGTACGAGAGGAGCTTCTGGTCCGGGTCGCCGGCGTGGATGGACTCGAAGACCGTGCGGATCGCCTGGGCCTCGCCCTCGGCGCGCAGGGCCGCGGCCTTGGCCTCACCTTCGGCGCGCAGGATCGCGGACTGCTTCTCACCTTCGGCGCGGAGGATCTCCGACTGCCGGACACCTTCGGCCTGGAGGATCGCGGCGCGCTTGTCGCGGTCGGCGCGCATCTGCTTCTCCATCGAGTCCTGAATGGAGGTCGGCGGCTCGATCGCCTTGAGCTCGACGCGGTTGACGCGGATGCCCCACTTGCCGGTGGCCTCGTCGAGGACGCCGCGCAGGGCCGCGTTGATCTCCTCGCGGGAGGTCAGGGTCCGCTCCAGGTCCATGCCACCGATGATGTTGCGCAGGGTGGTGACGGTGAGCTGCTCGATCGCCTGGATGTAGCTGGCGACTTCGTAGGTCGCGGCCCGGGCGTCGGTCACCTGGTAGTAGATGACGGTGTCGATGTTCACCACGAGGTTGTCCTGGGTGATCACCGGCTGGGGCGGGAAGGGGACGACCTGTTCACGGAGGTCGATGCGGTTGCGGATCGAGTCGATGAACGGGACGACGATGTTCAGACCCGCGTTCAACGTGCGGGTGTAGCGGCCGAAGCGCTCCACGATGGCGGCGCTCGCCTGCGGGATGACCTGGATGGTCTTGATCAGGGCGATGAAGACCAGCACCACCAGAATGACCAGGACGATGATGATTGGTTTCATCGTGTTCCCCGTACCCCTCTTGCCTCGGCGAAGATCTTGCTGGTCGAGTCTGTCAGACCGTCATCCGGCCCGTGGGGCATTCACATGACGACGGCCGTCGCTCCGTCGATCTCGACGACGTCCACGGCCTGGCCCGCTTCGAAGGCGCGGTCCGTGTCGAGTGCGCGGGCCGACCAGACCTCGCCCGCGAGCTTGATGCGGCCGCCGGAGCCGTCGACCCGTTCCAGGACGACGGCCGTTCTGCCCTTCAACGCCTCTACGCCCGTGGTCAGTTCGGGCCGCTGGGAGCGGTGCCGGGCCGCGACGGGGCGTACGACCGCGATGAGCGCGACCGAGACCGCGGCGAAGACCACGACCTGCAGCACCATGCCGCCGCCGAGGCCCGCGGTCACGGCGGCGGCGACAGCGCCCACGGCGAGCATGCCGAGCTCCGGCATCGCGGTCAGTACGAGCGGGATTCCGAGCGCGGCGGCTCCGATCAGCCACCACACCCATGCGTCGATGTCCACCCGGTCATGGTAGGACCGCGGGTCCCTTCCGGGACAGGGCGCCGATCAGCTGAGCGGAAGGCCCGTGGCGGTCCAGCGGTCGTTCCGCTGCTCGACGACCAGCGGGAGGCCGAAGCAGAGGGAGAGGTTGCGGGAGGTGAGCTCCAACTCCAGGGGGCCCGCGGCGAGCACCTTGCCCTGGCGGACCATCAGGACGTGCGTGAAGCCGGGGGCGATCTCCTCGACGTGGTGCGTGACCATGATCATCGAGGGGGCGATCGGGTCGCGGGCGAGGCGGCCGAGGCGTCGTACGAGGTCTTCGCGGCCGCCGAGGTCGAGTCCTGCGGCGGGCTCGTCGAGGAGCAGCAGCTCGGGGTCGGTCATCAGGGCGCGGGCGATCAGGGTGCGCTTGCGCTCGCCCTCGGAGAGCGTGCCGAACTTGCGGTCGAGGTACTCGCTCATGCCGAGGCGGTCGAGGAAGGCGCGGGCGCGCTGCTCGTCGACGTCCTCGTAGTTCTCGTGCCAGCCGGCGGTCATGCCGTACGCGGCGGTGAGGACCGTCTGGAGGACGGTCTGGCGCTTGGGGAGCTTGTCCGCCATGGCCATGCCGGCGATGCCGATGCGCGGGCGGAGCTCGAAGACGTCCGTGCCGGGCTTGCCGAGGGTCTCGCCGAGGACGGTGGCGGTGCCGGTGCTCGGGAAGAGGTAGCTGGACGCGACATTGAGGAGGGTGGTCTTGCCGGCGCCGTTCGGGCCGAGGATGACCCAGCGCTCCCCCTCCTTGACCGACCAGGAGACCTGGTCCACCAGAGCCCGGCCCTCGCGGACCACAGATACGTCCTCAAGCTCCAGTACATCGCTCATGAGCGCGCTGTCTCCCATTGCAGTCTCGGTCGTCGCTCGCGCCTGTGGACGCGGCCCCCGGATAAAACCTACGCCACCGGCCGACCGTTCCTGTCGTGAGGCCGGTCCTTAGGCTGTGTGCATGCTCTCGGAACCACGCTCAGGACGCCTGGCCGCATGGGGAAATGCCCTATTGGCCGGACTTGTTTCCCCGGATGACGCGGTGCTCGCGATGGTCGGCGAGGACGCGGTGCACCGGGTCGAAGGACTTCCCGGCGAGTCGGGCCCGGTCGGGCTCACGCTCGCCATGGGGCGGCTGCGGACGCTGGGGGTGACCGGTCTGCGGGTGGCGCTGCCCGCGCCGGGGCATCCGCTCGGGCTGAGCGGGCCGCCCGAGTTCAACGCGCGCGCACTGGAGGCGGAGGAGGCGGTCGTCGGTTTCGGCGCGCCGTACGGGCTCGTTCCCGAGGTGTACGAGGCGGGGCCCGACGGCGACGTCCATGTGGAGGTCGTCTGGCACTGCCTGCCCGTGCGGGAGGCGCCGCCCGCCGATGTGCCCTCGCTGGGCGAGGCGGAGCGGGAGCTCGCGGAGGCGCTGCGGGAGGCGACGCAGGTGCTGTCCCGGCTCGATGTGGCGGGGTCGGGGCCGGTCGCGGAGGCGGCGCTCGACGCGTACCGGGCGCGGGCGGAGCGGGGGCGCGAGCTGCTCGCGCCGGGTTATCCGCCGCGGGCGGTCCGGGTTCTGGAGCTGGCGCAGCGGGTCGGTCTGCTGATCTCGCTGGCGTACGAGAACGGGCATGGCGGGGCCGTGAGCGCTTCGGAGATGGCCGCGCGGGTTCAGGCGCTGCGTCCCGTGGAGCGGACGGCGCGGCGGGCGCAGGTCGCGGCGTTCAACTCGTATGTCGAGGAGCGAGAGCGGGACGGCGGGCGCTGAGCGATGACGCGGGCCCCGCGGACCTGCTCGGTCCGCGGGGCCCGTGCCGGGGCTTGCGCCTCAGTGGTTCACCGTGTGGTTGGCGAACGCCGGGTTGAGGACACCGATGACGTTCACGCTGTTGCCGGTGGCGTTGACCGGGACGTGGACCGGCACCTGGACGAGGTTGCCGGAGCCGACGCCCGGGGAGTTCTTCGCGACGCCGTTGGCCTGGGCGTCCGTGGCGGCGGACGCGGCTCCGGCGGACGCGCCCGCGGCGAGGCCTGCGGTGACGACGGCCAGGGCGGCCTTCTTGGCGATGCTGTTCATGGGACGTGCTCCTCCTGCTGTCATGAGCGACCCCGGTGGCGGGGTCGCGGGATGTGCGGCTCGCAGGATGCGATCAGAGGTTCTTGCAGACGTTGCCGAACACCGGGTTGAGGCCGCCGATGACGGTGACGGTGTTGCCGCAGACGTTCACAGGGACGTGGACCGGGGCCTGGACCAGGTTGCCCGAGAGGACGCCGGGGGAGTTCTTCGCGACACCGTCGGCCTGCGCGCCGCCGTGGGCGGAGGCCATGCCGGCGCCGGCCGCAACCAGGCCACCGGCCACCATCGTGACAGCAGCGGCCTTCTTCAGGTTCTTCACTTCTACATCCTCCTGGGCAGAAGCTGCGGCCAGCCGCCGCAGCACGCACTGGAGAACGCCCGGACTCCCCCGGGGATACGCCATCCGGGGGACATCCACACGACGGTATGAATCTCAGACCGGAAGTCGACGGCCCCTCCGGGCCCATCGGCTGCTCAGCCGGTCACGCCGTGCCGCACGGCCCAGAGCGCGGCCTGGGTGCGGTCGGCCAGGTCCAGTTTCATCAGGATGTTCGAAACGTGGGTCTTGACGGTCTTCTCGGAGAGGACGAGGGCGCGGGCGATCTCGCGGTTCGAACGGCCGTCGGCGATCAGGCCGAGGACCTCGCGCTCGCGCTCGGTGAGGGAGCCGCCCCTGCCCTGCCCGCCGCCCGTCTCCTCCTGCGAGAGCAGTGCGCCCGCCACCTCCGGCTGGAGCAGGACGTGCCCGGCGTGCACGGAGCGGATGGCGCCGGCGAGGGCGTCCGGGTCGATGTCCTTGTACACATAGCCCGCGGCGCCGGCGCGCAGGGCCGGGACGACCGTGCGCTGCTCGGTGAAGCTGGTGACGACGAGCACGCGCGCGGGGTTGGCCAGCTCGCGGAGCTTGCGCAGTGCCTCGACGCCGTCCATGCCGGGCATCTTGACGTCCATCAGGACGACGTCCGGCTTCAGCTCCTCGGCCTGGGCGACTCCTTCGGCGCCGTCCGACGCCTCGCCGACGACGTCGATGTCCTCCTGGATCTCCAGGAATGTGCGCAGACCGCGGCGGACCACCTGGTGGTCGTCGACCAGCAGCACCCGGATCCCTGTCTTCGTGTTGAGCGCGGCGTCAGCCACCGGGAACCTCCATCTCGATCGTCGTGCCCTTGCCGGGCTCCGATTCCACGGTCAGCCGTCCGCCGACCCCGCTCGCCCGGTCCCGCATGGAGACCAGGCCCAGGTGCCGCCCCGCGCGCCGGGTCGACTGCGGGTCGAAGCCCGAACCGTCGTCGACGACGCGCAGGACGGCTCCGGTGCCGCGCTTGTCCAGCAGCACGGCGACGTGCTCCGCCCCGGAGTGACGCAGCGCGTTGTGCAGGGCCTCCTGGGCGACCCGCAGCATGGCTTCCTCCTGCGAGGCGGGCAGCGCCCGCACGCCGTTGCTCTCGAAGGTGACGTGCGCGGAGTGCGCGCGGTCCAGGACATGCGTGTGGGTGCGCAGGGTGGCCACCAGGCCGTCCTCGTCGAGGGCGGCGGGGCGCAGCTCTACGACGGCCGCGCGCAGCTCGTCCGCCGCCTCGGCCGCGAGCACCGCCACCTGCTGCAGCTCGCCCTTGGCGCGGGACGGGTCGCGGTCCACCAGGGCGGCCGCCGCCTGGGCCGTCAGGCGCAGCGAGAAGAGCTTCTGGCTCACCGCGTCGTGCAGTTCGTGGGCGAGGCGCGAGCGCTCCTCGGCGATGGTCAGCTCGCGGCTGCGCTCGTACAGCCGGGCGTTGGTGAGGGCGATGGCGGCGTGCTGGGCGAGGATGGCGAGGAGCTCCGCGTCGTCCTCGGTGAAGCCGCAACCGCCTTGGGGCTTGGGGCAGTTCTTGTTGGCGAGGAAGAGCGCGCCGAGCGTCTCGCCGTCGGAGTGGATGGGCACGCCGAGGAAGTCGGACATGTCCGGGTGGGCGGAGGGCCAGCCTCCGAAGCGCGGGTCCTCGCGCACGTCGCCGAGCCGGACGGTCTCGCCCTTCTGGAGCATCGAGGCGAGGATGCCGTGCTGCCGGGGCAGGGGGCCGATGGCCTTCCACTGGTCGTCGCTGACGCCGTCGACGACGAACTGGGCGAAGCCGCCGTGGTCGTCGGGGACTCCGAGCGCGGCGTACTCCGCGTCGAGCAGCTCGCGGGCCGAGGCGACGATCGTCTTGAGGACGTCACGCACCTCCAAGTGCCTGCTCATGGCGAGGAGCGCGGAACTCACCGCGGTCAGGCCGGATCGGGGTCCTTGACTCATGGTCACAACCGTAGCGGCGGGGTGTGACAGTGCGTATCCGACCAGTGGAGGCCCCCGCCTAGGTCCTGGGGCCTAGGTCCGTGGTCCGGCGAGCCCATCTCCTACTCCCGGATGAGGCCCCTCACTGAGAGCGTTGCGGCGGCAACTCCTGGTGAGACCGTTACGTCGCTGATGTGAGGCCGCGCATAGGACGCACATCACGTACGAAGACCCCTAGTGGATGAGGAATCCCTTTACGCGAACGGGGTAGGTGCCCGAATTGGGAGTCTGTGTACCCCCTGATCCACTACCCGGCATCGTACGTCACACCTTTGCCACACATTTTTGCGGCCGCTAAGAATTGCTCTCGTCGCTCGGCGCCGCGGTCTCCCCGACCGCGGCGTTTTGCCGGAATGCACCATGTCCCCGCCGGCCGGAGCGACCTCCGCTATTCGAAGAGGTCCAACTCGCATGTCCATGCACAGCACCCCTGGTCATAGTCGTTCCACCGTGACCAAGGCCCAGAAGTTCTCGATCGCCGGTGTCGCCACGCTCGGCGCCGCTGCCCTCGCGTTCTCCCTCGTGCCGGGCAGCGCCGACGCGGGAACCAAGACCCAGAGCCTCGATGCCGCCCCGGTGGCCTTCAAGCAGAACGTCGAGGCCGAGCAGGCCGTCCGCGCCGGTGTCATCAAGCAGCACAGCAGCGCCGACAAGAAGGCCAAGGACACCGCCGCGAAGGCCGCCGCCGACAAGAAGGCCGCCGACGAGGCCGCCGCGAAGAAGAAGGCCGAGGACGAGCGCAAGGCCAAGGAGGCCGCGAGCCGCGCCGCCGCCCGCAAGCCCGTCTACGCCAACAACCTCGACGGCTGGATCCGCCAGTCCCTGGACATCATGAAGGCCAAGGGCATCCCCGGCTCGTACGAGGGCCTGCACCGCAACATCATCCGTGAGTCGGCGGGCAACCCGCAGGCCGTGAACGGCTGGGACATCAACGCCATCAACGGCACCCCGTCGATCGGCCTGCTCCAGGTCATCAAGCCGACGTTCGACGCGTACCACGTCGAGGGCACCTCCACGAACATCTACGACCCGGTCGCCAACATCACGGCCGCGGCCAACTACGCCGCCGACCGGTACGGCTCGATGGACAACGTGAACGGCGCCTACTGAGCCTTGATCGCCTGATCACTGGACCTCTTCAGCCGAAGATGAGGTTCTCAAGACGCCGAAGGGCGGCACCCCGCACGGGGTGCCGCCCTTCTCGTACGCACGGACGTGCTTACTTGCGCATGACCTCCGGCTCGTGGCGGCGCAGCAGGCGCGCGACCGCGATGCCGCAGATGACGCCGAGCGCGAGCAGGATGGTGATGTTGATGCCCCACTGGCTCGCCGAGTGCTCCCACAGCGGGTCCAGGTCGTTCGGGTTCTTCGGGTCCCACGGCGGCATCAGGTGCGCCAGGTCGAGGGTGGCGCCCGCGCCGGCGATGGCCCAGCGGGACGGCATCAGCCAGGCGAACTGCTCCAGGCCGGGCGAGCCGTAG
Source organism: Streptomyces sp. NPDC018029 (assembly GCF_044327655.1). NCBI lineage: Bacteria > Bacillati > Actinomycetota > Actinomycetes > Kitasatosporales > Streptomycetaceae > Streptomyces > Streptomyces sp. NPDC018029. The sequence goes on along the minus strand of NZ_JBIRFV010000009.1, from coordinate 413,676 downwards.
ACCTGGAAGAGGACGCCGGTGAACACGACCTGGACGATCGCGAACATGACCAGGAGCGGCATGGTCTTCTCGGCGGTCTTCACCAGCGAGGAGATGACGAGGCCGAACATCATCGAGGTGAAGCCGAGCGCGATGATCGTCAGGCAGATCTCCGCCGCCGGCGGCATGATCAGGCCTTCCTCCGGCAGCTCACGCGGGGCGAAGCCGATGGCGCAGATGATGACGCCCTGGATGGCCGTGATGACGCCGAGGACGATGACCTTCGACATCAGGTACGCCGAGCGGGAGAGGCCGGTGGCCCGTTCCCGTTCGTAGATGACCCGTTCCTTGATCAGCTCACGTACGGAGTTGGCCGCGCCCGAGAAGCACATGCCGACCGCGAGGATGAGCATGATCGTGCCCGCGTCGCCGTTGAACTTGACCGGCGGTTTCGGCGGGGCGAGGCCGAAGTCGGCCGGGATCACGACGCTGACGATGCCGAGGACCGCGGGCAGGATCACCATCAGGCCCATGAAGCCCTTGTCGGAGGCGATCACCGAGGTGTAGCGGCGGATCAGGGTCCACAGCTGCGATCCCCAGCCCTGCGGCTTCGGCGGCTTCACCGCCTGGGGCGGCGGCATCTGTACGGACTGCGCGGCGACGGCGTCGATGTCCGCGGCGTACATCTGGTAGTGCTGCGAGCCCTTCCAGCGGCCCGCCCAGTCGTAGTCGCGGTAGTTCTCGAAGGCGGAGAAGACGTCGGCCCAGGTGCTGTAGCCGAAGAAGTTCAGGGCTTCCTCGGGCGGGCCGAAGTACGCCACCGAACCGCCCGGCGCCATCACCAGGAGCTTGTCGCAGATCGCCAGCTCGGCGACCGAGTGCGTCACGACGAGGACCGTGCGGCCGTCGTCGGCGAGGCCGCGGAGCAGCTGCATGACGTCGCGGTCCATGCCCGGGTCGAGGCCGGAGGTCGGCTCGTCCAGGAAGATCAGCGAGGGCTTGGTCAGCAGCTCCAGGGCGACCGACACGCGCTTGCGCTGGCCACCGGAGAGGGAGGTGACCTTCTTCTCCTTGTGGATGTCCAGCTTGAGCTCACGCAGCACCTCGTCGATGCGGGACTCGCGCTCGGCCTCCGTGGTGTCGGCCGGGAAGCGCAGCTTGGCCGCGTACTTGAGGGCCTTCTTGACGGTCAGTTCCTTGTGCAGGATGTCGTCCTGCGGGACCAGACCGATGCGCTGCCGCAGCTCGGCGAACTGCTTGTAGAGGTTCCGGTTGTCGTAGAGGACGTCGCCCTGGTTGGCGGGCCGGTAGCCGGTGAGCGCCTTGAGCAGGGTGGACTTGCCGGAACCCGAGGGTCCGATGACCGCGATGAGCGACTTCTCCGGGACGCCGAAGGAGACGTCCTTGAGGATCTGCTTGCCGCCGTCGACCGTGACCGTGAGGTGGCGGGCCGAGAAGGAGACGTCACCGGTGTCGACGAACTCCTCGAGCTGTCCGCCGACGAGGCGGAAGGTCGAGTGGCCGACGCCGACGATGTCGTTCGGGCCGATGAGGACCGTCGAGGACTTCGCGATCGGCTGGCCGTTGACGTACGTGCCGTTGTGCGAGCCGAGGTCGTGGAGCTCGAAGCGGCCGTCGGGCGTCGCGGTGAACTCGGCGTGGTGGCGCGAGACCTGCAGGTCGGAGACGACGAGCTCGTTCTCCAGGGCACGGCCGATGCGCATCTTGCGGCCGAGTGCCAGCTGGTGGAACGTCGTCGGGCTGCGGTCGCCGTAGACCGGCGGGGCCCCCGCGACACCGCCGGTACCGGGAGTCTTCTGCGCGTACTGCTCGGACGGGCCGCCTTGCTGCTGGGGCACGTGCGGTTGCTGCTGCTGCGGCGGCTGGTGTTGTTGTTGCTGGGGCTGGTGGTGCTGCTGGTGCTGTTGCGGTTGCTGCTGTTGCTGCGGTGGCTGCTGCCAGCCCTGCTGCGGCGCCTGGTACGGGGCCTGCTGCTGGGCGTGCTGCTGCGGTGCCGAGACGGCGGCCGCGGCGGCCGCGCCCGGGGCGCCGCCGGACACGTTCACCCGCGGACCGTCGGTCGCGTTGCCGAGGTACACGGCCGAACCGGGGCCGATTTCCATCTGGTGGATCCGCTGGCCCTGTACGAAGGTGCCATTGGTGCTGCCGTGGTCCTCGATGACCCAGCTGCGCCCGTTCCAGCTGATCGTCGCGTGCCGCCAGGAGACCCTGGCGTCGTCGAGCGAGATATCCCCCTGCGGATCACGTCCGAGGGTGTACGGCCTGGACGCGTCCAGCGTCCAGGTCCTGCCATTCAATTCCAGTACGAGTTCCGGCACTCCAGCCCCACTGAGTTGTCCCCCGAGCTAGCCCCCATCGGTGGGGAGTCTAGGGATGTCGAACATCGGGAGGAACTATTTCAGGAGGAGGGCTCTGACCGAAAGTCGGGCCTTGTGAAGACTGCGTACGGGCGTGACGGGTTGCCCCGTTGACGGGGAAGAAATCGGCCCGGAGCATAGGAAGCGCCCATCAGTGCCCATCAGTGCATACGGATCATGCTCATTGAGAGCATTAAGTGCATTCAGGGCAACGCGCCGCGGTCCGGGGGGTCCTGATGCAGGCCGACGATCACAAAGGCGATCACCGAGGCGGTCATCGAGGCGAGAGCCGGGGTGTGCGGTGGGGTGACGTGCTGCTCTCCGCGATCGCCGCGGTCAGTTGGGCGCTGGTCGGCATGGCGGGGACGGCCGCGCTCGGTCTTCATCTGCTCGGCGCGGACGCGATCGCCGCGCTCGGGCCGATGACGGCGGCGACCGTCGCGCTGGGTGCGGGAGGTTCGGTCACACCGTCCGGTGACGTGTCGGCGTTCGGCCTGGACGGCGCCGAGGCGACCACAACAGTCGATATTGCGCCACTCGGTGTGGGTTTGGTCGGCGCGCTGTTCCTCGCCCACTTCTTCCTGCGCTCCTTGCGCGCCGCGGGGGCCGTCATCGCCCCCGGCGAGCTCGCCGCGCGTGCGGCCGCGGTGGTCGCCCTCTTCGTCGCGATGCTCGCGGGGCTCGCCTGGGCGGGGCACGACGTCATCACGATCGACGGCAAGCAGCTCGGCATCGACAAGGGGATCGAGGAGGGCATCGACGGGCTGCCGGACGGTATCGGCGACAAGCTGCCCGGCGGGATCGGGGACGACATCGGCGGGCTCCTCCCCGACCGGCTCGGTGACCTGGTCGAGGCGGAGGCCTCGGTCGGCTTCACCGTGGACACCGGGCCGACGCTGCTCGGTGGGGCGGTCTGGGTGACCGGCGTCCTGCTCGTCGCGCTGCTCGCGTCGCGGCGCACACCGCTGCCGCGTGCCCTCGGCGGACTGCACCGGGTGGTGCGGCCGGCCGTCTCCGCGCTGGTCACGGTGGTGCTGGTGGCGGTCGCGGCGGGGTTCGCCGCGGCGGCGTACGCGATGGTCGGCGACGACCACCCCGAGCGAATCGCCGGCGCCGCACTGCTCGGGGCGCCGAACGGCGTGTGGCTCGGCCTGTCCGTCGGTCTCTTCGTGCCGTGGGACGGCACGGCGACGGGTGAGCTCCGCCGGTTCCTGCCGGACCCGGTGGACGACCTCCTGACGGGCCCGTCCGACAAGGCGCTCACACTCGGGCGGCTCGCGGAACTGGACGACAGGGTCTGGTTGTTGGGCGTGGCGGCGGCGGTGACGATGGTGTTCGCGGGAGTGCTGACGGCGGTGCGGACTCCTTATATACGGGATATACGGGGTGTAGATGCTGTACGCGGTGTAGCTGGCGTGGGGATTGCAACTGGTGCATCCGAGGTGGGCGAGGTGCGCGCCAAGACGTCCGCTCCGGGGTTCGTGGGCCTGTGCGGGGTGCGGCTCGGGGTGGTGACGGCGGTCGGGCTTCCCCTTTTGGCATGGCTGTCCGAGGTCTCCGCCGACGCCTCGCTCTCCGTGTTCGGCTTCGACGCGTTCGGCGCGGGGGCCGAGCTGCACGGGCGGCTCGGGATGGCGGTGCTGCTGGGGGCGGTGTGGGGGTTCGGGGCGGGGGTGGCGGGGGCGTTGCTCGCGCTGGCCGCGGGGGCGGCGGGGGGTGGGGCGTCGCGGTTCGCGCTGGCGTCGACGCAGGGGGGCCCGCTCTCTTCGGCGCTGCCGAGGACGACCGGACCGTCGACCACTTCCGGCACTTCCGGCGCTTCCGGCGCTTCGGGTACTTCCAGCACTTCGGGTACTTCCGGTGCCGGGCCTTACACCCCAGGCACTCCGCACCGACCGCCGAACCCGGACACGAACCCCTACCTACGTCCACCGCCGTCCGCGCCCCGCGACGACGTCTCCGGCGCCCCGACGGTCATGGGCCCGATGGTCCCCCCACCTCCACCGCCCCGCCGCCGCTCCCGCTCCACCGACTGGCCCCCACCGCCTCCTCCTCCCCCACCGCCCCCAAAAACCCCACACAAGCCCAACTAACCCGCACCCGGCACCGTGGGTTGTGCCCACCCGTGCCGCCCGCGGCCCGCCTGCCCACAACGGGATCGGGCCGAACGCCCCTCGCCACACCGCCCTCCTCCTAGAGGAAGCGATCGCAGGACACCCGGCGCCACCCGCACCCCACCTCCAACGGCGACGGGGCGGGCGTCGGACGTTGCCTCGGCGAATCTCATGCCCTGTGAAGAGGGGAGCTCCTGGGTGAGCCGCGCTCGGGCCCTACGGTGCGGAGGTGTCGCGGGGTGAACGGGTGGGTGGGCGGGAGGTATCCGCCGCGAAGCGGCGGGACAGGATCAGCCCCGACAAGCCAGCGGGCCACGGCAGACCATCGACAGGCCAGCAGCAGGCAGGGGGGCCGTCCGGGTGGGGGTGTCCGGGTGGCGGACCGGGCGGGCGGGGGCCGGAAGAGGGCGGATACCGTAGGGATCACCATGAGTGCTTCACAGCCCCCTCAGCCCGCCGACATCCCGACACTTCTAGTCAAGATCTTCGGCAAGGACCGCCCCGGCATCACCGCCGGCCTCTTCGACACCCTCGCCGCCTACTCCGTCGACGTCGTCGACATCGAGCAGGTCGTCACCCGTGGCCGTATCGTGCTGTGCGCGCTCGTGACCGAGCCGCCCGCCGGCCTGGAGGGCGACCTTCGGGCCACCGTCCACAGCTGGGCGGAGTCCATGAAGATGCAGGCCGAGATCATCTCGGGGATCGGCGACAACCGGCCGCGCGGCCTCGGGCGTTCGCTCGTGACCGTGCTCGGCCACCCGCTGACGTCGGAGTCGACGGCCGCGATCGCCGCCCGGATAACGGCCACCGGCGGCAACATCGACCGTATCTTCCGGCTCGCCAAGTACCCGGTCACCGCCGTCGAGTTCGCGGTGTCCGGCACCGAGACCGAGACGCTGCGCACGGCCCTCGCCATAGAGGCCGCGAAGCTCGGCGTGGATGTCGCGGTCGTCTCTGCGGGCCTGCACCGCCGCGCCCAGCGCCTGGTCGTGATGGACGTCGACTCGACGCTCATCCAGGACGAGGTCATCGAGCTCTTCGCCGCGCACGCCGGGTGCGAGGCCGAGGTCGCCGAGGTGACGGCGGCCGCGATGCGCGGCGAGCTGGACTTCGAACAGTCGCTGCACGCCCGCGTGGCGCTGCTCGCGGGGCTCGACGCGTCGGTCGTCGACAAGGTCCGCTCGGAAGTACGGCTCACGCCGGGCGCCCGCACCCTCATCCGCACGCTCAAGCGCCTCGGGTATCAAGTGGGCGTCGTATCGGGCGGGTTCACCCAGGTCACCGACGATCTGAAGGAACGTCTCGGCCTCGACTTCGCGCAGGCCAACACCCTGGAGATCGTCGACGGCAAGCTGACCGGCAAGGTCACCGGTGAGATCGTCGACCGCGCGGGCAAGGCCAGGCTGCTGCGCCGGTTCGCCACGGAGGCCGGGGTGCCGCTGGAGCAGACCGTCGCGATCGGTGACGGCGCGAACGACCTCGACATGCTGAACGCGGCGGGGCTCGGTGTCGCCTTCAACGCCAAGCCGGTGGTCCGCGAGGCCGCGCACACCGCGGTGAACGTCCCCTTCCTGGACACCGTCCTCTATCTCCTCGGAATCACGCGGGAAGAGGTCGAGGCGGCCGACATGCACCTGGACTGACAGCTGAGGGCGGACGGCTGACGTGCACCCGATAGACGTACGCCTATAGACGTACCCCTACCTGTCATCCATGTCGAAGGGGCCCGGCACCCACTGTGTGCCGGGCCCCTTCACGGTGGACGGGGAGGCGGCTACTCGGAGGGTGCCCAGTAGTCGACGAGCGTGGCCACGCCCGGCTCGAGCGCCTTCCACGACCCGGAGTACGTCAGGACGGCGAAGGCCGCGGTCGGGAAGCCCCGGCGCTCCAGCCGCGTTCTGGTGTCGCCCTCGGCCTCCCCGGCGAGGACGTGGGCCAGGCCCTGCACGCCGGGATTGTGGCCGATCAGGACGAGGTTCTGCACGTCGTCCGGGGTTTCGTTGAGCACGGCGATCAGCTCGCCGGGAGAGGCTTCGTACAGCCGCTCCTCGTAGACGGTCTTCGGCCGCTGCGGCAGCTCCTGGACGGCGAGCTTCCAGGTCTCGCGGGTCCGGGTGGCGGTCGAGCAGAGGGCCTGGTCGAAGGTGATGCCGCTGTCGGCCAGCTTGCGCCCGGCGACGGGGGCGTCCCGGCGGCCTCGCTCCGCGAGCGGCCGCTCGTGGTCGGAAACCTGCGGCCAGTCGGCCTTCGCATGCCGGAAGAGGACAATCCTGCGGGGTTCTGCGACGCTCATGCATCCCAGCTTCGCATGAAACGTGCCATGGGGCGCAGGGAGTTGGCGTGGTGCCCCGGCGCGGGTGACGGGCCCGGTGGCGGAGGGGTCAGGAGGCCGTGCGCAGGACCAGCGTCCGTATCCGCTCCAGGAGGTGTGTGACGGCCGGCTCGCCGGTCGCCGCGTGCGCGTCCACGGGATTCAGGATGAGCAGGAGCAGGGCCGCGAAGGCGACGGCGGGGAGGGCGATGGCCCACCAGGGGAGCTGGATCTCGACGCTGCCCGACTGGGCCGGGTCGCGCCGGGTGTGCGATCGGGCCGACATGCCGCCTCCGTGGTCTTCGAATGGTCCGTGCCGCGTCTTCGCGGTCACAATTCGAAGTTAGGTGATCGGCGACCCTCAACCCATCCGGAGATCCACCCACTTGACCCTGATACTGACCCCCTAGGGGATGGGGGTGCTAGCCCCACCATCCGCCCCGCCGGAGCCCGTTCGGGCCGTCGTGGGCACCGGTCTCACGGCGAGGCGATGGAGGCGATGATGCCGATGATCACGGTGATGGCCAGCATCGCGCCGAGCACGATGAGCAGCTTCTTCTGGCCGTTCTGGGGGTTCGGGTCGAGGACAGGCATACGGCCAGTCTCGCACCCTTTGCCCACCCGCCCTCCGCCGGGGTCGGGCCACCCTCCGCCGGGGGCGGGCCACCCTCACAGGCGGGGGCGGCCCTCCCCCGCCTGCGGGGATCAGGCCGCCGTGGCCCTGGCGGCCCTGGCCGCCACCTCGTCCTCGACCGTGCGGTTGCGGCCCGCGAGCGTACCGATGACGATCTGCGGCACCATCAGGGCCGCCATGAGCGCGATCGGCAGCCCCCAGCCGCCGCTGTGCTGGTAGAGCACGCCCACGAGGAGCGGTCCCGGGATCGAGATCAGATAGCCCGTGCTCTGCGCGAAGGCGGACAGCTTGGCCACGCCGACGCTGCTCTTGGCCCGCATCCCGACCATCGTGAGGGCGAGCGGGAAGGCGCAGTTGGAGACGCCGAGCAGCAGCGCCCAGGCCCACGCGCCGCCGGCGGGGGCGAGGTAGAGGCCCGCGTAGCCGGCGAGTCCGCACGCTCCGAGGAAGATCACGACCGGGCCCTGGTTGGTCAGGCGCGTGGCGACCCTCGGAATGACGAACGCCAGGGGCACGCCCATGGCCATCGTGACGGCGAGCAGCACGCCGGCCTCGCCCGCGGGGACGCCCGCGTCGCGGAAGATCTGCGGCATCCAACCCATCGTGATGTACGCGGCCGTGGCCTGCAGGCCGAAGAAGACGGCGAGCGCCCACGCGGTGCGGCTGTGGGTGATGCGCAGCCCCGCGTCCTCCTGGCGCACGGCGGGACTGATGTGCTCCGGGGCCTCGGTGGCGGCCGTGCCCCGGTCGCGGATGAGCGGGATCCACGGCACGACGGCGACCACCGCGAGCACCGCCCACACGGCGAGGCCGGTCTGCCAGCGTCCGCCGAGACCGTCGGTGAGGGGCACGGTGGCGGCCGCCGCGATGGAGGTGCCGAACGCGAGGGCCATCGAGTAGAGACCGGTCATGGAACCGACCCGGTCGGGGAACCAGCGCTTGACGATGACCGGCATCAGGACGTTGCTGACGGCGATGCCCGCGAGGGCGAGCGCGGTGCCCGCGAGGAAGCCCGCGGTGCCGCCGATGAAGGGCCTGATCACGAGGCCCGAAACGATGGCGGCCATGCCGACGCACACCACCGCGCTCGGCCCGAAGCGCCGGGCCAGGCGGGGCGCCATCACGCCGAAGAACGCGAAGCAGAGCGGCGGCACGGAGGTGAGCAGTCCCGCGAGGGTGCCGCTCATGCCGAGGCCGTCGCGCACCTCTTCGAGGAGGGCGCCGAGGCTGGTGATGGCGGGGCGGAGGTTCATGGCCGCCAGGACGATGCCCACGACGACGAGTCGCGTCGCCCACGCGCGCGTGGGGGCCTGTTTCTCGGTCGCTCCCGTGCGTGTCGGGGGTGCTGCTGTCGGCGTCATCGTCCCGGTTTCCTCACTAGCCATAGGGCCATCATAGAATCATGGGATGATTGGCTGTCCAATCCGTTTACGTCACACTGCTCACACCACTGCTCACACTGCTCACCCACAGGTCTCCCTCGAAGGAGCGTCATGCCGCTGACCACCCCTCGCCGTTCGGCGCTCTCGGAGCAGGTCATCTCCGAGCTGCGCAACCAGATCTCGTCGGGCGAGTGGCCGGTCGGCTCCCGTATCCCCACCGAGCCCGAGCTGGTCGAGCAGCTGGGCGTGGCCAGGAACACGGTCAGGGAGGCGGTGCGCGCCCTCGCGCACAACGGCCTGCTCGACATCAGGCAGGGCTCGGGGACCTACGTGGTCGCGACGAGCGAGCTCGCGGGCGTGATGCAGCGCCGGTTCGCCGACGCGGACCCTCGGCACATCGCCGAGCTGCGCAGCACGCTGGAGTCCAGTGCCGCGAAGCTCGCCGCGGAGCGCCGCACCGAGCGCGACCTCAAGCAGCTCGACGCGCTGCTGGCACGCCGCGAGGAGGTCTGGGCGTCCGGGGACGCGGAGGCGTTCGTGACGGCGGACGCGACGTTCCACATGGCCGTCGTCGCCGCGTCGCACAACGACGTCATGATGGCGATGTACGCGGACCTCGGCGAGGTGCTGCGGGACTGGCTGCGCGAGGACATCGGCGAGGAGCTGACCCCGGAGTCCCACATGGACCACGCCCGCCTGGTGGACGCGATCCGCGCGGGCGACGTGGAGGCCGCCGCTTCGGAGGCGGCGGGCTACCCCTTCATGTGCCGTCCGGAGCGGCTCGCTTCCGGCGGCTGACGGCGCGGCTCACCTCTCGCGGCCGACGCAGCGGTTCACTTCTCGTGGCTGACCCAGACCGCGCGGACCTCTTTCCAGCACCGTCCGGTCAGGCGCACCGTCATCGCGGGTCCGGCCTCGACGGGGCGCGAGTCGGTGTCGATGTCCCACCACCGGTAGCACTCCACGTGGAGGCGGACCCGGTCGGTCTCGGGGTAGGGGTTGTGGCAGTGCGCGACGACGTGGGAGCCGACGACGCCGGTGCGGCACTCCGAGCCGAAGGGGCGCGGCCCCGGCTTCTCCGCCCGCACGTCCGCCTGCCCGTCCGCGCCCGCGCCCGCGCGCGGCGGTTGTGGCGGCGCGGCGCTCGGCGCGACGACCGCCAGAGCGAGAGCCACGGGCACCACACCGGAGAGACGCACACTTCAGAGTGCGCGGCACTCTCCCCGGGGCGCCCGGCCGGGGGGCCGAACGGGTGAGGCCCCGCCGCCCGCGCGCTGCGGGGGACGGGGCCTCGAAAACGTACGTACGACCTGGTCAGGCGCCCATCATGTGCACGCCGCCGTCGACGTGGATGATCTCACCGGTGGTCTTCGGGAAGAAGTCCGAGAGCAGGGCGACGATGCCGCGGCCCGCGGGCTCCGGGTCGGCCATGTCCCAGTTCAGCGGGGAGCGGGTGTCCCACACCTTCGCGAGGTCCGAGAAGCCCGGGATGGACTTGGCGGCCATGGAGCCGAGCGGACCCGCGGAGATGAGGTTGCAGCGGATGTCGCGGGAGCCGAGGTCGCGCGCGAGGTAGCGGCTGGTGGCCTCCAGGGCGGCCTTGGCCGGGCCCATCCAGTCGTACTGCGGCCAGGCGAACTGCGCGTCGAAGGTCAGGCCGACGACCGAGCCGCCCTCCTCCGGCATGAGCGGCAGGCAGGCCATGGTCAGCGACTTCAGGGAGTACGCCGAGACGTGCATGGCCGTGGCCACCGACTCGAACGGCGTGTTCAGGAAGTTGCCGCCGAGGGCGTCCTGCGGGGCGAAGCCGATGGAGTGGACGACGCCGTCGAGGCCGCCGAGCTCCTCGCGCACCAGGCCCTCGAGGCGGTCGAGGTGCTCCTGGTTGGTCACGTCGAGCTCGATGACCTTGGCGGGCTTGGGGAGCTTCTTGGCGATGCGCTCGGTGAGGGTGGGCCGCGGGAAGGCGGTCAGGATGACCTCCGCGCCCTGCTCCTGAGCGACCTTCGCCGCGTGGAAGGCGATGGAGGACTCCATCAGCACACCCGTGATGAGGATGCGCTTGCCGTCGAGAATTCCGCTCATGTGATCAGTGACCCATGCCCAATCCGCCGTCAACGGGGATGACGGCTCCAGTGATGTACGAGGCGTCGTCGGACGCGAGGAACTTCACCGCGGCGGCGATCTCCTCGGGCTGCGCGTAACGGCCGAGCGGCACCTGAGAGACGATGCCCTCGCGCTGCTCGTCCGTCAGCACCTTGGTCATGTCGGTGTCGACAAAACCGGGGGCGACGACGTTGAAGGTGAGGTTGCGCGAACCGAGCTCGCGGGCGAGCGAGCGGGCGAAACCGACCAGACCGGCCTTGGAGGCGGCGTAGTTCGCCTGCCCCGCGCCGCCCAGCAGGCCGACGACGGAGGAGATGAGGACGACGCGGCCCTTCTTGGCGCGCAGCATGCCGCGGTTGGCGCGCTTGACGACACGGAAGGTGCCGGTGAGGTTGGTGTCGAGGACGGACGTGAAGTCCTCCTCGGACATGCGCATCAGGAGCTGGTCCTTGGTGATGCCGGCGTTGGCGACCAGGACCTCGACGTTCCCGTGCTTCTCCTCGATCTCCTTGTAGGCCTGCTCCACCTGCTCGGCGTCGGTGATGTCGCACTTGACGGCGAGGACGCCGGCGTCGGTGAGGACCTTCGGCGGCTCGCCCGAGCGGTAGGTGATCGCGACCTTGTCGCCGGCCTCGGCGAAGGCGCTGGCGATGGCGAGGCCGATGCCCCGGTTTCCTCCGGTGACGAGAACCGAGCGGCTCAACGGATCACCCTTTCGATAGCGGTCTGGTACCTCGAAAACCTATCGGTACCTCCCGCGATACGGAGAATCGACGACCGACAGTGGCTCGGAGGAGTCGCTGTCGGGTCCCTACAGAAAACCCTGGCCCTCGGGCCGTGGTGCGCGACATGATCGGACCTGACCGGTGCCGACAGCAGGGAGACATCCGTGCCTCATTCCATCGATGAAGCCTTCACGGCGCTGCCGCTGCGGGCTCTCGCCGACGCCGCGCTGGCCCGCGCGCGGGCGCTCGGCGCCGACCACGCGGACTTCCGCCTGGAGCGGGTGCGCAGCGCGTCCTGGCAGCTGCGCGACGCCAGGCCGTCCGGCACCTCCGACTCGACGGACCTCGGGTACGCGGTCCGTGTGGTGCACGGCGGCACCTGGGGCTTCGCCTCGGGTGTGGACATGACGATGGACGCGGCGGCGCGGGTCGCGTCGCGGGCCGTGGCGATGGCGAAGCTGTCGGCGCAGGTCATCAAGGCCGCCGGGTCCGACGAGAGAGTGGAGCTCGCGGACGAGCCCGTGCACGCGGACAGGACGTGGGTGTCCTCGTACGAGATCGATCCGTTCTCCGTGCCGGACGAGGAGAAGGCGGGGCTGCTCGCCGACTGGAGCGCGCGGCTGCTCGCCGCCGACGGGGTCGCGCACGTCGACGCCTCGCTGCTCACCGTGCACGAGAACAAGTTCTACGCGGACACGGCGGGCACCGTGACCACGCAGCAGCGCGTGCGGCTGCACCCGCAGCTGACCGCGGTGGCCGTGGACGGCTCGACCGGCGAGTTCGACTCGATGCGGACGATCGCGCCGCCGGTCGGCCGCGGCTGGGAGTACCTCACGGGGACCGGCTGGGACTGGCAGGGCGAGCTGGAGCGCCTCCCCGAGCAATTGGCGGAGAAGATGCGGGCGCCGAGCGTCCAGGCGGGTTCGTACGACCTCGTCGTCGACCCGTCCAACCTCTGGCTGACGATCCACGAGTCCATCGGCCACGCCACCGAGCTGGACCGCGCCCTCGGCTACGAGGCGGCGTACGCGGGCACCTCGTTCGCCACCTTCGACCAGCTCGGCAAGCTCGCGTACGGCTCGTCGCTGATGAACGTGACGGGTGACAGGACCGCCGAGCACGGGCTCGCGACCGTCGGGTACGACGACGAGGGCGTGGCCGCGCAGTCCTGGGACCTGATCAAGGACGGCACGCTCGTCGGCTACCAGCTGGACCGGCGGATCGCGAAGCTCACCGGCTTCGAACGCTCCAACGGCTGCGCGTACGCCGACTCCCCCGGCCACGTGCCGGTGCAGCGCATGGCGAACGTGTCGCTCCAGCCGGACCCGGGCGGTCTCTCCACGGAGGACCTGATCGCGGGCGTCGACCGCGGCATCTACGTGGTCGGCGACCGGTCGTGGTCGATCGACATGCAGAGGTACAACTTCCAGTTCACCGGGCAGCGCTTCTACAAGATCGAGAACGGGCGGCTCGCCGGGCAGCTGCGGGACGTCGCCTACCAGGCGACGACCACCGACTTCTGGGGCTCGATGGCCGCGGTCGGCGGCCCGCAGACGTACGTCCTCGGCGGCGCCTTCAACTGCGGCAAGGCCCAGCCCGGCCAGGTCGCCGCGGTGTCGCACGGCTGCCCGTCCGCCCTGTTCCGGGGCGTGAACATTCTGAACACCACGCAGGAGGCCGGTCGATGAGCCGCAGCGCCACCAAGCCGCACGAGATCGTCGAGCGCGCCCTCGAACTGTCCACCGCCGACGGCTGCGTCGTGATCGCCGACGAGGAGTCGACGGCCAACCTGCGCTGGGCGGGCAACGCGCTGACCACCAACGGCGTCACCCGCGGCCGCACCCTCACCGTCATCGCGACCGTCGACGGCAAGGAGGGCACCGCGTCCGGTGTCATGACGCGCTCCGCCGTGACCGCCGACGACCTGGAGCCGCTGGTGCGGGCCGCCGAGGAGGCGGCGCGCGGGGCGGCTCCCGCCGAGGACGCGCAGCCGCTGGTGACCGGCACCGCCGCGTCCCCCGACTTCACCGAGGCGCCCGTGGAGACCTCGTCCGCGGTCTTCGCGGACTTCGCTCCGGCGCTCGGTGAGGCGTTCGCACGGGCCCGTGCGGGCGGGCGCGAGCTGTACGGCTTCGCGAACCACGAGCTCGTGTCGAGCTACCTCGGTACGTCGACGGGGCTGCGGCTGCGGCACGACCAGCCCAACGGCACGCTGGAACTGAACGCCAAGTCACCGGACCGCACCAAGTCGGCGTGGGCGGGGCGGGCCACCCGTGACTTCAAGGACGTCGACCCGGCGGCGCTCGACGCGGAGCTCGCCCAGCGCCTCGACTGGGCCCGGCGGCGCGTCGACCTGCCCGCAGGGCGGTACGAGACGCTGCTGCCGCCCACCGCCGTCGCGGACCTGCTGATCTACCAGTACTGGTCGTCGTCGGCCCGCGACGCCGCCGAGGGCCGCACGGTGTTCTCCAAGCCGGGCGGCGCCACGCGCCTCGGCGAACGCGTCACCGAGCTGCCGCTGTCGCTGCGCAGCGACCCGTACGAGCCGGGTCTGGAGTCGGCGCCTTTCGTGCTCGCGCACTCCTCGGGCGGTGACGCCTCCGTCTTCGACAACGGTCTGCCGCTGGCCGCCACCGAGTGGATCCGCGCCGGTGAGCTCGCTCACCTCGCGACCAGCCGGCACAGCGCGGGCCTGACCGGGCTGCCGGTGACGCCGGCCGTGGACAACCTCGTCCTGGACGGGGGCGGCGACCGCTCGCTCGACGAGATGGTCGCGGCCACCGAGCGCGGGCTGCTGCTGACCTGCCTCTGGTACATCCGTGAGGTGGACCCGGCGACGCTGCTGCTCACCGGTCTTACCAGGGACGGCGTGTACCTCGTCGAGAACGGCGAGGTGGTGGGCGAAGTGAACAACTTCCGGTTCAACGAGTCGCCCGTGGACCTCCTCGGCCGGGCCACCGAGGCGGGCCGCACGGAGAAGACGCTGCCGCGCGAGTGGGGCGACTACTTCACCCGGGCCGCGATGCCCGCGCTGCGCGTCCCGGATTTCAATATGAGTTCGGTCAGCCAGGGCGTATAACCTCGGAGACTGCACTCCCAGTGCATCCCATCAGCACTCAGTGCATCCCATCAGCACATCCAAGGAGACGCGAGACCCGTGACGGACATCGTCGACGAGCTGAAGTGGCGGGGGCTTTTCGCCCTGTCCACCGATGAAGACGCACTGCGCAAGGCGCTCGCGGACGGTCCCGTCACGTTCTATTGCGGCTTCGACCCGACCGCGGCGAGCCTGCACGTGGGACACCTCGTGCAGGTCCTCACCGTCCGCCGGCTCCAGCAGGCGGGGCACCGCCCGCTGGCGCTGGTCGGCGGCGCGACCGGCCAGATCGGTGACCCGCGGCCGACCGCCGAGCGCACGCTGAACGACCCGGAGACGGTCGCGAACTGGGTGGCCAGGCTGCGCTCGCAGATCGAGCCGTACCTGTCCTTCGAGGGCGAGAACGCCGCGACGATGGTGAACAACCTCGACTGGACCGCGGGCCTGTCCGCGATCGAGTTCCTGCGCGACATCGGCAAGCACTTCCGGGTGAACAAGATGCTGACCAAGGACTCCGTGGCCCGCCGCCTGGAGTCCCAGGAAGGCATCTCGTACACGGAGTTCAGCTACCAGCTCCTCCAGGGCATGGACTTCCTGGAGCTCTACCGGCGGTACGGCTGCACCCTGCAGACCGGCGGCAGCGACCAGTGGGGCAACCTCACGGCGGGCATCGACCTGATCCACCGCCTGGAGCCGGACGCCGTGGTGCACGCCATGGGCACGCCGCTGATGCTCAAGTCGGACGGCACCAAGTTCGGCAAGTCCGAGGGCGGCGCGGTCTGGCTCGACCCGGCGATGACGACGCCGTACGCGTTCTACCAGTTCTGGCTGAACACGGACGACCGGGACATCTCGACGTACATGCGGATCCTGTCCTTCAAGTCCCGCGAGGAGCTGGAGGAGATCGAGAAGCAGACCGAGGAGCGTCCGCAGGCGCGCGCCGCGCAGCGCGCGCTCGCCGAGGAGCTGACCACGCTGGTGCACGGCGCGGACCAGTGCGCCGCGGTCATCGCCGCGTCCAAGGCCCTCTTCGGTCAGGGCGAGCTCGCCGAGCTGGACGAGGCGACGCTGGCCGCGGCTCTCTCCGAGCTGCCGCGCGTCGAGGTCGCCGAGCTCGGTCCGGTCGTGGACCTGCTCGCCGAGGTCGGTCTGGTGGCGAGCAAGTCCGCCGCCCGGCGCACGGTCAAGGAGGGCGGTGCCTACGTGAACAACGTGAAGGTCGCCGTTGAGGACGCCGTGCCGGCCCGCGAGGATCTGCTGCACGGGCGGTGGCTCGTCCTGCGCCGCGGCAAGAAGAACCTGGCCGCGGTGGAGGTCACGGCGGGCTGACCGGCCCGCACGCCCGCACCACGGCACGCCCGCACCACGCGAGCGCGAAAGGGGCCGGTCCGCGCGGACCGGCCCCTCCGTGTGCGGCTAAGCCCGTCGTTTATTGCCGCGGAGCATCGTGTACGCCGCGTCACCGAGGCCGACGACCACGAGAGCCGCGACCAGCTGGAGCGCGTGCCTGCCCCAGTCGATGCCCTTGGTCTCGTTGATGCCGAACTGAGTCGCGAGCCAGTTGCCCAGAACGGCTCCGATGATGCCGAACACCGTGGTCAGCCAGAGAGGACTGTGCTGCTTCCCGGGGAGGATCGCCTTGGCGATCAGACCCAGCACGAAACCCACGATGATGGCCCACAACCAGCCCATAGCTGCCTCCTAGTCGGCTCAGATGAGCATTACGGCCAGTCTCGACCCGTCCGCCATACGGCGCATGTCGGGCTCGGCCATACGTGGCGCGGCGCAGGAGGGGCACCGGGATGAGGCCCGCCCCGGTCTCGTAGGCTGCGCAGCCGCGGCGTAACGTTGAGGGGCCGGACCGGGGCAGGTACCGCGGAGAGTCCGGCACAGCGGACAGGGCGGTGGAATGTGATGCGGAAGCAGAGCAGCGGCCAGGTCTTCCGGATCACGGGGGCCCGGCAGGGTCTCGCGGAGGACGTGCGCGGCAGGCAGCGACGGTACGTGATCTCGATGTCGGTCCGCACGGTGTCGGTGGTGGCCGCCGCCGTGCTGTGGAACGTCGAGCGGCACGTCGCGCTCGTCGCTCTGGTGCTCGGGGTTCTCCTGCCGTACATCTCCGTCGTGATCGCCAACGCCGGGCGGGAGTCGCCGCCTTCGCTGCCGTCGACGTTCGTGCCCGCTCCTTCTCGGCCAATGCTCGCGCCGCCCGTCGCGGCAGCCGCCGCGGAATCCGTCCCGGAAGATCCCCTGGGCCCCGCTCACGACCAGCGACGCGGTGCCGCGCACGAGCCGAACTGACCGTCGACGTTGCGCCAAGCTCAAGAAAACCTCAGATCAATCGTGTAGTTCCAGTGCCGGTCGGCGGGTCCCCCATGACATACTTCGTACGCGCTCCGCATCCCCCGTCGGAGCGACAGACCGACGCCGGGCAGCTCCCCCCGTGGCTGCTCGGCGTCGCCTTGTTCGCAGCACTTGGACGCGACTGTGAGTGACGAAAACCCGATCTGTTCCGCCAAGGGCTGCCGCGTCGCAGCGGTCTGGGTACTGGCCTGGAACAACCCCAAGATCCACACCCCGGAGCGGCGCAAGACCTGGCTCGCGTGCGGTGAACACCGCGAGCACCTCTCCCAGTTCCTCGGCGTGCGCGGCATGCTGAAGGACGTCGTGCCGCTCGACGAGTGGCAGGCGCGCGAGGCCGCCGACGGGGACGGCTAGCCGCCGATCGCCGACATCGGGCGGTCCGGCTGCAGGAACGACGGGTCGTCCAGGCCGGAGCCGGCCTTCTTGCCCCACATCGCGAGCTTCCAGATGCGGGCGATCTCCTCGTCCGAGCCGTCCGCCGTGTCGTCGGGCGCGGCGCGCAGGGCCGCGCGCAGGTCCGTTTCCTCGGTGGCGAAGAGGCAGGTGCGCACCTGGCCGTCGGCCGTCAGGCGGGTGCGGTCGCAGGCCGAGCAGAACGGGCGGGTGACGGAGGCGATGACGCCGACGCGGTGCGGGCCGCCGTCCACGATCCAGCGCTCGGCGGGCGCGGAACCGCGCTCCTGCGAGCCCTCTTCGGTGAGCTCGAAGCGGGTGCGCAGGGACTGCAGGATGTCACCCGCGGTGATCATGCCGTCGCGCTTCCAGCCGTGCTGGGCGTCGAGGGGCATCTGCTCGATGAAGCGGAGCTCGTAGTCGTTCGCGACGGCCCAGGCGAGGAGGTCGGGGGCCTCGTCGTCGTTCAGCCCGGGCATCAGGACGGTGTTGACCTTGACGGGGGTGAGGCCGGCGTCGCGGGCCGCTTCGAGGCCTTCGAGGACGTCCTTGTGGCGGTCGCGCCGGGTGAGCGTTTTGAAGACGTCGGGGCGCAGGGTGTCCAGGGAGACATTGACCCGGTCGAGGCCGGCGGCCTTCAGGGCCGCGGCGGTGCGCTTGAGACCGATGCCGTTCGTCGTCAGGGACATCTTCGGGCGGGGCTCCAGCTGGGCGCAGCGCTCGACGATGCCGACGAGGCCGGGGCGCAGCAGGGGCTCGCCGCCGGTGAAGCGGACCTCGGTGATGCCGAGCTGTGTGACGGCGATGCGGATGAGGCGGACGATCTCGTCGTCGGTGAGCAGGTCCGGCTTGGCGAGCCACTGCAGGCCTTCCTCCGGCATGCAGTAGGTGCACCGCAGATTGCAGCGGTCGGTCAGCGATACGCGCAGGTCAGTGGCTACGCGGCCAAACGTGTCGATGAGCACTGCGGCCCCCTCCCCGGCGGTCCGATACGGATGGGTCCCATGGGTCCCACTGCCTTCGACCTTACGCGACACCTCTGACAACGCCATGGGCCATTTGCCACGAGGAACGGTACGGCCGCGTCGTAGGACTCTACGACGCGGCCGCTACGAACATGTGAACAAATGCCGGTCAGTGGGCTCCGACGCCGGTGAGGGACTTGACCTCCAGCTCGGCGTACTTGCCCTTGTCCGGCTCCTCCTTGGAGAGGAGCGAGCCGAGCCAGCCGAGCAGGAAGCCCAGCGGAATGGAGATCAGGCCCGGGTTCTCCAGCGGGAAGAAGTCGAAGTTCGCGTCGGGGAACATCGAGCTGGGCTTGCCCGAGACGACCGGTGAGAACAGCACCAGGCCGACGGCGGCGATGAGGCCTCCGTAGATCGACCAGAGCGCGCCCTGCGTGGTGAACCTCTTCCAGAAGAGGCTGTAGAGGATCGTCGGCAGGTTCGCGGAGGCGGCGACCGCGAAGGCGAGGGCGACGAGGCCCGCCACGTTCAGATCGCGGGCCAGGGCCCCGAGCGCGATGGAGACGATGCCGATGAAGACGGTCGACCAGCGGGCCGCCTTCATCTCCTCCTTCTCGGTGGCCTTGCCCTTGCGGATGACGTTCGCGTAGATGTCGTGCGCGAAGGAGGACGACGAGGCGAGGGTGAGGCCCGCGACGACCGCGAGGATCGTGGCGAAGGCGACCGCGGAGATCACCGCGAGCAGGATCGCGCCGCCGGTCGAGTCGCCACCGCCGCCGATCTCCAGGGCGGCGAGCGGCGCCGCCGTGTTGCCCGCCTTGTTGGAGGCGATGATCTCGCCGGGCTTGAGCAGGGCGGCGGCGCCGAAGCCGAGGACGATCGTCATCAGGTAGAAGGCGCCGATGATGCCGATGGCCCAGTTCACGGACTTCCGGGCGGCCTTGGACGTGGGCACGGTGTAGAAGCGGATCAGGATGTGCGGCAGGCCCGCGGTGCCCAGGACCAGGGCGATGCCGAGCGAGATGAAGTCCAGCTTCGAGGTGCCGGAGACGCCGTACTTGAGGCCGGGCTCAAGGAAGGCCGAGCCCTTGCCGCTGTTGGAGGCGGCCGTGCCGAGCAGGTCGGAGACGTTGAAGTTGAACTTCAGCAGGATCAGGAAGGTGATGAGGACGGTGCCGGTGATGAGCAGGACGGCCTTGACCATCTGCACCCAGGTGGTGCCCTTCATGCCGCCGATGGTGACGTAGACGATCATCAGGACGCCGACCAGGGCGACGATGAGGATCTTGCCCGCGTCGCTGGTGATGCCGAGCAGCAGCGAGACCAGGACGCCCGCGCCCGCCATCTGCGCGAGCAGGTAGAAGATCGAGACGACGATCGTGGAGGTGCCCGCGGCGGTACGGACGGGACGCTGGCGCATGCGGTACGCGAGGACGTCGCCCATCGTGTAGCGCCCGGAGTTGCGCAGCGGCTCGGCGACCAGGAGGAGCGCCACGAGCCAGGCGACCAGGAAGCCGATGGAGTAGAGGAAGCCGTCGTATCCGAAGAGGGCGATGGCGCCGGCGATGCCGAGGAAGGACGCGGCGGACATGTAGTCGCCGGAGATCGCGAGGCCGTTCTGGAAGCCGGTGAACTGGCGGCCGCCCGCGTAGAAGTCGGCGGCGCTCTTGGTCTGCCGGCCGGCCCACACGGTGATGAAGAGGGTGGCGACGACGAAGGCGGCGAAGAGGCTGATGATCAGCGGCCGGTGCTCGGAGGCGTCGGACGCGGCCGCCAGGTCGATGACGGCGGTGTGCGCGGGGCTCATGCGT
Organism: Streptomyces sp. NPDC018029; assembly: GCF_044327655.1. Lineage (NCBI taxonomy): Bacteria > Bacillati > Actinomycetota > Actinomycetes > Kitasatosporales > Streptomycetaceae > Streptomyces > Streptomyces sp. NPDC018029. The sequence continues at coordinate 393,417 of NZ_JBIRFV010000009.1, read as the reverse complement.
CGCCCTCCGTGCGGGACTCCGTGCGGGTGTCCATGCGGGTCTCCATGCGGGACTTGATCCCCTCGGCCTTCGGGTCGAGCTGCGCCGCCGCGTGGCGCGAGTAGAACCAGGCGATGAGGAAGGTGGTCAGGAACTGCCCGAGGCCGAGGATCAGGGCCACGTTGATGTTGCCGAAGAGCTTGGTGCCCATGAAGTCGCCCGCGTAGTTGGAGAGCAGGACGTACACGAGGTACCAGGCGATGAAGGCGATGGTGAGCGGGAAGGCGAACGAGCGGTGCGAGCGGCGCAGTTCACCGAATTCCGAGCTCCCCTGCACCTGGATGAACTCCTCCGTGGAGGGCGCGTGGGGAGCGGGTTCTTTTCCTGCGCCACCCTTCGAAGGGGGCGGTGCGTCGGTGGCCACGGAGTCTCCTCGTGGTGCGGGTGGGGTGGGGACGGACAGTTGTTCCATGGGTTCTCTGGCCTCACGTCCGGCGTGACGCGGATCACGTGTGCCACGGATGGCGATGCTAAGGCCACGGGACGTGATCCGACAGGGGTTGATGTTGCTTCCGTTGTCTGCTCAACGTCCCTGGACCGCGCACGACGCGCCCCCGCTGCCCGGTTTCTGCCGGAACGCAGTCGGAACACGGCCAGAAGGCGGCCAGGAGGCATTGCTGGCCTGGGAGTTCGGGGGATAGCTTCACCCTGCACGCCCGTCATGTACCTGCCCGAGCACCAGCTGTGTTCGGGCAGTTCCGTATCCGGATGATGTGGAGATCCCATGGCTCATCTGCGTTCCAGACGTCGTACGGCGCTCACCGTGCCGCTCGGCCTCGCGCTCGCCGCCTCGGTCGGCTTCGTGCCCGGCGCCGCGACCGCGGCTCCGAACGAGTCCCCCGCCCCCGTGTCGGCGCAGACCGCGAAGGACGCCCCCGTCTTCGCGTACGTCGTCAACACCCGCACGGACCGCAAGACGCTCGCGTACGTCAAGAAGGCGATAGCCAGGGCCGGCGGCTCCGTCGTCGTCACGCACGAGAAGATCGGCGTCATCGTCGTCCACTCGACGGACCAGGACTTCGGCAGGCGAATACGCGACGTGCGCGGCGTCCAGTCCGCGGGCGCGACCCACACCGCGCCGCTGAAGTCGGCCGCCACGACGGACGACGGCAAGGCGAAGGTGCTGTCCGCCGCCGAGGCCAAGGCCCTGAAGAAGAGCGCGGCGCCGGGCACCGAGCCGATGGAAGCCGACCAGTGGGACCTGCGGGCGATCGGCGCCGACAAGGCCGCGAAGATCAACCCGGGCAGCAAGAAGGTCACCGTCGCCGTGATCGACACCGGCGTCGACGACACCCACCCGGACCTCGCCCCCAACTTCTCGCCCGCGCAGTCCGCGAGCTGTGTCGGCGGCAGGCTCGACACCTCGCCCGGGGCCTGGCGCCCGGCGAAGAAGGAGCACTACCACGGCACGCACGTGGCCGGTGAGATCGGCGCCGCGCGCAACGGCGTCGGCGTCGCGGGCGTGGCGCCCGGCGTGAAGATCGCGGGCATCAAGGTGGCCGACCCGGTCGACGAGCTGTTCTACCCGGAGAACGTGGTCTGCGCCTTCGTGTTCGCCGCCGAGCACAGCGTCGAGATCACCAACAACAGCTACTACGTGGACCCGTGGCTGTACAACTGCAAGGACGACCCGGACCAGAAGGCGATCCTCGACGCGGTCAACCGCGCGCAGCTGTACGCGCAGAAGAAGGGCACCCTCAACGTCGCCTCCGCGGGCAACTCCAACCACGACCTGGACGCGGACGCGATCGTCGACGACTCCAGCCCGGACGACTCCACTCCGGTGACCCGCACCATCGACCCGCACGAGTGCCTCGACGTGCCGACCCAGCTGCCGGGCGTCGTCACGACCAGCGCGACGGGCGTCAAGAACCTCAAGTCGTCGTACTCCAGCTACGGCAAGGGTGTCGTCGACGTGACGGCCCCGGGCGGCGACAAGTACCAGCTGCCGACCGACACCCCGTCGAAGAACGGCAACATCCTCTCCACCATGCCGGGCGGCGAGTACGGCTGGCTGCGCGGCACGTCGATGGCGGCGCCGCACGCCTCGGGTGTCGCCGCGCTGATCAAGTCGACGCACCCCAAGGCGGGCCCCGCCGAGCTGCAGCGGATCCTGAAGAAGCAGGCCGACCGCCTGGAGTGCCCCGCCACGCCGTACGACCCCGACGGCGACGGTGACGTCGACGCGGTCTGCGAGAGCGGCGGCGCGCACAAGAACGGCTTCTACGGCAGCGGACTCGTCGACGCGCTCGACGCCGTGAAGAAGAAGTGACGGGGAGACAGAACGTGAGCGAGTCCACCAAGTCCCGCAAGTCCTCTGAGCCCTCTGAGCCCTCTGAGTCCTCTGGGTCTTCCAAGGCCCACATATCCGCTGCCGCCTTCCTGCGCTCCCGCCGCGCGCTGGCCCTGCCGCTCGGCGTCGCGATGGTCTCGGCCGTCGCCTTCCTGCCGGGGACGGCGTCCGCGCGGCCCGCCGCGGTACCGGACGCTCCGGCGTCGGCTTCAGCTTCGGCTTCGGCTTCGGACGCCTCGTCGATGAGTTACGTCGTGAACGTCCGGCCCGGCAAGGGGAGTTCGGAGCGCGCCAAGAAGGCGATCGCCAAGGCGGGCGGCGACGTCGTCATCGCGTACGACAAGATCGGCGTCATCGTCGTCCACTCGGCGAACCCCGACTTCGCCGAGACGATCCGCCAGGTGAAGGGCGTCGACTCGGCGGGCGCGACGCGGACGGCCCCGCTGTCCGCCCAGTCGGACAACGCCCTCGAGTCGGAGCGGCCGCTCACCGCCGCGGAGGCGAAGGCCGCGGCCGGAAAGGCCTCGGCGGGCCAGGACGAGCTGGAGCCGCTGCAGTGGGACCTGCCCGCCATGAAGGCGGACAAGGCGCACGAGATCTCCCTCGGCAGCCGCAAGGTCACGGTCGGCGTGCTCGACTCCGGTGTCGACGACACGCACCCCGACATCGCGCCGAACTTCGACCGCGGGGCGTCCGCGAGCTGCCTGGGCGGCGTGCCCGTCCAGAAGGACAACGCGTGGCGGCCGGTGGCCGGGGAGAGCGACCACGGCATGCACGTGGCGGGCACGGTCGCCGCCGCGAAGAACGGCACCGGTGTCACCGGCGTCGCGCCGGGCGTGAAGGTCGCGAGCCTGAAGGTGGCGGAGCCGAAGACCGGCATGTACTACACGGAGGCCGTCGTCTGCGGCTTCGTGTGGGCGGCCGACCATGGCGTCGACGTCACCAACAACAGCTATTACACCGACCCGTGGTTGTTCAACTGCACGACGGACGACGACCAGAAGGCACTGGTCGACGCGGTCGGGCGGGCCTCGAAGTACGCGGAGCGCAAGGGCGCGGTGAACGTCGCGGCCGCGGGCAACGCGAAGACCGACCTCGCCCAGGACGAGATCATCGACAAGTCGAGCCCCAACGACACCACTCCGGTGCCGCGGACCATCAAGACCAAGGACTGCTTCGACCTCCCGTCGCAGCTTCCGGGGGTCGTGACGGTCTCCGCCACCGGCGCGAAGGGCATCAAGGCGTCGTACTCGAACTACGGCCACGGCGTCATCGACATCACGGCACCGGGCGGCGACTCCACCAAGTACCAGGCGCCGAACCCGCCGGCCGTCGACGGCCGGATCCTGTCGACGCTGCCGGGCGGCAAGTTCGGCTACAAGGGCGGTACGTCGATGGCGTCGCCGCACGCCGCGGGCGTGGCCGCGCTGCTCAAGTCGACGCATCCGCACGCCTCGGCCAAGCGGATCAAGGAACTGCTCCACCGCCAGGCCGACGCGATGGCCTGCACCGACCCGTACGACTTCGACGGCGACGGCAAGGTGGACGCGGTCTGCGAGGGCGGCCGGAACAAGAACGGCTTCTACGGCGTGGGCATGGCCGACGCGTTGGACGCCGTGCGCAAGTAGCAGCACTCAAGTAGCAGACTCAAGTAGCACCACATCACCGCATCGCGGTGGCGAGGGCCGGGCGGCTCGTGAGCCGCCCGGCCCTCAGCACTCCCCTGGTCAGCAGGGCCTGGGCCGCCAGGTACGTGAGCATGATCGCGAAGTCGGGCCTCGGCGGCTGCGGCCAGTCGGCGACGCCGGTCGCGATCAGAGTGTCCGAGAGCAGGAACAGCGCCCCGCCCGCGGCCGCCGTGACGCCGAGCGTGGTCGCGCCGAGCGCCATGGCGGTGAGCAGCAGGCTGTAGCCCGCGACGGGCCCCCGCATGTCGGCCGGCAGGTCCGGCCAGAGCAGCGCCACGGTGCCGGCGAGTGCGAGGGCGTACGCGGCCACGAGTGCCGCGCCCCTCGCGCGGGGCGACCCACCGCCGCGCGCGTACCTGTGGGTGTCGCCGTACCGCTTGAAGAGCACGAGGTAGCAGACGTGTCCGGCGGCGAAGGACCCCATCCCGGCGAGGAACGCGGGCTCGGCGTCGAAGAGCAGGAGGGTGTCGCCGCCCCAGCCGCAGAGGAGGGCGGCGATCAGCAGCCGTGGCCCTTTCCGTGTGGCGACGTACGCCGCGAGGAGGGGCATGAGCAGGGGCTTGAAGACGGCGTGGCCGGGGCCGGAGTCGGCGAGGAGTGCGACGAGGTCGCCGAGCGCGGCGGCGCCGAAGGCACCGAGGAGCAGCCCCGGCGGCGGCCGCCCCGTCACGCCGCCCGCTCCGGGACCGGCGCGTCGGAGGCTGCGGGCAGCGGAGCCGGCGACGCCTCGGGGGCCTGCGGCTGCCAGCCGGGGCCGCGGAAGACCCGCCCGGCCCGCTCCCGCCAACCAGCGGCCGCCCGCAGGTCCTTGGCGATGGCGACGTACTCGTGGGTCGCCACGCGCAGGGGGTTGTACGTGTTGATGTTCTTCGTCAGCCCGTAGACAGGGCGGTCGGTCTCGGCGACCCAGGAGCCGAAGAGCCGGTCCCAGACGATGAGGATGCCGCCGAAGTTCCGGTCCAGGTAGCCGCCTTGGGACGCGTGGTGCACGCGGTGGTGCGAGGGCGTGTTGAAGACGTACTCGATGGGGCGGGGCAGCTTGCCGATGCGCTCGGTGTGGATCCAGAACTGGTAGACCAGGTTGGCCGAGGAGCAGAACGCGAGCGCCGCCGGGTGGACGCCGCAGGCGATGAGCGGCAGGTAGAACGGCCACACCGTGAGGCTCGTCCAGGGCTGGCGCAGTGCCGTCGTGAGGTTGAACTTGCGGCTGGAGTGGTGCACGACGTGGCAGGCCCACAGGATGCGGATGACGTGGTGGCCGCGGTGCGACCAGTAGTAGAAGAAGTCCTGGGCGAGGAGCATCAGCGGGATGGTCCACCACAGGACGGGCACGCGCAGCGGTGTCAGCGCGTAGACGCCCGAGTAGATCGCGACGATCGGGATCTTCCACAGCAGGTCGAAGACGAGGCTGCCGAGCCCCATGGTGATGCTGGTGGCGGCGTCCTTCGTCTCGTACCCGGCGGCGTCCTCGTCGGGATGGATCCGGTGGCTCACGATCTCGACGACGGTGAGCAGCACGAAAGCCGGGATGGACCACAGCACGACATCGGGCAGGTTCGGGGACATGCGTGCACCGTAGAACGGCTGCAGGCGCACGACTAGGGGTTGTTACCGACAAGTATTACCGGCGGTACGGGAGCGGTTGTTGGTGATCCTCACCAAAGATCCGACTTCAAACGGCAGGGGGGCTCCTGGCCCCCCTGCCCGTCCGCTCACCAGACCCGTACCGACGCCCCCGCCGCGAACACGGGACTCGTCGCGTCGGCGGGGGCCTCCTTGAGGGGTTCGTCCAGTTCTCCCACCGTGGGGCCCACGCGTGCGGCGATCCGGCCGAGCCGTTCCAGGTCGAAGCCGTAGACGCGGGCCGCGTTGCCGCCGACCATGGCCGCGATCTCCTCCCTGGGGAGGCCGGCGTACGCGGTGCGGAGGCCTTCGCGCGAGTAGGGGTACGTTCCCTCGTCGTGCGGGTAGTCGCTGCCCCACATGATCTTGTCGAGGCCGATCCGGTCGCGCAGCGCCGCCTCGTGGGGGCGCATGAAACTGGCGCCCACGAAGCAGTTGTCGCGCCACACTTCGGAGGGGCCCTTCCCCATCGCGTCGGCGAGGCCCGCGCCGAACTTCGCCTCGGCCGTCTCCGCGCCGCCGGCCCTCCGCGCCGCCGCGACGAGGCGCCCGTGGTAGTAGTCCAGCATGTCGAGCACTCCGGGGACCCAGCCCGAGCCCTGCTCGGTGAGGACCAGCCTGAGGTCCGGGTGGCGGCGGAAGGCCCCGCCGAAGACGAGGTGCCACAGCGCGCGGTGCGAGAACCACGTCGTCTCGACCATGAACACCGCGCGCGCGGCCGGCTCCTCGCCGAGCGGCGGCGAGGCCGAGCCCGCGTGGTGGTTGACCGGCACGCCCAGTTCGGCGCAGGCCGCCCAGATCGGGTCGTACGTCGACGAGTAGAGCTCGGGCAGGCCCGAACCCGGTGGTGTGCCGGGCAGCATGAGGCCGCCCGTGAGGCCCGCCTTCGCCGACCGGTGGATCTCCTCGACGGCCAGGTCGACGTCGTTCAGGAGGATCTGGAAGACGCCCGCCCTGCGTCCCGGGGCGGCCGCGCAGAAGTCCGCGAGCCAGCGGTTGTGTGCGCGCAGACCGGCCCAGCGCTGCTCGAACTCCTCGCGGGTGGGGGCCGGTGCCATCAGGGACGCGCTCGGGAAGAACGGCGGGATGGTGTTCGGGAAGACGACCTCGGCGACGATGCCGTCCGCTTCGAGCTCGGCGACGCGGCGGTCCGAGTTCCAGTTGCGGTCGGCGGTGTCCGCGAGGAGGTCCTCGTACGGATTGACGTAGGTGGCCGCCCACGCGTCGAACGCGTCGTGGTGGCGCGACTCCAAGTAGGGCCGGTAGTCGAGGAGATCGGCGCCCGCGTGGCAGTCCGCGGAGATGACGGTGTAGCGGTCCCCGGTCATCGGGTCACCCCCAGAGTCGGGAAGTCGTGGTCGGTCAGCCAGTGGCGGCCCACCTCGCGCGAGCGCGCCCAGGAGGCGGCCACGGCTTCCTGGTCGTCGGCCTGGCCGAGCTCGGCGGGTGTCGGGCCGATGCGGCGCGCCAGCGGCGCGAGCTTCTCCGTGTCGAAGCCGAAGACCTCCGCGGCGGCGAGGCCCAGCATGCGGCGGGTCTCCGCCACGGGGATGTCGTGGAAGGTCTTCCGCAGCCACGCGCGCGTGTCGGGCCAGGTGCCCTCGGGGTGCGGGAAGTCGCTGCCCCAGAGGATGTTGTCGACGCCGATCTCGTACCGCTGGGCGAGCTCGCGGCGCTTGGTGTTGGTGGCGCAGACGAAGATCTGCCGGTCCAGGTACTCGTGCGGCGGGCGCTTCAGCTCCGCGAACGGGGAGAGCTTCTTTCCGCCGTGCGCGCCCAGGTAGAGGCGGTCCATGAACCACAGGAGGTTCGGCAGCCACCAGCAGCCGGACTCCGCGACGCCGAACCTCAGCCCGGGATGGCGTTCGAATACGCCGGACCAGAGCATGAACCACAGCGGCCGCGCGGGCCACCAGGTCACTTCGGAGACGTAGATCCCGAGGTGGTCCCCGTACTCGTGGCGGGGCGCCGCTCCGGAGTGGGTGACCACGGGCATCGCGCACTCGGCGGCCGCGGCCCACACGGGGTCGTAGCGTCGGTCGTGGTAGGGCGCCTTGTCGACCCACATGGAGGGGATCATCAGCGCGCCGAGCCCCGACTCCTTGGCGCGGCGCACTTCGGCGACGACGCGGTCGACGTCCCCGGTGATGGGCAACAGGGCGACTCCGCAGTGCCGTTCGGGGTGCTCGGACACGAAGTCGGCCAGCCAGCGGTTGTGCGCCTGGGCGCCCGCCATGCCGAGCTCCGGGTCCTGGTCCCCGGAGAGGCCGAGGCCCACTCCGAAGGGTGCGGCGGTCTGGCTGTCGACGGCGTCCGCGTCGGGGAAGACGACCTCGGCGGCCACTCCGTCGCCGTCGAGTTCCTTGAGGCGCTGCGCGCTGTCCCAGCCGCCGCGCAGGCCCTCTTCGTTGTCCTGGAACCACTTGGCGGCGAACGCGTCGTTGCGGATGCCGAGCCGGGTCGCCTCCTCGCGGCGGGCGCCGCGCTCGCCGAGGAAGGCGTCGAAGTCCCGGTGGAAGCGGCTGTCGAGGTAGGGCCGGTACTCCTCGGTGGGGAGTCCGGCGTGGCAGTCGGAGGAGATGATCAGGTACGGGTCCTGCGGATTCCGGTGACCTCGGTCGCTCATGGGTGGCGCTCCCTTCAGTCCAGGATGAAGTTCTCCAGGTACGCCGGGTCGGACCGGTCGAGCATCGACCTCGACCGCGCCCGGATCTGCCGGTCGCTGTGCTCGCTCGCCGGGAGCAGCCAGAAGCGGCCGGCGGCGATGCCCTCGGCCACGAAGTCCGCGACCTCCTCGACGGGGGTGAACTCCACCTCCTGGCCCGCCTCCCGCATCGCGGCCTCCCACTGGTCGAGGCTGCGGTAAGGGGTCCTGCGGGGGCGGGACTTGGCGTACCGGTCGGGCCGGTTGCGGTGCGACTCCCACAGGCCGGTGCGGAGCATGTGGGGTCCGGGGAAGAGCACGGAGGCGCCCACGCGCGCGTGCTCCGCCTTCAGATGGGCGTACAGCGACTCGGTCATCGTCACCACGGCGGCCTTGGTGACGGCGTACACGGAGGCGGTGGGCAGTGGCGCGATGCCGCCGTCCCCGGAGGAGGTGTTGACGACGTGGCCAGGGTCGCCGCCCGCGATCATCCGGGGCACGAAGGCCTGGATGCCGTGGAAGACACCCCAGACGTTGACTTCGAAGGCCCACTTCCAGTCGTTCGGCTCGTGTTCCCACATGCGGCCCTCGGCGCCCGAGCCGACCCCGGCGTTGTTGCAGAGCACATGGACGGCGCCGAACCTGTCGTACGCCTCGTCGGCGAGGGCGAAGACCTGCTCGCGCACCCCGACGTCGACCACGCGCGCGTGCACGGTCGCGCCGTCCTCGCGCAGTGCGGCCGCGGCCTTCTCCAGGGCACCCTCCTCGACGTCGGCGAGGACCACTTTCAGGCCGTCCGCCGCGAACCGCCGCGCCATGGCGAGCCCGATGCCGCTCGCCGCGCCCGTGACGACGGCGACCTGCCCCGCACGCAGCTCCATCTCAGACGCTCCCCTCGGGCGGCCCGTCGAGGATCTGCGCCGGGTCGTCGTAGCGCTGGTGGATGTAGGGCAGCAGGGCCTGTGCGCTGACGCGCTCGACGACGCGGCCCTGCTGGTCGGTGGTCTTCTCGCCGATGGTGATCTCGACGAGCGCGCGCACCGGCAGATCGGCCACCGGGTCGTACATCGACTCGCGCAGTACGACGTCCCCGGTGACGGCCTCCAGCTTGCGGACCTTCTCGTTCCGTACGCAGTGCACGAGCACCGGGTCCGCGTCGAAGCCCGAACCGTCCACCGCGGGCAGGAACTTGAAGTAGAAGTCGGTCTTCCGCGTCGGCTCCGGCAGCGGCAGTGGGCCGCTGACCGCGCCGCGCACCTCCACGAACGCGATGCCGTGCCGGGCGAGCCTGGCCCGCACCACCAGGCCGTCGCGCTCGACCTCCACCTCGCCGAGCTTCTTCGGCTCGCCGAAGACCTCACGGCCGCCGATCAGGGCCCGCTCGTGGGTCATCGGCATCACCAGCGGATACCAGCCCGCCACGCCCGCGTGCTCGGCCGCGACGGCGACGGAGCCCGCGCCCAGCGGGTAGCCCGGCAGGTCGACCTTGCTGATGTTCGCCCGCACCAGGGGCCGCCCGGTGGGTTTCAGCGGCGGCGGCAGGACCGCGGCGACCGTGTCCGGGTCGCTCTCCCAGACGGCCACCACGCCCGTGGACCAGATGTCGGGGAGCTTGGAGCTCGCGGTGCGCGCGGCGGCGATCTCCGCCTCGTCGCGCGCTCCGTAGCGAATGCGTGCCATGTCGTACCACCCTTCGTCAGCGCGGACTCGGGCCCGCGGCCGGGACTTGCGGCGGTTCTGTAACACAGTTACAACAGGACTCGTGAAGGGTAAAGAGAAGTCCGGTGCGCATCTGGACCGGGAGCAGGTTCTCGACACGGCCGCGCGCCTCGTCAAGCGGCACGGCCCGCGCGCGCTGACGATGCGCGCGCTCGCCGCCGAGCTCGGCACCGCCGTCACCTCGATCTACTGGCACGTCGGCAACCGCGAGTCGCTCCTGGACGCCCTCGTCGAGCGCACCCTCGCCGACCTCGGCGAAGTCCGCGCCACCGGCCGCACCCCCGCGCAGCGCGTCGCCTCCGTGGCCCGCGCCCTGCGCCACCAGCTCCTCGACCACCCGCACCTCGTCGCGATGGTCCACGAACGGGGCCTGACGGAACGGATGTTCCTGCCCGCCCAGCGGGCCCTCGTCCACGAGGTCCACCGGGCGGGCCTGCGCGGCGTCCGCGCCGCCGAGGCGGTGCGCGCCGTCCAGGTCCACGTCGTCGGCCACGTCCTGGTCGAGCGCTATCGCGAACGCGCCCCCGAGCAGCACCCCGGCGAGGACGAGCTGTGGACGGCTCAGGCGGCCGAGCAGGACGGCGCGCTCGCCCGCGCGCTGGCCGGACCCGTCGACGCGGAGGCGCTCTTCGCCACCTCCGTCCGGGCTCTGGTGGCCGGGCTTCTCGGACCGGCGCCCTGACTGTCAGTCGCGGCCCGTATCCTCATGGACCATGCTCGAAGACCGCACGACCGCAGCGTCCGCAGTGCCCTGGCCGGCCGCGTATCCAACGGGGTACGCGGTCGTCGACGTGGAGACCACCGGCCTGGCCCGCGACGACCGCATAGTGTCGGCCGCCGTCTACCGCGTGGACGCCCGGGGCGAGATCGAGGACCACTGGTACACGCTGGTCAACCCCCAGCGCGATCCGGGCCCGGTCTGGATCCACGGGCTCACCGGCGAGATGCTCGCGGACGCGCCGCTCTTCAAGGACATCGCCGAGGAGTTCGCGGGGCGCCTGGACGGCCGCGTCCTCGTCGCGCACAACGCGGTCTTCGACTGGTCGATGATCGCGCGGGAGTACGCGCGCGCGGAGCGCCTGGCCCCCGTGCGCCAACGCCTGTGCACCATCGCCCTCTCCAAGGAGCTGGCGCTCCCGCTGCCCAACCACAAGCTGGAGTCCCTGGCCGCGCACTTCGGCGTCGAGCAGCGCCACGCGCACAACGCGCTCGACGACGCCCGCGTGCTCGCCGAGGCGTTCCGCCCGAGCCTGCACGCCGCGGCGGGCGGCAATGTCCGCCTGCCGCTCCTGGAGTGCCGTCCGCTGACCGAGTGGTCCGACGGCGCGCCGCGCGTCGTCCGTCAGTCGACGGGACCCGCGCCGTCCTCCTCGTACCGGCCGGGCAGTTGGCGCCCCTCGCGCAAGCGCCCGCCGTGCCCCTATCCGAACCCAGGGCGTTACGAACCGGGCAAACCGCTCAAGCAGGGCATGCGGGTGGCGTTCTCCGGAGACACCTCCGTGGAGCGCGAACTCCTGGAGGACCGGGCCGTCGAGGCCGGGCTGCACATCGCGACGAGTGTGTCCCGTCTCACGAGCCTCCTCGTCACGAACGACCCGGACTCCGGCACCTCCAAGACCGTCAAGGCGCGCTCGTTCGGCACGCCGGTGATCGACGAGGCGGCCTTCGGACAGCTCCTCCAGGACGTGGCGCCCGCCACGGAGTCGTAACCGAGCAGGCGTCAGACGGGTGATTGCGGGCGACTCGCCCACGGACGGCTCGCCCCGCACCGCCCCCGCGTCCCACCCTGTGGCGCATGGCACGTTGCGAGGTCTGCGGAAACGACTACGGCATGTCCTTCGAAGTGCACGCGCAAGGCGCGGTGCACGTCTTCGACTGCTTCTCCTGCGCCATCCACCGCATGGCGCCCATCTGCGAGCACTGCCGGTGCCGCATCATCGGCCAGGGCGTCGAGGTGGAGGGGCACTGGTACTGCGGCGCCCACTGCTCACGCGCGGAGGGGCGGGTGGGCATCATCGACAAGGTCTGACCGGCCCCGCCTCCGGGCGGCCGCCGACCCCACCCCCGGGCAGGCACCCCACAGACCTAGAGGTACGGTCGTGGGGTGTACCGCTTCCTCCTGACCCGGCAGTGGGTGATCCTCACCCTCATCGCCCTCGTCCTCATCCCCGTGATGGTCGAGCTGGGTTTCTGGCAGCTGCACCGCCACCAGAACCGCGTCGCGCAGAACCACCGGGTCGCCGAGGCGCTGGCCGCCGCCCCGGTCCCGGCGGAGAAGATCACCTCACCCGGCCACGAGGTGCCCAAGAAGGACCTGTACCGCCGGGTGAGCGCCAAGGGGACGTTCGACACGGAGCACGAGGTCGTCGTGCGGCGCCGCACCAACTCCGACGACGAGGTCGGCTTCCACGTCCTGACGCCCTTCGTCCTCGCGGACGGCAAGGTCCTGCTCGTCAACCGCGGCTGGATCCCGGCCGAAGGACCGCAGACCGCCTTCCCCAAGATCCCCGCCCCCCCGAAGGGCGAGATCACCATCACCGGCCGCCTCAAGGCCGACGAGACGTCCGCGGCCAGCGGCATCAAGAACGTCCGCGGCCTGCCGGACCGTCAGATCATGCTGATCAGCAGCGGGCAGCAGGCCGACAGCCTCGGCAAGCAGGTCCTCGGCGGTTATGTCGAGCAGACCTCGCCCGAGCCGGCCGACGGCTCGCCCGAACTGATCGGCGAGCCCGACCACAGCAGCATCGGCGCGCACATGGCGTACGCCGTCCAGTGGTGGCTGTTCGCCTCGGGCGTCCCCGTCGGCTGGGTGGTGCTGGTCCGCAGGGAGCGGCGCGACCGCGCGGCGGCCGCGGCGGCCCCCGCGCCCGAGGCGGCACCGGCGAACGCCTGATCCGGAGACCCGCGCATCCACGCGGCAACAGGTTCGATTGACGGAGCCTTATCCCGGGAAGCCGTTCTGCGTGCATCACCCCATAGAGGACTACGCGCTCATCGGCGATCTCCAGACCGCCGCCCTGGTAGGCAGGGACGGCTCCGTGGACTGGCTCTGCCTGCCCCGGTTCGACTCGGCCGCCTGCTTCGCCGCACTGCTCGGCGACGAGGAGAACGGCCACTGGCGCATCGCGCCGAAGGACGCAGGCCCCTGCACCCGGCGCGCGTACCGGCCGGGCACCCTCGTGCTCGACTCGGAGTGGGAGACCCCGGACGGCACCGTCCGCGTCACCGACTTCATGCCGCAGCGCGACCGCGCCCCCGATGTCGTACGCATCGTCGAGGGCCTGACGGGCAGGGTGACGGTCCGCAGCACGCTCCGCCTCCGTTTCGACTACGGCTCGGTCGTGCCGTGGATGCGCAGGATCGACGGACTCCGCGTGGCCGTCGCCGGACCCGACGCGGTGTGGCTGCGCAGCGAACCCCAGGTACGCACCTGGGGCGAGGGATTCAGCACACACTCCGAGTTCACTGTGGAGGCGGGCGAGAAGGTGGCCTTCGTCCTCACCTGGCACCCCTCGCACGAGCCGCGCCCCACCCTCGTCGAGCCCCATGAGGCGCTGCGCGACAGCCTCGCCGACTGGCGGGAGTGGACCGCCCGCTGCCGCTACGACGGGCCGCACCGCGACGCGGTCGTCCGCTCCCTCATCACCCTCAAGGCACTCACCTACGCCCCGACCGGCGGCATCGTGGCCGCCCCCACCACCTCCCTGCCCGAGGAGATCGGCGGCGTACGCAACTGGGACTACCGCTACTCCTGGCTGCGCGACTCCACCCTCACCCTGGGCGCCCTGGTCGCGGCCGGCTATCTGGAGGAGGCCGAGGCATGGCGCGACTGGCTGCTGCGCGCGGTCGCCGGCAACACCGCCGACCTCCAGATCATGTACGGGATATGCGGTGAGCGGCGGCTTCCGGAGCACGAGATCCCGTGGCTGCCCGGGTACGAGGGCTCGGCCCCGGTGCGCATCGGCAACGACGCCGTGAACCAGCTGCAGCTCGACGTGTACGGCGAGGTCATCGACTCCCTCACGATGGCCCGCGCGAAGGGCCTCACCCCGCGTCCGCACGCCTGGAACCTCCAGCGGTGCATGCTGGAGTTCCTCGAGGAGAAGTGGCGCGAACCGGACGAGGGGCTGTGGGAGGTCCGCGGTCCGCGCCGGCACTTCGTGCACTCGAAGGTGATGGCGTGGGTCGCCGCCGACCGGACCGTGCACGCCTTGGAGGAGGACCCGGAGCTGGCCGAGAACCTCGGGGACGTCGATCGCTGGCGCAAGATGCGCGACGAGGTGCACCGGGAGGTGTGCGAGCGCGGATACGACGCCGAGCGGAACACGTTCACGCAGTTCTACGGCTCCGCCGAGCTCGACGCCTCGCTCCTGCTCATCCCGCGCGTGGGGTTCCTGCCGCCGGACGATCCGCGCGTGGCCGGCACCGTGGACGCGATCCACCGGGAGCTGGGCCGCGACGGGTTCGTACGGCGTTACAGCTCGGACGAGCGGCACATCGACGGGCTGCCGGGCGGCGAGGCCACCTTCCTTGCCTGCTCGTTCTGGCTCGCCGACGCGCTGCACATGACGGGCCGCACGAAGGAGGCGCGCGCGCTGTTCGACCGCCTCCTCGCGCTCCGCAACGACGTGGGGCTGCTCGCGGAGGAGTACGACCCGGCGTCGGGCCGGCAGCTGGGCAACTTCCCGCAGGCATTCAGCCACATCGGCCTGGTCAATACAGCCCTCGCGCTCTACGGGGCGGACGCGGAAGGATAGGGGCCATGGATCTTGGACTGAAGGACCGTGTCTACGTAGTCACCGGCGCCACCCGTGGCCTCGGCAACGCCACCGCGCGCGAACTGGTCGCGGACGGCGCGAAGGTCGTCGTCACCGGCCGCGACGAGAAGACGGTCGCCGAGGCGGCCGCCGAGCTCGGCCCGAACGCGGTGGGCGTGGCCGCCGACAACGCCGACCCCGCCGCCGCGGACACGCTGATCGCCGCGGCCCGTGAGCACTTCGGCGGCTTCGACGGCGTGCTGATCAGCGTCGGCGGGCCCGCGCCGGGCTTCGTCGCGGACAACACCGACGAGCAGTGGCAGGCCGCGTTCGAGTCGGTCTTCCTGGGCGCCGTGCGGCTCGCCCGCGCGGCGGCCGCGCGGCTCGGCGAGGGCGGCGTCATCGGCTTCGTGCTCTCCGGGTCGGTGTACGAGCCGATCGCGGGCCTGACGATCTCGAACGGTCTGCGGCCCGGGCTCGCCGGCTTCGCCAAGTCCCTCGCGGACGAGCTGGGTCCGCGGGGCATCCGCGTCGTCGGCGTGCTCCCCGGCCGGATCGGCACCGACCGCATGCGCCAGCTCGACGGCCTCTCCCCCGACCCGGCGGCCACCCGCGCCGCGAACGAGTCGGCCATCCCCCTGCGCCGCTACGGCACCCCCCAGGAGTTCGGCCGCACCGCCGCCTTCCTGCTCTCCCCCGCCGCGTCCTACCTCACGGGCATCATGGTCCCGGTGGACGGCGGTGCCCGAGCGGGCTTCTGACCCCGTAGGCCGGTCAGTTCACGCGCTCCGCGTGGTGTTTCAGGGCTCGTAGCCGCACGGTCGTGGGCAGGCTCTTCAGGCCTGCCGAGTCGCGGGCGTGGGTCAGGGGCCGGGCGGAGAGGTCGTGGAGGACGTCGGCCGGGGCGGCGTGGGGGGCGAGGACCGCGTCCACGCGGGCCTGGGGCGCGCTGCGTCGGCCGGTCAGGACGGCGCGAGCGCGCTCGACGCCGTCCAGCGTCTCGGCCTCGGCGGCCAGCACGTTCTCCATGGCCCGGCCGCGCAGCAGCGCGCCCTCGCCGTCGCCGGTATCCACCAGGACCTCCGCGAGGCGGCGCCTGCGCAGCTGCGCGGAGAGCCACCACAAGGAGAGCAGGAGCAGGACGGCGAGGACGGCAATGACCACGGGCCAGAACCATCCTTCGTCCCGCCAGCGCGCCCGGTCGGCGGCGCTGACCAGCACGTCGTGCCGGCTGTCGTGGATCCACCACGACGGCGGCGACGCGCCGAGCCCGATGGCGAGCACGGAGCCGCCGAGGACGAGCAGGACGAGCCCGGCGAGGGCGAGGAGTACGCGGTTGACCGTGCGCAGCATCGCGCTCACGCCTTTCTGCCGGGCCGGGCCACACGGACGGAGAGGCCGGGTGTGCGGGCGAGGCCCAGCTCGCGGATGCCGTCGGCCATCGCGGCGTCCAGGTCGCCGCGTACGTCGTCGAGTTCGCGGAAGTGCGACACCGCGCGCACGTCCACCTTGGAGCGCTTCATGCGGACCCGCACGGACTGTACGCCGGGTACGTCCATGGCCCGGTCGCGCAGTGCCGTGGCGGCGGCGCCGCGGTACAGGCCCGCGCGCACGTCCGCGTGCGTGCGCCGCATCGGCAGGAGGCCGCGCTGCCCGGGGGTCGCGGCGAGCACGAGGAGCCAGATCCCGACGAGGGCGGCCACCGCGGCCCCGGCGAGCACGGCGGTGTCGTCGAGGGGCCGCCGGCCGAGCTGGTGGGCCAGTTCGCGGCGCCAGTGCATCGCGGGGTGGTCGGCCCGGACGGCGACGACGTCGTAGAGGAGCAGCCCGGTGGCGCCGAGGACCAGCAGCGCGACGAGGGCCGCGGGCACTCGTCGGCGCGACCAGAACCGGGAGGCCTTCTCGTCGCCGGAGAGCGTGGGCGGCGGCTCATAGGCGGTGGCGGAGGCCGTCTGGTCGAGCTCGCCCTCCGACTGTTCGAGGACCGGGATCGGCCGGGTGCCGCCCCCTTGGGGTTCGCTCATCGGATCCTCCCCTGTGCCGCCGCGCGGACCTGCGCCGAGTGCAGCCGCTCCACCTGGACGGCCACCTCGGGCACCTCCATCCCCGCCAACTCCCTTACCCGCTCGGCGACTTGGCGACGCACCGCGCCGCACTGGGCGCCGATGTCGCAGGGGTAGTCCAGTTCGATGCTGACGCGGACGCGGGCGGACTCATGGCGGACGGAGACCGTGGCGCGCGGCGGCGAGCCGTCGGCCGGGACCGCGTCCACCGCCTCGCGAGCCGCCCGCGCGGCGATCTTCGCGACGACGCGGTCGGCGATCCGGGTCGCGCCGCGCTCGCCGGGTGCGACCTGTGCCGCCACCGCTCACCGCCGCCGGTCGCCGCGGCCGCGGAAGAAGTCCCCGGGCTCCAGGTCCCCCTCGAGGAACCGTCCGGCCACGAAGCCGATGGCGCCCAGGGCGGCCACCAGAAGGAACGCCCCGAATCCGCCGAAGTATCCGGCGAAGCCAAGAGCCATTCCGGCCACCATGCCGATCACGGCCATGCTCATCGTGCGCTCCTTTGGGTCGCTTGGCGGGACGTGCTACTGGAGGCGTCCCTGCGGCTCGTCGTCTTCCTCGTCCGGCAGCTTCACATCGCTCACCGCGATGTTGACCTCGACGACCTCGAGTCCGGTCATGCGCTCGACGGCCGCGATCACGTTCTCCCGCACGTCCTGCGCGACGTCGGCGATCGATACGCCGTACTCGACGACGATCTCCAGGTCGAGCGCGGTCTGCACCTCGCCGACCTCGGCCTTCACACCGCGCGACACGGACTTCGAGCCGCCGGGCACCCGGTCGCGCACGGCGCCGAAGGTCCGCGCGAGACCGCCGCCCATCGCGTGCACGCCTTCCACGTCGCGCGCGGCGAGCCCGGCGATCTTCTCGACGACGCCGTCCGCGATGGTGGTGCGGCCCCGGCCCCCGGGGTCACCGCCGCCCCGGCCGGTCGCGGACTTCGCCGCGCTCTGCTTCGGGGAGTCCTTCTCCAGCGTCTGAGACGCGTTCCGCTGTCCGGTGTCGCTCATCGTCGTCCCGTTCCTTTCGAAAGGGGATCTGCTCCGTGGAGTGCTGCTTCTCCGCTCACATTAAGCGCGGCCCCGCGCCCGCGCGCCCGGGATGCGGCAGGGTGGAGCCATGACGGGTGAGGGTTGGACGCAGGCGGTACGACGACAGCTGCGGCTCGGCCGGGTACTGCCGCTGGGCGGTGCGGCGGACGGCGCGTGGGTGACGGAATCCGCGGCGGAGGGCGCGTTGCGCCAGATGGCTGACCGGGTCGCCGGTGTGCGTCTCGGCACGGTCCGCGTCGCGTCGGCCGATCCGGACAGGACGTACGTCGCGGCCGTGCCCGCACCGCCGAGCGCGCTGCCGCCCGGGCCGCTGCGGATCACCGCGGAGTTCGCGGCCGTCGCGGGCGAGCCGCTGCCCGCGGCGGCGGACCGGCTGCGCGCCGCGCTGTCGGAGGCGGCGGCGGACCGGCTCGGCCTCCTGGTCGATGAGGTGGACCTGAAGGTGGTGGCCCTGCTCGACGAGGGCACGGATTTCGTGGCCGAGGGCAGAGACCTCGAAGACGTACGCCCCGAGAAGGAGCCGCAGCGACAGGGCGACGACTCCAGCGACGGCGACGACGACGAGGCGCGCGCCAGGCGGGCCGCCCTGGCGGTGCCCGGGGTGGTCCGGCTGACCGGAGTGCTCGGCGGGGCCGTGCACATCGAGCAGCGCCCGGCGACGGACACGCTGCCGCGCCGCCACGCGCGCGTGGAGCTCGCGACGGACCGCGACCACCGCGCTCTGGACGTGGCGCTCGCGGTCCGCGCGGCGGTCGGTGCCGCCCTGCCAGACCACCCTTCGGTGGCCGTGCTCGTCACCGGAGTGGGTTAGAACGGCTCAGCACCGAGCCGGGTCAGGACATGAGGGGGCACGGCGTCAGTCGCCGAGGCCCGCGAGGTCGCGCAGTCGGCGTCCCTGCGCGGCGCGCTCGGCGACGCGCTGCTCTTCGTAGGAGCGGCCCGTCGCGCCCTGCAGCAGCGCCTTGGTCTCGATGACGGCGTCACGCGGCGCGGCGACGAGCGCGGCGGCCAGGTCCTTGGCGGCGGCGTCGAGCTGGTCGGCGGGCACGACGAGGTTGGCGAGGCCCACCCGCTCGGCCTCGTCCGCGTGGACGAAGCGGCCGGTGGCGCAGATCTCCAGCGCGCGGGCATAGCCGACGAGACCCACGAGCGGGTGGGTGCCGGTGAGGTCGGGGACGAGGCCCAGGCTGGTCTCGCGCATGGCGAACTGCACGTCGTCCGCCGCGATCCGCAGGTCGCAGGCGAGCGCGAGCTGGAAGCCGGCGCCGATGGCGTGGCCCTGGACGGCGGCGATGGACACGATGTCGCTCCGCCGCCACCAGGTGAAAGCCTCCTGGTACTCGCTGATCGTGGCGTCGAGGACGCCGTCCTCACCGCGTGCGAGATCGATGAAGGACGGCTCGCCGTCGAAGCCTTCGGGCGTGAACGCCTGCCGGTCGAGGCCCGCGGAGAAGGACTTGCCCTCACCGCGCAGCACCACGACGCGGACACTGCCGGGCAACAGCTGACCTGCCTCCGTCAACGCCCTCCACAGCGCGGGAGATTGGGCGTTGCGCTTGGCCGGATTGGTCAGCGTCACCGTGGCGACGGCCTCGTCGATGGTGAGGCGTACGCCGTCCTTGTCGAGAACCGGTGCGAGCTCGGTGTCGGACGAAGCCATGGGTGCCTCCGATGGGGTGCGGTCGGTCCGGACGCTCGGGAGCGCCCGTAAGTGACTGCACAGTAACCACCCGGCCGATCACGCGATCGACCGGGTGGCCACCGTCGGACCATGGGTACAGCGGGCCGCGCCTGCCGTCAGCCGGCGGCGGCCTTCTTGCCTCGCGTCGCCCCGCCGCGTCCCCGCAACGTGACGCCGGACTCACTGAGCATGCGGTGCACGAACCCGTACGACCGGCCGGTCTCTTCGGCCAACGCCCGGATGCTCGCACCGCCGTCGTACTTCTTCTTCAGGTCTGCCGCGAGCTTGTCGCGCGCGGCGCCGGTCACCCGGCTGCCCTTCTTCAGAGTCTCGGCCACCCGTGCCTCCTCATGGGAAGTGCGCTCTGGACTTCTCATGATCACCCCTTACGGGCTTCCTGGCCACCCATTCGACAAGGTCGGTACGCCGAGGTTTGCCGCGAAGGAAGGGCCCGCCACGAGCGGAATTCATGATTCCGCGCGTGGGATTCGCTACGACCGACCGAACCGCGCGACGAATCGCCAGGTCAGCGGGGTGCCGGGGGGAATGCCCGGCACCATGCCCCGACGGCGGCGAAATCCGTGTATGACACACCTCGGTACGAGGACGGCTCACACAGATGAGGGATCACCGATCGGCCGAATGATCCATACGCAGTGGATCAGTGGTTCGATCACGCGAAGTGGACGCCGCGGACGGGCGGGCTCAGGCGAGCGCGACGAGATCCGCGTAGTCCTGGCCCCACAGGTCCTCGACGCCGTCCGGCAGCAGGATGATCCGCTCCGGCTGCAGCGCCTCGACGGCGCCCTCGTCGTGCGTGACGAGGACGACCGCGCCCTTGTAGGTGCGCAGTGCGCCGAGGATCTCCGCGCGGCTCGCCGGGTCGAGGTTGTTGGTGGGCTCGTCCAGGAGGAGGACGTTGGCCGAGGAGACGACGAGGGTCGCGAGGGCGAGCCGGGTCTTCTCACCGCCGGAGAGCACACCGGCGGGCTTGTCGACGTCGTCTCCGGAGAAGAGGAACGAGCCGAGCGTCTTGCGGACCTCGACCAGGTCGAGGTCGGGGGCGGCCGAGCGCATGTTCTCCAGGACCGTGCGCTCCGGGTCGAGGGTCTCGTGCTCCTGGGCGTAGTAGCCGAGCTTGAGGCCGTGGCCCTCGATGACCTGCCCGGTGTCGGGCTTCTCGGCGCCGCCGAGAAGGCGCAGCAGGGTGGTCTTGCCCGCGCCGTTGAGGCCGAGGATGACGACGCGCGAGCCCTTGTCGATGGCGAGGTCGACGTCGGTGAAGATCTCCAGTGAGCCGTACGACTTCGACAGGCCCTCCGCCATGAGCGGCGTCTTGCCGCACGGCGCGGGCTCGGGGAAGCGGAGCTTGGCGACCTTGTCGCTCTGGCGCACCTCGTCGAGGCCGGCGAGGAGCTTGTCGGCGCGGCGCGCCATGTTCTGCGCGGCGACGGTCTTGGTGGCCTTCGCGCGCATCTTGTCGGCCTGCGAGTGCAGGGCGGCGGCCTTCTTCTCGGCGTTCTGCCGCTCGCGCTTGCGGCGCTTCTCGTCGGACTCGCGCTGCTGCTGGTAGAGCTTCCAGCCCATGTTGTAGACGTCGATCGCGGAGCGGTTGGCGTCCAGGTAGAAGACCTTGTTGACGACCGTCTCGACGAGGTCGACGTCGTGGGAGATCACGATGAAGCCGCCGCGGTACGTCTTCAGGTAGTCGCGCAGCCAGACGATCGAGTCGGCGTCGAGGTGGTTGGTCGGCTCGTCGAGGAGGAGCGTGTCGGCGTCCGAGAAGAGGATGCGGGCCAGCTCGATGCGGCGGCGCTGACCACCGGAGAGCGTGTGCAGGGGCTGGCCGAGCACGCGGTCGGGGAGGTTGAGCGCGGCGGCGATGGTGGCGGCCTCGGCCTCGGCGGCGTACCCGCCCTTGGTGAGGAACTCCGTCTCCTGGCGCTCGTACTGCTTCATGGCCTTGTCGCGCGTGGAGCCCTGGCCGTTCGCGATGCGCTGTTCGTTCTCGCGCATCTTGCGGATCAGTACGTCGAGTCCGCGGGCGGAGAGGATCCGGTCGCGGGCCAGCACGTCGAGGTCGCCGGTGCGGGGGTCCTGGGGGAGGTAGCCGACCTCTCCGGAGCGGGAGATCGTGCCGCCCGCGGGGACGCCCTCACCCGCCAGACACTTGGTGAGGGTGGTCTTGCCCGCGCCGTTGCGGCCGACGAGGCCGATGCGGTCGCCCTTCGCGATGCGGAAGGAGGCGTTCTCGATGAGGATGCGGGCGCCGGCGCGCAGCTCGATGCCGGAAGCGGTGATCACGGGGGTACTCCTGAACAGAGTGGACGGCGAGTGGGACGACTGAGGTGCTCGGGACCGGTGTCTATGCCGTCCAACTGAGGAGAGGAGCTGCCATGGCAGCAAGTCTAACGGGCCGTCGCAACTAGTTTTCCGGGCCGCGGTCGCCGCCGGGGGCCCGGCCGAGATCCCCGTTGCCCAGCGGGGTGCGGCCGGGCACGATCCTTCCGTAGTCGTCCACCGCCACGACCTGGGCGGTCCACGGGGCGGTCGGGCCCGCGCAGGGCTGGGCGATCAGGAGGGCCTCGCCGCGGCGCACGGAGCGCGCGGGTTCGAAGGCGCAGCCGGGACGGGCGGGCAGTACCCAGCGCAGGTCGCCGTCCGCGGTGCGGTAGGCGGCGATGCGGTGCGGGGTGACGACGGCGAGCATGCGGGCGCCGGGGGTGAGCGGCTGCAGGACGCCGGCGCCGCCGCGGGCGCCCGGGGTGCGCAGCCAGTCGGCGGCGGCGGGGATGGCGCGGTGCCAGCGCACGGAGCCGCCGTCGGCGCGTGCGGTGTCGGTGACGAAACCGTCGCTCCAGAGCGTGAAGGCGTGCCCTGGCGCGGGCAGGAGCGTGACGGGCCGGCGCCCCGCCCGCGTATACGTCCACCGAAGGCCGCCGCTCTCCGTGTCGTACGCCTCGACGGCCGGCCCCCTCATGCGCAGCCCGGGTTCCCCGGCGGGACCGGAGGCGGTGTCCGTCACGCGCGCGTGGACGGTGAGGTGGTCTCCGTAGGGGACGGGCCGGGAGTGGTGGGCGGCGGTGATGAGCGGCAGGGCGAGCAGAGCGAGGGCCACGGGCAGTGCGATGCGCGTGCCGCGGCGGCCGGGGGCGGGGGGCTCGTCCGGCGGGACGGGTGAGTCGAGCGGTGGAGCGGACATGTCGCCCCCTTCGGTACCACTGCCCACGGATCAGGCGCAGCGTAGCCGCGAGGAAGCGGGGCAATCGCTGTGTGGTGGGGCGACACGGCGCGGGAAGCGGTGCGTGTCGCCCGTTCGGACCTCCGTCCGGCGCCGGGCGGGGGCGGGCATATCAGGATGAAGTGGCCGGTGGTCCGGCGCGGAGCGGCGTGTGTCGCTCCGGATGCGCGGCAGAGGGGTGCGCCCATGCAGTTCGACGACGACGCCAACCTGGACACCTCGGAGGTGCGGGATGTGCGCGGCAGTCGGATCCCCGGCGGCCGGTCGACGGTGGGCGGCGGCGTCGCCGGGCTCATCGCCCTGCTCCTCGGGCTCTTCTTCGGAGTGGGCCCCGACCAGCTGGGGCTCTCCTCGGGCGACGAGGAGCCGGAGGCGTCATCGTCCTCCCTCGCGCAGGTGCAGCAGAGCTGCCGCACGGGGCGGGACGCGAACAGCAAGGAGGACTGCCGCATCGTGGCGGTGGTCAACAGTCTCCAGGACTACTGGCGCCCCGAGTTCCAGCGCCGAGGGGCCGCGTACTCCCCCGCGCAGACCGTCCTGTTCACCAGCCGCGTGGGCACCGCCTGCGGCGCCGCGTCGTCGGCGGTCGGCCCGTTCTACTGCCCCGGCGACCGGAAGGTCTATCTGGACCTGGGCTTCTTCGACGAGCTGCGCACCAAGTTCGGCTCCACCGGCGGGCCCTTCGCGCAGGCGTACGTCGTGGCCCACGAGTACGGGCACCACGTGCAGAACCTGACGGGGATCCTGCAGCGTTCCCAGGACGGACGCACGGGCCGCGACAGCAACGCCGTGAAGGTCGAGCTGCAGGCCGACTGCTACGCCGGGGTCTGGGCGCGGCACGCGACGCGCAGCCCAGACGACCGCACGGGCAGGCCGCTGATCAGCAGCCTCGACGACAACGACATCCGCGACGGCCTGGACGCGGCGGCCGCGGTGGGCGACGACCGGATCCAGGAGAAGTTCCAGGGCCGGGTCACCCCGGAGTCCTGGACGCACGGCTCGGCCGAGCAGCGCCAGCAGTGGTTCTACGAGGGCTATCGCACCGGCGACATGGGCCGGTGCGACACGTTTCGCTGACCACGGAGGCCTTGGGCCTCACTCCCCGCCGGTGTGCACCTGGAAGGCGGCGCGGCGCACGGCCTTGGCGAGCGCCGGGTCGGGGTGGGCCGCGGCGAGGGCGACCAGGACCTGCACGGTGCGGGGGTGCCCGACGCGGCGGACCTCGTCGAGGAGCGCGGGCACGGTGGGCTGGACCGCCGACTCCAGGTGGCGGACGAGGAGTTGCGCCTCGCCGTGGTCCGCGACGGCCGCCGCGGTGTCGACCCACAGCCAGGTGGACTCCTCGCGGGTCAGCACGAGATGGACGTCCTCGGGGTCGGCGCCCTCCTGCTCGGCGAGCCAGAGCAGGGCGTAGGGCCGCAGCGGGGTCTCGTCGACGACAGCCCGGACCTCCGCCTCGGCCGGGGCGCCCACCACGCGGAGCGCCTCGAAGGCGAGGCCGCGCAGCAGGGCGTCCTCGCCACGGGCGGCGGTGAGGAGGTCGGTGACGGCGCTGCCGACGGTGCGGGCGGCCAGCCAGGCGCGGTACTCGGCGCGGGCCGCGTTGGGCCGCAGGCGCGCGCAGCCGCGCAGCATGTCCTCGGCGGACTGTTCGATGTGCCCGGCCGGGCTCTGCGCGGCGACGCAGATCTGCTCCAGCTTGACCCAGACCGCCCAGCTGCCGAGCGGGGTGAGCGTGGCCTGCCCGTCGGCGTAGGTGAGCGCGCCGACGGCGGCGAGGCCGTGCAGCGCCCAGTCGAGGAGGGCCGGCAGCGGGGCATCGTCCCGGGGGCCTTCGGCCGGTGCGACGGTCTCGGGCTGTGGCTGTGGCCCGTACGGGATCTCGCAGCGTTCGGTGCGCAGTTCGGTGACCCGCTGGTCCAGGAGGTCGAGCAGTTGCGGCACGGGGACGGGGCCCGCGGACAGCTGGAGGAAGGAGAGGACCTGCGGCATGGCCTCGACGGTCTCGGCGACGGCCGCGGGGGCGAGGTCCTCCGGTGCCGGGTGGGCCAGCGACCAGGCGTCGAAGAGGGCGACCCAGCCGCGCAGCACGGCGGTGTCGTCGCGGTCCCAGGCCCGCAGGCGCCAGCCGGGGCGTGCGCTGTCGCCGTGCACCTCGATGAGGCCCGCGAGGCGCGCGGTGTCCCAGTCGGCGCGGACCTGACCGGGGGTCAGCCCCAGTTCCGCGGCGGCCCGTTCGGCGGTGGCGTCGGAGAGCGTGCCCTTGCCGTCGGGGGCCGCGCCGGTGCGGCCGGGGCCCGGGCGCAGGGCGGCGTCGGCCCAGCGGGCGACCCGTGCGGCGTCGGCGAGACAGGCGCGGGCGCTGCGGGCCAGCTCGGCGGGCGCGGGCGTGCCCTCGGGGGGCCGGGGCGCGGGGCGGCGCGTGCGGCGGTTGCTCATCGCGCCGGGGGCGGCGGAGAGGGGTCGTGTCGCGTCGCGCCGGGCCTCTCCTCGCTCTTCGGCCCTCGGGCGGGGCGCGCGGACAAGTCGGAGCCTGGAGTCGCGCGGGGTACGGGACGTCACGGGGGCAGTCTTCCTGTTGACGGTCCGAAAACCCAAACGGAATGGCGGCGCAGCGTCACAGCAGGGGGGTGAGGAAGCGGCGCAGCACCTCTTCGTAGCCCGCGGGGTCGGCGTTCCACATGGCGCCGTGCGGCGCGTCGGGCACCGGGTGCAACGTGACCAGGTCCGGGCGCTGTTCGGCCAGCCTGCGGGAGAGGGCCCAGGGTGCGACGGCGTCGTCGGGGCCGTGCACGATCAGGGTGGGCACCCGCAGCGCCCCGGGGTCCGCCGCGGCGGGCAGCCGGTCGCCGCGCAGACCCGTGCGGCCTTGGGCCGCGCGGACCGCAAGCGGAAGGAGGGGTCCGGGGGTGCGCCGGGCGCCGGCGAGGGCGCGCAGGGTGGTTTCCCAGTTCAGGACCGGGGAGTCGAGGACGAGGCCGCCGACGCGGTCGCGCAGCGCGGAGTGCGCGGCGGCGTGCAGGCACATGGCGGCGCCGGTGGACCAGCCGTGCAGGACGACGCGCTCGGCGCCGTGGCGCACGGCGTGGCGGATGGCGGCGTCCAGGTCGCGCCACTCCGTCTCGCCGAGGTGGCCGAGGCCGTCCGGAGAGCGGGGCGCGCCGGGGTCGCCGCGGTAGGCGAGGTCGAGGACCGGGACCCGCAGGCGGTGCAGGAAGTCCATGACGACCATGGGGTGTTCGCGGGTGGTGCCGAGGCCGTGGACGGTGATGACCCAGGTGTCCCTGGCGCCGGGCACGAACCAGGCGGGCAGGGCGCCGAGCTCGCCGGGGATGTCGACGTCCGCGTGGTCGAGGCCGAGCGCGGTGCGCGGGTCCCCGATGTGGACCTGGGGGGTGAGCCAGACGCGGTCGCCTGGTTCCAGGGAGCCGCGGGTGACGGCTTCGAGGCGGCGTACGACCGTGTCGGCCTCGTGCGGGGCGGAGTCCAGGACGGGGCCGACGACCGCGTGGGTGCCGGGGCCGCTCAGGCCATATGTGCCGGGGCGGCGGCTGGCGAGGGCGCGGGTGAGGCTGACCTGGCCGGCGGCCGTGGCGTGCACGGTGAGGCGGGGCTGGGTCGGCAGGGGGCGGCCCGGGGGCGCCTTGAGGGCGGCGTCGCTGGCGAAGCGGCCCGCCGCGATGGCGGCCGCTGCCGTCCCCAGGGCGGCTGTTGCTGCGGTGACGGCCGCTGCCGTCGCTTTGGCTGGGCGCACGGGTCCAGTGTCCGGGGCCGAGGGCTCCGGGGCCAGTGGGCGATGCCTCCGGAGTGACGTGCCGGGTCAGTCCGCGGGCTGACCGTAGCCCTGGAGTTTGTCCCGTGCTGCGCGCAGCTGGTCCGGGGAGAGGAGCGTCGGCGTGTGGCCGGGGACCGCGGCGGCCGTGAGCCAGAGGCGGGACATCCATTCCAGCTGGGCGGTGCGGTCGTACGCCTGGGAGAGGTTGTCTCCGTAGGTGACCGTTCCGTGGTTCTGAAGGAGGCAGCCCGTGCGGTCGCGCAGGGCGCGGAGCATGTTCTCGGCCAGTTCGTCGGTGCCGTACAGCGCGTAGGGCGCGACGCGGACCGGGCCGCCGAGGGCGCCGGTCATGTAGTGGACGGCCGGGAGCTCGGGGACCAGCATCGAGACAGCCGTGGCGTGCACCGCGTGGGTGTGGACGACGGCGCCCGCGCCGGTGTCGCGGTAGATCGCGAGGTGCATGGGGAGCTCACTGGTCGGCGCGAGGTCGCCGAGGAGCTGCCGCCCTTCGAGGTCGACGCCGACCGCGTCCTCGGGCCGCAGCCGGTCGTACGGGACCCCGCTCGGGGTGACGAGGACGGTCCCGCCGACGCGTACGGAGACGTTGCCCGAGGTGCCGACGACCAGGCCGTCCTCCACCGTCCTGCGGGCCGTGAGGACCAGCTCGGCCCAGGCTTTCCGGACGGCGTCGCGCGCCGCGTCCCCACCCTCGTCGTGCCGCTGCTCAGTCATGCGGCGATCCTGCCAGCCGGGCGATTCCGGTTACCGGCGGCCCTCGGCGTGATCAGGATCTCTTCGAGGGGTCGCGAGGCCGGTCGGGGCGGGTCGCGCGGGGGTCGCCGCCGGATGGCGGAGCACAACACTCCGCCCAGTTTGCGGGCTTCCTGCCCCCGATCCGTACGATCGACATCGGACGCCTGGTCCATACGGAGTGATGGCACTCCACTTCGGGTCACCGCACCGCCCGGCCCAGTTCACTTTCCGTTCACCCAGGTTGCCTACGTTCCACATGCCACTGACGTCCAACAGAAGCCTGGGTAAATGGAACACATCACGCTTCTCCTCGGGATCGTGATCGTCACCGCTCTCGTGTTCGATTTCACGAACGGTTTCCACGACACTGCCAACGCGATGGCGACGACCATCTCGACCGGCGCTCTCAAGCCCAAGACGGCGGTGGCCATGTCCGCCGTGCTCAACCTCGTCGGAGCCTTCCTCTCCGTCGAAGTCGCCAAGACGATCTCCGGCGGCATCGTCAACGAGGACGGCCTGAAAACCGAGGTCATATTCGCCGCGCTCGTCGGCGCGATTCTCTGGAATCTCCTGACCTGGCTGGTGGGCCTGCCCTCCAGCTCCTCCCACGCCCTCTTCGGCGGCCTCATCGGCGCCGCGGTCATGTCGATGGGCTGGTCGTCGATCGACGGCGGCACCGTCGTCACCAAGATCCTGATCCCGGCCCTCGCCGCGCCGCTCGTGGCGGGACTCGCCGCGACGCTGGCCACGCGCCTGACGTACCGGATCGGCCGCAACACCGACACCAAGGCCACCGCGAAGGGCTACCGCGCGGGCCAGATCGCCTCCGCGGGCCTGGTCTCGCTGGCCCACGGCACGAACGACGCGCAGAAGACCATGGGCATCATCACGCTCGCCCTGGTCACCGGCGGCGTCCTGAACCCCGGCGCGAACCCCCCGATGTGGGTCATCGTCTCGGCCGGTGTGGCCATCGCCCTCGGTACGTACCTCGGCGGCTGGCGCATCATCCGCACCATGGGCAAGGGCCTCACCGACCTCCAGCCGCAGCAGGGCTTCGCCGCCCAGACCAGCGCCGCGACGGTCATCCTGGCCTCCTCCCACCTGGGCTTCTCGCTCTCCACCACCCAGTCCTGCTCCGGCGCCGTGATGGGCGCGGGCCTCGGCCGCAAGGGCGGCGTGGTCCGCTGGTCGACCGCGACCCGGATGTTCGTCGCCTGGGGTCTGACGCTGCCGGCCGCCGGTCTGGTCGGCGCGGGCGCCGAGTTCCTCACCAAGCAGGGCCCCTGGGGCGTCGCGGTCACCGCCGCGCTCCTGGTCGCCGGCTCGGCCGTCATCTGGGCGCTCTCGCGGCGCAACGCCGTCGACCACACCAACGTCACCGACGACGAGATCCGTCACGACGGCGCCGCCAGTGCCGAGCCCGCGGGCGTCGTGACCACCGCGATCGCCGCCGTCACTCCGCCCCCGACGGGCGCGATGGCCGCCTCGACCGGCCCGGACGAGGCCGTCAAGGCCACCGTCACGGCCCCGACCACCACCACGACCGGTGCCATGGCGGAACCCGCCAGGACCGCGACGGTATAAGGACAGATCACCATGAGCATCGACTGGGCAGCTCTCGGCTCCGTCTTCGGAGTCAGCCTCGCGGTGACGGTGGCCCTGGTGGGCCTGTTCACCCTCGGCGTCGTCGGCCTCTCCAAGCAGGAGACGGCGGCCGCATCGGACGGCGGTTCCGCGGCCATGGCGCGCACCGGCGCGTACGCCTGCTTCGCGCTGTGCGCGGCGGCCGTGGCGTACGGGATCTATCTGATCGTCGCCTGACAGCGGCGTTCCCGGGCGGGGCGCGGAGCGTGCGGAACGCTTCGCGCCCCCCTTGTGCGTGTGGGCCCCAACACACTCTCCCGCCGCAGGTCAACGGCGAGTTGACGGGCTCTCGCGGGGCGTGGTGGACTGCCGGGGCCAACTACGGCGGCAGAAGAGGAAGCCGGTGCGAATCCGGCGCGGTCCCGCCACTGTCACCGGGGAGAGACGCTCCCCGCGAGCCAGGAACTCTCGCCGCCGATCACGTCGAACCAGGGCGCGGACACCCTGAGTGAGGACATATCGCCATGCGCGGCCGCCCGTTGCCGGTTCCTTTCCTGAGTACGAGTTCCCTCCTCAGTGCAGCGACGGGCTGAGCCCATGAGTGCTGCCGATCGCGACTTCGCGTACGGCGCCGCCGCCGGACTCCTCGGTGACCTGCTGCTCGGCGATCCGCGCCGAGGCCATCCGGTCGCCGCGTTCGGACGTGCCGCGGGCGCCGTCGAGCGGGTGCTGTGGCGCGACCACCGCGGGTGGGGCGCGCTGCACGCCGCGGTGTGCGTCGGGGGCGCGGCGGGCGCCGCAGCCCTCGCCTCTTCTCTCGTAGGCCGGTCACGCGCCGGTTCGGTGGCGCTGACCGCCGCCGCGACCTGGGCCGTGGTCGGCGGGACCTCCCTCGGCCGTGAGGCGCGGGCCGTCGGCGGGGCGCTGGAGGCCGGCGACATCGAGGTCGCGCGGGAGCGGCTGCCGCATCTGTGCGGACGCGACCCGCAGGCGCTGGACGCCGACGGCGTCGCGCGGGCCGTCGTGGAGTCCGTCGCGGAGAACACGTCCGACGCGGTGGTGGGGGCGCTCGTGTGGGGCGCCATCGGCGGGGTGCCCGGGCTCGTCGCCTTCCGCGCCGTGAACACGCTGGACGCGATGGTCGGCCACAAGTCGTCGAGGTACCGGCGCTACGGGTGGGCCTCGGCCCGCCTCGACGACGTCTTCGGATGGCCGGGGGCGCGGCTCACCGCCGCGCTGGCCGCGCTGGCCGGGGACTCGCCCTCGGGCGCGGTCGGGGCGTGGCGTGCGGACGCCGCGAAGCACCCCAGTCCCAACGCGGGGCCCGTCGAGGCGGCCTTCGCGGGGGCGTTGGGCGTGCGGCTCGGGGGGACCCTCTCGTACGCGGGGCGGGTCGAGCACCGGCCCGTCCTGAACGCGGCGGGGCGGGACGTGCGGGTGGCGGACATCGAGCGGGCCGTGAAGCTGTCCCGGCGCGTGAGCTGGCTGGCACTGGGAGTCGCGGTGACGGCCCGCCGGGCACTGCGGTCGGCGAAGTCGAGGAGAGACATATGAGTGGTGGGCTGCTCGTCGCGGGGACGACCTCCGACGCCGGGAAGAGCGTCGTCACCGCCGGCATCTGCCGGTGGCTGACCCGCAAGGGCGTGTCCGTCGCGCCGTTCAAGGCGCAGAACATGTCCCTCAACTCCTTCGTCACCCGCGAGGGTGCCGAGATCGGGCGCGCGCAGGCCATGCAGGCGCAGGCCGCCCGCGTCGAGCCGAGCGCGCTGATGAACCCCGTGCTGCTCAAGCCGGGCGGCGACCGCTCCAGTCAGGTCGTCCTGATGGGCAAGCCGGTGGGCGAGATGAGTGCGCGCGGCTACCACGGGGGCCGGCAGGCCGCGCTGCTCGACACCGTCGTGGGCTGCCTGGACGAACTCCGGGGCACCTATGACGCCGTGATCTGCGAAGGCGCGGGCAGTCCCGCCGAGATCAACCTGCGGCGCACCGACATCGTGAACATGGGCATCGCGCGCGCCGCCCGCTTCCCCGTCCTGGTGGTCGGGGACATCGACCGGGGCGGGGTGTTCGCGTCGTTCTTCGGGACGACGGCGCTGCTGAGCGCGGCGGACCAGGAGCTCGTCGCCGGCTATCTGGTGAACAAGTTCCGCGGGGACGTCTCCCTCCTCGAACCCGGGCTCGACATGCTGCTCGGCCTGACCGGGCGGCGCACGTACGGCGTGCTGCCGTTCCGGCACGGGCTCGGCATCGACGAGGAGGACGGCCTGCGGGTCTCCCTGCGGGGTGCGGTGCGGGAGTCCGTGGTGGCGCCGCCGGTCGGCGAGGACGTACTGCGGGTCGCCGTGTGCGCGGTGCCGCTGATGTCCAACTTCACGGACGTGGACGCGCTGGCCGCCGAGCCGGGCGTCGTCGTGCGGTTCGTGGACCGGGCGGAGGAGCTCGTCGACGCGGACCTCGTGGTCGTACCGGGCACGCGCGGCACGGTGAAGGCGCTGCGCTGGCTGCGTGAGCGCGGTCTCGCGGGCGCCCTCGCGCGCCGGGCCGCCGAGGGGCGGCCGGTGCTCGGCATCTGCGGCGGCTTCCAGGTGCTCGGCGAGCACATCGAGGACGACGTGGAGTCGCGGGCCGGGTCCGTCGACGGGCTCGGGCTGCTGCCGGTGCGGGTGCGGTTCGCCCGCGAGAAGACGCTCGCGCGGCCGGTGGGCGAGGCCCTCGGGGAGCCGGTCGAGGGGTACGAGATCCATCACGGCGTGGCCGAGGTGGCGGGCGGGGAGCCCTTCCTGGACGGCTGCCGGGTCGGCGAGGTGTGGGGCACGCACTGGCACGGGTCGCTGGAGAGCGACGCGTTCCGCCGCCGGTTCCTCACCGAGGTCGCCCGCGCGGCGGGCCGCCGCTTCGTGCCCGCCCCCGACACCAGTTTCGGCACGCTGCGGGAGGAACAGCTCGACCTGCTCGGCGACCTGATCGAAGAACACGCGGACACGGACGCGCTGTGGCGCCTGATCGAGAACGGCGCGCCGGGGGGCCTGCCGTTCATCGCGCCGGGTGCGCCGTCATGAGCGGCCGCGCAACGGCTCTCGTGAGCACCGCCACGCACCACCGCATCAAGGAGGCTCTGTGAGTACCCCGTATCCGTTCACCGCCCTCGTCGGGCAGGACGACCTGCGGCTCGCGCTGTTGCTGAACGCCGTATCGCCCGCCGTCGGCGGCGTGCTCGTGCGGGGAGAGAAGGGCACCGCCAAGTCCACCGCCGTGCGCGCGCTCTCCGCGCTGCTCCCGGAGGTCCCGGTCGTCGCCGGGTGCCGCTTCTCGTGCGACCCGGCCGCGCCCGACCCGAACTGCCCCGACGGCCCGCACGAGGCGGGCGGCGCCACCGCGCGCCCCGCACGCATGGTCGAGCTGCCCGTCGGCGCGTCCGAGGACCGGCTCGT
This sequence comes from Streptomyces sp. NPDC018029, assembly GCF_044327655.1. Classification (NCBI taxonomy): domain Bacteria; kingdom Bacillati; phylum Actinomycetota; class Actinomycetes; order Kitasatosporales; family Streptomycetaceae; genus Streptomyces; species Streptomyces sp. NPDC018029. Next base: position 361,074 of record NZ_JBIRFV010000009.1, on the reverse strand, counting down.
CGGCGCCCTCGACATCGAGCGGGCGCTCGCGGAGGGCGTGAAGGCCTTCGAGCCCGGGCTGCTCGCCGACGCCCACCGCGGCATCCTGTACGTCGACGAGGTCAACCTCCTCCACGACCACCTGGTCGACCTGCTCCTGGACGCCGCCGCGATGGGCGCCTCGTACGTCGAGCGCGAAGGCGTGTCCGTGCGGCATGCCGCGCGGTTCCTGCTCGTCGGCACGATGAACCCCGAAGAGGGCGAGCTGCGGCCGCAGTTGCTCGACCGGTTCGGTCTCACCGTCGAGGTGGCCGCGTCCCGGGAGACCGACCAGCGCGTCGAGGTCGTACGGCGGCGGCTCGCGTACGACGACGACCCCGAGGGCTTCGCGGCCCGCTTCGCCGCGGACGAGGCTGCGCTCCGCGACCGCGTCGTGGCGGCGCGCGCGCTGCTCCCCCAGGTGGTTCTCGGCGACGCGGCGCTGCGGCAGATCGCGGCGACCTGCGCGGCGTTCGAGGTCGACGGGATGCGCGCGGACATCGTGATGGCGCGCACGGCGACGGCGCTCGCCGCGTGGGCGGGCCGTACGGACGTGCAGAGCGAGGACGTGCGGCAGGCCGCGCTGCTCGCGCTGCCGCACCGCAGGCGCCGCAACCCCTTCGACGCCCCGGGCCTCGACGAGGACAAGCTCGACGAGACGCTGGAGGAGGCCCGCGAGAACGAGGCCGACGACGCCTCCGAGAAGCCCGAGCCGCCCGAGGGCGACGACGACCCCGACGGCGGCGGTCCCGACGGCGGCCCCGGCGGAGGCGGTGGGCAGCCTCCCGCGGACGGCCCGGACTCCCCGGAGCTGCCGTCCCAGAACCAGGGCGCCCAGAACCAGGGCCCGGAGGCCGAGGAGGCCCCGGCCCCGCAGGAGCCCGCCCCGGCCCCGGGCGGCGCATCCGGCGAGCAGCAGACCGTACGCGCCGCCGAGCCGTTCCGCACGAAGATGCTGAGCGTGCCCGGCATCGGCGAGGGCGCGGCGGGCCGGCGTTCGCGGGCGCGGACCGAACACGGCCGTACGACGGGTTCGCGCCGCCCCCGTGGCACCCTCACCAAGCTGCACCTGGCGGCGACGGTGCAGGCCGCCGCGCCGCACCAGAAGGCGCGCGGGCGGTCCGGTGCCGGTCTCGTCGTACGCCGTGACGATCTGCGGCAGGCGACGCGGGAGGGGCGCGAGGGCAATCTCGTGCTGTTCGTCGTGGACGCCTCCGGGTCGATGGCGGCGCGGCAGCGCATGAGCGCCGTGAAGGGTGCCGTGCTCTCGCTCCTCCTGGACGCCTATCAGCGGCGCGACAAGGTGGGGCTTGTGACGTTCCGCGGCAAGGACGCCGAGGTGGCGCTGCCGCCGACGTCGTCGGTGGACGCGGCCGCGGCCCGGCTGGAAACGCTGCCGACCGGCGGCCGCACGCCGCTGGCCGCGGGCCTGCTGAAGGCGCACGACGTGCTGCGCGTGGAGCGGCTGCGGGACGCCGCGCGGCGGCCGCTGGTGGTCGTGGTGACGGACGGGCGGGCGACGGGCGGTGTGGAGCCGGTGGCCCGCGCGGGGCGCGCGGCCCGGCTGTTCGCGGCGGACGGGGTCGCCTCGGTCGTCGTCGACTGCGAGTCGGGCTACGTACGCCTCGGTCTCGCGGGCCAGCTGGCGGGCGAGCTCGGCGGGACGGCCGTGACCCTCGACGAGCTGCGGGCCGACTCGATCGCCGGCCTCGTCAAGGACGTACAGGGAATGAACTCGCCTTCGAGGAGGGCCGCTTAATGCCGCAGGGACAGCCGAGTGTCGTACCGGACGACGGTCTGACGACACGTCAACGCCGCAACCGTCCGCTGGTGTTCGTCCACACGGGCATCGGGAAGGGCAAGTCGACCGCCGCGTTCGGGCTCGCGCTGCGCGCCTGGAATCAGGGGTGGCCGATCGGCGTCTTCCAGTTCGTGAAGTCGGCGAAGTGGAAGGTCGGCGAGGAGAACGCGCTGAAGGTCCTCGGCGCCTCGGGTGAGGGCGGCACGGTCGCCTGGCACAAGATGGGCGAGGGCTGGTCGTGGATCCAGCGCGCCCCCGCCGAGGGCGAGCTCACCAACGAGGACAAGGCCCGTGAGGGCTGGGAGCAGGTCAAGCGGGACCTCGCCGAGGAGACGTACAAGCTGTACGTCCTCGACGAGTTCGCCTACCCGATGCACTGGGGCTGGATCGACACCGACGAGGTCGTGGAGGTGCTGCGGAACCGCCCCGGCACGCAGCACGTGGTCATCACCGGCCGCAACGCCCCGCAGCAGCTGATCGACTTCGCGGACCTCGTCACCGACATGTCGAAGATCAAGCACCCGATGGACGCCGGCCAGAAGGGCCAGAGGGGCATCGAGTGGTAGCTCGTCTCGTCATCGCGGCGCCGTCGTCGGGCAGCGGCAAGACGACCGTCGCGACGGGCCTGATGGCCGCCTTCGCGGCGGCCGGGCTCGCCGTCTCCCCGCACAAGGTGGGGCCCGACTACATCGACCCCGGCTACCACGCGCTCGCCACCGGCCGCCCCGGCCGCAACCTCGACGCGTACCTGTGCGGGCCCGACCTGATCGCGCCGCTGTTCGCGCACGGGTCGGCGGGCTGCGACCTCGCCGTGGTCGAGGGCGTGATGGGGATGTACGACGGGGCCGCCGGGCAGGGCGAGCTGGCCTCCACCGCCCACGTCGCGAAGCTGCTGCGGGCACCGGTCGTGCTGGTCGTCGACGCGTCGTCGCAGTCGCGGTCGGTGGCGGCGCTGGTGCACGGCTTCGCGTCCTGGGACCCCGAGGTGCGGGTCGCGGGCGTGATCCTCAACAAGGTCGGCTCGGACCGGCACGAGGCGCTGCTGCGGGAGGCGCTGGACGAGTCCGGGGTGCCGGTGCTGGGTGTACTGCGCCGCGTGGCCCAAGTGAGCGCGCCGTCACGGCACTTGGGGCTGGTGCCCGTCGCCGAGCGGCGAGCCGAGGCCGTGGAGTCCGTCGCGGCGCTGGCCTCGCGGATACGGGAGGGGTGCGACCTGGACGCCCTCCTCGCGCTGGCGCGCAGCGCGCCGACCCTGCCGGGTGGGGCGTGGGACCCTGGGGAGCCTTCAGCCGGGCAGCGCCCCGTCGTCGCCGTCGCCGGTGGGGCCGCCTTCACCTTCTCCTACGCCGAGCACGCGGAGCTGCTCACCGCCGCCGGAGCCGAGGTCGTCACCTTCGACCCCCTCCACGACGAGCGACTGCCCGACGGGACGGCCGGGTTGGTCATCGGGGGCGGTTTCCCCGAGGTGTACGCGCCCGAGCTGTCCGCCAACGAACCGCTCCGGAAGGCCGTGGCGGCACTCGCGCTCTCCGGCGCGCCCGTGGCCGCCGAGTGCGCGGGGCTGCTCTATCTCTCCCGTGAGCTGGACGGGAAGCCGATGTGCGGGGTGCTTGACGCCTCGGCGCGGATGTCGGAGCGGCTGACGCTCGGGTACCGGGAGGCGGTGGCCGTGTCGGACAGCGTGCTCGCGCCCGCCGGGACGCGGATGCGGGGCCACGAGTTCCACCGCACGGTCGTCGAGCCGGGCGCCGGGGCGGCCCCCGCGTGGGGCCTGCACCGGCCCGAGCGGCGCGTCGAAGGCTTCGTACAGGGGAACGTGCACGCCAGCTACCTGCACACGCACTGGGCGGCGGAGCCGGGCGTCGCACGCCGGTTCGTCGAACGATGCACGCCGTGACCGGACCGGGGCGCTCACTCCGCGATGCCCACCACGAGCCAGATGAACGCCGCGCCCGCCACCGTGCACAGCAGCGTCGAGCGGGCCGGGTGGTCGTGGTGCGCCTCGGGCAGGATCTCGGCCGCCGCGAGGTACAGCAGCGCGCCGCCGAAGAAGCCCAGATAGCCGCCGAGCAGCTGCTCCGGGATGGTGAGGAGCAGCGTCGACGCGGCGCCCACCACCGGGGCCGCCGCGTCCGCGAAGAGCATGGCGAGGGCCTTGCGGCGGGCGTTCCCGTACAGGCTGGTGATCGTGTACGTGTTGAAGCCGTCCGCGAAGTCGTGGGCGACGACGGCCAGCGCCACGGCCGCGCCCATGCCGCCGCCCACCTGGAAGGCGGCGCCGATCGCGACGCCGTCCATCGCGCTGTGCCCGACCATCGCGGCGGCCGCCGTGAGGCCGACCTGCGGGACCCGGCCGTGCCCGTCGTCCCCTGCGCCGTGCGCGGCGTGCCGGCCCGCGAGGAGGCGTTCCACCAGATGGGCGAGAAGGAAGCCGGCGACGAACAGGAGCAGGGCCGCCGGTACGCCGAAGACGGGACCGCCCGCGGCGTCCAGCGCCTCCGGCAGCAGGTCGAGGCCGACGACGCCGAGCATCAGCCCGCCCGCGAGCCCCAGCACGAGATGGCGCCGGTCGGTGACCCGCTGGGCCGTCCAGCCGCCCACCAGGGTCATGAGGAAGGCGCCGAGCGCCACGAGCACCGCCATGGCCCCTTGCTAGCCGATTGACCCCCGGTCCCGCACATCCACCACCCCCGCCCCACACGAAAGGACCTACTTCCCATGGCCGGAGCCGGAAAGGTGACGCCTGTCGAGGACGTCGTGCTCGTCGTCGGCGTCGGCGCCTGCGAGGACGCTCCGGTGGAGGAGGTGCTCGGCCTCGTCCGGGACGCGGTCCGCGACGCCGGTTTCCCCGAGACGGCGGTCGCCGAGCTGGCGACGGTGGACGTGAAGGGCGAGGAGCCGGGGATCGTCGGGGCGGCCGCGCGGCTCGGCGTGCCGCTCGTGACGTACGCGGCGCGGGACCTGGCGGACGTCGCGGTGCCGAACCCGACCGCGAGGTCCCGTGCCGCGGTGGGCACGCCGTCGGTGGCGGAGGCGGCGGCGCTGCGGGGCGGTGGTGAACTCCTCGTGCCGAAGCGGAAGTCGGCGCCCGTGGGGCGCCCACCGATGGCGACGTGCGCGGTCGCGGCCCGGCCCGGCACGCCCGCCGTCCCGGTCGACCTGCGCCACCACGGGGACGCGGAGGTGCGGGACGACGGCGCGGACCTCACGGACCTCGCCGTGAACGTACGTTCCGACACTCCCCCGGCCTGGCTCAAGGAGGTGATCGCCGCGTCCCTCGACGGTCTGGCGGCCTATCCGGACGGGCGGGCTGCGCGGGAGGCGGTGGCGGCGCGGCACGGTCTGACGCCCGACCGCGTGCTGCTCACCGCGGGCGCGGCGGAGGCCTTCGTCCTGCTCGCCCGCGCCCTGAAGGTCCGTCACCCCTACGTGGTGCACCCGCAGTTCACCGAGCCCGAGGCGGCGCTGCGGGACGCGGGGCACGAGGTGGGGCGGGTGCTGCTGCGGGAGGAGGACGGCTTCCGGCTCGACGTCTCCGCCGTGCCCGAGGAGGCCGACCTGGTGGTCGTCGGCAATCCCACGAACCCGACGTCCGTACTCCACCCGGCGGCGTCGGTCGCCGCGCTGGCGCGCCCCGGGCGGATCCTGGTGGTCGACGAGGCGTTCATGGACGCGGTGCCGGGCGAGCGGGAGGCACTGGCGGGCCGTACGGACATACCCGGCTTGGTGGTCCTGCGCAGCCTCACCAAGACCTGGGGGCTCGCGGGGCTCCGCATCGGTTACGTCCTGTCCTCACCGGAGGTGATCTCCACTCTCGGCCGGGCGCAGCCGCTGTGGCCGGTCTCGTCGCCCGCGCTGGAGGCGGCGCGGGCGTGTGTGGGGCCGCGGGCGCTGGCGGAGGCGGGGCATGCGGCGCACCGCATCGCGGCGGACCGGGCCCACCTGCTCGGTGGGCTCGCCTCCCTTGCCGACCGCGGGGTCCGCGTGGTGGGCCCCGCGGAGGGGCCCTTTCTCCTGGTCCGGGTGCCCGGGGCGGGCGGGGTGCGGGAGCGGCTCCGGGGGGTGGGGTTCGCCGTGCGGCGTGGCGACACGTTCCCTGGCCTGGGGCCCGACTGGATCCGCCTCGCCGTCCGGGACCGTGCCACCTCGGACCGCTTCCTCGCCGCCCTCACCGCGACGCTGCACCAGGGTCTGCCCTGCGCCGCCCCGCCCGGGTAGGAGCCCCAACCCCGCCGCTCCGCGGCGGATACCTCCCACCCACCCACCCGTTTACCCCGCAACGCCCTGCGGGGGTAGGGGCGGGTGGGTGGGGGTTCCCTGTGACGTTCAGCGGGAGTGGGGGCGGGTGGGTGGGGTGCCCCGCGCCGTTCAGCGGGCTTGGGCGGGGCGGGTGCCCCGCAACAGCCTGCCGAGGGCAGGGGTGAGCCCACAGGTGCGGGGGCCCGCAACGGCCCGCAGGGCAGGAGCGAGGCCGCCCCCGGGCCGCAGCCGCACGCGCGGGTGGTTGTCGCAAGCCCCCACCGGGGCACAGGCGCACGCGCGCCCGAGGGGACGTGGGGGTATGTGCGAACGGAGCACCGAGCACACCCTGGCGCCTTTGGACTTGAGGCGCGGCGCAGGGATGGCGAGTACGCACATACCCCCGCGGCCCCGCCCCACAGACGAAGCAAAGGCGAACCCCGAACTCCGCCCGAGACGCACCCCTCAGACCAAGAGCAGGCGGGCCCGGGCGCCCCCGGTCGTGGCTAGCTGCGGTTGCGGCGGCCCAGTGCTACCGCTCCTCCTCCCGCCGCCAGCAGCGCCACCGCTCCACCCGCCACGTACGGCGTCATGGAGCTGCCACCCGTCTCCGCGAGGTTCGCTCCCGTTTCCGGCTTTGCCGGGTCGACCCGCTCCCCCGGCTCACCCTGCGGCTTCTCCTGCGGCTGCTTCTCGTTCTCCTTCGGCGGCGTGGCCGTCGGTGCCTCGCAGCCCGCCCCGGCCAGCCGCACCGTGCCCGTGACCTCCGCGACGTTCAGCTTCAGGGGGTTCACGGAGACCGTGAGTTCCAGCGCGGAGGCCGCGGCGGTACGTGACGTCGTGTGGGTCTTGGAGAGGTCGAGGCGCACCTCGCCGACCCCGGGCACCTTCACCTCCGTCGTCCCCCGCGCCGTCAGCGTGACCTTCTTGCCGAGCACGGTCACGCCGCCCAGCAGATTCGATTCGGCGACCGGCTTCTTCCCCGCCGCGCAGACCGCCTTCGACGTGACCTTCTCGACCTCGACGAGGGAGAGCAGCGGCAGCCCGGGCACATGCATCTTCGCCCGGGCGACGTTGCTGTACCCCTCCGCCGTGCCGCCCCGCACGGTCGCCTTCGCCGTGGCCACGTCGGCGCGCAGGACGCTGAAGGGGCGCCCGCCGTCGACCCCGTCCAACCGGGCGGTGAGCGTGGTCTTCTCGGCGCTCGCGGGCGCCTGCACTTCGTTCAGGGCGACCTTGAGCGGGACGTTCAGGGTCTTGTTGAGCAGGGAGATGTTCAGGCCGGTGCGCAGCACGACGGCGTCGGCCCGCCCGCCCCGGTGGCTGTCGCCGTCCGTGGCGTGCGCGGATCCCGCTCCGGCCAGCGCCGCGGGCCCTGCGGCGAGCGCGGTGGTCACCGCGACGACGGAGAGGCGGCGGGCAGGCATGCGGAAGGTGTCGCTGTTCAAGGTGGTGGAACCCCCACAGGAGAAAAGTGGGCCACCGGCGGCGCACGCCACATGGGGACATCACGTGCGCGCCGATGGCGTCGTCCCGCTGGGACGGGGGACGACGCGGGAATCCTTACGCACTTAGAGTGAACGGTCAGCAACCCGGCGTGTGTTCACTCCAACGGGACGTTTCCGTCCCTGGGTTCGAATCTCGCGGCACGCACGTTCCCCCGCGTCACCCCAGCACCAGCCCCACCGCGTGCGGTGGGTGACAGGTCAGCCCCCGGTCAGCCCACCACTCGCCCGTTCAGCACCACCCTCCGCGGCGCCCCAAGGACCCGCACGTCCGCCCGCGGATCCGCCTCGTACACCACGAGGTCCGCCGGCGCGCCCTCCGCGAGCCCCGGGCGCCCCAGCCACTCACGTGCGCCCCATGTCGTCGCGGAGAGCGCGTCGACCGCCGGGATGCCCGCGCGGGTCAGCTCGACGATCTCCGCGGCCACCAGGCCGTGGGCCAGGGAGCCACCGGCGTCGGTGCCCGCGTAGACCGGGACGCCCGCGTCGTACGCCGCGCGCACGGTGTCGTAGCGACGCTCGTACAGCCGCCGCATGTGCCCCGACCAGCGCGGGAACTTCGCCTCGCCGCCCGCGGCGAGGTCCGGGAACGTGGCGATGTTGACGAGCGTGGGGACGATCGCGACGCCGCGCTCGGCGAAGAGCGGGATGGTCTCCTCGGTCAGGCCCGTGGCGTGCTCGATGCAGTCGATGCCCGCCTCGACCAGATCGCGCAGGGAGTCCTCGGCGAAGCAGTGGGCCGTGACGCGGGCGCCGAGCCGGTGCGCCTCCGCGATCGCCGCCTCCACCGCCTCGCGGGGCCAGCACGCCGTCAGATCGCCGACCTCGCGGTCGATCCAGTCGCCGACGAGCTTGACCCAGCCGTCGCCGCGCCGCGCCTCCCCGGCGACGTACTCGACGAGGTCCTCGGGCTCGATCTCGTGGGCGTAGTTGCGGATGTAGCGGCGCGTGCGCGCGATGTGGCGGCCCGCGCGGATGATCTTCGGGAGGTCCTCGCGGTCGTCGATCCAGCGGGTGTCCGAGGGTGAGCCCGCGTCGCGCAGCAGGAGGGCGCCGATCTCGCGGTCGGTGAGGGCCTGCTTCTCTGCGGTGTCCGCGTCGACGGGTCCGTGCGCGTCGAGGCCGACGTGGCAGTGCGCGTCGACCAGGCCGGGCAGCGTCCAGCCCTCGACCGTACGGACGTCGTCCGCCGCCGTCCCGACGGGCCGGTCGTACGTCACCCGCCCCCCGACCACCCACAGCTCGTCCCGTACGTCATCGGGTCCGACGAGCACCCGCCCCTTCACGTGCAGCACCGCGTGATCGCTCATGCCAGCAGCTTAGGAGGGCCCCGGACGAGTGGTACAGGGCGTACAGGGCACTCGGAACGCCCCACGCGGGACCGGTCGGTACGCTCGGTGCCGCAGCCCGAACGAACTCGTGAGCGAAGTGAGCACTGACGTGAGCAGTACTGTGACGCACCCCTTTCTGGACCTGGCGCCGCTGAGCGCCGAGCAGTTCGCCGCCATCGAGGCGCGGGTGGCCCGCCTGCTCGACACCGAGCAGGACGTCGTGATCATGCAGGGCGAGGCGCTGCTGCCGCTGGAGGGCTGCATCCGGGGCGCCGCGCGGCCGGGCACGACCGCGCTGAACATCATCACCGGGCCGTACGGCCAGACCTTCGGGAACTGGCTGCGGGACTGCGGCGCGACCGTCGTCGACCTCGCCGTGCCGTTCCACACCGCCGTCACGGCCGAGCAGGTGCGCCAGGCGTTCGCCGAGCACCCGGAGATCGACTTCGTCTCGCTGGTGCACGCCGAGGCGGCGACCGGCAACACCAACCCGGTCGCGGAGATCGGCGAGGTCGTGCGCGAGCACGGCGCGCTGTTCATGCTGGACGCGGTCGCCTCGGTGGCCGCCGAGCCGCTGCTTCCCGACGCGTGGGGCGTGGACCTGTGCGTGATCGGCGCGCAGAAGGCGATGGGCGGTCCCGCGGGGGTCTCCGCGGTGTCCGTGAGCGAGCGGGCCTGGCAGCGCATCGCCGCCAATCCGCAGGCGCCGCGCCGCTCCTACCTCTCCCTCCTGGACTGGAAGGAGCGCTGGATCGACGGGGGCAGGAAGGCGCTGCTGCACGCGCCGGCCCAGCTGGAGATGCTCGCTCTGGAAGCGTGCGTGGAGCGCATCGAGTCGGAGGGCCTCGACGCCCTGATGGCGCGGCACGCCACCGCCGCGGTCGCCACCCGCGCGGGCGCGCTCGCGCTCGGCGGGGGCCTGGAGCCGTATGTGCACGAGGCCGTGGACGCGGCGCCGGTCGCCACCACCCTGCGTACGCCGTCCGGTGTCGACGCCTCGGAGCTGGTGGCCAGGGCGCTCGCCGCGGACCCGGCGCTTCCGCTGATCGCCGGCGGCGGGGCGCTGGCCAAGGAGATGATCCGGGTCAACCACTACGGCACGGACGCGACCCGTGGTGTGGTGCACGCCTGTGTCGCCGCCCTGGGTGCCGCGATGGCCGAGGGCGGCCTCGTGGTCGACCTGGAGGGGGCCCGGCGCGCGGTGACGGACGCCTGGAGCTGACACGCCCCGCCCCGCGGGAAGTTCTGCCCGCGGCCGTCCGACGCCCCATGGCCAGATGCACGCACCCCGTGGCACCGTGCATGTCATGACCACGCTCCCGGACGGCCGCCGCATTCCGCCCCTGACCGCCGACGAGCCCACCATGCTGGCGAGTTGGCTCGACATCCACCGCGCCACCCTCGCGCTGAAGTGCGCGGGGCTGGACGACGAGCAGGCGCTGCGCACGTCCGTCGAACCGTCCTCGCTCTCGCTGTTCGGCCTCGTGCAGCACCTCGCCGAGGTCGAACGGAACTGGTTCCAGCGGGTGTTCGCGCGGCGTGACGTGGCGCCGCTCTACGGGGATCGCAGTGGTTTCGTCCTGGACCGGTCCAAGACGTTCGCCGAGGTGCTCGCGGTGTGGGAGCGCGAGGTCGCCGTGGCCCGGGAGCTCTGCGCGGGGCGCTCGCTCGACGACACCGGGCGGCTCGGCGCGGAGGAAGCGGCCGTCATGGGCGGCGAGGACGTCGTCAGCCTGCGCTGGATCCTCGTCCATCTCATCGAGGAGTACGCCCGGCACAACGGCCACGCCGATCTCCTCAGGGAGCGCATCGACGGGGTCACCGGATCGTGAATCCACCCCTCCGCTCCTTTGCCGCTCTCTTTGAATTCCCGCGCACGTTCTCACGAATTATTTATAAACTCGACAAGCACAGCTTCCCGTATTCTTCTGCCCGCTTTCCGGAGACCTAAACACTAAGGTTTCGACAGCACCAATCGCCGTAATTCGGGCACGTCTCCACCGGGTTACGCCTGTGTGACGTACTCCACAACGCGTCCTTTTTGCGTGGTAAATCCGGACCAAACCACCCCAAAGCGGCGGCATCTCATGCGGGCGCACGCCCACGCGTGATAACACATGAAGCGCTCTCATGTAACCCCTTCCCCCGATGCAATTCCAGAAATTGCTCGGTAAATTCAATCCGCATGACCGCTGCACAAGCCGATCTACCGACCGACCTGCAAGCGAAATTCCTGAAAATGCCGGAGGGGTTGCGTCTCGACAGTCCCGTGGTCGCCGACGGCGCCACGATCTGGCGGATCGCCCGCGACTCCAAGGTGCTCGACCTCAACTCCTCGTACAGCTATCTGCTCTGGTGCCGCGACTTCGCCGCCACGTCCGTCGTGGCCCGGGACGCCGACGGGGAGCCGGTCGGCTTCATCACCGGGTACATCCGGCCCGAGCGGCCGAACACCCTGGTGGTCTGGCAGGTGGCCGTCGACCACGCGCAGCGCGGCCGCGGTCTGGCCGGCGCCCTGCTCGACGGGCTCACCTCGAAGGTCGCCGCCGGACGTGCGCTGACCGCGGTCGAGACGACCATCACGCCCGGGAACACCGCGTCCGAACGGCTCTTCACCTCCTACGCGGCACGCCACGGCGCGTCCCTGGAGCGGACGGTCCTGTTCGACGCGGGGCTCTTCCCCGACGGCGGACACGAGCCCGAGGTCCTGTACCGCATCGGTCCACTCGGCTACTGAGCGCCCTCGCCTCCCCCACGTGCCACCCCGGCAACACGCAACACCCGTAACTCCCCCCACCTCCCACGTCTTTCCATCTCCCAGGAGATCTGCTGTGACCATCACCCAGCCCGACCTGAGCGTCTTCGAGACCCTGGAGTCGGAGGTGCGCAGCTACTGCCGCGGTTGGCCTACGGTCTTCGACCGCGCGCAGGGCAGCCGCATGTACGACGAGGACGGCCACGAGTACCTCGACTTCTTCGCCGGCGCCGGTTCGCTCAACTACGGGCACAACAACCCGGTGCTGAAACGCGCACTCATCGACTACCTGGAGCGCGACGGCGTCACGCACGGTCTCGACATGTCGACGACCGCGAAGCGCGCGTTCCTGGAGTCGTTCCAGAACATCATCCTGCGCCCGCGCGACCTGCCGTACAAGGTCATGTTCCCGGGCCCGACGGGCACCAACGCCGTGGAGTCGGCGCTGAAGCTGGCCCGCAAGGTCAAGGGCCGCGAGTCGATCGTGTCGTTCACGAACGCCTTCCACGGCATGTCGCTCGGCTCGCTCGCCGTGACCGGCAACGCCTTCAAGCGGGCCGGCGCCGGCATCCCGCTGGTGCACGGCACGCCGATGCCGTTCGACAACTACCTCGACGGACAGACCCCCGACTTCATCTGGTTCGAGCGGCTCCTGGAGGACCAGGGCTCCGGCCTCAACCAGCCCGCCGCCGTCATCGTCGAGACGGTGCAGGGCGAGGGCGGCATCAACGTCGCCCGCGCCGAGTGGCTGCGCAAGCTCGCCGACGTGTGCGAGCGCTGGGACATGCTCCTGATCGTCGACGACATCCAGATGGGCTGCGGCCGCACCGGTGCCTTCTTCTCCTTCGAGGAGGCGGGCATCACGCCGGACATCGTGACCGTGTCGAAGTCGATCAGCGGTTACGGCCTCCCGATGTCGCTCTGCATGTTCAAGCCGGAGCTCGACGTGTGGGAGCCGGGCGAGCACAACGGCACGTTCCGCGGCAACAACCCGGCGTTCGTGACGGCCGCCGCCGCCCTCGAGGCCTACTGGACCGACGGCCCGGCGATGGAGAAGCAGACCCGCGCCCGCGGCGAGCAGGTCGAGCAGGCGCTGACCGCGATCGTCGACGAGAACCGCGCCGAGATCAAGGAGTTCCGCGGCCGCGGTCTGGTCTGGGGCATCGAGTTCCTGGACAAGGACCGGGCGAGCGCCGTGGCGAAGCGGGCCTTCGAACTGGGCCTGCTCATCGAGACCTCCGGCCCCGAGGGCGAGGTCGTCAAGCTCCTTCCGGCGCTGACGATCACCCCCGACGAGCTGGACGAGGGGCTGCGCACGCTGGCCCGTGCGGTCCGCGAGACCGCCTGAGCGAGCGCGCTACCGAGCCCCGGCACCGTAAGAGAAAAGGAACCGACTCACCGTGATCGTCCGTTCGTTCAAGGACATTGAAGGCACCGACCGGCATGTGAAGGCCGCTTCGGGCACCTGGGAGAGCAAGCGCATCGTGCTCGCCAAGGAGCGCGTCGGCTTCTCGCTGCACGAGACCATCCTGTACGCGGGTACGGAGACGTCGATGTGGTACGCGAACCACATCGAGGCCGTCGTCTGCACCAAGGGCGAGGCCGAGCTGACCGACGACACGACCGGCGAGAAGTACACGATCACGCCGGGCACCATGTACCTGCTCGACGGGCACGAGAAGCACACCATGCGGATCAAGGAAGACTTCCACTGCCTGTGTGTCTTCAACCCGCCCGTCACCGGTCGTGAGGACCACGACGAGAACGGCGTGTACCCGCTGCTCACGGAGCCGGACCCGGTCTGACCACGACCTACATCCCGAACAGGGCCGTACGAGAGGAGAGGCAGGCAACACCATGACGACCGCACCCGAACGCACCCGCGACCTGTACCCGACCCGAGGCGCCGAAGAGGTGCTCATCGAACGCAAGGACCCCGTGGTGTGGTCCGAGCCGGGTGCGGCAGGGCCGATCACGCCCGGGGACCTGGCGGGGTTCGAGCGGGACGGTTTCCTGGCGATCGACCAGTTGATCACCCCGGACGAAGTGGCCGTTTACCACGCCGAGTTGGAGCGGCTGATGAACGACCCGGCGATGCGCGCGAACGAGCGCTCCATCGTCGAGCCGCGCTCCCAGGAGATCCGGTCGATCTTCGAGGTGCACAAGATCAGTGAGCTCTTCGGCAAGCTGGCGGCGGACCCGCGGGTCGTCGGCAGGGCCCGGCAGATCCTCGGCTCGGACGTCTACGTCCACCAGTCCCGGATCAACGTGAAGCCGGGCTTCGGCGCCTCGGGGTTCTACTGGCACTCGGACTTCGAGACCTGGCACGCGGAGGACGGCCTGCCGAACATGCGGACCGTCTCGGTGTCCATCGCGCTGACGAAGAACCACGACACCAACGGCGGCCTCATGATCATGCCGGGGTCGCACAAGACGTTCCTCGGCTGCGCGGGTGCCACGCCGAAGGACAACTACAAGCGTTCGCTGCAGATGCAGGACGCGGGCATCCCGTCGAACGAGACGCTCACGCACCTCGCGTCCGACTACGGCATCCGCCTGTTCACGGGCGAGGCCGGTTCGGCGACGTGGTTCGACTGCAACGCCATGCACGGTTCGGGGGACAACATCACCCCGTATCCGCGCAGCAACGTCTTCATCGTGTTCAACAGCGTGGAGAACACGGCGGTGGAGCCGTTCGCGGCGCCGGTGCGCCGGCCCGAGTACATCGGGGCGCGGGACTTCACGCCGGTGAAGTGACCCGCCGGTGAACAGCGAGCCGGCCCGGTACCCCCCGTGGGTGCCGGGCCGGCTCGCTGTGCGTGCGCCTTTACAGCGGCAGGTAGTCGGTGTAGCCCTTCTCGGTGCCGCCGTAGAAGGTGGCCCGGTCCGGGGTGTTGTACGGACCCGCGGTCTTGAGGCGGGCCGGCAGGTCGGGGTTGGCGAGGAAGAGCGCGCCGAACGTGACGAGGTCCGTGGTGCCGTCCTCGATCAGGGCGAGCGCGTCGTGGCCGGTGGGGCCTTCGGTGTGCGGGTTCAGGAGGAACGTGCCGCCGAAGTCCTCGCGCAGCCGTACGGAGAGTGCGCGGACGTCGCCCACCTCGGCGACGTGCAGATAGGCGAGGTCGAGCGCGGCCAGCTCCTTCGCCAGGGCGGTGTGCGTCGGCTCCGGGTCGGGCTCGGAGATGTCGTTGAACGGGTTGCCGGGCGAGAGGCGGAAGCCGGTGCGGGCGGCGCCGATCTCGGCGGCGACGGCCGAGGCGACCTCGACGGCGAAGCGGATACGGTTCTCGACCGGGCCGCCCCACTCGTCGGTGCGGCGGTTGGAGCCGGGCGCGAGGAACTGGTGGATCAGATAGCCGTTGGCGCCGTGCAGTTCGACGCCGTCGAAGCCCGCGTCGATCGCGTTGCGCGCGGCGGTGACGAAGTCGTCGATGGTGGCGCGGATCTCGG
Organism: Streptomyces sp. NPDC018029; assembly: GCF_044327655.1. Taxonomy (NCBI): domain Bacteria; kingdom Bacillati; phylum Actinomycetota; class Actinomycetes; order Kitasatosporales; family Streptomycetaceae; genus Streptomyces; species Streptomyces sp. NPDC018029. The sequence goes on along the minus strand of NZ_JBIRFV010000009.1, from coordinate 345,975 downwards.
CGCCGGTCAGTTCGCGCGGGGTGATGAAGTCCTTGGGGCCCTCGGCGGTGTAGACCTGCCCCGCGGCGGCGACGGGTGACGGGGCGACGTTGGTCAGGCCGTCGGGCAGCAGCACGGGGTGGCCGACGCGGCCGGTGTGCATGAGCTGGGCGAAGATCGTGCCGCCCGCCGCGTGCACGGCGTCGGTCACCTTGCGCCAGGAGGCGACCTGCTCCGCGGAGTGCAGGCCCGGGGTGTCCGGGTATCCCTGGCCGACCACAGATGGCTGGATGCCCTCGGTGATGATCAGGCCGGCGGAGGCGCGCTGGGCGTAGTACTCAGCGGTCAGCTCGGTGGCGACACCGCCCTCACCGGCGCGGCTGCGGGTCATGGGGGCCATGGCGATGCGGTTGGCGAGCCGGGTGCCGGACAGGTCGATCGGGTCGAATGCGGTGGTCATCGGAACTCCCGGGTGGTTTATGTGGTCGGCCAATCATTCGCGACGAGTGCCACTGTAGCCCATTCCTTGGCCGACCAAGGTAAAGTTTTCGAAGACGTCTACAACAGGAGCTCGTGATGAAGGCCGACACCGTGCAGGCCCCCTCGGCCGACCCCGTCTGTACGCCCGGGGCATCGGGCGTCGCCGCGGCGGGGCCCGTCAGTCTCGCCGTCAGCCGGGTGGCCCGGCTGCACCGCATCGCCGCGGGGAAGGCCCTCAAAGGGCTCGGCCTCTACCCCGGCCAGGAGTTCGTGATGATGCACCTGTGGGAAGCGGGTCCTGTGCGGCAGTCCGAGCTGATCAAGGCGGTCGACCTCGACCCGTCGACGGTCACGAAGATGCTGCAGCGCCTGGAGCAGGCCGGGCACGTGCGGCGGCGCCCCGACCCGGCCGACCGGCGGGCCGTGCTCGTCGAGGCGAGCGCGGCGAGCTGCGGGTTGCTCGCTCAGGTGGAGCGCGCGTGGGGGGAGCTGGAGGGGCACACGTTGGGGGGGCTGGACGAGACGGAGTGCGCAGACTTGCTGCGGTTGCTCTCCAAGGTGGAGGCGAATCTTTGCAAGGAGACGGAGGACTGTCCCGAGCGGAGGGCTCGGGGCTAGCCCCGAAGAGGCCTCTGCCCCCGCCTGGGGCCTGGCGTGGTGGGCTCGGCTGCGGGTCGGTGGGGGCTGGGCGCGCAGTTCCCCGCGCCCCTGACAGGGGCACGCCCCCCAAACCGCACCGGAGCCGCAGCCGCGCCAGTGCTCACCCCGGAGTTACAGCCAAGCCAGGGAGGCTGCTCTCGTCAGGATGTGGTGGATTGCGGTGGTGTCGCCTGATGTGCCGCGAGGGAGTTGGGGTGGGGTGCGGCGGCCGGCCATCAGGAGGCAGAAGTCGACGGGGTGCAGGACCAGTTCGGCGCGGATCGGGTCGTCGGAGCTGCCCAGGATCCACTCCGTCTCGCCGCCGTCCCCGGTGATGGTCAGGGCGACGGGTGGGGACTGGGGGCCGAGGGCCGGGCCGAGGATGCGGACGCCGAGCCGTACCAGCTGCCACAGGTGCGGGGAGGGCGGCGGGGGCACGGCGCGGTCGAGCGCGACGCCGATGTCGTCGGCGTGCACCCAGGTCTCGAAGGCGCGGGACAGGAAGTGGTCGGCGACGGGCAGGCGCACCCCGGCGAGCACCGTGGCGCGGGCGGCGAGTTCCGGGTCGTGGGCGGCCCGGGAGGAGAGCAGCCCGGCGGCCTGGACCCGCCACACGGAGACGGTCTGCGCGGGCGTACGGGTGCGTTCGCGGCGGATCACCTCGCGGGTGCGCGCCTCCCACGCGGCGCGTCGCGGTCTGCCGTCCGGCGCGCGCGGGACGGGCTCCCGTGGGGGCAGGCCCAGATGCCGGGCGAGCGGCTCGTCGGCGGCGATGAGGTGGGCGACGGTGTCGTGGACGTCCCAGTCGTGCACGACGGGTGTCCCCCAGGAGGCCCGCTCGTCCAGCTCCGCGAGGAGCGCCTGGAGTCCGGCGACGGCGGCGGCGTAGGGCGCGGCGTGCGGGGCGGTGCGCAGGGCGGGGGCGCGGCTGCGCAGGGCGAGGGAGAGTCCATGGCGTCCTGGGGTCTCGTCCGGCGCGGGGTCGGGCAGGGCGGGCCCGTCCAGGTGCCGCACGGTGGCGCGCAGCCGCGCGGCCTCGGTGGTACAGGGGTCGCACTCCCGCAGGTGCCGGGCGACGGCGGCCTCGTCGCCCGGCATGAGGGCGTCCACGGCCCAGGCGCCGAGGAGTTCGCGTACCGCTTCGTGGTGGTCGGTCAAGGCTGTTCACCTCGCAGGGGCGGGTCCGCGAGGGTCTCGGCCAGGGTGCGCAGGGCCGTTCGCAGGCGGGTCTTCGCGGTGCCTTCGGGGATGCCGAGTTCGACGGCGGCCTGCCGGTAGGTGCGGCCGGCGAAGTAGGCGAGGTGCACCACCTGCCGCTGGGGCAGCGGGAGCCGGGCGAGGGCGGAGTGCAGGAGCAGGGAGCGCTCCTGTTCCAGGATCGCCTCGTCGGGGGCGGGCCCCGGCGCGGGGAACGCCCGCAGGGCCGCCTCGTCGGCGTGGGCGGCCTTGCGGTGCCGTTCCTCGCCGCGCACCCAGTCCACGGCGCGCCGGTGGGCGAGCATCGAGAGCCAGCCGCGCAGGCTGCCGCGGCGCGCGTCGAACGCGTAGGGCCTGGTCCACAGGTGGGCGAAGACCTCCTGTGCCACGTCCTCCGCGGCGGTGCGGTCGCGGGTGACGCGGGTCGCCACGCGCTGCACGAGCCCGCCGTACGCGGCGTGGACCTCGGCGAGGGCCGCCTCGTCGCCGTAGACGAGGCGCCGGTGCAGTGCGGTGTCGGGGGGCGGGCGGCCGGGGCCGGACGGCAGGTCGGACGTGCCCGGCCTCTCGAAGGACGGCTCCACCTGCACCACCACCTCGCGCGGCCGCGCGACCGCGCAGTACTGCCAAGCCTGGCGCCCCGCGGCCCGCCGCGCCAGGCCTCAGCCGGACAGCACGTCGAGGATCCGGTCCACATCCACCTCGGTGTTGTACAGGTGGAACGCGGTGCGCAGGTGTCCCGCCCGTGCCGAGGTGAGGATGCCGGCGCGGGTCAGTCCGGGGGCGCGGTCGGCGAGTCCGGGCACCGAGACGATGGGTGAGCCGCCGGGCACGGGGGTGTGGCCCAGTTCGGCGAGTCCGGCGCGGTAGCGGGCGGCGAGTGCCGTGTCGTGGGCGTGGATCGCGTCGATCCCCGTCTCCTCGACGAGGGTGAGCGCGGCGGCGGCCCCGTGGTAGGCGAGGAAGGCGGCGGGTTCGTCGAACCTGCGGGCGTCCGGGGCGAGCCGGTCGAGCGGCCCGTAGGTGGAGTGCCAGGTGTCGGCCGCCGCGAGCCACCCGCCGTGCAGCGGCGGCAGGGACTCCTGCGCCTCTTCCCGCACCGTCAGGAACGACACGCCGCGCGGACACAGCAGCCACTTGAAGGCGCCGGTCACGGTGTAGTCGTAGGCGCCCGCGTCGAACGGCAGCCAGCCCACCGCCTGCGTGGCGTCGACGAGGGTGCGGGCGCCGTGGGCGGCCGCCGCCTCGCGGACCGCGGGCAGGTCGGCGGTGCGGCCGTCGGCCGACTGGACGGCGGAGAAGGAGACGAGCGCCGTCGTCGGGGTGACGGCCGCGGCGAGCTCGTCCAGTGGCGCGTACCGCATCTTGAGGTCGCCGCGCAGCACGAAGGGGTTCACGATGGACGCGAACTCGCCCTCGGGGGCGAGGACTTCGGCGCCGGACGGCAGCGAGGCGGCGATCAGCCCCGCGTGCACCGCGACGGACCCGCCGGTCGCGACGCGGCCGTCCGGGACCCCGACGAGCCGGGCGAAGGCGGCGCGCGCCTCGTCCACCACCTCGAAGTCACCCGCGCCGCCCGGCCGTCCTTCGCCGCTCTCGACGGCGAGCGCGCACACCGCCTCGACGGCGCGGCGAGGCAGCAGGCCGCAGCTCGCGGTGTTCAGGTACGTCGATGTGGGAGCGAATTCGGTGCCGTTGTTGATCCCCAGGGACTCCATGGGGATCAACCTATGCGGCGGCTCAGGCCTGCGGAACCGCGCATCCGTCGGGCCCGCACGCCTCGCCGCCGTCGGCCTGCGCGAGGGTGGTGAGCGGCGGGCGCTCGCCCCACGCCTGCTCCAGGGCCCGGGTGAAGACCTCGGCGGGCTGGGCGCCGGAGATGCCGTACTTGCGGTCGAGGACGAAGAACGGCACGCCGTTCGCGCCCAGTTCGGCGGCCTCGCGCTCGTCGGCGCGCACCTCGTCGGCGTACCGCTCGGGGTCGGCGAGGACGGCCCGCACCTCTTCCTCGGCCAGGCCCGCCTCGACGGCGAGCTCGACGACGCGCTCGTCGTCCGTGAAGACGGACCGCTCCTCGGCGAAGTTCGCGCGGTAGAGCAACCCGATCAGCTCGTCCTGCCTGCCCTGCTCCTTGGCGAAGTGCAGGAGGCGGTGCATGTCGAAGGTGCTGCCGTGGTCGCGGCCCTCGGTGCGGTAGTCGAGGCCTTCGGCGGCCGCGTTCTCCCCGAGCCGCCGCTCGCCCTCGCGGGCCTGTTCCTCGGTCATGCCGTACTTGCCCATGAGCATCGGCAGCACGAGGCCGGTGTCGCCCTTGGCGCGGCCGGGGTCCAGCTCGAAGGAGCGGTGCACGACCTCGACGCCGTCACGGTGCGGGAAGGCGGCGAGGGCCTTCTCGAAGCGGGCCTTGCCCACGTAGCACCAGGGGCAGGCGATGTCGCTCCAGATCTCGACGCGCATGTGTGGCTCTTTCCAGGTCGTACGGTACGAAGCGGGCGGTGCGGAGGGTGCCTCCGCTCAGTCCGTCAACGTACGGGCAGACCGTCTCATTCCCCACGGCGCCGGAACCGGGCCGTGCCTCAGCGGCACGGCCCGGTTCACCGCGTCAGTCCTGGCGGCTGGTGACCTCGACGAGGTGCGACCCGAACTGGGTCTTCACCGGGCCCTGGACCTCGCCGACCGGGGCCGAGAAGACGACCTGGTCGAACTCGGGGACCATCTGTCCCGGGCCGAACGAGCCGAGGTTCCCGCCGGCGCTCGACGAGGGGCACGAGGAGTGCTTCTTGGCCAGCTCGGCGAAGTCCGCTCCGCCCTCGATCTGCTCCTTCAGCTGGAGCGCTTCCGTCTCCGTTGCGACCAAGATGTGTCGCGCAGTGGCCCTGGCAGCCATGTGTCACGCCCTTTCGAGTGCATATGAACGCCGCCAAGGGTAGACGCCTCATTCCCCTGCCCGGGACTCCGCGGCCGCGAAGCTGCCCGTGTTCGCCCTGACCCAGGTGCGCAGGTGGGCGAGGGGTTCCAGGGCGCCGCGGCCCAGCTCGGTCAGTTCGTACTCGACGCGGGGCGGGACCTCGGCGTGGACCGTGCGCGTCACGAGGCCGTTCTCCTCCAGGCGGCGCAGGGTCTGGGTGAGCACCTTGGGGCTGACGCCCTCCAGCTTGCGGCGCAGCTCCCCGAAGCGGCGCGGGCCGTCCGCCAGGGCGGTGATGGCGAGGCCCGTCCACTTGTGGACGAGCAGCTCGAAGACCTTGCGGCCGGGACAGAGCAGGCCGTAGATGTCGTGCCGGGTCCGGGTGTCCTCACGGTTGTGACCAGTCATGGTTTCCAGTCTGACCAGTCATGGTTTCCAGAAGATAGTTGGGGCCCTTGCGGGTGATCAGGGCTTCCCGCCTAGCGTCCCGCCCATGAACTCCACCACTACGCCCGTCCGCGTCGGTCTCGTCGGTCTCTCCGCCCGCGGCGGCTGGGCACCCCACTCACACGTCCCCGCCCTGGCCCGTCTCGACGGCTACGAGCTGCGCGCCCTGGCCGCTTCCGGTGAGGCCTCGGCGCGGGCCGCGGGCGAGAAGTACGGGGTGCCGCTGGCGTTCGGCTCGGCCGCCGATCTCGTCCGCAGCGACGAAGTCGATCTCGTCGTGGTGAGCGTGCGGGTGCCGCTGCACCGCGAGGTGATCCTCGGCGCGCTCGGCGCGGGCAAGGCGGTGCTGTCGGAGTGGCCGCTCGGCAACGGTCTCGCCGAGGCCGAGGAGCTGGCGGCGGCCGCGGAGCAGGCGGGTGTGCGGACGTTCGCGGGGCTGCAGGCCCGCTCGGCGCCCGCCGTGCGGTTCGTCCGCGATCTCGTCGCCGACGGGTACGTCGGTGAGGTCCTGTCGACCAGCCTGGTCGCGTCGGGGCGGCGCTGGGGTCCCGTCTTCGAGCCGGCCGGGGAGTACCTCCTGGACAGGCGGAACGGCGGGACCATGCTGACCATCCCCTTCGGGCACACCGTCGACGCCGTCTCCATGGTGCTCGGCGAGTTCACCGAGGTCTCGGCGACCCTGGCGACCCGGCGCCCCGTCGTCCGCGAGGAGGGCACGGGCCGCCGGGCCGCCATGACCGTCGACGACCAGATCGCGGTGAGCGGGCGGCTCGAATCGGGCGCCGTCGCCTCGGCGCACTTCCGCGGCGGCCTCTCCCGTGGCACGAACTTCCACTGGGAGATCAACGGCACGGACGGCGACCTGGTGATCACCGGGGACTCCGGCCATCTGCAGCAGGCCGCGCTCACCGTGCGGGGCGCCCGCGGCGCGGACCCGGCCGTCCGCGAACTCCCCGTGCCCGGCCGGTACTTCGACGTCCCCGCGCTGGACGATCTGCGCGGACTTCCCGCGTACAACGTAGGGGCGCAGTACGCCCGGATGCTCGCCGGCCCGGCCGAAGGCGACGCGCCCGTACCGGACTTCACGCACGCGCTGCGGCGCCAGCGACTGCTCGACGCCATCGAACGCGCGGCGGCCACCGGCACCCGCGTCGCCCTCCGGCAGACGCCTTAGGAGCCGTCCCGCAGCCCCTGCGGCCAGTTGGGGCGGAACTCGATGTGGTCGTACGTCACCACGCAGCCCTCGCCGACGGGTGACTGCGCCATGAAGCCGACGAGTGCGGCGCCCGCCGTCTCCTCGTCGCCGAGCGAGAAGATCCGCACGAACGTCCACCGCTCGCCGTCCGTCGACGCGTGGAACGCGAACGCCGTTCCCGTACGGCTGACGCGCAGCCAGGCACTGCTGCCGTCCACCACGAAGGCGTTGGCGTCGTCGGAGCGGCCGCGGGTGACGACCGTGCAGATGGTGGGCTCGTCCGGGGAGCGTTCCAGGCACAGCTTGGCCCACTCCCGCTCCCCCACGTGGAGATACAGCACGCCCGCGTCGAAGGCGGCGGCGAAGCCGACCGTGACGCGGGCGATCAGCTGGAAGTCGCCCTCGGGGGCACCGAGGAGGCGGGGCGCGTCGGAGGCGGGCTCCAGCGCCCCGCCCGTCGGGGGGACGAAGCGGTCCTGCCGGGCGCCCGCCCAGCCGGTGAGCACCCCGTCCTCGTACGACCAGTGCCCGTCGGGGCCGTATGTGCGCAGGGAGAACGGGAGTTGCCCGATGGTGACGTCCATGCGGTCAGTGTTCCAGGCGCCCGTCGTAACGCCGCGGCAGGCCCAGCGGGTTGTCGTCGCGCAGCTCCGGCGGGAGCAGCGCCTCGGGGGTGTTCTGGTACGCGACCGGGCGCAGCCAGCGCTCGACGGCCGTGCCGCCCACGGACGTCGAGGTCGATGTCGTCGCGGGGTAGGGGCCGCCGTGGTGCTGGGCCGGGGCGACGGCGACGCCGGTCGGCCAGCCGTCGACGAGGACGCGCCCCGCGAGCGGGGTGAGCTCGGCGAGCAGTTCGGCGCCCCGGCCGCTCTCCCCCGCCGCCTCGTCCGAGGAGAGCTGCACGGTGGCGGTGAGGTTGCCGGGAAGGCGGGAGAGGACGGCGGTGATCTCCGCCGCGTCGGTGTACCGCGCGACGACGGTGACCGGGCCGAAGCACTCCTCCAGGAGCAGGTCGTACGCCCCTTCTTCGGCGAGGCGCGCGGCCGGGACGGTCAGGAAGCCCGCGCTGACGGTGTGCTCGCCGCCCGCGCCGGGGGTCACCGGGGCCTCGACGTCGGGGAGTGCGGCGCGCTCGCGCACCCCGGCGACGAAGTTGTCCCGCATCCGGTGGTCCAGGAGCACCCCGGCCTCGGTGTCGCCGACCGCTTCGGTCAGGGACTTCACGAGCCGGTCGCCGCCCGCGCCCTCGGGGGCGAGGACCAGGCCGGGCTTGACGCAGAACTGGCCGACGCCGAGCGTCATCGAGCCTGCGAGGCCGGTGCCGATCTGCTCGCCGCGCTCGGCGGCGGCGGCCTCGGTGACGACGACGGGGTTGAGGGAGCCGAGCTCGCCGTGGAAGGGGATCGGGACGGGCCGGGCGGCGGCCGCGTCGAAGAGGGCGCGCCCGCCGCGGATGGAGCCGGTGAAGCCGGCGCCGGACACCAGCGGGTGCTTGACCAGTTCGACGCCAGCCTCGAATCCGTGCAGGAGGCCGAGGACACCCTCGGGGATGCCGTGCGCGGCGGCGGCCCGGCGCAGCACGGCGGCGACCAGTTCCGAGGTGCCCGGGTGGTCCGGGTGGGCCTTGACGACGACCGGGCAGCCCGCGGCGAGCGCGCTCGCGGTGTCACCGCCGGGCACGGAGAAGGCGAAGGGGAAGTTGGAGGCGGAGTAGACCGCGACGACGCCGAGCGGGATCTTGTAGCGGCGCAGGTCCGGTATGGGCGGGGTCGCCGTGGCGTCGGGGTGGTCGATGACGACGCCGAGGAAGGCGCCCTCGTCGACGATGTCCGCGAAGGAGCGCAACTGGTAGCAGGTGCGGGCGAGTTCGCCGGTGAGCCGGACGGGCCCGAGCGCGGTCTCCGCGTCCGCGGCCTGCACGAGGTCGTCCTTCGCCTCTTCGAGGAGGTCGGCCGCGGTGCGCAGGAAGGCGGCGCGGACCTCGCGGTCGGCGAGTGCGGGCGCCGCGTCGCGGGCGGCGCGGACCGCGCGGTCGACCTCCCCGGCTGTGGCTTCCACCGCAACCTGCTCGCGCTGCTTCCCGGTTCGGGGGTCGACACTCCAGACTGGTGTTGCTGCCACCGCGGATTCCCTTTCCAGACGTATGCCACTCACCAGGGCTGTTCGATATGCTGAACACCGTCTCCGTTGATGAACGGCGGGGACTTGAGACTATTTCTCGGCGTTCAAAGGGGTCAAGGGCGATGTCGGCTGGCGAGACCGGAGGCGGTGCGCAGGTCAAGTCCGCGGTGCGGACGGTGGAATTGCTCGAGTACTTCGCGGGCAGCCCCGGAATGCACTCGCTGGCCGCGGTCCAGGAGGCCGTCGGCTATCCCAAGTCGAGCCTGTACATGCTGCTCCGCACGCTGGTCGAGCTCGGCTGGGTCGAGACGGACGCCACCGGCACGCGGTACGGCATCGGCGTGCGCGCCCTGCTCGTCGGCACCTCGTACATCGACGGCGACGAGGTCGTGGCCGCCGCCCGCCCGACCCTGGACCGGCTCTCCGACGACACCACGGAGACCATCCACCTCGCCCGGCTCGACGGCACGAACGTCGTCTACCTCGCCACCCGCCAGTCGCAGCACTACCTGCGGCCCTTCACGCGCGTGGGCCGCCGCCTCCCCGCGCACTCCACGTCGCTCGGCAAGGCGCTGCTCGCCACGCACACCGACGAGCAGGTCCGCGCCCTGCTCCCGGAGACGCTGCCCGCGCTCACCGAGCACACCATCACCGACCGCGAGAAGCTCATCGAGGAGCTGCGCACGGTCCGCGAGCAGGGCTTCGCGGTGGACCGCGAGGAGAACACGCTCGGCCTGCGCTGCTTCGGCGTCGCCATCCCCTACCGCACCCCGGCGCGCGACGCGATCAGCTGCTCGGTGCCGGTGGCACGGCTCACGCCCGCGCACGAACAGATCGTCAAGGACGCGCTCTTCGACGCCCGGGACCGGCTGACACTGGCGACTCGTAGGCTCTGACGCATGGATGTCAGCCTGCGCGAAGTCCACGACAGCGATCTGCCCGTCTTCTACCGCCAGCTGAACGATCCCGTGGCCGGCCACATGGCCGCGTTCACACCGGAGGACCCGGCCGACCGGGACGCCTTCGACGCGCACTGGAGGAAGCTGCGGGGCTCCGCCGACATCGTCGTCCGCACGGTCCTCGCGGACGGTGACGTGGTGGGCAACGCGGGGGTGTACGGGGAGCCGGGCGAGCGCGAGGTCACGTACTGGATCGACCGCGCCCACTGGGGCCGCGGCCTGGCCACCGCGGCCCTGCGCGGCCTGCTCGAACTGGCACAGGACCGTCCGCTCTACGCCCGCGCGGCGGCGGACAACGCGGGCTCGATCCGGGTCCTGGAGAAGTGCGGCTTCCGCGTCTCCGCCACGGAGCGGGGATACGCCCCGGCGCGCGGCACGGAGATCGACGAGGTCGTCCTCGTCCTGCGAGAGGACTGATTCACGCGGCGCCGCCTCCGCCGCACGGCGGAGGCGGATCGACCCGGCGCAGGAGGTGCCGCGACGCGTCCGGGCGGGACCTTGGAGACATGCCGCACACACTGTCCCCCGCCCCTGCGCACTTCGCTCTCGGCCGCGTTCCGTATCCCGCCCTCAAGATCTACGCTGTCGGCATGATCATCGGGGGGATCGTCGCCGTCCACATGAGCCGCCTCCTCGCGCGGCCGGCCGGCGTCACCGCGTGAAGGCACTCGCCACCATCCTGTTCGGGCGCCGGGCACGCCGCCGCTGGATCCATCTGATCCTCGGCGGCGCCCTCGCCATGCCGTACGTCCTCGTCGGCTCCATCGTCGTCGGGCCGCTCTTCGACGACGAGGCGGTCCTGGGCTCGCTCGGCGCCCAGCTCAGCGCGTTCGCGGTCGGGCTGCCGCTCGCCGCGGTCACCGCGCTGTTCCCGCTGACGCGGCCGATGTCGGTGGCCGCGGTGCGGGCCCTGTGCGGGGTACCGGCCGACTCCCTGGCCGAGGGGCCCGCGCGCACCCGGGTCGCCCGCACCCGCGCCGCCGCGTGGTTCACGCTGCACCTCGGCTTCGGCGGCGTCATCAGCGGCATGTCGCTCGCGCTGCCGCCCTTCGCGAGCGTCCTGATCGCGCTGCCCTTCTGCGCCGTCCTCGCGGACAGCCGCATCGGGATGCCCGAAGTCTTCGGCGAGACCTGGCTGTTGGTCCTCTCCCCCGTCATCGGCTGCGCGTCGCTCGTGGCGCTCGCGGCGTGCGCCGCCACGGCCGGCGCGCTGCTCGCCCGCTGGGCGCCCGGCCTGCTCGGGCCGACGCCCGCCGACCGGCTCGCCGCCGCCGAGCAGCGCGCCGCCGACCTCGCCGTGCGCAACCGGCTCGCGCGCGAACTGCACGACTCCGTCGGGCACGCCCTGAGCGCCGTCACACTCCAGGCGAGCGCGGCCCGGCGCGTCCTGGACCACGACCCGGAGTTCGTGCGTGAGGCGCTGGCCGCCATCGAGGACACCACGCGCCGCACGGTGGGCGAACTCGACGCCGTACTGGGCGTGCTGCGGGAGGCCGACAGCGCGGGTCCGACGGCGCCCGCGCCCACGCTCGCCGCCGACCTGGACGGCCTGCTGCGCCGCACCGGGGCGGCCGGACTCCGGGTGACGGCCACCGTCGCCGCCGACCCCGAGTCGCTCCCGCCGCTGGTCTCCCGCGAGGCCTACCGCATCGTGCAGGAGGCCCTGAGCAACGCGCTGCGGCACGGCGGCGACGCCACCTCCGTGACGCTCCGCGTCGCCCTGGACGGCCCCGACCTGGCCGTCACCGCCGAGAACCCGCTGCCACCCCGCTCCCCCGCGTCCCGGCCCGGCGGCGGCCACGGCCTGCGCGGCATCGCGGACCGGGCCCGGCTGCTCGGCGGCACGGCCGATGCCGGCCCCGCCGACGGGATGTGGCGGCTCGACGTACGACTTCCCCTGAACTGACCTGACGTACGACTTCCCCCGAAGGGACAGCCATGACGGCCGACGACAACATCCGGGTCGTCCTCGCGGACGACGAGCGCATGGTGCGCACCGCCCTGCGCGCGATCCTCTCCCCCGAGCCCGGCATCGAGGTGGTGGGCGAGGCGGCGACGGGTGCCGAGGCGGTCTCCGTCGTACGGGATCTGAAGCCGGACGTGGTCCTCATGGACGTCCGCATGCCGGAGACCGACGGGATACGCGCGACCGAGCAGATCCTGCGGACGATGTCGGGGCCGCCGCGCGTCGTCGTCGTGACGACCTTCGAGAACGACGCGTACGTCTACGAGGCGCTGCGCGCCGGAGCCGCCGGGTTCCTCCTCAAGCGGGCGGACGCCGACGAGCTCGTCCAGGCGGTCCGGCTCGTGGCGCGCAGCGAATCGCTGCTCTTCCCCGCGGCCGTCCGCGCCCTGGCCGCCGAGTACGGCCGCCCCGAGCCCGCGCCGCCCGCCTGGATGGCGCGGCTCACCGGCCGGGAGAGCGACGTGCTGCGGCTGATGGCGGCGGGCCTGACCAACGCGGAGATCGCCGGACGGATGGGGGTGGGCGCGGCGACGGTGAAGACGCACGTGGCGTCGGTCCTCGCCAAGACGGGCGCGCGGGACCGCACCCAGGCGGTGATCGCGGCGTACGAGGCGGGCTTCATGAAGGCTCGATGAGAAATCGGTCGCAAGCACGCCACAAGGGAACGAAACCCTCCCCTTTGCTCGTCCTCCCACGGGATGAACAAGACGATCAGGCACGCCTCGGTCTTCGCACTGCTGCTCGTGCTCGCCCTGCTGGTCCGGGCGACATGGGTGCAGTTCCACGACTCGAAGGCGCTCGCGGACGACAAGCACAACCGGCGCAACGCGATAGAGCAGTACGCGGCCCCGCTGGGCGACATCATCGTGGGCGGTGAGGCCATCACCGGCTCCGAGCGGACGACAGGGGGAGACCTCGCGTACAAGCGGACCTACAAGAACGGCGATCTCTACGCACCCGTCACGGGCTACAGCTCCCAGGTCTACGGCGCCACCCAGCTCGAAGGCATCTACCAGGACCTGCTCGACGGCACCGACAACCGTCTGAAGACCCCCCTCGACACGCTCACCAACAAGCGGGCAGACCCCGGCGACGTCGTCACGACGATCGACCCGGCGGTGCAGAAGGCCGGCTACAAGGCGCTGGGCGACACGAAGGGCGCGGCGGTCGCCCTCGATCCGAAGACCGGCAAGATCCTCGGCATGGTCTCGACGCCGTCGTACGACCCGTCGAGGATCAGCGGTTCCTCGGACTCCAAGGCGTGGCGGGAGCTGACCACCGACAAGGAGAAGCCGATGGTCAACCGCGCGATGCGGCAGCCCCTGCCGCCCGGATCGACGTTCAAGCTGGTCGTGGCGGCGGCAGCCCTGGAGGACGGTCTCTACGGCTCGGTGGACACGCGGACGAGCAGCCCGAATCCGTACACGCTGCCCGGGACGCGCACCGTCCTCAAGAACGAGAACCAGGCCGCCCCCTGCGAGAACGCGAACATCCGCACGGCGCTCCAGTACTCCTGCAACAACGTCTTCGCGAAGATGGCCGTCGACCTCGGCCAGGACAAGGTGAAGGCGATGGCGGAGAAGATGGGCTTCAACGCCGACAAGCTGGACGTGCCGGTGCGCGCGGCCAAGAGCGTCTACCCCTCCGACATGGACAAGGCGCAGACGGCGCTCACCGGCATCGGCCAGTTCGACGTGACGGCGACCCCGCTGCAGATGTCGATGGTGTCGGCCGCCATCGCCAACGGCGGCGTGCTCGCCGCGCCGCACATGGTCTCGCAGATCAGCGACTCCGACGGGAACGTCCTGGAGAAGTACGACGACGGCGACTCCCAGCGCGTCATGGACGAGTCCACCGCCGAGGGCCTGCGGTCCGCGATGCAGACGGTCGTCGAGAAGGGCACCGGCTCGAACGCGAAGATCAGCGGCGCCACCGTCGGCGGCAAGACGGGCACGGCCCAGCACGGCGAGAACAACAGCAAGACGCCGTACGCCTGGTTCACGTCGTACGCCAAGGGCAGCGACGGCAAGGAGGTGGCGGTCGCGGTGATGATCGAGTCGTCGAGCGCGGCCCGCGACGAGGTCAGCGGCAACGGCCTGGCCGCCCCCATCGCCAAGGCGATGATGGCGGCGGCGCTCAAGGACTGACGGCGGGTGCCGGGCGGCCCCGGGGGCGGACGTGTTCTACCCCCGGCGCCCCCGCCACCTCGACACTCCCCACGCGAGCGCCACGACCACCGCCGCGCCCGTCAGCAGGCCCGCCGCGAAGCCCGCGCCGGACGCCGCGTCGTTCTCGTCGGCCGCCACCGCCGCCCCCGCGACCGCCACGGCCGCGGCGAGGACGGCAAGCAGGGCGTAGAACTTCCGGCTGAAGAAGCGGGAGCGGGCCGGGGCCGGCGGGGTGGACGTGAGCCGGGCCGCGGGGCCGATGCTCGCGGCCTTGGGGCGCTTGTACCAGGCGTAGACGATCCACTCGCCGCACAGCTCCCAGCCGTCGGGGGCGAGCCGCTCGTCCAGATCCTCGCGGCCGCGCGTGACCAGCTCGCGCCGGTACTCCCAGCGCTGCGGCTGCGTCACGTCGCGGTGGCTGACGAAGCGGCCGAGGGCGTCGACCCGCTCGACCTCCCAGCCCTCGTCGCCGAAGCGGTTCAGGAGCTCCTCGTCGACGTACGTGTCGGCGGTCCAGCGCCAGGTCTCCACCCGCTCGTCCGGCGCCTGCGGTGCCCGCTCCCCCGTGGCGGGCACCAGCTGCGCGGCGAACTCCTCGACGGGCCCGAACTCGGCCTCCGCGTCCTCGGCCCCGGACTCCTCCAGGTGGGCGGCGAGGTCCGTGACGGTCGCCTCGACGCGGTCGGCGGGCAGGCCCTGCGCCCGCAGCCGCTCGGCGAGTTCGACGAGGTAGCCGTCCTGCCCGTCCGTCGCGTGCTGTGCGTGCTGTGCGTGCTGTGCGTGCTGTTCTTTCATCGTGCTTCCACTCCGGCCTTCGCGAGGACTTCTCGTACGGATCCGTCGAAGGCGAGCCACAGCCCGCCCTGCTCGCCGAGGGTTTCCCGGCCGGCGTCGGTGAGCCGGTAGTAGCGGCGCCCCGGCCCCTTCTCGGCGGCGCGGAACTCCGCGGCGACGAGGCCCGCCTCCTCCAGGCGGTTCAGCACCGGATAGAGCGTGCCGCCCTTGATCTGGCCGAAGCCGGCGGCACCGAGCATCTTGGCGATCTCGTAGCCGTAGCTCTCGCCGTCGGTGAGGCCGGCGAGCACGAGGAGGTCGAGTACGCCTTTGAACCAGCTGGCGCGGCGGTCGGTCGTCACTGCGGGTCTGCCTTTCAGACGGCGGTTGCCGGGCGCGGCTTCTCGGGCGCGGGGAGCGTCAGATCGCGTACGGAGAGGTAGACGTGCACGGCGACGGGGAGCAGCAGGCTGCCCGTGGCGAGGTAGAGCCCGGTGAACACCGCGCCGAAGAAGGCGAAGACGAGGACGCCCCGGCGGCCCTGGTAGAAGCCGGCCAGCGCGTAGACGAGGATCGACAGGGCCGCCGCCACGTAGAGGTCGAGTCCGAGCGCTCCCACGCCGAAGGCGATGAGCAGGCCGCGGTAGACCAGTTCGGCGCAGATGCCGTCGGACACGGCGACGGCGATCGCGAGCCTGCGCTCCTCGGGCGTGCGCGGCAGCATCGCCTCGATGGCGGCGAGCCCCGGCACGTTCCTGCCGCGCTCGGCGAGGTCGCGGAAGTTCCGTCCGGAGGCGACCGCGGCCGCGCCGGTGAGGAGGATCGTGGCGATCGTATAGGCGGGCCGCTCGGGCAGCGCGAGGCCGAGGTCGGCGGCGGCGGTGCCGGGCGAGAGGAGCAGGGCCGCGACGGCGAGGGCGGCGAACGCCCACCACAGGGCGAGCACGAGGCCGTAGTAGCGGACGAGGGCGCGGGGCTCGGTGTCCCTGCGCCGGGCCAGCGACTCGTACATGCGGCGGCCTGCCCAGGGCTCGCCGAGCAGCAGATAGGCGGCGAGCGCGGCCGCGACGGCGGTGGACGGTGCCGAGAAGTCCGGCGCGAAGTCCGTCGTGATGGTCATGGGATCCCCCTTCCCGAGGGGGTGGTGCGGCGCGCATTGGTGCACGCCGCACCACCCCTGTGCGTCTGAGCTACCTAGACCGTATGGCGACCTAGTCAGGAATGCAACCTATCTCGGGGAGCTGACCATCCAGGCCGCTGACCAACCGGCTCTGGCCGCTGACCAACCGGCTCTATTCGACGTAGTACGTCGGGTTCGGGAGCTTGTACGTCTTGTCGGCGTAGCCGCCTTCGAGGTCGCTCACCTGGTCACCGAAGCTGCCGACGATGTTGTAGCCGGTGGACTCGATGTACTTGCGCGTGCCTTCCTTGAACTGGACGGTGGTGCAGTTCCAGGCGGCGGGCGTCGCGCAGTCCTTCAGGTAGGCGGGCGGGTTCGTCTTGTCCTTGGTGAAGACGTGCGTGCGGTCGAGCGCCGTGTCGTATCCCGCCCTGGCGAGGTTGGTCACGGCGCCCTCGCGCAGCGACTCGGCGAGGCCGGTGAGGAAGAAGACCTCGACGCCCTTGCTCTTGGCGTACTTCACGAGCTGCGGCATGCCGAAGACGGCGGGGCGCTTGGCCTCCTTGACGTAGGCGTACCAACTGTCGTTGTTGTACGTGTAGTTGGTCGACTTCTCGTAGTCGAAGCTGAGCAGCGCCGTGTCGTCGACGTCGAGGACGATCGCCGGCTTCTTGCCGTGCCGGGCGTGGTGCGCGGCCTTCTTGATGTCCTTCTTCGCCTTGGCCTGGATGCGGGCCAGGTCCTTGGCGTACGGGCTGTCGGGCGAGGACCTCCACACGCCGTCCGCCCCCTTGGCCGCGCCGTAGTAGGCGTCGATCTCGCCGACGAGGAGGCCTATGTTGTGCGGCTCCTTGGTGGCCCGCGGCGGGGCCTGGTCGGCTCCGGCGGCACCGGCGGTGTAGAGGGCGGCACCGGCGACGGTGCAGGCGGTGGCCAGGCCGGCCACGCGTAGGGACTTCCGCATGTGTTGCGTCTCCGCATCAGGGTTCGGGCAGGTCAAGGACTGTCTACGCGCATCGACCGGGGTGTGGGGAGACCGTGGGACGACCCTTTACCTGATCCATACCTGGAGCACACGCGGCTCGCGCCGGGCCCGGAGCGCGCTCAGCCCTGCCCCTGCCCCGGCCCCTGCCCCGGCGCCTGCCCCTGCGCCTGCCCCTGCGGCCGCCAGCCGGGGTCGCGGCCGCTGAGACCGATCACCCGGTCCAGGAGAGGCGCGTCGTCCGGCACCGGAACCGGCACACCGAACAGCCCTCCCCCGTCGGCGTCCGCCTCGGCATCCCCTTCGGGCGTGAGCAGTGCCTTCGCGGCCTCCAGGCTCGCCTCGTCGGGGGCGTACTCCTGACCGGTCGCGCGCGCCAGGTCCCAGCCGTGCACGACGAGTTCGTCGAGGGCGACGAGGCCGGCGACCTCGCCCGGCAGGTCGACGCCGCCCGCACGGGTCATGCCCTGCCAGGCCGCCGGGGAGCGCCAGGCGTCGGCGAGGGCGTCGAGCGCCTTCGGCAGCTCGCCGCGCCAGCCCGGCCCGATGTCCGGCACGAAGCTCCCCGGGTCCCGGTCGAGGCCGGGACCGAACTCCTTGCGCGCGGCCTGGCCGAAGGCCACGGAGAGGCCGAGGACATGGCCCAGCAGATTGCGCACCGCGTATTCGGGGCAAGGCGTGGGCGCCGCGAGCTGGTCGTCCGTGACGCCGTCGGCGATCCGGGCGACGAGCCGGGCCTGCGGGCCGAGGTCGAGGATGTCGGTCATGGGGGCCTCCTGAGGGGGCGGTGTCGGTACGTCTCCCCTTGTGGACTCCGCACCTGCCCCGAACTCATCGCGGATCCATAGGGAATGCTCCCGATACCGGCGCGGGGGCCTCAGGAACCAGCATCACCAGGCATGACATCGACGATCGGGCGTGTCCTGCGGGACCGCAACGCGGGTCTCTATCTGGGCGCCGTGGTGGTCTCGGGCTTCGGGAGCTCCGCGCTGTGGCTGGCCTCCGGGATCTGGGTGAAGGAGCTCACCGGGTCCGACGGGCTCGCCGCGCTCTGCCAGTTCGCGCTGTGGGCCCCCACTCTCGTCGGCCCGCTGCTCGGCACCCTGGCCGACCGCACGCGCCGCAGACCCCTCCTGGTGACCGCCAACCTCGCGCTCGCCGCGCTCCTCCTGTCCCTGTTCACCGTCGACACCGCCGGACGGCTGTGGATCCTCTTCGCGGTCCTCCTGGTGTACGGGGCGTGCGGCGTCGTCACCGACGCGGCGGAGGCCGCCCTGGTCGCGACGGCCGTCGACAAGGACCTGCTGGGCGACTTCAACGGCCTGCGGATGTCCGCGAACGAGGGCATGAAGCTGGTGGCGCCGCTCGCGGGGGCGGGCCTGTTCGCCGCGTACGGGGGCGCGCGGGTGGCGCTCCTGGACGCGGTGACGTTCGTCCTGGCGGCCGGGATGTTCGCGCTGCTGCGGGTCCGGGAGGGCGTACCGGCGCCGGACCCCACGCCACTGCGGGTGCGGACCGCGGAGGGCGCGCGGTACCTGTGGCACCACGAGCGGCTGCGCCCCCTCGTGGTGGCGGCCGGACTGACGATGCTGACCTCGGGGATCAGCGGCGCGCTGGTCTACGCCGTCGTCGAGGGACTCGGCCGCTCCCCCGCGTACACCGGGGTGCTGTACGTCGTGCAGGGCGTCGGTTCCGTCGCGGTGGGCGTGGCGTCGGGAACACTGATGCGGCGGTTCGGGGCCCGGCGGTTCGGCGGCGCGGGCATCGCCCTGACCGGCGCCGCCGCCGCGCTGACCGCACTGCCGCACGACGCCGCGGTCCTCGCCGGCAGCCTCGCGAACGGCATCGGACTGCCCTGCGCGCTGATCGCGGGCCTGACGGCGGTACAGCGCGAGACCCCCGACGCACTCCTCGGCAGGGCGGCGGCAACCGCCAACACCCTGATGTTCACGCCGACAGCACTGGGCATCGCAGCGGGCGCGGCGCTCGTGGAGAGCATCGACTTCCACGTGCTGCTCCCGGTCCTCGCGGGGGCACGACTCTTGATCGCCGCGCCCCTGCTGAGGTCCCGAGGTCCGGTGTCCGGGGGACGGGTTACTTCACGTCGGCCCAGCGCTTGATGGTCTTGACGACCTGCGTCTGCTGGGGCTCGGGCAGCTTGGTGATCGAGGCGCCGTGGTTGGCGCCGGGGACCACGTAGCGGTGGGAGTCGTGGCGGCTGGGGGTGAACTTCTCGGCGCTCCACGGGTCGTTCTCGCCGTAGATGAACATCATGTGGCGGCCGCGGGTCTTCACCCAGCGGTCGACGTCGGCCATCGTGCTGTTGTCGTACGTGCCGCGCATGGCGGCGGGCAGGACCGAGTTCGGCTGGTAGATGTCGGGGTGGTTGCGGACGCCCTTGAGGTGCTTGAACTTCAGGTCCGCCCAGCCGAGTTGGGTGGCTGCCTGGCGGTAGTAGGGGCCCGAGCCGTTGGTGCCGAGGGACTCGTCCTGGTAGACGCTGAAGCCGTGCTTCTTCGACCAGTCGTAGAGCTCGTCGTCGGTGACCTTCTTCGCGTCGGGCACGGTCGGGCAGTCGGCGGCGGTGCCGGACTGCCAGAAGTTCCACACCTGGTCGAGGACCGCGAACTCGTAGGCGCGGTCGGTGGTGCCGAGGGTCTCCTCGAAGGTGTCGCCGTTGGCCTTCGCGTCCGCCTCGAACTTGGGGAGCAGCGCGTCGCGGCGTACGAGCATCTCGCGCTGCACTGCGTTCAGCGCGTCCCGGCACTCCTTGGTGCCCACCGTCTTGAAGAAGCGTTCGTAGCCGCTGTCGTCGCGGTTGTTCGCGTCGTTGGGCGCGACGAACGCGACGACGGCGTCGAGGTCGTCAGGGTAGAAGCGCTCGTGGTACGTCGCGGTCATGCCGCCCTTGCTGGCGCCGGTGCCCAGCCACTTGCCCTTCTCGACGGTGCGCAGGGCGCGGGTGAGGCGGTGCTCGTCGGCGGCCTCCTGCTGGACGGTCATCTTGGACCAGTCGTCGCCCGCGGCGCCCTTGGGCCGTGACTCGGCGAAGTAGCGGTGCTCGACGGCGACCTGGTTGGCGTCGAGCAGCCGGGTGAGGGAGGCGGTGCCGCCGGGGAGGGTGTAGCCGCCGGTGTAGAGGACGGTCGGCTTGTCCGTGGCCTTGTGCCAGAGCGTGGCGCGCTGCGTGAAGGTGGCGCCGTGGGGCCTGCGGTGGTCGACGGGCTGCTTGTACGTGAGCGTGTAGAGGGGGTGACCCTCCCTTTCCGCGACGGAGACCACCGTCATGCCCGGTATTCGCTCCAGGCGTTCGCGGAGGTCGGACGGCGTCCCGCTGTCGCCGGCCGACGCCGGGCCCGCGGGTGCCGCGGCGGCGGGCGTCGCGCCGCCGAGCGCCGCGGCACCCGCCATCAGTCCGGCACAGACCAGCGCGGATATCCCCTTGTGGCGCACCTTGTTCCCCCTCTGTCCCCCGGTTCGGGGATCTGTCGCCCCTGATCCGGGGATGTCCCTGGCAGGGGATGTCCCTGGTAGGGGCGCGACGGTTGTGGTGCGCGGATCGTACCGGCGATCACTCCGGATGCGACAGGGCTTCCGCGACGTGTGCGAGGTCGGCGTCCGAGGCCAATCCGGCGTGGTAGAGCCGCAGTTCCGTGGCGCCCAGGCCGGCGGCGCGTGCCGCGTCGGCGGCGAGGGTGGCGGGGCTGCCGCCCATGCCGCTCATCACGGTGAGGTTGGCGGCGAGGACCGCCCCGTCCCTGCCCTGCGCGGCGAACGGCTCCAGGAGGTGGGCGCCGCCCGTGCAGGGCACGACCACGCCGTCGGCCACGGAGAGGACGTGCGCCGGGTCGACGCCCGCGTTCGCGCCGCAGTGGTACGTCACCGGGTCGGCGTGGAGCAGCACCTGGAAACCGGCGGGCGCCGCCGCGCGGACGGCGCCGACGGTGGCCTCCTGGAGGGTGCGGGCGGTTTTCTCGCGCCACGCGCGCGTGGCCGCCGCCCGGCCGGCACCGATGAGCTTCTCGACGCCCGCCCAGCCCGCACCCCCGCCCTCGTCCCCGTCCTCGGCTTTGCCGCCACCCCGCCACACGGGCTCCAAGGCACGGCGGACGACGGCCGCCAGCTCGTCCGGGTCGAGGCCCTGTCCGGCGTACCCCTCCCGGCAGGAGGCGCAGAAGCACAGCGACATCAGGTACTGCCCGGCCTCGCCGGGGACGACGCCCGCGATCTTGTCGTGGGCGTGCAGGTGCGCGAGGCCGTACCAGCCGCAGGACTCCAGTTCGGTGCCGCGCGTCCCGGTTCCGGGGCGCACGGCGGCTTCCGCGGCGAGGACGGTCAGGTACGCGCGCGTGGCGGGCTGCGCGATGCAGGGCGCCCAGGGATAGCGGTCTCCGTAGGCGTTGACCACCGAGGTCGCCGGGTGGTCGTCGCCCAGGCGGGAGTTGTGGGCGAGTACGACCCAGCTGTGCACGTCGAGCCCGGCCTCGGTCAGGGCCTGTGCCGCCTCTCCGTAGGCATCGCCCTGTGCCCACTCCCCGGCGGCGTACGGGCGCAGCGTACGGCCCTGCCAGCGGTCGCCCGGCGGGTAGAGCACGGCGGCGTGCGCGGCCGTCACGACGCGGTGGCGCGGGTGGCGCGGGGTGAGCGCGCGCGTGGAGTGGTAGGCGGCGGCCAGGGTGACCTGGCGGATGCCGAGGGCGGCGAGGCGGGCGGGCGCGTCGGGGTCGCCGACGACGTCCCAGGGGTAGAGGAACGCGGCGGCCTTCACGCGCCCGCTCCGGGGTGTGCGCCGCCGACCAGTTCCCGCCCGCGTTCGACGAGTTCGGCGAGCCGCTTGACGTGTTCGTCCGCGGGTTCGTGCAGTGGCGGCCGTACGGGACCCACGTCGAGGCCGCCGAGCCGGACGCCCGCCTTGACGAGGGAGACGGCGTAGCCGCGGCCGAGGGCGCGCAGCTCCACGAAGGGCCGGTAGAAGCCGTCGACGAGGCGGTCGACGGTGGCGTCCCCCTCCGGCGTACCGGCGTTGAACGCGCGGTGGAAGGCGAGCGCGATGTCGGGCGCGAAGCAGAAGACCGCCGAGGAGTAGAGGGTCACGCCGATGCCGCGGTAGGCGAGGGCGGTCAGCTCGGCGGTCGGCAGGCCGTTGAAGTACAGGAAGTCGCCCGGCACCTCGCCGCGCACGGCGCTGACGGTGCGCTGCATCAGGTCCATGTCGCCGAGGCCGTCCTTGAAGCCGATGACGCCGTCCGTGCGGGCGAGTTCGACGACTGTCTCCGGGGTGAGGACGGCGTTGTCGCGCTGGTAGACGATGACGTCCAGGGAGGTGGCGGCGGCGAGTTCGGTGTAGTGCCTGATCAGTCCCTCCTGCTCGGCGACGACGAGGTAGGGGGGCATGGCGAGCAGCCCGTCGGCGCCCGCCTCCTCGGCGAGGCGCGCGTACCGCACGGCGAGCGCGGTGCCGTATCCGGCGCCCGCGACCACCGGCACCCGGCCCGCCGCCTCCTCGACCGCGGCGGCGACGCACTCCTGGAACTCCTCGGGCGTCAGGGCGTGGAACTCGCCCGTGCCGCAGCAGGCGAACACCGCGGCCGCGCCCGCCTCGATGCCGCCGCGCACATGGGCGCGGAAGGTGTCCAGGTCGAGAGCGCCGTCCGGCCCGTACGCCGTGACGGGGAAGAACAGCGGCCCGCTGGGGACGCGGAGTCGGGAAGCGAGGGGGGCTGACGTCACGGGCTCTCCCTAAGCGT
This sequence comes from Streptomyces sp. NPDC018029, assembly GCF_044327655.1. Classification (NCBI taxonomy): domain Bacteria; kingdom Bacillati; phylum Actinomycetota; class Actinomycetes; order Kitasatosporales; family Streptomycetaceae; genus Streptomyces; species Streptomyces sp. NPDC018029. Next base: position 323,293 of record NZ_JBIRFV010000009.1, on the reverse strand, counting down.
GCACGTTTCTGATCCATGTCCATATCCCTGAACGCATCCACGCTAAGGCGCCCTCTCCGGCCCGGTCAAGCTCGCGAACTCACCGCCCAAGAGCGGATTTACCGCGTCCGGGCCCCGTCAGGACCCCTTGACGCGACGTGACGGCGATCTCTAGCGTTTCCACGGATGTGAATCCTGTACGTGGATGCATACGCCCGCCCGAGGAGACCCCGCATGCCCGCTCCCCGCACCGTCCTGCTGACCGGCGCCGCCGGCGGACTCGGCACGCTGATGCGCGGGCTCCTGCCCGCGTACGGCTACGACCTGCGCCTGCTCGACGTGCGCCCGATCCCGGACGAGCCGGACGCCGTCGTCGCCGACCTCGCCGACAGGGACGCGCTGCGCGAGGCCGTGCGCGGGGTGGACGCGGTCCTCCATCTCGCGGGCATCTCCCTGGAGTCCACCTTCGACAAGATCCTCAAGGCCAACATCGAAGGGACGTACAACCTCTACGAGGCGGCCCGCGAAGAGGGCGTCCGGCGGATCGTCTCCGCCTCCTCCAACCACGCGGTGGGCTTCACCCCCCGCCCCCGGGGCGACGACCCGCTGATCCCCGTCGACACCCCGCGCCGCCCCGACACCTTCTACGGGCTCTCGAAGTCCTTCGGAGAGGACCTCGCCCAGTTCTACTGGGACAAGCACGGCGTCGAGACCGTGTCGGTCCGCATCGGGTCGTGCTTCCCCGAACCGTCGAGCGTGCGCATGCTGTCGGTCTGGATGAGCCCCGACGACGGCGCTCGGCTCTTCCACGCGGCCCTCACCGCCGAGGACGTGCGGCACACCGTGGTCTACGGCTCGTCCGCCAACACCCGCCTCTGGTGGGACCTTTCCTCGGCGCGGGCGCTCGGCTACGACCCGCGGGACGACTCCGAGGCGTACGCGGAGAAGCTCATCGCCGAACAGGGCGAACTGGACCCGGAGAACCCGGACCACGCGCACCTGGGCGGCCACTTCTGCACGAACCCGCCCGTCTGGCCGTACTGACCGGTCCACCCGCCCGAGCGGGCACCGAACGGGCGGCCCGGGCCCCCGAAACGGGCACGCCCGCGGCCCGCCGCACAGGCCGTCGCCCCACCAAGCGGGCACAAACGGGCAGCATCGCGCCCGCTGCCACCCTGGTCACCCCCTTGGCCGCGCTGTAGAACTTCCCCACAGGGCCCGAACGGGCACCGCGAGACCCAGGGGAAGCAGGTGGCGCCGATGACCGCGGAGGAACGGCAGCGGCGGATCGTCCACGCGGCCCGCAACGCCGGCTCCGTCGACGTGACGGCGCTCGCCGACGAGCTCGGCGTCGCCAAGGAGACCGTCCGCCGCGACCTGCGCGCCCTGGAGGACCACGGCCTGGTCCGCCGCACCCACGGCGGCGCCTACCCCGTGGAGAGCGCGGGCTTCGAGACCACCCTCGCCTTCCGCACGACCATGCACGTCCCCGAGAAGCGGCGCATCGCGGCCGCCGCCGCCGAACTGCTCGGCGACGCCGAGACCGTCTTCGTCGACGAGGGCTTCACCCCCCAGCTGATCGCCGAGGCGCTGCCGGAGGCCGCGGCGGGCCGCCCGCTGACCGTCGTGACCGCCTCACTGGCCACCGCGGGCACCCTCGCCGAGGCCGAGAACGTCACCGTCCTGCTGCTCGGCGGCCGGGTGCGCCCGGGCACCCTCGCCACTGTCGACCACTGGACGACCCGCATGCTGGCCGGGTTCGTCGTCGACCTGGCGTACATCGGCGCCAACGGCATCTCCCGCGAACACGGCCTCACGACGCCCGATCCCGCGGTCAGCGAGGTGAAGGCGCAGGCCATCAGGGCGTCGCGGCGCACGGTGTTCCCGGGCGTGCACACCAAGTTCGGGGCGACGAGCTTCTGCCGGTTCGCGGGGATCGGCGACCTCGACACGATCGTCACGAGCAGCCGCCTGCCCGCGTCCGAAGCGCACCGCTACTCCCTCCTCGGGCCGCAGGTCCTCCGCGTCTGACAGCCGCCGCCCCTCCCCACCTCACCCCCCACAGGCCGACGCGGGCTTCCGCACACCCCGCAGTGCGCCAATTACCCCGATATGACCCTCTACGTCCAGGAGCACTCATGCGAACCCCGAGCCGACGGAGGCCGAGGCCGCGCGCGCTCGCCGCGGCCGCCGCAGGGGCGCTGCTCGCCCCGCTGCTCGCCGGCTGCTGGGCCGGTGCCGGCGGGGCCGGTTCAGGCGGCGACTCCATCAACGTCCTCATGGTGAACAACCCGCAGATGGTGGAGTTGCGCAAGCTCACCGCCGACCACTTCACCAAGGAGACCGGCATCGAGGTGAACTTCACCGTCCTGCCGGAGAACGACGTCCGCGACAAGATCAGCCAGGACTTCGCCAACCAGGCGGGCCAGTACGACGTCGCGACGCTCAGCAACTACGAGATACCGATCTACGCCAGGAACGGCTGGCTGCACGAGGTCGGTTCGTACGCGCGCAAGGACACGGCGTACGACGAGAAGGACATCCTGCCGCCCATGCGCCAGTCCCTCACCGGCGACGACGGCAAACTCTACGGACAGCCCTTCTACGGAGAGTCGTCCTTCCTGATGTACCGCAAGGACGTCTTCGAGAAGGCCGGCCTGACCATGCCCGACCACCCCACCTGGCAGCAGGTGGCGGACCTCGCCGCCCGCGTGGACGGCGCGGAACCCGGGATGAAGGGCATCTGTCTGCGCGGACTGCCGGGCTGGGGCGAGGTGATGGCGCCGCTGACGACCGTGGTGAACACCTTTGGGGGCACCTGGTTCGACAAGGACTGGAAGGCCCGCCTGGACTCCCCCGAGTTCGAAAAGGCAACCCGCTTCTACGTAGACCTCGTTCGCGAGCACGGCCAGTCCGGGGCCGCGCAGTCCGGCTATGCCGAGTGCCTCAACAACCTCACCCAGGGCAAGACCGCCATGTGGTACGACGCGACGGCCGCCGCGGGTTCGCTGGAGTCCGCCAAGTCCCCGGTCAAGGGAAAGATCGGCTACGTACCCGCCCCGGTGGCGCGGACGAAGAGCTCCGGGTGGCTGTACACGTGGGCCTGGGGCCTGCAGAAGGCCTCGCGCAACCCGGACCGGGCCTGGAAGTTCATCTCCTGGGCGTCGGGCAAGGAGTACGAGAAGCTCGTCGGCGAGAAGATCGGCTGGTCGAACGTGCCCGCGGGCAAGCGCGCCTCCACCTACGCGAACCCCGCCTACCGCAAGGAAGCCGCCGCCTTCCAGGACGTCACCCGCGCCGCCATCGAGGGCGCGCGGCCCCGCGACCCCGGCGTGCAGCCCCGCCCCGCGCCCGGCATCCAGTTCGTCGGCATCCCCGAGTTCACCGACCTCGGCACCAAGGTCTCCCAGGAGATCAGCGCGGCCATCGCCGGACGCCAGTCCGTCGACGCGGCCCTGGCCACGTCGCAGGACCTCGCCGAGAAGATCTCCGAGGAGTACGAGGGACGATGACCGCCACCGCGAGCACCACCACCCCCGTGGGGCACGCGCGCGTGCCCGCCGCGAAGCCACCGGGAACGGGGCGGCTGCGCGCCTGGGCGACCAGGGCGCCCCTGCTGCCCGCACTCATCTTCATGATCGCCGTGACCCAACTGCCGTTCGTGGCGACCCTGGTGATCTCCTTCTTCGACTGGAACGCCCTCTACCCGGACGCCCGCAGCTTCACCGGATTCGCCAACTACACCGAGGTCCTCACCGACCCCGACCTGCGCAAGTCCGTCCTGACCACGATCCTCCTGACGGCCTCCGTCGTCCTCGCGAGCCTGGTCGCCGGTCTTGTTCTCGCGCTGCTCCTGAACCGGAAGTTCCGGGGGCGCGGACTCGTCCGGACCCTCCTCATCGCGCCGTTCCTGCTCGTCCCCGTGGCCGCCGCGCTGCTGTGGAAGCACGTGCTCTACAACCCCGAGTACGGCCTCTTCAACGGCCTGCTGCACTGGGTCGGCGGGGACTCCGCGGCGCAGCCCGACTGGATCTCCGACACCCCGCTCCTCGCCATCGAGGCCTCCCTGGTGTGGCAGTGGACGCCCTTCATGATGCTGATCCTGCTCGCGGGGCTGCAGAGCCGCGACCCCGAACTGATCGAGGCGGCCCGCATGGACGGCGCGAGCAACTGGCAGGTCTTCCGCCATCTGACGCTGCCGCACCTGCGCCGCTACCTCGAACTGGGCGCGCTGCTCGGCTCGATCTACATCGTGCAGAACTTCGACGCCGTCTTCACCATCACCTCGGGCGGCCTCGGCACGGCGAACCTGCCCTACACCGTCTACCAGAGCTTCTACCAGGCCCACGAGAACGGCCTGGCCTCCGCGGCCGGCGTGCTCGTCGTCATCGGCTCGCTCGTCATCGCGACCTTCGCCCTGCGAGTCGTCTCGTCCCTGTTCCGTGAGGAGGCGTCCCGCTGATGAGCACCGTACGCGCCGGTCGCACCAAGGAAACCAGGGGAGCCAAGGGGGCCGGTCTGGGGCTCGTCGCCTGGCTCGCCGGGATCCTGTTCTTCCTGCCCATCGCCTGGATGGCGCTGACCTCCTTCCACTCGGAGGAGGACGCCGCGACCAACCCGCCGTCGCTCGCCGCCTCGCTCACCCTCGACGGCTATCGGGAGTTCTTCGGCTCCGGCGGCGGCGCGAGCCCCTGGCCCTCGCTCGTCAACTCGACGGTGGCGTCGGTCGTCTCGACCCTGTGCGTGCTGGTCCTCGCGCTGCCGGCCGCGTACGCCCTGTCCATCAGGCCCGTGAAGAAGTGGACGGACGTGCTCTTCTTCTTCCTGTCCACGAAGATGCTGCCGGTCGTGGCGGGTCTCCTCCCGATCTACCTCTTCGCCAAGAACACCGGCCTCCTGGACAACATCTGGCTGCTCGTCCTCCTCTACACCTCGATGAACCTGCCGATCGCGGTGTGGATGATGCAGTCGTTCCTCGCCGAGGTGCCGAAACCGGTCATCGAGGCCGCGCAGATCGACGGGGCACGGCTGCCGACGATCCTCACGCGCGTGGTGGCGCCCATCGCGCTCCCCGGGATCGCCGCGACCTCCCTGATCTGCTTCATCTTCAGCTGGAACGAACTCCTCTTCGCGCGGGTGCTCACGGGCGTCGTCGCCCAGACCGCGCCCGTCTTCCTGACCGGCTTCATCACCAGCCAGGGCCTGTTCCTGGCGAAGGTGTGCGCCGCGTCGCTCGTGATCTCCCTGCCGGTGCTCGCCGCGGGGTTCGCCGCCCAGGACAAGCTGGTCCAGGGCCTGTCGTTGGGAGCCGTCAAATGAACCAGGGAGCCGCCAAGTGAAGGCCGCCATCATCGAGTCCGTCGGCAAGGCCGTCGTCGGGGAGCTGCCCGACCCCGCCCCCGGCCCCCGCGACGTCGTCGTCGAGGTCGCGGCGTGCGGCCTGTGCGGAACCGATCTGCACATCCTCCAGGGCGAGTTCGCGCCGACCCTGCCGGTCGTGCCGGGCCACGAGTTCGCCGGTGAGGTCGTCGCGCTCGGCGGTGACGTGCGTACGCTCGCCGTCGGCGACCGGGTCGCCGTGGACCCCTCGCTGCACTGCCACGAGTGCCGCTACTGCCGCGACGGCCGGGGCAACCTCTGCGAACGGTGGGCGGCGATCGGCGTGACCACCGCGGGCGGCGCCGCCCAGTACGCGGTGGCGCCCGCCGCCAACTGCGTACGCCTCCCCGACCACGTCCGCACCGAGGACGCCGCCCTCATCGAACCGCTGTCCTGCGCCGTCCGCGGCTACGACGTGCTGCGGACGCGGCTCGGCGCGCACGTGCTGATCTACGGCTCGGGCACGATGGGCCTGATGATGCTGGAGCTCGCCAAGCGCACCGGCGCGGCGAGCGTCGACGTCGTGGACCTGAACGCGGACCGGCTCGCCACCGCGCGGCTCCTCGGCGTCTCCGGCTCGGCGGCGAACGCGGACGACCTTGACCGGCCGCGGGGCTGGGACGTCGTCATCGACGCGACGGGCAACGCCGCCGCGATCCAGGACGGCCTCGAACGGGTCGCCAAGGCGGGCACGTTCCTCCAGTTCGGCGTCGCCGACTACGCCACACGCGTGAACATCGACCCGTACCGGATCTACAACCAGGAGATCACCATCACCGGTTCGATGGCGGTCCTGCACAGCTACGAACGGGCCGCGGAACTGTTCGCGAACGGCGTGCTCGACCCGGACGTGTTCATCAGCGACCGGCTGCCGCTGGCGGAGTACCCGCAGGCGCTCGACCGGTTCGCCGCCGGGAAGGGCCGCAAGATCGTCGTGGTGCCGTAATTCGGTACCGGCGCGGCATGGCCGGACGTACGCTCCGGCCATGCCGAGACCTCATGGATTCACCTACGAACAGCGCGCGGACGGCACTCTCGTGATCACCCACGGCGGACGTGCCGCGGGGACGCTCCGCGCCGCCCGCGCCGAACAGTTCCTCGCCGAGGTGGCGAGCGGCGACCCGCAGCTGGTGATGGCCCGCTGGACCGGCAACTACAAGCGCGGCAACGAACGCGCCGCCCGCGCCCATCCGCGCAACCGCGGCTGACACCCTCGCGCACCGGACCTGGAAAATCCCCGCCCGGGAACGGCAAAGCGGGATCGTTCGTTACCCCTGGCATGACAGCTATGACCCCCGGCTCGAACATCCCGCTGACCGCCGCCCGCGTGGCGGTGGACGTCGCCGCTCCGGTGCGGCTCGACGTATCGGGCCTGCTGCTCACCGCCGACGGCAAGGTGCGCTCCGACGACGACTTCATCTTCTTCAACCAGCCCTCCGGCCCCGGTGTGACCTACCAGTCGGGTGGCGGTACGACCCCCGACAAGGTCACCGTCGACACGGCCGCCGTGCCGCCCGGCATCGAGAAGATCGTCGTGACCGCGAGCCCGGACGCGGCGGGCCAGACCTTCCAGGGCATCGAGCCCACCGCCACGATCCGCAACGCCGACGACGGCTCGGTCCTCGCCACCTTCACGCCCCCGCAGCTCGGCTCCGAGACGGCCCTGGTGATCGTCGAGATCTACCTGCGCAACGGCGCCTGGAAGGCCCGCGCGGTCGGCCAGGGGTACTCCAACGGCCTCGCGGGCATCGCGACGGACTTCGGCGTCTCGGTGGAGGAGCCCGCGCCGGCCCCGGCCGCGCCCGCCGCCGCCCCCGCGGCTCCGGCCGCTCCGATGGCGCCCCCGGTGGGGCAGCCGGTGCAGGGCCCGCCCCCGCCGGCCGCCGCCGCCGCGGCGCCCGCCGCCCCCGCGCCCGGCGCCGGGAAGATCAACCTCGACAAGGGCCGCGTCAGCCTCCAGAAGAACCAGACGGTGTCCCTGGTCAAGGGCGGCAAGCCGCTGCTCTCGCAGGTCAAGATGGGGCTCGGCTGGGAGCCGGCGTTCCGCGGCAAGGACATCGACCTGGACGCCTCCGTCATCGCGTACGGCCCGCAGCGCAACCACGTCGACAGCTGCTACTTCGGCAAGCTCTCGATCGTGAACGGCGCGATCAAGCACTCCGGCGACAACCTCACGGGCGAGGGCGGCGGTGACGACGAGGTGATCGTCGTGGACCTCGGCCGCCTCCCGCAGGACGTCACGGGCCTGGTCTTCACGGTGAACTCGTTCTCCGGCCAGAAGTTCACGGAGGTCGCGAAGGCCTACTGCCGCCTGATCGACGCGGCGACGGGCGAGGAGCTGGTCCGCTTCGACCTGACCAACGCCGAGGCGCAGACCGGCGTGATGATGGCCAAGCTGATCAAGCAGTTCACCGGCGAGTGGGAAATGACCGGTATGGGACAGTTCGTCAAGTCCCGGACCGTGCGTGGCATGGTGAAGCCCGCGGCGCAGGCGCTGTAGGCGCGGCGGATGCGGGGCTGAGCAGGAGTGAGCAGGGATGAGTGAGGGGCGGCGGACCGCGTGTGCGGTCCGCCGCCCCTCAGCCGTGTCAGGTCAGGATGCCGGGTGTCAGAGCTTGGCCAGCTTCGGGTAGGGACTCAGGAACCGTCCCTGACGGCCCGCGAAGTCGATGACGACCGCGTCCTCTCCCTCGACGCCGACGATCCTCCCGAGGCCGTACTGGTCGTGGGAGACACGGTCACCCACGGCGAACTGCTCTACGGGTGGGGCGGGCGGAGCGGGCACATTGAAGGGACTGTTCGGCAGGTGGCGGCGCGAGCCGGCGGGCCTCGTCATATCTGAAGTATGCGCCCCCGGACACCCGACGCACCATGCTCTGAGCTCACACCGCTTTCACATCGGTATGGAACAGACACACAAACCCCCGCTGCGGACGACCCGAACGGGGTACGGCCGTGACGGCCCGCACCCCTACGGAAACGTACGGTGACGCATCTCAGGCGGCTGCCCACGGCCAGTCGGCGTCCGCCCCCGCCTCCAGCAGCCCCACCGTGCGGAACGCCGCGTCCGAGAGGCCGCCGAAGACGTGCCGGTTGCCCTCTCCGGAGGCGCCGTGGCCCGCGCGGTAGCCCGCCAGGTTCCAGGTGTAGACGGGGACGTCCGCAGGCACCTGCTCGGTCGGGTCGCCGTGGTAGCTGTACGCCGCCTGCTCGTCTGTGACGATCAGCACCCGGTCGTGCTTCTTGTAGAAGCGGCGCACCGCCTCGGTGGTGTTCGTGCCGCCGAGGTCTCCGAAGCGGCCGAGGATCTTCAGGACGGACTCGCCCGCGCGGTACTTCACCCGCGCGCTGCTGCTGCCGAACTGGACCAGGTCCGCGTCGGCGGCCCGCAGCGCGAGCGCCGTGCCGAAGATCGCGGCCGCGTCGGCGCGGTTGAGCTGCGAGCGGTCGGACAGCGGCGACCACATCGAACCGGACCGGTCGACCAGGATCAGCGTCCGGCCCGGCAGCGACGGCACGTTCCCGAGGGAGTGGCCGAGGGCCTGCTCCAGCGGGTACGACCAGCGCAGCGACGGCGCGTGCTGGTACGCCGCGAGGTAGCGGAAGGGAAACTGCCGCGACTTCGCGACGGCTTCGGGGTCGGCGAGCCTGGCCGCGACGGTCGCCGCGACCTCGTCCGAGACGCCCGCCTCGTCGAAGTTCCGCAGGTTGCGAACGAGCGCCATGGCACCCATCGACGGGATCACGGCCTCCCAGGCCGCCTTGTCCATGGGCCCCTGCAGCCATCCCGCGAGCGCCTCCCAGGTGACGCCCGCGGCGGCGAGCCGCTCGGCGCCGCCCTCGCCGGTGACCACGGCGCGCCGCTCCGCGACGGGCAGCGCCATCAGCTCGCGGTGCGCGGCGAGGACACGCGCGCCCTCGGGCGGCACCGCGGTCTCCGGGTGGTGACGGCGGTCGAGCGCGTACCGGAACAGGGGGCCCTGCCAGGGCTTGGCCGGGTCGGGCGCCGCGTGCACGAGGTTGAGGATGTCGCCGAAGCGGTAGCCCTTGGCCGCCGTGTCGTACTTCAGCAGGGCCTTCTCGTTGTAGAGGCGGCGCACGGCGTCGGCGATGCCGCGCTTGACGGGCTTGGGGATCGCGCGGCCGTACGTCGACGTCCAGTAGCCGAGGAACTCGCCGGGCTCGTCGGGCCGGCGCAGGACGGACGCGACGACCTGGCGGCCCGTGGGGCCGTCGGTGGCGTGCGCGTCGAGGCGCGCCTTCACGTACTCGGCGGCGCCGACGATCGAGGCCGTCCGCATGTTGCCGTCGCCGCGCAGCCAGCCGAGCAGGCCCGCGGTCCACTGCGGGTCCTCGACGGCGAGGCGGCGGACGAGCGCGGCGAAGCGGTCGTCGCGGCGGTCGCCGGTCTCGTAGAAGGTCTGCTGGGAGACGAAGTTCGCGACCGCGAGCAGGAAAAGCTCGGAGCGTGCGTCGCGGAGGTGTCCGCGGCCGCCCTGGTGCGTGCGGGTGGTGCGGCCGGTCGACTTCACCGGAGAAGTCACCGCCGCCTTGACGGACTTGGTGTTGAAACGCGCCATGAGAATTCCCCCGAATTCATTGCGTACGAATGCGCGCACGTGCGCACAAAGAGATGAGGGGGAGACAGACGGCAGGAGTGTGCCCGAGTTCAGAAGCGGCGACGGACTTGCGTCGGATGCTCTACCCAATTGAGCTACACCGACCCGAAGTCGATGACGGGACTCGAACCCGCAACCGTCTGATCCATGAAGTAACCGTTGCCTGCGCACCGGGCACACACCAGCTGCTGCCTCCCGAGATCAGAGTGGCGGTGGCGTGATTTCTTGAAAGGAAGTAGCCATTGCCTGCGCACCGGGAGGTGCAGGAAAACGCATGAAGTTGTGGTGTCCAGAGTTCATTTCGGCGGAACCGACGATGGTGCTCTGCCACTGAGCTACACCGGCCTGTCGGTGCCGGTGGCGGGAATCGAACCCGCGGCCTCCCCATTAGGAGTGGAAGTAGGTCCTGCCTTCGCACCTGGACGTGCATCACTTTAGGAGAGTGAACCTGCGGGGCGCCAAAGGTTTTTCACGCCCTCTGATCTCCCGGCGGCCGCAACCGTACGATGCCCCACAGGCGTCGCACAGTCCGTCAGCTCGTCCTGTCGTCCCAAGGGCCCGCGCGGGGCCGCCGGAAGGAGCGTTCGTGGAGGTCGGCGGGTACAGGATCGTCGCGCTGCTCGGCGAGGGCGGCATGGGCCGCGTCCACCTCGCCCGGTCCGCGTCCGGGCGGCCTGTCGCCGTCAAGACGGTCCACGCGCACCTCGCCGCGGAGCCGGAGTTCCGCGAGCGCTTCCGCCGTGAGACGGCCGCCGTACGTGCGGTCACGGGGCCGTACACCGCCGCGGTGCTCGACGCCGACCCGGACGCCGAACAGCCCTGGCTGGCCATCGAGTTCTGCGCGGGCCCCACCCTGCCGAAGGCGGTGGCCGCGCACGGCCCGCTCGGGCCCGCCGAGCTCGCCGCGCTGGGGGCCGCGCTCGCCGAGGCGCTGGCGGCGGTGCACGCGGCGGGGCTCGTGCACCGCGACGTGAAGCCGTCCAACGTCGTCGTCACCCGTGACGGCCCCAAGGTCATCGACTTCGGCATCGCCAAGAGCGCGGCCGACGAGAGCCTCACCGCCAGTGGCGAGGCCATCGGCTCCCCCGGCTTCATCGCCCCCGAGCAGCTGGCGCCGGACGCCCGGCCGCCGGGGCCCGCCGCCGACGTGTTCGCACTCGGCGCGGTCCTCGCGGTGGCGGCGACCGGGCGCGGCCCCTTCGGTTCGGGCGGCGCCCCCGAGGTCCTCCACCGCACGCTGCACGAGGCCCCGGACCTGCTGGGCGTGCCGGACGAGGAGTGGGAGGCCTTCCTCGCCCGGTGCCTGACCCGCACCCCGGCGGACCGCCCGTCGGTCGCGGAGATACTCACCTGGTGCGCCGACCGCGCCCCGGCCGAGCCCTGGTGGGAACAGGAACCGGTGGCCGGCCTGATCCGCCGCCAGGAGGACGAGGTCGCGGGGCTGGTGGGCCACGCGGGTGACGGTTCGCCTCCTTCCGATGGCGACGAGCCGCTGCCCCCCGACCCCGGCGACGGGCCCGGCCCCACCGACTCGTCGTCGCCGCCGCGCCGTACCTCCCGGCGGCGGTTTCTCGTCTGGGGTGGTGGGGTGCTCGCGGCCGTGGGCGGTACGACGGCGGCCGTCCTGCTCAACGGTGAGGGGGACAGCGCCGACGGCACGTCCGGTGCCGGGCGCCGTGGCGAGCCCCGCCCGCCCGCCGGTGAGGTGATCTGGAGCCGTGAGATCGGTGAAGTGGAGTACGGCGGCGCCCTGTTGCGCAGCGGCAAGGATCTCTACGTACTCGACGACAAGGGGCTCGTCCGGCTGGAGGCCGAGACCAACACGCTCCGCTGGACCTATCCGGAGGAGCACCTGCGGAGCGTCGACACGCGCGGTGACCTGGTCTACGTACTCCGGGACAGCCTCTTCGAACCCGAGTTGATCGCGCTGCGCGTGGCCGGCGGCCGGGAGGCGTGGACCTCGGGCGTCCTGACGCGCAACCCGCACCGGCCGCCCCGCCCCCTCGCCCCGCCCCCGAGCGAACTGGAGGGCGGCAACGGCCTGTTCGCCCTCGCGGACGGCGTCGCCTGCCTCCTCACCTACGCCTCGTACGACACGCTGCAGGAGCGGCGCGGCACGCTGGAGCGGCCCTGGCGGGCGTACGGGTTCGACGCGCGCACGGGGGACGAGCTGTGGTTCCACGAAGGGCGCGCCGCGGGGGTGATCGGCGTGGACGACGCGGGCGGCCGGATAGCGGTGGCCACGGCGTCGCGGAGCTCCGGGCCCCCCGGCACGGACCGGTACGCGCGGCACGATCCGCTGGTCGTCCTCAAGGCGTCCGACGGCACGGTGGAGCGGGAGGTCGCGAACGGCGCCCGCCGCCCGCAGGCCCACCCCGGCGCCGAGGGCGTCGGCTACTTCGCGTCGGAGGAGCGCATCGAGGCGGTCGACCTGGCGACCCGCCGCACCGTGTGGGACCGGCCCGCGGGCGCGGTCACGGCCGTCGCGGCGCGGGCCACGGGCGGTGTGGTGCTCGCCTCCTCGCCGGACGGCGTCGAGGCGCTGGACGCCCGTACGGGCAGGAGGCAGTGGTCCCGGCCCGGGTTCCGGGACGTGGAGGACGGTGTGTCGGTCGTGTCGGGCGGCCTGCTGCTGGTCTCGGGGCCGGAGCCGGGCGGCTCGGGCGAGGGAATGTGGGGGGTGTACGCACTGGACGTACGGACGGGTGACGCCTCCTGGGCGGCGCCGATCGCCCCCGCGTCCGACATGAAGCTGGCGGCCGCGCACGACGGCCTGTTCCACGTCTGCGCGGGCCGCACCCTGCACACACTCCGCGGCCCGAAGGCCACCCGGACATGACCCCGCCCGGCGTCGTCCCGTCCTACGCCCCCACGATCCGCCCGCCCCACAGCGGCGGTGCCGTATGAGCGGGGCGGCCCCCCTGCCGGGCACTCCGCTGCTCGACGGTGATCCCCGGCGGCTCGGCGGGCACCGGATCGTGCGGCGGCTCGGGGCCGGGGGGATGGGGCAGGTATATCTGGGCCGCAGCCTTGGCGGGCGGCTCGTCGCCGTCAAGACCGTGCACGAGCACCTCGCCGCCGACCCGGTCTACCGCGAGCGGTTCCGGCGCGAGGCGACCGCGGCGCGCGCCGTCACGGGCGCGCACACCGCCGCCGTGCTCGACGCCGACCCGGACTCCCCCGTGCCCTGGCTCGCCACGGCGTTCCTGCCCGGGGTCACCCTGCGCCGCGCGGTCGCCGCGGGCGAGCCGTTGGGCACGGCGGCCGTGCGGTCGCTCGGGGCGTGTCTCGCCGAGGCCCTGGCGAGCATCCACGCGGCGGGCATCGTGCACCGCGACCTCAAGCCGTCCAACGTGCTGGTGACCGCCGACGGCCCGCGCGTCATCGACTTCGGCATCGCCCGCGCCGCCGGGGAACTCGGTCTCACCCAGGCCGGATCGATGCTCGGCACGCCCGGGTTCATGGCGCCGGAGCAGGTCGCCGGGGGCGATGTCGGGCCCGCCGCCGACGTGTTCGCGCTGGGCGCGGTACTCGCCTTCGCCGCGACGGGCGAGCAGCCCTTCGGCTCGGGCCCCGTCGCGGTGCTGCTCTACCGCGCCACGCACGAGGAGCCGCACCTCGCCGGCGTCCCGGAGTCGTCGGGCCTGCGCGCACTCGTCGCCGCCTGCCTGCACAAGGCCCCGCACCGACGCCCGTCGGTGGCACAGATCCTGGCCCTCACCGCCGCCGCGGACGGGCCCCTGTGGTGGCGGGAGGAACCACTGCGGTCACTGATCGCAGGCGAGACGAGCAACGGCGCCGAAGCGACTGACGGCGCCGAGAAGGGTGACGGAACCGGCAGCAGCGACGCGACCGCCGGCGGCAGCCGTACCGAACCCATCCGGCACCCCACCCCGCCGCCCACCACCCCGCAGACGACCTCACCGCCACCTACCTCCCCCTTCACCGAACGCCACCGCACCCTCGCCCGCCGGACCCTCCTCACCGCCGGTGGCGCCGGGCTCGCGGGGGTTGCCGGCTGGGCCGTTGTCCGGGCGCCGAAGGCTCCGGGTGAGGGTGCGGAGGAGGGTGGGCCCGTGTTGCGGAAGGGGTCGGCGCGGGCCGGGCGGGAGCGCTGGGTGCTGAGCGGGGCGGAGGGCGGTACGGACGGCGTCGAGTCCGCCCTGCTCGTCGGGGACACCGTCCTGGTGCACGGGTCGAGGAGCGGCCTCACCACGCAGGGGCTGGTGCGCGCCGTCGACGCCGCGGACGGGACGAGTCGCTGGCAGTACGACAAGGCTCCCGCGGCCGCGGCCCGCGAACCGCTCTGGGGCGTCGTGAGCGGTTTGCTGATCGCCCCCGAACTCATGGGGCGGGCGTACGAGTTGGGGACGGGCGATCCGTGGGGGCCGGAGCGCCCGTGGCACGGTGCCGTGAAGTGGTTCGCCGTCGCGGACGGGCGGCTCCTCACACTGGACGACGACGGTGGCGGCGGGTCGTCGCGGGACCGGGTGCTGCGCATTCGTACGCTGCCCTCGGGCGGCTCCCCCCGCACGCGCGGCAAGGAGGACACGCGCGACTGGCGGGCGCCCGCGGTCTCGGGCAGCAGGGTGTTCCTCGTACCGGACACCGGCGCCCTGGACCCCCGCGTGTTCTGCCTCGACGCGGCGACGGGCCGCGAACCGTGGACGTACACCGCGTTCGGGAAGGACGAGCAGGCGCGCACGGCACCGGTCACGCTGCCCGCGCCGAGCGGCCGCGGCGGCCCCGGCGGCCACAGCGGCGCCCGTTTCGCTCTGCTGAGCGAGACCGACGAGCTGCACCTCATCGACGTACGGACCGGCGAGCAGCTGCGCAGGGAGCCGCTCGGGCTGACCGCGGGGAGCGGTGCCACGGCCCTCGGGCACGCCTCCGGCACGGGGCTGCTGCTCGCCGCCGGGGAGGACCTGATCGGGTTCAGTCCCGAGAGCGGCAAGCGGCTGTGGAGTCACCCCACCGCAGGGCTCGACACCGGCTGGCCGGCGCTGCCGGGCGGCGGCCGGCGCGGCCCGGTCGCCCGGGACGGCGTCTTGCTGAACTGGCTGGATGCCAGGACCTTGCAGGCCATCGACCTCACCGACGGCGACGGCGGTGGTGACAGCCGTGGCGGGCGGCAGCTGTGGCGGACGTCGTTCGACGCCATCGCGCGCTGCCCGCCCGCCATCGGCGGCGGCACGGCCTATGTGACCGCCGGGCAGGTGTGCCGGGCGCTGAGTCTGCGTACGGGCAGGACGCTGGAGGAGTGGCCGGTCGACGAGCCCGTCACCTGGCTCGCCGCCGACGCCGACGGCTGGTACGCCAGGGTCGGCGCCTCGTCCCTGCGGGCGGTCAACGCGCCACGGAGCGCGTGACGCCGGTCATGGCCCGGGCCCTCAGCGCCGCTGCCGCTTCCACGGGCCGGTGATGGCGAGCAGGATGCCCGGCGTCTGGATGCTGGCGAACAGGGTCCTGCCGTCGGGTGAGAACGTGACGCCGGTGAACTCGCTGTACTCCGGCTTCTCCTCGGTGCCCGCGTTGAGTTCGTTGCGGGCGATGGGGTACGTGCGGCCGCTCTCCGTCGCCCCGAAGAGATGCTGGATGCCGTCGCCGTCCTCCGCGATGACGAGGCCGCCGTAGGGCGAGACGGTGATGTTGTCGGGGCCGTCGAAGGCGCCGTCCTTGTCGGGGTCCCTGTTGACTCCGAGCAGCACCTTCAGGGTCAGGGTGCGGCGGCCGGGGTGGTAGAACCACACCTGTCCGTCGTGCGGGACGGGGCTCTCGTCGCGGGCGAAGGAGGCGACGATGTAGACGCCGCCGTCGCCCCACCACATGCCTTCGAGCTTGCGGGCGCGGGTGATGTCGCCGTCGTCGAACTGCTCGCGCACGGGCACGGTCCGCGCGTCGCGGTCGGGGACCTCGACCCAGTCGACGCCGTAGACCGTGCCGATCTTCGTGGCGCGGGACAGGTCGTCGACGAAGCGGCCGCCGGAGTCGTAGCACTTGGGGGCCTTGAGGACGCCCGCGTCGTCGGCGAGGGTGCGCAGCTTGCCGCGGCCGTGGGCGAAGCCGCGGGGCGGGGTCCAGCGGTAGAGGAGGCCGTTCGGCCTGGAGGCGTCCTCGGTGAGGTAGAGGTGGCCGCGCTTGGGGTCGACGACGACGGCCTCGTGGGCGTAGCGGCCCAGCGCCTTGATGGGCTTGGGGGCGCGGTTGGCGCGCCGGTCCAGGGGATCGACCTCGAAGACGTAGCCGTGGTCCTTGGTCATGCCGTTCTGGCCGGCCCTGTCCTCGGTCTCCTCGCAGGTGAGCCAGGTGCCCCAAGGGGTGCTGCCGCCCGCGCAGTTGGTGGCGGTGCCCGCGATGCCGACCCACTCGGCGACCCGCCCGTCGGGGCGGACCTCGACGACGGTGCAGCCGCCGGCCGCCGCGGGGTCGTAGACGAGGCCGTCGGTGAGCGGTACGGGGTGCTTCCACTTGCTGCGGGGGCCGCCGAGCTCGTGGTTGTTGACGAGGAGCGTCGTGCCGCGCGGGCCGCGGAAGGTGGCGGTGCCGTCGTGGTTCGACGGCGTGAACTCGCCGCTCTCCAGCTTGGTCTTCCCGCTGTGGGTGAGGACGCGGTAGGAGAATCCGGCGGGCAGCGCGAGGAGGCCGTCGGGGTCGGGCAGGAGGGGGCCGTAGCCGGGGCCGTGGTGGCCTCCGTGGCCGTGGCCCGCGGTGTCCGCCGCCTCCTCGACCTCCGTCGCGGCGAGGGCGCCGGGCGCGGTGGCGAGCGCGCCGACGCTGCCGGCCAGGGCGACTCCCGCACCGGTGAGCGCGGAGCGTCTGGCGAAATCCCTGCGGGTGAGCGACATCGTTTCTCCTGAGGACGCGAAGGCGGTACGTACGACCGGGCTGCTGTCCGCGCCACCGTCCCGCTCCCGCATAAACGGCGGTTGAACACCGCTCGACGCCGAGGGGCCTCCTTCCTGCCTCCTCTCATGACAAGGTCAACAGGGGCGGATCGCCCGCAAAGCGAAGAATCACCGCGAAACACCTTGACCCGCGATGCACACCGCAATAGACATCACCACGTGCAGAGCTGCACCACCCGCAGGGGGAGGCGAGCCGAGTGGACGCACATCAGGCACGCGGCCTCCATGAGGGCCGGCTGATGAGGCTGGCCAATGTCACCGGAGTCGGCATCGGCAGGGACGAGCACTCGGGTCAGGACGTGATCGTCGTCTTCGTCACCCACCGGGTGCCCCGCGACCGCCTCCGTGACGAAGACGTGGTTCCGGACACGCTCGACGGTGTCCCCGTACGCGTACTCGCCATCGGCGAGGTCGACGCGCAGGACGGCGGGACGTAGCGGGAGCGATGCCCCCGGCGCGGCCCGGAACCCCACCCTTCAAAGGGGAAGAGGTGGTCTGGCGTGGTGAGCCGGCCCGAACTGATGCGAGGTCCCACCGGCGGTCAGCTGAGCGACAGCTCCCGTCAGCAGGCGATGTCCGACTTCCTGCGGCCCCAGCAGCCGCTGTCCAACGTCGTCGGCTTCGGCCACGGCGTGAAGTGGAGCGACGGGGAGCCCACCGGCGAGCCCGCCGTCGTCGTGTTCGTCACCCAGAAGGTCCCGGAGTCCATGCTCCCGGAGCGGGACGTCGTCCCGCGCCAGATGGACGACGGCACCCCGACCGACGTCGTCGCGGTCGGTCACATCGCGGCGCAGCGCCAGCAGAGCAGGCCCGGCGGCCGGCGCGCCGAGGACCGCGCGCCGGTGGCGTACGGCCCGGAGGGCAGCGTCAGCGAACAGCTCGCGAGCCTCGGACAGCCGCAGCTGGAGGAGCTCGCCGGGCGCGGCGCGTTCGAGCCGCAGCTCCTCAAGCGGCGGATGCGCCCGTGCCCATCCGGCTTCTCGGTCGGCAACGTCCGGGTGACCGCGGGCACGCTCGGCAGCGTGGTCTACGACTTCCTGCCCGGTGCCTCCGTCGATCCGCCGGGCGCCGGTCTCGGCGTACCGTCGAAGTTCTACATCCTCTCCAACAACCACGTGCTCGCCGACTCCAACCGGGCGCAGCTGGGCAGCGCGATCGTGCAGCCCGGCGTCTTCGACGGCGGGCAGGACCCGGCGGACCGCATCGCGACGCTGGAGCGGTTCATCACGATCCAGTTCGCCCCGCAGATCCCGCTGGAGCGGCACAACAACGTGGTGGACGCGGCGCTCGGCGCGGTCGACTTCCAGGACGCGACGCGCGAGCAGTACTTCAGCGGCGCCCCGCGCGCCTGGCGGCGCAAGGCCAACGTGGCCGTCGGCGACCTGGTGAAGAAGTCCGGCAGGACGACGAACATCAGCTTCGGCCGGATCATCGCGGTCGACGCGACGGTCGACGTGAACTACGGCACCGCGGGCACGGCCCGGTTCAAGGACCAGATCGTGACGACGAACATCTCGGCGGGCGGCGACTCCGGTTCGCTGGTGACCTCGCAGGACGACGTCGCGGTGGGGCTGCTCTTCGCCGGTTCGTCGGTCGCGACCATCGTCAACCACATCGAGAACGTCCGCGCGCTGCTGCGCGTGGAGATCGCCGAGCTGCTGGCCTGACGGTCAGGACGGAAGGAGGGTTTTCCATGACCTCTCAGGCACGCAAGCAGAAGGGCGGCCGCTCGCGGACGTCGGAGCACCGCTTCCACAATCCGCAGGGCGCCGAGGTCAAGACGCGCGACGAGGCGTTCGCCGCGCCGGCCGCCGACGTGTCGGCCGAGGCCCTGTCGACGGGGTGCAAGCTGACGCTGCACAGCGGCGCCGTCACGTTCGCCATCGAGGTGACGTACAACCCGACCACCTATCCGCACGTGGTGACGGGCGGGCAGATCAGGTCCGGGATCTGTGGCGCGCCGTGGGACATCACGGGCGGCACGCTCGGCGAGACGATGCGGCTCGACGCGAAGCGCGCCGGGCAGGGCTCGTGCGCGATGACGATCACGATCGTCGGCGAGTACCAGAATCCGCCGGCGTACCGGGGGACGTACGGGTTCGACGGGGCGACGTCGTCGTTCAAGCACACGACGCGGTACGAGTGCTGACGCCTCCGGCGGGATGACCGCATTCCGGGTGGGCCCGTGATGCCGGGCCCACCCGGGGTGCTGTCCATCGCCCTCCGGGCTCGTCCTCGATCGCCGGACGGGCTAGATGTTCCGCGCCTTGAACGCCGCCTTGCGGGCCTCCTTCGCCACCTTCTTGTCGGGGTGCAGGCGGCCCATCGCGTCCAGGACGTCGGCCGTGGCGGGGTGCTCGACCCGCCACGCCGTGGCGAAGAAGCCGCTGTGCTGCTCCGCGAGGCCCTCGACCAGGCCCTGCAGCTCGTCCGAGTTGCCCTCGGCGGCGAGCTGCGCGGCGATCGTGTCGATGGTCAGCCAGAAGATGAGCGCCTCCGACGGCGCGGGCACGTCCGTGGCGCCGTGCTCGGTGAGCCACACCCGGGCCAGGCCGCCGAGCTCCGGGTCGTCGAGGACGTCGCGGAGCGCGGGCTCCGCCTCGTTCCCGACCAGGGAGAGTGCCTGCTGGCAGCGGAGCCTGCGCAGCGGGGCGCCCTCGTCGCCGCCGCGCGCGGCGGCCAGCAGCTCCCGTGCGGCGGCGAGCGGCTCGTGCCGGGCGAGCCACTGCTCGATCTCGGCCTGCGCGGCGTGCTGCGGGAAGCCGGAGGTGCCGTCGAGCAGCGCGTCGGCGCCCTTGTCCGCGAGGTCGCCGACGGCGGGCGCGTCGACCCCGGCGTCCAGCATGCGGGCGCGGACGCCGTACAGGCCGAGGGGGGTGAGCCGGACCATGCCGTAGCGGCTGACGTCCTCCTCGTCGACGGGGCCCGGACCCTCGGTGGTGTCCTCGTCGGCGTCGGCCATGAGCGCCTCGTCGACCGGCTGGTACTCGACGAGTCCGAGCGGCTCGAAGAGCCGGAACTGGTCGTCGAGCTTCATCATCGCGTCCGACACCTGTTCCAGGACGTCGTCGGTGGGCTCGCCCATGTCGTCGGGGACGATCATCGAGGCGGCGAGCGCGGGCAGCGGCACCGGGCCCTCGCCGGCCGCGGCGTCGCCCACCGTCAGCAGGTAGAGGTTGCCGAGGACGCCGTCCAGGAAGTCGGCCTCGGCCTGCGGGTCCCAGCCGAGCTCGGCGAAGTCGACCTCGCCCTTCTCCTCCAGGACGTCGAGGAGGTTCTCCATGTCGGGCACGGTGGCGTCCGCGTACACGGTGTCGAGGGCGCCGAGCCAGACGCCGAGGACGTCCTGCGGGCTGCCCGCGGAGAGCAGCGCCAGGTCCTCGCCCTGGGTGACGGTGCCTTCCCCGCCCTCCTCCTCGGCGTCCGTGACCTCGACGAGGCCGGTGTCCACCGCGACCCGCCAGGCCTCGCTCGTGTACGCGGCGGCGTCCGTCTCGTCGATGCCCTCCGCTTCGAGGCCCAGCTCGGCCGCGGCCGCCGGGAGCTGTGCGTCGACGAGCTCGCCGCCCGCGCCGACCCGGGTGTCCGGCCCGGCCCAGCGGGCGAGCCGGACGGCGCGGGACAGCAGCGGTGTGGCGAGCGCGGCCCGCGCGAGTTCCGCTTCGGAGTGCAGCAGCACCGGCGGCAGGGTGGCGGGGCTTACGGACATCGGCTGGTTCTCCTCCGGGGGTGCGGGGCGCCGGGAGTACGGATCGGCAAGGCGCAAGCCTAGACGGATTTGGCCCCATGCCGCCCGGTTCATGTCCCTGTCAGAAGACGTACAGCGAACGGGCACCCGGAGAACCTTGACAACTCCCCTGGTCAGGCAAGAGATTGACGCGCGTAGAGCGTCCGTCCGGGCGCCCGCTGCCCGCTGCTCTTCCTCCCTCACCGTCTTCCCTCATCCGGAGTTCCCTGATGCCCCAGATACCGAGATCCGCCGCCGTCAGTGCCGTCACCGCCATCGCCCTCGCGGCGGGACTGCTCGCGGTCTCGTCCTCCGCCGCCTCCGCCGACGAGGTCCGCGTCCACGACATCCAGGGCACCACTCGCGTCTCGCCCCTCGCGGGACAGCAGGTCACGGACGTCGCGGGCATCGTGACCGGCGTCCGCGGGTACGGCTCCAAGGGCTTCTGGATCCAGTCCGCCGCAGGCAAGGCCGACGCCGACCCGGCCACCAGTGAGGCGGTCTTCGTCTTCACCGGCTCGGCTGCTCTCACCGTGAAGCCTGGCGACGCGGTCCGGGTCTCCGGCACGGTCTCGGAGTACGTTCCCGGGGGCGCCGGATCCGGCAACCAGTCCCTCACCCAGATCACGAAGCCGACGGTGACCGTCGAGTCGTCCGGCAACCCGCTGCCCGCGCCCGTCACGATCGACGCGAAGTCCGTGCCCGCCGCGTACGCTCCGGCGGGCGACCCCGCACAGGGCGGCAGCATCAACGCGCTGCCGCTGAAGCCCCGTTCGTACGCCCTGGACCTGTACGAGTCCCTGGAGGGCATGAACGTACGGGTCGGCAGCTCGCGGGTCGTCGGCGCGACCGACGCGTACAACGAGCTGTGGGTGACGGTGAAGAAGCACGAGAACCGGAACAGGCGCGGCGGCACCGTCTACGGCTCGTACGACGCGCAGAACGGCGGTCGGCTGCAGATCCAGCAGCTCGCGCCCGTCTCCGAGAAGCCCTTCCCCAAGGCGAACGTCGGTGACGTGCTGCGCGGCGGCGCCGAAGGCCCCCTGGACTTCAACCAGTTCGGCGGCTACACCCTGGTGGCCCGCGAGCTCGGCGGCGTCGCCGACAAGGGCCTCGTGCGCGAGAAGACGCGGCGGCAGGCCAAGGGCGAGCTCGCCGTGGCCACGTACAACGTCGAGAACCTCGACCCGGGCGACCCGCAGGAGAAGTTCGACGCGCTGGCCGCGGCCGTCGTCTCGAACCTCGCCTCGCCCGACATCCTCGCCCTGGAGGAGATCCAGGACGACAACGGCGCGAAGAACGACGGGACGGTCTCCGCGGACGCCACCCTGAAGAAGTTCACCGACGCGATCGTCGCCGCGGGCGGGCCGCGCTACGCGTGGCACTCCGTCGACCCGCAGAACAACAAGGACGGCGGCGAGCCCGGCGGCAACATCCGGCAGGTCTTCCTCCACAACCCCGAGCGCGTCTCCTTCACCGAGCGCGCCCCCGGCGACGCGACGACGCCCACGGAGGTCGTACGGGACAAGGGCCGGCCCGCGCTCAGCCACTCCCCCGGGCGCGTCGACCCGCTGAACGGCGCGTGGGCGGACAGCCGCAAGCCGCTGGCCGGTGAGTTCGTCTTCCGTGGCCGCACGGTCTTCGTGATCGCCAACCACTTCGGCTCCAAGGGCGGCGACGAGGGGCTGACCTCGCACCACCAGCCGCCGGTCCGCTCCTCCGAGGCCAAGCGGCTCAAGCAGGCGCAGGCCGTGAACGGCTTCGTGAAGGACATCCGGAAGGTCCAGCGGAACGCCGACGTGGTCGTGCTCGGGGACATCAACGACTTCGAGTTCTCGGCGACCACCAAGGCCCTGGAGGACGGCGGCGCGCTGCGGGCGGCCATCAAGTCGCTGCCGAGGAGCGAGCGCTACTCGTACGTCTACCAGGGCAACTCCCAGGTCCTCGACCAGATCCTGACCAGCCCGGGAGTGGGGGACGCGGACGACTTCAGCTACGACAGCGTGCACATCAACGCGGAGTTCGCGGAGCAGAACAGCGACCACGACCCGCAGGTGCTGCGCTTCCGCCCCTGACCGGTGACGGCCGGCTGGTGACCGCCGGTTCAGCCGTAGAGGTGGTCCAGCCAGTCCTGCCACGCCAGTTCGGTGCGCTTGGCGTCCGCGTGCGCGCCGAAGTCGTGGACGCTGACGCCGACCCGGTCACCGAAGCGGCCGCGGCCGAAGAAGCGGTGCAGCGTCTCGTCCGCGCGCAGGCCGATGAAGTGCGGGCTGCGGAAGTCGATCACCGCGTCCAGTTCCCCGCCGGGGGCCTGGACGCGGACGCGGGCCCCGTCCATCGCGTCGTCGGGCAGGCCGAGGGCGCGGGCGAGCCTGCCGAAGGCGTCCGGGGCGCCGGAGGCGGGCGGGCCGCTGACGGCGGAGAAAGTGACGGGGCGGCCCTCGAAGTACGCCATGTACTGGCCGAGGGTGTGCAGGTGGAAGTCGGTCCGCTGGACCATGCCGTCGTACCGCGCGTCCCGGTCGCCGGTGAAGACGCCGCTGTGGACGTGGCGCAGCCAGGAGCGGCGCCCGCCGTCGCGCGGCTCGATGAGGTGGTCGAGCTCGTCGAGGCTCTGGCCCGGCACGCGGTCCGGGTCCTCGACGCGGGCGGTGAGGCGGTGGGGCGGGTCCCAGCGGGTGACGGTGCCGCCGGAGGGGGCGGCGCCGCCCTCGCGCGGCTCGTACTCCACCGGCCACAGCCAGCCGCCGGTGCCGGTGGTGAGGGCGGCCCAGAGCCGGGCCGGGGAACCCTCGACCTCCAGCTCCCGCACGATCTCGAACGCCATGCCGGTGCGGGCCGCCTCGTCGGCATCGACGGCATCAGCGGCCTCGGCGGCACGGGTGGCTCCGGCTGCTTCGGCGGCGTCGGTGGGCCCGCCGGCGGACTGCGCGCGGTCGGCCCGTGCCCTGCCGGGCCTGCGCCGGCCCAGCCTGTTCCGGTCCGGCCTTCCGCCGCCACTCATGCTCCCACCGTCCCGCCGACACCTCACGCTGTCCAGGCAGGCGGAGCCGTCGGCGGAACGGCGCCGGGAAACTACGCCTTGCTCGGTACGAAGCCGTACGCGAACCGGTACCGGGCCACTGCCGAGTCGTCCCGTACGCCGGGGAACTCCCGCACCCGCCGCCACTCGGGCGTGGGCGAGCCGACCCCGTCGCCCGCCGAGGCGAGCGCGTCGATGTGGGCCTGCTCGCTCTCCCACTCCGCGTAGTTGACGACCCGCCTGCCGTCCGTGCTGAGGTGGAAGTGCGCGGCGTACAGCCCGAAACCGTCGGTACCGGCGGGCCCGCTGTCCAGGGCCTCGACCACCCCGTCCACCCAGGCGCGCTGCCGGTCGGCGTCGGGGCCCTCGAAGTCGACCTGCACGATCACGATCGCGCCCGGCTCGCGCCCCTCGCGCCCGCGCCCGTCGGTCCAGCTCCGGTACAGCCGCGTCTTGTTCAGGCCGAGCCGCTCGATGCCCGGGACGGCCGCGTCGATGTCGGCGTTCCTGGCGTCCCTGCCGTTCCCCGCGCTCGCGAAGAAGTCCTGGTAGGCCTCCTCGTCGCGCCACTGCGAGTGGTGCAGGACCGTCGAGCCGTCGGAGCCTGCGTACACCGTGTACGAGAGGAGGCCCTCGTGCGGCCACGGGCGGGTCTCCCAGGCCTTGGCGATGGCGTCGAGGGTGGCCCGCTGCCGCTCGGGCGAGCCGGTGCTCCACGTACTGATGAAGGTGAGTCCGCCGTCGCGGCGGGTGGGGTCGGGGAGGGTTCCGGTGCTGAGGGTGGAGGTCGCGGGCATGGCGGGCCGTCCGTCTCGGTCGAGGTGGATGCTGCTGTCGATCCCCGCCTGGCCGGGCCCGGCAGGAACTAGGACAACGCTCCAACCTCAACCGAACTTGAAGTCAAGCCCCGCGGTGGCCGCTCGCCGACACCTCCGCGAGCGCCGGGCGCTTCGCCTGCCGCCCGTCGCCCGACGAGCGCCCCCGCGCCCGCCGCCACAGCCAGGGCCCCATGAACCCCGCGAACCAGCGCGCCTCCGCCGTCACCGCCCCGAGCACGGACACCGGGGCCAGCGGCGGCAGCGGGCTCAGCCAGCTCTCGTGCCCGGTGACCCCGAGGACGTCCGCCATCCCCGCGGCGATCCGGGCGTGCCCGAGCGGGCTGGCGTGCATGCGGTCCCTGCTCCACAGCCGCGGATCGGTGGTGATGCGGTACGGGAACGTGTCGAACACGAGCACGCCGTGGCGGTCGGCGGCCGCGCGGATCCGGGCGTTCAGCTCCAGGACGCGGGGCAGCGCGCGGCGTGCGAGCGGCGAGACCCGCCCGATGTCCGGGAAGGTCACCGTGGCCACCCGCGCGCCCGCCGCGGTGAGTTCGGTGAACATCTCCTCGATGTCGGCGGCGACGTGCGCGGCGTCGAAGTCCGGCCGCACCAGGTCGTTCATGCCCGCCATGACGGTCACGAGGTCTGGCTTCAGCGCGAGGGCGGGCGCCAGCTGCTCCGCCTTGATCCGCGCCGTCCGGCGGCCGCGCACGGCGAGGTTGGCGTACATGAGGCCGGGGTTCCGGGCGGCGAGGAGCTCGGCGAGCCGGTCGGCCCAGCCGCGGTAGCCGTGCTCCTCGTCGCCGTCCCCGAGCCCCTCCGTCTGGCTGTCGCCGATCGCGACGTAGCGCGCGTACGGCTGGTGCTGCGTCGTGGCCATGCGCCGAGCTTCCTCCGGGCGCCGGGCCCCGTCAACGCGGGCTCCACGGCGCCGGCTGGGGAAGGTGACTGGAGAAGGTGGCTAGAGAAGGTGGCCGCCGCCGTCGACGAGGAGCACCTCGCCGGTGATGTAGGAGGAGTTGGTCAGGTCGACCACCGCCCCCGCGATGTCCTCGGGCCGGCCGACGCGGCCCAGCGGCAGCCGTGCCGCCACCGCCTCCATGGAGGCCTCGATGCCCTCGACACCGTCGAACCACGGGGTGTCGATCATGCCGGGCGCCACCGCGTTGACGCGCACGGCGGGGCCGAGCGTCTTGGCGAGCAGCTTGGTCATGTGGTTCACGGCTGCCTTGCTGACCGCGTACGGGATGGAGCTGCCGTTCGGACGGACGCCCGCCTGCGAGGAGATGTTGACGATGCTGCCCGCGCCGCTCGCCCGCAGGTGCGGGACGGCCGCGGTGATGGTCTGCCACACGCCGATCACGTTGACGTCGTACAGCTCGCGCCACACGTCGGGGCCGGCGGCCGCGAGGTCGTCGTGGTCGATGAAGCGGGTGGTCCCCGCGCAGTTGACCAGGATGTCCAGGCGGCCGTACGTGTCGACGGCCGCCTGGACGAGCCGTGCCGCGTCGGCCTCGTCGGCGACGTTCGCCCGCACGTAGACGGCGTCCGGCAGTTCGGCCGCCAGCTTCTCGCCCGCCTCAGCGGAGCGGGCGGAGTTGACGACCACGCGGACGCCGGTGGCGGCGAGGCGGCGGGCGACGGCGGCCCCGATGCCGGACGAGGAGCCCGTCACCAGGGCGACGCGCCGCTCGTCCCGCCCCGCGCCGTCACCGGCGCCGGTGGTGTCGTCTTCGGTGGTGCTGGTGGTGCCTCCGGTGGTGCTGTCGTTCATCGTGCCTCAAGCCTCTGTGTCGTCCGGCCTGTCGGCGCCCGCGCCGATCATGCCAGACGACCGTCGGCGTCAGCCCGGCCACGACCGTCGGCGTCAGCCCGGCCAGCGGCCCGTCACGCGCCGCACACCGATGGCGCCGCCGCGGTCCACCGCGGCCCTGACCACGGCGAAGATCGCGCCCTGCAGCGCGGCCGCGGCGAGGATCTCGCCCCAGTCGCGTTCCTCGTCGTGCGCGTCCGGCGCGTCGTCCTCGCCCGCCACCGCCTTCCAGGCGCGCTGGAACAGCGCGCCCGCGACCGCGCCACCGGCCATGCCGAAGGCCATGCCGAGCGGCTTGTAGAGCACCTGGATCCCGCTCATGACCGGCCCGCCCCCTTGCGGCGGCGCAGCAGCATGTAGGCGAGCAGGACACCGGCGCCCGCCGCGGCGAACGCACCGGGGCGGCGGCGCCCGCTGCTCACGAGGCCGTTCGCGACGGCCCGTACCGGCTCGGGCGTGCCGTCCTGCACCCGGCGCGCGGCCTCGGCCACCTTCTCCTCGGCCTGGATCACGGCGGGGTGCTGTTCCGCGCGCGCCTTGCCGTCGAGCACGGCTTCCTTGGCGCGGGCCGCGCCCTCGACCGCCTTGTCCTTGGCGCGGGCCGCGCTCTCGGCCGTCACGGTCTTCGCGTGTCCCGCCTCGTCGGCGGCCTTGCCCTTGGCGCGCGCCGCCTGTTCCGTCACCTTGTCCTTCACCTGTGCCGCCGTTCCTTGTACCTGATCCTTGACCACCGCGGCCCGTTCCCGGGCGCGGGTCTTCACGTCCGCCTTCGCCGCCAGCTCCTCGACGGTCTCGCCCAGGTTGCTGCGGGTCTCGTCGATCTGCCGGCGCAGTTCGTCCGGCCCCTTCGCACCCGTGCTCGTGGAGTCCTTCGGGGTGTCCGTCATCGGTGGGCCCTTTCCTTGATCTCGTCGACATCCGCCCGGACGCTGTCCATCGCCTCCTGCGGCACGGGGGGTACCGCGCGGGCCAGTTGCTTGCGCCCCAGCGCGGCGAGCACCCCGGCCACGGCGAACAGCACGCCGGTGACGATGAGGGTGGCGGCCCACACGGGCATGGTCAGTGAGAGTGCCGCGGCCGCTGTGGCCGCCAGCGCCATGAGCCCGATGTAGGAGATCGCGCCGGCCGCTCCGAGGAGCCCTCCACCGCGGCCCGCGCGTTTGCCCTTCTCGGCCATCTCCTGGCCGGCGAGCCGCATTTCCTGACGTACGAGTTCCGAAAGCTGTGCGGTGGCCTGCTCGACGAGCTCTCCCACCGAGTGCTGCGGGTGATCGCGCGTCGGCTGCTCGCCCATGGTCCCGGTCACGGGGTTCGCCTCCCTTCTGGCTGGGAGGGCCGAGTACCCGGACCGGGCCACGCTATCCATACCGCGGGGTGATCAGCGCCTTTTGTTCAGCGCCGGGCGAAGACCGGCAGCCAGCGTCCGGCGGCGTCGGCCTTCGACGACTGGAAGCCGCTGAGCGGGACGGTCTTCTTGCTGCCGATGGTGACGAGGACGAGACGGCTGCGGTATTCGCTCGTGCCGGGCGCGATGTCCCAGGCGATGAGCCGCTTGTCGTCGGCCCAGGCGAGGAGCTGCTGGCCGGGGAGCTTGGCGACCCGCTTGCCGGTGAGCGCGTCGTTGACCTCGGTGGCGGTGGTCTTCTCGCCGCCCACGTAGTCACCGGCGGCGAGCTTTCCGTTCGGGGAGAGCCGGGCGTCGACGATCCAGGCCAGGTGCCTCTCCTTCGCGGGTGTGCGCTTCTTGCGCCCCTCGAAGTCGTAGTACTGCTGGTCGGGATGGCGGATGCGGCCGGTGTAGACCAGGGAGCCGTCGTGGCTGAAGTCGAAGTCCTGGCGCGCGTTGATGTCCGACATGCCGAACCCCTCGCCGGTCTTGGTCTTCACCTCGCTCCAACCACCGTTCCCGGAGGCCACGTCGAGGACGTAGAAGCCGGTCCTGCTCGGATCGGCGGGGCCCGGCTCCGTGTGCTTGCCGTCGCTCATCGGCCGGTCCTTGTCGAGCCGGTCCGGGTCCTTCGCGTACGTGGTCGCGACGAGCTTCCTGCCGTCGGGCGAGAACTCGACGCCCCCGACGCCGCGCCGCACGGGGATCCAGCGCTCGACCTCACCGGTCATCAGGTTCAGCAGGCCGATCCGGCGGGCCGGCAGGCCGCGCTCCAGGACGGCGGCGGTCCGCATGCCGGGCGCGATGTCGAGCCAGGACCAGCGGGGCGCCTTGCGGTAGGTGCCGGTCTTCTGGTCGAGGATCCGGTAGGTGCGGGTGACGACGGCGTCGCCGTCGGGCTGCTTGACGCGTTCGATCGTGCTGTAGGCGGCGAGCGCGGTGCCGCCCGCGGCGATCAGTTCGCGGGGCGGTGTCTGGCCGGGGTGCGCGAGGACGTCGCCGTTCCGCAGCTCACTGGCCGGGCGCGGGCCCCCGTCCGCGGAGTTCTCGCCGATCCCCGGTACGGCCACCGCCACGACGGTCGCCGTCACCACCGCGAGGGAGGCGCCCACCATCGTGCGGGTCCTGCGCCGTCTGCGCACGGCAAGCACCCGGTCGGCGAAGTCCCCCGGCACGGGCGCCCCTCGGTCCGCCTGCTCCCGCAGCGACTCACGGACCAGATCTGTCACCTTCACGGTCGTACCTCCATCGGCGAGAAGTCGGGGGACGCGGTCGTGGTCCGGTCGTCCGGTCCTTCGAGCCGCGCCAGCTCGGGCGCGAGGCCCCGCAGCCGGGCCAGGGAGCGGTGTGTCGTGCTGCGCACGGTGCCGACGGAGCAGCCCAGGATGGCGGCCACCTCCGCCTCCGGCAGGTCCTCGAAGTAGCGCAGGACGAGCACGGTCCGCTGCCGCGTGGTGAGCCGGGCGAGCGCCCCGCGCATCACGACGCGCAGCTCCGCCGCGGAGGTGCCGTCGCCGGACGCGGCGCGCTCCGGCGGCTCGGCCACGGCCTGTTCGCGCCGCGGCCACTTCAGCCGCCAGCGGCTGACCTGCTGGCGGTACAGGATCCGCCGGACGTACGCCTCCGGCTCGTCGATCCGCTGCCACCGCCCCGCTGCCTTGACGAGCGCGTTCTGCAGCAGGTCCTCCCCCGCGTGCCGGTCGCCCCCGCTGAGCAGTACGGCGGTCTTCAGCAACGCCGACGATCTGCTCTCCACGAACTCCCGGAACCTCTCCTGCTCCTGGGCATCCATCGTCACCTTCACTCCCTGGTGGGCCTGTTGCCCTCCCGCATGGATGAGGACGGGTCCGGGGGCCCGCCGCTATGCCTGTGCACGGAAAAAACACCAAAGCGCCCTCCGGCGTCCGAGGACGGCCGGAGGGCGCTTCTGGCGGTGATCAGTTGTGGCTGTTCTGATCGCGATGCAGGTCAGGAGGTCAGCCTGCCCCTGGGGCCGTTTCGGGGCCGTCCTCGGTACTCCCCGGGTCCCGGAAGACGCGATCCACGGCGGCCCGGGTGCGTGCCTCGCTGTTCGGCATCAGGTGCGTGTACGTGCGCAGGGTGAAGCTCGGATCGTGGTGGTCCAGGTACTCGCTCAGGGCCTTGATGCTCTCCCCGCGTCCAGGAGCACCGAGGCGTAGAAGTGCCGCAGGGCGTGCATGCCGTTCTCACGTCCGAGGGGGACGCCGGTCCACAGACTGCCCGACGCGCCAGAAGCTTACGGGGCCATGATCACTCGCCCCAAAGCAGCTCCAGCCCAAAGCCGCTCCGCCGACCTGTGCGCTCACGGCTCATCTGTATCCTCTGGGACTCTTTGCGACGGAATGACAAATCCGCGATTTTTCCGGAGGGATACTGGCCACCTAACCGGACACCCTTTCTGGGCCTCACCAAACAATACCCAGAGGCGTCCTTCGATTGGGGCACCAATCTCCATAAGGAACTTCCCTACTTCTCCCCATTTGTCAGGGGAAAAATGAGACGCAGCCTCATGGATTGAAGAGTCAAGGTCGGTCAGATTCGCTTCATCCTCTGCCAGACTATAGAACCCGTTAACCGCTACGATCTGAGATTCGGTCGGGCGTGCATGGATATCCTTAGAGATCGTGTCAAATTCATCAACGAGCGCCTTGAGTACGGCCTTCATATCCAGCTTAAGGGTGCTGACATGACAGGGAATACACAAGCTGGCCTCAATGCACGATCGGACAAAATTCAAAAGAACACCCGGATCATGCATTGACCCTGGCGCCATCACGCCTTTCTCGACGAGAACTTCGTAGCGCATCAAAAGTCCAGGGTGAAAGGATAGAGATGAAGTCGCCACACAGCTCATATAGCTGGGATCGTCAAATGAGATTCGCTCTTGAATCTCATGCCAAATTACGTCCGGTATCGTCTTGAGTATCCTGGCTGGACCATTTCTGCTTATTCGATTCTCGTCAGCCTCTTCCTCTTGAATATGGTCCACAAGATAATCGAATGGGGAAAAGAGTCGATCTCCTGCCACTTCCAGGCAGGAACTCGCACCGTGCAAGGGTTCGGTTGCCCACGAAATAGCATCACTCAATTGAACAGGCTCCACCCTCGTCGCTATTCGAGGGTCTAAGTATGCACCGAAGGCGGCCTCAATCCATTCCTGGGGAATTGGCGAGAAATACCCGGCGCGCCGAAAATCGATTGCTGCAGATATGAGCGCTGCCCCCACTTCGCTAGCGCCATCCTGCCCATCTCGCCAGCGCTCAAGAGCCGCTGGCCCGGCGGCAAGAAACTCTGCGAGACCCGCATGCCTCGCTTTATCGAGGGCCATACTTATACGTCGGTCGGACCTCTGCCGTCCGACCGCCCTGATCTCTTTCTCGTTTAGAGTTCGGTCTATGCGAATTCTAGTAGCACTCGCCATGACCGCTTTAGATATGCTTGACAGGGAACGCCCAGGAGCACCCGCCGTGGCCGACGCCATGGCCCCTTTCGCGGCAGAACGAAGAGTGGCCAAGAAGAGGACGCCATTTCCGCTAAGTAGGCGAACAAGCCCCTCGTCCAAACCATCAGCCCCGATGAATTTCTCGAGATCGTCCAGCCATACGACAGTATTCTCCAATCTGAAGCCGGCTGAAATTAGCGCGCGCAAGGATATTCCGTCTTTTGCGACTACGATGGCGCGCTCTCCGTCTACTTCCCCACTTCTCGCAAGGGCCTCATATGCCGTTCTCGTCTTACCGGAAGCCGAGTTCCCCTCCAGGACAACAAAGCCGCTTCCTTGGCTCAGCAGGGCATCCAGTTCACCATCCACGGAACGTCGAATATATGGGGTTATACCAACCCACTCATCCAACTGCATTGGAGGATGAACCCCGAGGTCTCGAATAGGGTCCAGCTCAAAAAGTGATCGCACGATCACAGAGCCCATGCTCAGAACCCGTCCCACGGGACTTGATTCGTGCATACCATTTACGAGCTCGGTCGAGACGTTGAGGTACTCTCGTGCGATCCAGAGCAGCTCAGGCTCGGAAAGCATTTCGGCTATGGAGTTACCATCGATAATCTCCAGCCTTAGATCATGCTCCACTCGAACTTCTTGAGCAATTTTATGCCTATTACTTACGCTTATATCCGCCTCTGCGAAGTAGAAGATCGCTTCTACCGGAGGTGCGGAGGCTGACTGCAAAACAGTGGAGACGTCCGCCAGTATCTTTCGCCGAACATTTGAGGCCTGGAGAGTGCAACAGAATACCACCACCTGAGCGCTTTCCAGACCAAAGAACACTCCCGCATCCTGCACATTTTCCTTGATGTAACTCAGAAATGTTTCGAAGTCACGACCTTGATCGCCTCCAGCTGAGACTGGACCTGTGGCCGCGAGAATGTTCCGCGTTATTCGCTGGCGCGCTAGAGCTCGACAAACATCCTCAAATTTGTGATGCTCATTCAATGAACTCATGCGCCCGAGTTGGTAACGAATGAATGAGTTCAGCTCCCCCCTGCGAATCTCTGCATCCGGTGGCGCATGGTCCGAACCGACCCTTTTTCCACTCCGCGGATGACCAGTCAAAGCCCCCCCTAACTCCAGTGCCAGCTACAACCGATTCTGACTCTTTCTCAGGTTGGTCGCCACTAGTTCGAGCAGTTTCGTGGCATCGGTCGTGGATAGCGTCGCCAGATGCCCCAAGGAAGCAGCCAGAACAGAGCATCGCAGCCGACGCCGTCTAACGCACCAGGTCAATGAACTTCTTGCGCGTTGTGCTCATGCACAAGCGCCCTCCCAGGCCGTCCTCGGGCCGTGGAAGGGCGCTCAGCGATGACCAACGTCGACAGGTGCCGACAGCTCGGCAGTAGGTCAGGACGTTGATCGATCCGGCGGCCGCAGGTCACGGCCGTCGGTGATCAGTTGTGGCTGTGCAGCACGTCGTTCAGGCCGCCCCACACCGCGTTGTTCGGGCGGGCCTCGACGGCGCCGGTGACCGAGTTGCGGCGGAAGAGGATGTTCGAGGCGCCGGAGAGCTCGCGGGCCTTGACGATCTGTCCGTCGGGCATGGTGACGCGCGTGCCCGCGGTGACGTAGAGGCCGGCCTCGACGACGCACTCGTCGCCCAGCGCGATACCGACTCCGGCCTCGGCGCCGATCAGGCACCGCTCGCCGATGACGATCCGTACGTTGCCGCCGCCGGACAGCGTGCCCATGGTGGAGGCGCCGCCGCCGATGTCCGAGCCGTCGCCGACGACGACGCCCGCGGAGATCCGCCCCTCGACCATCGAGGTGCCGAGGGTCCCCGCGTTGAAGTTCACGAAGCCCTCGTGCATGACCGTGGTGCCCTCGGCGAGGTGCGCGCCGAGGCGGACCCGGTCGGCGTCGGCGATGCGGACGCCCTTCGGCGTGACGTAGTCCGTCATGCGCGGGAACTTGTCGACGGAGGTCACCACGAGGTGCAGGCCCTCGGCGCGGGCGTTGAGCCGGACCTTCTCGACGTCGTCCACGGCGACCGGGCCGAGCGACGTCCAGGCGACGTTGGCGAGGAAGGCGAACTGGCCGTCGAGGTTCACGCCGTGCGGCTTGACCAGGCGGTGCGAGAGCAGGTGCAGGCGCAGGTAGACGTCGTGGGCGTCCAGCGGCTTGTCGTCGAGGGACGCGATGACCGTACGGACGGCGATGACCTCCACGCCACGGCGGGCGTCCGGCCCGATGGCCTTCGCGGCACCCTCACCGAGCAGCTCCACGGCGCGCTCGGCGCTCAGCCGCTCGCTGCCGGCGGGTCCGGGCTCGGCGGCGAGCTCGGGGGCGGGGAACCAGGTGTCGAGAACGGTGCCGTCGGCGGCGACGGTGGCGAGGCCTGCGGCGACGGCGCCGGTGGTGCGGGAAGCATTCGTGTCGGTCATGGGTGAAACCTAACCGGAGGTGCCTCGCGCGGGCGAACCGGTCTCAGGGTCCGGGCTCGCGGCGGCCCCGCCCGCGGTGACCGCGGCGGGCCGCCCGCGGCCCCGGCCCCGGCCCGCCGCGAGGACCAGGCACCCCGCGGCCCCGGCGAGCACCGCGCAGACCGGCCACAACAGCCCCGGCGCGGCGGTGTACAGCGCCCCGCCGAGCGGCGCCGACAGCACGACGCCGCTGACCGAGACGCCCGAGTACAGGCTCTGGAAACGGCCCTGCACGTGCGCGGGCGCGTGGTCGGCGACGTACGCGGTGGCCGGTGTCTTGTAGAGGATCTCGCCCGCGGTGAGCAGCAGCATCATGGCCACGGCGGTGGCGAGCCCGGTGCCGAGGGCGAGCACGGCGTAGCCCGCGCCGACGAGCAGCAGTCCGGCGCCGATGATCCGCAGCGGGGCTCGGTGGCGCAGGGCGAGGGTGACGGGGAGTTCCAGGAGCAGGATGACGCCGCCGTTGATCGCGAGGAGCCAGCCGTAGACGCCGGTGTCCAGGCCGTGCCGGTCCAGGTCGACGGGGAGCGTCGAGTACTGCTGGCGGTAGACGAGGTCGGTGACGAGGATCGCGCCGAGGAGGACGAGGACGGTGGGGCGCTGCCGCAGCGCGGCGAGGACTCCGGGGCCGGGGCCGGCCGCCTTGGCGCGCACCGCGCCGTGTGCGGGCAGGACCCGCCAGGCGTAGGCGGCGAAGACGAGGGTGCCGAGCCCGTCGACGACGAAGAGCCAGCCGTACGAGACGTGGGCGATGAGCAGCGCGCCGAGCGGCGGCCCGACGGTGAAGCCCGCGTTGACCGCGAACCGTGTCACGGCGAAGCCCTGGCGGCGCGCGCCCTCGGGCACGGTGACGGCGACGAGGGCGCCGTTGGCGGCGCGTGCGCAGCCCCCGGCGTACTGAGCCAGTGGCGGCACGACGTACAGCAGCGCGTCCGGCAGGGCGGGCAGCGCGAGCACGCCCACACCGCTGAGCAGGGATCCGACGAGCAGGACGCGCCGGTGGCCGTACCTGTCCCCGAACCAGCCGCCGCTGAAGTTGCCCGCGACCATGCCGGCGCCGCCGATGCCGCTGATCAGCCCCGCCCGGACCACGGAGAGGCCCCGCTCGTCCGTCAGGTAGACGAAGAAGTAGATGAAGGTGAAGGCGACGACCATGTTGAAGAACTGGCCGGCGGCGAGCAGCCACACGGTCCTCGGTACGTCCCGCAGGCCACCTGGCTTGCCGCTCCCCGACACCGACACATCGCCCCCCAGCAGTCAGTTCCTTTTGGGAACGGACTATGTCAGCATGAGGACCATGGCGCAACGGACCCGGCTCGACGACGATCACTGCGCCATCGCGCAGGCGCTGGACGTCGTCGGCGACTGGTGGACCCTGCTGATCGTGCGGGACGCCGCGCGCGGGGTGCACCGCTTCGACGAGCTGCAGCGCGAACTGGGCGTGTCCCGCAAGGTGCTGACCGAGCGACTGCGGCTCCTGGTGGAGGCGGACGTGCTCGTGCGCGTCCCCTACCAGGACCGCCCGGTGCGCCACGAGTACCGCCTGACGCCGCGTGGCCGCGCGCTGCTCCCCGTCCTGGTCGCACTCCAGGACTGGGGCGACACCTGGGTGCTGGGAGAGGGAGAGACGATGGCGACCGCGACGGAGGCGTCACTGGAGGCCCAGCGGGTCCACGAGCTGCTCGGCACCCGGGTGCCGGAGCTCCGGCTCGTCGGCCACGACGGGGAGCCGCGCGACCCGGTGGCCGAGGACACCCCCTGCACGGTCCTGTACTGCTTCCCCGGCGCGTACGCCCGCAAGGACGCCTATCCGCCCGGCTGGGCCGGCATTCCCGGTGCGCGCGGCTGCACCCTGGAGTCCTGCTCCTACCGCGACCAGCTCGCCGAGTTCACGGCGGCGGGCGCGACGGTGCACGGCGTATCGACCCAGCGCCCCGACGAGCAGCGGGCGTTCGCCGAGAAGGAGAACCTGCGCTTCCCGCTCCTGTCCGACGGTGAACTGGCCCTGACGGCGGCCCTGCGCCTGCCGACGTTCCGCGCGGCGGGCGTGACCCGGCTGAAGCGGCTGACGCTGGTGGTGGACCGTGACCGGGTGGTGCGGGACGTGCAGTACCCGGTCACGGACATCACGGCGAGCGTCTCGGCGGCGCTGCGGACGGCGAGGAGCCTGACGCCGCGCACCGCCTGAGCGTGCGCCCATGACGCATCAGCCGAATGCGTCGACTATGGGGCTGAGCTCACTTCCAAGGAGCTGAACTCACTGCCGTGGAACTGAGCTCACTGCGCATTTCCACGCGCCCGCAGGTGGCGCCGGCCGAAGTAAAGCATTCCCGCTGCTCCGCCCACCGCACCGACAGCGCACAGGACAATTGCCCACTGAGCCATTTCCCGTGTCATCCACAGCAAGCTCACCGCGAGCAATGCAAGAGAGAGCAGAAAACGCTCCCCATATCCCGGCCTTCGGTTTCCCATCAGTCCCTGCTGGCGGTGCACGAGTACTTGACGCCCTTCATTTTGATGGTCCGCCATCCTGCCATCACCCCTACCGTCGTATTCATCGGGGCGACATCGGTTCCACCACCACCGCCGCCGTCTTCCTTCCGACAGTAATAGCCGAGGGCGTCGAGCTTCTTGATGTCACTCATGGCCTGGTACTTCTTGTACGACTTGATCATGGCTGCCCGCTTCTGCGCGGGCGTCGCCTGCTTGGCCTTCGTGTACGCGTAGCACCCGACGCTCGCGCCGATCCCCACCCACGATGCCCCCTTGGCCAGCGCCTTGGCAAGGCCCGCCGCCCCACTGCCGATCCCCAGGACGGCACAGATCTCATCCGCACCGAGAGCCTGTCGGCCCGCCACGGACGACGCGGGCAACGCATTTCCCTCGTGGTGCGCCGCATCCGCATAGGCGGCACTGCCCGCCACCCCGGTCAAGGCGCAGGCAATGACGACGGAAATCCCTTTATTACGCATGCTCACGGAGTTGTTCCCCCAACTTTCCGCAACTGCTTGGTCAATGCACCAAGGAAGCTACCAGCGCGTACTCGGCGCACGCAATGACCTTGTTCGCACAGCGGGATTCCTTAACGGTATCCCTCCGCAAAACCCACCGAAGGGAAACGGGCGGTCAGTCGCCGGAGACCACGAGCCGACGCAGCATGCCTCGCGCGTACTCCTCGTCGTACTCGCCTCCCGTGAGCAGCACCTGCAGGCTGATCCCGTCCATCAGGGCGACGAGGGCACGCGCGGTCACCGGGCCGGTGCGCGGTTCCAGCACCTCGGTGAGCCCCTGGCACCACTCGGCGGCCACGGGACGCAGCGCGGGCCTGCGCAGCGCGGCGAGATAGAGCTCGTACTCCAGCTCGACCCCGGACCGCTCCCCCGCGAACCAGTCGCCGAGCAGCCGGGCCAGCTCTGCCGCGACATCGGCGTCCGGGTCCTCGAAGGCGCCACTGGCGGCCATCACCTTCGCGAACCCCTCGTTGCTCTGCCGCAGCGCGGCGACCAGCAGCTCGTCGAGCGTCTTGAAGTGGTACGTGGTCGAGCCGAGCGGCACGTCGGCCTCGGCGGCGACCGAGCGGTGGCTGAGCCCGCCGATGCCCTTCTGCCCCACCACGCGGATCGCGGCGTCGATGATCCGCTGACGGCGCTCGGGGTCGTAGCGACGGGGCATCAGTGCGCCCCGCCGAGATTGAGCACGACGACGCCCGCGATCACCAGGCCGATACCCGCGATCTTGACGAGGTTGGCCGACTCCCCCAGGAAGATCATGCCGATCGCGGCAACGGCGGCGGTGCCGATGCCGGCCCAGATGGCATAGGCCGTACCCACGGACAGCGTCTTGAGGGTCTGCGCGAGCAGCGTGAAGGCGAGCAGATAGCCCGCGACGGTGATGAGGGAGGGCACCAGCCTGCTGAAGCCCTCGCTGTACTTCATGGCCGTCGTCCCGGCCACTTCCGCCGCGATGGCCGCGGCCAGCAGTGCGTATCCCATGCGTACGAGTGTACATATCGATGCGTACGGGCGTACGCAAACACGAAGTCCCCCGGAGGCATCCTCCGGGGGACTTCGCGGCAGACTCGGCTCAGACGTCGAACCTCAGACGTTCGACCTCAGACGTTGAACCCGAGCGCCCGCAGCTGCTCGCGCCCGTCGTCCGTGATCTTGTCCGGGCCCCACGGCGGCATCCAGACCCAGTTGATCCGGAGCTCGTTGACGATGCCCTCCGTGGCGGACTTCGCCTGGTCCTCGATGACGTCCGTCAGCGGGCAGGCCGCCGACGTCAGCGTCATGTCGATCGTGGCGATGTTGGCGTCGTCGATGTGGACGCCGTAGATCAGGCCCAGATTGACGACGTCGATGCCCAGCTCGGGGTCGACGACGTCGTACAGCGCCTCGCGGACCTCTTCCTCCGAAGCGGGCTTCGTCGTGAGTGTCTCGTTCTCGCTCATGCCGTCTTCCTTTCAGCGGCCCCGTCGTTCTCGCCCAGTGCCTGGGCCGTCGCGTCCTTCCACGCCATCCAGCTCAGCAGAGCACACTTGACGCGCGCGGGGTACTTGGAGACACCGGCGAACGCGACCGCGTCCTCCAGGACCTCCTCCATCGCGTCGTCGGGCTCCAGCTTGCCCTTGGACTGCATCAGCTCCAGGAACACCGCCTGGATCTTCTGCGCCTCGGCGAGCTCCTTGCCGACCAGCAGGTCGTTCAGGACGGACGCGCTGGCCTGGCTGATGGAGCAGCCCTGGCCCTCGTACGACACGTCGGCGATCGTCGACCCGTCGTACTTCACGCGCAGCGTGATCTCGTCGCCGCACGTCGGGTTGACGTGGTGCACCTCGGCGTCGCCATCGCGCAGACCACGCCCGTGCGGGTGCTTGTAGTGGTCCAGGATGACTTCCTGGTACATCGAATCCAGCTTCACGTCCCGGTCAGCCCCTCAGCCGAAGAAGTTCCGTACGTGCTCCAGGCCGTCGACGAGGGCGTCGATCTCGCCGGGCGTGGAGTACAGATAGAACGACGCTCGCGTGGTCGCAGGAATTCCGTAGCGGAGGCAGACGGGGCGCGCGCAGTGGTGACCCACGCGAACCGCGATGCCCTGCTCGTCGAGCACCTGGCCCACGTCGTGCGGGTGGATGTCACCGAGGGTGAAGGAGATCGCGGCACCGCGCTCCTCGGCCGTCGTCGGACCGATGATGCGCAGGTCCGGGACTTCCAGGAGGCGCTTGACCGCGTACTCCGTGATCGCCTGCTCGTGGGCGGCGATCTTGTCCATGCCGATGGCCGAGAGGTAGTCCACGGCCGCGCCCAGGCCGACGGCCTGGGAGACCGGGGGCGTACCCGCCTCGAACTTGTGCGGCGCGGGAGCGTACGTCGACGAGTTCATCGACACGGTCTCGATCATCTCGCCGCCGCCGAGGAAGGGCGGGAGGTCCTCGAGGAGCTCCTGCCGTCCCCACAGGACGCCGATGCCGGTCGGACCGCACATCTTGTGGCCGGTGAAGGCCACGAAGTCGGCCTGCAGCGCCTGCACGTCCAGCGGCATGTGCGGGGCGGCCTGCGAGGCGTCGATCAGGACGAGCGCGCCGACCTCCTGGGCGCGGCGCACGATGGCCTCGACCGGGTTGTGCGTGCCCAGGATGTTGGAGACGAGCACGAAGGAGACGATCTTCGTCTTCTCCGTGATGATCTCGTCCATGTTGGAGAGGTCGAGGCGGCCGTCGTCCGTGAGGCCGAACCACTTCAGCTTCGCGCCGGTGCGCTGCGAGAGCAGCTGCCACGGCACGATGTTGGAGTGGTGCTCCATCTCCGTGATGACGATCTCGGTCTCGTGGTCCACGCGGTAGGGCTCGTCGGCCCAACCGAGCATGTTGGCCACGAGGTTGAGCGACTCGGAGGCGTTCTTCGTGAAGATGACCTCGTCACGGCTGGGCGCGTTGATGAACTCCGCGACCTTGTCACGAGCGCCCTCGTAGAGCGCCGTGGCCTCCTCGGCGAGGACGTGCACGCCGCGGTGAACGTTGGCGTTGTGCTGCTCGTAGTACTCGTTCAGTACGTCGAGGACCTGGCGCGGCGTCTGCGACGTCGCCGCGTTGTCCAGGTACACGAGCTTCTTGCCGTCGTGGATCGTGCGATCCAGGATCGGGAAGTCCTTGCGGATCGCCTCGGTGTCGAGGAGGCCGGAAAGCCCCTGGTGGGCCACTGTCACGCGGATGCGCCACCCTTCGTGTAGGCCTCGTAGCCCTCGGCCTCGAGCTTGTCGGCGAGCTCGGCGCCGCCGGACTCGGCGATCCGGCCGTTCGCGAAGACGTGCACGAAGTCGGGCTTGATGTAGCGCAGGATGCGCGTGTAGTGCGTGATGAGGAGCGTGCCGACCTCACCGGTCTCGCGGACGCGGTTCACGCCGTCGGAGACCTGGCGCAGCGCGTCGACGTCCAGACCGGAGTCCGTCTCGTCGAGGATCGCGATCTTCGGCTTCAGAAGCTCCATCTGGAGGATCTCGTGGCGCTTCTTCTCACCGCCGGAGAAGCCCTCGTTGACGTTGCGCTCGGCGAAGGCCGGGTCCATCTGAAGCTGCTCCATCGCGGACTTGACCTCCTTCACCCAGGTGCGCAGCTTGGGGGCCTCGCCGCGGATCGCCGTCGCCGACGTGCGCAGGAAGTTGGAGACCGAGACGCCGGGGACCTCGACCGGGTACTGCATGGCGAGGAACATGCCGGCGCGGGCGCGCTCGTCGACGGACATCTCGAGGACGTCCTCGCCGTCGAGGGTCACGCTGCCCTGGGTGATCGTGTACTTGGGGTGACCCGCGACCGAGTAGGCGAGCGTCGACTTGCCGGAGCCGTTCGGGCCCATGATGGCGTGGGTCTCGCCCTGCTTCACGGTCAGATCGACGCCCTTGAGGATCTCCTTGGTGGAGTTGTCGGCCTCGACGGTGACGTGCAGGTCCTTGATTTCAAGCGTTGCCATGGGTGCCTCAGGACTCCTGGGAAAGGGAGACGAGCACGTCATCCCCTTCGATCTTTACGGGGTATACGGGGACGGGGCGCGTCGCGGGAAGGCCGGACGGCTTGCCGGTGCGGAGGTCGAAGCTGGAGCCGTGCAGCCAGCACTCGATCTGGCAGTCCTCCACCTCGCCCTCGGAGAGGGAGACGTTCGCGTGCGAGCAGATGTCGTGGATCGCGAACACCTCGCCCTCGGTGTGGACGACCGAGACCGGCGTGCCGTCGAGCTCCACCCGCTTCGGGGTGTCCTTCTCCAGCTCGCTCAGTCCGCAGGCGCGTACGAACGTCATGCGACCGTCGCCTCCAGCTCCTCTTCGATCTTCGCGATGAGGCGCTCCTCCACGTCCGGCAGACCGATCTGCTGGACGAGCTCGGCGAAGAAGCCGCGGACGACGAGGCGGCGCGCCTCGTCCTCCGGGATGCCGCGCGACTGGAGGTAGAAGAGCTGCTCGTCGTCGAAGCGGCCGGTCGCCGAGGCGTGGCCCGCGCCGACGATCTCGCCGGTCTCGATCTCGAGGTTCGGCACGGAGTCGACCCGGGCGCCGTCGGTCAGCACGAGGTTGCGGTTCATCTCGTACGTGTCGGTGCCCTCGGCGGCGGCCTCGATGAGGACGTCACCGATCCACACGGCGTGCGCGTCGTCGCCCTGGAGCGCGCCCTTGTAGACGACGTTCGACTTGCAGTGCGGGGTGTTGTGGTCGACCAGGAGGCGATGCTCCTGGTGCTGGCCCGCGTCCGTGACGTACAGGCCGAAGAGCTCGGCCTCGCCGCCGGGGCCCGCGTAGGTGACACGCGGGTGCAGGCGGACCAGGTCGCCGCCGAAGGTGACGACGACGGACTTGAAGGAGGCGTCGCGGCCGACCAGCGCGTTGTGCTGGGCGACGTGCACCGCCTTGTCGTCCCAGTCCTGGACGGAGACCACGGTGAGCTTCGCGCCGTCGCCGACGACGAAGTCGACGTTGGCGGCGAGGACGGCGTCACCGGTGTGGTCGATGACGACGAGGGCCTCGGCGAACGCGCCCAGCTCGATGACCTGGTGCGCGAAGGCGGTGCCGCCCTCGCCGTGCACCGCGATGCGGATCGGCTCGGTGAGGACGGTCTCCTTGGGGACGGTCACGACCGAGGCCTTCTCGAAGGACGAGTATGCCTGCGCGGCGATGCGGTCGACGGGCTTGCCCGCCTTGCCGACGCGCGCGTCGTCCCGGCCCACCGTCTCCTGGGTGACGCCCTCGGGGGCGCTCACCTCGACGCGGATGCCGCCGCTGGCCACCGCCGTGCCGTCGTGCAGCCCGCGAAGGCGCTCCAGCGGCGTGAACCGCCACTCCTCCTCGCGGCCGTGGGGGACCGGGAAGTCCGCCACGTCGTAGGACGGGGGCGCGCTCATACGGGTGGCGACGGTGGACTCGGCGGCCACCGCGATCGATCCGGCGGTGGTGCTTCCCACCGGGATGTTCTGAGCCTCAGCCATGGCTGTCGTCGTGCTCTCTCTCTGCGTAAGAAATCTGCTCGCTGCGGGACGGTGTCCGGTCTTAACCGACCGAACCCTCCATCTGCAGCTCGATCAGCCGGTTCAGCTCCAGGGCGTACTCCATGGGCAGCTCCTTGGCGATCGGCTCGACGAAGCCGCGCACGATCATCGCCATGGCCTCGAACTCCGTCATGCCGCGGCTCATCAGGTAGAAGAGCTGGTCGTCGGAGACCTTGGAGACCGTCGCCTCGTGGCCCATCGACACGTCGTCCTCGCGGACGTCGACGTACGGATACGTGTCGGAGCGGGAGATCGTGTCGACGAGCAGCGCGTCGCACAGCACGTTCGACTTCGAGCCCGCGGCGCCCTCACCGATCTCGACGAGGCCGCGGTACGACGTACGACCGCCGCCGCGGGCCACCGACTTGGAGACGATGTTCGACGAGGTGTTCGGCGCCATGTGGACCATCTTGGAGCCGGCGTCCTGGTGCTGGCCCTCGCCCGCGAAGGCGATGGACAGCGTCTCGCCCTTGGCGTGCTCACCCATGAGGTAGACGGCGGGGTACTTCATCGTGACCTTGGAACCGATGTTGCCGTCGATCCACTCCATGGTCGCGCCCTCGTACGCCACGGCGCGCTTGGTGACCAGGTTGTAGACGTTGTTCGACCAGTTCTGGATCGTCGTGTAGCGGCAGCGGCCGCCCTTCTTCACGATGATCTCGACGACGGCGGAGTGCAGCGAGTCCGACTTGTAGATCGGCGCGGTGCAGCCCTCGACGTAGTGGACGTAGGCGTCCTCGTCCACGATGATCAGGGTCCGCTCGAACTGGCCCATGTTCTCCGTGTTGATGCGGAAGTAGGCCTGGAGCGGGATCTCGACGTGCACGCCCTTGGGGACGTAGATGAACGAGCCACCGGACCAGACGGCGCTGTTCAGCGAGGCGAACTTGTTGTCACCGACGGGGATGACGGTTCCGAAGTACTCCTTGAAGAGCTCCGGGTGCTCCTTCAGCGCCGTGTCGGTGTCCAGGAAGATGACGCCCTGCTCCTCCAGGTCCTCGCGGATCTGGTGGTAGACGACCTCGGACTCGTACTGCGCCGCGACACCGGCGACGAGGCGCTGCTTCTCCGCCTCGGGGATGCCGAGCTTGTCGTACGTGTTCTTGATGTCCTCGGGCAGGTCCTCCCAGGACTCCGCCTGCTTCTCCGTGGAGCGCACGAAGTACTTGATGTTGTCGAAGTCGATGCCGGAGAGGTCCGAGCCCCAGTTCGGCATGGGCTTCTTGTCGAAGAGGCGCAGGCCCTTGAGGCGGAGCTTGGTCATCCACTCCGGCTCGTTCTTCTTCGCCGAGATGTCGCGGACGACGTCCTCGTTGATGCCGCGCTTGGCAGAGGCACCGGCGACGTCGGAGTCGGCCCAGCCGTATTCGTAGTTGCCCAGGCCCTCGAGTTCGGGGTGGGCAGTCTCCGTGGGGAGCGTCATGCGGGGTTCCTCCCGGCCGTGCTTGCTGATGCTGATGGGGTGGTCCGTGTGGTGCTGCTGCCGCTGTCGCCGCCGCCACTGCGCGGAATGAACGTCGTGCAGACGCCGTCTCCGTGGGCGATGGTGGCGAGGCGCTGCACATGCGTGCCGAGCAGCGTGGAGAACATTTCCGTCTCCGCCTCGCACAGCTGCGGAAACTGTTCGGCGACGTGGGCGACCGGGCAGTGGTGCTGGCAGAGCTGCTCGCCGACCGGTGCGCTGCGCGCCGTAGCAGCGTACCCGTCGGCGGTCAACGCCTTCGCGAGAGCCTCGGTGCGCTGCTCGGGCGGCGCGGCGTCCATCGCCTTCTTGTACGTCTCGGCCTGGGCGGCGATCCGCGCCCGGGCGAAATCGACGACCGCTCCTTCGCCGTGGCGCTCGGTGATCCACCGGAGCGCGTCCGCGGCCAGCTTGTCGTACGACTGGTCGAAGGCGTCGCGTCCGCAGTCGGTCAGGGCGAACACCTTGGCGGGCCGGCCGCGGGTCCGTGCGCCGTAGACCCGCTGTTCGCGGGGCTCCACGACGTTCTCGTGCGCGAGGGCGTCCAGGTGCCTGCGGACGGCCGCCTGGGTGAGGCCGAGGCGCTTCGCGAGATCGGCGACGGTGGACGGGCCGTGGTCCAGGATGGAGCGCGCGACCCGGTTGCGGGTGGACCGCTCTCCGGTCGCGAGTTCCTCCTGCGGAGCCTCGCCAACGTTTTTCACAACGCCATTGTTGCGTAATTCCTCAGAGCCTGACAACCCACGCCGTGATCACCGCGCGGTGCGCTGCATCACTTAGGTAAACCTAAGCTGACCTGCGGAAACGATCATCCGCACCCCGGACGACCGCGCCCCGGCCGCCCGACCCCTCCGGTCCGTCCCTAGACTGGCTCACCATGCGAAACGAGCCCGTCCTCCAGATCGAGCGTCTGGTCAAGCGGTACGGAACCAAGACCGCGGTCGACGGTCTCGACCTGACGGCCGGGGCGGGCATCACCGCCGTCCTCGGCCCCAACGGCGCGGGCAAGACCACCACGATCGAGACCTGCGAGGGCTACCGGAAGCCGGACTCCGGCACCGTCCGCGTCCTCGGCCTCGACCCGGTCCGCCAGGCCGACGCCCTGCGGCCCCGGATAGGCGTGATGCTCCAGTCCGGCGGCGTCTACTCCGGCGCCCGCGCCGACGAGATGCTCCGCCACGTGGCCAAGCTGCACGCGCACCCCCTGGACGTGAACGCGCTCATCGAACGCCTCGGCCTCGGCAGCTGCGGCCGCACCACCTACCGGCGCCTCTCCGGCGGCCAGCAGCAGCGCCTCGCGCTCGCCATGGCCGTGGTCGGCAGGCCGGAACTGGTCTTCCTCGACGAGCCGACCGCGGGGCTCGACCCGCAGGCGCGCCGGGCGA
Source organism: Streptomyces sp. NPDC018029 (assembly GCF_044327655.1). NCBI lineage: Bacteria > Bacillati > Actinomycetota > Actinomycetes > Kitasatosporales > Streptomycetaceae > Streptomyces > Streptomyces sp. NPDC018029. Next base: position 278,314 of record NZ_JBIRFV010000009.1, on the reverse strand, counting down.
CCTGGGAGCTCGTCCGCGACCTGCGCCGCGACGGCGTCTCCGTCATCCTCACCACGCACCACATGGACGAGGCCGAGGAGCTCTCCGACGACGTCGCGATCGTCGACGCGGGCAAGGTCATCGCCCAGGGCAGCCCCGACGAGCTGTGCCGCGGCGGCGCCGAGAACACCCTGCGCTTCACCGGCCGCCCCGGCCTCGACGTCGCCTCGCTGCTCAAGGCGCTCCCGCCGGACTCGGCCGCCGCCGAGCTCACCCCCGGCTCCTACCGCGTCAGCGGCACGGTCGACCCCCAGCTGCTCGCCACCGTCACCTCCTGGTGCGCCCAGCACGGCGTCATGCCGGACAGGATCTCCGTCGAACGCCACACTCTGGAAGACGTCTTCCTCGAACTGACCGGTAAGGAGCTGCGCGGATGAGCGCCGCCGGAACGTACACGCCGAAGCCTGGCGCCGCCCCGCTGTCCCGCATGATCGCGGCGCAGGCGGCCCTGGAGACGAAGATGCTGCTGCGCAACGGCGAGCAGCTGCTCCTCACCGTCGTCATCCCGACCCTCCTGCTCGTCCTCTTCAGCGCGGTCGACATCGTCGACACCGGCGACGGCGAGGCCGTGGACTTCCTCGCGCCCGGCATCCTCGCGCTCGCCGTGATGTCGACGGCCTTCACCGGCCAGGCCATCGCGACCGGCTTCGAGCGGCGCTACGGCGTGCTCAAGCGGCTCGGCGCCTCGCCGCTCCCCCGCTGGGGCCTGATGACGGCCAAGACCCTCTCCGTGCTGGTCACGGAGGTGCTCCAGATCGTGCTGCTCACGGTCATCGCGTTCGCGCTCGGCTGGTCGCCGCACGGCAACCCCGTCTCCGTACTGCTCCTCCTGGTGCTCGGCACGGCCGCCTTCTCCGGTCTCGGCCTGCTGATGGCGGGCACGCTCAAGGCCGAGGCGACGCTCGCCGCCGCGAACCTCGTCTTCCTGCTCCTCCTCATGGGCGGCGGCGTGATCGTCCCGCTCGACAAGTTCCCCGACGCGGCCCAGACGATGCTCGGCCTGCTGCCCATCTCGGCGCTCTCGGACGGGCTGCGCGACGTCCTGCAGCACGGCGCGGGCATGCCGTGGGGGGACCTCGGGATCCTCGCGGTGTGGGCGGTGCTGGGACTCGGCGCGGCGGCGAAGTTCTTCCGCTGGGAGTAGAGGCCGGCAGGAGCGTCAAGGGCGGCCAGGGGCGTAACCGGCGTCACAGATTTCCCGCATACGTCCCCCTCGTGAAGACATGCACAAGCGGCCCCCTACGATGGGGCGCGTGCCAAACGTGACCCGAGCCGACATCGCTCAAGCCGTGCGGAACCCGCTCGCCTTCATCGCCGAGCGCTGGACCCCCACCCAGCGGACCGTCCAGCGGGCGGCCCTGATCTCCCTCGTCATGACGGTGGTCATCGTGGTGACGGGCGGCGCCGTCCGGCTGACCGGCTCGGGGCTCGGCTGCCCCACCTGGCCCAAGTGCACGGACGACTCGCTGACCGCGACCCACGAGATGGGATTCCACGGCTACATCGAGTTCGGCAACCGCCTGCTGACGTACGTGCTGTGCGCGGCCGTCGGCTGGGCGATCATCACGGCCCGCTCCCAGAAGCCGATGCGGCGCAGCCTCACCCTGCTCGGCTGGGCGCAGTTCTGGCTGGTGATGGGCAATGCCGTCCTCGGCGGCATCGTGGTCCTGGTGGGCCTCAACCCGTACACCGTCGCGGCGCACTTCCTGCTCTCCTCCGCCCTGATCGCCGTCGCCATCACGATGTGGCAGCGGACCCGCGAGGGCGACGGCGAGCCGCGTCCGCTGGTCGGCAAGGCCGTGGTGCAGCTCGTGTGGTCCCTGGTCGCGGCCTCCGCGGTGCTGATCGCCGTGGGCACGATCGTGACGGGCTCCGGGCCGCACGCCGGCGACTCCAGCGAGGTGCCGCGGATGGGCTTCGACTGGGAGGCGGTCAGCAAGCTGCACGCGGTCCTCGCCTGGATCGTGGTGACGCTGACGTTCGCCCTCTGGTTCGTCCTGAAGGCGGTCGACGCGCCGCGCGGTCCGCTGGGCCGCACCCGTGACCTCTTCCTGATCCTCCTCGCGCAGGGCGCGATCGGTTACGTCCAGTACTTCACGGACCTGCCCGAGCTCCTGGTCGGCCTGCACATGTTCGGCTCCTGCCTGGTGTGGATCGCCGTGATGCGCGTGCTGCTCTCGCTGCGGGAGCGGCCGCTCACGACGGCCGACGTGCCCGCCCAGGCGGACGACTCACGCCTCTCGGCCGTCTGAGAGCCCGTACACCCGCCGGGCGTTGCCGGCGGCGATCAGCCCGGCCACGCGCTGCGCGTCGGTGAGCGACCAGGCGCCCTCGGCGACCCAGGTGCCGAGCACCCGTCCGAGGGCCTCCCTGAACAGGTGTGCCCCGACGACGTGCAGTTCGGGCAGCCCGTGCGCGCCGCTGGAGAACAGCAGTTTCCCGAAGGGCGCGAGCTCCAGGATCTCGGCGAGCACGGCCGCCGCGCGCGCCCCGGTGCGGACGAGCGCGGGGCCGAGGTCGGCGTACACGTGCGGGAAGACGGCCGCGAGATGCGCGGCACTGCGGTGGTACGGATAGCCGTGCAGCAGCACCAGGTCGGTGCCGAGGCCCGCGGTGGCGCGCGCGAAGTCCCCGAAGTACGTCTGCGGGTCCCCGGCGCCGGCGTGCAGCTGCAGCGGCCGGCCCGAGGCCACCGCGATCCACAGCAGGTGCCGCAGCAGCACGGGATCGGTGAGCGCCCCGCCCACCTGCCGCCCCGCCAGCCAGCGCCCCACCGCGCCCCGCACCTCGCCCGGCCCTGGCGGTTCCGCGGCGAGCGCGAGCGGCTGCCGTACGCCCGCGACCGAGGTGAAGGCGACGGCTCCCGCGGCGGCGGCGTGCACGGACTCGGCGAGATTGGCGAGGAACGAGTCGGCGGTGCCCGAGGTGTCGGCGACCTGCTCGGCCAGTAACTCCAGGCGGACGATCTCGTGGGCCGCCGCGTCGCCGGTGGAGGCCATCTCGCCGGGGCCCGTCAGATCCCCCGGCAGCCCCGTGTCGACGAGGTAGGTGGTGATGCCGCTGCCCCGGAGCAGACGCCGGCCCGTTGCCAGTACGCCCAGTTCGCGGCGGCGGGCGAGATAGCGGGCCGGCGGGCAGTGCGGCTCCAGGCCGAGCAGCGGCGGGCACCAGCGGCGCACCGCGAAGCCGGTCTGGGTGTCGAAGAAGGTGGTGCCGGGGGCGGGCGGTCCCTCGCCCCGGCCGAGGTGGGCCTCGAAGGTGCCGAGACCCAGCTCCGTACGGAGGACGCCATGGCAGTACTGGTCCACCAGGGACGGCGTTTCGATCATCCGGGCTCCCGAGGGTGGACCGTGCTCCTACGGTCCTAACGGGTGACCCGGGTGTCAGGTGTTGCTTTCGGCCGGTCTCGCACCCACGGGGCGAAACAACCAGTCAGTCGTTCTTCGGGCCGCCGAGCTGGATGCCCGCCATTCGTGTCCATTCGTAGGGACCGGTCTTCACCTTGGCGGCGAATTCACCGTCGAACTCCTCGTGGACGGTGATTCCGGCCTTCTCCACGGCGCTCTGCGCGATGGCGTAGGTGGGTGCCACCAGGTCGCCCCAGTTGCCGTCGCCGCCGACGAGGACGATCCGGGTGCCCTCGTGACCGATGTACGCGATCTGCCCCTCGGCCCCGCCGTGCGCCTGCGCGAAGGTGCCGATCTCCTTGGCGAGTTTGGCGGCCCTGCGCTCGGCGCGAGCGGCCTGCTTGCTGTCGTCCACCTGCTGCGTGTCTGCCATGAGCAGGATGCTACCGACGGGTAGATCACCTGGCGACAGGCGGGCGGCGTGGCATCGGCCACGCCGCGGGCGGCGCCCCTACCGCAGGAAGGGGTCCACCGCCACGGCGACGAAGAGCAGCGAGACGTACGTGATCGACCAGTGGAAGAGCCGCATCTCCTTGAGCTTGCCGCCCGTGACCTCGGCCTTGGCGCGGCTCTGCAGCCCGTGCGCCTCCCACAGCCAGAAGCCGCCGGTGACCAGCGCGACCGCGGTGTAGAACCAGCCGGTGTAGCCGAGCGGCTGGAGCAGCAGCGAGACGGCGACCATCACCCAGGAGTAGAGGACGATCTGGCGGGCGACCACCTTGTTGGAGGCGATGACCGGCAGCATGGGCACGCCCACGCGCGCGTAGTCCTCCTTGACCTTCATGGACAGCGGCCAGTAGTGCGGCGGCGTCCAGAAGAACATGACGAGGAAGAGGACGACCGGCGCCCACGACATGGAGTTGGTGACCGAGGACCAGCCGATGAGGACCGGCAGGCAGCCCGCGATGCCGCCCCAGACGATGTTCTGCGAGGTGCGGCGCTTCAGGATCATCGTGTAGACGACCACGTAGAAGAGCAGCGCGCCGAGCGAGAGCCAGGCGGAGAGCCAGTTGACGGCGAAGCCGAACAACAGGGTGGAGACGATCGCGAGGGTGATGCCGAAGACGAGGCACTCGCGCGGGCTGACCATGCCGGTCACCAGGGGCCGCTGCGACGTGCGGTCCATGAGGGCGTCGATGTCGCGGTCGATGTACATGTTGAGCGCGTTGGCGCCCCCCGCGGAGAGGTAGCCGCCGAGACAGGTCACGAAGACCAGCCAGAGGTCGGGCACTCCTTGTTCGGCGAGGAACATCACCGGAACGGTGGTGATGAGCAGCAGCTCGATGATCCGCGGCTTGGTCAGCGCCACGAACGCCTTGACACGAGCCCCGAACGGCCGATGGCTCGGGCTAAGGTCCGTCCCGGAAACCCCCGCTGGACGGGATTCAACGGCCGTCACGCACACCCCTGACAGAGACATCCCAGCAGGCCGACCAGCACCTTCAGACATGAAGATCCGGTAAAGGCCCGCGCGTACCACGCCACTGTAGACGTTGCCCATACCCCGCTCTTCGCGGGGGTCGGGTCGTGTTGGGCGACCGGCCGAACGGCGTCCGTGGCGGGCCGGGTCGTCACATGAGCGGAACCGGGCGTTCATTGAGCGGACAAATGGGCGATACCGGTGGCCTTTTGAGCGGACATATGAGCGAGCCCATATTCACTTGCGGAATGCCTCCGCTTTCCTTTCGACAGGCGGATCCTCGCATGTCACTGCAGTCTGGAATGACTCGAAAAAATGAGCGTTCTAGCAGCGGTAGGCTCGACATCGGCCGGTGGGATCTACGCCGCCGGCATTCGACATGTGGAGAGGAGCCCTGACTCAGGGTGAGCACCAAGCCGACCACCACAGACCTCGAGTGGACCGAACTGGACCAGCGGGCCGTTGACACCGCCCGCGTCCTGGCCATGGATTCCGTACAGAAGGTCGGCAACGGCCATCCCGGTACGGCCATGAGCCTCGCGCCCGCCGCGTACACCCTCTTCCAGAAGGTGATGCGCCACGATCCGGCGGACGCCGACTGGACCGGCCGCGACCGGTTCGTCCTCTCTGCGGGCCACTCGTCCCTGACCCTCTACATCCAGCTCTACCTGGCCGGCTTCGGCCTGGAGCTGGACGACCTGAAGGCCTTCCGCACCTGGGGCTCGAAGACCCCGGGCCACCCGGAGTACGGCCACACGGTCGGCGTGGAGACGACCACGGGCCCGCTGGGCCAGGGCGTCGCCAATGCCGTGGGCATGGCGATGGCCGCCCGCTACGAGCGCGGTCTGTTCGACCCGGAGACGACCGACGGCTCGTCCCCGTTCGACCACTTCATCTACGCCATCGCCGGCGACGGCTGCCTCCAGGAGGGCATCTCCGGCGAGGCCTCGTCGCTGGCCGGGCACCAGAAGCTCGGCAACCTGATCCTGCTGTGGGACGACAACCACATCTCGATCGAGGGCGACACCGAGACCGCGGTCTCCGAGGACACCCTCAAGCGGTACGAGGCGTACGGCTGGCACGTCCAGCGCGTGGCGCCCAAGGAGAACGGCGACCTCGACCCCGCCGCCCTCTACGCCGCGATCCAGGCCGCCAAGGCCGAGACCGAGCGCCCCTCCTTCATCGCGATGCGCTCGATCATCGCCTGGCCCGCCCCGAACGCGCAGAACACCGAGGCCGCGCACGGCTCGGCGCTCGGCGACGAGGAAGTGGCCGCCACCAAGCGCGTCCTCGGCTTCGACCCCGAGCAGACCTTCGAGGTCTCCGACGAGGTCCTCGCGCACACCCGCAAGGCGCTCGACCGCGGCCGCGAGGCCAAGGCCGAGTGGGAGAAGGGCTTCGCCGCCTGGCGCACCGCCAACTCCGAGCGCGCCGCCGAGTTCGACCGCGTCGCCAAGGGCGAGCTGCCCGAGGGCTGGGAGGAGAAGCTCCCGGAGTTCGAGACCGGCAAGGCCGTCGCCACGCGCGCCGCCTCCGGCAAGGTCCTCCAGGCGCTCGGCGCGGTCATTCCCGAGCTGTGGGGCGGCTCCGCCGACCTCGCGGGCTCGAACAACACGACGATCGACAAGACGTCGTCGTTCCTGCCCACGGGCAACCCGCTGCCCGGCGCCGACCCGTACGGCCGCACGATCCACTACGGCATCCGCGAGCACTCCATGGCCGCGGAGATGAACGGCATCGCGCTGCACGGCAACACCCGCATCTACGGCGGCACCTTCCTGGTGTTCTCCGACTACATGCGCAACGCCGTCCGCCTGTCCGCGCTCATGCACCTGCCGGTGACGTACGTGTGGACGCACGACTCCATCGGCCTCGGCGAGGACGGCCCGACCCACCAGCCGGTCGAGCACCTGGCCTCGCTGCGCGCCATCCCGGGCCTGAACGTCGTGCGCCCGGCCGACGCCAACGAGACCGCCATCGCGTGGCGCGAGATCCTCAAGCGCTACACCAAGGAGTTCGGCAAGGGCGCCCCGCACGGCCTCGCGCTGACCCGCCAGGGCGTGCCGACGTACGAGCGCAACGAGGACGCCGCCAAGGGCGGCTACGTCCTCTTCGAGGCCGAGGGCGGCACGCCGGAGGTCATCCTCATCGGCACCGGCTCCGAGGTCCAGCTCGCCGTCGAGGCGCGCGAGCAGCTGCAGGCCGCGGGTGTCCCGACGCGCGTCGTCTCGATGCCGTCGGTCGAGTGGTTCGAGGAGCAGGACCAGGGGTACCGCGACAGCGTGCTGCCGCCGTCGGTGAAGGCGCGCGTGGCGGTCGAGGCGGGCGTCGGTCTGACCTGGCACCGCTTCGTGGGCGACGCCGGACGCATCGTCTCGCTGGAGCACTTCGGTGCCTCGGCGGACGCCAAGGTGCTGTTCCGCGAGTTCGGTTTCACCGCCGACGCGGTGGCGCAGGCGGCCCGGGAATCGATCGCCGCCGCTCAGCGCTGACGCCCATATACGACCAAGTAGGAGATGTAATTCCATGACAGACGCACTCAAGCGCCTTTCAGAAGAAGGCGTCGCGATCTGGCTGGACGACCTGTCGCGCAAGCGGATCACGTCCGGCAACCTCGCCGAACTGATCGACCAGCAGCACGTCGTGGGCGTCACCACCAACCCCTCGATCTTCCAGAAGGCCATCTCGCAGGGCGACGGTTACGACCAGCAGCTCTCGGACCTCGCCGCCCGCGAGGTCACCGTCGAGGAAGCCATCCGGATGATCACGACGGCGGACGTCCGTGACGCCGCCGACATCCTGCGTCCGGTCTTCGACGCGACGGGCGGCCAGGACGGCCGCGTGTCCATCGAGGTCGACCCGCGCCTGGCGCACAACACCAAGGCCACGACGGCCGAGGCCAAGCAGCTCGCCTGGCTGGTGGACCGCCCGAACGCGCTCATCAAGATCCCGGCCACCCAGGCGGGCATCCCGGCGATCACCGAGGTCATCGGCCTCGGCATCAGCGTCAACGTCACGCTGATCTTCTCGCTGGAGCGCTACCGCATGGTCATGGACGCGTACCTCGCGGGCCTGGAGAAGGCCAAGGAGCGCGGCCTGGACCTCTCGAAGATCCACTCCGTGGCGTCCTTCTTCGTGTCCCGCGTGGACACCGAGATCGACAAGCGCCTGGACGGCATCGGCACGGACGAGGCCAAGTCCCTCAAGGGCAAGGCCGCGCTCGCCAACGCCCGGCTCGCCTACGAGGCGTACGAGGAGGTCTTCTCCTCCGACCGCTGGGCCGCGCTCGACAAGGCGCAGGCCAACAAGCAGCGTCCGCTGTGGGCCTCGACCGGCGTCAAGGACCCCGCGTACAAGGACACCCTGTACGTCGACGAGCTCGTCGCGCCCAACACGGTGAACACCATGCCCGAGGCGACCCTGGAAGCCACCGGCGACCACGGCCAGATCACCGGCAACACCATCGCGGGCACCTACGACCAGGCTCGCGCCGAGATCGCCGCCGTGGAGAAGCTCGGCATCTCGTACGACGAGGTCGTGCAGCTGCTCGAGGACGAGGGCGTCGAGAAGTTCGAGGCGTCCTGGACCGACCTGCTCAAGTCGACTGAGGCCGAGCTCAAGCGCCTCGCTCCCGCGAAGGGCTGACCCATTTTGTCAAGCAGCAATCCGCTGCGTGACGCCGCAGACCGACGGCTCCCGCGTATCGCGGGGCCGTCGGGCCTGGTCATCTTTGGCGTCACGGGCGATTTGTCCCGTAAAAAGCTGATGCCTGCCGTCTACGACCTCGCCAACCGAGGTCTGTTGCCGCCGGGCTTTTCTCTGATTGGTTTCGCCCGCCGCGACTGGGAGGACGAGGACTTCGCCCAGGTCGTCCACGACGCGGTCAAGGAGCACTCCCGCACGCCGTTCCGCGAGGAGGTCTGGCAGCAGCTCATCCAGGGCATGCGCTTCGTCCAGGGCAACTTCGACGACGACGACGCCTTCGAGCAGCTCAAGGCCACCATCCAGGAGCTCGACAAGGCGCAGGGGACCGGCGGCAACTTCGCCTTCTACCTCTCCGTGCCCCCGAAGTTCTTCCCGCAGGTCGTCCAGCAGCTCAAGAAGCACGAGCTCGCGGACGCCCCCAAGGGGTGCTGGCGCCGCGCGGTCATCGAGAAGCCGTTCGGCCACGACCTCGCGTCGGCCCAGGAGCTGAACGCGATCGTGCACGAGGTGTTCGCCCCGGACCAGGTGTTCCGGATCGACCACTACCTCGGCAAGGAGACCGTCCAGAACATCCTGGCGCTGCGCTTCGCCAACCAGATGTTCGAGCCGATCTGGAACCGGTCGTACGTCGACCACATCCAGATCACGATGGCCGAGGACATCGGCATCGGCGGCCGCGCCGGCTACTACGACGGCATCGGCGCCGCCCGCGACGTCATCCAGAACCACCTGCTCCAGCTGATGGCGCTGACCGCGATGGAGGAGCCCGCCTCCTTCGAGGCGGACGCGCTGGTCGCCGAGAAGGCGAAGGTCCTCGGCGCCGTCCGGCTGCCGAAGGACCTCGGCAGGAACACGGTCCGCGGGCAGTACGCCGCGGGGTGGCAGGGCGGCGAGAAGGCCGTCGGCTACCTCCAGGAAGACGGCATCGACCCCAAGTCGAAGACCGACACCTACGCGGCGATCAAGCTGGAGGTGGACAACCGCCGCTGGGCGGGCGTCCCCTTCTACCTGCGCACCGGCAAGCGGCTCGGCCGTCGGGTCACGGAGATCGCGGTGGTCTTCCAGCGCGCTCCCCACTCCCCCTTCGACCACACCGCCACCGAGGAGCTCGGGCAGAACGCGATCGTCATCCGCGTCCAGCCGGACGAGGGCATCACGGTCCGGTTCGGCTCGAAGGTGCCCGGCACCTCCATGGAGATCCGGGACGTCTCGATGGACTTCGCGTACGGCGAGTCCTTCACCGAGTCCAGCCCCGAGGCGTACGAGCGCCTGATCCTCGACGTCCTGCTCGGCGACGCCAACCTCTTCCCGCGCACGGAGGAGGTCGAGCTGTCCTGGAACATCCTCGACCCGATCGAGGAGTACTGGGACAAGCACGGCAAGCCCGCGCAGTACCCGGCCGGCACCTGGGGCCCGACCGAGGCGGACGAAATGCTCGCACGAGACGGACGGAGCTGGCGTCGGCCATGAAGATCGACCTTACGGACACCACGTCCAGCAAGATCAACAAGGCGCTCGTGCAGGGCCGCAGGGCGATCGGCACCCCGGCCGTCGGCATGGTCCTGACCCTCGTCATCGTCACCGATGAGGAGAACGCCTACGACTCCCTGAAGGCGGCCAACGACGCGTCGCGCGAGCACCCCTCGCGCACCCTCGTGGTCATCAAGCGGGCCGCGCGCTCGCCGCGTGACCGCACCAGCTCGCGCCTCGACGCCGAGGTGCGGGTCGGCGTGGAGGCGGGCACCGGCGAGACGGTGGTCCTGCGGCTGTACGGCGAGGTCATCGACCACGCCCAGTCGGTCGTGCTGCCGCTGCTGCTGCCCGACGCCCCCGTGGTCGTCTGGTGGCCGGTGAACGCCCCGCTGGACCCGGCCAACGACCCGCTCGGCGCCCTGGCCCAGCGGCGCGTCACGGACACGTACGCGGCCGAGCACCCCATCGAGGAGCTGACCGCCCGCGCCGCGGCCTACCACCCCGGCGACACGGACCTGTCCTGGACGCGCATCACGCCCTGGCGCTCGATGCTCGCGGCCGCCCTGGACCAGATCGCCTGCAAGGTGAAGTCGGTGCAGGTCGACGGCGAGGAGTTCAACCCGAGCTGTGAGCTGCTCGCCATGTGGCTCGCGGACCGGCTCGACGTACCGGTGAAGCGGGCGCTCTCGCCCGGCCCCGGTCTGACCGGTGTGCGCATGGAGACCGACTGCGGCCCCATCGTGCTCGACCGGGCCGACGGCTCGCTCGCCACGCTGCACATCGAGGGCCAGCCCAACCGCGCGGTGGCGCTCAAGCGCCGCGAGACGGCCGAGCTGATCGCCGAGGAGCTGCGGCGCCTGGACCCGGACGACACCTACGCCTCCGCACTGAAGTACGGCGTGGACCGGCTGGCGCAGACGCCCACCGAGCGGGTGACCGAGACGGCCGAGGAGGCCCGGGAGTCCGGTGACTCCGCGGCGTCCGCCGAGCCGAAGAAGGCACCGGCGAAGAAGACCGCCGCCAAGAAGGCGGCCGCGAAGTGAGCGCGGCCCCGCAGCTCGTCGTCCACCGCGACAAGGAGCTGATGGCGCAGGCCGCGGCGGCCCGCCTCATCACGAAGATCGTCGACGCGCAGGCCGCCCGCGGCCACGCGTCGGTGGTCCTCACCGGCGGCCGCAACGGCAACGGCCTGCTCGCGGCGCTGGGTGCGTCCCCGGCGAAGGACGCGATCGACTGGTCGCGGCTCGACCTGTGGTGGGGCGACGAGCGGTTCCTGCCGGACGGCGACCCGGAGCGCAACTACACCCAGGCCAAGGAGGCGCTGCTCGACTCGGTGCCGGTCAATCCGGCCCGGGTGCATCCGATGCCCGCATCCGACGGTCCGTACGAGGTCGACGCGGCGGCGGAGCACTACGCCGCCGAGCTGGCCGCGGCCGCGGGCCCCGAGGACCACGGCCCCGTGCCGTCCTTCGACGTCCTGATGCTCGGCGTCGGCCCGGACACGCATGTCGCGTCGCTCTTCCCGGAGCTCCCCGCGGTGCGCGAGACGGAGCGCTCGGTGGTCGGCGTGCACGGCGCGCCGAAGCCCCCGCCGACCCGCATCTCGCTCACGCTCCCGGCGATCCGGGCGGCCCGCGAGGTGTGGCTGCTCGCGGCGGGCGAGGACAAGGCGAACGCCGCGGCGATCGCCCTGTCGGGCGCCGGCGAGGTGCAGGCCCCGGCGGCCGGCGCCTACGGCCGCTCGCGCACGCTGTGGCTGCTCGACGCCGCGGCGGCCTCGCAGCTCCCGCCGGAGCTGTATCCGCCGGCCGTGGCGTAGCGGCCTCCGGTCGTACGTGCAAGAGGGCCCCGCACCACCCGGTGCGGGGCCCTCAGGCGTGGGCGGGGACGCGGCGGTAGCTGCTGCCGTCCTGGTCGCGGACGAGGAGGCCGTCGGTGACGCAGTACCTCCGCAGCGCCGCGGTGTCGTCGTGGACGGTGCGGAACGCGTCGTTGACCTCGCGTTCGCTGTAGACGCGGCCGGTGTCGAACAGGGTGTCCGTGAGATGGACGAGGAGTTCGTGGCGCACGACGGGGCGCACGGGAATGGCCGTGAGGCGGCCGTGTGCGAAGAACCCGGTGAGCCGGCGCGGGACGGCGGGATGGATGTCCACGGGGAGCGGCGAGCGCCGGAAGACGGCCGGGTCGGCCCGCAGCGACCCGTCGGGCAGCCGCTCCACGAGCCCACTGGCGAGCAGGCGTCCCAGGTGCCTGCGGGCGACGGCGGAGTCGGCCTCGCGCGGCGGCAGGTCGTCGAGGACGATGCGCGCGTACAGCCGGAGTCTCTCGGGGTCGGCGAGCGCGGCGAGCAGCTGGTCCATGACGGGGTTCCCTCCCGGCGGGTGACAGAGCCGAAGCAGTGTCACCCGCCGGGCGGGGCACCCGCATCCGATTAACTCATGATGAGGCTCAACGGCCGCGCAGATCGCGGTACTTGGCGACCAGCGCCGTCGTCGACCCGTCCAGGTCCGGCACCTCGGCGCCCTCGGTCAGGGCGGGCTCGACGCGCTTGGCGAGGACCTTGCCGAGCTCGACGCCCCACTGGTCGAAGGAGTCGATGTTCCAGACGGCGCCCTGGACGAAGACCTTGTGTTCGTAGAGCGCGATGAGCTGGCCGAGGACCGAGGGGGTCAGCTCCTTGGCGAGGATCGTCGTCGTCGGGTGGTTGCCCTTGAACGTCTTGTGCGGGACCAGCTCCTCCGCGACGCCCTCGGCACGCACCTCGTCGGGCGTCTTGCCGAACGCCAGCGCCTGGGTCTGCGCGAAGAAGTTGGCCATCAGCAGGTCGTGCTGGGCGACCAGGCCCGGCAGCAGGTCGGCGACCGGCTCGGCGAAGCCGATGAAGTCCGCCGGGATCAACTTCGTGCCCTGGTGGATGAGTTGGTAGTAGGCGTGCTGGCCGTTGGTGCCGGGCGTCCCCCAGACGACCGGGCCCGTCTGCCAGTCGACCTCCTTGCCGTCCCGGTCGACGTACTTTCCGTTGGACTCCATGTCCAGCTGCTGGAGGTACGCGGTGAACTTGGAGAGGTAGTGCGAGTACGGCAGGACGGCGTGCGACTGCGCGTCGTGGAAGTTGCCGTACCAGATGCCCAACAGGCCCATCAGCAAAGGCACGTTGGACTCGGCGGGCGCGGTGCGGAAGTGCTCGTCGACGAGGTGGAAGCCGTCGAGCATCTCGCGGAAGCGGTCGGGCCCGATGGCGATCATCAGGGAGAGACCGATCGCGGAGTCGTACGAGTAGCGGCCGCCGACCCAGTCCCAGAACTCGAACATGTTGGCCGTGTCGATGCCGAACTCCGACACCTTCTCGGCGTTCGTCGACAGGGCCACGAAGTGCTTGGCGACGGCGTCCTGGCCGGCCTTCAGCTCGGTCAGCAGCCAGTCGCGCGCCGATGTGGCGTTCGTGATCGTCTCGATGGTGGTGAACGTCTTCGAGGCGATGATGAACAGCGTCTCGGCGGCGTCCAGGTCCCGCACGGCCTCGTGCAGGTCGGCGCCGTCCACGTTCGACACGAAGCGGACCGTGAGGCCGCGGTCGGTGAAGGAGCGCAGCGCCTCGTACGCCATCGCGGGGCCGAGGTCGGAGCCGCCGATGCCGATGTTGACGACGTTCTTGATGCGCTTGCCGGTGTGACCGGTCCACTCGCCGGAGCGGACCTTCTCCGAGAAGGCGCTCATCTTGTCGAGGACGGCGTGCACCGCGGGGACGACGTTCTCGCCGTCGACCTCGATGACGGCGTCCCGCGGGGCGCGCAGCGCGGTGTGCAGGACCGCGCGGTCCTCGGTGGTGTTGATCTTCTCGCCGCGGAACATGGCGTCCCGCAGGCCGAAGACGTCGGTCGCGGCGGCGAGCTCGCGCAGCAGCGTCAGCGTCTCGGCGGTGACGAGGTGCTTGGAATAGTCGATGTGCAGGTCGCCGACCTGGAGGGTGTACGCCGTGCCACGGGCCGGGTCAGCGGCGAACAGCTCGCGCAGCTGCACCTCCCCCAGCCGCTCACGGTGCTCGGCGAGCGCCGTCCATTCGGGAGTCTGATCGAGCCTGGCGCGGCTTTCTGCGTTCATCTCGGACTTCAGCCTTCTCTCGTACGCGCGTACGTCCATGTGCCCCGCTGCATCCTCCAACCTAATCGATCAGAGAGCGGGATGAGATGTCCGAAACTGTCTGTCCGCACACGTGCCGGGAGAAAGAAACCGGCCGGACACCTCTCGGTGCCCGGCCGGCTCTCAAGTGCTAGATCTCGCCCCGCAGTTTGGCGAGCGCTTCCGCGAGGATGGCCTCGCCGTCGGCGTCGCTGCGCCGCTCCCGTACGTACGCCAGGTGCGTCTTGTACGGCTCGGTGCGCGGCGGGTCCGGCGGGTTGTCCCGGTCCTGACCTGCCGGGAAGCCGCAGCGGGGACAGTCCCACGTGTCGGGGATCTGCGCGTCGCTGGCGAAGCTCGGCTGCGTCTCGTGCCCGTTGGAGCACCAGAAGGAGATGCGCGCACGCGGCGCGGACTCACCGCGCTCGGCCTCGCCCATCGGCCCCGCCCCGACCCGACTTCCTCGGATCGCGTTGCCACTTGCCACGGTCGTAACTCCCTGCGTGATGGTGCTGCTGCGGGCGCCTCAGTTTACGTAAGGCCCAACGCGCGTCCAGTGTTGGGAGTTACACCCCTCCCCCGGACGCAAGCCCCATGATAAGCCGCGCACGCTGGGCTGCACCGGACAAGCGGGCAGCGGGCGGCGCTAGTTGTTCGCCTTCATCAGCAGGCCGAGCGCGACAATGCAGGCGAACCAGAGCAGACCGACCACGACCGTGATGCGGTCGAGGTTGCGCTCCGCGACGGAGGAGCCGCCGACGGACGACTGCATGCCGCCACCGAACATGTCGGAGAGACCGCCGCCCTTGCCCTTGTGCATCAGCACCAGCAGCATCATCAGCAGGCTGAAGACGATCAGGGCGATCGAGAACCCCATAACCACGGCTGGACCAACTTCCTCGGATCTGAAACGACGACGGGGGCCGAAGGCAGGCTTCGGCCCCCGTCAGGGTACGACGTAACGCCGCTAGCGCATACTCACTGGTCGCCGAAGCGAACGATCTTGACGAACTCGTCGGAGTCCAGCGCGGCGCCGCCGACCAGCGCGCCGTCCACGTCGGGCTGCGCCATGATGTCGGCGACGTTCTTCGCCTTGACGGAGCCGCCGTACTGGATGCGCACCTTGTCGGCGAGCTCCTGGGAGTACAGCTCGGCGAGGCGGGCGCGGATCGCGCCGCAGACCTCCTGCGCGTCCTCGGGGGTCGCGACCTCGCCGGTGCCGATCGCCCAGACCGGCTCGTAGGCGATCACGATGGTCTCGGCCTGCTCGGCCGGGATGTCCTTCAGGCCGCCGTCGAGCTGGTTCAGCGTGTACTGGACCTGCTGGCCGGCCTTGCGGATGTCCAGGCCCTCGCCGACGCAGAGGATCGGGGTCAGGCCGTGCTTGAAGGCGGCCTTCACCTTGGCGTTGCAGATCTGGTCGGTCTCGTTGTGGTACTGGCGGCGCTCGGAGTGGCCCACGGCGACGTAGGTGCACTTCAGCTTGGCCAGCATCGGGCCCGAGATCTCGCCGGTGTAGGCGCCGGAGTCGTGCGCCGAGATGTCCTGGGCGCCGTACTTGATCTTGAGCTTGTCGCCGTCGACGAGGGTCTGCACGGAGCGCAGGTCGGTGAAGGGCGGCAGGACGGCGACCTCGCAGGCCTCGTAGTCCTTGTCCGCCAGGGCGAAGGCGAGCTTCTGCACGTGGGCGATGGCCTCGAGGTGGTTGAGGTTCATCTTCCAGTTGCCCGCCATCAGCGGGGTGCGCTTAGTCATCAGGTGTCAGTTCTCCAGTGCCGCGAGGCCGGGGAGCGTCTTGCCCTCGAGGTATTCGAGGGAGGCGCCGCCACCGGTGGAAATGTGGCCGAATGCGTTCTCGTCGAAGCCCAGCGTCCGCACGGCCGCGGCGCTGTCGCCGCCGCCGACGACCGTGAAGGCCGGGGAGTCGAGGAGCGCCTGGGCGACCGCCTTGGTGCCCTCGGCGTAGTCGGGGTGCTCGAAGACGCCCATCGGGCCGTTCCAGAAGACGGTGGCCGCGTCGGAGAGCTTCGAGGCGTAGAGCTTACGGGTCTCGGGGCCGATGTCGAGACCCTCCTGGTCGGCCGGGATGGCGTCGGCGGCGACCGTCGTGGGGTTGGCCGGGGCCTTGGTCTTCAGGTCGGGGAACTCGGCGGAGACCAGCACGTCGACGGGGAAGACGAATTCGACGCCCTTCTCCTCGGCGCGCTTCATGTACTCCTTCACCGCCGGGATCTGGTCCTCCTGGAGGAGGGAGATGCCGACCTCGTGGCCCTGGGCCTTGAGGAAGGTGTAGGCCATGCCGCCGCCGATGAGGATGCGGTCGGCCTTCTCAAGGAGGTGGTCGATCACGCCGAGCTTGTCGGAGACCTTGGCGCCGCCGAGGACCACGGCGTAGGGCCGCTTGACGTCGTCGGTGAGCTTCTTGAGGACGCCGACCTCGGTGGCGATGAGGTAGCCGGCGTAGTGCGGCAGGCGGGCCGGCAGGTCGAAGACGGAGGCGTGCTTGCGGTGCACGGCGCCGAAGCCGTCGCCCACGTAGACGTCCGCGAGGGCGGCGAGCTGGTCGGCGAACTCGCCGCGCTCGGTGTCGTCCTTGCTGGTCTCGCCCGCGTTGAAGCGCAGGTTCTCGATGACTGCGACCTGGCCGGGCTGCAGGCCGTTCACCGCGTCGTGCGCGGCGGGGCCGACGGTGTCCTGCGCGAACGCGACGGACCCGCCCAGGAGTTCACCGAGCCGCTCGGCGGCCGGCAGCAGCGAGAAGGCCGGGTCCGGGGCGCCCTTGGGGCGGCCCAGGTGCGAGGCCACGACGACCTTGGCGCCCGCGTCGGCGAGGGCCTTGACGGTCGGCAGGACGGCGCGGATGCGGCCGTCGTCGGTGATGGTGCCGTCGGCGAGCGGCACATTGAGGTCGGCGCGGACGAAGACCCGCTTGCCTTCGACCCCTTCGGCGAGAAGTTCGTCGATCGTCTTCACTACTGGACTCCTTGGGAGGGCTGACGCTGACGTGCAACAGGGCCCGTCCTGCGCATCATCGCGCGGGACGAACCCTGTGCTCACATCGAGGTGCCTGCTCTGGTGGTTAGAGCTGACCGCCGACGAAGACCGTGAGGTCGACGAGACGGTTGGAGTAACCCCACTCGTTGTCGTACCAGCCGAGGATCTTCACCGACTTGCCGTCCTGGACCATCGTCATCGACGAGTCGAAGGTGCAGGAGGCCGGGTCGCTGACGATGTCGGACGACACGATCGGGTCCTCGGTGTAGAAGAGGTAGCCCTTCAGGTCGCCGTCGTCGGCGGCCTTCTTGAACGCGGCGTTGACCTCGTCCTTCGTGACCTCGCGGGAGACCTCGACGACCAGGTCGGTGGCGGAGCCGGTCGGGACCGGGACGCGCATGGCGATGCCGTCGAGCTTGCCCTTGAGCTGCGGCAGGACCAGCGCGGTGGCCTTGGCGGCACCGGTGGTGGTCGGGATGATGTTCTCGGCGGCGGCGCGGGCGCGGCGCAGGTCCTTGTGCGGGAAGTCCAGGATGCGCTGGTCGTTGGTGTACGCGTGCACCGTGGTCATCAGGCCCTTGACGATGCCGAAGTTCTCGTCGAGAACCTTGGCCATCGGCGCCACGCAGTTGGTGGTGCAGGAGGCGTTGGAGATGACGTGGTGGTTGGCCGCGTCGTACTTGTCCTGGTTGACGCCCATCACGATGGTGATGTCCTCGTCCTTGGCCGGAGCCGAGATGAGGACCTTCTTGGCGCCACCGGCGATGTGCTTCTCGGCGTCGGCCTTCTTGGTGAAGATGCCCGTGGACTCGATCACGATGTCGACGCCCAGCTGGCCCCACGGGATGTCGGCGGGGTTGCGCTCGGACAGCACCTTGATGGTGTGGCCGTCGACCGTGATGGTGTCCTCGGTGTGCGACACCTCGGCCTTGAGGCGGCCCAGGATGGTGTCGTACTTCAGCAGGTGGGCCGTGGTCGCGGTGTCACCCAGGTCGTTGACAGCCACGACTTCGATGTCCGCACCCTGCTCGAGCAGCGCGCGGAAGTAGTTGCGACCGATGCGGCCAAAGCCGTTGATGCCTACGCGGATCGTCACGAAACCGATCTCCTCGTTGGTACGCCGGTTTTAGACGCCGGCGAGTTGTATGGGATGTCCCCGACCGCCTCCGACCCTACCTCTCTGAAGCCTCTGAGGTGACATCGAGAGGGGCCGTAAGCGGCACAAAGGCCCGTACCCCGCAGTAGGGGTACGGGCCACCGGGACCTTGGTCCCGATTACGCACTGTCAGCTGCGCAGATGTGCCAGGGAGGCGCCCATAAGAGCGGCCCTCTCGGCACTTCCGGGCACATGCTCGAACCCGAAGCCGAGCAGCACGCTGTCACGCGCTGTGACCGCCGCGAAGGATCGGTAGAGCTCCCCGGTCCGCGTCCAGTCACCTGTGATATTGGGGCTGCCGGCCGGGGGCGGCGCGGCGCTCCAGGAGCCGAGCGACGTCTCGAATCCCTCGGTCTCCGTGGCGGTGCCGCCGACGACCAGTTGCGCGTTGTCGGCGAAGAGGCCGCGGCCGCCGCTGGAGGGGTCGGTGACGGCGCTGAGCGAGACCTCGACCTTCTTGCCCGCGTAGGCGCTGAGGTCGAAGGCGACGGGCTTCCAGCCGCCGGAGGAGCCGGTGAAGCTGTTCCAGGCGCCGCTGGTGCCGGAGGCCGTGCAGGCGTCGGCGCCCACCGTCAGGTAGTGGCGCAGGAAGGGGTGGCCGTTGACGAAGAAGCCGGCCGCGCACTCGGCGGGCACGGTGGTGGACGTATTGCCGTTCTTGTCGGGCAGTGTGGTCCAGTCGTCGGCGCCCGCGGTGTGGGCTTCGAGCAGCCCGTGGTCGTAGCCGGGCTCCAGGTTCCAGTTGAGCGCGAACCGCAGCTCGGGGCGGTCGGCGGCCGTGACGCCGGTCAGGTCGATGGTGCGGGTCAGCCGCTTCCAGTCCTGGTCGGCGTGGGTGGCCGAGGCCATGCCCTGGCCCGCGAAGGGCGCATAGGGGTTGCTGAGACCGGGGTAGGAGCCCGCTGCCGCGCTCCTGAACTGCGGGAATTTCTCGGGCGGCAGGCTGTCGGAGGTGACGGTGAAGCGGCCCGCCTTGTCGAGCGGGTTGGCGCCGGCGGCGGCGAGCGGGGTGCTCACTCCGTCGAGCGCGCCACTGCCCTTGAAGCTCGTGGCGCCGGGCGCGGAGAGGCGTTCGTAGGCGCCGAGGTAGTACTGCGCGAAGTCGTCGGTGAGGGCGGCGCCGAGGTCGACGGCGCCGCCGGCGCGCTCACCGGACTCGATGAGCTTGCCGCCCTCGTTGAGGTAGTCGCGCAGGGCGAGTTGGGTGGGTGCGCCGGGGACGGGGTCGCCGGTGTAGTGGACGACGGCGGAGAAGTGCGACAGGACGCCGAGCGGGTGCGGGACGCCTTGTTTCGCGACGTCCCAGACGGCGGCCGAGCGGCCGTTGGCCTTGATCGCGTCGACGTACTTCTGGGTCTGGGTGGCCGTCGCGCCCTCTTCGGCGACGACGAGTGTGCCGGCCCTGGGGCGTTCGGCGACGGTGTAGGTGAAGTGCTTGCTCTCGGTGCGGCCCTTCTTGGTGCGGCCGGTGAACCACACCTCGACCTTGTCGCCCACGCGCGCGTCCTCGACCTCGGCGCGGTACTCGTCGAAGTAGAGGTTGTCCTCGCCGCCGTAGGTCTCGCCGCCCTTCCAGGCCCGCAGGTCCTCCTCGTGCGTGCGGCCGCCGTTGACGCGGTACTTGAGTTCCTTGTCGCGTACGGACTTGCGGGCGGTGACGGCGACTTCCTGGTCGCCGCCGCGCGCGTACGACGTGGTGAAGGTGTCAGGGGTGAAGTCGGGGGCCTCGATGTCGGTGACGGAGACCGGCTGGTCCGGGTGGAGCGCCGTCTCGGCGACGGCGAGCGCGAACGGGACGTTCTTGGCGAACTCCTGCTGGATCAGCTTCTCGTCGTCGGGGAAGGTGAAGATGGACGCGCAGTCCTCCGGCTTCCAGGCATCGTTCGGGTCGACGTTCGAGGCGGTCTGGCAGGTGGACATCTCCGGGGTGAACATCGGGATGCCGTTGATGTTGCCCGCGTGTCCGTCGGCCTCGCCGTTGGTGGTGTAGAGCTCGGAGGCGACCTGCGGGTGGTAGCCGGCGATCGCGGGCTTCTCGGGCGTGCCGGCGAGCGCCCGGTAGAGCACGTCGTCCGGGGTCGGCGTGGCGACCTGCCAGCCCACTCCATAGAGGATCAGTTCGGCCGCGGAGTGGTAGTTGATGCCGTACGTGAAGCCGATGCGCTTCTGGAAGCGGTCGAGCGCCTTCGTCTCCGGCTCGGACATCGGGCCCGTGCCGCGGTAGGTCTCGGAGGACGGGTTCGGGGACGAGCCCTCGTTGTCGTAGCCCCACTTGTAGGCGAAGTTGCGGTTGAGGTCGACGCCGTCGCCCGGGGCGATCTTCCCGTTACCGTCGATGTCGCGGAGGTTCTTGCGCCACTGGCGGTTGCCGTCGGCGGCGTGCGTGTAGTCGTAGCCGTCGGGGTTGGCGGAGAGCACGAACCACAGCTCGGTGGAGTTCACGAGCTTGGTGATGCGCTTGTCCTTGCCGTAGTTGTCCAGGTAGTGGTGCATCAGGCGGCGGGTCATCTCGGGGGTGATCCACTCGCGCGCGTGCTGGTTGGACAGGTAGAGCGTGGACGGCTTGGAGCCGTCCTTGGACTTCTTGGCGTTCTTGGAGAGCTTCAGGGCGAGGATGTCCTTGCCCTGGAGGCTCTTGCCGATGGAGACGACCTTGGTGAGGCCGGGGTGGGCCTGCCCGGTCCTGACGATCTCTTCCTGGAGACCGCCCTTTCCGCTGTACGGCCGGTAGACGCCGTCCCCCGCGGCCTTGAGCCGCTGCTGCGTCGCCGCCGACACCTTGTGCTCGCTGAGCTCGATGCCCTTGCGCTCGATGGCCTTCGCCTGGCGCTCGGTCAGATACAGCTCGACGCGGCCGGTGCCGCGCTCGGGCGCCTGTCCGGCGAGTTCGTGGGCGTCCTGGCCCGCCGCGACGAGGATCGGGATCTGCTTCTTGGTGACCTCGGCCTGGTAGACGCCGATGGCTGCCGGGTCGTCGGCGGCCGGGGCCTTCGCGGGCCCGTCGGCCTGGGCGTGCGGGGCGGTGACAAGTCCGCCGACGATCAGTGCGCTCGCGGCGAGAACCGATCTCGCGCTCGCTCTTCGTCTCATGAGCCCCCCTTGCGGTTGTCCGGCACGGGTGTGCGGGATGCCAGGCTCGTGACAGTGCATGATCATGTCAATACGGTGGGTGAAGGCGTGCGGCGCGGGCACACGAAAGCCGCTGGCGCCCGGTGGGGCGCCAGCGGCTCAGGAGACGTGCGGGAGAAGGCGCGCGAGAGGAGACGCGTGCGGGGCGGGCGTCAGACCGCCATGTTCTCCGCGAGCATGTTGTCCGCGATCTCCTCGGTGAGGTTGGACTCCGTGCCCGGGATGCCGAGGTCCTGGGCCCGCTTGTCGGCCATGGCGAGCAGCCGTCGGATGCGGCCCGCGACGGCGTCCTTGGTCAGCGGCGGGTCGGCGAGCGCGCCCAGCTCCTCCAGCGACGCCTGCTTGTGCTCCATGCGCAGGCGTCCGGCGGCCGCGAGGTGCTCCGGGACCTCGTCGGCGAGGATCTCCAGGGCGCGCTGCACCCGGGCGCCCGCGGCGACGGCCGCGCGGGCCGAGCGGCGCAGGTTCGCGTCGTCGAAGTTGGCCAGGCGGTTGGCGGTGGCGCGCACCTCGCGCCGCATCCGCCGCTCCTCCCAGGCCAGGACCGACTCGTGCGCCCCGAGGCGGGTCAGGAGCGCGCCGATCGCGTCGCCGTCGCGGACGACCACGCGGTCCACGCCGCGCACCTCGCGGGCCTTGCTCGCGATCTGGAGCCTGCGGGCGGCGCCGACCAGGGCGAGCGCGGCCTCCGGGCCGGGGCACGTCACCTCCAGGGAGGAGGAGCGGCCGGGCTCGGTGAGCGAGCCGTGCGCGAGGAAGGCCCCGCGCCAGGCCGCCTCCGCGTCGCAGGTGGCCCCCGAGACCACCTGCGGCGGCAGGCCCCGGATGGGGCGGCCGCGGCCGTCCACGAGGCCCGTCTGGCGGGCCAGCTGATCGCCGCCCGCGACCACCCGGACGACGTAACGCGAGCCGCGTCGCAGGCCGCCGGGGGCCATCACGATCAGCTCCGAGCTGTGTCCGAAGATCTCCAGGATGTCCCGCTTGAGCCGCCGGGCGGCCATCGCGGTGTCCAGCTCCGCCTCGATCACGATGCGGCCGCTCACCAGGTGCAGGCCGCCCGCGAACCGCAGGATCGCCGAGACCTCTGCTTTTCTGCAGCAGGTCCGGGTGACGGGGAGCCGGGAGATCTCGTCCTTCACCGCTGCCGTCATCGCCATGGGCCGATCCTTCCATGCATCCGAAAAATACGGTCGTACGCGGCTGCCAGGAGCTCCGGGTCGTGCCTCGGAGTCCCGTCGGGCCGGGCCACCGGCGCCAGCTCGACCGTGGCGCCGAGCCGCTTGGCGGCATCGGTGAGCGACTCACGGTCGGGCACGGCGGCCTCGTCGGCCAGCACCACGTCCAGGGCGAGTTTAGGGGCGTGTCGGGCCAAAACCTCCAAATGACGCTGCGGAGAGAAGCCATCGGTTTCTCCCGGTTGCGGCGCCAGGTTGAGGGAGAGGACCTTGCGGGCCTTCGTCGCGGTGAGCGCGTCGAGCAGTTCGGGCACGAGGAGATGCGGAATCACAGAGGAGAACCAGGAGCCCGGACCGAGCACCACCCAGTCCGCGTCGAGGACGGCGGCGACCGCTTCGGGGACGGCCGGCGGGTCGTGCGGGACGACGTGCACGGACTGGACCTCGCCGGGCGTGAGCGCGACGGTGGCCTGCCCCCGCACGGTGTCCACGTCGTCGGGCCGGTCCGGGTCGTGGCCCTTGACGAGGGCCTGGAGCTCCAGCGGCACGGCCGACATGGGCAGGACTCGGCCCTGCGCGCCGAGCAGCCGGCCGACCAGGTCCAGGGCCTGCACATGGTCGCCGAGCTGCTCCCACAGGGCGACGATCAGCAGATTGCCGACCGCGTGCTCGTGCAGGTCGCCCTTGGACTGGAAGCGGTGCTGGATGACGCGGGACCACGTCTGGCCCCAGTCGTCGTCGCCGCACAGCGCGGCGAGGGCCTTGCGCAGATCGCCGGGCGGCAGCACGCCGAGCTCGTCGCGCAGGCGGCCGCTGGAGCCGCCGTCGTCGGCGACCGTGACGACGGCGGTGAGGTCTCCGGCTCCGGTGATGCGGCGCAGCGCGGCGAGCGAGGCGGACAGTCCCATGCCCCCGCCGAGCGCGACCACCTTCGGCTGGGTGCCCCGCTTGCGGCCCAGTCGGCTCAGGCGGACGGTCCGGCGGGTCGGCTTCACTCGCGCCCCATGTCCCGGTGGACCAAGACGGTCTCGACGCCCTCGGACGCGAGGCGCGCCGCGAGCTTCTCGGACATGGCGACGGAGCGGTGCTTGCCGCCCGTGCAGCCGACGGCGATCGTCACGTACCGCTTGCCCTCACGGCGGTAGCCCGCGGCGATGAGCTGGAGCAGTTCGGCGTACCGGTCGAGGAACTCCTTGGCGCCGGGCTGGTTGAAGACGTACGCGGCGACCTCCTCGTTCTGGCCGGTGTACTGGCGCAGCTCGGGGACCCAGTGCGGGTTGGGCAGGAAGCGCATGTCCACGACGAGGTCGGCGTCGACCGGCAGGCCGTACTTGAAGCCGAAGGACATGACGGTGGCCCGCAGCTCGGGCTCCTCCTCGCCCGCGAACGAGGCGTCCATCTTGGCGCGCAGCTCGTGCACGTTCAGGCTGGAGGTGTCGATGACCAGGTCGGCGTCGCCGCGCAGCTCGCGCAGGAGGTCGCGCTCGGCCGCGATGCCGTCGACGATGCGGCCGTCGCCCTGCAGCGGGTGCGGGCGGCGGACCGACTCGAAACGGCGGACCAGGGCCTCGTCCGAGGACTCCAGGAAGACGATGCGCCGCGTGACGTTCTTCGCCTCCAGCTCGGCGAGGGACTCGCGGAGGTTGTCGAAGAAGCGCCTGCCGCGCACGTCGACGACGACCGCGATGCGGGCGACGTTGCCCTGCGAGCGGGCGCCGAGCTCCACCATGGTGGGGATCAGGGCGGGCGGCAGGTTGTCGACCACGAACCAGCCGAGGTCCTCCAGACACTTGGCCGCCGTGCTGCGTCCGGCGCCGGACATCCCGGAGATGATCACCAGCTCGGGGATCGCGGCGTCGGGGACTCCCGGTGTCTCGATGATGGGCGTGCCCGCACTCACTTGCTCTTCACCTTCGTCGTGCTCGCTCATGTCTCCTGCCCCCGTCGTTCTTCCGAGGCGCCCGCGGTCACGGGCTCCTCCTCTTCCATGATCTCTCCGGTCGCCGTGTTCACGGCGGGGCCGGCGGGAACCGCCCCGGCGAGGGCCGCGAGGACGGCCTCGGCCGTCTTGCGGCCCACTCCCGGGACCTCGCAGATCTGGTCGATTGTCGCGGATCGGAGCCTCTTCACCGAACCGAAGTGCTTGATCAGCGTCTGCTTGCGGGCCTCGCCGAGGCCCGGCACGGCGTCCAGCGGCCCGGCGCGGAAGCGCTTGGACCGCTTGTTGCGCTGGTAGGTGATGGCGAAGCGGTGGGCTTCGTCACGTACCCGCTGGAGGAGGTAGAGACCCTCGCTGGTGCGCGGCAGGATCACCGGGTCGTCCTCGTCGGGGACCCAGACCTCCTCCAGGCGCTTGGCGAGGCCGCAGACCGCGATGTCGTCGATGCCGAGCTCGTCCAGGGCCCTCTTGGCGGCCGCGACCTGCGGCTGCCCGCCGTCCACGACGACGAGCTGCGGCGGATACGCGAACCGCTTGGGGCGGCCGTCCTCCTCGGTGGGCCCGAGGTCGGCGACCTCCCCCGTCTCCTCGTCGACCCACTCCCCGCTCCGCTCCTTCTCGGCGAGATAGCGCTTGAAGCGGCGCGTGATCACCTCGTGCATGGAGCGGACGTCGTCCTGGCCCTCGAAGCCCTTGATCTGGAAGCGGCGGTACTCGCTCTTCCTGGCGAGGCCGTCCTCGAAGACGACCATGGACGCCACGACGTCGTCGCCCTGGAGGTGCGAGATGTCGTAGCACTCGACGCGCAGGGGGACGCTGTCCAGCTCCAGGGCGGCGGCGATCTCCTCCAGGGCGCGCGAGCGCGTGGTGAGGTCGGAGGCGCGCTTGGTCTTGTGCAGGACGAGGGACTGCTGCGCGTTGCGCGCGACGGTCTCCATGAGGGCCTTCTTGTCGCCGCGCTGCGGGATGCGCAGCGAGACGCTCGCGCCGCGGCGCTCGGTCAGCCACTCCTGGACCGGTTCTATCGGGTCGGGCAGCGCGGGGACGAGCACCTCCTTGGGCACGGCGTCGCCGCTCTCCTCGCCGTACAGCTGCTGGAGGGCGTGCTCGACGAGGTCGCCGCTGGTGACGGCCTCGACCTTGTCGGTGACCCAGCCGCGCTGTCCGCGGACCCGGCCGCCGCGGACGTGGAAGATCTGCACGGCGGCTTCGAGCTCGTCCTCGGCGAGGGCGATGAGGTCGGCGTCCGTGGCGTCCGCGAGGACGACGGCGCTCTTCTCCATCGCCTTCTTCAGGGCTTCGATGTCGTCGCGCAGGCGGGCCGCACGCTCGTACTCCATCTCCTCGGCGGCGTCCGCCATCTGCCGCTCGAGCCGGCGGATGTACGTGCCCGTGCGGCCGGCCATGAAGTCGCAGAAGTCCTCGGCGAGTTCACGGTGGGCATCGGGTGTGACGCGCTCCACACAGGGCGCCGAGCACTTGCCGATGTAGCCGAGGAGGCAGGGGCGGCCGGTGCGGGTGGCGTTCTTGAACACGCCCGCGGAGCACGTGCGGACGGGGAAGGCGCGCAGGAGGAGGTCGACGGTGTCGCGGATCGCCCACGCGTGGCCGTACGGACCGAAGTAGCGCACGCCCTTCTTCTTGGCGCCGCGCATCACCTGCACGCGCGGGAACTGTTCGTTCATCGTCACGGCGAGGTACGGATAGCTCTTGTCGTCGCGGTACTTGACGTTGAACCGGGGGTCGAACTCCTTGATCCAGGTGTACTCCAGCTGGAGCGCCTCGACCTCGTTGGTCACCACGGTCCACTCGACGGAGGCGGCCGTCGTCACCATGGAGCGGGTGCGCGGGTGGAGCCCGGCCAGGTCCTGGAAGTAGTTGGCCAGGCGCTGGCGCAGGCTCTTGGCCTTCCCGACGTAGATCACCCGGCGGTGCTCGTCGCGGAATTTGTAGACCCCCGGGGCGTCGGGGATCTGTCCCGGCTTGGGGCGGTAGCTGGAAGGGTCGGCCATGTCGGACAGCCTACTGGCGGGCACCGACAGTCCGGGGCGGCGTACGGCTCCGCCGGTGGGAGCGGCGGCCGGTGGTCCGTCCGCCGCTCGCGGGGGTCAGCCCTCCTGCCGGGCGGCGCGGCGCCGGACGAGCGCCGCTCCGGAGAGGCCGAGGGCGAGCAGGGCGCCCGCGCCCGCTATCGAGGAGGCCACCGTGACCGGGCCGTCGTCCTGGCCGGAGGCCTGCGCCGGGGCCCCGGCGGAGGTCCGCGCGGGCTTGTCGGTGTCGTAGCCGCCCGCCTTGCCCGACTTCTCGTACGCGGAGCCGGGCAGCTTGTCGGCGTACGCCTTCCGGACGCGCTCGCGGTAGGCGGCGACCGTGGTCCCCTCGGCGCCGACAGCGCGTACCGCGTCCTTGTCGAGGGGCAGCACGCGCGCGTGGTCACCGTCCCGGTCGTCCCGGACGTACCAGGCGTTGATCTGCGGCTCGTGGAAGACGGTGCCTCCGGGTGCCTTCTTCGCACCCACGCGCGCGTAGTGGGTCTCGTCGTCCCCGGTGGCGATGTTCACGACCTGCCACGAGCCGCCTCGCTTCACTGTCCAGAGGGAGGCTTCCTGGCCGTCGGAGGAGACGGCCTTGCTGGCGAGGAACTCCAGGCGGGCGATCGGCGCGTCCTTCTTGCCCGCGACGAAGTCCGCCGAGAGGTAGTACACGGGCACGGTCCTGCCCTCCACCCGCGGGTCGGCGGCGGACCTGGTGACCGCTCCCTCCCGGGAGAAGAAGCGGGAGAGCGTGTCGAGGGTCTTCGGCGCCTCGGCCGCGCGGTGTGCCGCGTCGCGGGAGGCGGCGGAGGGCGCGGGCGGGCCGGAGTCGGCGGAGGCGGCGGGGGCCGCGAGGCCGAGGAGCAGGGTGGTGGCGGCCGTGCCCGCGAGCGCGGTCCCTGTCAGGCGGCGGGGAAGGGGACGGGTCAGGCGGCGGGAAAGGTGACGGGTCATCGCTCTCACGCCCCGATCCGGTACAGCGAGTGGGTCCAGGAGAAGGTGTTGTTGTCGACGTACCAGGCGTGCGAGGCCCAGTTGTAGCGGTCGCTGGAGGGCCACGGGTCGCCCCAGTAGACCCAGCTGCTGGCGTCGTCGTAGCCGTAGATGACGTGCATGTGGCCGCCGCCGTTGGACCACTGGATGCGGGTCTCGACCGGGCGGTTCGCGTTGATCTCCGTCTGCACGGTCGAGTAGCGCAGCCAGCCGGTGACGTACGAGCCGGGGTTGATGCCCGCCCAGCGCAGGCCGTTCTGCACGTTGCCGAGCGTGGCCTGGTTGTTGGGGCACTCGGTGTTCTGGCTGCGCCCGAACGCGGCGTTGCAGAACTGGTTCTGGCTGTAGTTGCGGCCCATGAAGGCCGCGATGGTGTTGCCGCCCGCGGCCCAGCACCAGTTGGTCTTCTGCTGTGCCTGCATGGTGATGTTCAGCCGCTTGGCGGCGAGCACGGAGGGGTCGGCGGCGGACGTGGCCGACGCGGCGGGGGCCGGGGCCGGGGCAGCCGTGGCCGTGGGTGCGGCGGTCAGGAGCGCCGCTGCGACGGCGGCGAGCACGCAGAGACGTCTGCGTCTGCCTGTGCTGTTCCTGCTGATCGGTGAGCGCATCGCGTTCCTCCCGAGCGGGATGTGGGGTGTGGAGGAGCGCGTCCGGACGCTGCGATTGAGCATCGAGTGTTGTCGGGTGCAGGTCAACACGCTTCAATGCGGAATCAAATGGGCCGTGAACGGCGGCGTACGGATGTGAACGGACGTCGTACGCCGACCTGGTGGCCCGCTCCGACCGGCGCGAACGCCGGGCGGCTGGAGTGAACGTTCACAGATAGGGGCCCCCATGCGGCACGGCACCCGGTTCGCGCAGGACGCGCCCGCGGACGCGGCAGGGACGGCGGACGACGAGCCCGCGGAGCTGGCGGCCGCCCTGCGCACCGGCCCGTTCCACCTCGCGCTGCGCACCGCCATAGCCACCCGGCGGCTGCCCCTGCAGCGCCTACGCCACCACCTGATCCGGCACGGCGTCAACGTCGGCGTGACGAGCCTGAGTTACTGGCAGCAGGGCGCCCGGCGCCCCCAGCGCGCCGAGTCCCTGCGCGCCGTACGGGCCCTGGAGGAGATCCTCCAGCTCCCTGAGGAGTCACTGATCCGGCTGCTCGTCCGGCCGGCCGAGCGCGCCGACCGGAACCGGCCCGCCGCCCGCTCGTACCGCTCCCTGGTGGAGGCCTCCGACGTGCTGCGCTCGCTCCTGGCCGAGCTCGGCTCCCCGGTCGACGGCGGGCTGCACACCATCGGCCACCACGAGCGGGTGCGGATCGGCGCGGGCCGTGAGCTGGTCGGCCGCGAGTCGCAGCACATCGTGCGCGCCCACCGGGACGGCGTGGACCGCTATGTGGCCATCCACCACGGCGATCCCGGGTGCGCACCCGACCGCGTCCGGGTGCGCGCCCTGGAGAACTGCCGCACGGGACGCGTGCGATGGCACCAGGGGACGGGGGTGCTGGTCGCCGAGTTGCTCTTCGACGCCCGCCTGCGCGCGGGTGACACCCATCTGTTCGGTTACGGCTTCGAGGACGGCACGGCCGGGGAGGCCACCGAGTACCAGCGCGGCTTCACCTACGCGGGCGGGCAGTACGCGCTGCAGATCCGCTACGACGACGCCGCTCTGCCCGTACGCTGCCACCGCTTCACCCAGCACTCCGCCGCCGCCCCCCGCGGCGGCCGCCAGGAGCTGACGCTGAACGGCAGCCACCGCTCGGTGCACGTGGTCGAACCGCAGGTGCGGGCCGGGATCCTGGGGATCGCGTGGGACTGGGAGTGAGGGCCCGTGCGCCCTCCGGAGAGGGCTGGGGCGTGTCCTAGGCCTTCTTCGCCGGGCCCGCGACGATCTTGCCGTTCTCCACCTTCACCGGCAGCTCGACGAGCGGCTCGACGGCCGGTTCCTTCAGCACCTTGCCGTTCGTGGCGTCGAACTGGCTGCCGTGGCACTGGCAGATCAGCTTGTGCCCCTCCAGGTTCTGGATCGGGCAGCGCGCGTGGGTGCAGATCGTGCTGTACGCCTTGTACTCGTCGTCGGAGATCCGGCTGACCACGACCTTCTGGTCCGTGTACAGCTTCGACGCGCCCACCTGCACGGCGTCGGCCTTCCCGAGATCCACCGGCGCGGTCGGGGCCGACCGGTTCGACCCGTCGCCGGACGAGCAGGCGGTGAGCCCGAGTCCGACGGCCGGGGCGAGAGCGGCGGCCCGCAGCACGGTGCGGCGGGCGGGGGGCGTGCCGGACATGGTGTCTCCACAGGTCAGGGGCGTGATCAGTGACGGATCAGACCATACCGGTGCACAGCGCTCCGACCGTGTCGGGCACGGGCGTGCCCGAGTGCTGCCCGCTTCCGTCCGCGGGCCCGCGCACGGCCTAGCCTGAGCGGGCGATACGGCCCAGACAGCGCCCGAGAGGAACCACCCGTGATTGTCGTCGCAGGAGAGGCCCTGATCGACCTCGTGCCGCAAGGGGCGGGCGGCGACGCGGGACTGCCCGTGCTCGCGCCGCGGCTCGGCGGCGGCCCGTACAACACCGCCGTGGCGCTCGGCCGGCTCGGCTCCCCCGTCGCCTTCTGCTCGCGCGTCTCGCGGGACGCGTTCGGCGAGGCGCTGCTCGGCGGGTTGCGGGCGGCAGGGGTGGAGGTCGCCGCCGACGGGCTGCCGGTGCAGCGCGGCCCGGAACCGACGACGCTCGCCGTCGCCTCGATCGGCGCGGACGGCTCGGCCGGGTACTCCTTCTACGTCGAGGGCACGGCCGACCGGCTCTTCGAGGCCCCCGACCGGCTCCCCGAGGGCGTACGGGCGATGTCGTTCGGCACCTGCTCGCTCGTCCTGGAGCCGGGCGCGAGCGCGTACGAGAAGCTGATGCGCCGGGCGGCGGCGCGCGGCGTCTTCACAGCCCTCGACCCCAACGTACGGGCCGGTCTGATCCCGGACGCGGACGCCTACCGGGCACGGTTCAGGAGCTGGCTGCCGTCGGTCTCGCTCCTCAAGTTGTCGCAGGAGGACGCCGACTGGCTCAGCGGCACCCCGCACGAGTGGCTGGCCGCGGGGCCCGCCGCCGTGGTCGTCACCCGCGGCGGGGACGGCCTGTCGCTGTACACGCGGGACGGCACGGAGCTGCACGTGCCCGGCGAGCCGGTCGACGTGGTCGACACGATCGGCGCGGGCGACACCGTCAACGCCGCGCTGCTGCACGGCCTCTCGGCGCGGGACGCGCTGTCGGCGCGGGCGCTGGACCGTCTCGGCGCCGAGGACTGGACCGACGTACTGCGGTTCGCGGCCCGCGCGGCGGCCCTGACCTGCTCGCGGGCGGGGGCGGAGCCGCCGTACGCGGCGGAACTGGCCTGACCGGCGCTGCCGTGCGTCGTGCGGTCGTGCGGTCGTGCGGTCGTGCGGGGGGATGCCCTCAGCCATCCGTGGGCGCGGGGTCCGTGGGTACGTGACCCTTGGGCACGTGGTCCGTGAACGCCCCGTGCCGGCCCGCTCCCGCGGCGAAGCGCGCCGCGCCCTCGGCCGCCTCGGCCAGGGAGTGCAGGCCGTGGCGCAGCTCGCCGGCCATCGCCTCCCGTTCCGGCAGGCCGCTCTGTTCGAGCAGGGAGAGCCGGTCGTGCCGCAGGCAGGTCTGCGGGAACGCGGCGATCTCGGCGGCGAGGCGCTCGGCCGCGGCGCGCGCGGTGCCGACGGGGACGGTCCGGTTCACCAGGCCCATGCCGAGCGCCTCCGCGGCGCCGACGGGGCGGCCGGTCAGGACGAGGTCCAGGGCGCGGCCCTCCCCGATGAGGCGGGGCAGCCGGACCGTCCCGCCGTCGATGAGCGGGACACCCCAGCGGCGGCAGAACACCCCGAGGACGGCGTCCTCCTCGGCGACGCGCAGGTCGCACCAGAGGGCGAGTTCGAGGCCTCCCGCGACGGCGTGGCCGGAGATCGCCGCGATCACCGGCTTGGACAGGTGCATGCGGGTGGGCCCCATGGGGCCGTCACCTTCCTCGGACACCTCGTTGCCGTCGGGGGTTCCGATGGCCTTGAGATCCGCGCCGGCGCAGAAGGTGCCGCCCTCGCCCCACAGCACGGCGACGGAGGCGTCCGGGTCGGCTTCGAAGGCACGGAAGGCGTCGGCGAGGGCACGGGCGGTGGGCCCGTCGACGGCATTCCGCGCGGCGGGGCGGGACAGCACGACGGTGGTGACGGGACCTGCGCGTTCGCTGCGTACGGACATGGGCTCAAGCCGACCACGGGAGCGCGGCGCCCGACAAGACACTCGGGCACCCCGTGCCCCGCTAGGACAGCGCGAAGCGCCCCGCCCCCGATGGGGGGACGGAGCGCTTCAACCGGCCCGGCGGCCCGGACCAACCCTCGCGGGTTCAGCCCCAGCCTTGCGGAGGCAGCCCGACCCGCGGGGCCGGTCAGGCCTTGCGGGCCCGCGTCGTCTTCTTCGCCGCGGCCTTCTTGGGAGTGGCGGCCGCCTTCTTCGGAGCGGCCGTCTTCTTCGCGGAGGCGGCCGTCCTGGCCGTGGCCGTCCTCTTCGAAGCCGTGGCGCTCGCGGCCACCGTCTTCTTGGCCGCCGTCTTCTTGACGGCCTTCTTCGCGGAGGACTTCTTCGCCGCGGCCTTGCCCGCCCCGCGTCCCCGCGAGGGCACCGCGTCGCTGATGCGGTCCGCCGAGAGGATCTCGCGCAGGAACTTGCCGGTGTGGCTGGCCGGCACGCCCGCGACCTCCTCGGGGGTGCCCTCGGCGACGACCAGACCGCCGCCGTTGCCCCCCTCGGGGCCCATGTCGACGACCCAGTCCGCGGTCTTGATCACGTCGAGGTTGTGCTCGATGACGATGACCGTGTTGCCCTTGTCGACCAGCCCGGAGAGGACCGTGATCAGCTTGCTGATGTCCTCGAAGTGCAGACCCGTGGTCGGCTCGTCCAAGACGTACACGGTCCGGCCCGTGGAGCGCTTCTGGAGCTCGGAGGCCAGCTTCACGCGCTGGGCCTCGCCTCCGGAGAGCGTGGGCGCCGACTGGCCGAGGCGCACGTAACCGAGGCCGACGTCGTTGAGCGTCCTCAGGTGACGGGCGATGGCGGGCACGGCCTCGAAGAAGTCGAGCGCCTCCTCGATCGGCATGTCGAGGACCTCGGCGATGGACTTGCCCTTGTAGTGCACGTCCAGCGTCTCGCGGTTGTACCGCGCACCGTGGCAGACCTCGCACGGGACGTACACGTCCGGGAGGAAGTTCATCTCGATCTTGATGGTGCCGTCACCGGAGCAGTTCTCGCAGCGGCCGCCCTTGACGTTGAAGGAGAAGCGCCCGGGGAGGTAGCCCCGCACCTTCGCCTCCATGGTCTCCGCGAAGAGCTTGCGGACGTGGTCGAAGACTCCGGTGTACGTCGCCGGGTTCGACCGGGGGGTGCGGCCGATGGGCGACTGGTCGACGTGGACGACCTTGTCGACGAGGTCGTCGCCCTCCACGCGCGTGTGGCGGCCGGGGACGGACCTGGCGCCGTTCAGCTCGCGGGCGAGGTGGGTGTAGAGGATGTCGTTGACCAGCGTCGACTTGCCGGAGCCGGAGACGCCGGTGACCGCCGTGAGGACGCCGAGCGGGAAGGAGACGTCGATGTCCTGGAGGTTGTTCTCCCGGGCGCCGTGCACCGTCAGCTGCCGGGACGGGTCGGCCGGGCGGCGCATGTCCGGCACCGGGATGGCCTTCTTGCCCGACAGGTACTGACCGGTGATCGACTTGTCGTTGGCGAGGAGGTCCTTCATGGAGCCGCTGTGCACGACCTTTCCGCCGTGCTCGCCCGCGCCGGGACCGATGTCGACGACCCAGTCGGCGACCTTGATCGTGTCCTCGTCGTGCTCGACGACGATGAGGGTGTTGCCCATGTCGCGCAGGCGGACGAGGGTCTCGATCAGGCGGTGGTTGTCGCGCTGGTGGAGGCCGATCGACGGCTCGTCCAGGACGTAGAGCACACCGACCAGGCCGGAGCCGATCTGGGTGGCCAGGCGGATGCGCTGGGCCTCGCCTCCGGAGAGGGTGCCCGCGGCGCGGTTCAGCGAGAGGTAGTCCAGGCCGACGTCGACGAGGAAGCGCAGCCGCTCGTTGACCTCCTTGAGGACCCGCTCGGCGATCTTCTTGTCACGGGCGCCGAGGCGCAGCTCGGCGAGGAAGTCCGCGCAGTCGCTGATGGACATCGCGGAGACCTCGGCGATCGACTTCCCCATGACCGTGACGGCCAGGACGATCGGCTTGAGGCGGGTGCCCTCACAGGTGGGGCAGGGCACCTCGCGCATGTAGCCCTCGAAGCGCTCGCGGCTGGCGTCGCTCTCGGCCTCGCTGTGGCGGCGCTTGACGAAGGGGACGGCGCCTTCGAAGGCGGTGGTGTAGACCCGCTCGCGGCCGTACCGGTTCCGGTAGCGGACCTCGATCTGGGTCTTGTGGCCGTACAGGAGAGCCTTCTTGGCGCGCTGCGGGAGTCCGGCCCAGGGCATGTCCGTGGCGAAGCCGAGGGCGTCGGAGAGGGCTCCGACGAGCCGGCCGAAGTATTCCTTGGTGTGGCCGTGCGACCAGGGGTGGATGGCGCCCTCGTCGAGCGACTTGTCCTCGTCCGGGACGATCAGCTCGGGGTCGACCTCCATGCGCGTGCCGATGCCGGTGCAGTCGGGGCAGGCGCCGAAGGGCGAGTTGAAGGAGAAGGAGCGGGGCTCAAGCTCTTCGAAGGACAGGTCGTCGTACGGGCAGTAGAGGTGCTCCGAGTACATGCGCTCGCGCTCGGGGTCGTCCTCGGGGAGGTCGACGAAGTCGAGCACGACCATGCCGCCGGAGAGGCCGAGGGCGGTCTCCACGGAGTCGGTCAGGCGGCGCTTGGCGGAGTCCTTCACCGTGAGGCGGTCGACGACCACCTCGATGGTGTGCTTCTCCTGCTTCTTGAGCGTGGGCGGCTCGGAGAGCTGGATGGTCTGCCCGTCGACCCGCGCGCGGGAGTACCCCTTCGTCTGGAGGTCGGCGAAGAGGTCGACGAACTCGCCCTTGCGCTCGCGGACCAGCGGGGACAGGACCTGGAAACGGCTGCCCTCGGGCAGTTCCAGGACCTTGTCGACGATGGCCTGCGGCGACTGGCGGGAGATGGGGCGGCCGCACTCGGGACAGTGCGGCTTGCCGATGCGCGCGAAGAGCAGGCGCAGATAGTCATAGACCTCGGTGATCGTGCCGACCGTCGAGCGCGGGTTGCGCGAGGTCGACTTCTGGTCGATGGAGACCGCCGGGGAGAGACCCTCGATGAAGTCGACGTCGGGCTTGTCCATCTGACCGAGGAACTGCCGGGCGTACGAGGAGAGGGACTCGACGTACCGCCGCTGGCCCTCGGCGAAGATCGTGTCGAACGCGAGCGAGGACTTGCCCGACCCGGAGAGTCCGGTGAAGACGATGAGGGAGTCACGCGGGAGGTCGAGCGAGACGTTCTTGAGATTGTGCTCGCGCGCGCCACGGACGATGAGACGGTCGGCCACGCCGGTCCGCACCTTTCTTGAGAGTGGTGACAGGGGCAGAACCCCGGTCGTTCACAGACTAGGGCGAGCCACTGACAACGCCGGGCTGCTTCCCTGGTTCCACGTACACAACAAACCCGGACCTTCAAGAATGCCCGATGCCACTCCCGACCATATAGCACGTGTATTCGATTTACGGTCGGTTGCCGAGCCCTTCACCCGTCCGTGTGACGCGGCTATCGTCGTCCGCATGATTGATCATGTGCGCGACCTGGCGTCTGTACGTGACGCGACCGAA
The DNA here is from genome assembly GCF_044327655.1 of Streptomyces sp. NPDC018029. NCBI lineage: Bacteria > Bacillati > Actinomycetota > Actinomycetes > Kitasatosporales > Streptomycetaceae > Streptomyces > Streptomyces sp. NPDC018029. The sequence goes on along the minus strand of NZ_JBIRFV010000009.1, from coordinate 242,928 downwards.
CGGCTGCTCAGCGCAGCGGTGAAATTGGACAGCGGCGCGACCGCCGAGCCGTCGCGGCTCCCGGGCTGGACCCGCGGTCACGTCCTCGCGCACCTCGCGCGGAACGCGGACGCCCTGGTGAACGTCCTGGCAGGACGGCCGATGTACGTCAGCGCGGAAGCGCGGGACGCGGACATCGCACGCGACGCCCCGCGGCCGCTGGGCGTACAGCTCGACGACGTGCGGGAGAGCGCGGGCCGCTTCGAGGCGCAGGCCGCGCTCCCCGCCGACTGGTCCCGGACGATCACCATGCGCAATGGAGTGACCGACTCCGCGTCGCGGGTGCCGTTCCGGCGGTGGGTGGAGGTCGAGCTGCACCACGTCGACCTCGGCATCGGCTACGAGCTGGAGGACCTGCCGGAGGAGTTCGTGCAGCGGGAGATCACGTTCCTGACGGCCCGCTTCTCGGGGAACCCCGACGTGCCCCCCACCTGGATCACCAACGGCACGCACACCTGGAGCACCGGCCGCCCCGGCGACGCGGAGGTCACCGTCTCCGGGTCCGCTCCCGACCTGGTCGGCTGGCTCGCCGGCCGTCGCGACGGCTCAGCACTCACGGCCGAAGGCGGCCTCCTGCCCGCCCTGCCCCCGCTATAGGCTGACGAACATGACGTACAGCGGAGCGGTGAAGGTCGGCGGGCCCGCGGATGTGCACGAGCTGCCGGACCTGATGATTTCGAAGGTCGCGGTCGGGCCGATGGACAACAACGCCTACCTGCTGCGCTGCCGGGCCACCGGCGAGCAGCTGCTGATCGACGCGGCGAACGACGCCGAGACACTGCTGACGCTGATCGGTGACGACGGCATCGCGTCCGTCGTCACCACGCATCAGCACGGCGACCACTGGCAGGCCCTCGCCGCCGTCGTCTCGGCGACCCGCGCGCGGACGTACGCGGGCCGCGAGGACGCCGCGGGCATCCCCGTCCCGACGGACGTCCTGGTCGACGACGGCGACACCATCGAGGTCGGCCGGGTCACGCTGACCGCGCGCCACCTGGTGGGCCACACCCCGGGCTCGATCGCCCTTGTGTACGACGACCCGCACGGCCACGCGCACGTGTTCACCGGCGACTGCCTCTTCCCGGGCGGCGTCGGCAACACGTGGAAGGACCCGAAGGCCTTCGCGAGCCTCATCGACGACGTCGAGACGAAGATCTTCGGGACGCTCTCGGACGAGACGTGGGTCTATCCCGGCCACGGCGGCGACACGACGCTCGGCGCCGAGCGGCCGCATCTCGCCGAGTGGCGCGCGCGGGGCTGGTGACCCGGAGGGTGCCGTGCGTCAGGAGCGGGCGGCGACCAGTGCCGCCACCCGCTCCACCGCGAACGCGTACCCCTGCACACCGCAGCCCGCGATGACACCGTCGGCGCGCTGCGAGACGTAACTGTGGTGCCGGAAGGCCTCCCGCTGATGGATGTTGGAGATGTGCACCTCCAACACCGGCATCCCGTCACAGGTGTTGAGCGCGTCCAGGATCGCGACGGACGTGTGGGAGTAGGCCGCGGGGTTGATGACGATGCCCACGTGGTGCTCGCGCGCCTCGTGGATCCAGTCGACCAACTCGCCCTCGTGGTTGCTCTGCCGCAGGTCCACGGTCCCGCCGTGCGCGGCCGCCGCCTTGGCGCACAGCACCTCGACGTCGGCGAGGGTGTCCGTGCCGTAGATCTCGGGCTGGCGGAGGCCGAGGAGGTTCAGGTTCGGGCCGTTCAGGACCATGATCGGGGCGGTGGCGAGGCTGCGCGTCATAAGGGAGGTCTATCACGCCTCCCGCGCGCGGGAGGGGCCCTAAGTCGGATGCGCTCTCCGTAGTGCCCGCCTACGCTCCCGTCATGATCGTCGAACCCGTGTACCCGCCGAAGCCCTCGCCGGGCGACCGCGTCGCCGTGCTCTCCCCCTCCAGCGGACTGCCCGGACTCTTCCCGCTCCCCTACGAACTGGGCCTGAAGCGCCTCCGCGAGGAGTTCGGCCTGGAGCCCGTCGAGTACCCGACGACGCGGAAGATGGGCTCGACGCCGCGGGAGCGGGCCGACGACCTCCACGCGGCGTTCGCCGATCCGACCGTCAAGGCCGTCGTCGCGAGCATCGGCGGCGACGACCAGATCACCGTCCTGCCGTACCTGGACCGGGAGTTGATCCGCGCGCACCCGAAGCCGTTCTTCGGCTGGAGCGACAACACCAATCTGCTCATCTACCTGTGGCAGTGCGGCATCGTCGGCTATCACGGCGCGTCCGTCATGTGCGAGCTCGGCCGCCCCGGCGCCATGGCACCGCAGACCGCCGACTCGCTGCGCGCCGCGCTCTTCGCCCCGGGGCCCTACGAACTGCGCCCCGCCGAGCGCTACCGCGATGTGGACCTGCCCTGGGAGGACCCCGCGCTCCTCCTGGAGGAACCGCCCACGGAGCCGGGCGGCGGCTGGCTCTGGCACGGGCCCGAGCGGGTCGTGGAGGGCCGCTCCTGGGGCGGCAACCTGGAGATACTCTCCTGGCTCCTGATGGCGGACCGCGAGATCCAGCGGGACCTGTCCGCGTACGACGGCTGCGTCCTGTTCCTGGAGACCTCGGAGGAACTGCCGGGCGCCGACGAGGTGTTCCGCATCCTGCGCAACATGGGCGAGCGCGGGCTGCTGCACCGCTTCCCCGCCCTCCTGATGGGCCGAGCCAAGGCCTGGTCCTTCCAGCGCCCCTCGGACGCCGACGAGAAGGCGGCGTACGCCCGTGAGCAGCGCGAGGCCGTCCTGAAGGCGCTCGCCATCTACGCGCCCGAGACCATGGCGGTCTTCGACGTGGACCTCGGCCACACCGATCCGCAAGTCGTCATCCCCTACGGGGGAACCGTGCGGGTCGACGGCCCGGCACGCCGCATCACCGTGACCTATTAGCCGGCCACATCGGCAGGTCACTGCGAGGCGGTCGCCATGCGTTACTGGTGGTGACTGTGGGTAGTTGATCCGGCATGCGCAAAACGAAGCCCCCACGCCGGACCGCACCACCGTCACTGCCGCGGCTCGCGGCCGCCTCGCTCGCCGGGACCGCCATCGAGTTCTACGACTTCTTCATCTACGGAACGGCCGCCGCCCTGGTCCTCGGCCCGCTGTTCTTCCCCACCTTCTCGCCGCTCGCGGGCACGCTCGCCGCCTTCGCAACCTTCGGAGTGGGCTTCGTCGCGCGGCCCCTGGGCTCCGTCCTCTTCGGGCACATCGGCGACCGGCACGGGCGGCGGCCCGTGCTCATCGTGTCGCTGCTGCTCACCGGAGTGGCCACGGTCGCGGTCGGCTGCGTACCGACGTACGGGTCGATCGGCGCCGCCGCTCCCCTGCTGCTCCTCGTGCTGCGGTTCCTCCAGGGGCTCGGCCTCGGGGGCGAGTGGGGCGGTGCCGTGCTGCTGACCGCGGAGCACGCGCCGCCCGAGCGGCGCGGCCTGTGGGCGAGCTTCCCGCAGGTCGGCCCGGCGATCGGGTTCCTGCTGGCCAACGGCGTCATGCTCGCCCTGTCGGCGACGCTCACCGACGCGCAGTTCGCGGCCTGGGGGTGGCGTGTGCCGTTCTGGGCGGCGGGGCTGCTCGTGGTGGCGGGCCTCGCGCTGCGCTCCTCGCTCGCGGAGAGCCCTGACTTCCTGCGGCTGCGCGAGCACGCGCGCGTGCCGCTCGCCGAAGTGGTGCGCGGACACTGGCGGCTCGTGCTCCTGACGGCGGGCGCGCTCGCCGTCGGGTACGCGGTGTTCTACGCCGTGACGACCTGGTCCCTCTCGTACGGCGTGGAGCGGCTCGGCGTCAGCCGCACGGTCATGCTGGCCTGTGTCATGGCGGCGGTCCTCGTGAAGGGCGCCCTGACGCCGGTGGTGGCGGTGCTCGGCGACCGGTACGGGCGGCGGCCGCTGTGCCTGCTCGGGTGCGCCGCGTCGGCCCTGTGGATGTTCCCGATGGTCGCGCTGCTCTCGACCGGGGAGCCGCTGCTGATGTTCACCGGATTCCTCGTGGCGATGCTCGCGTTCATCACGATGTTCGCGGTGATCGGCGCGTATCTGCCGGAGCTGTACGAGCCCAGGGTGCGCTGCACGGGCGCCGCGGTCGGCTACAACCTCGGCGGGGTGCTCGGGGGCGCGCTCACCCCGATCGTGGCGACGGCCGCGGCGCAGGGGGACGGGAAGCCGTGGGGGGTGGCCGCGTATCTGTCGGGCATCGCGCTGCTGAGCCTCGGCTGTTTCGCGCTGCTGCCGGAGACACGACCGGTCGTGCGCCCCGAGCCGGCGGCCGCTACGGGGTGACCGCGAGCTCCAGGAACGCCGCGAACAGCACCAGGTGGACACCGCCCTGCAGCGGCGTGGCGCGCCCCGGCACGACCGTGAGCGTTCCGACGATCACGGTGAGCGCGAGCAGCACCATGTGGGTCGAGCTCAGCCCCAGCACGAGCGGGCCCGACAGCCACACGGAGGCGACGGCGACGGCCGGGATGGTCAGCCCGATGCTGGCCATGGCCGAGCCGAGGGCGAGGTTCAGGCTGGTCTGCACGCGGTCGCGACGGGTGGCGCGCACGGCCGCGATGGTCTCCGGGAGCAGCACGAGCAGCGCGATGATCACGCCGACGACGGCGTGCGGCATGCCGGCGCTCTCCACGCCGGACTCGATCGTCGGGGAGACGCCCTTGGCCAGACCGACCACCCCGATCAGCGCCAGCGCGAGCAGCCCGAGGCTCATCAGCGCCGCCTTGGAGGAGGGACCGCCGGCGTGGCCGTCGGTGTCGATGACCTCGCCCTGCTTGGTGAGGGGCAGGAAGTATTCGCGGTGCCGCACGGTCTGGGTGGTGACGAAGATGCCGTAGAGGACGAGCGAGGCGATCGCGGCGAAGGTCAGCTGGGCCGTGGAGAACTCGGGGCCCTGCTTGGTGGTGGTGAACGTCGGCAGGACCAGGCAGAGCGTGGCCAGGGTCGCGACGGTCGCGAGGGCGGCTCCGGTGCCCTCGGGGTTGAAGACGGCGGTGCGGTGGCGCAGCGCGCCGACCAGGAGACAGAGTCCGACGATGCCGTTGCAGGTGATCATCACGGCGGCGAAGACGGTGTCGCGGGCGAGCGTGGAGCTCTTGTCGCCGCCGTCCGCCATGAGGGTGACGATGAGCGCCACCTCGATGATCGTCACCGCGACCGCGAGGACGAGGGAACCGAAGGGCTCGCCGACGCGGTGCGCGATCACTTCGGCGTGGTGGACGGCGGCGAGCACCGCCCCGGCGAGGACCAGGGTGACCACGGCGACGACCGGTCCTGGTAGGTCCCTCCCCCAGGTGAGGGCGAGAAGAACGATCGCGAGGACCGGCACCACGGCCGTCCACTGCATGCCGAGCGCCCGGAGCCGAGTGACCATGACTCGATGCTGCCCCGGGCGCCTGGGTGTCGCTACTCGGTGTCTCCCGCCCGGTGCCGGGCGGGAGAGGTGACCGTCAGGCCGTGATCAGGCCTCGATGCTGTCCTTCCGGGCGTCGTCCGCGGCCTCGGCCGCGGCCTGCTGCTCCTGCTTCTTGGAAGCGATGAGGCTGGTGATCGTCGTGATCACCAGGACGCCGCAGATGACGCCGAGCGAGACCGGGATGGAGATCTCGGGGACATGCACCCCGTTCTCGTGGAGGGCGTGCAGCACGAGCTTCACACCGATGAAGCCGAGGATCACCGACAGGCCGTAGCTGAGGTGGACCAGCTTCCTGAGGAGGCCGCCGATGAGGAAGTACAGCTGCCGCAGTCCCATGAGGGCGAAGGCGTTGGCCGTGAAGACGATGTACGGGTCCTGGGTGAGGCCGAAGATCGCGGGGATGGAGTCCATCGCGAAGAGCACGTCGGTGGTGCCGATGGCGAGCATGACGACCATGAGGGGCGTCATGATCTTCTTGCCGTTCTTCCGGATGAACAGCTTGGTGCCCTCGTACCGGTCGGAGACGCCGAACTTCTTCTCGATGGACTTCAGGAGGCGGTTCTCCTCCCAGTCCTCTTCCTCCTCGTCGGCACGCGCTTCCTGGATGAGCTTCCAGGCGGTGTAGATCAGGAACGCGCCGAAGATGTAGAAGACCCAGGAGAAGTTGGCGATGACCGCGGCGCCGGCGGCGATGAAGATCGCTCGCAGGACCAGCGCTATCAGCACACCGAACAGCAGCACGCGCTGCTGGAGGTGGCTCGGCACCGAGAACTTCGCCATGATCAGGATGAAGACGAAGAGGTTGTCGACGGAGAGCGACTTCTCGGTGATGAAGCCCGCGAAGAACTCGCCGGACGCCTGGCTCTCGCCCGCGACCAGCAGGCCGACACCGAAGAGTGCCGCGAGGACGATCCAGACGATCGTCCAGATTCCGGCTTCCTTGATCGACACGTCATGGGGCTTGCGCCCGATGAAGAAGTCGACCGCGATGAGGGCACACAGACCGAGAACGGTCGTCACCCACATGGTCATTGAAACGTCCACTGCGCCTCCGGCTTCGTACGGCTACTGATCAGCGTCGTCGCTGCCGGAGGTCTCTTCCACCCGAGGCGGTCACCGCCATGAATCGGGCCGACGCCCCGGGACCGATGGCGGTCCGTATTGACGGGTACGTCGCAGCCGGGAGTACTCCCCTCCGCTGATAGAAGAGTACGCGAAACACCAAGCATTGGTAAAGGAGATGGCAAACAGAAACCAAAATGCCTGGTCAGCGCGGTACAAAAGTCGCTTTGCCGTCAACGCCCGCCGTTGCGCCGGGCCGTGGCGACCTGCTCGAGGAGCCGCCGCAGGATCTGGCTGCCGTGCGGGACGACCGGTGGTTCGTACGTCCACGCGTGACCGACCCACGGGTCGGCGAGGTGGTCGTCGGGCACCGGCGTCAGGCGCAGGAGCGCGCGCCACAGGGGGTCGAGCAGCGGGCCGTACTCCGCGGCGTCCTCGCGGTCGGCGACCATCATGAGGTGCACGCCGACGGCCGGGCCCTCGTCCGCGAGGTAGCGCAGCTGAGTCACGGCACGGTCGTCGAAGCTGTGCGGGAAGTCGTTGACGATCAGGAGCTGCTCGGCGGTGTCCAGGTCCGGGGGCAGCGCGTCGGCGGCACCGCCGCGGACCGCCATCTGCACCAGGTCGACGCGCTGGGTGAGCTTGGCGAGCACCTCGGAGACGCCGGCCGCGCCGGAGGCCGGGGGCGCGGCGAGCACCCCGGCCGTCACGAGCGGCGCGAGAGCGGGCGCGGCGGCTCCGGCGGCGTCGATGACGTGCACCTGGAACTCATTCGCCGGATAGGCCGCGAGCAGCCGGGCCGCGTGCGCGACCGCGGTGTCGACGGCCAGCCGCCGCAGCTCGGTCGAGTCGGTGGCGTGGTTGGTCAGGGCCTTGCCGCTGTCGATCCACAGGCCCCGCTCCAGCGGCAGCCGGACGAGGAGCGGGATGCGCAGGCTGACGCGCTCGGGGAGGTGCAGATCGCCGAGGCGCAGCGCCATCGGGATCTCCATGGGCGCGCGGTAGGCCTGCCAGACGGGGCTGTGCCACGCCGCGTACGCCGGGGGGAGGGCGGGCTCGACGACCTCGGCCTCGGCGGCGAGCTGGGCGAGGTCGCGGTCGAGGGCGGCCCTGGCCCGGTCGACGAGGTCGGCGTGCTTGGCGCGGGCGGCCTCCCGGGCGGGGTCGGCCGCGCCGCCGATGCGGCTGCGCGGGTCGGAGAGGACCTTGTCGAGCTCCTGCTCCATGCGGGAGTCGGCGAAGTCGACGGCACTGCGGTACGCCGCCGTGGTGCGGGCCAGGTCTTCGAACATGCCCCACACCTGGTTGTAGAGCCGCTCCTCCGGGGACCAGCCGGTGGCGTCACCGGCGACGGGCCGGGCGGCCTGCCCGGGCTGGGCCTGCGGCGCGCTGGGCGGTGGCGGCGGGGGCGCGGTGGTCGGCCGTCGTCCCGGGTGGGTGTAGTCGACGGGGCCGCTGGCGCTCGGCGGGTCGGCCGGTGTGGCGGCAGGGGCCGCAGGAGCTTGCGGCGCGGCAGCGCGGTCAGTGGTGGCCTGGCCCTGCGGCGCCGAGGTCGGGTCGGTGGCGGTCCGGCCCTGGAGCCCGGTGCGCACCCGGGTGTCGTCGGTGGGGCGGGGCGGCGGCACCGCCACGGAACGGGCCGAACCCTGTGCCACGGCGTCGTTGATCGCGCCCGCCAGCTCATGGGCCTGGGGCAGGCCCTGGTCGGTGAGCATCTCCGCGAGGCCCGCCGCGTATCCCTGGCCGACGGCGCGGACCTTCCAGGCGGCCTGGCGGCGGTAGAGCTCCAGGGCGACGACGGCGGACTCGGCGTCCAGGTCGGTGATGGTGTAGCTGGCGATCTCGGTACCGTCGAGCCCGGTGACCGCCACGAAGGGAGCGGCGAGGGCGCGGAAGCTGCTCGGGGCGCCGGTGCCGACGGGCAGCGCCAGCAGGACGCTGACCCGGTGGACGGTGTCCGGCAGGGCGTCGAGGTCCACGGCGAGGCGGTGGTCGGCCGCCGCCTGCTTCGACACCTCGAGGCCCGGCAGGGTGGGCGAGCCCGGGTGGGCCACCCACTCCACGCCGCGGACCCTGCCCCGGTCGTCGCCGAGCGTGGCGCCCGCCACGATCGGCCGGCCGGCCGATACGCGGATCTCCAGGCGGGTCGCGGGAAGCGGGTGGTTCTGCCCCCGCACCAGCTCGGCCGTCATCGCGTTCGTTCCCCCTTGTACGTACGGATGGTGCTCACATGCGGATGGTGCTCACATGCGGTCGTGCCTACATGCGGATGGTGCCTACAGGTGCGGCAGGATTGACGGCATCAGGTCCTGGAAGGTGCGGCCGTTGGCCGGGTTGCCGATGGCCGTCATCTGCCAGCCCGCGCCCGCGCGGTGCACCTTCGCCATGATCTGCGCGGTGTACTGACCGCCGCCGTCGAGGGTGTAGCGGGCGAGCTCCTGGCCGTTGGTCTCGTCGACGAGGCGGCAGAAAGCGTTCTGCACCTCTTGGAAGGTCTGGCCGGTGAAGGAGTTCACCGTGAAGACGATCTGGTCGATGTGGACGGGGACCCGCTGGAGGTCGACGAGGATCGCCTCGTCGTCCCCGCCCTGGCCGACGCCGCCCACGAGGTTGTCCCCGGTGTGCCGCACGGAGCCGTCGTCGCTGACCAGATGGCGGAAGAACACGACGTCCACCGGCTGCTTGTCCGCGAACAGCACCGCCGAGGCGTCCAGGTCGACCTCGCGGGTGCGCGAGCCGAACAGGCCGCGGCGCGGGGCCGCCTGCCACCCGAGTCCCATACGCACCGCGGACAGGGCGCCCCCGTCGTCCTTCTGCAGGCTGATGGCCTGACCCTTGGTCATGTTGACCGTCACGCGCTGTCCCCTCTCGAACTGCCTGGGCAACCGCCTCTTGCGGTTGCCCAGCACCTTATGCAGTGCGACCTGCGGAGCAGCACCGCGGGACGCACTTTGTGGCGGTCTTGCAACAGACCGGGCAGTACGCCGAATCCCCTCCCCCGGGCGGCTCTCTAGGCCTGTCCCGCCTCCCTCATCTGGCGCAGTTCCTTCTTCATCTCGGACACCTCGTCGCGCAGCCGGGCGGCGATCTCGAACTGGAGGTCGGCGGCGGCCGCGCGCATGCGCTCGGTCATCTCCTCGATCTGCTGGGCCAGCTCGGCCGCGGGGCGGTCGGTCGGGACGGTGTCCGCGCCCTTCTTACCCTTGGCCTTCGCCTTTGCGGCCGTGGCCGCCTCGCCGCCGAGCGAGGGCACCGGGGCCTTGGCGCCCTTGCCCGCCTTCGGCTTGCGGTAGTCGGAGCCGAGGAGCTGCTCGGTGTCGACCTCTTCGCGCGCGATCGCCGACACGATGTCGTTGATCTTCTTGCGGAGCGGCTGCGGGTCGATGCCCCTCTCGGTGTTGTACGCGATCTGCTTCTCCCGGCGACGGTTGGTCTCGTCGATGGCCTTCTCCATGGCCGGGGTGATCTTGTCGGCGTACATGTGGACCTGGCCCGAGACGTTGCGCGCGGCGCGGCCGATGGTCTGGATCAGGGAGGTCCCGGAGCGCAGGAAGCCCTCCTTGTCGGCGTCGAGGATCGCCACCAAGGAGACCTCGGGCAGGTCGAGGCCCTCGCGCAGGAGGTTGATGCCGACCAGGACGTCGTACTCACCGGCGCGGAGCTCGCGCAGGAGCTCGACGCGGCGCAGCGTGTCGACGTCGCTGTGGAGATAGCGGACCTGGATGCCGAGCTCGAGGAAGTAGTCGGTGAGGTCCTCGGCCATCTTCTTGGTGAGCGTGGTGACGAGGACGCGCTCGTCCTTCTCGGTGCGCAGGCGGATCTCGTGCACCAAGTCGTCGATCTGGCCCTCGGTGGGCTTGACGACGACCTCGGGGTCGACGAGGCCGGTGGGGCGGATGATCTGCTCGACGAAGCCGTCGCCGCGCGAGAGCTCGTACTTCCCCGGGGTGGCGGAGAGGTAGACCGTCTGGCCGATGCGGCCGAGGAACTCCTCCCACTTCAGCGGGCGGTTGTCCAGCGCGGAGGGCAGCCGGAAGCCGTGGTCGACGAGGGTGCGCTTGCGGGAGGCGTCGCCCTCGTACATCGCGCCGATCTGCGGGACCGTGACGTGCGACTCGTCCAGGACGAGGAGGAAGTCCTCGGGGAAGTAGTCCAGGAGGGTGTTGGGGGCGGTGCCGGGGGCGCGGTCGTCGAAGTGCATCGAGTAGTTCTCGACGCCGGAGCAGGAGCCGATCTGGCGGAGCATCTCCAGGTCGTACGTCGTGCGCATGCGCAGGCGCTGGGCCTCCAGCATCTTGCCCTGCTTCTCCAGCTCGGCGAGGCGCTCGGTGAGCTCCTTCTCGATGCCGTTGACCGCCTTCTCCAGGCGCTCGGGCCCCGCTACATAGTGCGAGGCCGGGAAGACGTACAGGTGGTCGTCGTCGCTGATGACCTCGCCGGTGAGCGGGTGGAGGGTGGAGAGCGCCTCGATCTCGTCGCCGAACATCTCGATGCGGACGGCGAGCTCCTCGTAGACCGGGAAGATCTCGATGGTGTCGCCGCGGACGCGGAAGGTGCCGCGGGTGAACGCCAGGTCGTTGCGCGTGTACTGGATGTCGACGAAGCGGCGCAGGAGCTGGTCGCGGTCGATCTCGTCGCCGACCTTGAGGGGGACCATCCGGTCCACGTACTCCTGCGGGGTGCCGAGGCCGTAGATGCAGGAGACCGAGGCGACCACGACCACGTCGCGGCGGGTCAGCAGCGAGTTCGTCGCGGAGTGGCGCAGGCGCTCGACCTCCTCGTTGATCGAGGAGTCCTTTTCGATGTAGGTGTCGGACTGCGGGACGTACGCCTCGGGCTGGTAGTAGTCGTAGTACGAGACGAAGTACTCCACCGCGTTGTTCGGGAGGAGCTCGCGGAATTCGTTCGCCAGCTGGGCGGCCAGTGTTTTGTTCGGCGCCATGACGAGGGTGGGGCGCTGGAGCTTCTCGATCATCCACGCGGTGGTGGCCGACTTGCCGGTGCCGGTCGCGCCGAGGAGGACGACATCCTTCTCACCTGCGCGGATGCGTCGCTCCAGCTCGGCGATGGCCGCCGGCTGGTCACCGCTGGGCTGGTACGGACTGACGACCTCGAAAGGTGCCACCGTGCGTTCGATCTTGGATACGGGCCGCATGGAATCAACCGTACGACCCCGCACTGACAACCGGGCCGGATCGGCCGCCCGGCGCCGGCCGGGTCACCGGTGGCGCGGCCTGCTCACCAGTTCTGCGGGGAGCGGGAACCGGGGCGGGTGCGGGGCCTCGGCCGGGTCCGGCGGCGGGCGGGCACGTGCCGGTCGCCGGAGCGCGGGACGGGGTAGGACTGCCGGGCGCGGCCGCCGTTCGCGGGTTTCCTGACGTCCGCCTGGCCGCCCATCACCATGAGCGGGTCGAACATCACGATCACGCCCGCGAGGAGCAGGAAGGCGAGCGGCCCGATCATCATGGGCGCGAGGATCTCGGCGGGCGAGTCGCCCGGCGGCGTGGCGCCCGATTCGTGCAGGTGGACGCTGAGCCCCGCCATTCCCATGTAGTGCATGCCGCTCACGGCCAGGCCCATGACGAGGCTGGCGCCGAGGCTCCACAGGATTCCCCTGACCTGTCCCGCCGCCCAGAGCGCGGCGGTCGCGGCGGCCATGGCGATCACCACGGAGGCGGCGACGGTCAGGGTGTCGTACTCCAGCGTCCCGCGAAGACGCATACCGGCCATTCCCAGGTAGTGCATCGAGGCGATGCCGAGGCCCGTGATCGTTCCGCCGGTGAAGAGGGCGGTGCCCGTGGCGCCGCGGTAGCCGACGATGAAGATGCCGATGCCGACCATGACGATGGCGACGGCGAGACTCGCGAAGGTCAGCGCCTTGTCGTAGTGGATCGGGGCCTCCTCCACGGTGAAGCCCATCATCGCCACGAAGTGCATGGTCCAGATGCCGGACCCGATCGCGGCCGAGCCGAGCGCGAGCCAGCCGGGCCGCCAGGAGTGCGCGACGAGCAGCGATCTGGTCGTGCAGCGCAGGCCGAGCGCGCCCCCGAGGCAGGCCATGAGATAGGCCACCACCGGTGTGACGACTCCGTAGCTGAACCCGTCGACCGTGCCCTGCATGCGCGGTAGCCCTTCCGCTTTTCGTGCCCAAATGCCATGAAACGTGCCATATACCCCCTACCGTCGGTCATATGAAAGACCGTCGGCTGACGCAGAGAGTAAAGCTCACGCCGGGACGTTCGAACGATTTTCCGGCAAAGAATCGCTTTCCCCACGCGCGGGGTCCTCGTCTTTGATGACTCCGTTCAACCTGTGGCCATCCTGCACCTGTTTCCCGTTGGCAGAGGACTGTCACTCTCGACCGGTCCGCGATCACACGACGCGAGGAGTACCCGTGTACGCACGTGCTGCCGCCACCACCGTCGCCCTCCTTGGAGCCGGTGCACTCGTCCTCCCCACCGCCACCGCCACCGCGCAGCCCCACACGGCCCCCACGGCATCGAGCTCCGCCCGGCACGACAGGCCGCTGATCGTCGCCCACCGGGGTGCCTCCGCGTACGCTCCGGAGAACACCCTCGCGGCCATCGACAAGGCCCGCGCCATGGGGTTCCGCTGGGTCGAGAACGACGTCCAGCGGACCAAGGACGGCGAGCTGGTGATCATGCACGACGACACCCTGAAGCGGACGACGAACGTCGAGGAGCTCTTCCCCGACCGCGCTCCGTGGAAGGTCGCGGACTTCACGGCGGCGGAGATAGCGACACTCGACGCGGGCAGCTGGTTCGGCCCGGAGTTCGCCGGTGAGCGCGTGCCGACCCTGAAGCAGTACATGCGGCGGGTGTCGCACAACCACCAGAAGCTGGTCTTCGAGTTCAAGAAGCCCGAGCTGTACCCGGGGATCGAGAAGCAGGGCCTTCAGGTGCTGCGCAACGAGGGCTGGCTCGACCGGCGCCACGTCAAGAGCAGGCTGGTCATCCAGAGCTTCAGCGCGGACAGCGTGAAGACGGTGCACAAGCTGCGGCCCGATGTGAAGACCGGCTTCCTCGGCACCCCAGCGGTCGCCGACCTGCCCGCCTACGCGCGGTTCGCCGACCAGATCAACTCGACGCACACGTCCATCTCGGCCGACTACGTCTCCGCGATCCACGATCTCAAGGGCCCGCACGGCAAGCCGCTGGAGATCTTCACGTGGACCGTCAACGACGCCCCGAGCGCGGTGCGCGTGGCGGGCTTCGGTGTGGACGGCATCATCACCAACAAGCCCGACGTCGTGCGCAAGGCACTGCGCGACGACTGACGGGCGCCCCTGCCGCCGACAGGCGCCCAATCGCCGTCGTCCGGCCGCGTTGTCAGTGGCCGGCCGTACGGTGGTGGGCATGAACGCCACTGCGCAGGACCGGCGTGCGGCCGTGTGGGCCGTCGTCGACAGCGACATCGGTCCGCTGCTGCTCGCCGCGACCGGCGAAGGGCTCGTCACCGTGGCCTTCCACGCCACTGAGGCGGTGTGCGACACGACCCTGGACCGGCTCGGCTCCCGCCTCGGCGCCGAGCCGGTCCACGCGCCGGACTCCCCCCTGCTCGCCGAGCCGATACGCCGGCTCGCGGCCTACTTCGCCGGCGAGCGGCGCGACTTCGAGCTGCCGCTCGACTGGTCGCTGATATCCGGCTTCAACCGCCAGGTGCTGCGCGAGCTCGCCACCGGCGTGCCGTACGGCACGGTGGTGGGGTACGGCGACCTCGCCCGCCGGGTCGGCAGCCCCGGTGCGGCCCAGGCCGTGGGCCTCGCGATGGGCGCCAACCCGCTGCCGGTCGTGGTGCCGTGCCACCGCGTGGTGGAGAGCGACGGCGGCATCGGCGGTTTCGGCGGCGGTCTGGAGACCAAGCGGCAGCTGCTGGCCCTGGAGGGCGTGCTGCCGCAGCCGCTGTTCTGACAACTCCCCGTTTCCTGTAAGGGAACGTCCTGGCACACTGCGTCAGTGACCTCGACCCTCGACGCCCCTGACATACCCGGGCCGGAGGCGCTGCCCGCCCTCCGCCGCCGTACGAACGCGGTACTGATCGCCAGTCAGATACTGGGCGGGCTCGGGGTGCCGATCGGCATCGCCCTGGCTCCGATGCTGGCCACCGACGTGAGCGGCACGGAGGCGCTGTCCGGTCTCGCGTCGACCGCTTCCGTGGCGGGCTCGGCCCTGCTCTCGCTGCCGCTCGCCGCGGTGATGAACGCGCGCGGGCGGCGGGCCGGACTCGTCCTCGCGTATGTGATCGGCGCGCTGGGCGCCGGGATCGTCGTGCTCGCCTCGGTCGTCGAGAACTTCACCCTGCTGCTGCTGGGCATGGCGGCCTTCGGGTCGGGTTCGCTGGCCACCCTGCAGGCGCGGTTCGCCGCGGCCGACCTCGCCGAGCCCGACCGGCGCGGCCGGGCGATCTCCCACGTCATCTGGGCCACCACCGTCGGCTCCGTGCTCGGCCCGAACATCTCCGCGCCCGCGAGCCGGTTCTTCACCGGCACCTCCATTCCCGAGGCGGCGGGACCCTTCCTCGTCGCCGCCGGGATCTTCGCGGCCGCCGCGCTGGTGGTGGCGGTGCTGCTGCGTCCCGACCCGCTGCTCACCGCCCGCGCGCTGGCCCCGCAGGACAGCGGGACCGCGCAGAGCCGCTCGCTGAAGGCAGGCCTCGCCGCGGTGGCCGCGTCGCCGATGGCCCGGCTCGCCCTGGTGACGGTGGCCGTGTCGCACACGGTGATGGTCTCGATCATGGTGATGACCCCGGTCGACCTGGGGCACCACGGCGCGAGCCTGCAGCTGGTCGGCCTGGTCATCAGCGGCCACATCGCGGGCATGTACGCGTTCTCGCCGGTGATGGGCTGGCTCGCGGACCGGTTCGGCAGGCTCTCCGTGATCGGGCTCGCGGTGGGGCTGCTGTGCTGTGCCGCGCTGCTCGCCGGCACGGCGGGGCCGAGCCACGGCCAGACCGCCGCCGGCCTCTTCCTGCTGGGCCTCGGCTGGTCCGCGGGGCTGGTCTCCGGCTCCGCGCTGCTCACCGACTCGGTGCCGCAGCCCGCCCGGGCCGCGGTGCAGGGCCTGTCGGACCTGACGATGAACGCGGCGGCGGGCATCGGTGGCGCCGCCGCCGGTCTCGTCGTGGCACGGGCGAGCTACGGCTGGCTCAACCTCCTCGGCGTCTGCGTACTGCTGCCGATGGCCGCGCTCGCCGTCCGCAGGGCGGTCAAGAAGGCCTGACCGCGCACCGCGGTGCCGGTGGTCACGGGAGCGTGATGTGGTACGCCTTCCGCAGCGTCTCGTGCACGGTCCAGGTGGTGCGGTCGCCCTCGCGCAGCACGGCGGCGTCGCCCGGGCCGACCTCCAGGGTGTCGCCGCCCTCCACCTCGACGGTGGCGCGGCCGCTGACGACCACGAACAGCTCGTTGGCCTCGGTGTCGGTGACCACGCCCGGCGTGATCTGCCAGATGCCGCGCAGCTGCTTGCCGTCGGCGGACTCCCACAGCACCTTGCCGGTCACCACCGGGTCTCCGGAGACGATCTGCGCCGGGTCGAGCGGTTCGGCCTCCAGCTCGACATCCGGAATGTGCACGGCAAAAGACGCAACAGTCTGATCATTCGTGGTCATGGCCGGTCACCCTAGCCGGGGGCCGGGGGGCCGCTCGCGGCCGGGGGTTTGAGGGCAGGCGCCGCCCGCCAGGGATGAGGGGAGACCCGACAGGCAGGAGGCTGGCCCGTGCTGGTGGTGTCCGACGAGGTGCAGACGGCTGTCGCGGAGCGACGCCCCGTGGTGGCCCTGGAGTCCACGATCATCGCGCACGGCCTGCCACGCCCGCGCAATCTCCAGGTGGCAGGGGAACTCGAAGCGGTCGTACGGGAGGAGGGCGCCGTCCCCGCGACGATCGCCGTGCTGGACGGGAAGCCCCGGGTCGGCCTGGACAAGGGGCAGTTGGACCGGGTCGCGAACGAGGACGGCATCCGCAAGCTGGGCCACCGCGATCTGCCGCTCGCCGTCGCGACGGGTGCGAGCGGGGCGACGACGGTGTCGGCGACGGCGCTGCTCGCCGCGCGCGCGGGCGTGCGGGTCTTCGCCACGGGCGGGCTCGGCGGCGTGCACCGGCAGTGGACGCAGTCGCAGGACGAGTCGGCCGATCTGGGCCTGCTCGCCCGCACGCGGCTCACGGTGGTGTGCGCGGGCGTGAAGTCGATATTGGACGTGGCCGCGACGCTGGAGCGCCTGGAGACGCTGGGCGTCGCGGTGGCGGGGTTCGGGACCGACCGCTTTCCGGGCTTCTATCTCGCCGACTCCGGGCACCCGGTGGACTGGACGCTGCACACACCCGGGGAGGTCGCCGAGGTGATGC
Organism: Streptomyces sp. NPDC018029; assembly: GCF_044327655.1. NCBI lineage: Bacteria > Bacillati > Actinomycetota > Actinomycetes > Kitasatosporales > Streptomycetaceae > Streptomyces > Streptomyces sp. NPDC018029. Next base: position 226,067 of record NZ_JBIRFV010000009.1, on the reverse strand, counting down.
GGGCTCAGGACGCGCTGGGCGGGCCGGAGTCGGCCCTGATCGTCGCCAACCCGGTGCCTCACGACGAGCAGCTCGATCCGTCGCTCCACGCGCGCGTGCTCACCGAGGCACTGGAGGCGTGCGAGGAGCGGGGCATCACGGGGCAGGCGGTCACGCCGTTCCTGCTGGGCGAGTTGGTGCGGCGCACCGGGGGCGCGTCCCTGGAGGCCAACCTCGCGGCCGTCCGCGGCAACGTCCGGCTCGCGGGGCGGATCGCGACGGCGTGGGCCGGGCGGGCCCGGTGAGGAAGCGGGCGGAGCCGGTGAGGGAGCGGGCGGAGCCGGTGAGAGAGCGGGCGCCCGTGCCCTCGGGCTCCGGAGGCCTGCTGGTCGTCGGGGACGTCGTCACGGACATCGTGGCCCGGCACCGTACGGCGTTGGCGCCCGGCACCGACACGGCCGCGGACATCCGCACCGTGCCCGGCGGCGCGGGCGCCAACGTCGCCTGCTGGGCGGCGTATCGGGGCTGCCCCGACGTACGGCTCCTCGGGCGGGTCGGCACCGACGCGGCGGCATGGCACGAGGCCGCGCTCACGCGCGCGGGGGTGCGGCCTCGGCTCGTCGTCGATCCGGGGGCGCCCACGGGGACGGTGATCTGCCTGGTGGACGGCGGCGCCGCGGGCGAGCGGACGTTCCTCACGGACAGCGGCGCCGCGCTGCGGCTCTCCCCCTCCGACTGGTCCCCCGGCCTCCTCGACGGTGTGGCCCTGCTGCACCTGTCCGGCTACCTGTTCTTCGCCGAACCCGGCCGGGCGGCCGCCCGCGCGGCCCTCGCCGCCGCCCACGCGCGCGGGGTGCCGGTGACCGTGGACCCCGCGTCGGCGGGGTTCCTCGCGGAGTCGGGCGTGGAGCGGTTCCTCTCGGCGGTGGACGGGGTGGCCGTGCTGCTGCCGAGCCGGGACGAGGCCGAGCTGCTCACCGGGCTCCCCGACCCGGCGGACGCGGCGTCGAAGCTGAGCCACCGGTTTCCGGCCGTGGTGGTCAAGCTGGGTGCCGACGGGGCGCTGGTGGCGCGGGACGGACGGGTGCTGGTCCGCGTTCCCGCGGTGCCCGCGCGTGTGTGCGACTCGACGGGGGCCGGCGACGCGTTCACCGGCGCGTTCCTCGCCGCGCGGCTCGCCGGGGCGGAGCTGGGCGAGGCGGCCGAGGAGGGGTGCGGGGCCGGGGCGCGGGCGGTGGCACTGGTCGGCGGCAGGCCTCCGGACCCGACGTCGACAACCTGAGAGCCTGCGCCGTGCCTCGGGCCGAGTGGCCGCCGCCTGACACACCGCCGCCCCGGCCGGGTAGTCGCCGCCTGACACACCGCCGTCCCGGCCGAGTGGCCGCCGCCTGACACACCGCCGGTGGCCGCCGCCTGACACACCGCCGTTCCAGCCGGGTGACCGCCGCCTGACACACCGCCGCCCCGGCCGAGTAACCGCCGCCCGGCACACCGCCATCCCGGCCGGGTTCATGACACAGGCTCGGGCAGCCGCCGCGCCCTCCGCAGGCCTTGTTCCGTCCGTGCGCCGGTTACGCCTTCCTCCCCCACGCCGAGATCAGGGGCGGGGCCGCCAGATCCAGGGCGCCTGTCGCGATGTCGGTGAGGTGCTGGTCGATGTCCTCGGGCGTGGCCAGGCCCGCGGCGGTCAGTTCGGGGCGGAGTTGCTGGAGCGTGGCGGTCTCCAGGGCCGCAGAGGCCGGTGAGGCGAGCGGGAAGTACGCGTCGGCCTCCACCCGGCGCAGGCCCGCCTCGCGCAGCAGCCGGGGCAAACCGCGCCCGTACGCCACGTCGGCGCCGCGCTCCGCGAGCAGTGCGCACACGGCGCGGCGCAGCCGGTTCGCCGATTCCTGGGCGGGGCCGTACTCGTCGGGGCAGGCCAGCGGCTGGAGCGCCGGGTCGGGCTCCTCGATGAGGAGCCTGCCGCCGGGCCGCAGCGCCCTGTGCATCGACGCAAGGGCCCGCTCCCGGTCGGCGACGTCGGCCAGGACGAGCCGGGCGTGCACGAGGTCGAAGCCCCCCGCGGGCGGCGGGTCGGCGGCGACGTCGTGGATCCGCACGTCGAGGGGCGCGCGCGCCGCCCGCGTCTGCCACGACGTGTCGATGTCGGTCGCGAGGACCCGGCCGGTGGGACCGACCCGCCTGGCGAGCCAGGAGATCACGGAGGTGCCGCCCGCCCCGACCTCCCAGCAGCGCCAGCCCGGGCCGATGCCGAGGCGTTCGATGTGCGCGAAGGTCGTGGGGTCGAAGAGGGCGGCGAAGGCGTCGGAGCGCGACCGCGCCTCGGACTGGCGGGAGGCGGAGAGCTGCCGGTGCTCGGTGAGCTGCTGGGGGCCGGGGTACCGCCGGGGGTCGAGAAGATGACCGTCGATGTGCGTCATGCCGCGATCATCCCAGTTGTCCCGCTTGGTCCCGGGAGGCAGAACCGGGCAATCCGGAACGGAGCACTCCGTTCCCACAGGGCTTGGCGGGCGGTCGGACCGTGCTGTCAGACTGGCACGCCAAGTCGTCACTGCGAGGAGCCCCTATGTCGATGGCAGGCAATCTGCGAAAGGTCGGGAACCTGCGCAAGGTCGGTGGCCTGCGCAGAGTCGGCGGCCTGCGGAAGGTCGCGCGCCTGGCCCGCCGCGGGACCCGCGTCGACCTGAGCCACCCGGCCCGCTCCCCGCTGGGTTCCTCGGTGGTGAACTGCGTGACGTACCGGGAAGGGGTGCGGGAGCCGCAGGGCCGTGATCTGGTCGAGTCGGTGGAGCGGATCCGCAAGTCCGGGGACGGCTTCGTCTGGCTGGGGCTGCACGAGCCGACGGAGGACGAGTTCGCCGACATCGCCGACCTCTTCGGGCTGCACCCGCTCGCGGTGGAGGACGCGGTGCACGCGCACCAGCGGCCCAAGGTGGAGCGGTACGACCAGACGCTGTTCGCCGTGTTCAAGACCGTCTGCTACGTGGAACACGGCGAGCTGACCGCGACCAGCGAGGTGGTGGACACCGGCGAGATCATGGTCTTCGTGGGCCGGGACTTCGTCATCACGGTCCGGCACGGCAGGCACGGTTCGCTCGGGCCGCTCCGCGAGGAGCTGGAGGCCTCGCCCGAGCAGCTCGCGCAGGGCCCGGCCGCCGTCCTGCACGCCATCGCCGACCAGGTCGTGGACGACTATCTCGCGTCGACCGACGCGGTGCAGTCGGACATCGACCAGGTCGAGACGGATGTGTTCGCCCCGGACGGCGCGCGGGCCGACCCGGGCCGGATCTACCAGCTCAAGCGCGAACTGCTCGAGCTGAAGCGGGCGGTGGTGCCGCTCGGCCGTCCGCTCCAGGTGCTCGCCACCGAGCCGATGCGGATCATCGCCCCGGAGATACAGGCGTACTTCAGGGATGTCGACGACCACCTGAAGCGGGCCACGGAACAGATCGCCGCGTTCGACGAGTTGCTGAACTCGATTCTTCAGGCCCACCTGGCACAGGTGACGGTCGCGCAGAACGAGGACATGCGGAAGATCACCGCATGGGCGGCGGTCATCGCGGTGCCGACGATGGTCTGCGGCATGTACGGCATGAACTTCGATCACATGCCGGAGCTGCGCTGGCGGTTCGGCTATCCGCTCGTCATGTCCGTGATCGTGACGGCCTGTGTGCTGCTGTACCGGGGGTTCCGGCGGAACGGCTGGCTGTGAACCGGCACGCCGCCTCAGGTCACCCCTTGGCGTACACGCTCTCGACCCAGCCCGCGAGCTGGTCGTCGGTGAGGTGGGTGGCGAGGTCGGCCTCGCTGATCATGCCGACGAGCCGCTTGTTCTCGATCACCGGCAGCCGGCGGATCTGGTGGCCCTGCATCTCCCGCAGGACCTCGTCGACGTCGGCGCCCGCGTCGATCCAGCGCGGCGTGCCCTTGGCCATCTCACCCGCCGTGACCTCGGCGGGGTCGTGCCCCATGGCCACGCAGCCGACGACGATGTCGCGGTCGGTGAGGATGCCGCAGAGCCGTTCGTTCTCGTCGCTGATGGGCAGCGCGCCCACGTCCAGTTGACGCATCAGCTGGGCCGCGCGGTCCAGCGTCTCGTGACTGGGGATCCACTGGGCGCCCCGGTGCATGATGTCTCCGGCGGTGGTCATCACTACCTCCCGTTGCCGGGCAGTGTCCGGAGCGGCGCGGAGGCGCGGCTGGTCCCGGCGCTCCTCATTCTCGCGGCGCCCACGACGGCCCGCATCCGGAGCCCGCCGGGCCGCACCGGTCAGGGCGCGAACGTGACGATCTTGTGCGGGGTCACCCGGACGATCACCCGGACCTCGTCGTCCTTCTCCGCGGGCGGGTCGATGCCGAGGTACTTGCGGGAGAGCTCGTGCGGCAGCCGCTTGCCCTCGTCCCCGAGGATCTCGGCGACACCCCGGATCTCAGCCGAGGAGTACGGGTTCGCGAGGTCGTAGATCGAGAGGCTGATGCGCGGGTCGCGTTCGAGGTTGCGGACCTTCTGCCGGCCCGCGGTGGCGGAGAAGAGCACGGCGTCGCCGTCCCGCTTGACCCACACCACCGAGTTGTGGGGCGCGCCGCCGGGGCCCAGGGTCGCGACGCTGGCGAAGTTCTTTCCGTCGAGGAGGGCGCGGACGGAGTCGCCGATGGAAATCGGTCGGACGTGCGAGTTCGTCGTCATGCCCGCACCCTAGACTATATGCACGTGCATATACAGGGTTCGGGACGATCACGCCGAGCGGATCAGCCGCTCCACGCCGGATGCCGGGGATCGTCCGCCCGTACCACCACGTCGGCGGCGGTCGCGGGGTCCACCTCCGTCTCGTACCGCTCGAAGGCCGGCAGCGTCCACCGCTCGCCCTCCGGTGTGCGTCGCCTCAGGGCGCCCGGCGAGAGGCGCACGTGCACGGTCAGGTCGAACGGGAACCAGTGACCGAGGAGCAGGGGGCCGTGCAGCAACAGCATTCCGCCGGGCGGGAGTTCGACGTACGGGCTGCGGGTCGCGCGGTCGGTCGCCGGGTCCCACAGATCGGGCAGAACCCGCCCGGTGCCGCCGGGGTCGAGCGGCCCGAAGACCTCACGCCACAGCGCGCCGGTGTCGAACCACCCGCTGTAGTACGCCTCCACGTCCTCGTGGCCGTACTCGAAGCGGAGCGACGCGGGCCGCAGGAAGCCCTCCGTGCCGATGACCAGCGCGCTCCGCCCCCGCGGGCGCAGCGCGTCGCCCACCAGGCGCGCCAGTTCACCGGTGCCGGCGCCCGGCGCCCCGTCGACGGCCACCCGCGTCCACGGACCGCCGTCGGCCGCCTTCAGGTCGAGCAGGCGGTCGGCGAGGGTGTCGGCCAGGCGTTCCCAGGTGATCGGTTCGAGTCGCACGGGCCCATGATGCCCGGTACTCGCACAGGTACCGCAGGGACAGAGGTACGGAGACGGAGGTGCGGAGGCGCCGCTTCGCGGAGAGCGGTCGCGGGGATGAAAGGGGCATGACGAGCTCTCCGGTCATTCCGTCCGCCCGCGCCGGGCTCCTGGTCTTCCAGCCGCTGCGGCGAAGGCACTGCGCGGAGTGCCGTTCCGGGCCGCTCCCGCTGCTCGTCCTGGAGGGCGGCGAGCCGCGCTGCCTGGACTGCGCCGACCTCGGGCACCTCGTGTACCTGCCGCGCGGCGACACGGCGCTCACGCGACGGGCCCGCGAGGGCAGCGGCCTCTCGGCCGTGGTCGTCCGCTTCCACCGCCGCCGCGCCCGCTACGAACGGCAGGGGGTGCTCGTCGAGGAGGCCGCGCTCGCGAGCGCCGAGGAGCGGTGCCTGGCCGACGCGGAGGCGCGGGCGCGGCGCCGGGCGCGCGACGCGGCGCGGCGGGCCGCGGAGGACGTGCGGTTCACGGAGGCGTTCGCCGCGGAGATACGGCGGATCTTTCCCGGCTGCCCGCGGGACCGGGCCCGCGCCGTCGCCGCCCACGCGTCGGTGCGCGGCAGCGGCCGGGTGGGGCGGAGCGCGGCGGGGCGGGCGCTCTCGGAGGGGGCGGTGACGGCGGCGGTCGTGGCGGCGGTGCGGCACACGGCCACGCCGTACGACCGGTTGCTGATGAGCGGGGTGCCGCGCGGGGAGGCACGGCGGCGGATCGGCGCCGCGGTGCAGGCGACGCTGCGGGAGTGGCGCGAGCCGCGGGACGAGGACGGCCTGCGCCGGGAAGGCGCGTGACGCCCCCGAGACGGCGGCGTATGCGGCCGCGGGCGTCGCGTATGGCGGTCGCGGGCCGACGGGAATTGACTTGTGGTGGATCGAGGCCGCACTGCAGGATCACTCGCGCCCGCCGTCCGACGTAGCCTCCTCCGACGTAACCGCCCCAGTCCCACGGGAGTTGTCATGATCGACGGACCGTACTTCGTGCTCACCGTGCTCGGGGCTCTTGCCTGCGGCCTCGTCGCCGGGGTCTTCGCCGCGTTCTCCACCTTCGTGATGAAGGGGCTTGCGGCACTGCCCCCAGCCCAGGGGATCGCCGCGATGAACCGGATCAACGTCACCGCGGTCACCCCGGCCTTCATGGCCGTGTTCCTGGGCGCGACGGGGCTCTGCGCGGTGCTCGCCGTCGTGACGTTCGTGCTCTGGCCGGACGACGGCACGGTCGAGCTGCTGCTCGGCAGCGCGCTCTATCTGGTCGGCTCGTTCGGCGTGACCGTCGTGGCGAACGTCCCGCGCAACGACGCCCTCGCCGAGGTCGACCCGGACAGCGCGGAGGGCGCCGCGTACTGGCGTACGTACGTCAGGGAGTGGACCGTATGGAATCACGTGCGTGGTGTCGCGTCGCTCGCCGCGACGGCGTGCTTCATCCTCGGCGTGACCTGAGGCCCAGTGGTACGACCAGGGACGCTCAGCGCTTGCGCGCCACCCCGCCGTACCCCGGCGTCGGCCCCTCCTCGGGATCGGGCCCCGGCTCGCCCGGCTCCGGCTTCCACCGGTCGAGGATCTCCACGCCGGGATCCACCAGTTCGTACCCTTCGAAGAAGCGCTCCACCTCCGCGCGCGTGCGCAGCGCCAGGGTCATGCCGCGCGCCTTGTAGAGCTCCGTGGCCTGCTTCGCGGTGGCCGGGGTGAAGTCGGCCGTGCCGTGCGAGAGGACCAGGTGGCTGCCGGCCGGCAGAGCGCTCATCATCCGGTCCACCAAGTCGTACGCGCCGTCCTCGTCCGCGATGAAGTGCAACAGCGCGACGAGCGACAGGGCGACGGGCCGGTCGAAATCCAGGACGCGCCCCGCCTCTTCGAGGATCTTCGCCGGCTCGCGGAAGTCCGCCTGGATGTACTCGGTGACGCCCTGCGGCGTCGAGCGCAGCAGCGCCTCGGCGTGGGCCAGGACGATGGGGTCGTTGTCGCAGTAGACGACGCGGGCGTCCGGGACGATCGCCTGCGCGATCTGATGGAGGTTCGGTTCGGTCGGTATGCCGGTGCCGATGTCCAGGTACTGCCGTACGCCCTGGGTCGCGAGCCAGCGGGTGGCGCGCTGCATGAACGCCCGGTTGGCCCGTGCCGTCGTCAGGACCCGTCCGTCCATGGCGACGAGCCGGCGGCCCATCTCCTCGTCCACCGGGTAGTTGTCCTTGCCGCCGAGGAACCAGTCGTACATCCGTGCGGGGTGCGGCTTGCTGGTGTCGATGTACGACGGATCGGTCATGCGGACTCCAAGCGTCGACGGCGAACGGCTGGGCGGCGGGCGGAGAGTGACGGGCGGTGAGCGACGGTTAACGGGCGGCGGGCGGCGGTCACGACAGCAGGAAGTCCGCTTCGCCCGCCTTCGCACCCTCGATGAACGCGGTGATCTCCCCGTGCGTGTAGATCAGCGCGGGACCGTCGGGGTCGGCGGACTGGCGCACGGCGACGCGCCCGTCGGCCAGCTTCATGGCTTCCAGGCAGTTGCCGCCGTTGCCGCCGCTCCAGGGCTTGTGCCAGCCCTCGGTGCCGAGGTCGCGGGCGGGCATGCCGTTGTAGATCCGGGACTCCCTGACCTCGCTGCGCGAGTCGTCGCGGGCTCCGGGTGAACGCGGACCGGCAGGGCGCGTTCCGGCTCGATGTCGGTCCATGTCACAGCTCCTTGCGGAGGTCCCGGAGGATCTCCTTCGTGCGTTGTGCGGTGGCGGCCTGCGCCGCCATGCGGTCCATGACCTCCAGGTGGGTGGCCACCTCTTTGCGCGCGTCCAGGTAGACGGCGCCGGTCAGGTACTCGCTGTAGACCATGTCGGGCAGCTCCGCCATGGCGAAGCGGAAGAGCACGAACGGTCCGTACGTTCCGGGGTGCGGGCCCGCCGCGAAGGTGGCGACCTGCAAGGTGACATGGGGCAGCTCGGCGGCTTCGAGGAGGCGGTCGATCTGCTCCCGCATCACGTCGGCGCCGCCCACGGGCCTGCGCAGCGCGGTCTCGTCCATGACCACCCACAGCCGGGGCGCGTCCTCACGGGCGAGCAGCGACTGGCGTTCCATGCGCAGCGCCACATACCGCTCGATGTCCGCGGGCCGGGTCTGGCCGATGGCGCCGGACCGCATCACGCCGCGCGCGTACTCCTCGGTCTGCAGGAGGCCCGGCACGAAGTGGGGTTCGTACGACCTGATGAGGCTGGCGGCCCCCTCCAGGCTCACGTACATGCTGAACCAGCCCGGCAGGATGTCGTGGAACCGCTGCCACCAGCCGGGTTTGTTGGCCTCTTCGGCGAGCTGGACGAAGGCGTCGGCCTCGTCGTCCGCGACGCCGTAGGACTTCAGGAGCAGCTGGAGATACGGGATCTTCAGCGCGACCTCGGCCGTCTCCATGCGCCGGACGGTGGCGGGGGCGACGCGGAGGATCTTCGCGGCCTCCTCGCGTTTCAGGCCCGCGCTCTCACGCAGATCCTGCAGGCGACGACCGAGAACGACCTGGCCGACGGTCGGGGCTGACCGCGGTTCGCTCACGTCTCCTACCTCCACCTGACTCCGCGTTGCTTCAACTCACACCGCACCGCGAGCTGTAGCGAGCAGTGTGCCATGCGCCGTCACGGAGGAACACGCCACTGTGCACTTTTCAGAGTGGGTCTTGCCAAGGTGTTCTGGGCGGGGCGATAGTGGAGAGCGTGACTCCGCCCGCGCCGTTACGAACCGACGCCGCTGAAGGCCGACTTGGCGATCTCGCCGAGGCGTGGCCCGAGGCCGCCGAGGTCTGCGTCAGTTTCGCCCTCGCACCGCGTCCGGGCTCCGTCGCACAGGCGAGACGCCTGATGCGCACGCAGCTGGACCGGTGGGCGGTGCGGGACGACGACGCCTGCGACGCGGCGGCACTCGTTCTCTCCGAACTGGTCACCAATGCCGTGGTGCACACCGCGAGCCGGCGGATCATCTGCGAGCTCTGCGCGGATCCGGAGAAGCTGCGAATAGCCGTACGTGACGAGGGGTGCGGTTCAGGGATGCCGCGCCCCGCGCACAGGGGGGCCGACGAGGAGCACGGGAGGGGACTGCTCCTTGTCGACGCGGTGAGCAGCGCGTGGGGCGTCCACGACGCGGGGCCCGGTTTCGGGCTCACGGTGTGGGCGGAGTTGCGGCGGTCGGCGTCCTCGCCGGCGCCGATGTGTGACTGAGGACCGCGTGCGCCGGTGACGGCGCGTGCTGAGAACGGCGTGTGCGCGGACCGGCGTGCACGGAGAACGGCGGGTGCGCGGACCGGCGCACGCGGAGAACGGAACGAACGAGCGTGGCAGTGACACGGGCGGGGGGCATGTGAGCGCGGGTACGGTGCGGCCGTTGGATCTGAACACCTTGGTCGGTCTGTCGCGACGGCGGCAGCGCACCGGGAGACCGACACCACCACCCCTGCGGCTCGATCTGCCCGAGGGGATGACCGAGCCGCTCGGCTGCGACGCGGTGGCGGTGCCCGCGGTGTTCGGCCCCCGGCTGATGTCCAGGCTGCCCCGCGTGGGATGTGTGTACGAGGACGGGGCGCGCTGGTGGTGGATCGTGCCCGCGGACTCCGACGTCGCGATGGAGTGGCCCTCACCGGTCGCCTACTCGGCGGGCGCGCTGGTGCGGGACGCCGACTGCCGGCCGGTCCTGATCAACCGTCCAGCGGGCGACGTCCCTTACACCCCGCCGATCCCGCTGTATCTGGCGCTGTGCCGGGTCACGGGGACCACGCCGGGCTGGTCGCGGGCCCTGAGCGCGTGAGCGCCGGTTTCCGCCGCGCGGTGGGCTGAGGCCGCGCTCACGGGTCTGAGGCCGCGCTCACACGGCGGCGAGTTCCCCGGCCTTCTCGGGGACGCGCACGATCACCAGGAAGGCGTCCGACGCGAGGTCCATCACGACCTCCGCGGGCTGCCCTTCCTGCCGACGGGCCCGCGCGAACTCCTCCGCGGGCCACGATCCGCGCGGTCCGCCCGCGGGGAACCGCTCCAACACCACTGGTCCGTTCATCATGATCCTTGTCCCCCGTGCCGTTCTGTCACGTCCGCGGTCCGCGCTCCACGGACTCCGGACTTCTGTACTGAGGAGAACGCGCGGGGCGGCCCCGCGGATGCGCGGCGTGACGCAACTGAGACGGAACGGGGGCGATTCCCAGGGTTCTCCCGGGGCCCGGCTCAGTCCTCGTACTCGTCGTGGTAGCGCACCCGGGCGCTGCCCGCGGGGGCCCCGAACACCGTGGCCCGCCCCGCGGGCTCCTCCCACTCCTCCTGCCGGCCGAGCGCGGTGAGGTCGAGGAGGCTGGTGGTGGAGCCGATGCCGTCCAGGCCGCGGGCGAACGTCGCGTACGTGTGGAAGACGCGGTCGCCGTACCGCAGGAAGCAGTTGATCGCGGGCACGTCGTGGGGCTCTTCCGGGGACGACGCCTGGAAGTCGTGGTTGAAGTCGCCGCCGTTCGTCGAGTACCAGGGGACTGTCCAGCCCATCCGGGCCTTGAAGGCAAGCAGTTTGGTGAACGGCGCGCGCGACACCGCGACGAAGTTCGTGGAGCGGGCCCGCAGGTGCGCGAGGTGTCCGATCTGGTCGAGGAACCCGGAGCAGCTGCGGCAGCCCGCGTCCCACTCGGGGGCGAACATGAAGTGGTAGACGATCAGTTGGTCCTTGCCGTCGAAGAGGTCGAGCAGCGTCGCCTTTCCGTCGGAGCCGTCGAAGTAGTACTCCTTGTCGACCTCGACCATCGGCAGCCGGCGCCGCTCGGCGTTGAGCGCGTCACGCGCGCGGGTGGCCGCCTTCTCCTTGGCCAGCAGCTCCTCACGCGCGGCGAGCCACTCCTCGCGCGTGACGATGTCCGGAAGTCCCATGGCGTGTCTCCTCCACCCTTCGGGCGTACGTCTGCGAAGGGTGGACCCGCGGGGTTCGCGGAACTCATCGCTCGCGGGCGAAGAATTTCCGAAGGATCATCCCTCGTACTCCTGGATCCGCTTCCCGTGGCTCCGGTCGACGAGTTCCGGCAGCAGGCCGCTCAACTCCCCCACCAGGTGCGGCACATCGAGGGTCAGCAGCTCGCGGTCGCGCATCAGGATCCGGCCGGCCACGACCGTGGTGCGCACGTCGGCGGAGCGCGCGCTGTGCACGAGCGTGGCCGCGAGGTCGTGCACGGGCTGGGTGTGCGGTCCCGTCACGTCTACGAGGACGAGGTCGGCGCGCCGCCCTTCGGCGAGGCTGCCGATCTCGTCCCCGAGCCCGACGGCCCGCGCGCTCTGCAGGGTGGCGTGGTCCAGGGCCTGGCGTGCGGTGAGCCAGGTGGGGTCCCGTTCCACGTACTTCTGGACGAGCGCGGTCAGCGTCATGGACTCCCACACGTCGAGGGTGTTGTTGGACGCGGCGCCGTCCGTGGCCAGGCCGACCGGGACGCCCGCCTCGCGCAGCGCCCGTACGGGCGTGGTGTCCCAGCCGAACTTGAGATAGCCGCGCGGCGCGGAGGCGACGGCGACGCGGCCGCCGGAGCGTGCCGCGGCGCGGCGCAGGACGGGCAGGTCCCGGGCGGGGTCGAGGCCGGTGGCGTGGGCGAGGAGGAGGTCGACGTCGAGGAGTCCGGCGCGCTCCAGGATCTCGACGGGGGTGCGGCCGTGGCGGGCCAGGCTGTTGTCGGTCTGCTCGCGGTTCTCGGCGGCGTGGATGTGGACGAGGAGGCCGTGTTCCCCGGCGAGTTCGGCGGTCGCGGCGAGGTCGGGCCCGTCGACGGTGTAGGGGGCGTGCGGGGCGAGGCAGGTGGTGATGCGTCCTTCGGCGGCGCCGCGCTGCCGCAGCGCGAAGTCGAGGGAGGCGGCGCGGCCCGCGGGCCCCTGCGAGCTGAAGTAGGCCTGCCCGAGGACGGCGCGCAGGCCGCTCTCCTCGGTGGCGGCGGCCACCTCGTCCATGGCGAAGTAGTGGTCGGCGAAGGTGGTGACGCCACCGCGGATCAGCTCGGCGCAGGCGAGCCGTGCGCCGAGCCCGACGACGCGCTCGGTCAGGTTGGACTCGACGGGCCAGATCCAGTCGTTGAACCACGCGTGGGCCGGCAGGTCCTCGGCGAGGCCGCGCAGGGCCACCATCGGCGTGTGCGTGTGGCAGTTGACGAGGCCGGGGAGGGCGACGGTGCCGCGGCCGTTGAGGTGCTCGGCCGCCGCGGGAACACCGGCATCGGGGGCGCCCGCCGTGACGGAGGCGATGAGTCCGTCGCGTACGACGATCGTGGCGTCGTCGACGAAGACGATCTCACCGCGCGGGTCGTGGGTCAGTGCCGTGCAGCCCGTGACGACGAGGTCGGCGGGGGCGTGAGGGGTGGGTCCGGCCGGGCCGTGGGGGGTGAGACCGGCGGGGCCCGGCGCGGGAGGCGGCGTCATCTCTTCACGGTAGTGCGAGTGCGCATCCGGCGGCCCTGTCGCGGGGACGGTTTCACGGGCACGCTGGCCCCACCCGCCGACCGGCCGAGGGGACCGGGTCCGACCGCACGGGAGGCGGACATGATCGTCGGCACGTGGAACCTGGAGAACCTCTACCGCCCCGGCGGGGAGTTCGGCCCCAAGGACAAGGCCGCGTACGAGGCGAAGCTGGCGTCGCTCGCGGCGACGGTCGGCGCGCTGGGGCCGAGCGTTCTCGGCGTGCAGGAGGTCGGTGACCGGGCTGCCCTGGAGGATCTTGCGGGCCTGCTGGAGGGCACCTGGCACGTCACGCTCTCCCGGCGCGCGGACGACCGGGGCATCCGGGTCGGCTTCCTCACCAGCCTCCCGGTCTGCGTCGTCGCCGACGAGGACGCCTTTCCGGAACCGGTGCGGCCGGTGCAGACCGACGACACGGGCCGGACGACATCGCGCGCCGGGCGCGGGGCTCTCGCGGTGACGGTGTCGACGCGTGCGTTCTTCTTCGACGTGGTGGTGTGCCACCTCAAGTCGAAGCTGCTGTCCTATCCCGGGCGCCGCTTCCAGCCGCTGGACGAGGGCGAGCGCGCGCGGTACGCGGCGTACGCCCTGCACCGCCGCGCCGCCGAGGCCACCGCGGTGCGCGCGCTCGCCGACCGGCTGCTGCGCGGCGACGGCCGCGAGCACGGGGTCGCCGTGCTCGGCGACCTCAACGACGAGGTCGGCGCCGCGACGACGCAGCTCCTGCTCGGGCCGCCCGGCTCCGAGATCGGCACGCCGGGCTTCGACCGGCCGGACAAGGGCGACGCGACACGGCTGTGGAACGTGGCCCCGCTGATCCCGCCCGACCGGCGCTTCTCCCGCATCCACGCCGGCCGCCGCGAGCTCATCGACCACGTCCTGGTGAGCCGGAGCCTCCTCGACCAGGTGCGGACGGCGGACACGGGCGCGCCGGGCGCCGCGGCCGGCGCGCTGCCGTCGGTGGCGGACGGCGATCCGGCGGTACGGAGGGGCGCGACCGGGTCGGACCACGCGCCGGTGTGGATCCGGATCCAGCCCTGAGCGTCCGACGTGCCAGGACCCCGTGTCCCGGGCCCTCGGTGGGGTCAGCCGCGCGGGAGCACGGTCGAGAGGACGCCGGGCAGCGGGTACCAGTCGGCGGACACGACGCTGGCGTGCTTCCCCGTGAGCAGCGCGACCCGCTCCCTGGCCTGGGCCTCGGTCGGCCGCGTCCCGTCGATGGCGGGGGCGACGTTGTGGGCGTCGGTCATGACGACGAGGTAGCGCCGGTCGGCGTACCAGCGGGTGTCGACGGCGCCGCCCGCGTACGCGGAGGCGTCCCCGTCGAACAGCACGAACCACGGCCGGAGCGACGCGTCCTGGTACCGCCCGCGCGGATCGCCCGCTTCCGCGCCGAGCACGGCGGGGAAGGCGGCGGCGTCGCCGAGGCGTCCCGCGGCGGCGAGGTCGCGCAGGTGGGTGGCGTACTCGCGGTCGGTCCAGAGGGTGTCGGCCGGGTTGCCGCGTTCGACGGTGCCGGGGATCAGTTCGACCACGAACTTGCCGGCGAGGTCGGCGCGTGCGGGCCAGCCCTTGTCCCGTACGGCGTCGTCGAGGTTGGCGTGCCCGGCGGCGAGCTGTCCCGGGCGGTAGAGGGCGTCGCCGAGCACGCCGGTGAGGAGCGCGTCCAGGTCGGCGGGGCCGCGCCCCCTTCTGCCCTGGAACCCGTCCTTCAGCTCGACCTTCACGAGGATTGGCCGGTGGCCGGGGTGCGCGTCGTGCCAGCTGCGCATGTCCCTCAGGCACCCCGCGAGGCTCTGGTTGCGCGCCTTGGTGCGCAGCTCGGCCGGGCTCTGGGCGTTCTCGCAGTTGTTGTCGTTGCCGACGGGGTTGTTGTGCGACACCCGCCATCCGCCGCCGAACGCGTTGGTCCACACGTCGAGTTCGAGCATCGCGGCACCGGAGTCGAGGGCATCGGCGAAGTACGGGTACTTCGCCTTCTCGTAGGCGTTGTGGACGCCGACGCCTGTGGTGGCGGAGTAGGAGGTTCCCGGCGCGGGGTCGTCGGCGCCGCGGGGGTTCGCGGCGGCTCCGGTCCCGGCTGCGGCTGCGGCTCCGGTCCCGGCTCCGGCTGCGGCTCCGCCGAGGGCACACCACCACACGAGAGCCCCCACCAGCAGCCCACCCGCACTCTTGCGCACCATCACGCCCACCGCCCTCTCCCGCCACGCCTCGGCACGTCCGGGCCTCTCCCGCTACGCCTCGGCAAGTCCGGGGCAACGTAAGGGAATTGGGTGACGTGTGGGAAGACAGCACGTTACGGCGGCGGAGGACGTGCCGCCCCCGAAGGGCACGCCCCCTAAGCTTCCCTCCGGCACCCGCCCGTTCCCCCCGGCACCCGCCCGACCATCCCGAGGAGCCCCACCGTGTTCGAGCCCGCACCGGAGCACCCGTACCCCGACAGCCGCCGCCCGGACGAGGCGCCCGCGCCGCACGCGCTGCTCGGCCCCGTGCTCGGGCTCCTGGGCACGTGGCACGGGCGGGGGCGCGGCGAGTATCCGACGCTCCCCGCGGACTTCACGTACGCGCAGGAGGTCACCTTCAGCCACGACGGCCGGCCCTTCCTCCGTTACGAGGCCCGGGCGTGGCTGCTCGACGCCGACGACGCCCCGCTGCGCCCCGCGGCCCGGGAGAGCGGCTGGTGGCGGCTGCAGCCCGACGGCCGGGTGGAGGCACTGGTCACCCAGCCCACCGGCATCGCGGAGATCGCGGTGGGCCAGGCGGCCGAAGGCGCGGTCGACCTCTCCACCCACGACGTGGCCCTCACCCCCACCGCCAAGGAGGTCACGGCCACCCGCCGCCGCTACACGCTGACCGACGACGACACCCTCACGTTCACCCACGACCTCGCGGCCGTGGGCCAGCCGTTGCAGCACCACCTCTCGGCACGCCTGCACCGCGCGCGATGAGCACCGGGACACGGGAACGGGCAGGGGCGACGGGGGCGGGGATGGAGGCACTCGCGGCGACGGGGACAGGGGCGGGGACTGCAGACGGGGCAGCGGAGGGGGCGGCGGAGCCGGACGGCTGGGCGGACCTTCCCGGCGACACGGCCCTGTCCATCCGCATCCCCGAGGCGAACCCCCTGGTGAGGGCCGGTTTCCCGGCGCACGTGACGGTGCTCTACCCGTTTCTCAACGAGTCCCGCTTCACCGCGTCCACCCACAGGGACCTCGCGGAGATCTTCGCCGCCCACGCCCCCTTCACCCTCACGTTCCGCGAATTCGGCCGCTACCCCGGCGTCCTCTACCTCCCGCCGGCCCCCGACACCCCGGTCCGCGCCCTCACCCGCTCCCTCACGACCCGCTGGCCCGAAGCCGTCCCCTACCGCGGCATCTTCACTCCGCCCCCGGCCCCCCACCTCACCCTCGCGAACCACGAGGGCCCAGCCACTTACGAGGCGGCCTACGACACTCTGGAGACGGCCCTCGCCCCGGCGCTCCCGATCGTCAGCCACGTGGACACCGTCCACTTGATCGTGACGGACGGGGCGGGCAAGGGCTGGCGGGATCTCACGACGTACCGGCTGGGCGGGGGCGCAGCCGGGGCTCTGTGACGGGCATGCCACGCGAGCATGAAATCGGCGGGGGCCAATCAGGCCATATCGCCAGATGTGCCCGGCTTCAAGGGCACCGGAAGCACGGGGGTCCGCTACGGTTTGCCGCCGTTGTGGACCGTCCCTCCTCGGAAAAGGAACGCCCTGTGGCCCTCACCTTCCCCCGCGTCTCCGGCACCCGGCTCGCCGTGGCCGCCGCTGCCACCACCGTGCTGGCGGTCGGTGCTCCCGCCGCGTACGCCTCGCTGGACGACGACGGCCCGACCGGTGCCGCCGGCCCGGCCGTCACGTCGACCGTCGCCCGCGGCAAGCCGTTCACCGAGACGCGGCTCTTCTTCGGTACGGAACGGCCCGACGGCGGGCCCGCGGTGACCGACAAGCAGTTCATGGCCTTCATCGACAAGGAGGTCACGCCGGGCTTCCCGGACGGGCTGACCATCCAGGACGGGCGCGGACAGTGGCGCGACTCCAACGGCAGGATCGAGCGGGAGCGTTCGTACGAACTGATCCTGCTGTACCCGACGACCGAGGCGCGCAAGCGGGACACCCAGATCGAGGAGATCCGCAGCGACTACGAGAAGGCGTTCGCGCAGGACTCTGTGGCGCGGCTGGACGAGCGGACGCGGGTCGACTTCTAGACGCAGCGTGCGGCGGTGGCGGGTGGGCGCATGGGTGAGTGTGTGGGTGGGTCGCCGTGCGGGAGCCCGCTACCGCCGCCGCGTCACGGGGTGTTGCCGTTGATGTTCTGGGTTCCGATGGTGCCTGCCTGGATCGATGTGCCGTAGAGCGTGCCGCCGCTGATGGTGTTGTTCGTGATGGTGACGCGCGGCGCCCGCGCGTCGGGCTCGGGGGACAACTCTTCGAGCAGAGCCCGCAGTTCGGCGGCGGCCTCGGGGTCAGCGGCGAGCCTGCGGCGGAGGCGGGAACGCCACTCCGCCTGCACGTCGGCCGCGGTCGCCTCGTCCTCCGCGCCCCGCGCGGCGACGACTTCGATCCGCGCCTCTTCCAGCTCCCCCGCGAGGGCGTCCTCGTCACCGCTGCCCCGCGCGAAGAACCGGGCGACCCGGTCCCGCGCCTGGGCCCAGCTCTCGGTCACCATCTGCTGCACGAGCGCCGTCGCCCCCGCCGCCGCAAGCGCCGTCAACTCAGCGTCCACCGGACCCCCTTCTCCGTACACGAGGCTTTTACGGTAGCGCGCGGCACCGACAATTCGCTGGCGGTCCGCCGTCGCCACGTGCACGCTGGTCGACCATGAACCACCAGATCCGCGCCCTGCACACCGACTCGACCATCACCGTCTACCAGGCGTACGCCCCGGAGCTCGGCGTACCCGCGGCCCGCACCGGGCGCTTTCCCGCCGCCTGGAAGCGGGACCGCATGACGTGGATCAAGCCGTCCTTCCTCTGGATGATGTACCGCTGCGGCTGGGCCACGAAGGAAGGCCAGGAGACCGTTCTGGCGGTCGAGATCACCCGCGAGGGCTTCGACTGGGCGTTGCGCAACGCATGCCTCTCCCACTACGCCCCCGGCCTCCACCCCGACCAGGCCACCTGGAAACACTCCCTGCGCCGATCCCCCGCCCGAGTCCAGTGGGACCCGGAACGCGACCTCCACCTCAACCCACTCCCCCACCGCTCCCTCCAACTGGGCCTGTCCGGCGAGGCCTCCCGCCGCTACGCGGACGAGTGGACGGTCTCGATCACGGACGTCACCGACCGCGCACGGGAGATCCACGCACTCGTACGGGAGGGGAACGACCTGGAGGCGGCGGCCCGTCTGCTGCCCTCGGAACGGCCCTACCCCGCGGGCGATGACCTCTTGGCGCACCTTCGGGCGTGACGACGGACCCGGGCCGCCCTACGCCTCCGTCACCCCAGCCAGCGCCCCCACCGGATCCACATCCGCCTCCCCCTCGGGCCACCAGTCGTGCGCGCCCGGCTCGCTTCGGTACGGGTACCAGCGGTTGTCGTGGCCGTAGCGGAGCTGGAGGGTGCCTTCGGGGTTCGTGAGGTGGTTGTGGTGGATCGTCATGCGGGGGAGGTCCGCCGCGGTCAGGGCGCCGCGGGCGCGGTCGAAGGGGCCCGCCGGGGGGTCCCAGGGGGCTTCGAGGACCGCCAGGCCCTCCTCGCCGCCCTGGCGCCAGGCCGCCGCCGCTCGGGAGAGGTCGGCGGGGGTGCGCCCCACGGATCTGGCCAGTTCGGCGAATTGGCGGCTGAATGTGCGGCGGCCGGTGAGGCCGGGGTGCGAGGCGGCCAGGCGGACCGCGTCGTGCCAGGGGGACACGGCCGTGAAGGGGTCCGTGCCCGTCGTGAGGAACGCGTGGGCGCGGGCCGCCGCGTCCGTCACCAGGAACTCCAGCGCTGTCGGGTCCGGCGCGCCGGGCAGGGACGGGAGCACCGGGGGCTCGCCCGCGTGTGCCGGTGGGGCGAGCGGGGCCGGGAGCGGGGAGCGGTACTCCGTGGCCAGGGCCTCTCGTGCCAGGACGCTCGGGAGCGCGGGGAGGGTGGGGAGGTCGGGGTCGGGGTCGGGGGTGGTCTG
This sequence comes from Streptomyces sp. NPDC018029, assembly GCF_044327655.1. Taxonomy (NCBI): domain Bacteria; kingdom Bacillati; phylum Actinomycetota; class Actinomycetes; order Kitasatosporales; family Streptomycetaceae; genus Streptomyces; species Streptomyces sp. NPDC018029. The sequence continues at coordinate 207,117 of NZ_JBIRFV010000009.1, read as the reverse complement.
GGGCCGGGTCGTCGCGGGGGCGTGCGGGTCGGGCTGTCGGCGTGCCGTCGCCTCGTGTTGCTCCGCCGCCGACAACCGCGTGTTCCTGCGCGACAGTTCGTCCAGGAGGTCCTGTTCCTCGCCGCCGCGCAGCAGCAGGAGCACGAAGGGGTCGGCGTCCAGGAGGCGGGCCGTCTGGTAGGCGAGGGCGGCCGCGTGTTTGCAGGGGTGGCCCCGGTCCGGGCAGGTGCAGGCGGGGGCCAGCTCGCGGGCTCCGGGCAGGAGCGGGACGTCGGCCCGGGTCGCCGCGTCGGCCAGGGCGTGCGGCATCTCCTTGTCGAGCAGCGCCGCGATGCGCGCGGGGTCGGTGGCCACGGCGTCGAGGAAGCGGTCCCAGTGCTCGGGCAGCATCGTCCGCAGGCGGATCTCCGCTCGGTACGGACGGGGGCGGCTGCCGTGGACGTACGCGACGATGCGGCCCGGGGCGACGGTGATGGTGTCGACCGCGCCCTCGCGCGCGTACGCCCGGCCGCGGGCGAGGCGGGCCTGGTCCAGGGCGCTGCCCTCCAGCGCGTCGAGCCACGCGTTGCCCCACCAGGAGGTGGCGAAGGGGGCGCCGGGGTCGGGGTTCGCGGGCAGGGCGGGGAAGACGCGGCCGCTGCCCATGCGGCTCGTCTCGCTCATTCCGCTGGCCCGGCCCAGGCCACCGCCGTGTCCGGCCGGTCCGCTCCGCGGCTTCATGCCGTCCTCCTCAGCGCCACGAGGTCCGCGAGCTCCGCGTCGGACAGTTCCGTGAGGGCCGCCTCGCCTCCGTCGCCGAGCACCGCGTCCGCCAATGCCTGCTTCGCCGCGAGGAGTTCGGCGATGCGGTCCTCGACCGTGCCCTCGGTGACCAGGCGGTGGACCTGGACCGGCTGGGTCTGGCCGATGCGGTACGCGCGGTCGGTGGCCTGCTCCTCCACCGCCGGGTTCCACCAGCGGTCGTAGTGGATCACGTGGCCCGCCCGGGTGAGGTTGAGGCCCGTGCCCGCCGCCTTCAGGGAGAGCAGGAAGACCGGGACCTCGCCGGACTGGAAGCGGTCCACCATCTCCTCGCGGCGCGCGACCGGGGTGCCGCCGTGCAGGAGCTGACTGGGGATGCCGCGGGCGGTCAGGTGTGCTTCCAGGAGGCGGGCCATCTGGACGTACTGCGTGAAGATCAGGACCGCGCCCGCGCTCTCCGACTCGGCGAGGATCGTGTCGAGGAGCTCGTCCAGCAGCTCCAGCTTGCCCGAGCGTGGGCGGCCGGTGCGCGTCGTGAGCATGCCGTCCTTCAGGTACTGCGCGGGGTGGTTGCAGATCTGCTTGAGCGCCATCAGCAGCTTCATGACCAGGCCGCGGCGCGCCATGCCGTCCGACGCCTCGATGCGGGCCATCGTCTCGCGCACCACCGCCTCGTACAGCGAGGTCTGCTCACGGGTGAGGGTGACCGGGTGGTCGGTCTCCGTCTTCGGGGGCAGCTCCGGGGCGATGCCCGGGTCGGACTTCTTGCGGCGCAGGAGGAAGGGGCGGACGAGCCGGGCCAGGCGCTCCAGCGCCTCGTCGTTCTCGGCCGTCTCGCCGCCCTCCACGAGGCGCGCGTGGCGGGCGCGGAACGCCTTCAGGGGGCCGAGCAGCCCCGGCGTCGTCCAGTCGAGGAGCGCCCACAGCTCGGAGAGGTTGTTCTCCACGGGGGTGCCGGTGAGCGCGACCCTGGCCTGCGCGGGGATCGTGCGCAGCGCCTTCGCCGTCGCCGCGTGCGGGTTCTTGACGTGCTGCGCCTCGTCCGCGACGACCAGGCCCCAGGCCTGCCCGGCCAGCTCGGGCGCGCTCGTGCGCATCGTCCCGTACGTGGTGAGGACGAAGCCGCCGGTGGCGTCCAGGCCGGCGAGGGTGCGGCCCGTCCCGTGGAAGCGGCGCACCGGCACGCCAGGCGCGAACCGCTCGATCTCACGCTGCCAGTTGCCGAGCAGCGACGCGGGGCAGACGACGAGTGTCGGCGCGGGGTGCCTGCGGTGCAGGTGGAGGGCGATGACCGTGATGGTCTTGCCGAGGCCCATGTCGTCGGCGAGGCAGCCGCCGAGGCCCAGGGAGGTCATGCGGTCGAGCCAGGCAAGACCGCGGAGCTGGTAGTCCCGGAGGGTGGCGTGCAGGCCCGGGGGCTGGGCGAGCACGTCGAGGTCGCCCGTCACGCGCTCGCGCAGGCGGGCCAGTGCGCCGAGGGGGACGGCGGGCACGCGCTCGCCGTCCACTTCGGCCGTGCCGGTGAGCGCGACGGACAGGGCGTCGACCGGGTCGAGCAGGCCGAGGTCCCGCTTGCGCGCCTTGCGGACCATTTCGGGGTCGACGACGACCCACTGGTCGCGGAGGCGGACGACCGGGCGGTGCGCCTCCGCCAGCACGTCGAGCTCGGCGTCGGTCAGCGGCTCGGCTTGGTCGCCGAACGCCACCTGCCAGCGGAATTCGAGGAGCTTCTCGGTCTTGAAGAAGTCGAAGTTGTCGGCGGCGGTGCCGGGGGCCGGGCGGACCACGGCGGTGGCGGTGAGGCCACGGGTGAGCTCCCTCGGCCAGTGGACGGCCACGCCGGCCGCGGCGAGCCGTCCTGCCGCCGCGCCCAGGAGGTCGTACAACTCCTCCTCGCTGAGCGGCAGCACGTCGGGGCGCGGCCGCTCCAGGAGTCTGCCGAGCGGGGGCCACACGCGGGCCGCGCGGCGCAGCGCGAGCAGGGTGTCGACGCGGGCGCGCGGGCCGAAGTGGTCGGTGCCCGCCCAGAGTCCCGGCACGTCCGTCACGAGTGCCGGGTCGGCGAGGCTGTGGACCTGGACGACTGCGGCGGCCGGGGAGCCGCCCGCGCCGTCGCCGGTGTCGTCCGTGCCGTCCCGGGAGTACTCGCCCCCGTCGAACACTTCGTGCGCCCGCAGGTCGAGGCGGAGCGAGACCCGCACGCCGGCGTCCATTCCCGCGGCGACCTCGGCGGCCCACTCCCGCGCGCCCGGCAGGTGCTGCGGCGCACGCGCGGCGAAGGCGGCACCGACGGCGTGCGCGGCCGCGGGGGTGCGCGGCAGGGCGTCGACCACCGCGTCGACGAAGGCTCTGACCAGGGCGAACGGCTGCGGCAGCCGCAGCGGCCCGGGGCCCGCGAGCGGCACCGCGTGCGCCTCGGCGGGCAGCGCCGCGGCGATGGCCCGCAGGTGCGCGACGTCGGCCTCGTCCAGCGGCCCCGCCCGCCACGCGTCCATGTCCCCGGCGGTCAGGCCGGGCAGCAGCCTGCCCCGCGCGGCCAGGTGCAGCGCGTGCCGTGCGGCTACGGCCCAGCAAGCCGCGGCGGGGTGCGGGTCCGCGGTGCGGAGCAGCAGCGACACGGCGTCGGCGACGGGCAGGAACAGGGCGGGGACGGTGCGGGCGCGGGCACCCTTGCCGTGCTTGCGGGCGACGACGAGGTCGCCCCGCGTGGCGCCGCGCAGCCCTTCCCGTACGCCTCCGGGTCCGGCGGCCTCACCCGACAGCTCGCCCTCGGGCCCGGCAGCCTCGCCCGACAGCCCTCCCCCGCGCCCGGCGGTCACGCTCGCCGACTCTGCCTCGGGCACCGCCTCGCCGGACAGCTCCCCCTCCGCCACCGCCACGTCCGGAAGCTCTCCGCCGTCCGGCCGCCAGAAGGCGAGCCGTCCCTCCCGGGGCACCTCGGCCGGAAGGAAGACGGCGGCGCAGGAACGCACGAGAAGGGTGCGCCGAAGGGCGTGCCCCTCCTCCGCCGCCTCCGCCGTCATCGCCACCGACACCGCCGCCTCACTCAGCCCCTGCTCACGCCACCTGTCACCCGTGCTCGCCACCCTAGGCGAGGCCACTGACAACGCGGGTCGAGCAGCTGGAAGGAAACTTTCCTAACAATTATCGTCCCGAGTCATTGACGCGCACATGCCGCATCGCCAGGATTCCCCGAGACGGCCCGGCACCCCCACGCCAACCGAGGAGACGGACATGCCGCCCACCCCCCGCGCCATGAACCCCCGCACGAGCAACTCCCGTACGCACAGGGCCCGTTGGGGCATCCCCATCGCCACCGGCGCCTCGCTCGCCCTCGTCGGCGGCGTGCTGCTCTGGTCGCCCGCCGAAGAGGCCGGCGCCTCCCCCGCCGCGGCGCCGAGGGCGGGAGCCTTCACGGCGGTCGCCGCGGGTGACATCGCCGAGCAGTGCACCGCGAGCAGCAGCAGCTGCAAGCACCCCAAGACCGCGGCCCTGGTCAAGCAGATCAACCCGTCCTTCGTCATGACCATGGGCGACAACCAGTACGACGACGCGCGCCTGAAGGACTTCAAGAACTACTACGACAAGTCCTGGGGCGCCTTCAAGAGCAAGACCCGCCCCGTCCCCGGCAACCACGAGACCTACGACCCGGCGGGCGCGCTCGCCGGCTACAAGTCCTACTTCGGCTCCGTCGCCTACCCCGACGGCAAGAGCTACTACAGCTTCGACCAGGGCAACTGGCACTTCATCGCCCTCGACTCCAACAGCTTCGACGACGACGAGCAGATCGACTGGCTCAAGGACGACCTCGCCGCCAACTCCAAGAAGTGTGTGGCCGCGTACTGGCACCACCCCCTCTTCTCCTCCGGAGGGCACGGCAACGACCCGGTGAGCCGCCCGGTCTGGAAGCTGCTCCAGGCGAACAAGGCCGAGCTCGTCATGAACGGCCACGACCACCACTACGAACGGTTCGCCCCGCAGAACGCCGACGGCAAGGCGGACTCCGAGGGCATCGTCGAGCTGCTCGCCGGCATGGGCGGCGCCAACCCGTACGACATCGAGGAGGTACAGCCCAACAGCCAGAAGCGGATCACCAAGACCTTCGGCGTCATCAAGCTGAACTTCACCGACACCGGGTTCTCCTGGAACCTCGTCGCCACGGACGGGTCGACGAAGGACACCAGCCCGTCGTACACCTGCCGCTGAGACGAACGCCATGTACCTCGCCTCCACCGACGCGGTCGCCAAGGCCTCGGAGAAGTCCGAGGCCCGGCGCGGCCGCGTCGCGGGCCCCGTCCTCGCGCTCGGCGCGGTCAGCCTGGTCACGGACATCTCCTCGGAGATGGTCACCGCCGTCCTGCCGCTCTACTTCGTCCTCCAACTCGGCCTCTCACCCCTCCAGTTCGGTTTTCTCGACGGGCTCTACAACGGAGTCACTGCCCTGGTGCGGCTGGCCGGCGGCTACGCCGCCGACCGCGGCGGCCGGCACAAGCTGGTGGCGGGCGGCGGTTACGCCCTCTCCGCGCTGTCCCGGCTCGGGCTGCTGCTCGCGGGCGGCGCCACCGCCGGGATCGGCGCGGCGCTCGCCGCCGACCGCATCGGCAAGGGCGTGCGCACCGCGCCGCGCGACGCGCTCATCTCGCTGAGCAGCCCGCCCGACGCGCTGGGCCGCGCCTTCGGCGTGCACCGGGCGATGGACACGACGGGCGCGCTGCTCGGGCCGCTCGCCGCGTTCGCGCTGCTGTGGGCGACCGCCGACGCGTACGACGCCGTGTTCGTGGTCAGCTTCTGCTTCGGGCTGCTCGGGGTGCTGATGCTGATCGCGTTCGTGCCGGGGCACCGGGCACAGGCCGCGATGGAGCCGGTGCCGGGGAAGCCGGCGGCCGGTTCCGGCGCGCGGCGCGCCAAAGCGCTGGACCTGCTCCGCGTTCCCGCCTTCCGGCGCGTCCTCGTCGCCGCCGCGCTGCTCGGCGCGGCCACCATCGGTGACGCGTTCCTCTACCTCCTCCTCCAGCGGCGGCTCGACTTCGCGGTCTCGTGGTTCCCGCTGCTGCCGCTGGGCTCCGCCGCCGTGTACCTGCTGCTCGCCGTGCCGGCCGGGCGGCTCGCCGACCGCACCGGGCGCCGCGTGCCGTTCCTCGCGGGGCACGTGGCGCTGCTCGGCGGCTACCTCCTGCTGCTCTCCCCCACCGACGGCTGGCCCCTGCTCATCGGCGTACTGCTGCTGCTCGGGGTCTTCTACGCCGCCACCGACGGCGTCCTGATGGCCCTCGTCGCCCCCGTCGTCGCCCAGGAGCGGCGGGCCAGCGGCATGGCCGTCCTGCAGACCGGTCAGGCGCTGGCCCGGCTCCTCGCCGCGGCCGGGTTCGGTGCGGCGTGGACGCTGTGGGGCGTCGGGACCGCGCTGACCTGCGCGGCGCTCGCACTGACCGGGGCGCTCGCCGGGGCGGCCGCCCTGCTCCGCCCTCCGAAAGGCCGACATGACCTCGCCTCCTGACACCGGTGCGACCGGTACCACCGATACCGCCGACACCGTCGGTACGTTCCGTTCCCTCCGCTCCCGGATCGTGGCCGTCGCCGCGGCCGCCGCCGTGCTCGCGGGCGTCGCCGTCGCCTACACCGTGCACGCGGCGCAGGACGCCCAGTCCGCCGACGCCGCGTCGGAGTTCGGCCTCGACCGGGGAAACCTCTACTTCCGCAGCACGGAGGCGGGCGCGGGCCGCGTCGCCCGCCTCCCCGCGTCCGGCAAGGCCGTTCCGGACGCGGCCCGCACCACCGGTGGTCCCTCCTGCGAGCGCTTCTACGCCGCTGCGGGCACCGGCCTGTGCCTCCAGCGCCGCGCCGGGATCCCGCCCAAGTCGTACGCCGTCGTCCTCGATGCCGAACTCCGCGAGAAGCGCCGCATCGCGCTCACCGGGATACCCAACAGGGCCCGGGTCTCGGCGTCGGGCCGGATGCTGTCCTGGACGATGTTCGCCACCGGCGACTCCTACGCGGGCTCGTCCTTCTCCACCCGCACCTCGATCCTGGACACCCGCACCGGCTACCTGATCAAGAACATGGAGGAGATCCCCCTCACCCTCGACGGCCGCCGCTACCACTCCCCCGACGTCAACTACTGGGGCGTGACCTTCACCAGGGACGACAACGTCTTCTACGCGACCGTCTCGACCAAGGGCAGGACGTACCTCGTGCGCGGCGACATGAAGAAGTGGGCGGCGACCGCCCTGCGTTCGAACGTCGAATGCCCCTCGCTCTCCCCCGACAACACCCGCATCGCCTTCAAGAAGCGGGTACGGAAGGGGACCCGGGACCCCTGGCGGCTGTACGTCCTCGACCTCCGGACGATGCGCGAGCGCCCTCTCGCCGAGCGGCGCAACGTCGACGACCAGGCCGCCTGGCTGGACGACGACACCCTCGCGTACGCCCTGCCGGGCGGGGACGGCCGCAAACAGGACATCTGGTCGACCCCCGCGGACGGCTCGGGCAGGCCCACCCTCCGTGTATGGGGCGGGAGTTCACCGGCGGCGGTGCGCTGAGGCGAGGGGAGCGGAGGGCGGGGAAATTCGGATGCGTACGCGACCCAGGTCCCGCACGATCGCGGCATGACCTACCCGGACCGCACCACCACACCCGCCCGAACCACCACACCCACCCGCACCGTCGTCCCCACCCTCTTCCCGCCGCCCGGATACGCCCACGCCGCCGTCGTCGAAGCAGGCACCCGGCTCGCCTTCATGGCGGGCTCCGTCCCGCTGGACCCCGAGGGGAACCTCGTCGGGGAGGGCGACATCGCCCGCCAGACCGAGCAGGTCGTCGCCAACCTCGACGAGGCCCTGCGCGCGGTGGGCAGCGACCTGTCGCAGGTGGTGGCGAGCACCGTGTACGTGGTCGCCGACGAACCCGCGGCGCTCAGTACGGCGTGGGACGTCGTCCGCGGCACCGACCTGCACGCGGGCCCGCACACCTCGACGCTGCTCGGCACGTCCTGCCTCGGCTACCGCGGCCAGCTCGTCGAGATCACCGCCACCGCGGTCGTTCCCGACAGCCCCGGTGGCCCCGGCGACCGGGACTAGCCACGCGACCTGCGCGCCAGGTCGAGTGCGTACTCCGGCCACCACTGGCCCGCCCGCGGCCCGCCCCGGCACGTGCCGTCGGACTCGCCGGGGCGCTTGACCCACAGGTAGGCGTCGAGCAGCGGCGTGCCGGTGCGGGCGGTGGGCGGTGTGCCGAGGGCGCGGCCCGGTGGGTTGCACCATGGCTGGCTGCCGGAGTAGGGGCCGTTGCCGTTGCGGCTGCTGTCGATGACGAAGTGCTTGTCGCCGCCGAGTGCCGCGGCGAGCCGGTGGCCGTAGTCCGAACTCACCTGGTCTGTCTGGTGGTTGGACACGTTCAGCGCGAAGCCGTCGGCCTCGGCGATCCCGGCGCGGCGCAGCGGGGCGACCAGGCGCCGCTCGTCGGGGATCCAGGCGGCGTTCCCCGCGTCGACGTACACCTTGGTGTTCGGCTGCCGCTTGAGGCGCTGGACCGCGTGGGCGAGCAGCTCGTACCGCTCGTCGGCGTCGGCCTGCGGGCAGCCCGCCACCAGCTGGGCGACGGCGTCCGGTTCCAGGATCACGTACGCGCCGCGGGTGCCGAGTCCGGAGGCGAAGTCGTCGATCCACCGGCGGTAGTGCGCGGCGTCGCGGGCGCCGCCCGCGGAGTGCGCGCCGCAGTCGCGGTGCGGGACGAAGTACGCGACGAGGACCGCGGTGCGCCCCGCCATCGCCGCCGCCTCGACATGGGTGCGGACGACCGCGCCGGGATCTTCGTCGCTGAGCCAGACGGCCTGGGGGCGGCCCGCGATGCGTTCGATGAGGCGGGCGTCCTCCGTGCGGCCCGCCGCCTGCCACTCCGCGACCTGGCGGACCGCGGCGCTGTGCGGGTCGACCCAGAAGACGGGCTCGGCCGGGACGGGGTCGGCCGGGACGGGGTCGGCCGGCTCCGCGGACCCCGCTCCGTGCGCCGCCGCGCCGCCGGTCACCGCCGCGCCGAGGAGCAGGACGGCGGCGAGGACCGCTCGGGTCAGGGTGCGTCGGGGGCGCGGGCGGGAACGGCGGAAGGGCTGCTGGGACACCGGGCGGCTCCAGTCGTTCGAACTGATCCGGCGCCGGCGGTGGTCGGCGCTTTCCCCGGAGTGTGGGCGATCGATGCGCCACGGCCGGGGCCCGTTCCCGGCAGTTCACCCGGAAGAGCGGTCCGACGGGGGCCACCGGGTCAGGGTCGCCGGAACCGGTCCGTCGCCGCCGTCAGCTCCTCCGCGATGCCCCGCGCCCCCGCGTTGTGTCCCGCGTCGTCCACGAGGACGAGTTCGCTGCCGGGCCACGCCTGATGGAGCCGCCACGGGATGCCCAGGAGGTTGCCGAAGTCGAGGCTGCCCTGGACCAGTACGCCCGGGATGCCCGCCAGGTAGGGCGCGTCGCGCAGGACGACCTCGTCGCCGCCCAGCCAGTGGTCGTGGGCGAAGTAGTGCGTGACGGTGCGCGCGAAGCGGGCCCGGAAGTCCGCGTCCTCGTAGCGGGGGACGGACCTCGGGGGCGCGGGCACGAACGCCGTCTCCCAGTCCGTCCAGGCCCGCGCGGCGGCGGCCCGCACGGCCGGGTCGGGTGATTCCAGGAGCCGGTTGTAGGCGGCGGCCAGGTCGCCGTCCCGGTCCTTCTCCGGCACCGCGTCGCGGAACGCCCGCCACGCCTCGGGGAAGATCCGGCCGAGCCCCCGTGTCAGCAGCTCCACCTCGGCGCGGCTGCCCGTGGCGATGCCGGTGAGGACCAGTTCCGAGACCCGGTCCGGGTGCGTCTGCGCGTACCGCAGGCCGAGCACACACCCGAACGAAACGCCCCACACGAGCCACCGCTCGACGCCCAGGTGGCGCCGCAGCAGCTCCAGGTCGCCGATCAGGTGCTTGATCGTGTTGACGCCCATGTCGGTGGCCGGGTCGCTCGCGGGCGGCGTGGACCGGCCCGCGCCGCGCTGGTCGAGCAGCACGATCCGGTACGCGTCGGGGTCGAAGTACCGGCGGAAGAAGGGCGTGCAGCCGGAGCCGGGGCCGCCGTGCAGGACCACGGCCGGCTTGCCGTGCGGATTGCCGCAGACCTCCCAGTACACGCGGTTGCCGTCACCGACGTCGAGCATGCCGCTGTCGTGGGGTTCGATGTCCGGGTAGAGGCCCATCGGGGCAGCCTAGGTGCTGCCCGCCTCACTCCGCACGGGCGTTTCGCATCCGCCCGTACGCGTACACGCAGCCGGCGAGCGCCAGGTCGGAGAGGAGCATGAAGCCGATCGAGTACGAGTCCTTGGCGCTGTAGATGGCACCCATGACCAGCGGCGGCACGAACCCGCCGAGGCCGCCCACCGCGCCCACGATGCCGGTGACGGAGCCGACCTGGGGCTGCGGGGTCACCTGGGAGACGAGCGCGAAGACGCTGCCGCTCGCGGTGCCGAGGCCCGCCGCCATGACCAGGAAGCAGATCGTGCCCACCGGATACAGGGCCGGATCGAATGCCTGCACGACGGCGAAGAGGGCGACCACCGCGAGGGCGACGGTGGTGACCGTGGCCGGGTGGAGCCGGTCCGAGAGCCAGCCGCCGACCGGCCGGAAGACGACGGTGACGAGCGCGAATCCGGCCGCCTTGGTCCCGGCGTCGGTGGGCGACAGGTCGTACCAGGTCTTCAGATACGTCGGCAGGTACACGCCGAAGGCGACGATCCCGCCGAAGCCGATCGCGTAGAGCGCGGACAGCTCCCAGGTGACGCGGAGCCGCCCCGCCTGCCCGAGGCGGGTGCCGAGGGAGCTGGTGGGCACGGGCCGGTCGGGGCGGTCGCTGATGAGGAACGCGGCGAGCACCGCGAAGGCGGCGAGCGCGATCGCCACGATGAGGTACGGCAGGTTGTCGCCGTGCTCGGCGATGCGCGGCGTGAAGTACCCGGAGAGCGCCACGCCGCCCATGCCCATGCCGAAGACGCCGAGCGCGAAGCCCCTGCGGGCGGGCGGGAACCAGGAGTTGACCAGCGGGATGCCGATGGCGAACGTCGTCCCGCCGAGGCCGAGCAGGAAGCCGACCGCGAGCATCGCGCCGAAGCTGTTCCTCGCCGGAATGATCAGCAGCACCGGGACGATGGTGAGCGCCGAGACGAGCGGGAACATCAGCCGGGCGCCGTACCGGTCGGTCAGGGCACCGACCGGCACCCGGCCCAGCGAGCCGACGATCACCGGCACGGCGACCAGGAGGGACTGCTCGAAGGAGCTCAGGCCGAGGCGGTCCTTGAAGTCGCTGCCGAGCGGCGCCACCAGGTCCCAGGCCCAGAAGGTGAGCGTGAAGCCGATGGTCGCCACGGCCAGATTGCGGTAGGCGGCGCCGGAGGGCCTGGCCCCGCGGGCGTCGGAGGGCTTGGCGGCGGAGGTGCCTGAGGGGCTGGCCCCGGAGGTACCGGCAGGGTTGGCCGCGCGAGTCTCGTCCACGTCCTCACGCTAGGAATCAGTGCCGGTCGCGGCTCACTCTGCTGGGCCGTTCGGGTGCAGACCCGCCTCGAACGCCGCCGAGCGCAGCACCTCCCGCAGCATCGCGGGCGTGAGGCGCCCGGTGAACGTGTTGCGCTGGCTGACGTGGAAGCAGCCGAAGACGTCGAGCGGCTCCAGCCCGGGGCCGCCCGCGAGCCGCACGTGCGCGCCGTGCCCGAAGGCCGGGCGCGGCTTCGGCACCTGCCAGCCCGCGGCCGCGAAGGCGGGCAGCGCGGCCTGCCAGCCGAAGCCGCCGAGCACGACCACCGACCTGAGCGTCGGCGCGAGCAGTTTCAACTCGCTCACCAGCCAGGAGCGGCAGGTGTCGCGCTCTTCCGTGGTGGGCTTGTTGGCGGGCGGGGCGCAGTGCACGGGCGAGGTGATGCGGGTGCCGTACAGCGTCAGGCCGTCGTCGGCGCTCTCGGCGGTGGGGCGGGAGGCGAGCCCGACGTCGTACAGCGCCGGGTAGAGGAATTCGCCCGAGCGGTCGCCGGTGAACATGCGGCCCGTGCGGTTGGCGCCGTGCGCGGCGGGCGCGAGGCCGACGAGCAGGAGCGCGGCGTCGGACGGCCCGAATCCCGGCACCGGGCGCCCCCAGTACGTCCAGTCGGCGAAGGCGGCGCGCTTGGTGCGCGCGACCTCCTCGCGCCATTCGACGAGTCGGGGGCAGGCGCGGCACCCGGTGATCCGCTGGTCCAGTTCGCTCAGGCCTTCCATGCCCTCCACCGTACGTATGTCCTGGTCGGCGCCGTGTGCGGCCTTCGCCGTCCGCATGCCCTGGCGTCCGCTGTCCACACGCTCCGGGGCCCGCTCAGGTCAGCGCGGCGCCCAGCGCCAGGAACGCGCAGACGAGGACGGCGAGCACGGCGAGGAGCGGCCACACGAACCGCAGGTACCTGTCGTAGCCGACCTTCGCGAGCGCCACCCCGCCGATGGTCACCGCCGTCGTCGGCACCCACAGGTTCATCCAGCCGCTGGCCGCCTGCCAGGCGGTGACGACGACCGCGCGCGAGACACCGGCGAAGTCGGCGAGCGGGGCGAGGATCGGCATGGCGAGCGTGGCGTGGCCCGAGGTGGAGGGGATCAGGAAGGCGAGCGGCAGGTTCACGAGGAAGACGATGACCGCGAAGAGCCCCGACGACGTGCCCTTCACCACCCCTTCGATGGAGTGCAGCACGGTGTCCGTGATCTTCGAGTTGTTCATGATCGTCGTGACGCCGCGGGCGAGCAGGATGACCAGGGCGGGCGAGACGAAGTCGGCCGCGCCCTGGACGATCGTGGAGCTGAGCCGCTGCTCCCCCATCCGTGCGACGAGCCCGACGGCGACGGCCGCGCACAGGAACAGGGCCGCCAACTGCGGGAAGGACCAGCCGAGTTCGAAGCCGTACGGCCGCGCGTCGGCCTTGCCCGTGAGCGCGCTCGACCAGGGCACCACCGAGAAGATCATGAAGGCGAAGACCAGCGCGGTGGCGACGAGGACCGCCTTGTGCAGCCGGGTCAGCTCCGGCACCTCGTCCGCCGCCTGGCTCGTCCCCTCCGCCGCCCGATCGCGGTCCCGGTCGCCCGGCAGGAACCCGGACAGGGACCGCTCCGGGTCCCGCCGGACCCGCTGGGCGTAGCGGATGACGTACGCGACCGTGACGCCGGTCAGGACGGCCCACATGAGGAAGCGGAGCACGATGCCGTCGCCCAGCGAGATGCCCGCGGCGGACGAGGCGACGCCCGTCGCGAAGGGATTGACGGTCGAGCACAGGACGCCGACCCCCGCGCCGAGGATGATCACGCCGACTGCGGTCATGCGGTCGTAGCCGAGGGCGAGCATGAGCGGCACGATCAGGCCGTAGAAGCCGAGCGTCTCCTCGGCGAAGCCCTCGACCGTGCCGAGCACGGAGAAGACGGCCATGACACCGGCGATGAGCAGTGCCCCGCGCTCGCGCAGCCGGTGCGCGAGCCGCCCGATGCCACGGTCGAGGGCGCCGGTCGCGAAGACCACGGTGATGAAAGCCCCGATGGCCAGCACGAACAGGAAGACGCCCGCGCTGCCGTACAGCGCGCCGACGTTGTCGGGCGCGACCAGCGAGGTCTTCTCGTCCTGGACTCCGTAGAGTCCGTTGACCGGCGCGAGGAACAGGTCGTTGAGCCGGTCGACGAAGGACTGCCCGGAGTCGACGCGGTGGTAGGTGCCCTCGACGGGCGCGCCGGAGCCGTCGCGGTCGTACTGCCCCGACGGGACGAGGAAGGCGAGCAGCCAGACGGCGAGGGTGACGACGGCGAGGACGGTCAGGGCGCTGGGGAAGGTGAACGTACGCTTCCCGCGCTCGCCCGAGGGGCCTTCGGCCGGGTCCCCGCCGACCGGCGCTTGGCTGGTGCTCACGCGGCGCCGCCCGCCGCCCGGAAGTCCGCCGCGTACTCCCGTACGAAGGCGCACAGCGCGACGACGGTGTTGCGCAGCTCCGAGAAGAGGACGCGTTCGTTCGGCGCGTGCAGGTTGCACATGGTGTCCTGGGCGCCGAAGAGCAGGACCTCCGCGCCGGGCGCCGCCTTGGCGAGGCCGTTGACCAGCGGGATGGAACCCCCGGTCGAGACGTACGAGGCCTCGGTGCCCCAGGCCTCCTTCAGGGCGGCGCGTGCGGCACGGTAGGCGGGGCCACCGGTGGCGGCCTGGTAGCCGGGTCCCGCGGCGCCGGGCCTGACGGTGAGCGGGATGCCGAAGGGCTTGAGCGAGCGCAGGTGGGCGACGAGCCGGCCCTGGGCCTCCTTCGGGTCCTGTTGCGGGTGGAAGCGCAGGTTCAGCCTGGCCCTGGCGTACGGCACGACCGCGGACACGCCGTGGTCGACGCTCGGCGCGTCCAGGCCGATCACGGTGATCGCGGGTCCGCTCCACAGCCGCTCGCCGAGACTGCCGCTGCCGATCAGCGGCACCCCCTCGCGCACGCCCGCCAGGGAGCGGAACTCCTCTTCCGTGTACGTCGTACCGGTCCAGTCCTCGCGTCGCAGCCCCTCGACCGCGACATCCCCGTGTACGTCGTGGAGGGTGCCGAGCGCCTTGAGCAGGACGAGCAGCGCGTCGGGCGCGGCTCCCCCGAACTCGCCGCTGTGGCGCGGCTCGTCGAGGGTGCGGACCTCGACGACCACTTCGCAGGCGCCGCGCAGTCCGGTGGCGAGGGTGGGGGTGCCGGGGCGGATGTTGCCGTGGTCGGCGATCACCATGGCGTCGCAGGCGAACCGCTCGGGGTCGGTTGGCGGGTGGTTCTCGAAGGCGCTGCCGTACTCCTCCTGCCCCTCGATGACGAGCTTGACGCCGACCGGCGGGCGGCCACCGTAGGCCCGCACCATGCCCAGGTGGGCGATGACGTTGGCCTTGTCGTCCGCGACGCCGCAGCCGCGCAGGCCGCCCTCGACGGGGGTCGGCTCGAAGGGCGGCGACTTCCACAGCGACAGGTCGCCCGGGGGCTGCACGTCGTAGTGGCCGTAGAGCAGGACGGTCGGCGCGCCCGGCTCCGGGGGCGGGATCTCGCCGAGGATCACCGGGGCGGTGTCCGGCAGGTCGAGCCGCTCCACACGCGGGACACCGGCGTCGCGCAACAGCCCGGCCACCAGGTCGTGGGCCTGCTCGACCGGCTCGGGCGGATATCCGGGGAAGGCGATCGAGGGGATCGAGGCGAGCCGTACGAGGTCGGCCCGCAGCCCGTCCATCAGAGCGTCGACGGTGGCTTCGAAAGACGTCATGAACAGCACCCCTGGGAGTCGTACGTCGCGTTCGGACCGATTACCGTGATTCGTCCGGATTATGGGTGGCGGGGTTCAGCGGTTTCCGGACGGCTCGCCGGGAGCCCGGCAGGCCGCGCCGGAGCCGGACTAAGGTCGACACATGGCTTCGGAGACTTCAGCTACAGGGGGCGGCGGGACGGGCGGCGGCCCGGGAGGCGGTCCGGGCGGCGGTTCGGGCGGCGGTTCGGCGGGCGAGGGTTCGGTGCGCGTCGACAGCTGGATCTGGTCGGTCCGTCTCGTCAAGACCCGCTCGGCCGGCGGCGCCGCGTGCAAGGGCGGGCACGTCCGGGTCAACGGCGAGCGCGTCAAGCCCTCGTACGGCGTGCACGTGGGCGACGAGGTGCGGCTGCGGCAGGCGGGCGGCCGGGAGCGCGTCGTGATCGTCAAGCGCCTCATCCGCAAGCGCGTCGGCGCGCCGGTCGCCGTCGAGTGTTACGTCGACAACTCCCCGCCTCCGCCGCCCCGCGAGGCGGTCGCCCCCGCGGGCATCCGTGACCGCGGCACGGGCCGCCCCACGAAGCGGGACCGCCGCGAGATGGAACGCCTCCGGACACCGAAGGCCTGACCGGCCGGGTAACGGGCGCCGCCTGCGGAAACGGGTGCGGAACACGGAGAGGCCTCAGCAACACGCCGTGTACGTCGGCGTGTTGCTGAGGCCTCTCCGCAGCTGATCCAGTCGGCCCGAACCGCGCGGGCCGGGCACGTCACCGCCGCAGGCGGGCGATGAGCTTCGCCGTCTCCTCACGCCTCGCCCAGGCGATCCACGCCAGCGGCAGGATGAGGACCAGCGGCGTGGCCGCGTTCTCACCGCCGAGCGCGGTGACGGAGACGATGAACGCGCCGACCATCAGCCCGATGAACGCCGTGGCGGCGACCGAGGAGAGCAGCGGGAGCAACAGCGCGATCCCGCCGAGCAGTTCCAGCGCCCCGATGGTGTACATCCCCGGTGCGCCCCAGCCGAGCTTGTCGAAGGCCTCGACGGCGGTCGGGTGCGCGATCAGCTTGGGCGCACCGCTCGCGGCACCGAAGAACACGCCGAGCAGCACCTGGAGGGTACGCAGGGTGATGCGGGCGCCACGGCCGCGCGTGGAGGAGGTGGCCGGGGTGCTTGCGGTGCTCGGAGTGTTCGAGGTGTGCAGTGGGGCGGTGGTGGCGGACATCGTGGTCTCCTCGGTGGGCGGGGCCTCAGGCCGTTGCGCTGTCACCGATACAGACCGGCCACCCCCGCGAAACTCATCGCTCCACCAGGCACCTCACCGCTCCATCAGGCGGCTCCTCCTCAGCCCGCCGGGACCGCCCGCACCCAAGTGCCGTCCTCCGTGAGGTACTTGTCGACCTTCAGGTCCGCCTCCGCGAGCGCCTCCTCGAACTGTTCCGGAGTGAGCGGGCGGGCGCGGAACGTCTGGGTCCATACGGCGTCCGGGAAGACGTACTCCGCGCGCACCTCGTTCACGCCGTCTCCGACGGGCTCCGCCGAGAGGATCCGGACCGTGTAGCCGCCAGGGTCGACGCGCTCTCTCGGGAGGTCCGTGTGGTAGTCCGCGCCCTCCCGCTGGATCAGCACGCAGCCCTGGTCCGTGACGTGCGCGCGGCAGGCCCGCAGCATGCGGCGCCGCACCGCCGTGTCCCCGGTGTGCACGAGGAACGAGGCGAGCATCACGACCGGGAACTTCTCGTCCAGGTCGAGCCGCTCGATCGGGCTCAGCACCGTCCGCACCCCGCCGTCGAGCGCGGCGACCTTCTCCAGCATCTCGGGGGACTCGTCCACGGCGGTCACCCGGAAGCCGCGCTCCAGGAGCGGGCGGGTCACCCGGCCCGCGCCGCAGCCCAGCTCCAGAATGTGCGCCCCGGCCGGCACGGCGCCCGCGATGACCTCCGGCTCGTCCCCGACGGACAGGCGCGTGTACAGCTCGACCGCGCAGCCGTCCGGCGTGATCGCGCCGGGTCCCGTCCCCTCGTACCCCTCACGCATCTCCACGCTCATGCCCGGCCAACGAAGGCCGCCCCGCCCCCGTTCCCGAACCCCTCACGGCCCCGACGCCTCCAGCGGGAACCAGCCATGTCCGCCGTACCAGTGGCCGCCCGCCCGCAGATGGTCGCCCACGGCCCTCTCCACCCGGGTCCGCCTGGGGAGTTCGGCCACAGGAAGGTCGCGGTCACCGAAGACGAAGGCGACGGGATCGCCGTCCGCCGGCTCCGCCGCGCCGCCGTCGGTCAGACGGAATCGCCGCTGGAAGCGGACGATGTTCGAATCCTCGGGCAGGTGGTCCCTCAGCTGCGGGTCGAGCAGCCAGGAGTGACAGACGGCTGTCTCATATCGTTCCTCCGGGAAGTGCCGGGCGAAGAACTCCCGCGCCAGGGATATCGACCGGTCGCAGGCCTCTGGCGTCAACGGCCCCCGGAAGTCGGTGATGTGCAGGCTCAGACAGGGGTCGCCCGGGCCCGCACGATGGCCGGCCGCGGTGGTCGCGCCGCCCATGCGCCCGCCCAGCACGGCACGCTCGAACTGCAGGCGCCCCAACTGATAGAGCTCGCCCCGGAAGTGCAGGCTGTGCCACCCCGTCGCGAGAAGGCCGCGGCCGCCGCGCGCCCTGCGGTGCACCGCCATGTGGCGTCCGAGGTCGGCGAGGGTGCGGCGGGAGACGTCGGCGGGGATGCCGCGTTCGCGGTGGTACGCGCGCACGTGCTCCAGCGCCGCCACGAACACGTACACGTAGAAGCAGCGCCCGAGCTCACCGCACGCCTCGGGCAGCGCCAGGATACGGCCGCTGCGGCCGACCTCCCCCATGTCGCGCACGACGGCGTCCACACAGCGGTCGAGCAGCCACCGCGCCTCCGGATCGGCCCACAGCCGGCCGCGCAGCGCCACGAGGGGGTTGATGTCCTCGTGCGGCACGGCGAGGTCGAGGAGCACGTCCGGCAGCTCGTCGGCCTCCGGCAGCACCGCCTCGGCGCGCGGCTCCCCCGCGCTCTCCAGCTCCCGGAGCCAGGCGGCGAGCCGTTCGTCGGACCTGAGCGCTTCCAGCACGTTCCCACCCTCTTTATCCTGTAAAGGAGGAGATGACCGCTCATGATGCGCACAGGCAGTGAACCGGTGACCGCACGCAGTCCGCTGCGGATGCGCCTGTGGTTCAGCGTATGGGGCCTTGTCTGGGCAGGCTTCGGCACCGTCGCCTTCGCTCTCGCCGGGCGGACCGGGTGGGCGGTGGCGTGCGGGGTGCTGCTGGTGGTGGTCGCCGCCGATCTGGCGTGGGTCGTGCACCGGATGCGTCAGGGTGCGCACTATCAGCCGGGCAGGGACATCCCGCCCTACGATCCGCCGGACGCCCCCTAGCCCGGCCTCTCAGCCCCTCGCGCCGGGCGCCCCGGCTTCTCCGGTCTCAGTCGTCGAAGCGGGCCGCCGCCAGGTACTCCGGCTGCGGGTCCAGGGCGGCCGCGAGCCGGAAGTGGCGGCGGGCCTGCTCGGGGCGTGAGGCGCGCTCGTAGGTGCGGGCGAGCGCGAAGTGCGCGAAGGCGTTGTCCGGCTCGCGCTCCAGGACGATGCTGAACTCCAGCTCCGCGGCGCGCAGTTGCGCGGCGGCGAAGAAGGCGCGCGCCCGCAGCAGGCGGGCCGCCGTGTTCTCGGGGTGGGCGGCGATGACGGTGTCGAGCAGCTTCACCGCGCCACGCGGGTCCCGGGCGGCGAGGAGCTGCTCCGCCGCACGGAAATCGATGACATGAGTCTCCGGGGTGATTTCGGGCACGCCGGGCTCCTTCCCTCGCTTCCCCGTGTCAACGCCCGCCGCACCCTCGCCTATTCCGCACAGGTGTCCCATGCGCGCAGCTGTCCCACGCGCGCGGGGCCGTTCTTGGCGCGCCGTTACGGCCGCGGACGCGTCTGCCCGCGGCGGTTCGGCGGCGGGTGCGGGTTTGGTTGTGGTTGCTCGCGCAGTTCCCCGCGCCCCTTACGGGGCGCTCCCTTCAGGCGTGGGCTCGTCGAGCGAGGTCCGTCCAGACCTCGGCGACCCGCTCCGCGAGGCCGTCCAGTGGGCCGTCGTTGTCGATCACGATGTCCGCGACCTCGAGGCGCTTCTCGCGGGTCGCCTGCGCGGCCATCCGCGCGCGGGCGTCCGCCTCGCTCATGCCGCGCAGCCGCACCAGGCGGTCCAGCTGTGTCTCGGGGCTCGCGTCGACGACGACCACGACGTCGTACAGCGGTGCGAGGCCGTTCTCCGTGAGCAGGGGCACGTCGTGGACGACCACCGCGTCATCGGACGCGGACCGTTCGAGCTCGGCGGACCGGGCGCCCACGAGCGGATGCACGATGGAGTTCAGGACGGCCAGCTTCTCGGCGTCGGCGAAGACGATCGCGCCGAGCTTGGGCCGGTTCAGGGAGCCGTCCGGAGCGAGCACCTCCCGCCCGAAGGCCTCGACGACGGCCGCCAGTCCGGCAGTTCCCGGCGCCACCACCTCACGCGCGATCTTGTCCGCGTCGATCAGCACGGCACCGGACGCGACGAGCAGCCGCGACACCTCGCTCTTGCCGGCACCGATTCCGCCGGTCAGGCCCACTTTCAGCATGACCGGCAGCTTAGGGCCTGCCGGGCGGACAGGCCCCGGGCGGGCCTGCCGTCACGCGTCGCCCTCCCGCTCCGCGAGGAAGCGCTCGAATTCGCGGCCGATCTCGTCGGCGGACGGGATGTCCGCCGGCTCGGCGAGCATGTTGCCCCGGTCCTGCGCGCCCGCCGCCGCGTCGTACTGGTGCTCGAGGCCCTGGACGAGCGCCACCAGCTCCTCGTCGCCCTCCTGGATCTGCCGGTCGATCTCGGTCTGGGTGCGGTGCGCCTCGGTGCGCAGTCCGTGCGCGACGGTGGGCAACACCAGGCCGGTGGCGGCGGTGATCGCCTCCAGGACCGTGAGGGCCGCGTCCGGGTACGTGGAGCGCGCGATGTAGTGCGGGACGTGGGCCGCGACGCCCAGCACGTCGTGACCGGCCTCCAGGAGGCGGTACTCCACCAGGGAGGCCGCGCTGCCCGGCACCTGGGCCTCGTCGAAGGGGCTGCGGTGGCCCGGCACCAGGTCGGTGCGGTTGCCGTGCGGAGTGAGGCCCACGGGGCGGGTGTGCGGGACGCCCATGGGGATGCCGTGGAAGTTCACGGAGAGGCGCACCCCGAGCCGCTCCACGATCTGCTGGACGGCCTTGGCGAAACGCTCCCACTCGACGTCGGGCTCGGGCCCGGACAGCAGCAGGAAGGGCGCGCCGGTGGCGTCCTGGACGAGGCGGACGTCGAGCGTCGGCTCCTCGTACTCGCTCCAGCGGTCGCGCCGGAAGGTGAGCAGCGGGCGGCGGGCGCGGTAGTCCACGAGCCGGTCGTGGTCGAATCTCGCCACCACCTGCCCGGGGAGGCTGTCCGTGAGCCGCTCGACGATCTGGTCGCCGGTTTCGCCCGCGTCGATGTATCCGTCGAAGTGGTAGAGCATGACCAGTCCGGCCGACTCCTGGGCGAGCGCCATGTCTACGACGGCGAGGCCCTTCGGCTCCCATGCGTACAAACCCTGCGGATCAAGCACTGTGACCGCTCCTCCTCGTGTTCGTAACGGAGAACGCACGCGGAGACACGCGCATTCCCGCCATGCGCCACGCACCTCCCTCTCGCCGACGGGCCGGCCACCCCTGGTCCATACCTTGACGCGCACATGCCCCGCCTCTACCTTCTCAACGTTCATATGCACACCTTGAGTTCACGTACAAGAACCCTCATGAACGCCACGCTCCCGACGGGAAGGTCACCCCCACATGCGCACCCGACGAACCCTGCTGGCGACCGCGACCCTGCTCACGGCGGCGACCGCCTCCGCGACCCTGGCCGTCTCCGCCTCCGCCGCGACGCCCGCGCGGACCATCGAGGTCTCCACGGCCGCCCAGCTGAAGGCGGCGCTCACCGACGCCTCCCCCGGCGACACGATCCACCTCGCCGACGGCACGTACTCCGGGAACTTCAAGACGACCGTGGCCGCGAGCGCCGGCTCCCGCATCACGCTGACCGGCTCGCCGAAGGCGGTGCTCAAGGCGGGCGGCGGCTACGGCCTGCATCTGAACGGCGCCGCGTACTGGACGGTGAAGGGCATCACCGTCACCGGCGGCCAGAAGGGCATCATGATCGACTCCGCGAGGGGCGTCGTCGTGGACACCGTCACGGTCCACGGCCTCGACATGGAGGGCGTCCACTTCCGGAAGTCGAGCAGCGACGGCGTGATCAGGAACTCACGCATCCACGACACGGGGAACGACGGCCGCGGCATGGGAGAGGGCGTCTACGTGGGCACCGCCAACACGCTCTCCGACAAGAGCGACAACGTCCAGATCATCGGCAACACCATCGGCCCGGACGTCGGCGGCGAGGCGATCGACCTCAAGGAGGGCACGACGGGCGGCAAGGTCTCGGGCAACACCTTCGACGGCAGTGGCCTCACCGGCAACCACTACGACGACTCGTGGGTCGACGTGAAGGGCAACAGCTACGTCATCGAGAACAACACCGGCAAGAACACCCTCAACAACGGCTACGAGACCCACACCCAGCAGTCCGGCTGGGGCTGCGGCACGGTCTTCCGCGGCAACAAGTCGACCCTGACGGGCGCGACGGGCGACAAACAACTGGCCATCAACGTCACGAACCAGAGCGCCAGCTGCAGGACGACGGTGTACGCGAGCAACACGGTGACGGGAGGCCGGGGCCTCACCAACATCCCCGTCACGCCATAGGCGGCGGCGCCCTGTCAGGGGCGCGGGGAACTGCGCGATCAGCCCAAGACATGCCGCAGACGCGACGGGACAGCGACCGGGCAGACGCGTCTGCGGCGCTTCCGTGGTTGCTCGCGCAGTTCCCCGCGCCCCTGACGGGGCCCGCCCCGCGACGGGGGCAGCACAACGGGCCCGCACCCCCGAAGGGATGCGGGCCCGCTGTGTTCAGCTACAACCGCCTAGAGGCGAGCCTCAGCTCTGGCCGCCGGCGAGCTTCTCACGAAGCGCGGCGAGCGCCTCGTCCGAAGCCAGCGCACCGGAGTTGTCGTCCGACTCCGAGGAGTACGAACCGCCGCCGCCACCGCTGGACGCGGCCGGAGCGGCGCCGGCCGGAGCCGCCGCACCCTCGGCCTCGGCCTGGGCGTCGGCCTCGCGGGACTTGATGACCTGAGCCTGGTGCTGCTCGAAGCGCTGCTGCGCCTCGGCGTACTGGGTCTCCCAGGCCTCGCGCTGGGTCTCGTAGCCCTCGAGCCAGTCGTTGGTCTCGGGGTCGAAGCCCTCGGGGTAGATGTAGTTGCCCTGGTCGTCGTAGGACGCGGCCATGCCGTACAGGGTCGGGTCGAACTCGACGGCCGACGGGTCGGCACCGAAGGACTCGTTGGCCTGCTTCAGCGACAGCGAGATCCGGCGACGCTCGAGGTCGATGTCGATGACCTTGACGAAGATCTCGTCGTTGACCTGGACGACCTGCTCCGGGATCTCCACGTGGCGCTCGGCCAGCTCGGAGATGTGGACCAGGCCCTCGATGCCCTCGTCGACGCGCACGAACGCACCGAACGGAACGAGCTTGGTGACCTTACCGGGAACAACCTGCCCGATCTGGTGCGTGCGGGCGAACTGCTGCCACGGGTCTTCCTGCGTCGCCTTGAGCGACAGGGAGACACGCTCGCGGTCCATGTCCACGTCGAGAACCTCGACGGTGACTTCCTGGCCGACCTCGACAACCTCGGAGGGGTGGTCGATGTGCTTCCAGGAGAGCTCGGAGACGTGGACGAGACCGTCGACGCCACCGAGGTCCACGAACGCACCGAAGTTGACGATCGAGGAAACGACGCCGGAGCGGACCTGGCCCTTCTGCAGGGTCGTGAGGAAGGTCTGGCGGACCTCGCTCTGGGTCTGCTCGAGCCAGGCACGGCGGGACAGGACCACGTTGTTGCGGTTCTTGTCCAGCTCGATGATCTTGGCCTCGAGCTCCTTGCCCACGTAGGGCTGGAGGTCGCGGACGCGGCGCATCTCGACGAGGGAGGCCGGCAGGAAGCCACGGAGGCCGATGTCGAGGATGAGACCACCCTTGACGACCTCGATGACGGTACCGGTGACGATGCCGTCTTCTTCCTTGATCTTCTCGATCGTGCCCCAGGCACGCTCGTACTGAGCGCGCTTCTTGGACAGGATGAGACGGCCTTCCTTGTCCTCCTTCTGGAGAACCAGGGCCTCGATCTCGTCGCCGACCTTGACGACCTCGTTCGGGTCGACGTCGTGCTTGATCGAGAGCTCGCGGCTCGGGATGACGCCTTCGGTCTTGTAACCGATGTCGAGCAGGACCTCGTCCCGGTCGACCTTCACGATGACGCCGTCGACGATGTCGCCGTCGTTGAAATACTTGATCGTCTCGTCGATCGCGGCGAGGAAGGCTTCCTCGTTACCGATGTCGTTGACCGCTACCTGCGGGGTGGTGGCGGTGGTCTCGGTGCTGCTCGTCATGTGGGTTAGGGCTCCGGTACGGACATTGAAGTCGTAGGTACTGCAACGCCGGGAGCCGATTTCGCTCTGCAGAAGCCGGACAGCTTAGGAAGCGCGACTTCCGCGAAACGGAAGGCGCCTCGACAACCGAGGGGACATACAACAGACGCGAGCGCAGCCTGCTATGTCTGAGGAGCGCAGGCTCGCAGCGCAACTTGTAGCATACGGGGGCAGCCGGACAGGGTCAATGCGCGAAGGCGCACACCCGGGGCGTAACGCCGCATACCCGGCACAAAACCTGTCGCCTGAGGCCACACGGGCCGCACCGCGCCCCTTCGCGCCGAGATTTCGGCCAGGGCCGCGGAAGATACGGAAGATTACGACGATGGAGCCCATCATCCAAGAGTCCGCACTGCCGCCCGAGCCCGAGGCCACCCGGCGTGACGCCGATGTCACGGAGAGTAGTCGCGCCAACCGCGGCTGGTGGGACCGGAACGCCGACGAGTACCAGATCGAGCACGGCACGTTCCTCGGGGACGACCGCTTCGTGTGGGGTCCCGAGGGGCTCGACGAGGTGGAGGCCGAGCTGCTCGGTCCGCCCGAGGAGCTCAAGGGCAAGGACGTCCTGGAGATCGGCTCCGGTGCCGCGCAGTGCTCGCGCTGGCTGGTCGCGCAGGGCGCCCGCCCGGTCGCCCTCGACCTCTCGCACCGCCAGCTCCAGCACGCGCTGCGGATCGGCGGGAACGTACCGCTGGTCCAGGCCGACGCGGGAGTGCTGCCCTTCAAGGACGGCTCCTTCGACCTCGTCTGCTCCGCCTATGGCGTGATGCCGTTCGTCGCCGACCCCGTGCAGGTCCTCAAGGAGGTGCGCCGGGTGCTGCGGCCCGGCGGGCGGTTCGTCTTCTCCGCGACCCACCCCATCCGCTGGGCGTTCCCCGACGAGCCGGGTCCGGAGGGTCTCTCCGTAGCGGCCTCCTACTTCGACCGCACTCCCTATGTGGAGCAGGACGACGAGGGCAACGCCGTGTACGTGGAGCACCACAGGACGATCGGTGACCGGGTGCGGGACATCGTGGCCGGCGGGTTCCGGCTCGTCGACATCGTCGAGCCGGAGTGGCCCGCCTGGAACACGCAGGAGTGGGGCGGCTGGTCCCCGCTGCGCGGAAACCTGATCCCGGGGACGGCCATCTACGTATGCGTACGAGGCTGAGCGGGTGATCCGTAACCACGCAGCCCTGGACCTTCCCGTACGTGACGCGCTGCCCGGTCTCTCCGCCGCTCTGGAGGGGCCGGGCAGCGCGGTGCTCTGCGCGCCGCCCGGCACGGGCAAGACGACGCTGGTGCCGCTGGCGCTCGCGGGCCTGGTCGACGTGCCGGGCGCCCATGACGGCGTACGTCGCGTCGTCGTCGCCGAGCCGCGCCGCATCGCCGCCCGTGCCGCCGCGCGGCGCATGGCGTGGCTGCTCGGCGAGAAGGTGGGCGACAGCGTCGGCTACACGGTGCGCGGTGAGCGCGTCGTGGGCCCGCGCACGCGCGTGGAGGTCGTGACGACGGGTGTGCTGCTGCAGCGGCTGCAGCGGGACCAGGAGCTGGCCGGCGTGGATGTCGTCGTCCTCGACGAGTGCCACGAGCGGCATCTGGACGCGGACACGGTGGCGGCTTTCCTGGTGGACGTGCGGGCCGCGCTGCGGCCCGAGCTGCGTCTGGTGGCGGCGTCGGCGACGACCGACGCGGAGGGCTGGGCGCGGATCCTCGGGGGTGCGCCCGTGGTGGAGGCGCAGGGCATCGCGCACCCCGTGGAGGTCGTGTGGGCGCCGCCGCCGCGCGCGGTGCGGCCGCCGCACGGGATGCGGGTCGATCCGGCGCTGCTGACCCATGTGGCCTCGGTGGTGCGCAGGGCGCTGGCCGAGCGGGCCGGGGACGTCCTGTGTTTCCTGCCCGGGGTCGGTGAGATCGCGCGGGTGGCGGGGCAGCTGACGGGCCTCGGCGGCGTGGAGGTGCTGCAGGTGCACGGGCGGGCTCCGGCCGCGGTGCAGGACGCGGTGCTCGCCGGGTCGGACGGGCGGCGGGTGGTCCTCGCCACCTCCGTGGCGGAGTCCTCGCTGACGGTGCCGGGGGTGCGGGTCGTCGTGGACTCGGGCCTCGCGCGGGAGCCGCGGGTCGATCACGCGCGCGGGTTGAGCGCGCTGGCGACCGTGCGGGCCTCGCAGGCGGCCGGCCGGCAGCGGGCGGGCCGCGCCGGGCGGGAGGCTCCGGGGGCGGTGTACCGGTGCTGGGCGGAGGCGGAGGACGGGCGTCTGCCGCGCTTTCCCGCGCCCGAGATCAAGGTGGCCGACCTCGCGGCGTTCGCGCTGCAGGCGGCGTGCTGGGGCGATCCTGACGCCTCCGGGCTCGCTCTCCTCGATCCCCCGCCGGGCGGCGCGATGGCGGCGGCGCGGGAGGTCCTCGTGGCGGTGGGCGCGGTGGACGCGGAGACGGGCCGGGCGACGGAGCGCGGGGCGCGGATGTCCCGGGTGGGTCTGCACCCGCGCCTCGCGCGGGCCCTGCTGGACGCGGCGCCGCGCGTCGGTGCCCGCCGGGCGGCGGAGGCGGTGGCGCTGCTGAGCGAGGAGCCGCCCCGTGAGTACGGCGACGACCTCGCGGGTGCCTGGCGTGCGGCGCGGCGCGGCCAGGACGCCTATGGGGCGCGGTGGCGGACCGAGGCCCGGCGGCTGGCCTCGGCGGCGCCCGGTGGACCGGCCGAGGGCGACGGCGGGAGCGACGAGTACGTCGCCGGGCTGGTGGCGGCCCTCGCGTTTCCGGAGCGGGTGGCCCGGAGCGTGGGCGGCGGGACGTATCTCATGGCGGGCGGGACGCGGGCGGAGGCGCGGCAGGGGTCCGCGCTGTCCGGTGCGCGGTGGCTCGCCGTGGCCGTGGCCGACCGGCCGGTGGGCGCGGGGCACGCGCGCGTGCTGCTGGCCGGGCACATCGACGAGGACGTGGCCCGTAGCGCCGCCGCACCGCTGTACTCCGAGGGCGACGAGGTGGCCTGGGGCGAGGGCGAGCTCGTGGCGCGGCACGTGGAGCGTCTTGGCGCCGTGGAGTTGACGGTGCGTCCTTTGAAGAAGCCCGATCCGCGTCTGGTGCGGGAGGCGCTGCTGACCGGGTTGCGGGAGGAGGGCACCGCGCTGTTGACGTGGTCGCGGGGCGCGCGGGAGCTGCGGGAGCGGCTCGCGTTCCTGCACCGCCATCTCGGGGCGCCCTGGCCCGACGTATCGGAAAACGCCCTCCACGCGCGCGTGGACGAGTGGCTGGAGCCCGAGCTCTCCCGGGCCCGGCGCCGGGCCGACCTGGCGGGGATCGACGCCGGGCAGGCGCTGGGCCGGCTTCTGCCGTGGGCGACGGGTGAGGCAGGGCGCCTGGACGAGCTCGCCCCCGAGCGCCTGGAGGTGCCGAGCGGGTCCAGGATCCGGCTCGACTACTCCGATCCCGAACAGCCGGTGCTCGCCGTCAAGTTGCAGGAGATGTTCGGGCTCGCCGAGACGCCGAGGATCGCGGGCGGCCGCGTACCGGTGCTCGTGCACCTGCTGTCCCCGGCGGGTCGTCCCGCCGCCGTCACCGCCGACCTCGCCTCGTTCTGGGCGTCGGGGTACCGCGCGGTCCGCGCGGACCTGCGCGGCCGCTACCCGAAGCACCCGTGGCCGGAGGACCCGGCGACGGCCGAGCCGACCCGGTACACCAAGGCCCGCCAGGCGGGACGGGCCGCCGGGGCGTAGGTCAGGCGAGGCCCGCCTCGATGGCGCGGCGGACGGCGTCGGCCCGGTCGCGGATGTCCGCCTTGGCGAACAGGTTGTTGATGTGGGTCTTGACCGTGGCCTCGCTGATGAAGAGCTTCTCGGCGATGCCCCGGTTGGGCAGGCCCTGGCCGATCAGCGTGAGCACCTCGCGTTCGCGGGGCGTGAGGTCCTCGGGCAGGGGCTGCCCCGGTGCGGGCACCCTGGCCCTGGCGGTGGCGAGCAGGCGGTCCTGGACCTCGCGGTCGAGTACGGACTGGCCCGCGGCCGCGGCCCGGATCGCGCGGGTGATGTCCCGGCGTCCGGCGTTCTTGGTCAGGTACCCGCGGGCACCCGCGCCCAGTGCGCCCAGGATCGAGTCGTCGTCCGCGAAGGTGGTCAGCACGACCACCGCCACCTCCGGGTGCCGGCCGGTCAGCCGGCGGGTCGCCTCGATGCCGTCCATCACGGGCATCCTCAGGTCCATCAGCACCACGTCCACCGGCCCGGCGGCGACAGCCGTCAGCACCTCCTCGCCGTTCGCGGCGGCCGCGACCACGTCGATGTCATCGGACAGGGCGAGCACCGCGGCGAGGGGCTCCCGTACGGCGGCCTGGTCGTCGGCGACGACCACCCTCAACCGCTGCTGTTCCTCGGCTGCTTCGCTCATCCCGGGATCACTGCCTCCACTTGCCAGCCGCCCTGGTGCGGCCCTTCGGTGACCGGGCCCGCGCCGACCGTTCCGCCCAGCAGGGCGACGCGTTCGCGCATCCCGATCAGTCCCATCCCGCTGCCGAGGCCCGCGGTCACCGCACGGGTGGCGGGCCGGTTGCGGATGCTCAGTGTGGTCGACGCGGCGGCGAACGTCAGCTCCACGTCGACAGCTCCCCCGGGGGCGTGCCGCGCCGCGTTGGTCAGGGCCTCCTGGGCGATCCGCAGCAGATTCTGGGTCACCCGGGCCGGCACTTCGCGCACGGTCCCCGTGACGGTGAGAACGTCGCGATGGCCCGAGGATTCGAGCAGCGCGGTCAGGCTCTCCAGCAGCGGCAGTGCGTCCTCGCGCAGCGCGTGCACGGTCCACTGCGCCTGCTTCAGGCTCTCCTTGACCAGGCCGTGGGCCTTGTCGTGGGCCTCCCTGGCCTTGGCCAGGTCACCGGTGTCGATCAGCGCGTCCGCCAGCTCCAACTGCATGTTGATCCCGGCGAGCGAGTGCGCGAGGACGTCGTGCACGTCGCGGGCGATCCGGCCGCGCTCGGTCAGTACGGCGGTGCGGGCCTCGGCCCGGGCGGCGCGTTCAGCGGACTCGGCCGCCTCGATCGCCGCCCGTACGGCGCGGCGCTGGGTGCGGTTGACGATGCCGATCAGGACCGGGGTGCCGGTGGTGAGGCCGAACATCCAGGGCAACTGGTCGTGCCCCGGTCCGAGGCGGAAGAAGAGGACGGCGGCGCAGAGCAGGCTGCAGAGCCCGGCGAGCACGAGGGCCGGTCTGGTCTCCAGCCGGTATCCGATGTGTCCGGCGAGGAAGAAGGCGAAGAGGTAAGCCGTCCCACTGCTGCTGACCCCGATCAGGGCGGCCGCCGCGACGAGGCCGAGCGTGAGCCAGCCGAGGGCGAGGCGCGGGGACACCTTGTGCTCGGGCAGGCGCCGGGCCAGCAGCGCCACCGCGTTGACCACGAAGAGGACGGCGACGGCCAGACCCCGGCCGCTGAGGCCCATGGGCCGGATCGTCAGGACTCCCACGGCGATGACCGCGAGGGTCAGCACCCACTGCACACGCGGGTCCTGTCCGGGAACGGGACGCGGTCCCGCCCCCGGGCCGGTGTCCTTCCCGGGAGGCGGGGCGCTGTGGTCCGCGGGCACGGGCCGAACATACTCCACGGTCACGCCGTGCGGTCGAGGACGGCCACGGTGCGGGGCGCCCTGAGCGCCCGACTGCGTATGAAGATCGTGGCCACCCGTGTGACGACCTCGGTGAGGGCCATCAGCACGAATGCCGTCACCCATGCCTGCCGGCTCGTGATGTGGTGCGCGAGGCTGAACCGGGCGACGGCGGCGGCGCCGCCGTGCTCCACCCACACCTGGAAACCCATCCTTGCCCCCATGCCCACGACCCACAGGGCGGCCGACACCGCACCCGCCTTGATCAGGAGGTGGCCGTCGAGGGCACGGATCCGGGTGTAGGCACCCCCGGCGATGCCCAGCGCGGCGCCCACGGCCATCAGGACCGCGACCAGGACGAGGTCGTTGCCCCCGGTGGGAACGGAGTCCAGGTACGAGTACGCCACGAAGGTCACGATCCCCAGCGGGAGCAGGAAGGTCTTGTGGTCGAGACGGTCTTCCCGCAGCTGCCGGAAGACGATCAGGACGAGGGCGATGTCAGTGATCCACTCGGTTGCTGTCATGCCCTACAGACTGCTGCGGCACGGCTCGCGGCACCTGGACCCAGGGGTGGAACCGTGGGTGGAGATCGCATGCCGGCGGGGAGGGCACGCCTAGGCGTTGACCGGCTCCGGTTCCGGGTCGTTCTGTGTCGTCGGCGTCGGGTCGCCTGGCCTGCGGCCGCGGGCCTCCAGCCAGAGGGAGAGGGCCAGCAGGAGGATGCCGAGGGTGAGGAAGCCCCAGGGGAGGTACGAGGTCAGCAGGAGGACGAGGACGCGCTGGGACTTGACCAGGTCGACGGTGTCCTTGATGTAGTCCTCGCGCATCTTCACGTGTCCGGAGAAGACGGTGACCTTGTCGCGGTCGCCCAGGAGCGTGCCGCCGCGCAGTTCGTTGTTCTGGATCTCTTCGCCGTAGACGGGTGCCCCGGTGGTCGGCTCGACCCAGAACTTGCGGACCGTGGTGTACCAGCGGGTGGTGCCGGTCTTGGCGAGGGACTCCGGAGTGATGCCTTTGACGGGCATCGTCTTCGGGAAGGGCACTTTGGTCCAGGGGATGGTCTGCTCGAAGTAGTAGACCTTCAGGCCGCGGAAGTCCTGGGTGCCCTTGTAGTGGATGGGCCGGGTGATGCGGGCCTGCGCGTCGAAGTACTCGTAGTCCCGCTTCTCGGTCAGGAAGGGCCACTTGAACTCGATGCCCTCGCGTTTGACCCGGTCTCCGTCGACCGCCTCGCCCGTGGCGTGCACGGGTTCCTGGCTGTGCGCGTCGAAGATGTAGCGCTCGGGGATCTTGGAGACCATCTTGCCCTTGTCGTCCTGGACGTAGGAGAGGGCGTCCCAGACGACGACGTCACGGGACGAGTCCCCGTCGTTCCTCTCGATCTTCTCGGAGGCCTCCACGTTGCCCTTGAGGGTCTGCACGATGGTGACCTTGTCGATCTTCTTGGCCTTCATGGAGCCGTAGTCGATGAGGGTCGGGTCGTCCGCCTCCAGGACCGTCTCCTGGTACTGGCTCGGCGGGATCTTCGCGAGCCGCGGGAAGGCGTACCAGCGCATGAGCGGGGACAGGGCCGTGAAGAACACGGCGAAGGCGAGCAGGACGAGGCTGGCCTTGCGGCGCATCGCTGCGGCCCTCCCTACGTCTGTGGGTGCTTGGGGACCGTACGTCTAGGGGTGTTCGGGGACGGTGGTGAGGAGCGGCTCGGGGGACGTCTCGCCGGACGGCGCGCCGATCGCCGTGATCGTCAGGACCAGGGCGAGCGCGACGGCGAGGCCGGTGGCGGCGGCGATGAGGGCGCGCATACGGGGGCCTCCCGGTTCGGCTTGCGGCCGGAACTGATAGGGCGTCAGGGCGGGCACCGTAGCAACGGACGGGCGAGATGAGAACACGTTGCACAAACACCGACCGCCCCTCCGCCGTGGTGGCGGAGGGGCGGTCGGGATGTGCGATACCGGGCCCTAGGCGCTGGGAGACGCGCTCGGGGTCGTGCTCGGCGAGGCGCTCGCCGGGTCCGACGGCGTGGGTGTCGTCTCGGGCTCCGCCGCGTTCACCTTCAGCTCGACGGTGAGGATGCCGCCGCCGGCCGTGGCGATGCGCAGCAGATACGTGCCCGCCGCGTCGTCCGCGTACATCCTCGGCAGCTTCAGCAGGCCGTTCGCGTCGGTCTTCAGGCCCTTGAGCATACGGATCGGCTTGCCGTCCGCGCCCTTGAAGTAGGGGCCCTTGTCGTTGGCCGTCGCGTCCGACGCCGATGTGACCATCATGGCGGAGGCCGCGACTCCGGCGGCGGCCCTGCCCTTGTACGTCGCCTTGACCTCGACCCGGTCGGTGAACTCCTTGCCCGCCTCGCAGACCAGCGGCTTGTCGCTGGTCCTGGCGAGCGCGTCGGCCTGGCGCGCGGTGACCTCCGCGGTGAAGTCGACGCCGGGCACCGAGCGGCCCACGACCGTGGCCCGCACGGTGAACTTGCCGGTCCTCTCGCCCGCTTCGAGCACCGGGGCGGTGGCCTTGCCGGTGGAGCCCGTGGTGACGGTGACGCTCCTCGCGCCGCCGTCGAAGCGGGTGTCCGTGGCGCCGGCGATCGTGAACTTCACCTTGACCCCGGACACGAACGAACCCGACTTGGACAGCGCGCGCACCTCGACGCGCTCGGCGAAGGCGTCGCCCGCGGTCGCGGTGAGCGTGCCGGTCCCGGCGTTCGCCAGGTCCGCGACGCGGTCGGCCGGCGAGGGGCCGGGGTCGGGGCGGTCGGGATCGCCACCGCCGTTCGGCGGGTTGGGCTTGTTGCTGCCACCGTTGTTGCCGCCGCCGTTGTTCCCGGGCTTCTCCTTCTCCGGCTTGGACGGCGGCGTGTACGACGGAGTGCTCGGCGTCGTCGGGCTCGGGCTGATGCTCGGGAAGCGGCTGTCGCTGCGCTCGTCGGGCAGCACACCCTTGCCGTCGGGAACCTCGTGGGTGCCCTTGCGGTAGAACTCCAGCCACGACAGGACCGTGTTCAGGTACTCCGTGGAGCGGTTGTAGCTGAGGATCGCCTTGTGCAGGTCGGCCTCGACGGAGAGGTCACGGTCGTTCGCGCACAGGTAGTGGGCGGCGGCGAGCGCCGCGTCGTAGATGTTGTTGGGGTCCTTCTTGCCGTCGTTGTTGCCGTCCCGGCCCGAGGTGGCCCACGTCGACGGGATGAACTGCATCGGCCCGACCGCGCGGTCGTGCGTCACGTCACCGTCGTACGCGCCCTTGTCGGTGTCGGTGATCTTCGCGAAGCCGTTGCCGTTCAGGACCGGGCCGAGGATCGGCTTGAGCGTCGTGCCGCTCGCGTCGACGCGGCCGCCGCGGGCGTGGCCCGACTCGACCTTGCCGATCGCGGCGAGCAGCTGCCAGGGC
The DNA here is from genome assembly GCF_044327655.1 of Streptomyces sp. NPDC018029. NCBI lineage: Bacteria > Bacillati > Actinomycetota > Actinomycetes > Kitasatosporales > Streptomycetaceae > Streptomyces > Streptomyces sp. NPDC018029. Next base: position 174,590 of record NZ_JBIRFV010000009.1, on the reverse strand, counting down.
AGGTTGCAGCCGGGCTTGTCGGTGTTGAGCGCGGTTTCGGCCTTCTTGTACGCGTCGAGGACCGTGGCCGGGACGCCCGCCTCGGCCTTCTTGTCACCGCCGTTCGGCGGGACGGGGCTCTGCAGGGGAGGCAGGTCGGTGTAGTACGGGGAGTCGCCGGTCGCGGAGTCACCGGACGGCGGTGGGGTGTCGGAAGCGCCCGCCGCCTGCCCGTCACGCGGTACGTCCGTCACGCCCGGGGCCTGCGACGCGGCGAGGGCCGCCACCGCCGCCGCGGCCACCGCGGCGGTCACCGTTCCTCTGCGCAGCCGCCTGCCGATTACCGGCGCCATGACCGAGCCACCCCTCCCCTTTTGACGACTGTTGCGCGCCGCCCCCACCCTCGTGCGGGCTTTCCCGCACGGACACGCCTACCTTCGCACGCACGTACACCCAGTGGGTCGGCTCAGGCGACACTACGACAACTTGGCACGACCAGGCACCCGTTCGTGCCCGGTTTTTACCAGTTGGCCAAGACGCCGCGACAGCTCTGTTACGCGGCGGGGTCCGGGTCGTCGTCCTCAGCGGGCGCCGAGCCGTCCGGAACCTCGCTGATCTCGCTTTCCGGCGTCAGCTCCTGGCCGATCGCCCGGCCCTTGTGGAGGCCGCGGTGCACGGCCTGCGCGATGCGCTCGATGGTCCGTACGCCGTACGCCATCGTCGGGTTGTCGTGCGAGAGGACGACGATGCGGTAGGTGCGGCCGCCGCCGGTGAACACGCCGACGCTGTGGACGCGCCAGCCGTGCGTGGCCCGCGGCAGCCAGCCGTTCTTGAGGTGGGCCCGGACGCCGCGGGGCATTCCCGCGGGCACCCCCCAGCGCTGGTCGCGCCGCACCTCGGCCATCTGCCGCAGCCCGTACGCCCGCGCACGCGGGCCGAGAATCCCCCGCACCCCGGTCAACACGTCGAGCAGCCGCGACTGGTCGGCCGCGGTGGTGCCGGTCAGCCCCCAACGGCCGTACGTGCCGAGGGTGGTGGCCGTGGTGCCGACGCGGCGCAGGAAGCGGGAGAGGTAGCGGTACCCGAGGTCGTTCCACAGGCGCTGCGCCGCGTGGTTGTCCGAGACGGTGATCATGGGGCGGATCCGTCGGCGCTCCCAGCCGGTGAGGCCGCGGCGCCACTCCTGCGCGCGGCGCAGCGCCGCCTCCATCACCAGGAGCTTCGCGACGCTCGCCGCGTCGTAGCGGCGCCGGCTCGCGAGCTCGCAGACGAGGCCGGTGCGGGAGTCGTGGACGGACACCGAAACGGTGCCGGCCCTGGACCACAAAGCCGCCCGGATGTCCTTGGACATCCGGGCGGCGAGGGTGGGGTCACGGTCTGCGGTTCCTGCGGTGCCTGCGAGACCTGCGGTGCCTGCGGTGCCTGCGGTGTCTGCGGTGTCTGTCGTGCAGAGGTCCGCGCCCTGCAGGTCGCCGGCTGTGGCGGCGGTCGCCGGTATGGGCACCAGGAGGGCCGTGGTGATCGCCGCGGCGACAGCCGTCCGGCACTTTCGCAGGTGAGAGACCATGCGCTCATCCTGACCCCACGCTCGGCCGGGGGTCGCTTTGCCGGGGGCCACGCGAGTGAGGGGCCGCTGCGCTGGGCTTGAACGGACTCCACTGCGTGGGGGCAGGCCGCGGCGCGGGGCCACGGGGGTTGGACGGTTGTGTTGCGGCTGCGGCGGATCGGTGGTTGCTCGCGCAGTTCCCCGCGCCCCTAAAAACACCCCCCGCACCCCGGCTCAACCACGAGGCCCAGCCCCCGGCTCCCCCAGGGGCGCGGGGAACTGCGCGACCAGCCACCGGCAACCCGCAGACACACACCGGCCCCGGCTGTCTCAGGGGCGCGGGGAACTGCGCGACCAGCCACCGCGCACCCGCAGGCGCACACCCACAAGGCCCGGCACTCTCGAGGGCGCAGGGAACAAGAGGGGGGCACCCGGCACCCGCCGGGTGAGCCCCGTTTCGCCGCCCGTCAGGGCTAGTGGGCCGCGGACTCCCAGTCGCGCCCCACGCCCACCGACACATCCAGCGGCGCCCGCAGGGCCACCGCCCCCGCCATTTCCCTGCGGACCAGCTCCTCCACCCGGTCCCGCTCCCCAGGAGCGATCTCCAGGACGATTTCGTCGTGGACCTGCAGCAGCATGCGGGAGTCGAGCTTCGCCGCGGTGAGCGCCCCGTGCACGTTCAGCATGGCGATCTTGACGATGTCCGCCGCCGTGCCCTGGATCGGCGCGTTCAGAGCCATGCGCTCGGCCATCTCGCGCCGCTGACGGTTGTCGCTGTTGAGGTCGGGGAGATAGCGGCGGCGACCGAGCATCGTCTCGGTGTAACCCGTGGCGCGGGCCTCGTCGACCGCGCGGCGGAGGTAGTCCCGGACTCCGCCGAACCGTTCGAAGTACGTGTCCATCAGCGCGCGCGCCTCGCCCGCCTCGATGTTCAACTGCTGGGAGAGGCCGAACGCGGACAAGCCGTACGCCAGCCCGTACGACATGGCCTTGATCTTGCGGCGCATCTCCGCGTCGACGGCGGAACCGTCGACGTTGAACACCTGGGAGGCGACCGTCGTGTGGAGGTCCTCGCCGGAGGTGAAGGCCTCCAGGAGGCCCTCGTCCTCGGAGAGGTGCGCCATCACACGCAGCTCGATCTGGCTGTAGTCCGCGGTCATGAGGGACTCGAAGCCCTCGCCGACGACGAAGCCTCGGCGGATCGCGCGGCCCTCGTCCGTACGGACGGGGATGTTCTGCAGGTTCGGGTCGGTGGAGGAGAGCCGGCCCGTCGCCGCCACCGTCTGGTTGAAGGTGGTGTGGATGCGGCCGTCCGCGGCGATCGCCTTGATCAGGCCCTCGACGGTGACGCGCAGCTTCGCCTGCTCGCGGTGGCGGAGCATGATGACCGGCAGCTCGTTCTCCGTCTGGGCGGCGAGCCAGGCCAACGCGTCCGCGTCCGTGGTGTACCCGGTCTTCGTCTTCTTCGTCTTGGGGAGGTTCAGCTCGCCGAAGAGGACTTCCTGGAGCTGCTTGGGCGAGCCCAGGTTGAACTCGTGGCCCGCGGCCGCGTGCGCCTCCTTCACGGCCTGCTGCACCGCGCCCGCGAACTGCTGCTCCATCGCCTCCAGGTGCGCGCGGTCCGCAGCGATGCCGTGCCGCTCCAGGCGGGCCAGGAGCGCGGAGGTCGGCAGCTCGATGTCGGTGAGCAGGTCGCTCGCGCCGACCTCCGTCAGCTTCTCACCGAAGGCCGTGCCCAGGTCGAGGATGGTGCGGGCCTGCGACATCAGGGAGTCGGCCTCGGCCCGGTCGTCCTCCTCCGTGCCGAAGGCGAGCTGTCCGTCGGCGGCGGAGGCGGGCGCCAGCTCACGGCCCAGGTACTCCAGGGAGAGCGCGTCGAGGGCGAAGGAGCGCCGGCCCGGCTTCACGAGATACGCGGCGAGGGCCGTGTCCATGGTGACGCCGTCCACCGTCCAGCCGTGCTCCGGGAAGACCCGCATCGCGCCCTTGGCGTTGTGCATGACCTTGGGCTTGGTGGGGTCGGAGATCCAGGCCGCGAAGGCGTTCTCGTCGGCCTCGTCCAGTGTCGCCGGGTCGAACCAGGCGGCCGCCCCGCCGGCGGCAGCCAGCGCGACCTCGGTGACCGTGCCCGTCCCGAGCTGCCAGGTGTCGACCGTGGCGAGCCCGAGGACCGCCTTGCCGTGCTCGGCCAGCCACGGCGCCAGCTCGCCCGCGCCCAGCACCGCGCCGTCCAGCTCCACACCGGGCTCGGCCGGGGTCTGCTCGGCCTCCTCCGCGCCCGGGTCGACGGCGAGCAGCCGCTCCCGCAGCGAGGGGTTACGGATCTCCAGGGTGTCCAGGACCATCGCGAGCGCCGTACGGTCGTACGCCGCGCGCTCCAAGTCGGTGACCGTCTTGGGGAGTTCGACGTCGCGCACCATCTCGGTCAGGCGGCGGTTGAGCTTGACCGCCTCCAGGTGGTCGCGGAAGTTCTGCCCGGCCTTGCCCTTGACCTCCTCGGCGCGCTCGACGAGGTCGGCGAACGAACCGAACTGGTTGATCCACTTCGCGGCCGTCTTCTCACCGACGCCGGGGATGCCCGGGAGGTTGTCCGACGGGTCGCCGCGAAGCGCCGCGAAGTCGGGGTACTGGCTGGGGGTCAGGCCGTACTTCTCGAAGACCTTCTCCGGGGTGAAGCGCGTCAGCTCCGAGACGCCCTTCGTCGGATACAGCACCGTCACGTGGTCGGTGATCAGCTGGAAGGAGTCGCGGTCGCCCGTGACGATGAGCACGTCGAAGCCGGCCGCCTCCGCCTGCGTGGCCAGCGTGGCGATGACGTCGTCCGCCTCGAAGCCGTCCACCGCGAAGCGCACCGCGTGCATCGCGTCGAGCATCTCGCCGATCAGCTCGACCTGGCCCTTGAACTCGTCCGGGGTCTTGGAGCGATTCGCCTTGTACTCCGGGAACTCCTCGGAGCGCCACGTCTTGCGCGACACGTCGAACGCCACCGCGAAGTGCGTGGGCGCCTCGTCGCGCAGCGTGTTCGCCAGCATCGACGCGAAGCCGTAGATCGCGTTCGTCGGCTGGCCCGTCGCCGTCGTGAAATTCTCCGCGGGCAGCGCGAAGAACGCCCGGTACGCCAAGGAGTGCCCGTCCATGAGCATCAGGCGCGGGCGCTGCTCACCGCCCGCCGTCCTGCCCTTCGTCGCCGCGGTCTCGGACTTCTTCTTCGATGCTGTTTCTGCCACGTCCCCGATCCTGCCACGCCCCACTGACAGTCCGGTCCCACGCGGCCCCACCCCCCGGCGTTGTCACCGTCGCGTGGGAGGATCGGAGACGTAGCTCACGTACGTGCTCGAAGGGGAGCCGACCATGGCAAGCAAGCCGCCCAAGGGCGATCCGGTCCAGGACGCGCCGCAGGTCGCCGAGGTCCAGCACGCGGCCGCGGGACTGCCCGCCATCGGTCACACCCTGCGCGCGGCACAGCAGCAGATGGGCGTGCGCCGCACCGCCCTCACCCTGCTCCGCGTCAATCAGAAGGACGGCTTCGACTGCCCCGGCTGCGCCTGGCCCGAGCCGGACCACCGCCACAAGGCGGAGTTCTGCGAGAACGGCGCGAAGGCCGTCGCCGAGGAAGCCACGCTGCGCCGCGTCACCCCCGACTTCTTCGCCGCGCACCCCGTCGCCGACCTCGCCACCCGCAGTGGGTACTGGCTGGGACAGCAGGGCCGCATCACCCACCCCATGTATCTCGCCGAGGACGCCGAGCGGTACGAGCCGGTCTCCTGGGAGCGCGCCTTCGACATCATCGCCGAGGAGATCGCGGCGCTCGACTCCCCCGACGAGTCCGTCTTCTACACCTCGGGCCGCACCAGCAACGAAGCGGCGTTCCTGTACCAGCTCTTCGCCCGCGAGCTCGGCACGAACAACCTCCCCGACTGTTCGAACATGTGCCACGAGTCGTCCGGCTCGGCGCTCACCGAGACGATCGGTGTCGGCAAGGGCAGCGTCCTCCTGGAGGACCTCTACAAGTCGGACCTGATCATCGTCGCCGGGCAGAACCCGGGCACGAACCACCCGCGCATGCTCTCCGCCCTGGAGAAGGCCAAGAACAACGGCGCGAAGATCATCACGGTCAACCCGCTGCCCGAGGCCGGCCTGGAGCGCTTCAAGAACCCGCAGACCGCACAGGGCATGCTCAAGGGCACCGCCCTCACCGACCTCTTCCTGCAGATCCGCCTCGGCGGCGACCAGGCCCTCTTCCGCCTCCTCAACAAACTCATCCTGGAGACCGAGGGCGCCGTCGACGAGGAGTTCGTCCGCGAACACACCCACGGCTACGAAGAGTTCGTCCGGGCCGCCCGGGACGCCGACTGGGACGACACGCTGAAGGCCACCGGCCTGGAGCGCGACCGCATCGAGGAAGCCCTCGCCATGGTCCTCGCCTCGAAGCGCACCGTCGTGTGCTGGGCCATGGGCCTCACCCAGCACAAGCACGCCGTCCCCACCATCCGCGAAGTCGTCAACTTCCTCCTGCTGCGCGGCAACATCGGCCGCCCCGGCGCCGGCGTCTGCCCCGTGCGCGGCCATTCGAACGTGCAGGGCGACCGCACGATGGGCATCTTCGAGCGCCCCGCGCCCGCCTTCCTCGACGCCCTGGAGAAGGAATTCGGCTTCGCACCGCCCCGCCACCACGGCCTGGACGTCGTCCGCGCCATCAAGGCCCTGCGCGACGGCGAAGCGAAGGTGTTCTTCGCCATGGGCGGCAACTTCGTCGCCGCCTCCCCCGACACGGACGTCACCGAAGCCGCCATGCGCCGCGCGCGCCTCACCGTGCACGTCTCGACGAAGCTCAACCGCTCGCACGCCGTCACCGGCGCCCGCGCCCTGATCCTGCCCACACTCGGCCGCACCGAGCGCGACCTCCAGGACAGCGGCGAGCAGGTCGTCACCGTCGAGGACTCCATGGGCATGGTCCACGCCTCACGCGGCCGCCTGGAGCCCGCGAGCGAGCACCTGCTCTCCGAGCCCGCCATCGTCTGCCGCCTGGCCCGCCGCGTCCTCGGCAGCGCCTCGCGCACGCCCTGGGAGGAGTTCGAGAAGGACTACTCCGCCGTGCGCGACCGCATCGCACGCGTGGTCCCCGGCTTCGAGGACTTCAACGCGAAGATCGCCCGCCCCGGCGGCTTCACCCTCCCGCACGCCCCGCGCGACGAGCGCCGCTTCCCCACCGCCACCGGCAAGGCCAACTTCACCGCGGCCCCCGTCGAACATCCAGCCGTCCCGGAGGGACGGCTGCTGCTGCAGACCCTGCGCTCCCACGACCAGTACAACACCACGATCTACGGCCTCGACGACCGCTACCGCGGCATCAAGAACGGCCGTCGCGTCGTCCTCGTCCACCCCGACGACGCCGCGGAGCTCGGCCTCGCCGACGGGACGTACGCCGACCTCGTCAGCGAGTGGCAGGACGGCGTGGAGCGCCGCGCCCCCGGCTTCCGCGTCGTGCACTACCCGACAGCCCGCGGCTGCGCCGCCGCGTACTACCCCGAGACCAACGTCCTGGTGCCGCTGGACGCCACCGCGGACACCAGCAACACCCCTGCCAGCAAGTCCGTCGTCGTACGCCTGGAACAATCATCGCTCGACTGAGCGTTTGCTCAGCGACAGGTGACGCGTGTGACGACGAACGAACGGAGCCGGGCCCCATGGGTGAGCAGCACAGCGTGAAGTTCCCGCAGGAGGTCATCGACGAGTACGCCTCGCTCGGGGTCGATCTGCCCTCCCTGTTCTCGGCGGGACACCTCGGCACCCGCATGGGCGTGCAGGTCCTTGAGGCCTCGGCGGAGCGCGTCGTCGGCACCATGCCGGTCGAGGGCAACACCCAGCCGTACGGCCTGCTGCACGGCGGCGCCTCCGCGGTCCTCGCGGAGACCCTCGGCTCGGTCGGCGCGATGCTGCACGGCGGCGTGCACAAGCTCGCCGTCGGCGTCGACCTGAACTGCACGCACCACCGCGGCGCCCGCTCCGGCCTGGTCACCGGCGTAGCCACGCCCGTGCACCGGGGCCGCTCCACGGCGACGTACGAAATCGTGATCAGCGACGAGCAGGGCAAGCGGGTGTGCAGCGCGCGCCTGACATGCATGCTGCGCGACGCCGGCCCGGCGGCCACGACCGGCTCCGCGGGCGCGGCGGGCTGACCCGGGAGGACCCGGCGAACGGGGCGCCGGCGCGGACGGCGGGCGTGCGGACAAGAGCGCGCGGACAGGGCAGGCGCACGGACGAGGGGCGTACGAACGACGGGCAGGTGCACCGACGACGGCCACATGGCCAAGGCGGACGCCCGGCCAAGGCGGACGCCCGGCCAAGCCGGACACCCCGACGGCGAGGGCACGGACGAGGGCCGCGCGGACAGAGTGGACGCACGCACTGTCGGAGCGTGCGGCTCCGGTCTAGCGTCGGCGCATGAGGCACCGGATATCGCTCTGTGCGCTCGCCCTCGCCGCCGCCGTCGCCACCGGGTGCGGAAGCTCCGGCCACGACGGCCGCGACGGTCATAACGGCCACGGCCGTTCCGACGCGGCCCCCAGCCCCTCCCCCCGCACCACCTCCCCCGCCGACCTGTGCACCACGATCATCACCAAGTGGGCCCGGCAGATCTACGACTCGGGCGACACGACCTACGGCGATTACCAGTCGATGGGCCTGTCGAACGGGCAGTACATGATCCTGCGCGACATCCTGGACGCCGCGCGCGCCGAGCGCAGGCGTGAATCGGCCGCCGCCGGACGGGAGTTGATCGCGCGTCAGGCCCGCGAGCGGTGCGCGGAGCGCCACCGCGGCGGCGGGCCGAGCGGCGGGCCGTGGACGTGAACGCCATCGGCCCCGTCGAGCCGGGCGAGGACACCTACGACCGCGCGTCCGCCCCGCCGCGCCCGGCCCGGCCGGACCCGCGCAGGCTCCGCCACCGCCGCATCGCACTCACCACTGCCGCGGCCGCGGCCGTCGGTGCCGCCGGACTGAGCCTCTATCTCACCCGCCCGGAGCCACCGCCCGCACCGTCCCCGCCGCCCCCGCCCTGGCCGTCGCAGAGCGTGTCGGTGACGTACACGGGCGAGATGTCGCGCCCCGCGGCCGGGGACCGGAACTTCACTTTCGCCGTGACCTTCACCCAGGAGTCCGGGCCGCCGGTGACCGTCCGCGGGGTCGGCCAGCCGTCCGCGGCCCTCTCGGTCAGCACCTCGCCGCCCGCCCCTTTCGCGGTCAAAACGGGATCACCCCGGAAGTTGATCATCAGGATGCACATTCGCGAATGTGGAGAAGTGCCACGGAATGCCGGACTCCCTTTCCTGGAAGTAACGCTGCGTAATACGCGCGCAAACGAGAAGCAGAGTTACATCCTGGGTCCGGAATACGCGAATGATCTTTCCGGCGCCCTCGCGGCCGCATGCCCTCGAACACCGCTGTCATGAGTGAAACAGCATTACAGTCCTGCAGCTTGCGCTGGGGATTCTCAGCATGCGGATACGTCGAGATCCACCGAACAAGGCCATATTCAGCCCCAACCGCCCCCCGCGTTCCAGCCCGGAATACTCCGTGGCATAACAAGAGCGTCACAGCCTTGGTCCGACCACTCCACCAAGAACAAAGCCGCCCTTAGAGTCACGGCCAGTCACCGCGCCCACCGGATTCCTCTCAGTTCGGTTCCGCGCTCGACTCGGCATCCCAACAAGGGACAGCCGTGCCAGGGGAAAGGACTGATCGTGCGTCAACGTTCGCTCATAGCCATCACCGCTGCACTCACCGCGGGGGCTCTCACCCTCACCGCCTGTGGCTCGCGCGACGACAAGGACGACGGGGACGAGGGTGGCGGCGGCACCACCGTGGTCATCGGCGTCGACGCGCCACTGACCGGCGAGCTCTCCGCGCTGGGCCTCGGCATCCGCAACTCCGTCGACCTCGCCACCAAGCAGGCCAACGAGAAGAACTACGTCGACGGCGTCAAGTTCAAGATCGAAGCCCTCGACGACCAGGGCCAGCCCTCGTCCGGCCAGACGAACGCCACCAAGCTCGTCGCCGACAAGGACGTCCTCGGCGCCGTCGGCCCCCTGAACTCCTCCGTCGCCGAATCGATGCAGAAGGTCTTCGACGACGCGAAGCTCGTCCAGGTCTCGCCCGCCAACACCAACCCCGCCCTCACCCAGGGCCCGGACTGGAACGGCGGCAAGAAGGAACGCCCGTACAAGTCCTACTTCCGTACGGCCACCACCGACGCGATCCAAGGCCCCTTCGCGGCCCAGTACCTGTACAACAAGGCCAAGAAGAAGAAGGTCTTCGTCGTCGACGACAAGAAGACCTACGGCGCCGGACTCGCCGCCACCTTCAAGGACGAGTTCACCAAACTCGGCGGCAAGGTCGTCGGCACCGAACACATCAATCCGGACACCAAAGACTTCGGCGCCGTCGCCACCAAGATCCGGAACTCGGACGCCGACCTCGTCTACTACGGCGGCGAATACCCGCAGGCCGGACCCCTCAGCAAGCAGATGAAGCAGGCCGGCTCGAAAGCCCCGCTCGTCGGCGGCGACGGCATCTACAGCGCCGACTTCATCAAACTCTCCGGCAAACAGGGCGTCGGCGACTACGCCACCTCCGTCGGCCAGCCCGTCGAAGAACTCCCCTCGGCCAAGGAGTTCATCGCCAACTACAAGAAAGCCGGCTTCAAGGAAGCCTACGAGGCCTACGGCGGCTACTCCTACGACAGCGCCTGGGCCATCATCGAAGCCGTCAAGAAGGTCGTCGACGACAACGACGGCAAACTCCCCGACGACGCCCGCGCCAAGGTCATCGACGCCATGAAGGGCGTCTCCTTCGACGGCGTCACCGGCAAGGTCTCCTTCGACGAATACGGCGACGCGACCAACAAGCAGCTCACCGTCTACCAGGTCAAGACCACCGACCCGAAGACCGGCTGGAAGCCCGTCGAATCCGGCACATACACCGGGAGCAACTGACCCTCCCGGCCCGTAGCCCACACGACAACCCGCGCGGGGCGCCGCAGACAAGCGCCCCGCGCGGCGTCGCATCCGTCGCTCGAAAGACTCGGAGGACCTGCGGTGCACGAACTGCCGCAACAGCTGGTCAACGGCCTGCTACTGGGATCCATGTACGGCCTGATCGCCATCGGCTACACAATGGTCTACGGCATCGTCCAGCTCATCAACTTCGCCCACGGCGAGATCTTCATGACCGGCGGATTCGGCGCCCTCACCGTCTGGATCTGGCTCCCCGCCGACACCAGCATGTGGGCCGCCGTCCCCCTCATGCTCATAGGCGCCATCTTCGTCTCCACCACCATCGCCGTCGGCGCCGAACGCTTCGCCTACCGACCCCTGCGCGAAGCCCCCCGCCTCGCCCCGCTCATCACCGCCATCGGACTCTCCCTCGCCCTCCAGCAAGCCGTCTGGGCCTGGTACCCCGAGGCGAAGTCCGCCCGCTCCTTCCCCGAACTGCCCGGCGGCTCCATCCACATCGGCTCCGTCACCATGCAGCCCGGCGACGTCTTCCTGCTCATCGCCGCACCCATCTGCATGGTCGCCCTCGGCTACTTCGTCATGAAGACCCGCATCGGCCGCGGCATGCAAGCCACCGCACAGGACCCCGACACCGCCAAGCTCATGGGGATCAACACCGACCGCGTCATCGTGGTCGCCTTCGCCATCGGCGCCGCCTTCGCCGGCATCGCCGCCGTCGCCCGCGGACTCAAATACGGCCAGATCGACTTCCGCATGGGATTCATCCTCGGCCTCAAGGCCTTCACCGCGGCCGTCCTCGGCGGCATCGGCAACATCTACGGCGCCATGATCGGCGGCGTCGTCCTCGGACTCGCCGAATCCATGGCCACCGCCTACATCAACGACGTACCCGGCATGGACAAGCTCGGCGGCCAGTCCTGGGCCGACGTCTGGGCGTTCGTACTCCTCATCGTCGTCCTCCTCGTCAGGCCCCAAGGCCTCCTCGGCGAGCGTGTCGCGGACAGGGCGTGACAACCATGACCACACAGACCACCGCAGCCGACAGCCCCCGTCCGCACAAGGACAAGCCGGCCACCGGGCTCATCCCTCTCCCCGTCGGCCCCGCCCGCGCCCTCGCCACCGGCGGCGGCGTCCTCACCATCGTCTCCGCCTTCCTCGCCTGGACCTGGACCGCCCGATTCCCCGGCGACCTCACCGTCTACGGCTACCCCGGCGGCCTCCAATGGCTCGTCCTCATCGCCGGCGCCCTCACCACCCTCTACGGCCTCGCCTCCTACGGCACCAAGGGCCTCCGTGCCCTCGCCCCCGCCGGAGCCGACGCCGCCCTCAAATACGCCGCACTCGCCGCCTTCGCCACCACCTGGTACACGATCTTCGCCATCGCCAAGAAGCTCGGCGGACTCGCCAACCTCGAACCCGGCGGCTGGATCGCGGGCATCGCCACCCTCATCGCCCTCACCGGCGCCCTCGCACTGCCCTTCCAGCGACCGCACACCTACCCGGTCGACGAGGAGGACAGCTCCTGGGAGCAGTTCAAGCACCGCGCGCGCAACGCCAAGACGATCGTCAAGGGCGCCTTCGCCGCGGACACCCCGGCCCCGCCCCGCAAGCTCAACTCGTACCTCGAGATCCTGATCATCATCGCGGCCCTCGCCACCGGCCTGCTCGTCTTCACCTACGGCATCGGCACCGAGTACGACGAACTCTTCATCGGGTTCCTCATCACGGTCGGCCTCGGCTTCGCCGCACTCGCCAAGGCGGGGCTCGTCGCACAGGTCTCCACGTACACCGCACGGCACCGCAACATCACCCTCATCGGCGCGTTCCTCGCCGCCGCCGCGTTCCCCTTCACCCAGAGCGACGACCAGTACGCCACCATCGGCGTCTACATCCTCATCTTCGCCACCGTCGCCCTCGGCCTGAACATCGTCGTCGGCCTCGCGGGCCTCCTCGACCTCGGATACGTCGCCTTCCTCGGCGTCGGCGCCTACGCCGCGTCCATGGTCTCCGGATCCCCCGCCTCACCCTTCGACGTCCACCTGCCGTTCTGGGCCGCCATCCTCGTCGGCGCCGGCGCCTCCCTCGTCTTCGGCGTCCTCATCGGCGCCCCCACCCTCCGGCTGCGCGGCGACTACCTCGCCATCGTCACCCTCGGCTTCGGCGAGATCTTCCGCATCGCCGCCAACAACTCCGACGGCTCCTCCGGACCCGACATCACCAACGGCTCCAACGGCATCTCCTCCGTCCCGAACCTGAAGATCTTCGGCTTCGACTTCGGACTCGAACACAGCATCGCGGGCTTCACCATCGGCCGGTTCGCGAACTACTTCTTCCTGATGCTCCTCATCACCCTCGTGGTGGTCCTCGTCTTCCGCCGCAGCGGGGACTCCCGCATCGGCCGCGCCTGGGTCGCCATCCGCGAGGACGAGACCGCGGCCCTCGCCATGGGCATCAACGGCTTCCGCGTCAAACTCATCGCCTTCGCCCTCGGCGCCTCCCTCGCCGGACTCGCCGGCACGGTCCAGGCCCACGTGACCTACACCGTCACGCCCGAGCAGTACCAGTTCGCCAACTCCGTGCCACCCAACTCCGCCTTCCTCCTGGCGGCCGTCGTCCTCGGCGGCATGGGCACCATCAGCGGACCCCTCGTCGGCGCCGCGCTGCTCTACCTCATCCCCAACAAGCTCCAGTTCCTCGGCGACTACCAGCTTTTCGCCTTCGGACTCGCCCTCGCACTCCTCATGCGCTTCCGCCCCGAAGGCCTCATCCCCAACCGCCGCCGCCAGCTCGAATTCCACGAATCCGAGCTGCCGCCCGGCGAGACGCCGCCACCCGCAGTCCTCAGCAAGACGGGGGTCTGACCCATGACCACGGACACGACGAAGAAGGACCCCACACCGGCCGCCCCGGCCGGCGAGACCGTCCTCGACGCCCGCGGCGTCACCATGCGCTTCGGCGGCCTCACCGCCGTACGCTCCGTCGACCTCACCGTCAACACCGGCGAAATCGTCGGCCTCATCGGACCCAACGGAGCCGGCAAGACCACCTTCTTCAACTGCCTCACCGGCCTCTACATCCCCACCGAGGGCGAAGTCCGCTACAAACGCACTGTCCTGCCCGCCAAGTCCTTCAAGGTCACCGCAGCAGGCATCGCCCGCACCTTCCAGAACATCCGCCTCTTCGCCAACATGACGGTCCTGGAGAACGTGCTCGTCGGCCGCCACACGCGGACTAAGGAAGGCCTCTGGTCGGCGCTCCTGCGCGGCCCCGGATTCCACAAGGCGGAAGCCGCGTCCAAGGCCCGCGCCATGGAACTCCTCGAATTCGTCGGCCTCGCCGAGAAAGCCGAACACCTCTCGCGCAACCTCCCCTACGGAGAGCAGCGCAAGCTGGAGATCGCCCGCGCACTGGCGAGCGAGCCGGGGCTCCTCCTGCTCGACGAGCCCACCGCCGGCATGAACCCCCAGGAGACCCGCGCCACCGAGGAACTCGTCCTCGCCATCCGCGACATGGGCATCGCCGTCCTCGTCATCGAGCACGACATGCGCTTCATCTTCAACCTCTGCGACCGCGTCGCCGTCCTCGTCCAGGGCGAAAAACTCGTCGAAGGATCCAGTGAGACGGTCCAACAGGACGACCGCGTCATCGCCGCCTACCTCGGCGAGCCCTTCGAGGAGAACAACAAATGACCGCACTCCTTGAGGTCGAGGACCTCCGCGTCGCCTACGGCAAGATCGAAGCCGTCAAAGGCATCAGCTTCAAGGTCGAGGCCGGCGAAGTCGTCACCCTCATCGGCACGAACGGCGCGGGCAAGACGACCACGCTCCGGACCCTGTCCGGACTGCTCAAGCCGGTGGGCGGCTCGATCAGGTTCAACGGAAAGCCCCTGCGCAAATACCGGGCCGACCAGATCGTGGCCCAGGGCCTCGCCCACTCCCCCGAAGGCCGCCACATCTTTCCCCGCATGACCATCGAGAACAACCTCCGCCTCGGCGCCTACCTCCGCTCCGACAAAGCAGGCATCGAGAAGGACATCCAGCGGGCCTACGAACTCTTCCCCATACTCGGAGAACGGAAGAAGCAGGCCGCGGGCACGCTGTCGGGCGGCGAGCAGCAAATGCTGGCGATGGGCCGCGCCCTGATGTCCCAGCCCAAGCTGCTCATGCTCGACGAGCCCTCCATGGGCCTCTCACCGATCATGATGCAGAAGATCATGGCCACGATCTCCGAGCTCAAGGCCAACGGCACGACGATCCTCCTCGTCGAGCAGAACGCCCAGGCCGCGCTCTCGCTGGCCGACCACGGCCACGTCATGGAGGTCGGCAGGATCGTCCTCTCCGGCACGGGCAGCGACCTGCTGCACGACGAGTCCGTGCGGAAGGCGTACCTGGGCGAGGACTGACCACGCCTTCCTGGGCATACGAGGAGGCCCGCACCCCGATCGCAGGGTGTGGGCCTCCTCGTACCACCGTCGCGGGCGGTCAGCCCTTAGACGCCTTCTTCTCCTCGGCGTCCTCGATGACCGCCTCCGCGACCTGCTGCATCGAAAGACGGCGGTCCATCGACGTCTTCTGGATCCACCGGAACGCGGCGGGCTCCGTCAGGCCGTACTCCGTCTGCAGGATCGACTTCGCCCGGTCGACCAGCTTCCGCGTCTCAAGGCGCTGAGAGAGGTCCGCGACCTCCTTCTCCAGCGCCTTCAGCTCCGTGAACCGCGAGACGGCCATCTCGATGGCCGGGACGACGTCGCTCTTGCTGAACGGCTTCACGAGGTACGCCATCGCGCCGGCGTCGCGGGCCCGCTCGACGAGGTCGCGCTGCGAGAACGCGGTGAGCATGAGGACGGGGGCGATGGACTCCTCGGCGATCTTCTCCGCCGCGGAGATGCCGTCGAGGACAGGCATCTTCACATCCAGAATCACCAGGTCCGGCCGGTGCTCGCGGGCCAGCTCGACGGCCTTCTCACCGTCACCGGCCTCGCCGACGACGCTGTAGCCCTCTTCCTCCAGCATCTCTTTGAGGTCGAGCCGGATCAGGGCCTCGTCCTCGGCGATGACGACACGGGTCGTCACCGGAGGCACGTGCGACTGGTCGTCGTCCGACGCGTCGGTGGGCTGGGGCGACTCGGGGGCGGTCACGGGGGGCTCCTCGTTGCGGGGCAGGCTACTGCTTGCCCTGAGCCTACCTAGCTCCTGTATGTTTAGGGCACGGCGGCTCCCCGTTAGCCTTCGTTCTGAAGGATGCCCCGGTAGCCCAGCGGTAGAGGCAGTGGTCTCAAACACCATCCAGCGTGGGTTCGAATCCCACCCGGGGCACTTTTCCTACGATTCGAAGGTCACGCTCCGGACCCGGATCCCTTCCTTATCGTGAAGATCCGCTTCCCGCTGACATCCGTTATTCGCTGTCGTCCTCGCCGATGTGGTGGACGCGTACCAGGTTCGTCGAGCCCGAGACTCCCGGTGGGGAGCCGGCCGTGATGACGACCACGTCGCCCTTTTCGCAGCGGCCGATCTTCAGGAGCAGTTCGTCGACCTGGTCGACCATCGCGTCGGTGGAGTCGACGTGCGGGCCGAGGAAGGTTTCCACTCCCCAGGTGAGGTTGAGCTGGGAGCGGGTGGCCTTGTCGGGGGTGAAGGCGAGGAGCGGGATGGGTGAGCGGTAGCGGGAGAGGCGGCGGACCGTGTCGCCGGACTGGGTGAAGGCGACCAGGAACTTCGCGCCGAGGAAGTCGCCCATTTCGGCGGCGGCGCGGGCGACGGCGCCGCCCTGGGTGCGAGGCTTGCTGCGTTCCGTCAGTGGGGGCAGGCCCTTCGCCAGGATGTCCTCTTCCGCCGCTTCGACGATGCGGCCCATCGTCTTGACCGTCTCGATGGGGTACTTGCCGACGCTGGTCTCGCCGGAGAGCATCACGGCGTCGGTGCCGTCGATGACGGCGTTGGCGACGTCGCTCGCCTCGGCCCTGGTGGGGCGGGAGTTGTCGATCATCGAGTCGAGCATCTGCGTGGCGACGATGACGGGTTTGGCGTTGCGCTTGGCGAGTTTGATGGCGCGCTTCTGGACGATCGGGACCTGTTCGAGGGGCATTTCGACGCCGAGGTCGCCGCGGGCGACCATGATGCCGTCGAAGGCGGCGACGATGTCCTCGATGTTGTCGACGGCCTGAGGCTTTTCGACCTTGGCGATGACGGGGAGGCGGCGGCTCTCTTCGTCCATGATGCGGTGGACGTCTTCGATGTCGCGTCCGCTGCGGACGAAGGAGAGGGCGATGACGTCGCATCCTGAACGCAGGGCCCAGCGGAGGTCTTCCTCGTCCTTGTCGGAGAGGGCGGGGACGGAGACGGCGACGCCGGGGAGGTTGAGGCCCTTGTGGTCGGAGACCATGCCGCCTTCGATGACGGTGGTGGTGACGCGGGGCCCGTCGACCGCTGTGACTTCGAGGGTCACTTTGCCGTCGTCGACGAGGATGCGCTCGCCGGTGGTGACGTCGGCCGCGAGGCCGTCGTAGGTGGTGCCGCAGAGGTGGCGGTCCCCTTCGACGCCGTCTTCGACGGTGATGGTGAACTCGTCGCCGCGTTCGAGTAGTACGGGGCCTTCGCGGAAGCGGCCGAGGCGAATCTTCGGGCCTTGAAGGTCGGCGAGAATGCCGACGCTGCGGCCGGTCTCCTCGGAGGCCTTTCGCACGCGCTGGTAGCGCTCCTCGTGTTCGGCGTGGGTGCCGTGGCTGAGGTTGAAGCGGGCGATGTCCATTCCGGCTTCGACCAGTGCCTTGATCTGGTCGTACGAGTCGGTGGCGGGTCCCAGGGTGCAGACGATTTTTGCTCGGCGCATGGTTCGAGCCTAGGGCTTACCGGCGGGTAGAGAATTGGTCGGGGGTGACTACTCAACAACCTTTATATGAAGGGTTATTGACAAGTGTTGAATTGTGCGGGGAGCCGCTCCGATGAGCGGCTCCGGGCGTCAACCGGGTACGTCCATGCGCTGCGTGCCGACGACCGAGAGCAGGCGCAGCGCCTCCTCCGACGGTGAGCCGGGGACGGCGGTGTAGATGACGACGCGCTGGTCCCGGTCGGTGATGTCGAGGACGTCGCATCTGACGGCGACAGTGCCGACCAGGGGATGTTCGAAGGTCTTGCACAGGGTGGGCCGGTCGGTCACGTCGTGGGCGGCCCACAGCCGGGCGAACTCCTCGCTGCCTGCGAGGAGTTCCTCTACCAGGCCGTTCACCTCCGGGTCATCGGGGTAGCGGGCCGCGGCCGCGCGCAGGTGCTGTGCGGAGGTCCGGGCGAATTCCTCGGCGTCCGAGACGCCGTACAGCCGCCGGCCCTGCCGGCAGGGGGTGAGGAAGGTGCGCCGGATGAGGTTCCGCTCGCGGGCGGGCAGGGCGGAGAAGTCCTCCATGAGGGCGGCCGCCAGCGGGTTCCAGGCGATGACCTCGTACGTCGCCGACAGGACGACCGCCGCGGCCTCCGGCAGCCGGTGCAGCAGGTCGACGATGCTCTGCCGCACCTCCCTGGAGGGTCCGGGCGGCGGGGCGGGGGAAAGTCCGGCCAGGTGGTTGAGGTGGTCGCGCTCGACGTCCGACAGGCGCAGGGCGCGGCCGATCTGGGCCAGGACCTCGCGGGAGGGGTGCGGGGCGCGGGCCTGTTCCAGGCGTGCGTAGTACTCGGGCGAGATGAAGGCGAGCTGTGCCACCTCCTCGCGGCGCAGGCCGGGGGTGCGGCGGCGCGTCCCTGCGGGCAGTCCCACGTCGGCGGGGGTGATCCGGGCGCGCCTGCTGCGCAGGAAGTCGCCAAGCTCTTCTCGTACTCGTCGGTCCACGGGTCAAGTGTGTACCGGCGCCGAGGTGCCCAGCCAGGCACTGCTGGTGCCTGGCTGGGCGGGCCGGCCGGGCGCAGGCTCGTCGGCATGAACAACGCCAGGAACAACGCCAACGCCGTGGGCCTCACCACGAACGACATCATCAAGAACGACTCGTCGGACCCGTCCCCCGCGGCCTCGGGGCTGCTCGCCGGGAAGGTCGCCTTCATCACCGGAGCCGGCCGTGGCATCGGTGCCGCCGCGGCGCGGCTGTTCGCCGCGGAGGGTGCCCGGGTGCTCCTCGCGGCGCGCTCGGAGGACCAGCTGAAGGCGGTGGCCGAGGAGATCCGGGCGTCGGGCGGCGTCGCGGACCACGCGGTGTGCGACTTGGCCGACCCGGCGAGTGTGCGGGGTGCGGTCGACCGCGCCGTGGAGTTGTACGGCCGGCTCGACGTCGCCTTCAACAATGCTGCGACGGGTCAGCCGCCCGGCCCGCTGGACGAGTTGTCGGGAGCCGATTTCGACCGTCTGTACGCCGTCAATCTGAAGGGCCCGTGGGTGGCGATGTCCGCGGAGATAGCGGCCATGCGTGCGACGGCGGGACGCGGGGCCATCGTCAACACGTCCAGCGTCGGCGCTCTGATGGCCAATCCGCAGCTGCCCGCGTACGGGGCGTTGAAGCGGGCGTTGAACAGTCTGACGGAGTCGGCGGCGGCCACGTACGGTCCGGAGGGGATCCGGGTGAACGCCGTCGCGCCCGGTACGACGCTCACCGAGTTGCTCTTCGAGTGGGACGAGCGGTCTCCGGGCACGGTCGACGCGCTCAACGCGCGGACGCCGCTGGGGCGTGCCGCCGAGCCGCGGGAGATCGCCGAGGCCGCCGCGTGGCTGCTGAGCGACCGCGCCTCCTATGTCACCGGCACGGTCCTGCGGGTCGACGGGGGCATGCTGGCCTGAGGCCCGTTCATGCCAGTCGCGGCGGCACGAGGGTGAAGCGGGCGTTGACCTGTGCGTAGACGTGCTGGCGTTGCGGTTCGAGGTCGAGGGGGGCCGCTTCCTCGGCGAAGTCGGGTGCGCCTCCGTAGGCGGCGGCGGCGCGCATGCCGCCCATGGGGCCGCCGTAGCCGTGGACGGGGGCCGGTTGCTCGGCGCCGATGTCGGCGAGTTCGACGAGGGCGGCGAGGTCGGTGCCGAGTGCTTCGGCGTATTCGCGGGCGCGTTGGACGGCTTCGCGGACCGCTTGCCGGCGGGCGTCACGGTGGGTGGGTGAGTCGGGGCGCAGGGCCCACCAGGGGCCTTCGACGCGGGTGAGGTCGAGGTCGGCGAGGCGGGTGGTGAGTTCGCCGAGGGCGGTGAAGTCGGTGAGTTCGGCGGTGGTGTGGACGCGGCCGTGGTAGGCGCGGACGCGTTCGCCGCGGCCGTGTCTGGTGAGTTCGGGGTTGATGGTGAAGGTGCCGGTTTCGAGTGTGGTGACGGCTTCGCCGTAGGTCTTGATGAGGTCGAGGGCGGTGGTGTTGCGGCGGGTGAGGTCGTTGAGGGTGTCGCGGCGGTCGGTGCCCCGGGCGGTGACGGTGACGGAGATGCGGGCGATTTCGGGGTCGACTTCGAGGTGTGCTTCGCCGCGGACGGCGAGGCGGGGTGCGTCGGGGGTGCCGTAGGGCGCGGGCGGCGATGTGGGGGCGGTGGAGTCCATGGCGTCACTTTCGCACCGTGGCGCGGCACCGGACAGTCATCGGATCGAAACCTGGGGGGTCTGTTGCGGGGGTGGTGGCCGGGGTCAGAATCTACGCGCGTTACATGCATCACCCGCGTCGCACGCGTCATGCGCGTCGCACGCGTCATGCGCGTCGCACGCGTCGCTTCGGTCGATCGAGGAGTACGGATATGCCGCTGAACCGTCGGAAGTTCCTGGGTACGTCTGCTGTCACGGGTGTGGGGGCGGCGCTGACGGGCGCGGCCGTGGCCCCGGCGGCGCGGGCGAGCGAGTCCGGGAGGGGCGGGCGGCGCGCGAAGCGGTACTCGTTCACGGTGCTCGGCACGACGGATCTGCACGGGAACGTCTTCAACTGGGACTACTTCACGGACAAGGAGTTCGACGACAAGGACCACAACGACGTGGGCCTGGCGAAGATCTCCACGCTGGTGAACCAGGTCCGCAAGGAGAAGGGCCGCGGGAACACCCTGCTCATCGACGCGGGTGACACGATCCAGGGCACGCAGCTTTCGTACTACTACGCCAAGGTGGATCCGATCACGGCGAAGCACGGTCCCGTGCATCCGATGGCGCAGGCGATGAACGCGATCGGATATGACGCGGCGGCGCTGGGCAACCACGAGTTCAATTACGGCATACCGGTGCTGCGGAAGTTCGAGGAGCAGTGCGACTTTCCGCTCCTCGGGGCGAACGCGCTGGACGCGAAGACGCAGAAGCCCGCTTTCCCGCCGTACTTCATGAAGCGGCTGCGCACGCCGCACGGCCGTGATGTGAAGGTGGCGGTGCTGGGTCTCACCAATCCGGGGATCGCGATCTGGGACAAGGCGAATGTCCAGGGGAAGATGACGTTCCCGGGTCTTGAGGAGCAGGCGGCGCAGTGGGTGCCGAAGCTGCGGTCGATGGGTGCGGATGTCGTGATCGTGTCGGCGCACTCCGGCTCCAGCGGCACGTCTTCTTACGGTGACCAGTTGCCGTATGTCGAGAACGCGGCGGGTCTTGTGGCGGAGCAGGTGCCGGGGATCGACGCGATTCTGGTGGGGCACGCGCACACGGAGATTCCCGAGTACTTCGTGGAGAACAAGAAGACCGGCAAGAAGGTCGTGCTGTCGGAGCCGTTGAAGTGGGGTCAGCGGCTCACTCTGTTCGACTTCGACCTGGTGTGGGCGAAGGGCCGCTGGACGGTCGAGAAGGTCGGGGCGAAGGTCCTGAACTCGAATACGGTGGCCGAGGACAAGAAGGTGACGCGGCTCCTCGCGGACGAGCACAGGAAGGTCGTCGCGTACGTCAACCAGGTGATCGGTACGTCGACGCAGGCGATGAGCACGGCCGAGGGCCCGTACAAGGATGTCGCGATCATCGATCTGATCAACCAGGTGCAGAAGGAGACGGTGGCGGAGGCGCTGAAGGGCGGCGCGTACGCGGCGCTGCCGGTGCTCTCGCAGGCCTCCTGCTTCTCGCGCACGGCGCAGATCCCGGCGGGCGACGTGACGATCAGGGACGCGGCGGGCCTCTACCCCTTCGAGAACACCCTGGAGGCGCGGCTGCTCACGGGTGCGCAGCTCAAGGAGTACCTGGAGTTCTCCGCGCGCTACTACGTGCAGACCCCCGCGGGTGGCCCGGTCGACCCGGCGAAGCTGACGAACGCCGGGAACATCCCGGACTACAACTACGACGCGGTGCTCGGTCTGACGTACGAGATCGACATCGCGAAGCCGGCCGGGTCGCGCATCACGAAGCTGTCCTTCGAGGGCAAGGAACTCGACCCGAAGGCCGAGTTCGTCCTCGCGGTGAACAACTACCGGGCGAGCGGCGGCGGGAACTTCCCGCACATCGCGGGTGCCAAGCAGCTGTGGGCGAATTCGGAGGAGATCCGGAACACGATCATCGGCTGGGTGAAGGCGAAGGGGACGGTCGACCCGGGCCGGTTCGCGTCGGTGGACTGGAAGCTGACCCGGGACGGTACGCCGGTGTTCTAGAGCCCCAGGCTCGTGAGGTCCACGCTGTCGGCGAGGGCCTGGGCGCCGGCGTCGTTGACGTGGAGGCCGTCGCCGCTGTCGTAGGCGTCGTGGATCCGGTCGGGGTCGGCGGGGTCCGCGACGGCGGCGGCGAAGTCCGCGTAGGAGTCGAAGGGGCTGTCGGTGCCGCGGATCCAGTCGTTGACCTCGCGGGCGACGGCGATGCCTTCGGGGGTGGAGTAGCCCTCGAAGATCGTGTCCTTGTAGGGGCCGACGGTGGTGACGGTCGCGGTGAGGCCCGCGGCGTGGATGCGGTCGGCGAGTGCGGTGAGGCCCGCGATGAGGTCGGCTGCGGTGGGGAGGGGCGCCGGGTCGGGGTAGGCCTCCTGGCCGGGGATGCCGAGGTCGTTGAGGCCGAAGTGGATCAGTATGTGGGTGGCGCCTGGGGTGTCGAGGGCGTCGCGGTCGAGGCGGGCCAGGGCGCGTTCGCCGATCTCGTCGGTGAGCAGGCGGTTGGCGGAGAGGCCTTGGTTGACGACCCAGCCGTGGTGTCCCGCGGCGCGGAGGCGGTCGTTGAGCAGGTCGGGGAAGCGGTGGTCGGTGTCGGTGGTGGTGCCGGTGCCTTCGAACCAGGAGTCTCCGAAGGCGACGGCGATGCGGGTGCCCGCGGGGGCGAGGACGTCGGCGCCGCTGATGAAGTGGCGGGTGACGAGTTCTTCGAGGCCTTCGGTGCCGTCGAGGGTGGGTGCGGTGAGGGCGTTGCCGGGGACGGCGTAGCCGGTGCGCAGGGGGACGGCGGAGTAGGTGGAGAGGCCGGTGTCGTCGGGGAGCCAGAGGGTGAGGGCGAGCTCTTCGCCGGCGGTGACGGCCCGCTCGATCGGGTCGCTGACGGCCTCTTCGCCCACGGGGATGGTGAACTCCGCGGCGCCGCCGAGCAGGACCGGCGCGCCGGTGCCGGTGTCGATGCCGCTGCCTTCGGTGCGTCTGGCGAGGTGGGCGCCGCCGATGCGGAGGGGTTCCTTGCCGTAGCGGTTGGTGAGGCGGATGCGGAGGGCGCTGCCGCCTCCGTCGAGGCGGATGATCTGGCGGACGGTGTGTCCGGCGAAGCCGCGGAGTTCGAAGAGGTCGATGGTCTCGTGCGGGCTGACGACGGCGGAGCGGAAGGCTGCGGTCCAGGAGGCCGTGGAGTCTGTGGTCACGGTCGTACCGAACCGAGGTACCGGGGCGGTTATTTCGGCGGACGGCGTTTTTTCGCGAACGAATACGAAGGAATATTCGGAGGTGCCGGAGCGCTTGGGGGCGGACAATTCCACACATGAATGAGGAACTTGCCGCAGCTCTCGCCCCGGTGCTCCGTGACCTCGACGCGACGTGCGCGGTGCGTCCGGTGGTCCGTGAGGAGCAGGACGACGGGATCGGGGAGTACGTGATGCTGTACGCGCCGGACGGCTCGGGCGCGGGGCTGGTGCAGCGCTTCGGTGCGAGTGGGCCGGAGCGGACGGCGGACTTGGCGGACCAGGCGCAGGACTGGGCGGTGGAGGCGCTGTGTGCGGAGTTGCTGCCCGCGGTGTGGCCGGAGTGTCCCGAGCACCCCGACTCGCATCCGTTGGAGGCCGGGGTGGTGAGGGGGGTGGCTGTGTGGTCGTGTCCGGGGTCGCGGCGGGTGGCCGCCGCGGTCGGGGAGCTGGGCGGGCCCGTCAGTTCTTGAGGCGGAGCAGCAGCAGTACTTGATGCGTATCAGTTCTTGAGGCGTACGAGGTTTCCGCGCTGTTCGCCGATGCGGCCGGCCGTGCCGGTGTGCTGTTCGGGGCCGTGGAGTCCGAAGGTGGTGAACGCGGTGCGGTGCGGCAGTGGGTAGCGGGTCCTGCCGGTGAGGGTGTTGAGGATGGTGGCGCTGCGCCAGGCGGCGAGGCCGAGGTCGGGGGCGCCGACGCCGTGGGTGTGGCGTTCGGCGTTCTGTACGTAGATGTTGCTGCCGGCGCCGGTGATGGAGGGGTCGAGGACGAGGCGGTACTGCTCGTCGATGCGGGGGCGGGCGGAGGAGTCCTTGCGGATGTAGGGGTCGAGGGCGCCGATGAGCTGGTCGAGGGGGCGCTCGCGGTAGCCGGTGGCTAGGACGACGGCGTCGGTGGTGAGGCGGGAGCGGGTGCCTTGTTGCAGGTGTTCGAGGTGGAGTTCGACGCGGGTGGTGGCGACGCGTCCCGCGGTGCGGACGGAGACGCCGGGGGTGAGGACGGCGTCGGGCCAGCCGCCGTGCAGGGTGCGGCGGTACAGCTCGTCGTGGACGGCGGCGATGGTGTCGGCGTCGATGCCTTTGTGGAGCTGCCATTGGTGGGGGACGAGGCCGTCGCGTACGGCTTCGGGCAGGGCGTGGAAGTAGCGGGTGTAGTCGGGGGTGAAGTGCTCCAGGCCGAGCTTGGAGTACTCCATGGGGGCGAAGGCCTCGGTGCGGGCGAGCCAGTGGATCTTCTCGTGTCCGACGGGGCGGGCGCGGAGCAGGTCGAGGAAGATCTCGGCGCCGGACTGGCCCGAGCCGATGACGGTGATGTGGTCGGCGGTGAGCAGGGTTTCGCGGTGGTCGAGGTAGTCGGCGGAGTGGATGACGGGGACGGTGGGGGCTTCGGCGAGGGGTTTGAGGGGCTCGGGGATGTGGGGGGCGGTGCCGATGCCGAGGACGATGTTCTTGGTGTAGGTGCGGCCGAGGGCTTCGGCTTCGCCGTCGGAGTCGAGCTGCGTGTAGTCGACTTCGAAGAGGTCGCGTTCGGGGTTCCAGCGGACGGCGTCGATCTGGTGTCCGAAGTGGAGGGTGGGGAGGTTATCGCTGACCCAGCGGCAGTAGGCGTCGTATTCGGCGCGCTGGATGTGGAAGCGCTCGGCGAAGTAGAAGGGGAAGAGCCGCTCGCGGGCCTTGAGGTAGTTGAGGAAGGACCAGGGGTTGGCGGGGTCGGCGAGGGTGACGAGGTCGGCGAGGAAGGGGACTTGGAGGGTGGCGCCGTCGATGAGGAGTCCGGGGTGCCATTGGAAGGCGGGCTGTTGTTCGTAGAAGGCGGTGTCGAGGTCGCCCAGGGGGTGGGCGAGGGCGGCGAGGGAGAGGTTGAAGGGGCCGATGCCGATGCCGACGAGGTCGCGGGGGTCTTCGGGGGTGGTGAGCGGCCGGGGGCCGGGGTGGTCGGGGGTGCCGGTCATCGGGGGGTGGTTCCTTCCACGAGCTTGAGGAGCGCGGTCAGGTCTTCGGGCCGGGTGTGCGGGTTGAGGAGGGTGGCCTTGAGCCAGCGGCGGCCGTCGAGGTCGGCGCGGCCGAGTACGGCGGTGCCTTCGGTGAGCAGCCGCCTTCGTACGTGGGCGATGTGGTCGTCGGTGGCGTCCGCGGGGCGGAACAGGACGGTGCTGATGGTGGGGGTGTCGTAGAGCTCGAAGGCGGGGTGCGCCCGGATCCGGTCGGCGAACTCGCGCGCCAGGTCGCAGACTTGGTCGACGAGGGCTCCCAGCCCGGTGCGGCCGAGGGTTCTGAGGGTGACGGCGATCTTGAGTACGTCGGGGCGTCGGGTGGTGCGCAGGGAGCGGCCGAGGAGGTCGGGGAGGCCGGCTTCGGTGTCGTCGTCGGCGTTGAGGTAGTCGGCGCGGTGGTCGAGGGCGCGGAGGTCGTCCGGGTCGCGGACGGCGATGAGCCCCGCGGCGGCGGGTTGCCAGCCCAGTTTGTGCAGGTCGAGGGTGACGGTGTCGGCGCGGTGGAGGCCGTGGAGCTGTTCTCTGCGGGTGTCGCTGAAGAGGAGGCCTCCGCCGTACGCGGCGTCGACGTGGAGGCGGGCGCCGTGGGTGGCGCAGATGTCGGCGATGTCGTCGAGGGGGTCGATGAGGCCGGCGTCGGTGGTGCCCGCGGTGGCGGCGACGAGGTGGGTGCCCGGTGGGCCGCCGAGTGCGGTGAGGGCGGCGTCGAGTGCCGTGGGGTCGAGGGTGCCCGCGGGGGCGGGCACGGTGACCGGTTCGGGCAGGCCGAGGAGCCAGGCGGCGCGGGTCAGGGAGTGGTGGGCGTTCTCGCCGGTGATGAGGCGTACGGGGCCGCGAGGGGTGGCTTCCCGGGCAAGGAGGACGGCGAGCTGGTTGGCCTCGGTGCCGCCGGTGGTGACGAGGGCGTCGCCGCCGTCGTGGATCTCGGCGGCGAGTGCGCGGGTGACGAGGGCTTCGAGTGCGGTCGCGGCGGGTGCCTGGTCCCAGGAGTCCATGGAGGGGTTGAGGGCGGACGCGGCCAGGTCGGCTGCGACGGCGACGGCGAGGGGCGGGCAGTGCAGGTGGGCGGCGCACAGGGGGTCCGCGGGGTCGGCGGCGCCTTCGGTGAGGGCGCGGACGACGGCGCGCAGGGCCGTTTCGGGATCGGTGCCGTGTTCGGGGAGGACCGGGTCGGCGGCGGCGCGGACGCGGTCGGTGACCGCGCCGGGGCCGCCGGCGGGGAGGGGGCCGCCGCGGGCGGCGGTTCCTTCGCGGAGGGCGTCGAGCGCGGCGGCGAGCAACGGCCGCAGGGCGTCGGGGCCTTGGGCGCCTCCGGAGAGGGGCGGCGGGGTGCGCGGGGTGCTCGGCGTGCTCGGGTTGCTCATCGGCGAGGGGGTCCTTCGGGTGCGCGCGTACAGGGGCACCAGCCTGTACGGCGCGCGGACGGCGCGTCCGAATACCTCGGCGAACCGAACCCGAAAGTGGTACTGCCGTGCGGAGAAAACGTGTGGGGGTGGCCTCGGGTGCTAGAGGGGCCCCGCAACGGGAGGGCCCCCTCTGGCTGCCCCGTCAGTCCTGGGGTGTGCCCTGGCGGACGCGCAGGGCCCGTGCCAGGTCGTCGAGCTGGTCGACGAGCTTGCGGCGCAGGGCCGGGATGGGTTCGGCGTCGCGCAGGCACCGCTCGCCGAGGCGGAGCGTCTCGGCGTCCACGAAGGGCGCGGGGAAGGCGTAGCGGCCCGCGGCTTCGGCCATGGCGGGTCCGCGGCGTGCGGCGAGGGCCACGGCGTCTTCGTAGTAGCGGGGGACGTACTCCCTGACGAGGTCGGCCTGTTCGGGCTGCCAGAAGCCCTGGGCGGTGGCGGTGAAGAGGTAGTTGGACAGGTCGTCGGAGCCGAACATGGCGTCCCAGGCGGCCCGTTTGGCGGCGGCGTCGGGCAGCGCGGCGCGGCAGCGTGCGGCGCCTTCCTGGCCGGTGGCGCTCGGGTCCCGCGCCAGTTCGGCGGCGATGGCGGCCTCGTCGGTCGCGTCGAGGACGGCGAGCCTGGCGAGGATGCGCCAGCGCAGTTCGGGGTCGAGTTCGGGGCCGCCGGGCACGGTGCCCTCGGCGAGCCAGGCCTGGAGGGGTGCCTCCTGGGTGGCGACGTCGATGAAGCCGCGGACGGCGGTGAGGCGCAGGCCGGGGTTGGAGCCGTCCTCGGTGCGGCGGATCAGGTCGCGGCAGAGTTCGCCGAGGAGGGCGAGGGCGGCGGGCCGCTGGTCGGGGGTGGTGTAGCGGTCGGCGATGTGGAGGGTGGCGAAGCCGAGGACGCCCTGGACGAGGGCGAGGTCGCTCTCCTCGGGGAGGTGGGTGCGGGCGGCCCTGAGGTAGGTGGTGCCGTCGAGCTCGCCGTCGCGGACCATGTCGCGGAGGCTGTTCCACAGGACGGCGCGGGTGAGGGCGTCGGGGACGCCGGAGAGGCCGCGCAGGGCGGTTTCCCGGGAGTGGTCGTCGAGGCGGATCTTGGCGTAGGTGAGGTCTTGGTCGTTGGGGACGATCAGGGCGGGGCGGCCGCCGTCGCGCGGGATGTCGGGTCCGGTGGCGGGGACGTCCGTCTCGAAGCGTTCGCGCAGGACGAGGCCGGGGGCGCCGGACAGGTCGCGGTCGTAGACGCCGACGGCGATGCGGTGGGGGCGCCCGCTCTCCCGGCCCCGGCCGCCGTCCCCGTCGACGGTGAGGGTCCATTCGCGTCCGGCGTGGGCGACCTTGGAGGTGAGGGTGTCGACGCCGGTGGTGCGCAGCCAGGCCGCGGCCCAGGCGTGGACGTCGCGGTCGGTGGCGTGGGCGAGGGAGTCGATGAAGTCGGCGAGGGTGGCGTTGCCGAACTTGTGGCGTGCGAAGTGGGTGTTGATGCCGGCGAGGAAGTCCTTCTCGCCGAGCCAGGCGACGAGCTGGCGCAGGGCGCTGGCCCCCTTGGCGTACGAGATGCCGTCGAAGTTGAGCATCGCGGACGCGGTGTCGGGCACGGCGTCGGGGTCGGGGGCGACGGGGTGGGTGGAGGGGCGCTGGTCGGCGTCGTATCCCCAGGACTTGCGGGCGACGCCGAAGTCGGTCCAGGGGTCCTTGAAGCGGGTGGCTTCGGCGGTGGTCTGGAAGCCCATGTACTCGGCGAAGGACTCGTTGAGCCAGATGTCGTCCCACCAGCGGAGCGTGACGAGGTCGCCGAACCACATGTGGGCCATCTCGTGGGCGATGACCATGGCGCGGGTCTGCCGCTCGGTGTCGGTGACCGCGGAGCGGTAGACGAACTCGTCGCGGAAGGTGACGAGTCCGGGGTTCTCCATCGCGCCCGCGTTGAATTCGGGGACGAACGCCTGGTCGTAGGAGTCGAAGGGGTAGGGCTCCTCGAACTTCTCGTGGTAGCGGTCGTAGCAGGCGCGGGTGATGTCGAGGATCTCGTCGGCGTCGGCGTCCATGGCGGGGCCGAGGGAGCGGCGGCAGTGGATGCCGAAGGGCAGCCCGCGGTGTTCGGTGCGGACCGAGTGCCAGGGCCCCGCGGCGACGGCGACGAGGTAGGTGGAGATGAGCGGGGTCGCCGCGGCCCGCCAGGTGCCGCCGCCGGTGTGTTCGGTGATGCCGTTGGCGAGGACGGTCCAGCTCTCGGGGGCGGTGACGGTCAGCTCGAAGACGGCCTTCAGGTCGGGCTGGTCGAAGGCGGCGAAGACGCGCTGCACGTCTTCCATGAAGAGCTGGGTGTACGTGTACGTCTCGCCGTCGGTGGGGTCGGTGAAGCGGTGCATGCCCTCGCCGGTGCGGGAGTAGCGCATCGCGGCGTCGACGCGGAGTTCGTGCTCGCCTGCGGTGAGGCCGTCGAGCGCGAGGCGGTTGCCGGTCAGGCCCGCCGGGTCGAGCGGGTGCCCGTCGAGGGTGACGGAGCGCAGCTCGGCGGGCTTGAGCTCGACGAAGGTGGCGCCTTCGGTGCGGGCGCTGAACCGGATGACGGTCCGGGAGTCGAAGGTGTCGTGGGCGGGGTCGGCCGCCCGGGACAGATCGAGCTCGACCGTGTACCGGTGGACGTCGATGAGCTGGGCACGGGTCTGCGCTTCGTCGCGCGTCAGTACGGGCATGGGCCCATGCTGCCCGATGCCGTGAGGATCGGCGTAGGACTCACATCTCAGGCACGCACCGCCGGCCGGACCCGCCGGGCCGCAGGGCAGGCCCTAGGCGGACTTGGCGATCGTCTCGTGGTGGCGGATGACCTCGGCGATGATGAAGTTGAGCAGCTTCTCGGCGAAGGCCGGGTCGAGCTTGGCGCTCTCGGCGAGTTCGCGCAGGCGGGCGATCTGGCGGGACTCGCGGCCGGGGTCGGCGGGCGGCAGGTGGTGCTGGGCCTTGAGGTGGCCGACCTGCTGGGTGCACTTGAAGCGTTCGGCGAGCATGTGGACGACGGCGGCGTCGATGTTGTCGATGCTGTCGCGCAGCCGGGACAGCTCGGCGCGCACGGCGTCGTCCGGGGCGGTGGCGGGGTCCGAGGCCGCGGCGGGGTGCGTGCCGTTCGTGCTGTTGTCGTCACTGGTGTGGCTGGTGGTCATGGTCCACGAGCCTACGTTGCCGCTCCGGGGCCGCCACCGGCGGAAGAGCGCAAAACGGGTGGGTGGTCGGGGTCGGGTATCCGGTGCGACCAGCCGCCGGGGACGGCCCTTCCCTGCTGGTCGCGGAAGCGGACGGGGGCCATGCCGACGCGGCGGGTGAAAAGGCGTGAAAAGTACGCCGGGTCGTCGTAGCCGACGCGGCGGGCGACGGCGGCGACGGGCAGCTCGGTGGCGGCGAGGAGTTCCTTGGCGCGGCCCAGGCGGATGCCGAGGAGGTAGTCCTTGGGGCTGCACCCGGCGCCGCGCCGCACGGCGGTGCGCAGTTCGGCGGGGGTCATGCCGTGCCGGGCGGCGTGCTCGGCGACGGACAGGGGCTGGAAGGCGTCGCGGGCGAGGGACTGGAGGACGGGGTCGCCGTCGGGGGCGATGTCGGCGCGGGCGCGGCGCAGCGCGACGAGGAGTTCGTGGACGGCGGCGCCGGTCTCCACTTCGAGGAGGGGGTTGCCGCGGCGGGCCGCGCGGGCGATGCGGGCGACGACGCCGCGGGCGCCCGCGGCGTCGGAGAGCGGGACGACGGGGCGGGTGGGTTCGATGTAGCCGAGTTCGGTGTACGTGGCGGTGGCGGGTCCCGTGAAGTCGACGAAGCACTCGTCCCAGCCGGTGTCGGGGTCGGGTCCGTAGTGGTGGCGTACGCCCGGGGTGAGCCAGATCAGGGCGGGCGCGGTCACGGTGGTGCGGTGTCCGTCGGGGCCGCGGAACCAGCCGCCGCCGGAGCTGATGACGACGGCGACGTGGTGGTCGAGGGTGCGGGGGCCGACGGTGGGCAGGAGCCCGTGCTGGAGGCCGACGCCGAGGCAGGCGAGGCCGAGTCTGTGGTGGGCCGGGCTCGGGGTGAAATACCGCATCCACGTGTGGTACATCCGCTTCCGCCCCTTTCGTCCGGGCGCCGGCCCGCTCCTTGGGTCTTTCGTACGGGCGCCGGCCCTCTCCTTGCGTCCAACCGGGCTCGATCTTTGTCCATGGACCCCGTCCCCCGCCAGAGGTGATCGTGGGCGGGACGTGAGCGAGGGGACGCGATGAACGGGTTCAGGGTCGGCGAGGACGATTTCGAGCTGGACGGGCGGCCGGTGCGGCTGCTCTCCGGCGCGCTGCACTACTTCCGGGTGCACGAGGCGCAGTGGGGTCACCGTCTCGCGATGCTGCGGGCGATGGGGCTCAACTGCGTGGAGACGTACGTCCCGTGGAACCTGCACGAGCCGCGTCCGGGCACGTACCGCGACGTGGACGCGGTGGGCCGGTTCCTGGACGTGGTGCGCGAGGCGGGCCTGTGGGCGATCGTCCGGCCCGGCCCCTACATCTGCGCGGAGTGGGAGAACGGCGGTCTGCCGCACTGGCTGACGGGTGCGGTGGGGGCCCGCGCGCGGACCCGGGACGAGGAGTACCTCGGGCACGTGAACCGCTGGTTCCACCGGTTGCTGCCGCAGGTCGTGGCGCGCCAGGAGAGCCGCGGCGGCCCCGTGATCATGGTGCAGGTCGAGAACGAGTACGGCAGCTACGGCTCGGACCGGGTCTACCTGCGCCACCTGGCCGACCTGCTGCACTCCGAGGGCGTGAGCGTCCCGCTGTTCACCTCGGACGGCCCCGAGGACCACATGCTGACCGGCGGCTCGATCCCGGGTGTCCTGGCGACGGCCAACTTCGGGTCCGGGGCGCGCGCGGCGTTCGACAAGCTGCGCGCGCACCGCCCCCGGGGGCCGCTGATGTGCATGGAGTTCTGGTGCGGCTGGTTCGACCACTGGGGCGCGGAGCACGTCGTACGGGACGCCGACGACGCGGCGGCGGCGCTGCGCGAGATCCTGGAGTGCGGGGCGTCGGTGAACCTGTACATGGCGCACGGCGGCACGAACTTCGCGGGGTGGGCGGGCGCCAACCGGGGCGGCGGCCCGCTGCACGACGGGGAGCTGCAGCCGGACGTCACGTCGTACGACTACGACGCGCCCGTCGACGAGTCCGGCCGTGCCACGCCGAAGTTCTGGGCGTTCAGGAAGGTCCTCGCCCGGTACGCGGCCACTCCCCTGCCGGAGCCGCCCCCGCCACCGCCGTCGCTGGGCGCGCCCGCGTCGGCGCCGCTCCCGACCTGGTCCTCCCTGGCCACGGTCCTGGACTTCCTGGGCTCCCCGGAGTCGGAGCACGCGGTCCCGCCCACGTTCGAGGAGCTGGACGTGGACCGCGGCCTGGTCCGCTACACGGTGACGGTGCCGGGCCCGCGCGAGCCGTACCCGCTGAGCGTGCGGGGCCTTCGGGACCGGGCGGTGGTGTACATCGACGGCGACCGGGCGGGCGTCCTCACGGAGGGCACCACGACCCTGCCCGCCCCGGTCGCCGGGCACGCGCGCGTGGAGCTGTGGGTGGAGTCGCTCGGCCGAGTCAACTACGGCCCGCGCACGGGCGAGCCGAAGGGCATCACCGGGGGCATCCTGCACGAGCGGCAGTACCTGCACGGGGTGCGGGCCCGCGCGCTGCGCCTCGACGCGTTCGACGTGCCGTCGGCGGTACGGGGCGTCCCGGCCGCGGGGGAAGCGGGCTCGGGACGCCCCGGCCTGTACCGGGGCGTCATCGAGGTCGGGCCCCCCGGCGACGCCTCCCTGAACCTGCCCGGCTGGACACGTGGCTTCGTCTGGGTGAACGGCTTCAACCTGGGCCGCTACTGGTCGGCGGGCCCGCAGACGTCGCTGTACGTTCCCGGGCCGGTGCTCCGGGAGGGGGCGAACGAGGTGTGGGTGCTGGAGTTGGAGGAGGGCGGGGAGCGGGTCGGGCTGGCGTGAGGGGACCTCAGGAGTTCCAGGAGTTCCCAGGAGATCCGATGAGGTCCCAGGAGGTCCCTCACACCTCGCTGACCTCGAAGGCGTCGAGGACGAACTCCGCCTTTCCGTCGTCGCCGGTCTTGCGCAGGCCGACCCAGGCCTCGCCCTCGGCGGGGGCGGTGAACTCGTAGGTGAGGGTGGTGGGTTCGGTGGCGACCGGGAGGTTCTTGCGGTCGAGTTCGCGGGGTGCGGGTTCGTCGACCGCGGTGATCCAGGCGTACTGGTCCGCCTTCTCGTTCTCGTAGCGGAAGGAGACGCGGTACCGCTTGCCGGGGGTGAAGCGGACGGTGTGCGGGACCGTGCGGTGGACCAGGCCCTTGTTCTCGCCACGGGACTTGAGGGAGTTCGTGCCGTCGACGACGTCGTCGATCGCCTTGCCGTTCCAGCCGCGCTGGGTGTACGGGGCGTGGCGCTGGGCGATGTGGGTGCGCGGGTCGGTGACACCGCCTGCGTCGCCCTTCACGAAGGGGCCCCAGCCCTGGGGGACGTGCTCGAAGTCCTCGTGGACGAGGGTGGCGCGGGGGCGCCTGGCAGGGCGGCGGGTCGCGACGACGCGTACGTTGTCGAAGCGCACGCGCGCGTCCCCCGGCCCGGCGCGCAGGGTCAGTTCGGCCGTGCCGCCGCCGTCGGGGACGGTGAAGTACGTGAACATGCGCTGGAAGCGGGTGCCGTGCTTGCGGTCGGCGGCCACGTGATTGCCCGCGGTGGACGTCTCGGTGAAGTTGGCGGCGGTGATGCCGTCGGCGGTGCGCACTTCCAGGGAGGCCCTGCGCCGCTCCCCCGGCTTCTCGCCGACCTCCACCTGTACGGACGCGACGTACGTGCCGGCCTTCAGGCGGGCGAGGCGCTGTCCGACGGACGCGGCGCCGCCCGCGCCGATGACCAGCTCGTGGTCGCCGAGTGCGCTGAGCTTCACTGCGGCGGGGCCGCTGACCTGCCAGCCCTTGAGGGAGCCGGAGTGGAAGCCCGGGTCGTGCAGCGGGGTGCCCTGGCCCCACTTCGGGTCCGGCAGGGACGCGGCGCGCTCGCGGTAGAGGACGTAGGGCTGCTTCGGCTCCGCCTCGAGGGTGACTTTTCCGCCCACTACGGAGACGTACGACTCGAAGACCCTGCCCTGGTCGGTGAGCCGGTGGAGCGCCACCCGGGAGCGGCGTGCCCACGCGCGCGGCAGCCGCCAACTGCTGCTGCCGCCCGCCGGGTTGTAGTGGTACAGCTTGGCGGGATCGTGTGCCTTGCGGGGCTCCCAGGGGAGGAGGTAACGGCCGTCTTCGTAGACGACGTTTCCGTCGGTGGTGATGCGCCGCGTGCCTGAGGCGTCGGACACCGTCGTCGGTGTCCGTCCGAAGAAGGTGATCTCGTGCTCGTCCCAGCTCTTGATGGGGTGCGCCTGGAGGTACTTGGCGGGCAGGGAGTGGGTCCAGATGAGGTCGTAGAAGGCGTGCCAGTCGGTCTTGCCGACCCAGCCCTCGAAGTTGCCCATCCGGGCGATGCCGAGGAGGGTGGGCCACTTGTCGGCGAAGACGTCCTTCTGGTGGTTCCGGACGAAGCGGATGAGGCGGGAGTTGATGCCGCGCGAGGTGTCGCCGCCGTAGTCCGGCTCGGTGGCCCAGTGCGACCAGACCGCCGACCGCTCGAAGCCGTGGCCCCACTCCGTGGTGACCGTCCAGCCCTGTTCCCGCAGGGCGCGCTGGAGCCGGTCGGAGGTCCAGCCGGACTCGCGGAACACGTCGATGTAGAGGGCGTTCAGGCCGTCGTCGGTCTGGGCGCGCAGGTCCGCGAAGCGTTGGACGATGTCTCCGGAGACCAGGTCGCGGCGCTGGTCGATGCGGTAGCTCTGGTCGAGCCAGTCCCACTGTTCGTTGCTCTTGTCGACGAGCTTCTCGGAGAAGGCGTTCGCGACGGGGTAGGACTCGGTGGCGTTGACGTGCACGCCGAAGTCGCTGTTCCACTTCTTGCCCTCGCGGACCAGGGTGTTGAAGTCGTCGAGGCCGCCCGCGCGCGTGTTGTAGTTGTCCGCGTAGTCGGGGTGGGCGGAGTCGTGGCCCTCGGACTGGTAGCCCTTGAGGAGGGTGTACTGGCGCAGGCCGTCGGTCGCCAGGTGGATCCGCTTGACGTCGTCGAGCGTGGCGAGGAACGGGTTGGTGGCCTGCGAGGCGAAGTTGAAGGGGATGTGCGGGACGACCCGCAGATGCTGCTCGTCGGCGCCGAGCGGGGTCACCATGATGTCGCGGA
Source organism: Streptomyces sp. NPDC018029 (assembly GCF_044327655.1). NCBI lineage: Bacteria > Bacillati > Actinomycetota > Actinomycetes > Kitasatosporales > Streptomycetaceae > Streptomyces > Streptomyces sp. NPDC018029. The sequence continues at coordinate 139,713 of NZ_JBIRFV010000009.1, read as the reverse complement.
AGGCGATCGCCGCGTCCTGCCAGTCGACCTTGCCGTCGCCGTTGCGGTCGCCGGTGATGACGACGGTGGCGTACGGGAGGGGCTCGGTGGCGTCGACGGGGGAGGTCGCGGCGCGGTGGGTCCACTGTCCGGGCGACAACCGGGCCTCTACGTAGTCGCCCGTTCGCACCGTCTCGCGCCACAGGCGGCCGTTCTCCCAGGTGGTGCCCGCCTCCGAGGTGGGCTTGTCGTAGACGGTGTTCGTCTCGACGGCGCCGCCGAGCCCGTCGTGCGCGACGACGGCGTACGCGCAGCCGGTGGGCCGCTCGGCCGGGGTGTCGGCGGCCGGCCGGACGAGGGTGTCGCCGCTCTTGGCCTTGTCCAGCTGCACCTTCGCGGCGAGGAGAGCGGCGCCGGGCTGGTCGCTGCGTACGGAGAGAAGGGCGAGCCCGGGGATGCGCAGGGTGCCGACCCGCAGCGCGTCGGTGTCCGCGATCTTCGTGACGCGCCAGTGGACCTGCCGGCCCTCGACGGAGATCTCGACGTCGATCCGGGTGCCGCCGTCGAAGGCGAGGACGTACGCGACGCGCGTCCTGCCCGCCGTGGCGGTGACCTTCGGCGTGTGCTCGGTCTCGTCGATCAGGACGGTGGTGACGGCGTCCGCGCGGCCGTGCAGCACGGCGCCGCTCGCGCGGTCGGTGTACGAGACGACGCGCGGGAAGGCGGTGGCGACGCGCACGTCCAGGTCGGCCGAGCGCAGGACCACCTCGCCGGCGCGGGGCCCGGCCGGGGCGCTCGTGGCGAAGGCGCTGCCGCCCGCCCCCACCGCAACCCCCAACCCGGCGATCGCGCCCGTCGCGACCACTGCTCTGCGGCTCGGCCCGGATGTCTCTGACGGCAGCATGGGGCACCCCTCCATGGGACGGACGGCGGACGGAATTCGTGCCGCTCACCATGCGCCCCGCGGTGCGAACGCGCCCATGGACAAAGGAGGGACAGGTGTTGGACTAACCGCCGGACGGCGCCGCCGGGGCCACCGCATGCCGCAGCGGGGCGCCCGCGACCGCGGACCCCCCGCCGGAACGTCACGGCATCAGCTCCGGATCAGAGCTCCGACGCCGCCTTCTCTATGTCGCCCGCGAAGGTCGACACCTCGGTGTAGACACCGGGGTACTTCGGCTGCGCGCAGCCGTTGCCCCAGCTGACGATGCCGACCTGGACGTACTCGCCGGCCTCGTCCTTGCGGAACATGGGGCCGCCGGAGTCGCCCTGGCAGGTGTCCGTGCCGCCCACGTTCAGCTTGCCTGCGCAGAGCTCCTCGCCGGGCGTGAGGTCGGCGCCGTACGCGGCCTCGCAGTCGGCGTCGCTGACGAACGGGACCTTCGCCTTGAGGAGGTGGCGCTGCTGGTCGCCGCCTTCCTTGTCGGCGCCCCAGCCGGCGATGTCGAACTCGCCCTCGTTGTACTTGGTGTCCTTGGCGATCTTCAGCGTGGGCTGGTCGATCGGCTTCTGGAGCTTGATCAGCGCCCAGTCCTTGCCCTTGCCGTTGTAGCCGGGGGCCTGGAGGACCTTGGCGGACTTCACCTCGATCGCGTCGGGGCTCTCCAGGTCCACGACGCCCGCGGTGGCGGTGATGCCGGTGTTGTCACCGGAGCCGTCCACGCAGTGGGCGGCGGTCAGCACGATGTCCTTGGCGTACAGCGCACCGCCGCAGCCCATCGAGAGACGGACCATGAACGGGAACTCGCCCTGCTCGGCGGGGGTGCCGCCGACAACGCGCTCTCCCGGCTTCGGGCCCGGGTGGGGAGCCGCCTGAGCGGCCACGGGCTGAAGGCTGACGGTGGCCAGAGCGATGGCGCCGAGGGTGGCGGCTCTCTTCACTCCACGCAGCTTGGTCTTCAACTGACTTCCCTTCGTGGGGGGTTCGTGGGGGGATTCACGCATGGCTGGCATGAGCCCGCCAAAGCGTTGCCCCGGATTATGGAGATCGGTGTCCGCTCAGGACAAGGGGCGGTTTCCGGCCACGGCATGACGCGTCGGCGCGCGTCCGGCCCTCTTCCGGAGCACCCCGGGGGGTGCCGGCGCCCGTACAGTGGAAGGGAGTTGTGCGGCCCGGTGGGTGGCGTCAGGAGGTGCGGACGTGACGGTCGGCGGCGGTCCAGTCGTGCATGGCTACCCCCACCTGGAGACCGTGCGCGCCGCCATCACCGCGCTCTACAGACGCCTCTCGTATGACACCGTGCACACCTTCGAGACCAGCGTCACCCCCGCCGACGTGGCCTTCGGCGACGAGGACGACCTGTACCTCGGCGTGCAGCGGGTGGCGCGCGAGATGGTGCGGCACCTGCGCCTCCCCGACGCGCGGATGATCGTCAGCTTCCGCGAGATGGAGCACGCCGCGTACGTCGAACTCGCCGCGGGCCCCGAGTACTTCATCGAGCTGAACGACCGCTTCCGCACCCATCGCAGGGACATCGGCGCGGCCCTCGCCCACGAGGTCATGCACGTGTACCTGCACCGGCTCGACCTGTCGTTCCCCGGCACGCGCGACAACGAGATCCTGACCGACACCGCCACCGCCTACCTGGGCGCGGGCTGGCTGCTGCTCGACGCCTACCGCGAGGACGGCGCCTCGTCGCAGAAGCTCGGCTACCTCACGCCGGAGGAGTTCGGCTACGTCCTGGCCAAGCGGGCGCTGGCGTTCGGCGAGGCCCCGGAGACGTGGTTCACCAGCGCGCAGGCGTACACGGCGTACACGAAGGGGCTCGCCCAGGCCCGCCGTGACGAGCAGCAGCCGCCGCTGACGGCCGCGGGATGGGCGGGGCGGCGGCGGTACGCGAAGGACCGGCGGTACGCGCGGGAGCACCGCGGCGCGGTCGAGGCGGGTGGGTCCTACGCGTTCTCGCTGGACGCCGGGACGCTGCGCGTGACGTTCCCCTGCCCGACCTGCCACCAGCGCATCCGGGTGCCGGTACGGGGGCGCGTGCGGGTGCGGTGCACGCTGTGCCGGACGGTGGCGGAGTGCGATACGTAGCGGACCCGAGCCGGGGCCGCCGTCCCGTCAGGCCTGCGACCAGTGCCCAGGGCGGTTGAGGGAGCCGGACAGCTTCGTGCGGTCGTCGCCCTTGGCCGCGTTGACCTGCGACTGGGTGAGGAAGAGCGCGCCGGTCAGGTCGGCGCCGCGCAGATCCGTGTCGCGGAGGTCCGCGCCGATCAGGTCGGCGGCCCGCAGGTCCGCGTCGCTCAGGTCGGCGCCGATGAGATACGACCCGCGCAGATCGGCGCCCTTGAGGTCGGCGCCACGGAGCCGCGCGCCGATGAGGTCGGCGCCACGGCGGTCCTTCTTCGCGCCGCCCTTGCCCCGCTTGCCGCCCTTGCCCCTCCCTCTGTCCTGGCCGAGGTGCTCGGCGCGGACGAGTTCGCTGGTGCGCAGGAGGAGGAGGTTGACGTTCTGCCGGTGGCCGGCCACGTCCGTCCCGGCGACGGCGTCAGGGGTGCCCGTGGCCAGCCGCTCCGTCTCGGCGAGCGCGCGCTCCAGGTCGGCGGCGATCGGCCGGGTCTGCGGGAAGGACAGCGCCTCCGTCAGGTACCAGAGCAGTTCGTGGAGCTGCCGCATCACCGGGAAGACCTCGAACATCTGACGCGCGGTGGCCGGATCCCGACGCCAGTCGCGGCCCTCGAAGGTGCCCTGCGAGACGCGCTGCCCCGCCCCGAAGCAGTCGTACACCGTGCAGCCCCGGTAGCCCTTGTCCCGGAGGTCGCGGTGGATGCCGCAGCGGAAGTCCGCCTGGAGGTTGGTGCACGGCTTGCCCGCGTCCTTGTTCACGGGGAAGTCCGAGGACGCGGAGAAGGTGAGCGCCACACAGCACAACCCGAAACAACTGCCGCAGTCGGCACGCAGCGCGGCACGGTCGTCTTCGAGCAGGGGCAGGGCGACACGGTCGCGCTCCGATGCCATCGGGCGGGCTCCTTTGGGCCGGGTGGTGCGGGTGGTGCTGGTGGTGCGGGGAGTTGATGGTGCTGATGCGGGTGGTGCGAGGGGGTGCGGATGGTGCGAGGGGTGCGGGTGGTGGCCCGAGCAGACGCCGGGCCACTGGTGCGGCAGTCCATGAACGCGCAGTCCGCGGACACGGCCGTCCATTCTGCCGCGCCCCACCGCCGCACGCCGGAGCCGCCCCCGCATCACACCGTGGAGCAGCGGCCCAGTCCGCCGCGCGCCACCGCGCCACACGCACCGGGGCGATGCCTCCGGGCGGTTACGGGCGGGCGCGGCCGCCCGGCGGTGCCGCCCGCGACTCCAGCGGAACCGCCCCGCATCACGCGGCACGCATCACGCGGCACGGCGGCGGTCCGCCGCCCCGCCCCGCGCCAGGCCCACGCCTCCGGGTCACGCCGCCGAGCGGCGGCCCCCCTGTTCCCCGCCGCTGGGGCGGCTGCGGCGGGTGCGGGCGCCGGTGGGGCCGCCTGCGGCTCCGCCGGATCCGCCCCTGCCCTGGCCGCCCTGGCCCTGACCCTGGCGGGGGGCACGCCGCTGCCCCTGGCCGCCGCCCTGCGCCTGCGCACCCGCGCCCGCGCCTCCGCGCGGGCGACGGCGTCGCTGCGCGGGCGTCTTGGCCTGCGGCTGCTGCGGCTGCGGCGTCTCGATGACGACCGGCACGCCCGACGGCTCCCGCGCGCCGGTGATCCGCGCCAGCTCCTCGTCGGAGGAGGAGACGCGTGCCGTGTTCGGCCGGATCTCCGCGTCGGTCATGAGGCGCGTCATGTCGCGCTTCTCCTCGGGGAGCACGAGGGTGACGACGCTGCCCGACTCCCCCGCGCGCGCGGTGCGCCCGCCGCGGTGGAGGTAGTCCTTGTGGTCGGCCGGCGGGTCGATGTTGACGACCAGGTCGAGGTCGTCGACGTGGATGCCGCGCGCCGCGACGTTCGTCGCGATCAACGCGGTGACCTGGCCGTTCTTGAACTGGTCGAGCGTCCGGTTGCGCTGCGGCTGCGAGCGTCCGCCGTGCAGTCCGGAGGCGCGCACGCCGTTGGCGAGCAGCCGCTTGGTGAAGCGGTCCACGGCCCTCTTGGTGTCCAGGAACATGATCACGCGGCCCTCGCGGGCGGCGATCCGCATGGCCACGGCCTTCTTGTCCGTCTCGTCGGCGACGTACAGCACGTGGTGCTCCATCGTCGTCACCGCGCCCGCCGACGGGTCGACGGAGTGCACGACGGGGTCGGTCAGGAACATCCGTACGAGCCGGTCGATGTTCTTGTCGAGCGTCGCCGAGAAGAGCATCGTCTGGCCGCGCTGGTCGACCTGCTTGAGCAGCGCCGTGACCTGCGGCATGAAGCCCATGTCGGCCATCTGGTCGGCCTCGTCGAGGACCGTCGTGCGCACCTGCGACAGGTCGCAGTCGCCGCGCTCGATCAGGTCCTTGAGGCGGCCGGGGGTGGCCACCAGGACCTCGGCGCCGCGGCGCAGCGTCCCGGACTGCCGGCTGATCGACATGCCGCCGACGACCGTGGCCATGCGGAGGTTCACCGACGTCGCGTACGGCGTGAGGGCGTCCGTCACCTGCTGGGCCAGCTCGCGCGTGGGGACGAGGACCATGGCGAGCGGGGACTTCGACTCGGCGCGCTGTCCTGCCGTGCGGGCCAGCAGGGCGAGGCCGAAGGCGAGGGTCTTGCCGGAGCCGGTGCGGCCGCGGCCGAGGATGTCGCGCCCGGCGAGGGAGTTGGGGAGGGTGGCCGCCTGGATCGGGAAGGGGTCCGTGACGCCCTGGGCGGCCAGCGTCTTCAGGAGGGCCTCGGGCATGTCCAGGTCGCCGAAGGTCTCGACGGCCAGCAGCGCGGGCGTGATGCTCTCGGGCAGCGCGAACTCGCCGCCCTGGACGGGCCTCGGCTTACGGCTTCCGGAATTCCTCCCGGAATTCGCGGAGCCCTTTGCCTGGCCGTTCGGCCTGCCCTTTCCTGCTGCGTTGGCGGGACGCTTGCGGGCGGGGCGTGCCGGGCGTTCGGGGCGGTTCATGCAGTAGTGCCTTCCTGGTCGCTGGACTTCCGGACCTCTGAGCCGGTGCGGCTCTGGGCCCGGTCGGGCCCGATGACAGCGCAAGCCGAGGCCCGCACCTTCCGGTGCGGGCCTCGGCTGTGAGGTTCGCGCGCTGCGACGATCAGGCAGGAACGATGTTCTCGGCCTGCAGGCCCTTCTGGCCCTGCGTCACCTCGAAGGAGACCTTCTGGCCCTCGAGGAGCTCGCGGAAGCCGGAGGACGCGATGTTCGAGTAGTGGGCGAAGACGTCGGGGCCGCCGCCGTCCTGCTCGATGAAGCCGAAGCCCTTTTCCGAATTGAACCACTTAACGGTGCCGGTTGCCATGTCAATCTCCTCAACAGGGGCAGTGAATGGGGAACCACGGTATTGCGATTCTCCAGCGCTGCAATGAACCCCATCCGGAGAGAACCGGAAAAAACAATAATGCGCCCTCGGAGCATTCCCGTCAGGCGCACATAAAGTTCATGGGTACCAAAACTGCAACACATAACTTTAACACGCCCCCGGGACCGGTTGTTCCCGGCCCCGTGAGACGTACGTCGCGTCCGGGCGGCGTACGCCCCCGCATGCCCCTTCCCCCTTCGGGAGGCCCTCGCTACCTTCTACCAAACAATCGCTTGGTTGAGCCGAAGAGCGACCGGCACCCCTGCCGGTGGGAAGGCGGACCGATGCGCACCTCCCGTACCCGTACCGCGACCGGACTGGCGATCTCCGCGCTCGCCCTGGGCACGCTGCCCGCCTGGGCGGCCCCCGCCGAACCCGTCGCGCCCACGGCGCTCGCGGCCCCCGCCGCACCCCGGTACGCCTCCGACACCGTCCGTCACATCCCGCTCCAGGGCGCGGTCAACGTACGCGACGTGGGCGGCCACCGGACCTACGACGGCGAGCGGGTCCGCCACGGCCGGGTCTTCCGTGCCGACGCCCTCAGCGACCTCACCGACGCCGACCTCGTGAAGGTCGCCGAGCTCGGCCTGAAGAAGGTCATCGACTTCCGGGTGCCCGCCGAGGTGCAGTACGACGGCCCCGACCGGCTGCCCGCCGGGCTCTCCCCCACCTCCAGGCCGATCACCGACAACGGCCTGTTCACCCAGCTCATCACCGCGATCGGCTCCCGGGACCCGGTCCGGCAGGAGGAGATGCTGGGCAATGGAAAGGCGGCCGCGTTCATGCGCGGCGTCTACCGCACGTTCGTCAGCGACTCCGCCAACCGCGCCCAGTTCGCGGCCACCCTGCGCGACATCGCCGGCAGCCGCTCGCCGCTGCTCTACCACTGCACGGCGGGCAAGGACCGCACCGGCTGGACGACCTACCTCCTGCTGCGCCTGGTCGGCGTGCCCGGGCAGACCGCCGTCGGTGACTACCTGGCCTCCAACACCTACCGGGCCGCGCACGACGCGAGGCTCCGCGAGCAGCTCAAGCAGGGCGGCCTGATGCAGAACCCGGACCTGATCATCCCCCTCCAGGAGGTCCGCACCGAGTACCTCGACACGGCACTCGACGAGGCGGCGCAGCGGTACGGCGGCCTGCAGGGCTATCTGACCAAGGGGCTCGGGCTCGACGCGGGCACGATCCTGAAGCTGCGCGAGCGCCTGGTCGACTAGGGGCCTACCGGCGGATCACGCAACGATCCCGCGCGCCCGCGCCGCCGCGAGCCACGCCGGGAACTCCCCCACCAGTCGGTCGTACAGCACGTCGTCCGGCACGGCCAGCGGGTCCTCGCCCGCGTGGAAGAAGCCCGCGTTGTCGACCGGGCGCCGGGCGGGCACGGCGAGCTCGTCGAGCTTCCTGAGGTAGTCGAACTGCTTGCTCGCCGGGTCGCCGAAGCCGATGAACTGCCAGAACAGCGGCAGCTTCGCCGCCTTGCACAGATAGCGCTCGGCGGCGAGCTTGTTGATGGGGCCGCCGTCGGTCTGGAAGACGACGAGGGCGGGCGCCGTGGCACCGGCGGCGCAGCTGTCGACGTAGTGGTCGATGACGGCGTCCATCGCCAGGTGGTAGCTGGTCTTGCCCATGTGCCCGAGCCCGGCGACGATCTCGTCGACCCGCCCGCGGTGGTTGTCCAGCGCGATGTCCGTCACCGCGTCGACGTCGGTCGAGAAGAAGACGGTGGGCACGACTCCGTCGTCGTCCAGGTGCGCGGAGAGGCCGAGGACGCGGTCGGCGAGCGCCTGCACGCTGCCGTCCTTGTAGTAGGGCCGCATGGAGCCGGAGTAGTCCACGACCAGGTAGACGGCGGCCCGCGCCCCGTCCAGGCCGTGTTTGCGCAGGGAGACCCCGGCGCTCTTGTACAGGCTGACCAGAGCCGGCGCCGAGTCCTCCACCTTGCGCAGACTGATCGCGGATCCCATGTCCCGCCCCGCCCTTCCACCTTGCGCATATGACTGCTAGACACATGCCGATTCGCCACGTACGGACGTACGGAGGATGGCATGAACCACGGCCTGGACGGCAAGGTCGTCATCGTCACCGGGGCGGGCCGCGGTCAGGGCGCGGCGGAGGCACGGCTCTTCGCGGCGGCCGGGGCGCGGGTCGTGGTCACGGACGTGCGGGAGGAGGAGGGCCGCGAGGTGGCCCGTTCGCTGGGCGACCAGGGGCTGTTCGTACGCCACGACGTCACCGAGGCGGAGAGCTGGGCGGCGGCCGTGGCCGGCGGGCTCGGCGCCTTCGGGCGGCTCGACGTCCTGGTGAACAACGCCGCGCTGTGGCGGACGGCGTCCGTGGAGGACGAGACGTACGAGAACTTCGAGGCCCTGGTCCGGGTGAATCTCCTGGGGCCCTTCCTGGGCATCCAGGCGGTGCTGCCCGCGCTGAAGGAGGCGGGCGGCGGCTCGGTGGTGAACGTGTCGTCGACGGCGGGCCTGGTCGGCATCCCGGGCCACGCGGCGTACGGCTCGACGAAGTTCGGCCTGCGGGGGCTGACCCGCTCGGCGGCGCTGGATCTGGCGAAGTACCGGGTGCGGGTGAACTCCGTGCACCCCGGGGCGGTCGACACCCCGATGATCTCCGCGGCCTCCGCCGGGCGGGACTGGTCGCATCTGCCGCTGGGCAGGATGGGCCGCCCGGAGGAGGTCGGCGAACTGGTGCTGTTCCTGGCGTCGGACGCGTCGTCGTACGTCACGGGAGCGGAGTTCACCGTGGACGGCGGTTCGACGACGGGGTGAGCGCCTTCCCGGTCCTGTGGGTCCTGTGGGTCAGACGCGGTCGTAGAAGTAGACCGAGCGGAGCTTGAGGCGGTCCTTGGCGGGCTTGCCGTGCGGCCTCAGGGTCCAGTGGTCGCCGCCGCAGTCGGCGTCCTCGAACACGATCGCCGTGGCGTCGGTGTCGTTGTAGGGGGCGAACGCGGGCTTGGACATGTCCTCGTCCGCGACCTCGGGGAGGGTGATGCAGGCGGGGCTCGCCGGGTGGTGGAGGGTGGCGTACCGGACCGAGCCGTCCTCGACGAACTTGTAGTGGAAGGCGCCGCCGGTGGCGCTCGCGGAGGTCGGCAGGGTGACGGTGAGGGCGAGCGCGCCGAGGACGGCGGCGACGGTGTGGCGAGGGCGCATGTGACCTTTTTCCGTACGGGCGCCGGGCGGGGCCCGGCGGCTGGGAGGGGTGGCCGGACCCGTACGGGAGTTGACGGGTCCGGCTGCGCCTTCCCCGGTCCGCGGCCCGTTTATGCGGGGTGTCACCCGCGCGGGGCCGCCACACCGGTTCCGCGTCCGCCGTGTGGGCGTACCCCTCAGGCCTGGCGTCCGGTCTGCTCCTGGAACGCCGGCAGCGCGAAGATCCGCGTCTTCGCCTCGTCGTCCATCAGCTCGACGAGCGGCATGACCAGTTCCCACAGGTCCTGCTTGTCGACCTCCCTGGCGAGCGCGTCCAGGTCGGGTTCGGGCAGGGCTCCCGCGGTGTCGGCGACGGTCTTGCGGGACTCGGCGGGGAGCGCGTCCACGAGCGGCAGGAACTCGGCCCACAGGCCGGTGGCGACGACCGCGCGCACCACCGCGGCGAGCACGTCCGCGCCGCGCAGGGACGGCAGTTCGGCCACCCTGCGGCGCTCCGCCTCGCTCAGCAGCGCGACCAGGGGCAGCAGGGACTCCCACAGGTCCTGCTCCGCCACCGTCGCGACGAGCGGGTCGAGCCGGTCCTGCGGCTGTCCGGCGGCGAGCGAGGCGATGCGGCCCCGCTGTTCGCCGGTCACCATGCCGGCGACGGCCAGCGCCTCGGGCCACAGGCCCTCGGCGGACGCCGAGCCGATGACCGACGCGAGCCGGTCCGCGCCCATCAGGTCGATGATGTGGCCGAGCCGTTCGGGCACGTCGATCGCGAAGCCCGTCCTGAGGACGGCGGCGTCGTCGACCTGCGGCAGGATGCGGCGCAGCGCGGAGTCCGACAGGTGGCCGACGAAGCGGCCCATGGTGAGGTGGTCGCCGCGCTCGGCGAGTGCGACGGCGATGCGTACGACGAGGTCTTCGTCGAGCCGGTCGACGATGCCCTTGATCCGGCGCGGGTCGAGGTGCGCGCAGGACAGGGCGGTGAAGGAGACCGGCAGTTTCTCGATGATGTCGGCGGCCCGCGCGGGTTCGAGCCGTCCGGCGACGGCGGCGGCCAGGCGCGGGCCGAGTGCCTTCTGGGAGATGGCGGCGGCGACTCCGGTGGGCACCAGTCTGGTCGCGGCGGCGATCCGGTCGAGCATGTCGGGTGACCGGTCGAAGAGGGCCGTGACGGTCTGGGTGCGGAAGCGGCGTACGTCCTCGACGGGCAGGTCCTGAAGGAAAGCGAGCGTGTCGGGTTCGACGTCGAGCAGGTGGGCGATCTTGCGGGTCTCGGCTCTGCCGCGCAGCTTGTCCATGCTGACTCCTCGCTCCTGTCGGCTAGCGGAAGAGAATCCGGCGGACGGGTCCGCGGGCCAGGGCGGGCACGAGTTTCAGTGCCTCCTCGGCGGCCTCGGTCAGTCCCGCGGCCCGGCTCTCGCGCTGCCGCTCCAGCGCGTCGGCGAGATCCGCCAGCTGTTCCGGCGTCAGACGGTCGAAGGACTGAGGTGGTTCGCCGCGCAGCTCGGTGGCGAGCCGTTCGCGCTGCTGCCGTGCTTCGGTGCCCACGTCGCCTCCCGGGGGACGGCTCTCGGCTGGATCCGGGTCCCGAGAGTGGCGCCGAATTGACTTTTAGTCAATACGGACGGAGTCGCGGGCCTCTTCGCCGTCCGGATCCGGTGCCGGGTCCTTCTTCTTGCCGACGGCGGGCAGGGTGATCAGCAGCACGGCCGCTCCGAGGAGTGCGCTGCCCGCGATCCAGCCCGCGCCGACGTGCATGGCATGGATGAACGCGTCGTCGGCGGCCCGGGCCAGAGTGGGCCGGTCGACAGCGGTGGCGACGTGGCGGGCCTGCTCGGCGGAGACTCGCGCCTGATCCCGCACCGGGCCGGGTGCGCCCTCCAGCGAGGGTTCGATCGCACGGCGGTACACGATCGACATGATCGTGCCGCCCACCGCGATGCCGATCACGCTGCCGGTCTGGCGCACGGTGTTGGTGACGGCCGATCCCGCACCGGCCTGTTCCAACGGCAGGTTGCTGAGCAGCGCGGCGGTGACCGGTCCGATCACCATGCCGATCGCGAGGCCCTGTACCAACAGCAGGATCTCGATCCAGACGAGCGGGGTGTGCAGTCCGAGGAACCCGTACCCGCCCATGGTCAGCGCGGCCACGGCCAGCGCCGGCACGGCGACCGGGCGCAGGGACAGACGGCGGACCAGGCGCGAGGCGAGGGGCGCCGCCACGAGGGCGCCGACTGCGGTCGGGACATTGGCCAGACCGGCCTTCATCGGAGAAAAGCCGAGCGCGCCCTGGAGATAGAAGGCGTTGTAGAACGTAATGGCGGCCACACCGAAGAGCAGCAGTCCGAGCGCCACATTGCCGCCACCGAATGTGCGGTGCGCGAGCAGACGCGGATCGAAGCTGGGCACCTTGACGCGCAATTCGACGAGTACGAAAACGGCCAGCAGGACAACACCGACGACAATCGGGCCCCAGACGTCGGTACGACTCCACGCCGCCACCTGTCCCGCCCGGATCAGCCCGTAGGCCAATGCCACGAGCCCGCTGATCGACAGCAGCATTCCGGCGGGGTCAAGTGGCCGCGGAGTGGGGCTGCGGAAATTCGGCACCAGCACGGCGAGCCCGACCAACGCCAATGCCGCGACCGGGACATTGATCAGAAAGACCGAGCCCCACCAGAAATGGTCGAGCAGGAACCCCGCGAGGACCGGTCCTGCGGCCATTCCGACCCCTGCCGACGTCGAGAAGATGCCGATCGCGGCAGCCCGCGCCGGGCCGGTGAAGGTCCACATGAGGATGGCCATCATGGCGGGCGTGATCAGTGCGCTGCCCACTCCCATCACGGCCCTGGCCACGATCAGCTGGCCCACACCGCTTGCGTACGCCGCCCACAACGAGGACCCGGCGAAGATCACAAGTCCGCCGAGGAACACAGTCCGGTGACCGAAGCGGTCGCCCAACGCGCCCGCGGTGAACATCAAGGTGGCGAAGGCCAGGGTGTACGCACCGGTCGCCCATTGCAGCTCACCGGGATCCGCCCCGAGCCCGCGGGCCGGGTCCGCGAGGGTTTCCAGCGTGGTGCTGAGGACAGTATTTTCCAGCCAGATAAGCAGGGAACACACCATGAGAGCGGCAAGAATCAACCGTTGCCTGGATTTCGGCAACGCGGGAGGCGGGGTCATGAACACCTTCGGATATCGATCGACGGGATCTCGAACGACTGGACCATAAGCAAACTCCACGACGCCGTCAAGCTTGGAGTTTCCCGCCAAAAGCGTTGCTTCCGAAGAGTCTTTATGCCCTCTGCATAATCTCCGCGGAATTTGCGGACTGATTGATTTTGTGCCCTACGGCGAAAAAGAAGAAGGTGTACGGGGGGGTCCCCGTACACCTTCCGCGCCGTGGTCCGGCGTCAGCCGTTAGTCGTCAGCCCTTGACGGCACCCGCCGCCAGGCCCGAGCCCAGCTTCCTGTGCACGATCACGAAGAAGATCATCACCGGCACGGTGACCAGCGTGGAGCTGGCCATGACCGGACCCCACGCCGTGGAGTTCTCACCGAAGAACTGGTAGATGCCCACGGCCGCCGTGTACTTGTCGCTGCCCTTCATGAACGTGTACGCGAAGACGAACTCGTTCCACGCCGTGATGAAGGCGAAGATCGAGGTGGCGACGAGACCCGGCGCGACCAGCGGGAGCAGCACCGACCAGAACATCCGCGGCCAGGACGCCCCGTCGATGTAGGCGGCCTCCTCGACTTCCTTGGGGACGGTGGCGACGAAGCCGCGCAGCGTCCAGATGGCGAAGGGCAGCGAGAGGGCGATGTAGACGATGCTCAGGCCGAGCAGGGAGTTGAGCATCTCGTAGTCCCGCATCTGGATGAAGAGCGGGATGACGAGGGCCTCCAGCGGCACCATCTGCACGATCAGGATCATGATCAGCACGGAGGTGCGGAAGCGGAACTTGAACCGTGCCACCGCGATGGCCGCGAAGAGCGAGAGCAGCCCGGCCGCGACGATCGTGGCGAGGCCGACGAGCGCCGAGTTCAGCAGGTACGTACCGAAGTTGCCCTTGTCGAAGACGAACTCGAAGTGTTCGAGGCTGATGCCGCTCGGCAGCACGTCCGAGCCGCGCAGGGTGGCCTTCGGGTCGAGCGCCGTGGAGATCATCCAGTAGACGGGGAAGAGCGTGAAGAGGAGGAGCCCGACGACCGCGGCCGGCAGGCCGATGCGTGCGGCGAGCGTGGTGCGGCGGTTGGTCACAGTTCCTCGTCCCCCTGCCGGAACAGTGTGCGGATGTAGACGACGGTGATGACGAGGAGCAGCACGGTGAGCAGGACCGCGGCCGCGGCGCCCGTGCCGTAGTCGTTCTTGGCGAAGGCCTGGATGTAGGAGAAGACGCCGAGGTTGTAGACGTCCTCGTTGGAGCCGTCGCCGCCGGGTTGCAGATAGACCTGGGTGAAGACCTTGAAGTCCCAGATGGTGGAGAGGATGGTCACCACGAGGAAGACGGGCTTGATGGTCGGCACGGTGATGTTCCAGAACCGCTGCCAGGCGTTGGCGCCGTCCAGCTCTCCCGCTTCGTAGAGCTCCTTGGGGATCGTCATGAGTCCCGCGAGGACGGTGATGGCGACGAACGGGAAGCCGTGGTGGATGACGTTGAGCGTGGCGATCGCGTAGAACGGGCCGCGCTCGGTGAACCAGTTGGTGGTCTCGGGGTCGATGAGGCCGACCGAGCCCGCGATCTGGCTGACCATGCCGTCCTGCGGCTGGAAGAGCCAGATCCAGACGTACGTGCCCGTCACCGCGGGCATCGCCCAGGCGGCGAGGATCGCGATGGAGCAGATCATCCGCCAGGTGGCGCCGAGCCGGTTGAGCAGCAGCGCCACAAGGGTGCCGAGCGCGACGGTGAGGCCGACGCAGGCGAAGGCGAAGAAGACGGTGTTGGGCAGGACCGTCTTCCACAGGAGGCTGCTGGAGAGCAGGTCGGTGTAGTGGTCGAAGCCGGTGAACGTCCCTGTGCCGCCGCCGAACTTGACCTCGTAGTCCTGCAGGGAGAGCTTGCCGACCTGGATCAGCGGCCAGAGCAGCAGGCCCGCGAGGACCACGAGGGAGGGTGCGAGGAGGAGCCAGGGACGGGTGAGGGTGATCAGTTTCTTGCGACGGAGAGCCGCCTCGGCCGCGCCGTCCGGCTGCCGGGGGGCGCGGCGGACCGGGGTCTCCGGTCCGTCGCTGACGAGCGTGTCTTTCACGGTAAGTCCTTCACAGTGCCGAACTCGCCCTTGCCTAGGCGCACGTGCCTACCCGTCCTTGCCTACTCGTCCTTGGCGAAGATGGCGTCCATGTCCTTGGCGGCCTTGTCCGCGGCTTCCTTGACGGACGCCTTGCCGGTGAGGATCGACTGGATCATGCCGGGGATGACCTTGGAGGCCTGGATCTCGCCGTACGCCTCGGTCTTGGGGACGGTCGCGCCGGCCTCCAGCATCTGCTTGGCGAACGGCTCGACCAGCGGGTCCTTCTTCGCCTCGATCTTCTTCAGCTCGGAGTTCTGGCCGGGGAAGTAGTTCGTCTGCTCGGCCCACTTGGCGGCGAACTCGCCGGTGGTCACCAGCTTCACGAACTCCCAGGCGAGGGCCTGCTTGTCGGTCTTGAACGTGGAGAGGTAGGAGCCGCCGAGGAAGGACTTGCTCATGCCGCCGTTCTGGCCCGGGATCGGGACGGCGGCGAGCTTGCCCTTGAGGTCGGGGTTCTCGTCGACGATGGCCTTCGGGGTCCAGTTGCCGCCGATGGCCATGGCGACCTCGCCCTTGTTCCAGGCGTCGCCGACCTCCTTCTCGGTCCAGGTGTTGACCTTGGCCGGGGAGACCTTGTCCTTGGTGGCGAGGCCGGTGTAGAACTCGATGCCCTTGACGGCCTCGGGCGAGTTGATGCCGGACTTCCACTTGCCGCCGGACTCGGTGGCCAGTTCACC
Organism: Streptomyces sp. NPDC018029; assembly: GCF_044327655.1. Taxonomy (NCBI): domain Bacteria; kingdom Bacillati; phylum Actinomycetota; class Actinomycetes; order Kitasatosporales; family Streptomycetaceae; genus Streptomyces; species Streptomyces sp. NPDC018029. The sequence goes on along the minus strand of NZ_JBIRFV010000009.1, from coordinate 124,200 downwards.
GCCCGCGCCCCAGACGAAGGGGGCCGCGAACATCTCCGCGCCGCCCGCCACCGGGAAGGAGACGAGCTTCGGCTCCTTCTCCTTGAGCTTCTTGGCGGTCGCCCGGAGCTCCTGCCACGTGGTCGGGGCCTTCAGGCCGTGCTTCTCGAAGATGTCCTTGCGGTACACGATCGAGCGGACGCCCGCGTACCAGGGCATGCCGTACTGCTTGCCGTCGAGCGTGCCCGCGTCCTTGAGGCCCTCGACGAGGTCGTCGCCGAGACCCGACTTCTTCACCTCGTCGGTGACGTCGATGAGCGCGCCCGTCTTCGCGAACTGCGGCACCCAGGTGGTGCCGACCTCGGCGACGTCGGGCACCTGGTCCTCGCCGCCCTCGATGGCGGTCGTGAACTTCTTCTGCGCGGTGGCCCACTGCTGGTACTCGACCTTGATCTTGGCGCCGGTCTTCTTCTCGAAGGCGTCCCCGGCCTCCTTGAAGAACGGCCGCGCGTCGGGGTTGGTCCCCTCCATGATCCATACGGTGAGGGTCTTGCCCTTGCCGTCGGTGGCCTTGCCGCCCTCGTCGCCGTCATCGCCGCCGCATGCCGTGGCGGTCAGTCCGAGACTCATGGCGATACAACCAGCGGCGATGACACGTCGATTCATGCCGGCCCCTCCAGATTCCGATTGGTGGGAGCGATTGTGGTCACACCGGGTGGAGGCGGTCTAGACCCATTGGGATAAGCGGCCGAACCGTGATGAGGGTTGCGGGTGACGCAACATACGCTCATAGCATTGCGCCCCATGCAACGCTCTGGCCCCAGAACCGGGCGCGGACGCAACGACGCCCGCCCAGGTCCGGTCGGGGACGAGGCGGGCGTCGCTCAGTTCCGTACGCCGTTGTACGGGACGTATGAGGGGTCGTACGGCCGAAACCGTACGGGTCAGACCGTCAGGGAGCGGTCCGTCGGGCGGATCGGGGCGGGAAGATCACTCGCACCGGTGAGGAAGCGGTCCACACCGCGGGCGGCCGAGCGGCCCTCGGCGATCGCCCACACGATGAGCGACTGGCCGCGGCCCGCGTCACCGGCGACGAAGACACCGGGGACGTTCGTCTGGAAGTCGGCGTCGCGCGCGACGTTCCCGCGCTCGTCGAGCTCCAGGGCGAACTGGTCCACGAGGCCGTTCTCGCGGTCCGTGCCGGTGAAGCCCATCGCGAGGGTGACGAGCTGGGCGGGGATCTTCCGCTCGGTGCCCGGCTTCTGCGTCAGCTTGCCGTCGACGAACTCCACCTCGACGAGGTGCAGGAACTGGACGTTGCCGTCCTCGTCGCCCTCGAAGTGCGTGGTCGAGACGGAGTAGACCCGCTCGCCGCCCTCCTCGTGCGCGGAGGTGACCTTGTACAGCATCGGGAAGGTCGGCCACGGCTGGTGCGGGGCGCGGTCCTCGCCCGGCCGCGGCATGATCTCCAGCTGGGTCACAGAGGCCGCGCCCTGGCGGTGGGCGGTGCCCACGCAGTCCGCGCCGGTGTCGCCGCCGCCGATGACGACGACGTGCTTGCCCTCGGCGGACACGGGCGTGGTCACGTAGTCGCCCTCCTGGACCTTGTTGGCCAGGGGCAGGTACTCCATCGCCTGGTAGATCCCCTTGAGCTCGCGGCCGGGGACGGGCAGGTCGCGGGCGGTGGTGGCACCGGCGGCGATGACGACGGCGTCGTAGCGCCTGCGCAGCTTCGCCGCGTCGATGTCGCGGCCGATCTCCACGCCGGTGCGGAACTTGGTGCCCTCCGCGCGCATCTGCTCGATGCGGCGGTTGATGTGCCGCTTCTCCATCTTGAACTCGGGGATGCCGTAGCGCAGCAGTCCGCCGATGCGGTCGGCGCGCTCGTACACGGCGACCGTGTGGCCTGCCCGGGTCAGCTGCTGGGCGGCGGCCAGGCCCGCCGGGCCCGAGCCGATGACCGCGACGGTCTTGCCGGAGAGGCGCTCCGGGGCCTGGGGCGCGACGTCGCCGCGGTCCCAGGCCTGGTCGATGATCGAGACCTCGACGTTCTTGATGGTGACGGCGGGCTGGTTGATGCCGAGCACGCACGCCGACTCGCACGGGGCCGGGCACAGGCGGCCCGTGAACTCCGGAAAGTTGTTGGTGGCGTGCAGTCGCTCCTGCGCGGCCGACCAGTCCTCGCGGTAGGCGTAGTCGTTCCACTCCGGGATCAGGTTTCCGAGCGGGCAGCCGTTGTGGCAGAACGGGATGCCGCAGTCCATGCAGCGCGACGCCTGCTTGGAGATGATCGGCAGGAGGGAGCCGGGAACGTAGACCTCGTTCCAGTCGCGGACGCGCTCCTCGACCGGGCGGGTCCGCGCGACCTCGCGGCCATGGTTCAGAAAGCCCTTGGGATCAGCCATTGGTCGCCGCCTCCATCATCTTCTCGGTGATCTCGGTCTCGGAGAGACCCGCTCGCTCGGCGGCGTCCTTGGCGGCGAGCACTGCCTTGTACGTCCTGGGGATGATCCTGCTGAAGCGCTCCACGGCGGTGTCCCACTCGGCGAGCAGCTTCTCGGCGACGGTCGAGCCCGTCTCCTCCTGGTGGCGGCGCACGACGTCGTGCAGCCACTTCTTGTCGGTGTCGTCGAGCGGTTCGACGGCCGCGAGGTTCCCGGCGTTGACGTTGTCGCGGTCGAGGTCGATGACGTACGCGATGCCGCCGGACATGCCGGCCGCGAAGTTGCGGCCCGTCTCGCCGAGGACGACCGCGTGGCCGCCGGTCATGTACTCGCAGCCGTGGTCGCCCACGCCCTCGGAGACCACCGTCGCGCCGGAGTTGCGGACGCAGAAGCGCTCGCCGGTGCGGCCGCGCAGGAACAGCTCGCCGCCGGTCGCGCCGTACGCGATGGTGTTGCCCGCGATGGTCGAGTACTCGGCGAGGTGGTCGGCGCCGCGGTCCGGGCGGACGATGATGCGGCCGCCGGAGAGGCCCTTGCCGACGTAGTCGTTGGCGTCGCCCTCAAGGCGCAGCGTCACACCGCGCGGCACGAAGGCGCCGAAGGACTGGCCCGCCGAGCCGGTGAAGGTGATGTCGATGGTGTCGTCGGGCAGACCCGCGCCGCCGAACTTCTTCGTCACCTCGTGGCCGAGCATGGTGCCGACCGTGCGGTTGATGTTGCGGATGGCGACCTGCGCGCGGACCGGGTGGGCGTCCGTGGCGCTGTTCGCGGCGAGCGCGTCGGCGGCGAGCTTGATCAGCTCGTTGTCGAGCGCCTTCTCCAGGCCGTGGTCCTGGACCGTGATCTGGTGCCGGACGGCGCCCGCGGGCAGCGACGGCACGTGGAACAGCGGCTCCAGGTCGAGGCCCTGCGCCTTCCAGTGGCTGACGGCCTTGTCGGTGTCGAGCAGCTCGGCGTGGCCGACGGCCTCCTCGATGGAGCGGAAGCCGAGCTCGGCGAGGAGCTCGCGGACCTCTTCGGCGATGAACTCGAAGAAGTTGACGATGTACTCGGCCTTGCCGGAGAAGCGGTCGCGCAGCTCCGGGTTCTGCGTGGCGATGCCGACCGGGCAGGTGTCCAGGTGGCAGACGCGCATCATGACGCAGCCGGAGACGACGAGCGGCGCGGTCGCGAAACCGAACTCCTCGGCGCCGAGCAGCGCGGCGATGACGACGTCGCGGCCGGTCTTCAGCTGGCCGTCGGTCTGGACGACGATGCGGTCGCGCAGGCCGTTGAGCAGCAGGGTCTGCTGGGTCTCGGCGAGGCCGAGCTCCCAGGGGCCGCCCGCGTGCTTGAGGGAGGTCAGCGGGGAGGCGCCGGTGCCGCCGTCGTGGCCGGAGATGAGGACGACGTCCGCGTGGGCCTTCGACACACCGGCGGCCACGGTCCCGACGCCGACCTCGGAGACCAGCTTCACGTGGATGCGGGCCTGCGGGTTGGCGTTCTTGAGGTCGTGGATCAGCTGGGCGAGATCCTCGATGGAGTAGATGTCGTGGTGCGGCGGCGGCGAGATGAGGCCGACGCCGGGCGTCGAGTGCCGCGTCCTGGCGACCCACGGGTACACCTTGTGGCCGGGCAGCTGGCCGCCCTCGCCGGGCTTGGCGCCCTGCGCCATCTTGATCTGGATGTCGTCGGCGTTGACGAGGTACTCGCTGGTCACGCCGAAGCGGCCGGACGCCACCTGCTTGATGGAGGAGCGGCGCGCGGGGTCGTACAGGCGCTCGGCGTCCTCGCCGCCCTCACCGGTGTTGGACTTGCCGCCCAGCTGGTTCATGGCGATGGCGAGGGTCTCGTGCGCCTCCTTGGAGATGGAGCCGTACGACATGGCACCGGTGGAGAAGCGCTTGACGATCTCGGATGCGGGCTCGACCTCGTCGATGGAGATCGGCTGCCGGCCGCTCTTGAAGCCGAAGAGGCCGCGCAGCGTCATCAGGCGCTCGGACTGCTCGTTCACGCGGCCCGTGTACTGCTTGAAGATGTCGTAGCGGCGGTTGCGCGTCGAGTGCTGGAGGCGGAACACCGTCTCCGGGTCGAACAGGTGCGGCTCGCCCTCGCGGCGCCACTGGTACTCGCCGCCGATGTCGAGGGCGCGGTGCGCGGAGGGGATGCCGGAGGCCGGGTAGGCCTTGGCGTGCCGGGCGGCGACCTCCTGCGCGATGACGTCGAGGCCGGCGCCGCCGATCTTCGTGGTCGTGCCGCTGAAGTACCGCTCCACGAAGGCCTGGTCGAGACCGATGGCCTCGAAGACCTGGGCGCCGCGGTAGGAGGCGACGGTGGAGATGCCCATCTTGGACATGACCTTCAGGACGCCCTTGCCGAGGGCGTAGATCAGGTTGCGGATGGCCTGCTCGGGCTCGATGCCGGGCAGGAACGTTCCGGCGCGGACGAGGTCCTCGACGGACTCCATCGCCAGGTACGGGTTGACGGCCGCGGCGCCGTAGCCGATGAGGAGGGCCACGTGGTGGACCTCGCGGACGTCGCCCGCCTCGACCAGCAGGCCCACCTGGGTGCGCTGCTTGGTGCGGATGAGGTGGTGGTGGACGGCCGAGGTGAGCAGCAGCGAGGGGATCGGCGCGTGCTCGGCGTCGGAGTGCCGGTCGGAGAGCACGATCAGGCGGGCGCCGGCCTCGATGGCGGCGTCGGCCTCGGCGCAGATCTCGTCGATGCGGGCGGCGAGCGCGGTGCCGCCACCGCCGACGCGGTAGAGGCCGGAGAGCGTGGCGGCCTTCATGCCGGGCATGTCGCCGTCGGCGTTGATGTGGATGAGCTTGGCCAGCTCGTCGTTGTCGATCACCGGGAAGGGCAGGGTGACGCTGCGGCACGACGCGGCGGTCGGGTCGAGCAGGTTGCCCTGCGGGCCCAGCGAGCTGTGCAGCGAGGTGACGAGCTCTTCCCGGATGGCGTCCAGCGGCGGGTTGGTGACCTGCGCGAACAGCTGCGTGAAGTAGTCGAAGATGAGGCGCGGGCGCTCGGAGAGGGCCGCGATGGGGGTGTCCGTGCCCATGGAGCCGAGCGGTTCGCCGCCGGTCTTGGCCATCGGCGCGAGGATGATGCGCAGCTCTTCCTCGGTGTAGCCGAAGGTCTGCTGGCGGCGCGTGACGGAGGCGTGCGTGTGCACGATGTGCTCGCGCTCGGGCAGGTCGGACAGCTCGATCTCGCCGGCCTCCAGCCACTCCTGGTACGGCTTCTCGGCGGCGAGGGCGGCCTTGATCTCGTCGTCCTCGACGATGCGGTGCTCGGCGGTGTCGACGAGGAACATCCGGCCGGGCTGGAGGCGGCCCTTGCGGACGACCTTCGCGGGGTCGATGTCGAGGACGCCGACCTCGGAGCCGAGGACGACGAGGCCGTCGTCGGTGACCCAGTAGCGGCCGGGGCGCAGGCCGTTGCGGTCGAGGACCGCGCCGACCTGGGTGCCGTCGGTGAAGGTGACGCAGGCCGGGCCGTCCCAGGGCTCCATCATCGTGGAGTGGTACTGGTAGAAGGCGCGGCGTGCCGGGTCCATGGAGGCGTGGTTCTCCCAGGCCTCCGGGATCATCATCAGCACGGAGTGCGGCAGGGAGCGGCCGCCGAGGTGCAGGAGTTCGAGGACCTCGTCGAAGGACGCGGAGTCGGAGGCGTCCGGCGTACAGACGGGGAAGATCCGGTCCAGCTTCTCCTGGCTCCCGAAGAGGTCCGAGGCCAGCTGCGACTCGCGGGCGCGCATCCAGTTGCGGTTGCCCTTGACCGTGTTGATCTCGCCGTTGTGCGCGACGAAGCGGTACGGGTGTGCGAGCGGCCAGCTCGGGAACGTGTTCGTCGAGAAGCGGGAGTGGACGAGCGCGACGGCCGTGGCGAAGCGGCGGTCGGACAGGTCGGGGAAGAAGGGCTCCAGCTGGCCGGTGGTCAGCATGCCCTTGTAGACGATGGTGCGGGACGAGAGCGAGGGGAAGTACGTCCCGGCCTCGCGCTCGGCGCGCTTGCGGAGCAGGAACGCCTTGCGGTCCAGCTCGAGACCGGTGGTCTCGCCGTCGGCGACGAAGATCTGCCGGAAGACGGGCATCGTCGAGCGGGCGGTGGCGCCGAGCAGCTCGGGGGCGACGGGGACGTCGCGCCAGCCGAGGACGGTGAGGCCCTCTTCGGAGGCGATCGTCTCGATCTGTGAGACGGCTCCGTCGGTGGTGCCGGCGGTGTCCACGGGCAGGAAGGCGATGCCGACGGCGTAGGCACCGGCCGCGGGGAGCTGGAATCCGGCCACTTCGCGGAGGAAGGCGTCCGGGACCTGGAGCAGGATGCCCGCACCGTCACCCGAGTCCGGCTCGGAGCCGGTGGCGCCGCGGTGCTCGAGATTGCGCAGTACGGTCAGCGCCTGTTCGACCAGTTCATGGCTGGCCACACCGGTGAGGGTGGCCACGAAACCGACGCCGCAGGCGTCGTGTTCGTTGCGGGGGTCGTACAGCCCCTGGGGGGCGGGGCGACCGTCCATGGGCGACCAGGCGTGGGTACGCATCGGCACTCCCGTCGTCGTCGAGGCAACTACATGTGGCAAGGGACGACGTTGGCCCTGGCAAAATTTCGTGCAGATTACATGATGGAACGCTTCTCGAAAAGCGGATAGTTCATTCCATCATGTGGACACCGCTCGCGGAGGTGTGGAGCGGTTCGGAGGGGTACCCGCTCGTTCCGGAGGGGGACCCTCGGGACCATTGCGGACAGATCCATGACCGAAGGTCCGTAGCGACACAGGCCTCATTGCCCGCAGCGCTTACGGCTCATGCCCAGTGGTCACGGTGTCGAAACCGCCGAGTAACGGCTACTTATGCAAGGTCCCGCATAGACCTGCAGCGGCTCATCCTACGGCGGTACCGAACAAGCTGCCCAGGGCGTACGTCACACCGGCCGCCGCTCCACCGAGCGCGAGCTGCCGCAGACCGCTGAACCACCAGGACCTCGCGGTCACCTTGGCCACCACCGCGCCGCACGCGAAGAGCCCGATGAGCGCGAGCAGCAGGGCGGGCCACAGCACGGTGGCGCCGAGCAGATACGGCAGTACGGGGAGCAGGGCGCCCAGCGCGAAGGAGCCGAAGGACGACACCGCGGCGACGGCCGGCGAGGGCAGGTCGCCGGGGTCGATGCCGAGCTCCTCGCGGGCGTGGATCTCCAGGGCCTGCTCGGGGTCCTTGGAGAGCTGCCGGGCGACCTCGCGGGCCAGCTCAGGCTCGACGCCGCGCGACGCGTACAGCTCGGCGAGCTCCTTCTCCTCGTCCGCGGGGTGCTTGCGCAGCTCGCGCCGCTCCACGTCCAGCTCGGCCTCGACGAGCTCGCGCTGGGAGGCCACGGAGGTGTACTCACCGGCCGCCATGGAGAAGGCACCGGCGGCGAGCCCCGCCAGGCCGGTGATGACGATGGTCTCCCGCGAGACCGCGCCGCCCGCGACACCGGTCATCAGCGCGAGGTTGGAGACGAGTCCGTCCATCGCCCCGAAGACCGCCGGACGCAGCCAGCCACCGTTCACGTCGCGGTGGGTGTGGTTGTCGCGGTGCGCCTCGTGCAGCGTCGCCTCGGTCTCGATGATCGCCATGATGGACCCCCTCTTTCGTGCGTGGACGATCTCGAAAGTACGCGCGAAAAAAATCTCTCGCCAGCAAGGAAGGCCGTACTTACCTGCGAAAACGCGCCCTTCGAAGGCTCCTGCGGGAAGGCGGCGAAGGAGTGATCTGAGCCCGTACATGCTCGTGTGAGCACCCCGCGTGGCAGAGATGCACCAAGCAACCGCATCCAGCGGTTCACGCTCCGTACGCGGTCCGCGCGCAGCCGGCGGTCCGCACAAGGGAGGCTCGGCATGGCGTCCACCGCATGCGTTCCCTCGGTCCCGGCGCCCGGCGACGCCGACGACCTCCGCGAGCGGGCGCGCGGCGCCCTGCTCGGCCTCGCGGTCGGCGACGCGCTCGGCGCCCCCGCCGAGAACATGAAGCCGTCCGAGATCCGCCGCCGCTGGGGCCGCATCACGGGATACGTCGCCGAACACCCGGCCGGCACCGACGACACCGAGTACGCGATCTTCTCCGGGCTCCTGCTCGCCCGGCACGGCTCGGCACTGACGGTCGCCCACGTCGAGACGGCCTGGCACCAGTGGATCGCCGACCTCGACGAAGGCCCGTTCCGGGGCGCGGGCTTCAGCGAGCGCGGCACCCTGGAGAACCTGCGCAGGGGCCTCGCCGCCCCGATCTCCGCCCAGCACCGGCACGCGTGGAGCGACGGTCTCGCGATGCGGGCCGCGCCCTTCGGCGTCTTCGCGGCGGGCCGCCCGGACGAGGCGGCCCGCCTCGTCGCGATCGACGGCTCCGTCAGCCATGACGGCGAGGGCATCCACGGCGGCCGGGCGGTGGCGGCGGGCGTCGCGGCGGCCATGGTGGGAGCGCGCGTGGACGCCGTCGTGACGGCGGCTCTCTCCGTCATCCCGGACGACAGCTGGACGGCCCGCTCGCTGCGCCGCGCGGTGGCGGTCGCGCACCGCGGCGAGCGGGCGGTCCGTTCGGCGGTGGTCATCGGCGGCTACCCCTGGACGGACCTCGCGCCGGAGGCGGTGGGCCTCGCGTTCGGGGCGTACGCGGCGGCGCGAGGCGACTTCCGCTGCGCGGTGCTCACGGCGGTGAACATGGGCCGCGACGCCGACACGACGGCGGCGGTAGCGGGCGCCCTCGCAGGCGCGACGTGCGGCGCAGCGGCGATCCCCCAGCCCTGGTCCGCCGCGATCGGCCCGGCCCGCGGCACCTGCCTCCCTTCCATACGGGGCCACCACGTACTGGACGTGGCAGACCTGCTGACACCGAACGGGGAAACGTGATGAGTACCGTCCCCGCTGCGGGCAAGCCTGCCGCTCCCGCTGTGGGCAGGCGTTCCGCACGGCGATGGGGGTCCCCCCTGGTCGAGCGCAGCCGAGAGCTTGGGGGAGGGTGGGCACAGCCCCCGGTGCCGAGCGCCGATGACGGAGGCCCCAACCGAAGCGAGGCACCCCCCGCCGAAGCGCTCCTGCTGGGCCTCGCGGCAGGCGACGCCGCAGGCTGGCCCGCCGCCAGACACCGCGCCGCGCGCATGCCGGAGTGGACACGAAGACTCACCCGCGAACTCGACACCTTCGCCGAGCAGAACGCCACGACCACCCTCCCCGTCCCCATCGCCCTGAACCAGTCCCCCGAACCCCTCCGCCTCGGCCCCTCGGACGACGCCGAATGGGCGGCCTTCACCGCCGAGTCCCTGCTCCGCGCCGCGGACGGCACCCTCAGCGCCGCCCTGAGCCCGGACCGCCGCGTCCGCGCGGCGCTCGACCTCTCCTGGAACACCCTCGCCGCCGAGATCGCCGCCGCCGCGGCCCGCGCCCCCGAGGTCGAGTCCGCGGTCCTCCCGCTGCGCGCCCGCATCTCCGTCCGCGCGGGCCTCGGCAACCTCGCCGCGGGGCTGCGCCCGCCCGCCACCGGCCACGACAACCCGCACTACTTCGACGACGCGGCCTGCGTACGCGCCTGCGTGCTGGCCCTTGTCCACCCCGGCGACCCCGAACGGGCCGCCGCGCTCGCGGAGTTCGACGCCCGCTACACCCAGGACGGCGACGGCACGCACGGCGCCCGCGCGATGGCCGCCGCGCTCTCGGCCGCGCTCGCGGGGGCCGACGTCGACGCCGCGGTGGAGCGCGCGCTCGACCAACTCCCGGAGCACACGGAGATCGGCAGGAACGCCCGGCACGCCGTGAAGACGGCCCGCGCCCAGGCGGACGACGGCGCCTTCGCCCTCGTACCACTCCTGGAGCACCAGATCGTCGACCACGTCTACAGCTACGGCATCGCCGCGGCCGAGACCGTGCCGGTCGCCCTCGCCCTGGCCACCGCCGCGCGCGGCCGCATCCGGGATGCGGTGCCCGCCGCCGCGTGCCTGTCGCGCGTCGCGGACTCGGCGCCCGCGCTCGCGGGGGCGCTCACCGGCGTCCTCGGCACGGCGGCCGCGATCCCCGGGGCCTGGCGGGACGCCTGCCGCACCCTCTCGGGCTGTGCGCTGCCCCGTCTCGCGGGCACCGACCTGGTGGAACTCGCCGGTCACCTGGCAGACACGGAACTGGCCACTCCAGGTGGACAATTCCGACATGACGACCATGACGCCACGTCCTGAGACGCCACGAACCGAGCTGTCCCTGTCCGACCGCATCGCGGGCAGCCTCGTCGGAGCCGCGGTCGGCGACGCGCTCGGCGGGCCCGTCGAGGGGTACGCGCCCGAACAGATCACCGAGCGGCACGGGGGCCGCGTGCACGGCATCGTCGGCCCATGGAACGGCGACGACTGGCGTACGGCCCGCCCCATCGCGCCGTACCACAAGGGCGACGGGCACGTCACCGACGACACCCTCATGACGCACGCGCTCGTCCGCGTGTACGCGGCGGTCCGCGACCACCTCGACGCGTACGCCGTGGCCGACCACCTCGTCCCCGACCTGATGACGACCCCGCGCTGGATCCCCGAGCTGGAGGCCGACGCGCTCCCCCTGCACCGGATCTTCCTCGCCGAGAAGTGGCTCGTCGCCCGTCTCCACTACGGCCACGTCGACCCGCGCGAGGCCGGTGCGGGGAACATCGTCAACTGCGGCGCGGCGATGTACATGGCGCCGGTCGGCCTGGTCAACGCCGCGAACCCGCGGGCCGCGTACGCCGAGGCCCTCGACATCGCGGGCGCCCACCAGTCCTCGTACGGCAGGGAGGCCGCGGGTGTCTTCGCGGCGGCCGTGGCGGCGGCCTGTGCGCCCGGCGCCACCGCGGACTCCGTGGTCGGGACCTGCCTGTCCCTGGCGAAGGACGGGACGCGCGCGGCGATCGAGGCGGTGGCCGAAGTCGCCGCGCGGCACCGTGACTTCGAGACGGCCCTGGCTCCGGTCCGGGCCGCCGTCGCCCCCTTCGACACGGTCGGCCCGGACTACCGCGCCCCGTCCCTTGGCGCCCGCCGCCCCTCCCGCCTGCACTCCGTCGAAGAGCTCCCCGTGGCCCTCGGCATGCTCCTGGTCGGCGAGGCCGACTACCGCCGCACCGTGCTCGGGTCGGTCAACTACGGCCGCGACTGCGACTCCATCGCGACGATGAGCGGCGCGATCGTGGGCGCGCTGCGCGGCGCGGAGGCGGTCCCCGCCGACTGGGCCAAGCGGGTCGCCGAGGCCAGCCGCCTCGACCTGCACGCCCCGGCGACCGTGCTCACGGCGGTGGCCGAGGAGGTCTTCGCCCGTGACGTACGCCGGCGCCGCGCCCACGAGTCCGCGTTCGCGGCCCTGACGGCCGACCGGTGATCCGCCTGACGTGGGTCCAGCCGGAGGACCTGATCGGCCACGAACTCCGCCAGGCGGAACAGGAGGGCCGCGACATCACGGCGGCCCGCGCCCGCTGGCTCGCCGCAGGCGGCCACCTGCCCCCACCCCGCGCGGGTACGTCTCCCTCCCCCGCCCCGCCACACCTCCGCGCACTCGCGAACCAACTCCTCGACGAGCTGGACCGGTTGGCCCCGCCGGAGGCAGCCGCGCCACGCCGAGCACCTGTCAGTGACGCTCCCGTCCCGGCCGACCTGCGGTCCCGCCTCCACGCCGCCTGGCTCGGCAGAGCCGCGGGCTGCCTCCTCGGCAAACCGGTGGAGAAACTCCCCCTGGAAGGCATCCGCAGCCTCGCACGGGCAACGGGCAACTGGCCCCTGCACACCTGGTTCACCGAACGGGGCGTCCCGCCCGGGCTCAGCGCGGCGTACCCCTGGAACAGGCGTTCCGCGCCGACCTCCCTCGCCGAGAACATCGACGGCATGCCCGAGGACGACGACCTCAACTACCCCCTCCTGAACCTGCTCCTCATCCAGCGCCACGGAAAGGACTTCACCACCGAGGACGTGGCACGGCTCTGGCTCGACGAGCTCCCCGCCGGCCGCACCTTCACCGCCGAGCGCGTCGCCTACCGCAACCTCCTCCAGGGCATCGAACCCCCGCACACCGCCACCCACCACAACCCGTTCCGCGAGTGGATCGGCGCCCTGATCCGCGCCGACATGCACGGCTGGACCAACCCCGGGGCCCCCGGCGCGGCCGCCGCACAGGCCCGCAGGGACGCGGCCTTGACCCACACGGCGAACGGCGTGCACGGCGCCGAGTTCGCGGCGGCCACGATCGCCGCGGCGGCGGGCGGCACCGCCGACGTCCACACCTGTCTGCGGGCCGGCCTGTCCGTCGTACCGGCCGATTCGCGCCTGGCCGAAGCCGTCCACCATGCCGTTCAACTGGCCTACGACACAAGCGACTTCGATGACGTCGTCGACCGCCTCCACGCGCGCTACGCCACCCACCACTGGGTCCATGTCATCCCCAACGCCGCTCTCCTCGCCGCCGCCCTCACCCACGCCGACGGCGACTTCACCGGCTCCGTCACCCGCGCCGTCTCCGGCGGCTGGGACACCGACTCCAACGGCGCCACCGCCGGATCGGTCGCGGGCCTGCTCGCCGGCCGCCCCGACGCGCTCCCCGACCGCTGGACGGCACCCCTGAAGAACCGGCTCGCCACCTCTGTGGGCGACTTCGACGGCATCGGCTTCGACACCCTCGCAGACCTCACCACCGCACTCACCGCCCGGGAGGCACCCCGCCCATGAGCCCCACGCCCCACATCGCCGTCCTCGGCAGCGCCAACATGGATCTCGTCGCGTACGTCGCCGAGGCGCCGCGCCGCGGCGAGACCGTGACCGGCCGCGAATTCCGCACCGCGCCCGGCGGCAAGGGCGCCAACCAGGCCGTCGCGGCGGCCCGCGCGGGCGCCACCGTCACCCTGATCGGCGCGGTCGGCACCGACGCCCACGGCAGCACGATCCGCTCCGGCCTGGAGCACTCCGGCGTCGACACGGACCTCCTGCGCACCGTCGAGACGCCCACCGGCACCGCGCACATCGTCGTCGACGACGAGGGCGGCAACGCGATCGTCGTGATCCCCGGCGCCAACGGCACCGTCACCGCCCTCGGCCCCGGCGACGAGGGCCTGATCGCCTCCGCCGACGCCCTGCTGCTCCAGTTGGAGGTGCCACTGGAAGGGGTCATCGCCGCCGCACGGGCCGCCCGGCGCCACGGCGTCCGCACCGTCCTCACCCCCGCCCCGGCCCAGCCTCTGCCTTCCGAACTCCTCGCCGCCATCGACCTGTTGCTGCCCAACGAACACGAGGCCGCCGCCCTCACCGGCATCGCCGACGACCCACGGGCCGCCGCCGGGGCCCTGCTCTCCCAGGTGCCCGAGGTCGTCATCACCCTCGGCTCGCGCGGCAGCCTGTACGCGGCGCGCGGCACCGAACCGATCACCGTTCCCGCCCAGCAGGTCGCCGCGGTCGACACCACCGGCGCGGGCGACACCTTCGCGGGCACCCTCGCCGTGGCGCTCGCCGAGGGCAACTCACCGCCCGACGCGCTCCGTTGGGCGACATCGGCGGCGGCGCTCGCCGTGCAGCGCCCGGGGGCCTCGTCGTCCATGCCGTACCGCAAGGAGATCGACAGGGCCGCCGGGCAGCCGGGTGCCGCGTCATGACCGCCCCCCTCACCGGCCTCCGCGTCCTCGACCTCGCCACCCTCTTCGCGGGCCCCCTCGCCGCCACGATGCTCGGCGACTTCGGCGCCGAGGTCATCAAGGTCGAGCACCCCTCGCGCCCCGACCCGTCCCGCGGCCACGGCCCCTCGAAGGACGGGGTCGGTCTGTGGTGGAAGCTGCTCGGCCGCAACAAGCGCACGATGACCCTCGACCTGTCGACGCCCGGCGGCCGCGAGACCCTGCTGCGCCTGGCCGCCACCGCCGACGTGATCGTCGAGAACTTCCGCCCCGGCACCCTGGAGAAGTGGGACCTGGGCTGGCCCGAGCTGCACGCCGCCAATCCCCGCCTGGTCCTGACCCGCGTCACCGGCTTCGGCCAGTTCGGGCCGTACGCCCGCCGCCCCGGCTTCGGCACGCTCGCCGAGGCGATGAGCGGCTTCGCCGCGATCACCGGGGAGCCGGAGGGGCCGCCGACCCTGCCGCCGTTCGGCCTCGCCGACTCGATCGCGGGCCTGGCGACGGCGTACGCGGTGATGACGGCCCTCGCGGCCCGCGACCGCACGGGCGAGGGCCAGGTCGTCGACATGGCGATCATCGAGCCGATCCTCACGGTCCTCGGCCCCCAGCCGCTCTGGTACGACCAGCTGGGCCACGTACAGCCCCGCACCGGCAACCGCTCCACGAACAACGCGCCGCGCAACACCTATCGCACGGCGGACGGGAGTTGGGTCGCCGTCTCCACCTCCGCCCAGTCGATCGCGGAACGCCTGATGCGCCTGGTCGGCCGCCCCGACCTGATCGCGGAGCCGTGGTTCGCCACCGGCGCGGACCGGGCGCGCCACGCCGACGTCCTCGACGAGGCGGTCGGCGGCTGGATCGCCCGGCACACCCGCGCCGAGGTGATCGAGGCGTTCGAGAAGGCGGAGGCCGCGGTCGCTCCCATCCAGGACGTACGCGACGTCATGACCGATCCCCAGTACGCGGCCCTCTCCACCCTCACCACGGTCGACGACCCGGAACTCGGCCCGCTGCGCATGCAGAACATCCTCTTCCGCCTCTCCGCGACCCCCGGCGCGATCCACTGGGCGGGCCGCCCGCACGGCGCCGACACGGACGCCGTCCTGACCGAACTCGGCCTGACCGAACGGGAGATCACCACCCTGCGCAAGGAGGGCGCGCTGTGACCGTCCACTCCCCCCTGACCTGGCTGTACGTGCCCGGGGACCGGCCCGAGGTGGTCGCCAAGGCCCTGACCGCTGGCGCCGACGCGGTGATCGTCGACCTGGAGGACGCGGTCGCCCCCGACCGCAAGGAGTACGCGAGAGCGGCGACGGCCGAACTGCTCTCCGAGCCCCGGCCGTCCCCTGTCCCCGTCCACGTCCGCGTGAACGCCCTGGACGGCCCGCTCGCCGAGGTCGACCTCCGCGCCCTCGCCCCGCTCCCCGGCCTCGCGGGCCTGCGCCTGCCCAAGGTCACCTCGCGCGCCGAGGTCATCCGCGTCGCCGAGCGCGCGGTGCCCGCCGACGGCGGCGCCCTCGCCCTCCACGCGCTCGTCGAGTCGGCGCTCGGCCTGGAACACGCCTACGCCATCGCCACCGCGCACCCGGCCCTGCGCGGCATCTCCCTCGGCGAGGCCGACCTCCGCGCGGACCTGGGGATGCGCGAGGAGACGGGCCTCGACTGGGCGCGCTCCCGGGTGGTGGTGGCCGCGCGGGCGGCGGGCCTGGCCCCGCCCGCGCAGTCGGTCCACCCGGACATCCGTGACCTGGACGGGCTCGCCGCCTCCTGCGCCCGGGGCCGCGCCCTCGGCTTCCTCGGCCGCGCGGCGATCCACCCCCGTCAGCTCCCGGTCATCGAGCGGGCCTATCTCCCCACCGCGGAAGAGATCGAGCGGGCGGAGGAGATCACCAAGGCGGCCGCGACGGACGAGGGCGCCCTGGCGCTGCCGGACGGCCGCTTCGTGGACAAGGCGGTGGTGGAGGGCGCGCGGCGCGTCCTGGCGCTGGCCCACAGGGTGTGACCGCCCACGCGAAGGGCCGCCGGATCACCCGATCCGACGGCCCTTCACCATGCATGCGCGTCCGAGGAGCGAGCCTCAGCTCTTCGGCTCGGCCGAGGACTTCGCCCCGTCGGCGGAGTCCTTCTCGCCCTCGGGCTTGCTCTCGGACTCCTTCTCGGCCTCGGCGTCCGTCTCGCCCTTGGTGAGCTTCACGGAGTCACCGCCGTCGACCGCGGGCTCGGCGCCCGGCTCGACGATCTCCTCGCGTCCGGGGCGGGTCTTCGCCGACACCACGAAGTAGACGACCGCCAGGAGGAAGACCACGATGGCGGTCCACACGTTCAGCCGGAGGCCGAGCACGTGGTGCGCGTCGTCGACCCGCATGTACTCGATCCAGCCGCGCCCGGCGCAGTACGAGGCGACGTACAGCGCGAACGCCCGGCCGTGTCCGAGCTTGAAGCGGCGGTCGGCCCAGATGACCAGGACGGCGACGCCGATGCACCACAGCGACTCGTACAGGAAGGTGGGGTGGTAGGTGCCGGGGACCCGCCCGTCCTCGGCGGACGTGATCTTCAGCGCCCAGGGCACGTCCGTGGGCTTGCCGTACAGCTCCTGGTTGAACCAGTTGCCCCAGCGGCCGATGGCCTGCGCGAGGGCGATGCCGGGGGCCAGCGCGTCGGCCCAGGCCGGCAGCGGGATGCCGCGGCGGCGGCAGCCGATCCAGGCGCCGACGGCACCGAGCGCGATCGCGCCCCAGATGCCGAGGCCGCCCTCCCAGATCTTGAAGGCGTCCACCCAGTCACGGCCGTCGCTGAAGTACAGCTGGTAGTCCGTGATCACGTGGTAGAGACGCCCGCCGACGAGGCCGAACGGCACGGCCCACACGGCGATGTCGGCCACGGTGCCTGACCGGCCCCCGCGAGCGATCCACCGCTTGTTGCCGAGCCAGACGGCTACGAAGACGCCGATGATGATGCAGAACGCGTAGCCGCGCAACGGGATGGGTCCTAGTTCGACCACACCGCGCGACGGACTGGGAATGAAGGCAAGGTCCATGACACGACCGACGCTATCGTGCCGGGCGTCGGGGGCGGCAACCGGTCCGGCTACGGGTGCATAACAGGAGGGCCGCCGCCCCCGGGTGTCACGAGCGGTTCGCCGCTTCCACCAGTTGCTTCAGCTTCTGGGGCGTCAGCGGCTTCTGCGGGTCCCCGAAGATGTCCTTGCCGTCGAGCTTCACGGTGGGGGTGCCGCGCAGCTTCGCGTCCTGGAAGGCCTTGTTGGACTTGTCGACCCAGCTGTCGTGCGTGCCGTCCTCGACGCACTTCTTGAAGGAGTCGGTCACCAGTCCGTCGACCTCACCGGCGAGCTCGATCAGCCTGCTGTTCTTGCCGAACGCGTCGTCGGGCTCCGGGGGCTGGTTCTTGAAGAGCACGTCGTGGTACGGGGTGAACTTGCCGGCGTCCTGGGCGCAGGCCGCGGCGTTGGCCGAGCGGCGGGAGCCGCTGCCGCCCATGTTCCCGTCGATGAGGGTGGCCAGGTGGTACTCCACCTTGAGCTGCCCCTTGTCGGCGAGCTCGTGGATCGTCGAGCGGAAGCCGTCCTCGAACTGCTTGCAGGCCGGGCAGCGGAAGTCCTCCCAGATGGTGAGGGTCGACTTGGCGCTGTCCTTGCCGACGGGGATCGTCGGCCCGTCCTTGTCGCCCGCGCCCTTGGGCGCGACCACCGGTCCCGCCGCGTCGCTCTTGTCGTCGCCGGCATTGGCGGCGAGCAGCCCCACCACGGCGGCGAGGCCGAGGACACCGACCACCGCGGCGCTCACGATCAGCGCCCTGCGCCGCTTGTCGCGGGCCTTCTGCCGCTCTCGCTCTGCCGCCATCCGCGCGCGGGCCGATCGCTTTTCCTCACGGTTCTTCTCGCTCACACCCCGCCAAACGAACCGGGGAGGCGCGAGCGCGCCTCCCCGGTCCAGGTCCACCCGTACGAGTTACGCCTTGCCGCGGACCCCGTCGGCGAGCTCACCGGCGAGGGCGCGCACGGCGGCCAGCCCCGCGGCCTCGTCCGGCGCGTCGAGCATCCGCTGCACGAAGGCGGAGCCGACGATCACTCCGTCGGCGAAGCCCGCGACCTCGGCGGCCTGGCGGGCGTTGGAGACGCCGAGGCCGACGCAGACCGGCAGGTCCGTGGTGGCCTTGGTGCGCCGCACCAGGTCCTGCGCCTGCTCGCCGACGGACTCGCGGGTGCCGGTGACGCCCATCAGCGAGGCCGCGTAGACGAAGCCGGAGCCCGCCGCGGTGATCGTGGCGAGCCGCTCGTCCTTGCTGCTCGGCGCGACGACGAAGACCGTCGCCAGGTCGTGCTTCGCGGCGTGCTCCCGCCACAGCGCCGACTCCTGGACGGGCAGGTCGGGCAGGATGCAGCCCGCGCCGCCCGCCTCGGCGAGCTCGGCCGTGAAGCGCTCCACGCCGTAGCGGTCGATCGGGTTCCAGTACGTCATGACGAGCACCGGCTTGCCGGTCGCCTCGTGGGCCTCGCGGACGGTGCGCATGACGTCGCGGATCTTGAGGCCGCCGCGCAGCGCGATGTCGTCGGCGGTCTGGATGACCGGGCCGTCGAGCACCGGGTCGGAGTGCGGCAGGCCGACCTCGACGACGTCCGCGCCGCCCTCGAAGACCGCCTTGACGGCCGCGATGCCGCCGTCGACGGTGGGGAAGCCCGCGGGCAGGTAGGCGATGAGGGCGGACCGGCCCTCGGCCTTCGCGGCCGCGAGGGTCTCGTCCAGCAGTTTGACGTTGCCGCTCACTTGGCGTCCCCCTCGATCTCAGCGCCGGTTCCGGCCTCGTCGGCCTCGACGGCGGCGTCCGTGTCGTACAGGCCGAAGTAGCGTGCGGCCGTGTCCATGTCCTTGTCGCCGCGCCCGGAGAGGTTGACGACGATCAGCCCGTCCCTGCCGAGCTCCTTGCCGACCTCCAGGGCCCCGGCGAGCGCGTGGGCGCTCTCGATGGCGGGGATGATGCCCTCGGTCCTGGAGAGCAGCCGCAGGGCCTGCATGGCCGCGTCGTCGGTGACCGCGCGGTACTCGCCGCGGCCGCTGTCCTTGAGGTAGGCGTGCTCGGGGCCGATGCCGGGGTAGTCGAGGCCCGCCGAGATCGAGTAGGGCTCGGTGATCTGGCCCTCCTCATCCTGGAGGACGTAGGAGCGGGAGCCGTGCAGGATGCCCGGCTCGCCCGCGGTCAGGGTGGCCGCGTGCTCGCCGGTCTCGATGCCGTGTCCCGCGGGCTCGCAGCCGATGAGGCGCACGTCCGCGTCCGGGATGAAGGCGTGGAAGAGGCCGATGGCGTTGGAGCCGCCGCCGACGCAGGCGACGGCGGCGTCGGGCAGGCGCCCGGCGCGCTCCAGGATCTGGCGGCGGGCCTCGACGCCGATGACGCGGTGGAAGTCGCGGACCATGGCGGGGAAGGGGTGCGGTCCCGCGACGGTCCCGAAGAGGTAGTGGGTCCTGTCCACGTTGGCCACCCAGTCGCGGAACGCTTCGTTGATGGCGTCCTTCAGGGTGCGGCTGCCGGACTTCACGGCGACGACCTCGGCGCCGAGCATCCGCATGCGGGCCACGTTCAGGGCCTGGCGCTCGGTGTCGATCTCGCCCATGTAGATGGTGCATTCGAGGCCGAAGAGCGCGCAGGCGGTGGCCGTGGCGACGCCGTGCTGTCCCGCGCCGGTCTCGGCGATGACGCGGGTCTTGCCCATGCGCTTGGTGAGCAGGGCCTGCCCGAGCACGTTGTTGATCTTGTGCGAGCCGGTGTGGTTCAGGTCCTCGCGCTTGAGGAAGACGCGGGCGCCGCCGGCGTGTTCGGCGAAGCGGGGCACCTCGGTGAGGCTGCTGGGCCGCCCGGTGTAATTGACGAGCAGGTCGTCGAGCTCGCGGGCGAACTCCGGGTCGCTCTTCGCCTTGTCGTACTCGACGGCGACCTCGTCCACGGCGGCGACGAGGGCCTCCGGGATGAATTTCCCGCCGAAGGCGCCGAAGTACCCTTCGGCGCTGGGGATGTGACCCTCCGGGTCGGGGATGAAGTACTCGCTGGGCATGGCTGGATCCTTGTCAAGAACGGCGATGACAACGGGTGCTGGCGCGCCCCGTCAGGGGCGCGGGGAACTGCGCGACAAGCCCACGACGGGCCGCGGTCGCGACGAAACCCTGGCCGGCAACGGCGCGAGGGCTTTTCAGCTCAGGCGCCGCCCTGCCATCGCATCCCAGGAATCTGCCCCGGCTCCGAGCCGATGTGATACCGCACGCGCCTGCCCCGCACGCGGCGTGCGGGGGCCCGGCAGCCGCGGGGGCGGCAGCCGGGTGCGAGGCGGGCGGAGATCGGCATGGGGAGGAGTCAGCTCCGCCCGTGCCGGAGCGCCGGGTGCGTGCCCGCGGCGACCAGGTCGGAGACCGCGCCCTTCGGGTCGCGGCCGGTCACCAGGGACTCGCCCACGAGCACCGCGTCGGCGCCCGCGTTGGCGAAGGCGATCAGGTCGTGCGGTCCGCGCACACCGGACTCGGCGATCTTGACGACGCTGTCCGGCAGCTCGGGGGCGACCCGCTCGAAGGTGGAGCGGTCGACCTTGAGGGTCTTGAGGTCGCGGTTGTTGACGCCGATGACCCGCGCGCCCGCGTCCACGGCACGCTCCGCCTCGTCCTCGTCGTGCACCTCGACGATCGGCGTGAGGCCGATCGATTCGGCACGCTCGATCAGGGACTCCAAGGCGGGCTGCTCCAGGGCGGCCACGATCAGGAGCGCGAGGTCGGCGCCGTACGCCCGGGCCTCCCACAGCTGGTACGAGGTGACGATGAAGTCCTTGCGGAGCACCGGGATGTCGACCTTGGCGCGGACGGCCTCCAGGTCGGCGAGCGAGCCGCCGAAGCGGCGCTCCTCGGTGAGCACGGAGATGACGGCCGCGCCGCCCGCCTCATAGTCGGCGGCGAGACCCGCCGGGTCGGCGATCGCGGCGAGCGCGCCCTTGGAGGGGCTGGAGCGCTTCACCTCGCAGATGACCTTGACGCCGTCGCCGCGCAGGGCCGCCGCGCCGTCCTTGGCCGCGGGAGCCTTGGCCGCACGCTCCTTGAGCTCGTCGAGGCTGACGCGTGCCTGCCGCTCCGCGAGGTCGGCACGGACTCCGTCGATGATCTCGTCGAGCACACTCACGCGAGCGGCCCCCTTCCCTGACGGTTGAGCTGACGTTCAAGCTGGTCACTGCGATGGTATCCGCAGGAGGGCGAAGGCCTCGCATCCGGTTGACAGGCGTCCCACGACCTGGACACGCACCACCCGTCCGGCCTGCACTTTCAGGGATGCAGCCAGGACCCGAACGGCAGATTCCGTACGACGGTGAAGAGCGCCACCAGGACGCCGACGCCCCACAGCTGCAGCGGCCCCGGCTCGATCCGCACGGGCCGCCCGCGCACTGTCCTGACCACCCACACGGTCCACACCACGGCGAAGAGGACGTATCCGGCGACGGCGAGCGCGTTGGCGCCGAGGGCCGCCGTGAGGTCGCCGTGGATGAAGGCGTGGGCGCTGCGCAGGCCGCCGCAGCCGGGGCAGTAGATGCCGGTGAGGCGCAGCAGCGGGCAGGCGGGGTAGTGGCCGGGTTCGTTCGGGTCGACGGCGCCGACGTACGCGAAGGCGGCGGCGACGGAGGCGAGCACGCCGGCCGGCACGAGCAGGCGGGTCAGGACGGCGGGCGCGGCGCTTCCGGGTTCGGCGGTCACCCGTGCATTCTGCCGCGTGCCCGGGTGCGGCGCCCGGTCGCCCGGCCGGGGTGTCCGGGCCCGGACATGCGAAAGAGGCGGTTCCGGCACCTGCCGGACCGCCTCTTCTCGTACAGCTCGTATGTCCCGTACGGCGAGGTCAGCTCTTGGCGCCCGCGGCCTGGCGGTGCGGACGCTTCTGCGAGCCCAGGCCCATGAGGTGCATGACGCCGCCCACGAGGCCGCCGATCGCGATGATGGCCATGCCGGCCCAGAAGCCGGGCACGTTGGCCATCACCATGAAGGCGCCCGCGACGCAGAAACCGACGAAGGCGATGATGGAACCGGTCCAGGCGGCCGGGGTGTGTCCGTGGCCTGTCGCCATGAAAATGCTCCTTGTTGCTGTGTGCGCGGTGGTGGCTGCGGAGCCCACCGCGCGGCGGACGCTCGCTGACATTGTCCCGTACCCGCGCGTATGCCCCGAGCGCGGGGGGTCATGTTCGGTGGGAGCGGTGGCTCACGTTCCGCGGGTGGGGTCCTCGCCGCGGTCGAGGGCCTTCCACAGCTCCTCGGGGCGCTCGGGGTCCGCGACGCGGCGCGTCTTGCGGGGGCTCGGCGAGCCGTCGCGTTCGTAGCGTCCGGACATCGCGGGCCAGGAACGGCCGTACGTGAGGGCGAGGAGCCCGGCGAGCAGGATGAGGACGCCCGCGGCGGCCGCGGCGTACGGCCAGCCGGTGTGGCTCAGGTCGCCGATGGTGGCGGCGGCGTCGCCGGAGGCCGTGGCGGCCTTCTCGTCGAGCGCGTCCTTGTCGTCGGCGCCGAGCAGGGCGGCGGCGACGATGCCGCCGCCGCTGAGCGTGAGCAGCAAGGAGACGAGGAAGCGTCCGGCGCGGCGGACCGCGAAGACCGCGACGAGCGCGGCGAGGCCCACTATGGCGAGGGCCGCGGGCACGCCGGTGACGTCGCTGCCCTTGGCGGTCAGCGGCAGCTCGCCGCCGGCCACCGACGCGGTGCCGTGGGCCCAGTCCTGGCGGGAGGCGAGCAGGGCGAGGGCCGCGCCGACGGCGCCGAGCAGCAGCGCGGCGGCGATGCTGCGCCGGCTGCTGCGCTGGGCGCGGCTCTCGGACGCGGCCTCGGTACGGGGCGGAGGTACGGCAGAAGTCACCCGTCCACTATCCCTCACGGCTCGAACGGTCGTGCAGCCGGTTCGCCGTGTGGATGGCGCGCAGCACGGCGGCGGCCTTGTTCCGGCACTCGGTGTCCTCGGCGACGGGGTCGGAGTCGGCGACGACCCCGGCTCCGGCCTGCACGTATGCCGTGCCGTCGCGGAGGAGGGCGGTGCGGATGGCGATGGCGGTGTCGGAGTCGCCCGCGAAGTCGAGGTAGCCGACGCAGCCGCCGTACAGGCCGCGCCGGGACGGTTCGAGCTCGTCGATGATCTGCATCGCGCGGGGCTTGGGGGCACCGGAGAGGGTGCCCGCCGGGAAGCAGGCGGTGAGGACGTCGAAGGCGGTGCGGCCCCCGGCGACCTGCCCGGTGACCGTCGACACGATGTGCATGACGTGGGAGTACTTCTCGATGGACATGAAGTCGACGACCTCGACGGAGCCCGGCTCGCAGACCCGGCCCAGGTCGTTGCGGCCCAGGTCGACGAGCATCAGGTGCTCGGCGCGCTCCTTGGGGTCGGCGAGCAGTTCGTCGGCGAGGGCCTGGTCCTCCTGCGGGGTGGCGCCGCGGTGCCGGGTCCCGGCGATGGGGTGGACCATGGCGCGCCCGTCCTCGACCTTGACGAGGGCCTCGGGCGAGGAGCCGACCACGTCGAACGCCTCCCCGTCCCCGTGGGGGAACCGGAAGAGGTACATGTACGGCGACGGGTTGGTGGCGCGCAGCACGCGGTAGACGTCCAGCGCCGTCGCGGTGCACGGGGTCTCGAAGCGCTGCGAGGGCACGACCTGGAAGGCCTCGCCGGCCCGGATGCGTTCCTTGATGTCCTCGACGGCTTCCTGGTACTGCTCGCCGCCCCACAGGGCGGTGTACTCGGGGAGCTCGGAGGGCGGCAGGGCGGCCGGGGGCTGGGAGACGGGCCGGGAGAGGTCGGCCTCCATGGCGTCGAGGCGGGCGACCGCGTCGGCATACGCCTCGTCGACCCCGGTCTCCAGGTCGTTGTGGTTGATCGCGTTGGCGATCAACAGGACCGAGCCGTCCCAGTGGTCGAGGACGGCGAGGTCGCTGGTGAGGAGCATGGTCAGCTCGGGCAGGTTCAGGTCGTCCCGGTCGCCGGGGCCGATCTTCTCCAGGCGGCGCACGATGTCGTAGCCGAGGTAGCCGACCATGCCGCCGGTGAAGGGCGGCAGGCCGTGGGCGCTGACGACGTCGCGCGGGGTGTGCAGTATCCCGATGGTGGCGCGCAGCGCGGCGAGCGGGTCGCCGGAGGTGGGCACGCCGACGGGCGGGGTGCCGAGCCAGTGGGCCTCGCCGTCGCGGACGGTGAGGGCGGCGGCGCTGCGGACGCCTACGAAGGAGTAGCGGGACCACGACCGGCCGTTCTCCGCGGATTCGAGGAGGAACGTGCCGGGGCGTTCGGCGGCGAGCTTGCGGTAGAGCCCGACGGGGGTGTCGCCGTCCGCGAGGAGCTTGCGGCTGACGGGGATGACGCGGCGGTCGGTCGCGAGCTTGCGGAAGGTCTCGAGGTCCATGGCAGGACCCTACTGACCGGGCGCGGGCGCGCCGGGCACGGGAAGTACGGGCAGCACGTCGGTGTCGAAACAGGTGCGGGTGCCGGTGTGGCAGGCCGCGCCGACCTGGTCGACCTGGACGAGGACGGTGTCCGCGTCGCAGTCGAGCGCCACCTCCTTGACGTACTGGAAGTGGCCGGACGTGTCGCCCTTGACCCAGTACTCCTGGCGGCTGCGCGACCAGTAGGTGCAGCGCCCGGTGGTGAGGGTGCGGTGCAGCGCCTCGTCGTCCATCCAGCCGAGCATCAGCACCTCACCGGTGTCGTACTGCTGGGCGATGGCGGGGACGAGGCCGTCGGCGCTGCGCCTGAGGCGCGCGGCGATCTCCGGGTCGAGGCTGCTGCTGGGCGGGGGCACGCTGGTCATGGGCCCATTGTGCCGCCCTTCCCGGCCCCTTCGGCCGGGCGTCCACTGTGCGGACCGGTGGCACGGTCGTAGGCTGGCTGGTATGTCGACCCATGCGAAGCGTGAACGACTTCTTCTCGCCGACCTGTTGGAGGCGGAGGGGCCCGAGGCGGCCACTCTGTGCGAGGGCTGGAAGACCCGTGACCTCGCGGCCCACGTGGTGGTGCGCGAGCGCCGCGCGGACGCGGCGGGCGGGCTGCTGATCAAGCAGCTGGCCGGGCGCCTGGAGCGGGTGCAGGCCGAGTTCGCCGCGAAGCCGTACGAGGAGCTGATCCAGCTCATCCGGACGGGTCCGCCGCGTTTCTCGCCCTTCGCCCTGAAGCAGGTGGACGAGGCGTCGAACGCCGTCGAGTTCTACATCCACACCGAGGACGTGCGCCGCGCGCAGCCCGACTGGACGCCGCGCGAGCTCGACCCGGTCTTCCAGGACGCCCTGTGGTCCCGTCTTGAACGCACGGCCCGCCTGGTGGGCCGCAAGTCACCGGTGGGCCTGGTCCTGCGCCGCCCGGACGGCCGGACGGCGGTGGCGCACCGGGGCGTGCCGGTGGTGACGGTGACCGGTGAGCCGTCCGAGCTGCTGCTGTTCGCGTACGGCAGGCAGGAGGTCGCCGACGTCGGTCTCGACGGCGACAAGGAGGCGATCGCCACGCTGCACGAATCGAAGCAGCTGGGCCTCTGAGCGGTGCTGTTCGGCTGAATGGTGCTGTTCGGCTGAACAGCGCTGCTCAGCGCGGGAGTTCAGCGCGGCGCAGGGAGCGGGCGCAGAGGCCGATGACGCCTCCGGCCGCACTCAGCGCCGCGCTCGCGGCGAACACGGGTCCGGCGCCCCAGGCGCCGATCGCCGCGCCCGCGACGGGGTAGCTCAGCGGGGCGACGCCCACGGTGAAGAACGTGAACACGGACGTGACGCGGCCGAGGTAGGCGGGGTCCGTCACCGTCTGGACCAGGGTGCCGATGACAGCGCCGCCGAGGCCGGTGAGCAGGCCGACGCAGAGCCCGGCCGCCGTCGCGGTCACGACGGAGGGGACGAAGGCGATCGCGCCCAGGGCGACCGAGCCGCCGATCACCGCCCAGGACAGGACGAGCCCCGCGCGCGGGACGCGGCCGCGCACGGCGATGAGGAGGGCGGCGCACCCGGCGCCGACGCCGAACCCGGCGAGCATCCAGCCCTGGCCGGTGGCGCCCCAGCCGCGCTCCTCGGCGAGCAGGACGAGCCCGATGTTGGCGGGCCCGGTGAAGCCCAGCTCCACGACCGCGGCCGTGACGACCAGCGGGGCGAGGACGCGGTGCCCGCGGATGTAGCGCAGGCCGTCGACGAGCTGCCGCCGGGCCGGTTCCGTGCGCCCCGCCGCCTCGTCCGGGGCGAGGTCCCGGACGCGTACGGCGAGGAGCAGCACGAGCGACACGGCGAACAGCGCCCCCGCCGCGCCGAACCCCGCCACCGGCCCGCCCGCCGCCACCGCGAGCCCGCCCAGCGGCGCCCCGGTCACGGTGGCGACGCGCTGTGCGAGCCCCCGCATGCCCTGCACGCGGCCCAGCTGGCCCGGCGCTGTGATGCGCGGGGGGAGCGCGCCGACGCTCGGCAGGAAGAGGGCGTCGACCGCGCCGAAGACGAGGGCGAGGGCCGCGAGCGGCCAGATCCCGGGCGTGGACACCAGGAGCAGCACGGTCACCGCGAGGATCACCGCGCAGCGCACCGCGTCGCTGCCGATGACGACGCGGCGCGGCCCGAAGCGGTCGGCGACGACTCCCCCGCCCAGCATGAGCGCGGCGCGCGGGACGGCCCCGACGGCGAGCACGAGGCCCGCCTGTGCGGGGCTGCCGCTGCGGGTGGCGGCCCAGGACAGCGCGAGGAAGTAGACGCTGTCGCCGACCATCGAGGCGGTGTAGGCGCTCAGCCAGCGCAGGACGTTGCCGTCGCGGTGGGCGGGGCGCTCGGTGACGGGCGTGGATATCGCGGCGGTGGTCACGGGACGCCCTCTCAGAGCCGGAAGGGGAAGCTGGCCAGGTGCACGGCGACGTTCTCGCGGTTCTCGGTGTCGCCGGCCGCCTCGGCTGCCTTCCCGCGCTCCTCGTACGTCCTGACCAGTGCGTGGATCTCTTCGTTCAGCGCCTTCAGTTCGGCGGGGTTCAGCCGGGCGAGGAAGTCCGACTGGTCCGCCGCCGTGCGCCACTCGGCGCCCCAGGCCGCCTGCTGGTCCAGATAGGTCTCGTACTGCTCCCTGCGGTGGGCGATCAGGCCGCGGAGGACGGCCGCGTGGGTGGCCGCTCCTTCCGGCGTGTCCTTGAAGTCCTCGTGGCGGAAGCTGAGGGTGTCCTGCGCGGCCTGCCACCAGCGCTCCCGCGCGTCCTCGCTCTGCGTCTCGGCCTCCTCGATGAGGCCGTGCTCGGCGAGCTTGCGCAGGTGGTAGCTGACGAGTGAGACGGCCTCGTCGACCTGCGCGGCGAGGTGCGAGGCAGTCGCGGGGCCGCCCACGCGCAGCGTGCCGTACAGCTTCATCCGCAGGGGGTGCCCGAAGGCCTTGAGGGTGCCGAGGTCCGTGATCCGGCGACGGTTCTCCATGCGCTCACCCTAGATACGAAAGGAAAGTTGCACAATAATTTTTGCGCAACGAATCTTTCGCATCTCGCCAAGACAGTGCCGCCACGGCACGAGGCCGTGGCGGCAGAGACTTTGCCCATGGGCAGGCAGCGGCTGCCTAGCGAACGGGGTGCCCCGCCTCCCGCAGCGTCTCCTTGACCTCGCCGATCCGCAGATCCCCGAAGTGGAAGACCGAGGCCGCGAGCACCGCGTCCGCGCCCGCCCCGATGGCCGGCGGGAAGTGCTCCAGACGGCCCGCGCCGCCGGAGGCGATCACCGGGACGGTGACGTGCTTGCGCACCGCCGAAATCATCTCGATGTCGTAGCCGTCCTTCGTGCCGTCGGCGTCCATCGAGTTGAGCAGGATCTCGCCCGCGCCGAGCTCGGCGGCCCGGTGCGCCCACTCGACGGCATCGATGCCGGCGGACTCGCGGCCGCCGTGGGTGGTGACCTCGAAGCCGCCCGACGCCGTCCTGCGCGCGTCGACCGACAGGACGAGCACCTGGCGTCCGAACCGCTCCGCGATCTCGCGGATCAGGTCGGGACGGGCGATCGCCGCCGTGTTGACGCCGACCTTGTCCGCGCCCGCCCGCAGCAGCTTGTCCACGTCCTCGGCGGTGCGCACGCCGCCGCCCACCGTGAGCGGGATGAAGACCTGCTCGGCGGTGCGGCGGACCACGTCGTACGTCGTCTCGCGGTTGCCGGAGGACGCGGTGATGTCCAGGAAGGTCAGCTCGTCGGCGCCCTCGGCGTCGTACACCTTGGCCATCTCGACGGGGTCGCCCGCGTCGCGCAGGTTCTGGAAGTTGACGCCCTTGACGACGCGGCCGTTGTCCACGTCGAGGCAGGGGATCACGCGTACCGCGAGCGTCATGCGGGGGCTCCTCGGTAGGCTTCCAGTTCCACTTCGACCAGGATGCGCGAGTCGACGAAGCCGGAGACGACCACCATGGTCATCACCGGGCGCACGGAGTCGAAGACCTCCTTGTGCGCACGCCCCACCGCGTCGACGTCCCGCGCGTGGGTGATGAGGAGACGCACGGCGGTCACGGAGTCGGGGCCGAGCCCGAACTCGCCGATCGCCGCCAGCGCGTTGTCGATGGCGACCCGCGTCTGCTCGTAGGGGTCGCCCTCGCCGTAAAGGATGTCGCCCTTGAAGGACGTGGTGCCGCCGACCACCACCCGGTCGCCCGCCTCGACGGCCCGGGCGAAGCCGAAGGCCTCCTCCCAAGGGCTGCCGCTCTGCACTCGTCGTACGCCACTCATCGGGACACGGCCTCCAGCGCTTCCTCCAGCGTGAACGCCTTCGCGTACAGCGCCTTGCCGACGATCGCGCCCTCGACGCCGAGCGGGACGAGCTCGGAGATGGCACGCAGGTCGTCCAGGCTGCTCACGCCGCCGGAGGCGACCACGGGACGGTCCGTCGCCGCGCACACGTTCTTCAGGAGCTCCAGGTTCGGGCCCTGCAGCGTGCCGTCCTTGGCGATGTCGGTCACCACATAGCGCGCGCAGCCCTCGCCGTTCAGGCGCTCCAGGGTTTCGTAGAGGTCCCCGCCGTCGCGGGTCCAGCCGCGGCCGCGCAGCGTCGTGCCGCGCACGTCGAGGCCGACCGCGATCTTGTCGCCGTGCTCGGCGATGACCTTGGCGACCCACTCGGGGGTCTCCAGGGCGGCGGTGCCGAGGTTGACGCGGGTGCAGCCGGTGGCGAGCGCGGCGGCCAGCGAGGCGTCGTCGCGGATGCCGCCGGACAGCTCGACCTTGATGTCCATCGCGCCCGCGACCTCGGCGATCAGCTCACGGTTGTCGCCGGTGCCGAACGCCGCGTCCAGGTCGACCAGGTGCAGCCACTCGGCGCCCGACCGCTGCCAGGCGAGGGCGGCCTCCAGCGGGGAGCCGTAGGAGGTCTCCGAGCCGGACTCGCCGTGGACGAGGCGTACGGCCTGGCCGTCGCGGACGTCGACGGCGGGAAGGAGTTCGAGGGTGCTCACAGGGTTCCGATCCAGTTGGTGAGGAGCTGGGCGCCGGCGTCGCCGGACTTCTCGGGGTGGAACTGGGTGGCGCTCAGGGCGCCGTTCTCGACGGCCGCCACGAAGGGCTCGCCGTGCGTGGACCAGTGCACGTACGGGGCGCGCATCGCGGGGTTCGCGACTTCCAGGGTCCAGGCGTGCACGGCGTAGGAGTGCACGAAGTAGAAGCGGGCGTCGTCGTCCAGGCCCTTGAAGAGCGGGGATCCGGCGGAGGCCTGGACCGTGTTCCAGCCCATGTGCGGGACGATCTCGGCCTTCAGCGGTTCGACCGTGCCCGGCCACTCATCCAGGCCCTCGGTCTCCACGCCGTGCTCGATGCCGCGCGCGAAGAGGATCTGCATGCCGACGCAGATGCCCATGACAGGACGGCCGCCGGCGAGGCGGCGTCCGACGATCCAGTCGCCGCGCGCCTCCTTCAGGCCCTGCATGCAGGCGGCGAACGCGCCGACGCCGGGCACGAGCAGGCCGTCGGCGTTCATGGCCCTGTCGTAGTCACGGGTGATCTCGACGTCGGCGCCCGCGCGCGCGAGGGCGCGCTCGGCGGAGCGGACGTTTCCGAAGCCGTAGTCGAAGACGACGACCTTCTTGGGAGAGCTCATGTCGCGTACTCCTCCCGTCAGTTCCAGTAGTCGAGCCGCAGGATGCCCGCGGCCAGGCACATCGCGGCGCCGATGGAGAGGAGCGTGATCAGGCTCTTCGGCATGCCCTGCTTGACGAAGGAGATGATGCCGCCGATCAGGAAGAGCCCGACGACGATGAGGATGGTGTTGAGACCGGTCATGGGTTTACAGCGCGCCCTTCGTGGACGGAAGGATGCCGGCCGCGCGCGGGTCGCGCTCGGAGGCGTAACGCAGCGCGCGGGCCAGGGCCTTGAACTGGCACTCCACGATGTGGTGGGCGTTGCGGCCGTACGGCACGTGGACGTGCAGCGCGATCTGGGCCTGCGCGACGAAGGACTCCAGGATGTGCCGGGTCATCGTCGTGTCGTACTCGCCGATCATCGGCGCCATCTTCTCGGGCTCGGTGTGCACCAGGTACGGACGGCCGGAGAGGTCGACCGTCACCTGGGCGAGCGACTCGTCCAGCGGGACGGTGCAGTTGCCGAAGCGGTAGATGCCGACCTTGTCGCCGAGCGCCTGCTTGAAGGCGGCGCCCAGCGCGAGCGCGGTGTCCTCGATGGTGTGGTGCGAGTCGATGTGCAGGTCGCCCTCGGTCTTGACCGTGAGGTCGAAGAGGCCGTGGCGGCCGAGCTGGTCGAGCATGTGGTCGTAGAAGCCGACGCCGGTCGACACGTCGACCTTGCCGGTGCCGTCGAGATCGATCTCGACGAGGACCGACGTCTCCTTCGTGGTGCGTTGGACCCGTCCTACGCGGCTCATGCGTCCTGCTCCTTCTTGAGTTCGCGTACCGCATCGAGGAACGCGTCGTTTTCGTCGGGGGTTCCGGTGGACACGCGGAGCCGGCCGGGCACTCCGTTGTCGCGGACCAGGACGCCCCGGTCGAGGATCTTCTGCCACACCTCATGAGCGTCCGGGAACCGCCCGAACTGCACGAAGTTGGCGTCGGAGTCGGTCACCTCGTAGCCCATCGCGCGCAGCTCGGTGACCAGGCGGTCGCGCTCGGCCTTGAGCTGCTCGACGTATCCGAGGAGGGTGTCCGTGTGTTCAAGGGCGGCCAGCGCGGTGGCCTGCGTGACGGCCGACAGGTGATACGGCAGGCGTACGAGCTGCACCGCGTCGACGACCGCGGGGGCGGCGGCGAGGTAGCCGAGGCGCAGCCCGGCGGCGCCGAACGCCTTCGACATGGTGCGGGAGACGATGAGGTGCGGGCGCCCCTCGAGCAGCGGGAGCAGCGAGTCGCCGTGGCTGAACTCGACGTACGCCTCGTCGATGACCACCATGGACGGCTTCGCGGCCTGGGCGGCTTCGTACAGGGCGAGGACCGCCTCGGCCGGGACGGCGTTGCCCGTGGGGTTGTTGGGCGTCGTGATGAAGACGACGTCGGGCTGGTGCTCGGCGATGGCCTTCGTGGCCGCCTCGACGTCGATGCTGAAGTCGTCGTGGCGGGGGCCGGAGATCCAGCCGGTGCCGGTACCGCGCGCGATGAGGCCGTGCATCGAGTACGAGGGCTCGAAGCCGATGGCCGTGCGGCCGGGCCCGCCGAAGGTCTGCAGGAGCTGCTGGATGACTTCGTTCGAGCCGTTGGCCGCCCAGACGTTGGCCACGGTGACCTCGTGCCCGCCGGTGCGGGTGAGGTAGCGCGCCAGCTCGGTGCGGAGCTCCACGGCGTCCCGGTCGGGGTAGCGGTTGAGGTCGCGGGCGGCCTCGCGCACCCGCTCGGCGATGCGCTCGACGAGCGGCTCGGGGAGCGGGTACGGGTTCTCGTTGGTGTTCAGGCGTACGGGCACGTCGAGCTGGGGCGCGCCGTAGGGGGACTTGCCGCGCAGCTCGTCACGGACGGGCAGGTCGTCGATGCGTACGTCGCTCACTGGCCCGGCACCTTCCATCCGAACCTCGCCTTGATCGCCGCGCCGTGCGCGGGCAGGTCCTCCGCCTCGGCGAGCGTCACCACGTGGTGCGCGACGTCCGCGAGGGCCTCGCGGGTGTAGTCCACGATGTGGATGCCGCGCAGGAACGACTGGACGGACAGGCCCGAGGAGTGGCAGGCGCAGCCGCCGGTGGGCAGGACGTGGTTGGAGCCCGCGCAGTAGTCGCCGAGGGAGACGGGCGCCCAGGGGCCGACGAAGATCGCGCCCGCGTTCTTGACGCGTCCGGCGACGGCGGTGGCGTCGGCGGTCTGGATCTCCAGGTGCTCGGCGCCGTACGCGTCGACGACCCGCAGGCCCTCCTCCAGGCCGTCGACCAGGACGATCGCGGACTGGCGGCCGCTCAGCGCGGGGACGATCCGGTCCTCGACGTGCTTGGTGGCGGCGACCTGCGGCGCCAGCTCCTTCTCGACCGCGTCCGCGAGCGCCACCGAGTCGGTGACGAGGACGGCGGCCGCGAGCGGGTCGTGCTCGGCCTGGCTGATCAGGTCGGACGCGACGTGCGCCGGGTCGGCGGTGTCGTCGGCGAGGACCGCGATCTCGGTCGGGCCCGCCTCGGTGTCGATGCCGATGCGGCCGGTGAAGTAGCGCTTGGCGGCCGCGACCCAGATGTTGCCGGGGCCCGTGACCATGTTGGCGGCGGCGCAGGTCTCGGTGCCGTACGCGAACATGGCGACGGCCTGGGCCCCGCCGACCGCATACACCTCGTCGATGCCGAGGAGGGCGCAGGCGGCGAGGATCGTCGGGTGGGGCAGGCCGCCGAAGTCGGCCTGCGGCGGGGACGCGAGCGCCATCGACTCGACGCCCGCCTCCTGCGCCGGCACGGCGTTCATGATCACGGAGGAGGGGTAGACGGACCGGCCGCCCGGGGCGTAGAGCCCGACGCGCTCGACGGGCACCCACTTCTCGGTGACCTTGCCGCCGGGAACGACTTGGACGGTGTGCGGGGCGCGGCGCTGCTCGCGGTGGACGGCGCGGGCGCGGCGGATGGACTCCTCCAGGGCCGCGCGCACGGCCGGGTCGAGGCCCGCCAGGGCCTCGGTGAGCGCGGCCGCGGGGACGCGGACCTGGTCCAGGCGCACGCCGTCGAACTTCTCCGCGTACTCGATCAGCGCCGCGTCGCCACGATGATGCACGTCCTCGCAGATGGGCCGCACCTTCTCCAGGGCGGCCGCGACGTCGAAGTCGGCACGGGGCAGCAGGGCGCGCAGGGCGGCCCCCGACGGAAACTCCGTGAGGGCATCGCCGCGCAGATCGATTCGAGAGATCACATGGCCAATTCTCTCAGACCTTCTTTCGACGTCGGTCGCCCGTATCACTGACTGATATGAGCCACGGAAGACCGTGTTCACCCCTGGCGTTCAGCCGGTCACGGAGCGGGCATGAAACGGGTGTACGAGGGAGCCGCGCACCGCAGGACGGAGGGCGAAAGCATTGGTCGACGACGCCGGTACCGGCGACCCGCCGGACGGGCTGACCGCCGCGGAGATCGGCATGTGGCAGGCCTTCCGGAACGGCAGCGTCTACGACCTCCGATCGGGTGATCCCGCCGCCGACGATCCGCACGGCGGGCACCCCTGGGGCCCCGAGCGCAGCGTGCGGGCGCGCATCGTGTGCTGGCTGCTGCTCGACGGGCCGCCCGCCCTCGCGGGCCGGGTGTCGTCGCTGAAGCTGGCGGGCGTGCAGATCACCGATCCGCTCGACCTCGCGGGCGGCACGGTCGTCCCGTACACGGAGATGAAGCACTGCCGCTTCGAGAAGGAGGTCCTGCTCCCCGAGTCCCGCTTCGCGACGCTGCGGCTCGTCGACTGCTCCATCCCCCGCATCGAGGCCGCCAGGCTGCACACCGAGGGCGATCTGCACCTGCCGCGCTGCCGGGTGCACAACGGCATCCGCCTCACGGACGCGCACATCGGCACCGACCTGCTGCTCAACCAGGCGGTGGTCTACCGCGACCGGCGCGGCCAGTCCATCACCGGCGACGGCCTCACCGTCGGACAGGACCTGCAGGCCGAGATGATGGAGTCGCACGGCCAGCTGAGTCTGCGCGGCGCGAAGGTCGGCGTCTCGCTCAGCCTGCGCGGCAGCAGACTGATCAACCAGTACGGCAGGCAGGCACTCAACGCCCCGCAGATGACCGTCGAGCGCACCCTGTACCTGACCCCGGCGGCCGTCGGCAATCCGCCGCAGACCAGCGGCACGACACCGGCCCGCGGCACCCGCGTGCAGCACTTCGAGTGCGTGGGCGGCATCCGTCTCGACGACGGCCGCTTCGGCGACGCCATCGACTTCGCGCACGCCCGCTTCACGCTCCGGCAGGACCAGGAGATCTCGCTGCGCCGCGTCCAGACGCCCGAGCTCCGCTTCCTCGGCGAGGCGCCGCGGCGCGGCAAGGTCGTGCTGTCCGGCGCCAAGGTCGTCAACCTCATCGACAGGGCGACCAGCTGGCCCGGGCCGGGCGGCCTCCAGATGGGCGGATTCACGTACGAGAACCTCGTGCCGCAGGGCAGCTTCCCGCTCTCCCGGCGCCTGGACTGGGTGCTTGCCGCGACGGCCGAGTACAACCCCGAGCCGTACGAGAAGCTCGCCGCCGTCCTGCGCAACGGCGGCGAGGACGCCGACGCCCGCGAGGTCCTGCTCGCCAAGCAGCGCCGGCGCCGCGAGACCCTGCCGCTGGCCGCGAAGCTCTGGGGGTACGCGCAGGACTGGACCGTCGCCTACGGCTACCGGCCGGGCCGGGCCGCGGTCTGGATGGCCGTCCTGTGGGCGGTCAGCGCCGTGGCGTTCTCGCGCGCCGACCATCCGGCGATCAAGCCCGGCGAGCACCCGCAGTGGAACCCGGCGCTCTTCGCCCTCGACCTGCTGCTGCCCGTCATCAACCTCGGCCAGGACACCTACTGGCAGCTGCGCGGCGGCTGGCAGTGGTTCTCGACCGCGCTGATCCTGCTCGGCTGGGTCCTCGCCACCACGGTCGCGGCGGGCGCTACCCGGCTGCTGCGCCGCAACTGAGATCCGGTGCCGCTCACGGCGGACATCCGGCGGCCGACGGCCGAACCGTTATGCGCAGCCGGGCAACCATCGCCCTCCCCCGGCCGTCATCCCTGCGACCAACAAAAGAGCAACCACGACGGTGACCGGCGAGCCCGCGCGAGCGGCGCCGGTTGAGGCGCAAAGGAGGGCACGGGTGCTGCGTGCCTTCATCCGTACCGCCCGCATGCTCCGGCACACCCCGCGGCTCGCCGCCGGGCTGCCGCCGGACGACGAGGTGCTGCTCGACGTGCCCGACGAGCGGCTCGCCCCCGCCCTGGTCGCCGCCGGGCGCGGCGACTACGGCCCGGCCGCGAAGGTCCTCGCCACCACCCGCGAGGCCGCCGAGTGGGAGAACCGCGACCGCTACACCACGCGCCTCGCCGCCTTCGCCCGCTCCCGTCCCGAGTGGTTCGACGACTGGCTCGGCGCGTCCCCGCACGATCCGGACGCCCTGCTGGTCAAGGCCGAGCTCGCGGTCGTCCGCGGCTGGGAGTCACCGGCCCGCGCCGAGCTCCTGCGCGAGTCGGGCCCGCTGCTCACCGCCGCCGCCGAGGCCGACCCGCGGGACCCGGTGCCCTGGCGGATCGCCCTCGACCACGCCCGCGGCACGCACGCCCCGCACACCGTCTTCGAGAAACTGTGGGAGGAGGCGGTGCGCCGCTCCTCGTACCACTACGGCTGCCACGCCTCGGCCCTGCAGTACCTGTCCGCCGCCTGGTACGGCTCGCACCGCGAGTGCTTCGACTTCGCCGAGCGCGCCGCGGCCGACGCGCTGCCCGGCTCGCTGATACAGGTCCTCCCGGCGCGGGCCGCCTTCGCCTACCTGACCAGCCCCTCGGGGAATCTGCCGCGCGAGCGCCTGGACGCGGCCGCCGACCTCGCCATCGCCCTCTCGTACGAGTACGAGGCCGGCGACCCGTGGCCCGCCGAGGTCCGCAACCTCCTCACGTACGTCCTGGTCCGCCTGGAGCGCTGGAACGACGCCCTGGAGCAGCTGCGCCTGATCGGGCCGTACGCGACGTCGTTCCCCTGGGACCGGATGGCCGACGATCCGCTCGGCCAGTTCCTGGAGCTGCGGGACGGCGTACGCATCGAAGTGGCCTCGATGACGCCGCTGCGCGCTCCGCGCGAACGCGACCCCTCCGGCGAGCATTAGGCTTGCCGGTCGTGACCACCCGGCTTCCGCTCTTTCCGCTCAACTCGGTGCTGTTCCCCGGCCTCGTCGTGCCGCTGAACGTCTTCGAGGAGCGATATCGCGCCATGATGCGCGAACTGCTCAAGACCCCCGAGGAGGAGCAGCGTCTGTTCGCCGTCGTCGCGATCCGCGACGGCCTGGAGGTCGCGCCGAGCGCGCCCGGCCTCCCCGACCCGACGGCGCTGCCCGAGCACGGCCCCGCGGCGGGCTTCGGCGGCGACCCGCTCAAGGCCTTCCACGCCGTGGGCTGCGTGGCGAGCGCGGCGACGATCAGGGAGCGCGACGACGGCGGCTTCGAGGTCCTCGCCACCGGCACGACCCGCGTCCGCCTCCGCTCCGTCGACGCCTCGGGAGCCTTCCTCACCGCCGAGGTCGAGGAGCTGCCCGAGGAGCCGGGGGACGGCGCGGGCGCGCTGGCCGAGGGCGTCCTGCGGGCCTTCCGCTCCTACCAGAAGCGGCTGGCCGGGGCGCGGGAGGGCTCCCTGTCGACAGGGGCCGAACTGCCCGACGACCCGTCCGTCGTGTCGTACCTCGTCGCCGCGGCGGCCGTCCTGGACACCGCGACCAAGCAGCGGCTCCTGGAGGCGCCGGACACCGCGTCGCGGCTGCGCGACGAGCTGAAAACGCTTCGCTCCGAGACCGCGATCATCCGTAATCTGCCGTCGCTGCCCGCGACGGACCTGACGCGCGGGACGACCAGCCTCAACTGAGCCACGGAAGGCACGGACACCTTGGCGAAGAAACAGAAGAAGCAGCAGTCGGCGGGGACCCCGGCGACGGTGGCCCTCACCGCGGCGGGCACGGAGTTCACGGTCCACTCCTACGACCACGACCCCTCCCACCCCTCGTACGGCGAAGAGGCCGCCGAGGCCATGGGCGTCTCCCCCGACCGGGTCTTCAAGACGCTGGTCGCCGAGGTCGACGGGGAGCTCACCGTGGCCGTCGTGCCCGTCGCGGGCTCCCTCGACCTGAAGGCCCTGGCCGCCGCGGTCTCCGGCAAGCGGGCCGTGATGGCCGACCCGGCGGCCGCCGAGCGCACCACGGGCTATGTGCGGGGCGGCATCTCCCCGCTCGGCCAGCGCAAGAAGCTGCGCACGGTCCTGGACGACTCGGCGTCGGCGCACGCCACCGTCTGCGTCTCGGCGGGCCGCCGCGGCCTGGAGGTGGAGCTGGCGCCGGGCGACCTGGCGGAGCTCACCGGCGCGGTCCTCGCGCCCATCGGCCGGGCGTGAGACGGACGACGTGAAAGCGCCCTCGACACATGTCCCGGGCGGGACTAGTACCGAGGGCATGTCGAAGAAGACGCGCATGCGGAAGTGGCGGGCGAAGAAGCGCAAGGCCAACCACGGGAAGCGCCCCGCCTAGGGACGCGGGCCGCCTGGGGAGCGGTCCGGAAGGGACGTCCTCAGGAGCCCGAGCGCAGGCCCTCGGGGTAGTCGTCGTCCTGGGGGCCCTGGTAGGCCACCGGCGCGGGGTACGGCTCCGGGTCGCGCGGTCCGAAGAGCCCGGTGAGGCCGAGGTGCACGGCGAGCGCGGCCACCGGCCAGGCGAGGAGCGTGCCCTTGGCCTTGAGGTCGAGCGGCGCGTCGAAGACGACGCCCTTGCCGACGGACTTCGCGTGCGCCACGACGTCCTTCTCGGGACCGAGCCACACGCCGGCCTTCCACGCGATCAGCGCCCCGAACAGGCTGCCGAGCGCGAGCCCCACGACCAGCGGGATCCCGCCGCGCCTGCGCAGCAGGAAGACGACGGCACCGCTGACGAGGCCGAAGCCGAGCGAGAGCAGCGTAAACGTTCCGTCTACGCCCATCGCCTGCTCGCCCTCGGTGTCCTTGAGGTACACCGCCTTGCCGTCCGAGACGAGCGGCACCCGCGGCGCGAGCCACGTCCACAGCAGCGCGAGCAGGACTCCGCCGACGGCCACCACGACCATGGTCACCACGGCCGGCAGCACTTCGTCCTTCATCCCGGCGCCGGCTTCCCCGGCGCCGTGCGCAGACGTCGCTCCGGACGGCTGCGCGGCTGCCTGCCAGGACTCGTGCGGGGTGCGGTCGTGCGGCGGTTGGGAGGGTGTATGCGGTGCGGTCACCCCCACATCGTGCCAGCACTCCCTGTGCGGCGCGTCACCGGACGGCCGCCCGGCGGAAAGCCCACGTGGCCACGGCCAGGGAGACCACGCCGACGCCCGCGCAGACCGCGAGGTCCAGGGCGACGACGGCCCAGTCCGGATCCGGCCCGAACGTACGGGCGAAGGCCTCCACGCCGTACGTCGAGGGCAGCAGGTCACGCGCGTACTGCAGCAGCGTCGGCATGCGGTCGGCCGGGAGCACGCCGAGCAGCAGCGCCGCCGACATGCCCATCTGGCCGAGGAGCGTGGCCAGTTCGGGCCGTGGCGCGAGCAGTCCGAGGGCCGCGCCGAGCCCGGCGAGCGCGGCACCGGCCAGCGGGATCACCGCGAGGAGCACCCAGAGGTGGGTGAACGGCAGCCCGAAGAGCCCGCACCCGACGATCGCCGTGACGAAGGTGCCGGGCACCGTGAAGGAGGCGTACGCGGCCGCGGCCCCGAGGACCACGGCGGCGGGCGGCACGGGCAGCGTCGCGTAGTGGTCGAGCCCCCCGTCGGAGCGGAGCTGCCCGAAGTACTGCGCGAGCAGGTTGAGCGCGACGAACGCGACGACGAGCACGGCGGAGCCGGCGACGACGGCCCGCGCCTCACCGCCCCCGTCGACGACGCCGCGCATCAGGATCATGATGCCGACGGACTGGAAGGTCGCCACGAACAGCAGCGGTATGCGGGCGACCCTGGCCCGGGACAGCTGGGCGCGGTAGACCGCCGAGAGCGCGGGGAACAGCCGCGCCGGCGGCCCGAGGGGCGCGGGGCCTTCGGCCTCCCGCTCCGCACGGCCGCCGTCGGCCCGCACGGCGGCTTCCAAGGGAACCGCACTCACCGGACAACCCCTCCGTCTTCGTTCCTACAAGCGGCGGTGCGGGGACAGCCGCACCGAGTCGCGGAAAGAGTCACGCCTTGACCAACCCCTGTCCGCTGCCGCCCAGCGCGAGATAGACGTCCTCCAGGCTCGGCGTGGCCAGCGTGAAGTCGTCGAGCGCGGCGAACGCGGCGCCGCCGGTCACCGCGGCGACGGCGGCCCGCGCCGCGTCGGGCGCGAGGCGCAGGGTCCAGCGCCGCCCCGACTCGACGGCGAGGGAGCGCAGCGCGGCCACTTCGGGGACGCCGAGCGGCGGCCGCTCCCGCCACACCAGCTCCACCCTGACCTCGTCGGCGACCTTCTCCTTCAGCCCGGCCGGGCTGTCGCAGGCGATGACCTTGCCCTGGTCGAGGACGGCGACCCGGTCGAGGACGGTCTCGGCCTCGATCACGTTGTGCGTGACCAGCACGACCGTCGTCCCTCGCTCGGCGCGCCGCGAGTCGATCGCCGCCCAGACGGCGCGCCGCGCGACGGGGTCCATGCCGGTGGTCGGCTCGTCGAGGACGAGCAGCGGCCGCTCCCCCACCAGCGCGGTGGCGAAGCAGGCGAGCCTGCGCTGCCCGCCGGAGAGCTTCTTCAGCGGCCGCGAGGCCAGCGCGGTGAGTCCGAGCTCCGCGAGGACCGCGTCCCGCTCGGCCCGGGCCCGCGGCACGTCGAGGCCGCGCAGCCGCCCGGTCGTCTCGACGGCGAGCGACACGGTCAGCTCGTCGAGGGCGGTGGACTCCTGGCCCAGGTACGCGAGGAGGCGCGCGGCCCGCTCGGGGTGGCGCACGATGTCGTGGCCGAGGATGTCGACGCTCCCGCTGTCGGGCCGCATCAGGCCGGTCAGCTGGCGTACGAGGGTGGACTTGCCGGCGCCGTTGGGGCCGAGCAGGCCGAAGATCTCGCCGCGGCCGACCGTCAGACCGATGCCGTCGGTGGCGCGGACCTCGGGGGTCGCGGGCCTGCCGCGTCGGGCGCGGGCGGCGGGATAGGTCTTCACCAGGTCGCGCACCGCGCAGACGGCGTCGTTGCCGTGTTCCTGACGGAGTCCCTGTCGGACTGCCGGTGCCGGGCGCGTACTCACGAAGGACGAGCCTACGGGGTCCGCGGGCGCGGGCGACGCCCGGGGCGGCCCGTACGGCCCGTGTCAGTCACCTGCGCGGTCCCCCGCGGGCGCGTGCTCGGCGGCCGTCCGCACGTCGACCTCGCGCCAGAAACCCGCCCTGATCGCGTACCGGTCGTGCTCGTCGATCTGGTCGTCCTTGTGGGCGAGGAGGCCGAACCGCGCCGCGTAGCGGAGCAGCTCGCCGTCGATGCGGTGCGGGATGCGCGGGTACATCGTCGAGAGTTTCTGCAGGTTGTGCTGTTCCGGAAGGCGCGCCATCCAGCGCCGCGCGAACACCTGTCCCACCTCGTAGGGGTCGCCGCCGACGGTGGTGATGTCCTCCTCGCGGTCGGCCCAGCGCTGCTCGGCCGTGGTCAGCTGGGCGAGGGTCGGCAGGGCGGCGGCCTCGGTGCTCTCGGCCGCGCCGCCGGGCCGCTCGATCCAGCCCTTGTCGGAGGACCAGCGCAGCGTCGCGTTCGTGGGGTGCTGGGCGGGCTGCTGGATGCCGGGGGCGCGCAGGGCGGCGAGGTCCTTGGGGGTGGGGACGCCCTTGCCCGGGGGGACGCGGGCGTCGTCGGCCTGCCGGCCGTTCGCGGCGGGTTCGGCGTGCCGGGCGGGGGTCTCCTCCTCGGCGCGCTGCGCGGCGGCGGCGAGGGCGGACTCCGGGAGGGGCGCCGAGAGGATCGCGGCGATCTCGGGACGCGGCGCGGGCGGCGGCGCGCAGCTGCCGGTGAGCTCCTTGGGGCGGACGGCCTTGGTGATCCAGGCCCGGTCGAGCACGCGCCGCTCGTCGGCCTCGGCGACCAGGTCCTCTGACTGGTTGTAGTCGCCGTCGGCGGCCTGGACGGCCCACAGGTGGACGGCGACGCCGTGCTCCTTGGCGGCCATCATGCCGGGCAGCAGGTCGCCGTCGCCGGTGACGAGCACGACGTCGGAGCAGGCGCGGTTGCGGGCCAGTTCGGTCAGCTCGGCGTGCATGGCGGCGTCGACGCCCTTCTGGGCCCACCGTCCGTCGCTGCGGGTCAGGGCGCCGAGCCGGACCGTCACGCGGGGCATGACGCGCAGCCGCCGGTGCTCGGGCTGCGGGACCCGGTCGGGGGCGCCGTCGAACCAGTAGATGCGCAGCAGGGGGCGCTCGGTGTCCGCCTCCGCGCGCTCGCGAAGCCCCTGGATCAGGGCGGTGTGATCGACGGTGATCCGGGACCTGGAGGGCTCGCCCGCGAGGAGACTCGCGGCGGCACCCAGCAGATACCCGGCGTCCACCAGGACGATGCAGCGATCCACGCGGTCCACCCTCTTTCCCTGCCCGGAGGTCTCTGGACGTTCCCTCGAAGTCCCACGAAGACACCCTGTAAGGACAACGAATCAGGGGTGCGGGTCCGCGTCGGGTTCACCTTCGAGTCTGCCCGACCCGGCGGAGGTTAACGGCCGGAACTCGATCTTCGGCGTGGCGCATCCGCGGATCGCCCTCCCACAGGCCTTATTACGCACGGTAATTCTCCGAAATGCGCTCTTGGTTGCGGTATGTGAATCTGATCGCGTCCTGGCCCCCAGATCCCCTTCAGGAGGAAGATCACCATGGCCAAGAACAAGAATCGCAAGCAGGGCGGCGACCAGAACCGCGCCTCGCAGGCCGAGCAGGCGCAGGAGCAGGCCAAGACGGCCGCCACCGATGCCCAGTCGGCGATGCAGTCGCAGGCTCAGGGCAGCCCTGCCGATGTTGCCCGTAAACACCAGCGTCGCTTCGGCCACAACTGACACACATCCAGGCACACATGAGGGGCGCATCCGGTCTTCCGGGTGCGCCCCTCAGTCGTGGGTCGGCTCAGTCGTGGGTCGGCTCAGTCGTGGGTCGGCTCAGTCGTGGGTCGGCGGCCTCTCGGTCGCAGGCCGGGTCAGCCCGCCAGGCAGGACGGGCCGAGCAGCACCTTCAGGTCGCCGAAGAGCGCCGGGTCCGGCTTGACGCGGTGCCGGTCGAGCCGGAGCACGGTGGTCTTCTGCGCTCCCTGGAGCTTGATCCGCACCTCGCTGTTGCCCCGGTGGTGGCTGAGGACCTCGCCGAGGCGCTGGACCATGGGCGGGCTGACCTTGACGGTCGGGATGGTGATGATCACGGGCGCGTTGGTCCCGGCGTTCGACAGGTCGGGGACCTGGAGCTCCATCGCGACGAGCCGCGGCACGTCCTCGCGCTTGTCGAGGCGCCCCTTGACGAAGACCACCGCGTCCTCGACGAGTTGCGTCGACACCAGCTGGTACGTCGCGGGGAAGAACATGCACTCGATGGAGCCCGCGAGGTCCTCGACGGTGGCGATGGCCCAGGCGTTGCCCTGCTTGGTCATCTTGCGCTGCAGGCCCGAGATGATGCCGCCGATGGTGACGACAGACCCGTCGGAGAAGTCACCGCCGGTGAGCTGTCCGATGCCCGCGTCCGCCTTGTCGGAGAGGACGTGCTCCAAGCCGAAGAGCGGGTGGTCGGAGACGTACAGACCGAGCATCTCGCGCTCCTGGGCGAGGAGGTAGGTCTTCTCCCACTCGTCCTCGGAGAACTCCACGTCGAGCCCGAAGCCGGGCTCGTCGCCGCCGGACTCGTCGCCCATGCCTCCGAAGAGGTCGAACTGGCCCTCGGCCTCCTTCCGCTTCACCGCGACCACGTTGTCGATCATCGGCTCGTACTGCGCGGTGAGGCCCTTGCGGGTGTGGCCCATGGTGTCGAAGGCGCCCGCCTTGATGAGCGATTCCGTGGTGCGCTTGTTGCAGGCGGCGGCCTCGACCTTGTCCAGGTAGTCCGGGAAGGAGGTGAACTTCCCCTTCGCCTTGCGCGAGCGGATGATCGACTCCACCACGTTCGTACCGACGTTACGGACGGCCTCCAGGCCGAAGAGGATCACGTCGTCGCCCTGGGCGGCGAAGTTGTGCACGGACTCGTTCACGTTCGGCGGGAGGACCTTGATGCCCATGCGGCGGCACTCGTTCAGATAAACGGCCGACTTGTCCTTGTCGTCCTTCACCGAGGTGAGGAGCGCGGCCATGTACTCGGCCGGGTGGTTCGCCTTCAGGTAGGCGGTCCAGTAGGTGACGAGGCCGTACGCGGAGGAGTGCGCCTTGTTGAAGGCGTAGCCGGCGAAGGGGACCAGGACGTCCCACAGGGCCTGGATGGCCTCGTCCGAATAGCCGTTCTTCCGGGCGCCCGCCTGGAAGAGGACGAAGTTCTTCTCCAGCTCCTCGGGCTTCTTCTTGCCCATCACGCGGCGCAGGATGTCGGCTTCGCCGAGGCTGTAGCCCGCGACGATCTGGGCGGCCTTCTGCACCTGCTCCTGGTACACGATGAGGCCGTAGGTGAGGCCGAGCGTCTCCTTCAGGGGCTCTTCGAGCTCCGGGTGGATCGGCGTGATCTCCTGGCGGCCGTTCTTGCGCTCGGCGTAGTTCGTGTGCGAGTTCATGCCCATCGGGCCCGGCCGGTACAGGGCCGAGACGGCGGAAATGTCCTCGAAGTTGTCGGGCTGCATCTGGCGCAGCAGCGAGCGCATCGGGCCGCCGTCGAACTGGAAGACGCCGAGCGTGTCACCGCGGCAGAGCAGTTCGAAGGTCTTCGGGTCGTCGAGCGGGAGGGAGAGCATCTCCAGGTCGATGCCCTTGTTGGCCCGCACCATCTTGACGGCGTCGTCCATGATGGTGAGGTTGCGCAGGCCCAGGAAGTCCATCTTGAGCAGGCCGAGCGACTCGCACTGGGGGTAGTCCCACTGCGTGATGGTCACGCCGTCGGTGTGCCGGGTCCAGAGCGGGGCGTGGTCGACGATCGGCTCGCTGGACATGATCACGCCGGCCGCGTGCACACCCATCTGCCTAACCAGGCCCTCGACGCCCTTCGCGGTGTCGATGACCTTCTTCACGTCCGGCTCGTTCTCGTACATCCCCCGGATCTCGCCCGCCTCGCTGTAGCGCGGGTGCGAGGGGTTGGTGATGCCGTCGAGGTCGATGCCCTTGCCGAGGACGTCGGCGGGCATCGCCTTGGTGAGGCGGTCACCCATCGCGTACGGATATCCGAGCACGCGCGCGGAGTCCTTGATGGCGTTCTTCGCCTTGATCTTTCCGTACGTGCCGATCATGGCGACCTTGTCGGCGCCGTACTTCTCCGTCACGTACCTGATCACTTCGACGCGCCTGCGCTCGTCGAAGTCGATGTCGACATCGGGCATGGAGACGCGCTCGGGGTTGAGGAACCGCTCGAAGATCAGTCCGTGCGTGATCGGGTCGAGGTCGGTGATGCCCATGGCGTACGCGACGATCGAGCCGGCCGCGGAGCCTCGGCCGGGGCCGACCGCGATGCCGTTGTTCTTGGCCCACATGATGAAGTCGGCGACCACGAGGAAGTACCCGGGGAACCCCATCTGGATGATGATGTCCATCTCGTACTCGGCCTGCTTCTGCCGGTCCTCG
Source organism: Streptomyces sp. NPDC018029 (assembly GCF_044327655.1). Taxonomy (NCBI): domain Bacteria; kingdom Bacillati; phylum Actinomycetota; class Actinomycetes; order Kitasatosporales; family Streptomycetaceae; genus Streptomyces; species Streptomyces sp. NPDC018029. Next base: position 79,421 of record NZ_JBIRFV010000009.1, on the reverse strand, counting down.
GGGACACCGCCCGGATAGCGGCGCTCCATGCCGCGGCGGACCTCCTCCTGGAACCAGGTGACCTCGGTGAAGCCCTCCGGGATGTCGAACTTCGGCATCAGGTCGCGCTTCTCGAACATCCCCGTGGTATCGATCTGCTCGGCGACCAGGAGCGTGTTGCGGCAGCCCTCCTGCCAGGCGTCGGACGAGTCGATGGCGTACATCTCGTCGGTCGACTTCAGGTAGTAACCGGTGCCGTCGAAGCGGAAGCGGTCCGGGTCCGAGAGGTTCTTGCCGGTCTGGATGCAGAGCAGGGCGTCGTGGGCGGTCGACTCGTGCGCGTAGGTGTAGTGCGAGTCGTTCGTCACCAGGGGCGGGATGCCGAGCTTCTTGCCGATCTCGAGGAGGCCGTCGCGGACCCGGCGCTCGATCTCGATGCCGTGGTCCATCAGCTCCAGGAAGTACCGGTCCTTGCCGAAGATCTCCTGGTACTCCGCCGCCGACTTCAGCGCCTCGTCGAACTGGCCGAGCCGCAGTCGCGTCTGGAGCTCACCCGAGGGACACCCGGTGGAGGCGATCAGCCCCTCGGACCACTGGGAGATCGTCTCCTTGTCCATACGCGGCCACTTCTGGAGCCAGCCTTCCGCATAGGCGTCCGAGGAGAGCCGGAAGAGGTTGTGCAGACCGGTCTTGTTCGCCGCCCAGATCGTTTTGTGCGTGTAACCACCCGAACCGGACACGTCGTCGCGCTTCTGGTGGGGCTGGCCCCACTGGATCTTCCGCTTGTTCCTGCGCGACTCCGGCGCCACGTACGCCTCGATGCCGATGATCGGCGTCACGCCCGCCTTCTGCGCCGAGTGGAAGAAGTCGTACGCCCCGTGGAGGTTGCCGTGGTCGGACATCGCGATATGGGTCATGCCCATCTCGTTGCAGGCGTTGAACATGTCCTTCAGCCGCGCGGCACCGTCGAGCAGCGAGTACTGAGTGTGCACGTGCAGGTGCGTGAAGGGCGGCTTTGTCACGACGGGAGGCCTCCGGAGAACGCTGGGGAACAGGCTGCGGACAGTCTGGGGGGTCAGCGTGGAAGTCTAATCCGGGGCGCTGACAGTCGGCGGGCACTCGGGAGTACGGTCGAGCGTTGGAAGGGGCGGACCATCCGTCCCACGGGCGGACCGTCCGCCCCCCGGCGGGCCCGTCCGCCCCAGGGGCGGCCCATCCGCCCCCCATGTCACGCATCACCCTGTACCAGGAGGCACCCAGCGATGTCGGTCCCGCAGCCCAGCGCTGAGCAGCGCGGCGAGCAGATCCTCGCCGTCTTCGACACCGCGTTCGGCGAGCTGCTCGCCGCGGACCCCGCCGCGTTCCGGGTGAAGTTCCGGAAGATGGCCTCCTCCGCCTTCGCGTTCTACCGCGGCACGGCCTGCCTGTTCTACGCCGACCTGGAGCGCGAGCAGCACGGCGGGCCCTATCTGGACGACCGCACGGGCCGGGTGTGGATCCACGGCGACCTGCACGCGGAGAACTTCGGCACGTACATGGACTCCCAGGGCCGCCTGATCTTCAACGTGAACGACTTCGACGAGGCGTACGTCGGCCCCTTCACCTGGGACCTCAAGCGCTTCGCCGCCTCCGTCGCCCTGATCGGGTACACGAAGGCGCTCAGCGACGAGCAGATCACCGACCTCGTGCGGACCTACGCCGCGGCGTACCGCGAGCGCATCCACGACCTCGCGACGGGCGCCAAGAGCGACGAGGTGCCGCCCTTCACGCTGGACACCGCCCAGGGCGCCCTCCTGGACGCGCTGCGCGACGCCCGCTCCCTGACCCGCTTCGGGCTGCTCGACTCGATGACGGAGATCCGCGACTTCGAGCGCCGCTTCGCGCCGGGCGGCGGCTCCATCGAGCTCGACGCGGCCACACGCTACAAGGTCCTCGCCGCGTTCGACGGCTATCTGGAGACCCTCCCGGAGTCCTCCCTCACCCGCCCCGACTCGTACCGCGTGAAGGACGTCGTCGGCCGCCGCGGCATCGGCATAGGCTCCGCCGGCCTGCCCTCGTACAACATCCTCCTGGAGGGCAACAGCGACGCCCTGGAGAACGACGTCGTGATCTACCTCAAGCAGGCCCAGACCCCCGCGGTCTCCCGCCACATCACGGACCCCACGGTCCGCGACTACTTCCAGCACGAGGGGCACCGCACCGTCATCTCGCAGCGCGCCCTCCAGGCGCACGCCGACCCATGGCTCGGCTGGACCGAGCTGGACGGCGCGGGACAGCTCGTCGCCGAGGTCTCGCCGTACGCCGTGGACCTGGACTGGTCGGACATCGACGACCTGGAGGAGATCTCCGCGGTCGTCGCCGACCTGGGCCGCGCCACCGCCACGATGCACGCCGCGGCGGACGACGAGAGCGGGCACTCGGACCTGGTGCCGTTCTCCACGGAGCGCGCCATCGACGCCGCCATCGCGGCCGACGAGGACGGCTTCGCGGACCTGCTCGTGGACTTCGCGCACAGCTACGGCGCACGCGCGCGTGCGGACCACCAGATCTTCGTCGACCTGTTCCGCAACGGCCGCATTCCGGGCCTGTAGGCGCACGGAGGCCCGAGGGGCTCATAGGCACCCTTTATGGGCCTCCCACAGGAACACATGGCACACTCCTCCGCGATGGACATATCCGGGACCCAGCTCAGAGCCGTGCGCGCGGCGCTGTTCACGGCATTCGTCGTGACGCTCTCCGCCGCGTCGCACGTGCTGCTGTCCCGTGTCCCCCTGCCGCTGACCACCGTCGCGGCGATCGCCGCCCCCGTCTTCCTCATCGCGTACGCGATGGCGGGGCGCGAGCGGGGATACGGGCGGATCGCGACCCTGCTGATCCCTCTCGAACTGGCCGCCGACACGGTGTTCACCGCGGGCCAGCACGTCTGTTACGGCGAGGCGGGCGGTCCCGTCGCGGGTCCGCTGCGCTCCGTCGGCTTCGACGTGCTGTGCGGCGGGGCGCCCGTGGGATCGCCCCTGGCCCGGATGACGGCGGACGGGCACGGCGCCGCCGTGCTGCTGGCCGACGTGGACCCGGCCGCCGCCTGGCTGCTGCTCGGTGCGCACGTCGGCGTGGGCCTCCTCGCGGCGGCCTGGCTGCGGCGCGGCGAGCGGGCGCTGGCCCAGCTGCTCCGCGCGGTCGCCGCCGCGACCTTCCGGCCCCTGCTGATCGCGGTCGCCGCGGTCACCACCTTCCGGACGCCCGTACGCCGCGCCCCGCGCCCCGCGCGCCGGGTGCGGGCGGCGCGCACGCGGCTGCTCGTGCACTTCGTGGGGCGGCGTGGACCGCCGTGCTCGGCCGTCTTCGCCTGAGCACAGCACCCCCACGCAGTTCACCCACACGGAGAAAAAGATCATGAGCAAGCGCAACAGCCAGGCCGCCAAGTCCGCCGCCCGCGAGCGGATCCGCGCCCAGCAGGAAGCCGAGCGCAAGCGGGAGAAGCGGAAGCGTGCCGTCATCGTCGGCGTCTCGATCGTCGGCGTCCTCGCGATCGCGGGCGGCGTCGGCTACGCCGTCATGCAGTCCAACAAGCCCGGTTACTGGGAAGAGGCCAAGGACAAGAAGGTCGTCAAGCCCGCGAACACCTCGGGCGAGGACGGCACCACGGTCACGATCGGCAAGTCCGACACGAAGAACACGGTCCACCTGTACGAGGACCCGCGCTGCCCCGGCTGCGCCGCCATGGAGCAGTCCATCGGCTCGGCGATCGACAAGGGCATGAAGGACGGCGACTACAAGCTGAACTTCACCATCGGGACGTTCCTCGACAACAACCTCTCGGGCGAAGGGTCGAAGAACGCCCTCAGCGCGCTCGGCGCCGCGCTGAACGTCAGCCCCGAGGCGTTCCTGGAGTACAAGACCGCCCTGTTCTCGACCAAGTACCACCCGACGGAGTCCACCGACGAGTTCGCGAAGGACGAGTACCTCATCAAGGTGGCGAACACCGTGGACGCCCTCAAGGACAACAAGAAGTTCAAGAGCGCCGTCGAGAAGGGGACCTTCGACCCCTGGGCCCTCAAGATGAGCGACTCCTTCCAGTCGGCCGAGGGCGTGCAGTCCACCCCGACCATCAAGATCAACGGCAAGGTGGTCGAGACGCCGAAGACCCCCGACGCCTGGAAGGCCGCCCTGAAGAAGGCGGGCGTCACGAAGTAGTCGGCTGAACAGTACTCAAGAGGGGGGCGAACTTGACGAGTTCGCCTCCCTCTCGCGGTTACCGATCAGTATCGTGATCGTCCGTGACCAGTCGAAACGATCTTCATTCGCCGCTCAACTCCCCGGCGTCCAGCACCCCTGCGCCCCACTCCTCCGCCCCGAGCCGCCGTACCGTCGTCAAGGTGGCGGCCGCCGGCGCCGCGCTCGCCGCGCCGCTCGCCTCCATACCCGCGCACGCCGCCGAAAGACCCGCCTTCCACCACGGAGTGGCCTCCGGGGACCCGTTGCCCGACGGCGTCCTGCTCTGGACCCGCGTGACCCCCACGCCGGACGCCGTACCGGGGTCCGGCAAAGGCCCCGACACAGAAGTGGTGTGGGAGGTCGCGGAGGACAAGGGGTTCACCCAGGTCGTGGCGCACGGCAGCACCACCGCGCGGGTCGCGGCCGACCACACGGTCAAGGCCGATGTAAGGGGCCTGCGCCAGGCGACCACGTATTACTTCCGCTTCTCCGTAGGAGACGTCCGCTCCGCCGTGGGGCGTACCCGCACCACCCCCGCGCACGACGCCTCCGCGCACGGCGTCCGCTTCGGTGTGGTGTCCTGCGCCAACTGGGAGGCGGGCCACTTCTCCGCCTACCGCCACCTCGCGGCCCGCACCGACCTCGACGCGGTCCTCCACCTCGGGGACTACATATACGAGTACAAGAGCGGCGAGTACCCGGCCCCCGAGCACGTCGTCCGACCGCACGAGCCGAGGCACGAGATCCAGACGCTCGCCGACTACCGCACCCGGCACGGCGTCCACAAGACCGACCCCGACGCGCAGGCGATGCACGCGGCGCACCCCGTCATCGCGATCTGGGACGACCACGAGTTCGCCGACAACGCCTGGTCGGGCGGGGCCGTGAACCACTCCCCGGAGACCGAGGGCGGCTGGGCGGGACGCATGGCCGCGGCCAAGCAGGCCTACTTCGAGTGGATGCCCGTGCGCCCCTCCACCGAAGGCACCGTCTACCGCCACGTCCGCTTCGGGAAGCTCGCGGATCTGCACCTGCTCGACCTGCGGTCCTTCCGCTCCGAGCAGGCGGGCTTCGGCAGCGGCGCGGTCGACGACCCGGACCGCACGCTCACCGGCCGCGCCCAGCTCGACTGGCTCAAGTCGGGCCTGGCGTCCTCGGAGGCGGCCTGGAAACTGGTCGGGACCTCGGTGATGATCTCGCCGGTCGCCTTCGGCTCGTTGCCCGCCCATCTCCTGGAGCCGCTGGCGGAGCTGCTCGGCCTCCCCAAGGAGGGCCTGGCCATCAACGCCGACCAGTGGGACGGCTACACGGACGACCGCAAGGAGCTCATCGCCCACCTGCGCGACCGGAACATCCGGAACACCGTCTTCCTGACCGGCGACATCCACATGGCCTGGGCGAACGACGTACCGGTCAAGGCGGCCACGTACCCGCTCTCACCGTCCGCCGCCACGGAGTTCGTGGTCACCTCGGTGAGCTCCGACAACATCGACGACATGCTGGGCGTCGCCCCGCACACCGTCTCCCTCGTGGCCGCGGGCGCGCTCAAGGCCGCCAACCGCCATGTGAAGTGGCTGGACATGGACTCGCACGGCTACGGAGTCCTCGACGTCACCGCCGAGCGTTCGCAGATGGACTACTACGTCGTCTCGGACCGGACCGACCCCGGGGCGACCTCGTCCTGGGCCCGTTCGTACCGCACGCGCAGCGGCACGCAGAAGGTGGAGCGGGTGCACGCCCCCGTCCGCTGAACCGAGCGGCCACGGACTAGAGCGTCTCCAGGAAGCCCAGCGCCGTGCGCCACGTCGCCTCCGCGGCCTCGGCGTCGTAGTCGTCGAGGTCCGGGTCGGTGTAGAGGTGCCCCGCGCCCGCGTAGCGGTAGATCTCCACATCGGCCCCGGCCCGGCCCATCCTGAGATACCAGGCGCTCAGCCAGTCGTCGGACTCGAACGGGTCGGGCTCGGCGACGTGCAGCTGCACGGGCAGCTCGTCCACGGACGCGTTCTCCGCGAGGTCGGAGGTGCCGTGCAGGAGCAGCAGGCCGCGCGCCTTCTCGTCGCCGAGGGCGAGGGTCTGCGCGGTCGCGGCGCCGAGCGAGAACCCCGCGTACACGAGCCCGCGCTCGGAGTAGGGCGCGGCGGCGAGGATCGCCCGCTTCAGGATCTCGTCCTTGCCGAGCTCGTTCTGAAAGGCCCTGCCTTCCTCGACGTCGTCGAAGACGCGGCCCTCGAAGAGGTCGGGGGTCCACACCTCGTGTCCGGCGCCGCGCAGCCGGTCGGCCGCCGCGTGCACCGCCGGCCGCAGGCCGTACGTCGAATGGAAAAGCACGATGTTCATGGAGCCATCGTGCCATCCGCCAGGGCCCCCTCCCCTCCGAGGCACCCCATGCCCCTACTCTCGGAGGCATGGAGAACGTACTGCGTCCGTTGATCGTGATCGGCGGCTCGGTCGTGCTCACAGTGCTGGTCGGCTGGCTGGTCGACTTCGCTATGCGCCGGGCCGACGAACGGCATCACGAGACCCCGCTGTGGGGTCTGCTGCGCCGCTGCCGCGTCCCCTTCCACGTCGTCCTGTGCGCCGCCCTGCTGAGAGGCACCTACGGCCATGCCGAGCTCGCCAAGGACCACTCGGCGGCCATCGGGCGGATCCTGTCCCTCGTGCTCATCGGCTCCACGGCCTGGCTGGTCGTGCGGATCGCCGCGGCGATAGTGGAGTCCACGTACGCGCGCTACGCCGCGGTCCACCGCGACCCGGCCCGGGTCCGCAGGGTCCGTACGCAGGTGACGCTCATCCAGCGGGTGGTCACCGCGATCGTCGCCGTGGTGGCGACCGCCGCGATGCTCCTGACCTTCCCCGCCATGCAGGCCGCGGGCACCTCCCTGCTGGCCTCCGCCGGCATCCTCGGCATCGTCGCCGGTGTCGCCGCCCAGTCCACCCTCGGCAACCTCTTCGCGGGCCTGCAGATCGCCTTCGGCGACATGGTGCGCATCGGGGACACCGTCGTGGTGGAGGGCGAGTGGGGCACCGTGGAGGAGATCACCCTGACGTTCCTCGCGGTGCGCACCTGGGACGAGCGCCGGATCACCATGCCCGTGTCGTACTTCACCTCGCGGCCCTTCGAGAACTGGTCGCGGGGCGGCGCGCAGATGACCGGCACGGTCTTCTTCCACCTGGACCACTCGGCGCCGGTCCACAAGATGCGCGCGAAGCTCCAGGACATCCTGCGGGACTGCGCGGCGTGGGACGGCCGGGACTGGGGGCTCGCCGTCACGGACACGACGCCGAGCACCATGCAGGTCCGCGCCCTGGTCACCGCGAAGGACGCGGACGACATCTGGACCGTGCGGGTCATGGTGCGCGAACAGCTCATCCAGTGGCTGACCGAGCACCATCCGTACGCGCTGCCGCGGATCAACACGGCCCCCGCGGAGCCGACCCCGAACGGCCACCGCCCGCTCCACCTCGCACCGAAGTCCCCGCGCACCGGCCGCGGCTGAACCGGAGCACAGGTCGTCAGCGCAGGCTGCGTACGTCGAGGTGGTGCAGGACCCGGTCGACGACCTCCGGGTCGGCTCCGGCCTCGCTGCGCGCGGCGAGCACTTCGTGGCGGGCGGCCGACATCATCTCGCGCTGGATGCGCTGGACGGCCTTCAGCCGGTCGACGCGCTTGGCGTACCGCTCGCGCCGCTCGTCGTCGAGCAGGTCGGGGCTGATCCTGGTGCCGATGTCGAGGGCGCCCCGCTGGAGCCGCTCGCTGACGTCGTCGGGGAGCTCCTCGACCTCCTGGATCTCCTTGAGGCGGCGCTTGGCGGCCTTGGCGGCGCGGAGCGCGAGCGTGCGCTCCAGCTCGCGCTCCGCGTCGGCGTCGGCGCGCACCCCGAGCTTCCGCACCAGCCAGGGCAGGGTGAGCCCCTGGACGACGAGGGTCGCCATGATGACGCAGAAGGCGAGGAAGATGATCTCGTCGCGGGCGGGGAACGGGCTCCCGTCGTCCGTCTTGAGCGGAATGGCGAGCGCCAGCGCGACGGACGCCACGCCCCGCATCCCCGACCACCACATGACGACGGTCTCCCGCCACGTGGTCGGGATCTCCTCGTCGACGTCGCGCCGCTTGTGCAGCCGCTTGGCCAGCCAGGTCGCGGGCAGCAGCCACAGCAGTCGTACGCCGACGACGACCGCGACGACCGCCGCGCCCCAGCCGAACATGTGCCACTCGCGGTCGTTCGCGATGCCGAAGACGTTGTGCAGTTCGAGTCCGATGAGCCCGAAGGCGATGCCGGTGACCAGGGTGTCGACGATCTGCCAGAAGGTCTGCCCGGTGATGCGTCCGAGCACGTCGTCGGCGTCGACGGCGTTCTCGGCGAGGTAGAGCGCGGTGGTGAGGACGGCGAGCACGCCGGAGCCGAGCAGCTCCTCGGCGAGGACGTAGCTGACGAACGGCACGAGGAGCGTCAGGCCGGTCTGCAGGGTGGCGTCACCGAGCAGCCCCATGAGCTTGTTGGTGAGCCAGCCGAGCACGAGGCCGACGGCGATGGCGACCACGGCCGAGAGCACCAGGAGCCCCACGGCGGAGGGCCAGGAGAAGGTGCCGCTCACCGCCGCCGCGATCGCCACGTGGTAGAGCACGATCGCCGTGACGTCGTTGAAGAGCCCCTCGCCCTCCAGGATCGACACGAGCCTGCGCGGCAGCCCGAGCGACCCGGCGACCGCGGTCGCGGCCACGGGGTCGGGCGGCGCGACGAGCGCCCCGAGCGCCACGGCCGCCGCGATCGGCAGCCCCGGCACGATGGAGTTGGCCATCGCGGCGACGGCCGCCGTCGTCACGAACACGAGCGCCACGGCGAGCAGGAAGATCGGCCGGATGTTGGCCGTGAACTGCCGCCAGGACGTGCGCTGCACGGAGGCGTAGAGCAGCGGCGGGAGCACCAGCGGAAGGATGTAGTCCGGCGGGATCTCGACATTGGGCACGAACGGCAGCAGGGCCATGCCGATCCCCACCAGCGTCATGAGAACGGGCGCCGGCAGCCCGAGCCGGTCCCCGAGGGGCACGGTGAGCACAGCACCGAGCAGCAAGATGAGCACCAGTGCCAGTTGATCCACGGGTGTGCCCTCCGGCGGTCGAGGCTTGGACGATCAAGACCTCAACCCTGCCACGCATTCCCCGCCAACCGGACCAATGCCCCGCGGCTAGCGGGTCAGCGACTTGCGCATCGCGCGATGCGGGATGCCCGCGTCCGGGAACTCCGGTCCGTACGCCTCGTACCCCAGGCGTTCGTAGAAACCCAGCGCGTGCGTCTGCGCGTGCAGGTCCACGGCTGTCAGGCCACGCTCGCGTGCCGCGTCCTCGATGGCCGCGACCAGCGATGCCCCCACGCCGAGCCCGCGCGCGGACCGCGTCACGGCGAGCCGGCCGAGCGCGCCCACTCCGGCCTCGCCGCCGTTCTTCGCCGCGGCGGCGGCCCCGGTCAGGAGCCGTCCCGTGCCGAGCGGAACGCCGTCCTCGCGCACGGCCAGGACGTGCACCGCGTCGGCGTCGTACGCGTCGTACTCGAGCTCTTCGGGCACCTGCTGCTCGGCCACGAAGACGTCCTTGCGGACCGCGAAGCAGGCCTCCAGGTCGTCCGCGTCCCGGGCGACCCGGACCGTCACACCGGTCACGCGCTCTCCGCCCGCACCCGGTCCAGCGCCAGCTGGAGGTCGTCGGGATAGCCGCTCTCGTACTCCACCCACTGGCCGTCGCCCGGGTGCTCGAAGCCGAGCCGGACCGCGTGCAGCCACTGGCGCGTGAGGCCGAGGCGCTTGCCGAGGGTGGGGTCCGCGCCGTACGTCAGGTCGCCCACGCAGGGGTGCCGGTGGGCCGACATGTGGACGCGGATCTGGTGCGTGCGGCCGGTCTCCAGCTTGATGTCGAGCAGGGAGGCCGCGCGGAACGCCTCGATGAGGTCGTAGTGCGTGACGGAGGGCTTGCCCTCGGCGGTGACCGCCCACTTGTAGTCGTGGTTCGGGTGGCGGCCGATGGGGGCGTCGATGGTGCCGCTCATCGGGTCGGGGTGGCCCTGCACGAGCGCGTTGTACCGCTTGTCGACCGTGCGCTCCTTGAACTGGCGCTTCAGCGAGGTGTACGCACGCTCCGACTTGGCGACGACCATCAGGCCCGACGTGCCGACGTCCAGGCGGTGCACGATGCCCTGGCGCTCGGCGGCGCCGGAGGTCGAGATGCGGTAACCGGCCGCCGCGAGGCCGCCGATCACGGTCGTCCCCGTCCAGCCCGGGCTCGGGTGCGCGGCCACGCCGACCGGCTTGACGATCACGATGATGTCGTCGTCGTCATGCACGATCTCCATGCCCTCGACGGGCTCGGCGACGATCTGCACCGGAGCGGGCGCCTGCGGCATCTCCACTTCCAGCCAGGCGCCGCCGTGCACCCGCTCGGACTTGCCGACCACCGAGCCGTCGACCGAGACCTTCCCCGCCGCGGCGAGCTCGGCGGCCTTCGTACGGGAGAACCCGAACATGCGCGAGATGGCGGCGTCGACGCGCTCGCCCTCCAGGCCGTCCGGCACGGGCAGGGTACGGATCTCGGGAATCGTGCTCACCCATTGAGTATGCAGGAGCGCACCGACACTCCCGCACCACAGGGCACCCGGGGACGCTCCGGCTGGGCCTCAGTCCTTGTGGACGGTGCCGTCCGGGTCGAGGCCGCGGAAGGACAGCAGCACGATCAGGATGCCGCCGCAGACGATCGCCGAGTCCGCGAGGTTGAAGACCGCGAAGCCCTTCGGGGCGATGAAGTCGACGACCGCGCCCTCGAACACGCCGGGCGAGCGGAAGAGGCGGTCGGTGAGGTTGCCGAGCGCGCCGCCGAGCAGCAGGCCGAGCGCGATCGCCCAGGGCAGGCTGTACAGCTTGCGGGCGAGCCGGGCGATCACCACGATGACCGCCGCGGCGATGCAGGTGAAGATCACCGTGAAGGCCTCGCCGAAGCCGAAGGCCGCGCCCGCGTTCCGGATGGCGGAGAGGCGCAGCCAGTCGCCGATCAGCTCGATCGAGTCGTGGTGCTCCAGCTTCGCCACCACGATCATCTTGCTGATCAGGTCCAGGGCGTACGCGACGACGGCCACCGTGAACAGCACGGCGATCTTGCGCTTGCCCCTGCCGCCGGTCCCGGCCTCGTCCCGCTGCCCGTCCCGACCGCCCGCCGCCGTCTCGTCGGAGTCCGAACCGGAGTGCTCCGACTCGTCCCCGGCCGCCTCAGGGATGTCCGGCGTACCGATGATGCGCTCCGCCTCTGCCACGTGAGTCCCTCAACCTAGGTACCTGACTGGGGACGAGGGTACGGCACACGCATACGGTTCCCGGAGCCCAGGCCGCGCTCAGGAGCGCCGCTCCTGCTTCTGCTTGCACTCCACGCACAGCGTCGCGCGGGGGAAGGCCTGCATCCGCGCCTTGCCGATGGCGTTGCCGCAGTTCTCGCAGAGGCCGTACGTCCCCGCGTCGAGGCGTTCCAGGGCGCGCTCGGTCTGCTCCAGCATCTCGCGCGCGTTGGCGGCCAGCGACATCTCGTGCTCCCGCGTGATGTTCTTCGTGCCGGTGTCCGCCTCGTCGTCGCCCGCCCCGTCACCGGAGTCCCGCATCAGCCCCGCCAGGGCGTCCTCGGAGGACGCGATCTCGCTGCGCAGCCGCAGCGACTCGCTCTGGAGCTCCGTGCGGGCCTCCGCGACCTCCGCCGGAGTCCAGGGATCCTCGCCAGGCCGCACCGCGAGCTCGCCGGGCCCCACCGCGGCGGCCCGCGCCTTCGGCACCGCCTGGGGCGCCGCCGTGGGCTGCTTCGCCGCTGTCGCCGTGCCCGGAGTCTTCTTCGCAACCACCGTCGTGGCTCCCGTCGTCTCCGCGGCCTCAGCCGCACCTTCGGCCGCGGACGCGGCCGTTCCGTTGTCCGTGCCCTGCTGAGCCGTGCTCTTCTTGGCGGTCTTCTTGGCCGTGGCCTTCTTCGCCGTGGTCTTCTTTGCTGCGATCTTCTTGGCCGTGCTCTTCTTGGGGGAGCTTTTTGCCGGGGCGTGCTCCTTGGCAGCGCTCTCAGCGTCCGCCTCGGCACCCGCCTCCTGGGCTTCCCCTTCCTTGACCGGGCCCGGAGCCTTCTTGGCCATGGCCTTCTTCGCAGGGGCCTTCTTCGCCGGAGCCTTCTTCGCCGGCTCCCCCATCACCGCCCTCTTCGCCACCGCCTTCTTCGCGGCGACCTTCTTCGCCACCGCCTTCTTCACCGCGGCCTTCTTCCCCGTCACCGTCCCTTCGGCGTCGGACGCCGCCCCCGCGTCGGTGGATCTGCCGGACGCCGACTGCTGTACGGCGGTCTTCTTCGCCACCATGGCCGCGGCCCCTTCACATATTGTGATCTTGCTCGCGAATCGTGCTGGGACGATAAATCGACTCCAGGCCCGCGGCAACGGGGCACGCCGCCCGATTCGCCCGCCCCACGGGTGCCGCGCGGCGAGTCTGCATGCGTTGTGCCCAACTCCCCGGCGGGTAATCCGCCGGTGGGCGCCCGCCCGGATCCGCCCGCCCCGCATGTCGCCATTCGGGTCAGTCGTCCCCTCCTCCCCCACCCGTCCCAGGGCTCCCGGAAAACCGGTCGGCCGCCGCTCACCGGGCGCCGTACACTGGGCGGCAGCGAGAAGCGTGGATGGGGACGAGTAGCGGCGTACGCAGCCATGAGCGACCCGGGGACGGTGTGAGCCCGGGGGCGAGCGCGACGTGAAGATCACCCCGGAGCCGCCGGAAGAAAGCCGAGGCGTCCCAGCCGAGGCGAGTAGACCCGGTTTCGCGACCCCAATGAGGGGGCTCACCGGCACGGACCCCGTTCCGGAGGGCCAAGGAGGGTGGTACCGCGGGAGCGCGCCGCACCAGGCGCACACGGCTCTCGTCCCTCCGACGGAAGGCAGCACATCCGCCGGAGGACTTCGTTGAATACGCCGCCGCAGTACCGTCAGGTGCCCGCCCAGGTCGACCTGCCCGCCCTCGAGCACGCCGTGCTCGACTTCTGGCAAGAGCAGAAGATCTTCGCCAAGAGCCTCGAGCAGTCCGAGGGCCGCCCCGAGTGGGTGTTCTACGAGGGCCCGCCGACCGCCAACGGCATGCCGGGCGCCCATCACATCGAAGCCCGCGTCTTCAAGGACGTCTTCCCGCGCTTCCGCACCATGCGGGGCTACCACGTGGCCCGCAAGGCCGGCTGGGACTGCCACGGCCTCCCGGTGGAGCTCGCCGTCGAGAAGGAGCTCGGGTTCAACGGCAAGAAGGACATCGAGGCGTACGGCATCGCCGAGTTCAACGCCAAGTGCCGCGAGTCCGTGACCCGGCACACCGACGCCTTCGCCGAGCTCACGACCCGCATGGGGTACTGGGTCGACCTCGACGACGCGTACCGCACGATGAACCCGGAGTACGTCGACTCGGTCTGGTGGTCCCTGAAGGAGATCTTCAACAAGGACCTCCTCGTCCAGGACCACCGCGTCGCCCCCTGGTGCCCCCGCTGTGGCACGGGCCTCTCCGACCACGAGCTGGCGCAGGGCTACGAGACGGTCGTCGACCCGTCCGTCTACGTCCGTTTCCCCCTCACCTCCGGTCCCCTCGCGGGCGAGGCCGCCCTCCTGGTCTGGACGACGACCCCCTGGACCCTCGTCTCCAACACCGCCGTCGCCGCGCACCCCGACGTCACGTACGTCGTCGCGACGAAGGGCTCAGAGAATCCCGAGAAGCTGGTCGTGGCCCAGCCGCTCGTCGAGAAGGCCCTCGGCGAGGGGTGGACGGTGACCGGCGAGACCTTCACCGGCGCCGAGATGGAGCGCTGGAACTACCAACGTCCCTTCGACCTGGTCGAGTTCCCGGCTCCGGCGCATTACGTCGTGAACGCCGAGTACGTGACGACGGAGGACGGCACCGGCCTCGTCCACCAGTCCCCCGCCTTCGGTGAGGACGACCTCAAGGTCTGCCGGTCGTACGGTCTGCCGGTCGTGAACCCGGTCCGCCCCGACGGCACCTTCGAAGAGGACGTCCCCCTCGTAGGCGGTGTCTTCTTCAAGAAGGCGGACGAAAGTCTCACGAAGGACCTGGCCGACCGGGGCCTGCTCTTCAAGCACATCGCGTACGAGCACAGCTACCCGCACTGCTGGCGCTGCCACACGGCGCTGTTGTACTACGCGCAGCCGTCCTGGTACATCCGCACCACCGCCATCAAGGACCGCCTCCTCCAGGAGAACGAGAAGACCAACTGGTTCCCGGACTCGGTCAAGCACGGCCGCTTCGGCGACTGGCTGACCAACAACGTCGACTGGGCGCTGTCCCGCAACCGCTACTGGGGCACCCCGCTGCCCATCTGGCGCTGCGAGGAGGACCACCTCACCTGCGTCGGCTCCCGCGCCGAGCTCTCCGACCTGACGGGCACCGACCAGTCCTCCCTGGACCCGCACCGCCCGTTCATCGACGAGATCACCTTCACGTGCCCCCAGGAGGGCTGCTCCAGCACGGCCACGCGCGTGCCGGAGGTCATCGACGCCTGGTACGACTCGGGCTCGATGCCGTTCGCCCAGTGGGGATACCCGTACAAGAACAAGGAGCTCTTCGAGAGCCGGTATCCGGCGCAGTTCATCTCGGAGGCCATCGACCAGACCCGCGGCTGGTTCTACACGCTGATGGCCGTCGGCACCCTGGTCTTCGACAAGTCCTCGTACGAGAACGTGGTCTGCCTCGGCCACATCCTCGCCGAGGACGGCCGCAAGATGTCCAAGCACCTGGGCAACATCCTCCAGCCCATCCCGCTCATGGACCAGCACGGCGCCGACGCGGTCCGCTGGTTCATGGCGGCCGGCGGCTCCCCCTGGGCGGCCCGCCGCGTCGGCCACGGCACCATCCAGGAAGTCGTCCGCAAGACCCTCCTCACGTACTGGAACACGGTCGCCTTCCAGGCGCTCTACGCCCGTACGTCGAAGTGGGCCCCCAGCGACGCCGATCCGGCGCCCGCCGACCGCCCGCTCCTGGACCGCTGGCTGCTCAGCGAGCTGCACGCGCTGACCGACCAGGTCACCCAGGCCCTGGAGGGCTACGACACCCAGCGCGCCGGCAAGCTGCTCTCCGTCTTCGTCGACAACCTCTCGAACTGGTACGTGCGCCGCTCGCGCCGCCGCTTCTGGCAGGGCGACAAGGCGGCCCTGCGCACCCTGCACGAGGTCGTCGAGACGGTCACGCGCCTGATGGCCCCGCTGACCCCGTTCATCACGGAGCGTGTCTGGCAGGACCTGATCGTGCCGGTCACGCCCGACGCCCCGGAGTCGGTGCACCTCTCCTCCTGGCCGGAGGTGGACCTCTCCGCCATCGACCCGGAGCTGTCGCAGCAGATGGTGCTCGTGCGCCGGCTCGTCGAGCTCGGCCGCGCCACGCGCGCGGAGTCCGGCGTCAAGACCCGTCAGCCGCTCTCCCGCGCGCTGATCGCGGCCACGGGCTTCGAGTCGCTCAACCCCGAGCTGCACACCCAGATCACCGAGGAGCTCAACGTCTCCTCGCTGGCGTCGCTCTCCGAAGTCGGCGGTTCACTGGTCGACACCACGGCCAAGGCCAACTTCCGGGCGCTCGGCAAGCGCTTCGGCAAGGGCGTCCAGGCGGTCGCCAAGGCCGTCGCCGACGCGGACGCGGCCGCGCTGTCGCTGGCCCTGCGCGAGGGCACGGCGTCGGTCGAGGTCGACGGCGAGACGGTGACGCTCGCCCCCGACGAGGTCATCATCACGGAGACCCCGCGCGAGGGCTGGTCGGTGGCGTCCGAGTCCGGCGCCACGGTCGCCCTTGACCTGGAGATCACCGAGGAGCTGCGCCGCGCCGGCCTGGCCCGCGACGCGATCCGCCTGATCCAGGAGGCCCGCAAGAACAGCGGCCTGGACGTCGCCGACCGGATCGCCCTGCGGTGGACCTCCGCGGACCCGGCGGTGGAGACGGCCCTGGCCGAGCACGCCGAGCTCATCGCGGACGAGGTCCTCGCGACCGACTTCGCCCGGGGTGAGGCGGACGACACGTTCGGACAGCCGTTCACGGATGACTCCCTGAAGCTGACCTTCCGCCTCCGCAAGGCGTAAGCGCTCGCACGAAGGCCCGGTCCCGCCGAGATCATCGGCGGGACCGGGCCTTTCGCATGCGGGCCGAGCCGACACCTGGACAGCCGTACAAGCACGACAAAGGGCCGGGCCCCCGGAATATCCGGGGGCCCGGCCCTGAACGCTGCCGACGCCTAAGGCGTGGTCACGCCCGTCAGTTGTCGTCCTCGTCGATGAGGAAGCCACGCATCGGCGACGGAGCCTGCTGCATCGGCTGCTGGCCCTGCGGCCGCACCGGCGCCATCGGCTGGGTCATCGCCGGCGACATCTGCTGCTGGCTGCCGTAGGACGGGCCGCCGTTCTGCTGGTTGCCACCGCCCATCGACTGGTTGCCGCCGTAGGACGGGGCACCCGCACCGGCCGGAGCCATCGACGGCGCCGGGGACGGCGGCAGCGAGGCGGTGGCCGGCGTGCGCGGCGGGGCCAGCGAGTCGTCGGCCTGGGTCTCCAGCTGGCGCAGCTGCGACTCCAGGTAGGACTTCAGACGCGTGCGGTACTCGCGCTCGAAGCCGCGCAGGTCCTCGACCTTGCGCTCCAGCGTGGCGCGAGCGGACTCCAGGGAGCCCATCGCGACGCGGTGCTTCTCCTGCGCGTCCCGCTCCAGGGCGTCGGCCTTGGCACGGGCGTCACGCTCGAGGCCCTCGGCGCGCGAGCGAGCCTCGCCGACGATCTTGTTGGCCTCGGAACGGGCCTCCGCGATCGCCTGGTCGGCGGTCTGCTGCGCCAGGGAGAGCACACGGGCGGCGCTGTCGCCACCGGGGCCCTGACCGGGCTGCGGCATCTGCGGACCGTGACCGCCCATGGGGCCACCCATGGGACCGCCCATCGGACCCTGACCCATCGGGCCGGGACCCTGCGGACCGCCCTGCGGGCCATGCCCCTGGCCGTGGCCGCTGGGGCCTGCGGGCAGCTGCGGCGCGCCACCGGGCAGCTGCGGCGGGCCGCCCATGGGGCCACCCATCTGCTGCTGCTGATGCTGCTGCGGCGGCACCGGCTGCGGACCTGATATTGCGGCGGGCACGGGGGCGCCGGGACCGCGCTGGTCCTGCGGCCCGTCGGGGCCCTTGCGCATCCCGCCCTGCTGCTGGTTCTGCGCGGCGGCACGGGTGGCCGCGGCGAGCTTGGCGCGCAGGTCCTCGTTCTCGCGGAGGAGTCGCGTCAGTTCGGCTTCGACCTCATCGAGGAAGGCATCGACCTCGTCCTCGTCATAGCCTTCTCGGAGGCGGACGGTCGTGAACTGTTTGTTCCGCACGTCCTCGGGGGTCAACGGCATCTCTTCACCTCAACGTAGTCGTCGGCATTCGGCAAGACCGTATTAGACATCGCACTCATCACAGCTGACTCACGATGTGGATCAGGATGTAGACGATGATCATCAGTACGAAGAAGGACAGGTCGAGCGCCACGCCCCCGAGACGCAGCGGCGGAATGAACCGCCGCAGGAGCTTGAGCGGTGGATCAGTGACAGTGTAGGTGGCCTCCAGAACGACCACCATCGGCTTGCCGGGTTGCCATGAGCGGGCGAACTGGAAGACGTAGTCCATGACGAGCCGGAAGATCAGCACGATGAGGAAGCACATCAGCGCGATGTAAAGCACCTGCACGACCACGCTCATGTTCGCGGTTCCCTCTCCCCTGTTACTCGTACTTCGTCGTTCCGGTACTGCGTCTACGGCAACTACTGCATCACTGCGTCTCAGCTCTGGTTGAAGAACCCGCCCTCTGCGATGCGAGCCTTGTCCTCCGCCGTTACATCGACGTTAGCAGGCGACAACAGGAACACCTTCTGCGTCACTCGTTCAATGCTGCCATGCAGGCCGAAGACCAAACCGGCCGCAAAGTCGACAAGTCGCTTCGCGTCCGTGTCATCCATCTCGGTCAGATTCATGATCACCGGGGTGCCCTCACGGAAGTGTTCCCCGATGGTACGGGCCTCGTTGTAGGTCCGGGGGTGCAATGTGGTGATGCGGTAGGGCTCCCGCTCGGACACGACCTTGGGCATGATCACCGGTGCGTTCTTCTCCAGGCTCTGGCGTTCAGGTGTGATGGATGCCACGGGGGCGATTCGCGCCGGACGTCCGGATTCCGCGGATGGCGAAGCGGAATGGGCCGCCGGCTCGCGCGGGGCGGGCGGCTGCACCACTCGTACCGATTCGTCCCGTTGTGACTGATGGGACTGGTGCGACTGATGCGATGGTTCGTGCCTCCTGCGGTCGCGCTCGGGCTCCGGCTCGGGTTCGAACTCGTCATCGGGGTCGAACCCCGGACCGTCGTACCCATCGTCCTCCACGAGGCCGAGGTAGACCGCCATCTTGCGCATCGCGCCGGCCATGCTCTGAGTCCTCCGCTCTGTGGTGGATCGGCTGTCGTCGTCAACTGCCCGCGATCCACGAGGTATCCCCGCCCAACAGCGAGAATGACCATATTTTCTGCTGTGGTCCGACTTCTTGGCGACGTTACCCGAGCCCGGGTCGGACTCCGAGTACCGCCGTACCGACGCGCACATGTGTCGCCCCGGCCGCCACAGCCTGTTCGAGGTCCGCACTCATCCCTGCCGACACCATGTTCGCAGCAGGATGAGCCGCGCGCATGAGGGTTGAGAATTCCATCAACCGCTCGAACGCCGCCTGTTGCCGTCCCGCGTACGGTCCGGTCAGCGGCGCCACGGTCATCAGACCATCGAGCCGCAGCCCCGGCGCCCCCGCGACGAGGTCGGCCAACTCTTCGATTCCGCCGGGCCCCACGCCCCCGCGCTCGCCCCGGCCGTTCTCCTCGGCGTCGAGCGCGACCTGGATCAGACAGCCGATCTCGCGCTCCGCGCGCACCGCGGCCGCCGAGAGAGCTGTGACGAGCTTGGGACGATCCACGGACTGCACCAGATCGGCATAACCGGTCACGGAACGGACTTTGTTGGTCTGCAGCTGGCCGACGAAGTGCCACGTGAGGGGCAGGTCCGCGCTCTCGGCCGCCTTCGGCGCCGCGTCCTGGTCCCGGTTCTCCGCGACGTGCCGCACACCGAGTTCGGAGAGAATCCGCACATCGCTCGCCGGATAGGTCTTCGTGACCACGATCAGGGTCACTTCTTCCCGCTTGCGCCCGGCCGCCGCGCACGCCGCGGCGATGCGCTCCTCGACCTTCGCCAGATTTGCGGCGAGTTGAGACTTACGCTCCGTCATGCCCTATCAGTCCAGCCAGACATAGCCCGCGAGGCGGCCGGTGGTCCGGTCGCGGCGGTACGAGAAATGGTCACCGGATTCCAGGGTGCACACCGGCGACTGCTCCCGGTCGCACACCCCCAGCCGCTCCAGTTGGGCGTGCACCCCGGCGGTCACGTCGACCGCCGGCGTACCCCAACTCGTCCCGGCGTGCGCCGCGGGCTCGACGGCGGCGACTTCGGCGCGCATCGCCTCCGGCACTTCGTAGCAACGCCCGCAGACGGCGGGGCCGGTGCGGGCGACGATGCGCCCGGGGTCCGCGCCGAGCGCCACCATGGCCTCGACCGTGGCGGGCACGACTCCCGCCACCATGCCGGGGCGGCCCGCGTGCGCCGCGGCCGCGACCCCGGCCACCGGATCGGCGAGCAGGACGGGCGTGCAGTCCGCGGTGAGGACGGCGAGGGCGAGGCCCCTGCGGGCGGTCACCACCGCGTCGACGGCCGGGATCTCCGCGTCGGACTCCCACGGTCCTTCGACCACGGCGACGTCACTGCCGTGCACCTGGTTCATCCAGACGACCAGGGCCGGGTCGATGCCGAGGGACTTGGCGGCCAGCGCGCGGTTGGTGCGCACGGCCTCGGGGTCGTCGCCGACCGCGCCGCCGAGGTTGAGCTCTTCGTACGGAACGGCGCTCACCCCGCCCCACCTGTCGGTGAAGGCGAAGTGCGCGCCGCTCACGGTGCTGTGCTTGCTTATCACTTCGAGAAGTCCGACATCACTTCAGGAAGTCCGGCACGTCCAGCTCTTCGGCCTGGCTGTCCTGGTAGGGACGGGCCGGCGGGACCTGCGGCGGCGCCGTCGGCGCGGACGGGGCCTCGCTCACCGGGGCCGGCTCCGCGGGCTCCGGGGTTGAGGGCTCGTCGCGCGGGGTGACGCTGCCGAGGCCGCCGAAGGCCGGGCGGGACGATTCCGCAGGGCGGGACGGTGCGGAGGACGGGGCCGGCTCCTCGCGCTTGGGGGCTCCCGACGACGCCGAGCCGAGGACGTTGTCCCGCTTGGACGGTGGCTGGCCGCCGTCGAAGCCCGCCGCGATGACGGTGACCCTGACCTCGTCGCCGAGCGCGTCGTCGATGACCGCGCCGAAGATGATGTTGGCCTCGGGGTGCGCGGCCTCGCTGACCAGCTGGGCCGCTTCGTTGATCTCGAAGAGGCCGAGGTCCGAGCCGCCGGAGATGGAGAGCAGCACGCCGCGGGCGCCGTCGATGGACGCCTCGAGGAGCGGCGAGGAGATCGCCATCTCGGCTGCGGCCACCGCGCGGTCGTCGCCGCGGGCCGAGCCGATGCCCATGAGGGCCGAACCGGCCTCGGACATGACCGACTTGACGTCGGCGAAGTCGAGGTTGATCAGGCCGGGCGTGGTGATGAGGTCGGTGATGCCCTGGACACCGGAGAGCAGGACCTGGTCCGCCGACTTGAACGCGTCGAGGACGGAGACCTGCCGGTCCGAGATGGACAGCAGCCGGTCGTTGGGGATGACGATGAGGGTGTCGACCTCTTCGCGCAGCTCCGCGATGCCGTCCTCGGCCTGGTTGGCGCGGCGCCGGCCCTCGAAGGTGAACGGCCGGGTGACCACACCGATGGTGAGGGCGCCGAGCGAGCGCGCGATGTTGGCGACGACGGGTGCGCCGCCGGTGCCGGTACCACCGCCTTCGCCGGCGGTGACGAAGACCATGTCGGCCCCCTTGAGGACCTCCTCGATCTCCTCGCGGTGGTCCTCTGCGGCCTTGCGGCCGACGGCCGGGTTGGCGCCGGCGCCGAGGCCGCGGGTGAGTTCACGGCCGACGTCGAGCTTGACGTCGGCGTCGCTCATCAACAGGGCTTGCGCGTCGGTGTTGATGGCGATGAACTCGACGCCCTTGAGACCGACCTCGATCATCCGGTTGATGGCATTGACACCACCGCCGCCGACACCGATGACTTTGATGACTGCGAGGTAGTTCTGCGGTGCTGCCACGTCGAAGGCCTCTCGCCTCGAGTTACGTGTCGCCGTTTCGCATCGATGCGATGCGGCGACTGATGCCGAATGGGACGGTCCGAACGCCGACCCGAACCCTAACGCTGAAGTTTAGGGTTACCAGTGTGTCTGTTCCTTGGACTCTTCCGAACAGGACACTAAGTCGACAAGTGGCGCACGTTCAACGAACACGCCGAACCTCCCGTTTTTCTTTTCACCCTATGTGATCAGCCGTAGCGCTGCCGAACCAGGGTGCTGGCCTGCGACGATATGCGTCAACTCCCCGCTGACGCAGGGGCGGTGGGGACGCTCACATCGAAGTGCCGCGCCTTGGGAGCCGCTTTCATCAGCGCGACGAGGGTAGTGGCCTTGGATCGGCCCTTCTCGCCACTGCCCCAGTCGACGGTGCGCCCGCCGCTCAACTCCAGCGAGATGGAGTCGTACGAGCGGACCTTGAGGCTCCGGGTATCGCGGGCCACGGCTTCGGGCAGGTCACCGGCGACCCGCACCGCCTCGCGCAGCAGCCGGCCGGTGCCGAACCTGCGCAGGCTGGCCGCCCCGCTCTCCCGGTCCAACGCCAATTCGAGCTCCGGCACCCCCTTGGGCGCGCGCTCGACCGTGGCGAATCGCACTCCCTCGGCGTCCACTTCGACGAACTTTCCGCCCTTTTCGAGAACGAGGACCGGCTTGCGTTCCGTCACTTCGAGTCCGATTCCGTGCGGCCAGGACCGGACGACGTCAACCGAGTCAATTCGGGGCAATTTTGAGCGCAGCCGCTCCTTGATGGCGTCCGTGTCGACCGAAATCAGTGGTGTCCCGACGGGTGCGTCGGCCGCCTCCCGCACTTCGTCGGGCGTCAGGACACCGGTTCCCGACGTCGTCACACGTTCGAGGCGGAGCCACTGCGAGCCGTAGAGCACCCAGAGCCCGCCGGCGCCGAGGAGCACGGCGAGCACCAGTACGACGATCAGAGTGCGCGAACGCGGCAGCCCGGGACGGCGGGTGCGCTGCGGGCGGGGCGGGCCGGACTTCTTCTGCTGCCGTTCGGCGGTGGTCGGTCCGGCCACGGTCCCCTGCCTTCTCACGCGTTGCGGCGTGACGCAATCGCCTCGTACACCATGCCGACGAGGAGGTCGTCGGCGTCCCTGCGGCCGAACTCCGAGGCCGCGCGGGACATCTCGTACAGCCGGTGCGGGTCGGCCAGCACGGGCAGCACGTTGCCCTGGACCCACTCGGGCGTCAGTTCCGCGTCGTCGACGAGGAGTCCGCCGCCGGCCTTGACCACCGGCTGGGCGTTGAGCCGCTGTTCGCCGTTGCCGATCGGCAGCGGGACGTAGGCGGCGGGGAGCCCGACGGCGGAGAGTTCGGCCACGGTCATCGCGCCCGCGCGGCAGAGCATCATGTCGGCCGCGGCGTACGCGAGGTCCATCCGGTCCACGTACGGTACCGGGATGTACGGGGGCATCCCCGGCATCTGGTGCACCTGCGGCAATTCGTTCTTCGGGCCGACCGCGTGCAGGATCTGGATGCCCGCGCGCTGGAGCACGGGGGCGACCTGCTGGACGACCTCGTTGAGCCGCCGGGCGCCCTGCGAGCCGCCCGAGACGAGCAGCGTCGGCAGGTTCGGGTCGAGACCGAAGGCGGCACGCGCCTCCGGGCGGACCCGGGCCCGGTCGAGCGTCGCGATGGTGTGCCGCAACGGGATGCCGATGTAGCGGGAGTTGCGCAGCTTGCTGTCGGGGGTGGCGACGGCCACCCCGTGGGCGTACCGCGAGCCGATCTTGTTGGCGAGGCCGGGGCGCGCGTTGGCCTCGTGCACGACGATCGGCGTCCCGGTCCGCTTGGCCGCGAGGTAGCCGGGCAGGGCGACGTAGCCGCCGAAGCCGACGACGCAGTCCGCCTTGGTGCGCTCCAGGATCTGCTCGGCCGCCTTGATGGTGCCGCGCAGCCGCCCCGGGACGGTGATCAGTTCAGGGGTGGGCTTGCGCGGCAGCGGGACGGCCGGGATCAGCGCGAGTTCGTAGCCCCGCTCGGGTACGAGCCGGGTCTCGAGTCCGCGCTCCGTGCCCAGGGCCGTGATGCCCACGGTCGGGTCCTGCCTCCGCAGGGCGTCCGCGAGGGCGAGCGCGGGCTCGATGTGGCCGGCGGTCCCCCCACCGGCGAGTACGACATGCACCGAAATTCACCGCTCTCCGGACGAACGCGCCTTGACGCGCCGTCGCATCGTGTTCCATCTCACCCGAGGTTGCCGCATGGCCAGGGCCGCCTTCGCCGCCGGGTCCGATCGCGCGAAGGCGATGAGGAGTCCGATGGCGAACATGGTCGGCAGCAGGGCCGAACCCCCGTAGGAGAACAGCGGGAGCGGGACACCGGCGATCGGCAGCAGACCGAGCACCGCACCGACGTTGATCACGGCCTGCGCCGTGATCCAGGTGGTCACGCCTCCCGCGGCATACCTCACGAAGGGGTCCTCCGTGCGTCCGGCCACGCGGATACCCGCATAGCCTAGAGCCGCGAACAGGGCGAGCACCGACAGTGTCCCCGCCAGACCGAGTTCCTCGCCGGTGATGGCGAAGATGAAGTCGGTGTGCGGTTCAGGCAGTTGACCCCATTTTTCCACACTCGCGCCGAGTCCGGAACCGAAGAATCCGCCGGAGGCCAGGGCGTAGATGCCGTGTACGGCCTGCCAGCACTGGTCGCCGGGGCCCGGGTCGGTGGCGCCGATGCACGCGAGCCTGGCCATGCGGTTCGGGCTGGTCTTGATGAGAATCACACCGAGCAGCGTCGCGATGCCCAGTACGCCGGCGAACAGCCGGGTGGGTGCTCCCGCGAGCCACAGCAGGCCGAAGAGGATCGCGGTGAGAATGATCGCGGTGCCCATGTCGCCGCCGAGCATGATGAGTCCGAGCAGCATGAAGGCGACCGGCACGAGCGGCACCAGCATGTGTTTCCACTGGGTAAGGAGCCGCTTGTCGTGTTTACGCGCCAGCAGGTCGGCGCCCCACAGGACCAGGGCGAGCTTGCCGAACTCACTGGGCTGGAGCTGGAACGGGCCGCCCAGGTAGATCCAGTTCTGGTTGCCGTTGACGCTGCGCCCTATCCCCGGGATCTGCACGAGGACCATCAGGAAGACGGTCACCGCGAGGATCGGATAGGCGAGCGCCCGGTGCAGCTTGATGGGCATCCGCATGGCGACCAGGAGCAGGATCGCGCCGAGCACGGCCGCCACGAACTGCTTCCGGAAGAAGTACGAGGCGGGCAGGTCCAGCTGCAGCGCCTGGATCATCGAGGCGGAGTAGACCATCACCAGGCCGAGCCCGGTGAGCAGCAGGCTGCTGCCGAGGATGAGGTAGTACGCGGTGAGCGGCCGGTCCCAGGCCCGGCGGATCCTGTTGTGGAGCCGCCGGAGCCCGCTCTCGCCCGGAGGGTGGGAGGCACCTCTGGCGCGTACCGGAGCCGGTCGTCTGGCGACCCGCACGGATGACCTGGCCACGTTCCCCTCCCAAGGGTGTGCCCGGCGCCCGCCGGACGGACAGCCCGGTCAGGCGCGCGTGGGACCGAGTTCGCGGACGGCGTCCGCGAACGCTTCACCACGCTTGTTGTAGTTGGTGAACATGTCCATCGACGCACAGGCCGGAGCCATCAGCACGGTGTCCCCCGGCTGAGCCAGCTCCGCCGCCCGCCGTACCGCCTCGGACATCGCCCCAGTGTCGGTCCGGTCGAGGTCGACGACCGGGACCTCGGGGGCGTGTCGCGCGAGGGCTTCGCGGATCAGCTCGCGGTCGGCGCCGATGAGGACGGCGCCGCGCAGCCGCTTCGCGGCGCCCGCGACGAGCTCGTCGAAGGTGGCGCCCTTGGCGAGCCCGCCCGCGATCCAGACGATCGACTCGTATGCCGCCAACGACGCCTGGGCGGCGTGGGTGTTGGTGGCCTTGGAGTCGTCGACGTACGCGACGCCCTCGACGTCGGCGACGTGTTCGATGCGGTGGGCGTCCGGGCGGAAGGCGCGCAGCCCGTCGCGGACGGCCGTCGCCTGCACGCCGAAGGCGCGCGCGAGGGCCGCCGCGGCCAGCGCGTTGGCGATGTTGTGCGGCGCGGGCGGCTGGACGTCGGAGATCTCGGCGAGCTCCTGGGCCTGCTTCTGGCGGTCCGGCACGAAGGCACGGTCGACCAGGATGCCGTCCACCACGCCCAGTTGCGAGGGTGCGGGCGCGTTCAGCGTGAAACCGATGGCGCGGCAGCCCTCTTCGACGTCGGCCTCGCGGACCAGGTCCTCGGTCGCCTTGTCCGCGACGTTGTAGACGCAGGCGATCCGGTTGCCCTCGTAGATGCGGCCCTTGTCGGCGGCGTACGCCTCCATGGAGCCGTGCCAGTCCAGGTGGTCGGGCGCGAGGTTGAGGACGGCCGCGGAGTGGGCGCGCAGCGAGGGCGCCCAGTGCAGCTGGTACGAGGACAGCTCGACGGCGAACACGTCGTACGCGTCGTCGCCTTCGAGGACCACGTCCACGATCGGGGTGCCGATGTTGCCGACGGCGGCCGTGCGCAGGCCCGCCGCGTGAAGGATCGAGGCGAGCATCTGCGTCGTCGTGGTCTTGCCGTTGGTGCCCGTGACGGCGAGCCAGGGGGCCGCGTCGGGGCCGCGAAGCCGCCAGGCGACCTCGACGTCGCCGATGACGTCCACGCCCGCCTCGGCGGCCGCGGCGAACAGCGGCGACGACGGCTTCCAGCCCGGCGAGGTGACGACGAGGTCCGTGCCGGGCGGCAGGCTCTCGGCGTCTCCCAGGCGTACGGAGATGCCCTCGCTCTCCAGAGAGGCGGCGCGTTCCCGGTGCGCCTCTCCGGAGCCGCCGTCCACGACGGTCACCGTCGCGCCGAGGCCGGCCAGGGCGCGGGCGGCGCTGATGCCGCTCACGCCGAGACCGGCGACGGTGATGTTCCTGCCCTGCCAGTCGGACACAGAGGTCACTTTTCGGCTGCCCATCCCGCGTAGAAGAGACCGAGGCCGACGATCACGCACATGCCCTGGATGATCCAGAAGCGGACCACCACAAGGACCTCGGACCACCCCTTGAGTTCGAAGTGGTGCTGGAGTGGCGCCATCCGGAAGACCCGCTTACCGGTCATCCGGAACGAGCCGACCTGGATGACGACCGACATGGTGATGAGGACGAAGAGGCCGCCGAGCAGCGCGAGGAGCAGCTCCGTGCGGGAGCAGATCGCGAGGCCGGCGAGCGCGCCGCCGAGGGCGAGCGAGCCGGTGTCGCCCATGAAGATCTTGGCGGGCGAGGTGTTCCACCACAGGAAGCCGAAGCAGGCGCCCATCAGTGCGGAGGCCACCACGGCGAGGTCGAGCGGGTCTCTGACCTCGAAGCACGCCTGCGGGTTGGTCAGCGTCGTCGCGTTGGCGCAGGACTCCTGGTACTGCCAGACACCGATGAAGGTGTAGGCGCCGAAGACCATCACGGAGGCGCCGGTGGCGAGGCCGTCCAGACCGTCGGTGAGGTTCACGCCGTTCGACATCGCGAGGATCATGAACAGCGCCCAGACCACGAACAGGACCGGGCCGATCGACCAGCCGAAGTCCGTGACGAACGACAGCTTGGTGGAGGCCGGCGTCTGGTTCCGGTTGTCCGGCCAGTTCAGCGCGAGCACGGCGAAGCCGATGCCGACGATCAGCTGGCCGGCCATCTTCGCCTTGGCGCGCAGACCGAGCGAACGCTGCTTGACGATCTTGATGTAGTCGTCGAGGAAGCCGACGAGGCCCATGCCCGCCATCAGGAAGAGCACCAGGAGGCCGGAGAGCGTGGTCTCCGTGCCGGTGATGACCTTCGTGAGGAAGTACGCGATGAGCGTGGCCAGGATGAAGGCGATACCACCCATGGTCGGCGTACCGCGCTTGCTGTGGTGCTCGCGCGGGCCGTCGTCCCGGATGAACTGGCCGTAGCCCTTGCGGGCCAGGAGCTTGATCAGCAGCGGGGTACCGACCAGGGTCAGGAAGAGCCCGATCACGCCCGCGAAGAGGATCTGCCTCATCGGCCGGAGACCTGCCCCTCAGAAGACACCGCGGCGTCGTCGAGCAGCGCCGTGGCGACCTTCTCGAGACCGACCGACCTGGACGCCTTCACCAGCACGACGTCACCTGGGCGCAGTTCATTGCGCAGCAGGTCGATCGCCGCCTGTGCGTCGGACACGTGCACCGACTCCTCACCCCACGAACCCTCGTTGTATGCGCCCAGTTGGAGCCAGGACGCTTCCCTGCCCCCGACTGCCACGAGCTTGCTCACGTTGAGCCGGACGGCAAGTCGTCCGACCGCGTCGTGCTCGGCGAGACCCTCGTCCCCGAGCTCGGCCATGTGACCGAGCACCGCCCACGTACGGCGCCCCTTGCCCATGGCCGCGAGCGCGCGCAGAGCGGCTCGCATGGACTCGGGGTTCGCGTTGTAGGCGTCGTTGACGACCGTCACGCCGTCCGGGCGCTCGGTGACCTCCATCCGCCAGCGGGACAGCGTGCCCGCCTCGGAGAGCGCGAGGGCGATCTCGTCCACGGACATGCCCAGCTCATGGGCGACGGCGGCCGCGGCAAGCGCGTTCGACACGTGGTGCTCACCGTACAGCCGCAAGGTCACGTCGCTGCACCCGGAGGGTGTGTGCAGCGTAAAAGCGGGCTGTCCGTTCTCTGTGAGCCGGACATTTTCCGCGCGTACGTCGGCGTCCTCGGCCTCTCCGAAGAGGATCACGCGCGCCTTCGTGCGCGACGCCATCGCGCGGACGAGCGGGTCGTCGGCGTTGAGGACCGCGGCGCCGTCCGCGGGCAGCGACTCGACCAGCTCACCCTTCGCTTGTGCGATCTGCTCGCGTCCGCCGAACTCGCCGATGTGGGCGGTTCCGACGTTCAGGACGAGCCCGATCTTCGGCGGGGTGAGTCCGGTGAGGTACCGGATGTGGCCGATTCCGCGCGCTCCCATCTCGAGGATGAGGAAGCGCGTCTCGTCGGTGGCGCTGAGCGCGGTCAGCGGCAGGCCGATCTCGTTGTTGAACGAGCCGGGCGTGAAGACCGTGGGCGCCTTGCGCCGGAGCACCTGCGCGAGGAGGTCCTTGGAGCTGGTCTTGCCGACCGAGCCCGTCAGCGCCACCAAGGTGGCGCCGAGCCGCTCCACGACGTGGCGCGCAAGGGCTCCGAGGGCCGCCTGCACGTCGTCGACGACGACGGCGGGCACGCCGACGGGCCGCGAGGCGAGGACGGCCGCGGCGCCTGCCGCGACGACGTCCGCCGCGTAGTCGTGGCCGTCGACGCGCTCGCCGACGAAGGCGACGAAGAGGCTGCCGGGCTCCACCTCACGGGAGTCCCGGACGACGGGTCCGGTGACCTGGACGGCCGGATCCGGTATGTCGTACGTCTGCCCGCCGACGACGGTGGCGATCTCGGCGAGGGAGAGGGCGATCACAACTTCATCCCTGGGTTTGCTGGATAGCTTCGCGAAGTACCTGGCGGTCGTCGAAGGGACGCACCACCCCGGCGATGTCCTGTCCCTGCTCGTGGCCCTTGCCCGCGACGAGGACGGTGTCACCCGGCCGCGCGCGGACGACGGCCGCGCGGATGGCGGCGGCGCGGTCCTCGAACACGGCGACGTCGCCGCGCTCGTGGGCCGGGACCTCGGCGGCGCCGGCGAGCATCGTGGCGAGGATCGCGAGGGGGTCCTCGCCACGGGGGTTGTCGGAGGTCAGTACGGCGGTGTCGGCGAGGCGGGCCGCGGCCGCGCCCATCGGCATCCGCTTGGTCTTGTCCCGGTCGCCGCCGCAGCCGAGCACGATGTGCAGCTTGCCCTCGGTGACCTTGCGCAGCGCGCGCAGGACCGATTCGACGGCGTCCGTCTTGTGGGCGTAGTCGACGACGGCCAGGTAGGGCTGGCCCGCGTCGACGCGCTCCAGGCGGCCCGGCACGCCGGGCACCGCGCCGATGCCGTCGGCGGCCTGCTGCGGGTCGATCCCCGCGACGGCCAGCGAGACGATCGCGGCGAGGGTGTTGGCGACGTTGAAGGGGCCGGCGAGCGGCGACTTGGCGGCGATCCGCTCGCCGGCGGGGCCGACCGCGACGAACGTCGAGTCGAGCGGCCCGACCTCGACGTCCTCGGCGCGCCAGTCGGCGTCCGGGTGCCCCTCGGCGGAGAAGGTGGTGACGGGCACCTCCGACTCGGTGATGAGCCGGCGCCCGTACTCGTCGTCGAAGTTGACCACTCCGAGGCGCGAGCGGTGCTTGGTGAACAGCTGCGCCTTGGCCTGGAAGTAGTCCTCCATGCCGGAGTGGAACTCCATGTGCTCCGGGCTGAGGTTGTTGAAGACGGCGACGTCGAAGACGCAGCCGTCCACCCGCCCGAGCACCAGCGCGTGGCTGGAGACCTCCATCGCGACCGCCTCGACGCCGCGCTCGCGCATCACCGCGAACAGCGCCTGGAGGTCGGTGGCTTCGGGGGTGGTGCGCTCCGACTTGATGCGCTCGTCGCCGATGCGCATCTCGACCGTGCCGATGAGGCCGGTCGAGCGGACGCCCTTGAGGCCGCCCTCGATGAGGTACGCGGTGGTGGTCTTCCCGGACGTGCCGGTGATGCCGATCTGCAGCAGGTCGCGGCCGGGGTGGCCGTAGACCGTCGCCGCCAGCTCGCCCATGCTGCCGCGCGGGTCGTCGACGACCAGGACCGGCAGTCCGGTCACGGCCGCGCGTTCGGCGCCGGTCGGGTCGGTGAGCACCGCGGCGGCACCGAGGTCGGCGGCCTGCGCGACGAAGTCGGCGCCGTGCATCCGGGCGCCGGGCAGCGCGGCGTAGAGGTCGCCGGGCCGCACAGCGCGCGAGTCGTGCGTGATACCCGTGATCTGCGCACTGCCCGGGTCGGCGACGCCCAGCTGGCCTGCGAGCTCCGTCAGCGAGGTCGGGGAGACCCGGTCCGGCCGCGGCGGTCCCGGATATGTCACGGGAACGCCCTTCTGGGTGGTTTGGGACTGATCAGCGTGTGGCACGGCGGTGAGCGTACCGGGCGTACCCCTCTCGGAGCGAAGTGAGGGGCGTGCCGGGGGGTGGTTCCCCGAGCCTGGCGTGATGGTTGTCACGAGCTGTTCCTGGTGGGTCTCAGGGCTTGAAGGTCACCGGAAGGCGGGCCGGGCCGCTTCCGGTGGGCGGTACTTGGAGCGTCTTGAGGGCGAACTCCATGACTTCCTTGTAGATGGGTCCGCAGATCTGGCCGCCGAAGTAGCTTCCCTTGGTGGCGTTCTGGATGGCGCAGTAGACCGTGACGCGCGGCTTGTCGGCGGGCGCGAAGCCGGCGAACGACGAGGTGTAGCCCTTGTAGCGGCCGGTCGCCGGGTCGACCCGGTTGGCCGTACCGGTCTTGCCCGCGACGCGGTAGCCGGGGATGCGGGCCTTGGTGCCGGTGCCCTCTTCGTCGTCGACGACGGATTCGAGCATCTGCGAGACGGTCTTCGCCGTCTTCTCGCTCACCACCCGGGTCTTCTTGGGCTTCGGCGCGGGCGTGAAGCGGCCGTCGGGGCCCTTGGTGCCGCGGACCAGGGTGGGTTCGACGCGTACGCCGCCGTTGGCGATGGTCGAGTAGACCGAGGCGGCCTGCATGGCGTTGATCGATACGCCCTGGCCGAAGGGGATCGTGAACTGCTGCGAGGTGGACCACTTGTCGGCGGGGGCGAGGATGCCGGAGGTCTCGCCGGGGAAGCCGAGCCCGGTCTCCTTGCCGAGGCCGAACTTCCGCAGGTACGAGTAGAGGACCCGGTTGGCCTCCTTCTGCGTCCTGCCGAGCTCTCCGGTGGCGAGGATCGTGCCGATGTTGGAGGACTTGGCGAGCACGCCGTTGAGCGTCAGGTGCCAGGTGGGGTGGTCGATGTCGTCCTGGAAGAGGCGGTCGCCGCGGTGCAGCCGGTTGGGCACCGTCACGTGCGTGCCGGGCGTGGCGGCGTTCTCTTCCAGGACGGCGGCCATCGACATGACCTTGGCGGTGGAGCCCGGCTCGAAGGCGTCCTGAAGCGCGGCGTTGCCGAGGGCGGCGCCGTCGGCCCGCGAGAGGTCGTTCGGGTCGAAGCCGGGGGCGTTGGCCATCGCGAGGACCTCGCCGGTCCGCGTGTCCTGCACTATCACGTAGCCACGGTCGGCCTGGGACTTCCTGACCTGCTCACTGATGGCGTTCTGCGCTGCCCACTGGATGTCGCGGTCGATGGTGAGCTCGACGTCGGAGCCGGGCACGGCCGGTGTCTCCGTGGAGCCCGCCGTCGGCACCTGGCGGCCGCCGGACTGGGCGTAGCGGACCTTGCCGTCCTCGCCGGCCAGCTGCTTGTCGAGCTGTGCCTCCAGGCCGCCCGCGCCCTTGCCGTCGGAGTTGACCCAGCCCAGTATCCCGGCGCCGAGGTCGTCGTTCGGATAGACCCGCTTGCTGCTCGGGTCTGCGAGGACGCCCGCAAGCACGTTCGGCGATGCGGGGTCGGTGCCCGCCTTCTCGGCGAGGGCGCCGCGCAGGTCCTTGATCTGCTTCCACACCTGGGGGCTCTGGCGGCGGGCGAGCAGGACGTAACGCGTCTTGGGGGTCTTGAGCTTCGCGGTGAGCTCGGCGACGTCCTTGTCGAGGATCGGGGCCAGCAGCGCGGCCGCCTGCTCGGGCGCGTCGTCGGTCTTCATCTCCTTCGGCGTGAACAGCGTGGGGTCCGCCGTGATGTCGTACGCGTCCACGCTGGCGGCCAGTTCGACGCCGGCGCGGTCGGTGATGCGCCCGCGCTCGGCGGCCAGGGTGTGGGTGAAGTAGCGGTTCTTCTCGGCCTTGGCGGCGTACGCGCTGGCGTCGACGGCCTGCACCTGCAGCAGCCGTACGACGAAGGCGAGCATCACCAGCGTCAGGCCGAGGCTGACCATGCGCAGGCGCGGCCGTGGGCTGCCCAGGCGGATGGTGCGGGCCTTGGCCTTGCCCTTGGCGGCGGGCCTGCGGGCTGCGGGGCGGCCGCCCGGCGCGGGGCGGCGCGGGGCGCTTGCCTTGGCCGGGCGGACGGGCTTCGCGGGTCCTGGCACCCGGCGCCGCGGGGGTTCCCTGTCGGGCACTTGCGTCACCTGCCGGAGGTCGTCGTGGGGAGGCCGGGCTGCGCGGGCGCCTGGGCGGCGGGGGTGGGGGCGGGCGGCGGGGCGGACACCGTGGAGTCCGGGGCCGGTGGCGGCACGGGGGGTGCGACCGGGATCGAGACGGTCGCCGCGGGGGACGCGACCTCCTGCGGGCGCGGCGCGGGGTACCCCAGCGACGAGGGGCGGGCCGCGGCGCCCGGCACGCCGCGCACGGTTCCGTCGGGGTCCAGGAAGGCCGGGTCGCCGCCGGGGACCATGCCGAGCTCACGGGCGCGGCGCTGGAGGGCGTCGGGGGCCGCATAGCCGTCCACTTCGCGCTGGAGCTCCTGCTCCTCCTCGGTGAGCTCCTTGGTCTCCTTCTTCAGCTCGCTCAGCTGGAACGAGCCTTCGTTGAGGGAGGAGTTCAGGATGAGCAGCACGATCAGGCCGCCGCCGAGGAGCACGACGACGAGGAGGACGAAGGGCGTGCGCGCGGCCTGGGTCGGGCCCTGGGGCAGCAGCCGTGCGAGGCGGGCGGCCCTCCCCCGCAACTCGGGCTTCTTGCTCATGGAGCCTCCTCGCGGACTCTGATCAGCGGGTGCTGCTCAGCGGACGTCTTCGCGTACGCGCTGCGCGCCCCGCAGCCGGGCGGGGGCCGCCCTGCGGTTCTCGGCGACCTCTTCCTCTGTGGGGAGTTCGGCGCCGCGCGTCAGAAGCTTGAGCCGCGGCTGGTAGCGCTCGGGGACGACGGGCAGGCCGGGCGGTGCGGTGTTCGCGGCGCCGGCCGCGAACACCTGCTTGACCAGGCGGTCCTCCAGCGAGTGGTACGAGAGGACGGCGATCCGGCCGCCGACGGCGAGTGCCTGGACCGCTGCGGGAATGGCCCGTTCCAGGACGCTCAGCTCGCCGTTGACCTCGATGCGCAGGGCCTGAAAGGTGCGCTTGGCGGGGTTGCCGCCGGTGCGCTTGGCGGCCTGCGGCAGCGAGTCGCGGATGAGCTCGACGAGCCGCGCGCTGTTGCTGAACGGCTCCTTCTCGCGTTCGCGGACGACGGCGCTCACGATGCGCTTGGCCTGCTTCTCCTCGCCGTACTGGCGCAGGATCCGCACCAGTTCACCCGGTGCGTACGTGTTGAGGACCTCGGCGGCGCTGATGCCGGTCGTCTGGTCCATGCGCATGTCGAGGGGGGCGTCCTGGGCGTACGCGAAGCCGCGGTCGGCCTCGTCGAGTTGCATGGAGGAGACGCCGAGGTCGAAGAGGACGCCTTGGACGCGGGGGATGCCGAGGCGGTCGAGCACGTCGGGGAGTTCGTCGTAGACCGCGTGGACCAGGGTGGCCCGGTCGCCGTAGGGGGCGAGCCGCTCGCCGGACAGGCGCAGCGCTTCCTTGTCGCGGTCGAGGGCGACGAGGCGGGCGGCCGGGAAGGTGGCGAGGAGGGCCTCGCTGTGGCCGCCGAGTCCGAGGGTGCAGTCGACGACGACGGCGCCCGGCTCGGCGAGCGCGGGGGCCAACATGTCCAGGCACCGCTGGAGCATCACCGGGACGTGTCGGCTGTTGTCGCTCAAGGGGCCCTCTCAGGTCCGGCGCGGCGTGCGCACGCACCGCCGGGTCCCCACCCGCTCCGTGAAGGGGAATGGACTGCTGGCGCCGGGGAAGTGGCGTCAGCCGACCGGGAGCGGGAGGAGGCCGAGCCGTACGTACGCGCCGCGCACGTGGGGGGATTCTGGGAATCCCCGGGATGTGCGGTCCAGCAGGGAGCAGGTCACGTCTCCCGCTTCGCGTCACTTTAGTCCACCGTGTCGCCCGGTCAATCAACCGGCCTGCGCGTCGCGGACCGGCCGCGACAGGGGTGCGGAGCCGGTGGGCTCACCCGTTCGGCCGTACTCCGGCCGGCCTGTGGGTTAGCTCACAACAAGAGTCTTTGACGTTCTTTGTCCCTCCTCACAGCGGGCCGGGACGATCAACGCGCATTAACGTCTTAGCCATGTCGACTTCCGCAGCCTCCCCGGATAACACGCCCGCTGAGCCCCTCGGCGACATAGCCGCGGGGACGGTCACCGACCGCCTCGTGGACGCGAACGCGAAATACGCCTCCGAGTTCACCGACCCCGGCATGGACGCCCGCCCCGTCCTGCGCGTCGCCGTCGTCGCGTGCATGGACGCCCGTCTCGACCTGCACGAGGCACTCGGCCTCGAACTGGGCGACTGCCACACCATCCGCAACGCGGGCGGTGTGGTGACCGACGACGTCGTCCGCTCCCTGACCATCAGCCAGCGCGCGCTCGGCACCCGCAGCGTGGTCCTCATCCACCACACCGGCTGCGGCCTCGAGACCCTCACCGAGGAGTTCCGCCAGGACCTGGAGAACGAGGTCGGCCAGCGGCCGACGTGGGCGGTGGAGTCCTTCCGCGACGTCGACCAGGACGTGCGACAGTCGATGGAGCGGGTGCGGACCTCGCCGTTCCTGCTGCACACCGACGACATCCGGGGCTTCGTCTTCGACGTGAAGACGGGTCTGCTGCGGGAGATCCACCCCGCGTGACGGACAAAGCGTCATAGGATCCGACAAATCGCCGCCAGTTATCCACAGGCGAGTGACACGACCCGGTATGCCCAACAACAATGCGGGGGTGGCATCACGCAGAACCATTCATGTGTGGCGCCCGTGAATTCGGGGTGTACCGGGTCGCACGCTTGAGTGGCGGCCCGACTGGGGTATCCCCTGCTCCTTGGGAGTGCGGGGAAGGGCCGAGGAGGGCCGGGTGACGACCTATGACGATCGAGCGAGCCTCACAGATCTGACCACGACAGCGGAGCGTGTCCGCAGGTCGGTGGAGGGTGTGATCGAGGGCAAGCCAGAGGTCGTACGGCTTTCGCTGACCGTGCTCCTCGCGGAGGGGCACCTGCTCATCGAGGATGTGCCGGGCGTGGGCAAGACCATGCTCGCCAAGGCGCTGGCGCGGTCCATCGACTGCTCCGTGCGGAGGATCCAGTTCACACCGGATCTGCTGCCGTCGGACATCACCGGCGTGTCCATATTCGACCAGCAGCGCAGGGACTTCGAGTTCAAGCCGGGCGCGATCTTCGCGCAGATCGTGATCGGCGACGAGATCAACCGCGCGTCTCCGAAGACGCAGTCCGCGCTCCTGGAGTCCATGGAGGAGCGCCAGGTCACCATCGACGGGCAGACCTATGAACTGCCCAGCCCGTTCATGGTCGTGGCCACCCAGAACCCCGTCGAGATGGAGGGGACCTACCCGCTGCCCGAGGCGCAGCGCGACCGCTTCATGGCGCGGGTCTCGATCGGTTATCCCGGGCCCGAGGCCGAGCTCCAGATGCTCGATGTCCACGGCGGCGTCTCGCCCCTGGACGACCTCCAGCCGGTGGCGCACGCGCACGACATCGTGAAGCTCATCGACGCCGTGCGCACGGTCCACGTGGCCGATCCCGTCCGGCGGTACGCGGTGGACCTGGTCGGCGCGACCCGCAACCACCCGGACCTCAGACTCGGCGCGTCCCCGCGCGCGACGCTGCACCTGCTGCGCGCCGCCAAGGCCTCCGCCGCGCTCAGCGGCCGCGAGTTCGCCCTGCCGGACGACGTGCAGGCACTGGCCGTCGCCGTCCTCGCGCACCGCCTGCTGCCCACGGCCCAGGCCCAGCTGAACCGCCGTACGGCCGAGTCCGTCGTCCTGGAGATCCTCCAGCGCACCCCGGTGCCCGCCGCCACGCCACCGGGCACCGGCGCCTACTTCGACCAGCAGCCGCCCGGCGCCCGGAGGCTGTGATGGCCCTCGGGGGGAGCCCGGCGGGCCCCGCCGAGGACGAGAAGGGCGGGGTGCGCACGGCCCTCGCGGGCCTGACCACCCGCGGCCGCTCCTTCCTGGCGGCCGGCGTCGCCGCCGCCGTCTGTGCCTACGTCCTCGGCCAGAGCGACCTGCTGCGCGTCGGACTGCTGCTCGCCGTGCTGCCGCTGGTGTGCGCGACGGTCCTGTTCCGCACCCGCTACCGCGTCGCGGGCAGCCGCAGGCTCTCCCCCGCGCGCGTGCCCGCCGGTTCGGAGGCCCGCGTCCACCTGCGGATGGACAACGTCTCGCGGCTGCCCACCGGCCTGCTCATGCTCCAGGACCGGGTGCCGTACGTGCTCGGGCCGCGGCCCCGCTTCGTGCTCGACCGCGTCGAGGCGGGCGGGCGGCGCGAGGTGTCCTACCGCGTCCGCTCCGACCTGCGCGGCCGCTATCCGCTGGGGCCCCTGCAACTGCGCCTGACGGACCCCTTCGGGATGTGCGAACTGACGCGCTCCTTCTCGACGTACGACATGCTGACGGTCATCCCGCGCGTGACGGCCCTGCCACCGGTGCGGCTCACCGGCGAGGCGAAGGGGTACGGCGACGGGCGGAACCGCTCGCTGGCGCTGGCCGGCGAGGACGACGTCATCCCGCGCGGGTACCGGCACGGCGACGACCTGCGCCGGGTGCACTGGCGCTCCACCGCGCGCTACGGCGAGCTGATGGTGCGCCGCGAGGAGCAGCCCCAGCGGGCCCGCTGCACGGTGCTCCTGGACACCCGGGGCGTCGGCTTCCGGGGCGCGGGGCCCGACTCGGCCTTCGAGTGGGCGGTGTCGGGCACGGCGTCCGCCCTGGTGCACATGCTCGAACGGGGCTTCTCGGTGCGCCTGTTGACCGACGCCGGCACCTCCGTGCCGGGCGAGGGCTCGGACGGCTTCGCGGGCTCCGGCCAGGAGTCGGCGGACGCGGCCGGACTGATGATGGACACCCTCGCGGTGATCGACCACTCGGACGGCGCCGGGCTCTCCCGGGCCTACGACGTGCTCCGCGGCGGGAACGAAGGGCTTCTCGTCGCCTTCCTCGGCGACCTGGCGGAGGAGCAGGCGGCGGTGGTCGCCAAGATGCGCCAGCGCAGCGGCGCCGCGGTCGCCTTCGTGCTGGACAGCGCGGCCTGGGCGCAGGGCCAGGGCGCCCCGCCGTCCGAGGCCGGTGACGCGCGCGTGCGGATGCTCCGGGAGGCGGGCTGGACGGCCCTCGCCGTCCCGCCGGGCGCGGACCTCGCGGACCTGTGGCGGCAGGCGGACCACGCCCGCACGAGCGCGGGCCCCGCGCCCGCGGCGGACACGACGACCGGGGGATGGGCATGAGCGGCCGGGGACGTACGGCAGCGGGGGGACGCAAGACAGTGGGGGAACGGTCATGAGCGGGCGCGCGCGGCTCGCGGTGTGCGCCACCGCGGCCACCCTGATGGCGTCGGGCTCGCTGCTGCCGCTGGTCGACCCGGCGACGTGGTTCCTGCAGGCGGTGATCCTGCTGGTGCTCCAGAGCGGGGTGGGCGCGCTGGCCCGGCGGGTGCCGCTGGCCAGGCCGCTGACCGTGGCGGTGCAGGCGCTGGTGTCGCTCTTCCTGCTGACGCTGGTCTTCGCCCGTGAACAGGCCCTCGCGGGGATCGTGCCCGGACCCGAGGTCTTCCAGCGGTTCGGCCTGCTCCTGGAGGCCGGGGGCAACGACGTCAGCAAGTACATGATCCCGGCGCCCCTCAGCGACGGCATACGGCTGATGCTGGTCGGCGGTGTCCTGGTCATCGGCCTCGCGGTGGACGCGCTCGCGGTGACGTTCCGCACCGCGGCCCCCGCCGGGCTTCCGCTGCTCGCCCTGTACTCGGTCGCGGCGGGGCTCTCCGACGGCGGCGCCGGATGGCTGTGGTTCCTGCTGGCCGCGGCCGGCTATCTGCTGCTGCTCCTGGCGGAGGGGCGGGACCGGCTCTCGCAGTGGGGCCGGGTGTTCGGCGGCGCGGCGCGCGCGCCGGGCCGGGTCTCCGGAGGTCTGGAGAGCAACAGCGGGGCGCTCGCCCCGGTCCGCACGGGACGGCGCATCGGGGCCGTGGCCCTCGGCATCGCCCTGGTGGTGCCGCTCGCGCTGCCCGCCCTGGACGGTGGCCTGCTGGACGGCTCCGGCGGCCCGGGGGGCGGCGGGTCGGGCGGCGGCGGCACGATCTCGGCCGTGAACCCGCTGGTCGCGCTCCAGGACAGCCTGAACCAGCCGGAGGACCGCGAGGTCCTCTCGTACCGTACGAACGCCGAGTCGACCAACGACCTCTATCTGCGCATCGTCTCGCTCGACCAGTTCGACGGCACGACGTGGAAGACCACCGTCCGGCGCATCCAGGACGTGCCGTCGCCGCTGCCCGACCCCGTCGGCCTGCGCCCCGACGTCCGCAGGACAGAGATCCAGACGAACCTCTCGGCCGCCGACAGCTACGCGCAGAACTGGCTGCCCATGCCCTTCCCCGCCAGCCAGGTCGAGATCGGCGGCCGCTGGCGGTTCGAGCCGGTCGGCCGCGCCCTCGTCGGCGACCGGGGCCAGACCACGCGAGGCGCGCGGTACCAGGTCAAGAGCCTGGTCGTGGAGCCCACGGCCGAGCAGCTGGCCGCCGCGCCCGCGCCGCCCGACGACTTGCGGCGCGAGTTCACCGACGTGCCGGAGTCGCTCCCGGCGATGGTCGGCGAAAGGGCCCGGCAGGTCACCAAGGGCGCCGCGAATCCGTACGAGCAGGCGGTCAAGCTCCAGGACTACTTCGCCTCGGACGGCGGCTTCACGTACAACACGCAGGTGCGGGCGGGCAGCGGGCCCTCCGCGATCGAGCGGTTCCTGAAGCAGAAGGAAGGCTTCTGCGTCCACTTCTCCTTCGCGATGGCGTCCATGGCGCGGACCCTGGGGATCCCGGCGCGGGTCGCGGTGGGCTTCACGCCGGGCACCGCGCGGGGGGACGGTTCGATGTCGGTCGGGCTGCGGGACGCGCACGCCTGGCCCGAGCTGTACTTCGAGGGCGTGGGCTGGACCCGTTTCGAGCCGACCCCGAGCCGCGGCACGGTGCCCGACTACACCCGTTCGGACGTCCCTTCGGGCGACGTCGGCGACCCGGACACCCCGGAGCCCGCCGAGTCCGCCGAGCCGTCCACGGCGCCTTCCGCGTCGGACAGCTGCCCGCCCGACATGAAGAAGCAGGGCGGCTGCGCGAGCGCCGCCCCGCAGGTCGCGACCGGATCGGGCGGTGAAGGACCGCCCATCGGGATGATCGTGGGCATCGCCCTCGCGGCGCTGCTCGTCCTCGGCGTACCGCTGCTGCCCCTGCTGTGGCGGACCCGGACCCGGGCGGTGCGGCTGGGATCCGGCGGCCGCACCGAGGCGGAGGCAGCGGCGCGGACGCTGGCGGCCTGGCTCGAAGTGACCGATACGGCCTGGGACCACGGCATCGCGCCGGACGAGTCGCTGACCCCCCGGAAGGCCGCGGCGCGCATCGTCCGTGTCGGACAGCTGGCCGCGGGTCCCGCGGAGGCCGTCCATCGGGTGGCGGCCGCGGTGGAACAGGTGCTCTACGCCCCGCGCCCGCAGCCCGCAACCGGACTGGCCGAGGACGTCCGGCGGGTACGGGACGGGTTGAACGCCTCGGTGGGCCGGGCCACCCGGCTGCGCGTGACGCTCGCGCCGCGTTCGGCCGCGCGGGTGGTGTGGGCGGTCTCGGACCGGTGGGCGGCGTTCGGCGCGCGCCGGCGGGAACAGGCCGCGAGGGCGTGGGCGACGGTCGCGCGGAAGCTGCCGCGGCGGGCCGGGCAGGAGGGCTGAGCGCCGGGACGGGCCTCCCGGGGGCGGTGCCTCCGGGAGGGGCGGGGCCTCCGGGAGGGGTGCCTCCCGCCCCGCCCCGCCCCTCCCCTCCCGGAGGCGCATCATCAGCGGGTGCGTACACACGTGTGAGGGGTGACCGCCCCACCGGGCGGTCACCCCTCACACATTGCCTTGTCTGCTCGGTCAGTCCTGAGCGCCTGCGCTCACTGACCGCCCTGCTGTTCGTCGCGGCGGCGCTGCCACCGCTGCTCGATGCGGTCCATCACTGAGCGGCGCTGCCTCGCCTGCCGTGGGGCCGCGGCCCCGCCCGGCGCGGCGGCCG
This sequence comes from Streptomyces sp. NPDC018029, assembly GCF_044327655.1. Taxonomy (NCBI): domain Bacteria; kingdom Bacillati; phylum Actinomycetota; class Actinomycetes; order Kitasatosporales; family Streptomycetaceae; genus Streptomyces; species Streptomyces sp. NPDC018029. The sequence goes on along the minus strand of NZ_JBIRFV010000009.1, from coordinate 38,888 downwards.
TGCCCGAAGGTTGTTCGCCCGGCTTCGGCGCTTTGCGCCAACCGGTGACGGCGAGCACCGCGCAGCCCAGCATGACGAGGAACCCCACCACGCTGATCCAGATCTGCTGGGCGACCATTCCGGCCATGAGAAGGGCGATACCCACCAGGAAGCCCGCGACCGCTTGGTAGACCCGCTTCCGGGTGTACGTACGCAGCCCGCTTCCCTCAAGCGCTGTCGCGAACTTGGGATCTTCGGCGTACAGCGCTCGCTCCATCTGCTCGAGCATGCGCTGCTCGTGCTCCGAGAGCGGCACGGAGTCCTCCTCATCGTGCAGTCGCCGGGGCGACCGGGGGTCCCCTTCAGGATAGGCAGGGAATCGCCCCCGTGAAACCCGCCCCTCTACGCCAACTTCGCCAAACCGGACCTTCACGCCGATCCGGCTCGCTGAAGCGTGCATTCCCCAGCGGCCGAACCCTCATGCAGAACGGTGTCCCTCGATCATACGGCGCCCGTAGCCCGTTCGGGGGGCCTGTGGCGTACTCCATGTGCGGCTGCGGCCCTGATCAGCCGGTCGGCCGCCGGGCGCCTCAGGCCCCGGTGGCGTCCCGCACCTCGCCGAGCACGTGCAGCTGGGTGGCCACGGAGTGGAAGGCGGGCAGCTCCGCGGCGGCGGCCTCCAGCTTGAGGAGGGCCTCCAGGGCGCCCGGCTCGGTGTCCACGAGGACGCCGGGAACCAGGTCGGCGAAGACCCGGACGCCGTGCACCGCGTCGACGCGCACGCCCGCGGCCTCGACGAGACCGGTGAGCTGCTCGGCGGTGAAGCGCCGCGGCACGGGGTCGCCCGCGCCCCAGCGGCCCGCCGGGTCGGTGAGCGCGGTCTGCGCCTCCTTGAAGTGCCCGGCGAGGGCCCGCGCGAGCACGGCGCCGCCGAGGCCCGCGCCGAGGAGGCTGAGGACGCCGGAGGGGCGCAGCGCGTCCACGGCGAGGCGCACGCCCTCGGCGGGGTCGTCCACGTACTCCAGGACGCCGTGGCACAGGACCGCGTCGAAGCCGCCGCGCTCGACGACGTCGAAGAGGCCGAGCACGTCTCCCTGGACGCCGCGCACGCGGTCGGCGACGCCGGCCTCGGCGGCCCGGCGCTCCAGCGCGAACAGGGCGTTCGGACTGGGGTCGACGACGGTGACGCGGTGGCCGAGGCGGGCGACCGGCACCGCGAAGTTGCCGCTGCCGCCCCCGGTGTCGAGCACGTCCAGTTCGGTGCGCGACTCCCGGCCGGTGACCTGGACGCGGCGGTCGAGGGCGTCCTTCAGGACGTCCCAGACCACGGCGGTACGGAGAGAAGCGCGCGGACGAGGGGGGTCGGAGCGCAGCGACGCCGGCTGAGAGTGGTGGTGGGAGGCGGGCGGGCGCATCGGGTCCGACACGGCAGTTGACTCCTCGGCGCGTGGGGTGCGAACGCCTCCACCCTATTGCCTGCGGAACCGTGCCCCGGCCATGCCTCCCGGGGCACGGACGGGCCGGTCAGCCCGCGTCCGGCGGCTCCCGGCCCGCGTCCTGCGGCTCCTGCCGGGGCTGGGGCAGCACGGGCTGGAGCACGAGCATCCGCTCGACGATGCGCAGGAACATCGCGACGTCGCGGAGCAGGTCGTCGGCGTCGCGGGCGGTGGCGGCGGCCGCTATGCCGGCCTCGGCGCGGGCCCGCCGGGCGGCGCCGGAGGCGAACAGGGCGCTCCACTCGGTCAGTTCGGGAGCTATTTCGGGGAGGACTTCCCAGGCGCTGCGGATGCGCTGCCTGCGGCGCGGGGTCGCCTCGGGGCGGCCGCGCGCGGCGAGGACGGCGGCGGCGGTGCGCAGGGCGGCGAGGTGGGCGGTGGCATAGCGCTCGTGAGGGGCGTCGAGGCGGGCGGCCTCGTCGATTCCGGCGCGGGCCTGGGCGAGCAGTTCGAGAGCGGCGGGCGGGGCGGTCGCGCGGCGCAGGACGGGGTGGACATCGCTCGCCGGGCCGGTCAGTGAGGGAGCAGGGCCGACGGCGCGGTGCCGGCGGGCGGCTGCTGCGGAAGTGCTGGCCATGACGAACCTCCTGTCGTCGTGTGACGGCGCAGTGGCCGTATGTGCCCATCGTGGAGTACGCCACTGACAATCGGCTCTGACCTGGGGCTTTGCCACGAGGGCGGGTTCGGGCCTACTTTTGTACTGACCAGTCAGTTCAAAAGCCGGTCCGTTGAGGCCGGCTCGATGGAGGGGCAGGGGGGACTGTGGACGGTCCGACCGACGGCGCGCGCGGAGCCGCCGTCACCGCCGAGGAGTTCGGGCTCGAGGGGCCGCGGGGCTGGGCGTTCCGCGGCATCGGTTTCGAAGCGGAGCCCGGGTCGCTGATCGCGCTGGAGGGCCCTTCCGGTTCCGGCCGCACCTGTCTTCTGCTCGCACTCACGGGACGTATGCGTGCCACCGAGGGCCACGCGTCCGTGGGCCGCTTCCGCCTGCCCGGGCAGCTGGCCGCGGTGCGCCGGATCAGCGGGCTCGGCCCCGTGCCCGGCGTCACCGACCTGGACCCGGCCCTGACCGTCGCCGAGCACCTGCACGAACGGGCGCTCCTGGAGCGGCGGTTCGGCGGACCGCTGCGCGGTCTGCTGCGGCCCCGCGCCGAGCGGGCAGCGGAGACGCGGCTGCGCGTCGAGGCCGCGCTGGCCGCCGCCGGGCTCGACGTGGAGAGCCTGCCCAAGGGGCGACGGACCTCGGTGCGCGACTTGGAGCGGCTGGAGGCCCTGCGGCTCTCCGTGGCCCTGGCCCTGATCGGCCGGCCGCGCGTGCTCGGCGTCGACGACACCGACCTGAAGCTGTCGGACGCCGAACGGGCCGAGGCGTGGGGGTTGTTGAAGTCCCTCACGGAGCGCGGGACGACCGTCCTCGCGGTGTGCAGCGAGGCTCCGGAGGGCGCGGTCGTGGTCCGCACCGACACCACCCGCCTCACCGACACCTCCCACCCCAACGACACCTCTCACCCCACAGGCGCCACCCTCCGCACCGACGACGACAAGGAGACGGCGGATGCGCTCCCCGAAACTGGCCGCGCTTGAGCTCAGGCGCTTCGGCAGGGGGAAGCTGCCGCGGGCCGCGCTCGTCGCCCTCCTGCTGCTCCCCCTGCTCTACGGCGCGCTGTACCTGTGGTCGTTCTGGGATCCGTACGGCCACCTGAACCGCATTCCCGTGGCGCTCGTCAACGACGACAAGGGAGCCACCGCGCAGGGCAAGAAGCTCGCGGCGGGCGACAACATCGTCGAGGGGCTGCGCGACAGCAAGACCTTCGAGTGGCACGAGGTGAGTGACGCCGAGGCGCGCAAGGGCGTGGAGGACGGGACGTACTACCTGTCGCTGACCATGCCCACGGACTTCAGCAAGCGCATCGCGTCCAGTTCGGGGGACTCTCCGGAGACGGGTGCCCTGCGGGTGCACACGAACGACGCCAACAACTACATCGTCGGGCAGATCTCACGGACGGTCTTCTCCGAGGTGCGCTCCGCCGCGTCCACGAAGGCGTCGCGTTCCTTCCTCGACAAGATCTTCATCTCGTTCTCCGACATCCACGGAGCGACGCAGAAGGCCGCCGACGGCGCCGACAAGCTGGACGACGGCATCGGCAAGGCGAAGAAGGGCACCAAGGACCTCGCGAACGGTCTGAAGGACGCCAAGAAGGGCAGCGGCGACCTCGCCGGGGGCATCAAGAGGCTCCACACGGGCGCGGGCAAGCTCGAGGACGGCTCGAAGAAGGTCGCGGACGGCACGCAGAAGCTGGCCGACAGGGTCAACGGCGCGGCGGACAAGGTGCGGCCCTTCCTGAAGGACAACGGCAGGAGCATCGGCCACACGGCCCAGCTCGTCGCCGACTCCTCCAAGGCGATGCGCCGCAACCTGGGCACCTGGGTCAAGGTCGCGCCCGGCGCGGCAGAGGGCGCCGAGAAGGCCTCGCGGATCATGGACGACTTCTATACGAAGCAGTGCGTGAAGGCCCCCGTGCCCGACCCCGGCTGCCCGGAGTTCAAGAAGGCCAGGAAGGCCGCGGAGGACGTGTCGACCATCGCGGACGACATGAACACCGTGATCAAGGACCAGAACAGCGACGTCAAGAAGCTCGACAAGCACCTGGCCACGCTCCAGAAGAAGTCCCAGGCGCTCGCCGACCGCGCCCCGCACCTCGACGAGGACCTGAACACCGCCGTCACGCAGATCAACGACCTCAACAAGGGCGCGGGGAAGGTCGCCAAGGGCGCCAAGAAGATCCACACCGGCCTGGGCACCGCCAAGACCGGCGCCGACGACCTCGACACCGGCATCGGCAAGCTGGAGACCGGCGCGGGCGACCTCAAGGGCGGCATGTTCAAGCTGGCCGACGGCTCCGCGAAGCTGTCCGGCGGGCTGCACGACGGCGTCAAGAAGATCCCGGACTACGACAAGAAGGACCGTGACGAGCGCACCGGAGTCATGTCCGACCCCGTGCGGCTCGCCTCCCAGTCGCTGCACAAGGCGCCCAACTACGGCACGGGCTTCGCGCCGTACTTCATCCCGCTCTCCCTGTGGGTCGGCGCGATGGTGGCGTACATGCTGATCCAGCCGCTCAACCGGCGCGCGCTCGCGGCGGGCGCCTCCGCGTGGCGCATCGCGATCGCGGGCTGGCTGCCCGTGGCGGCCCTGGGGGTGCTCCAGACCGCGGCCCTGCTCTCGGTCCTGCACTGGGGGCTCGGCCTCGAGATGGTCCGGGCGGCCGGGACGGTGGGCTTCCTCTGCCTGGTGACCGCGTGCTTCGCGGCGATCGTGCAGTGGCTCAACGCCCGCTTCGGAGCGGCCGGGCGGATCCTCGTCCTCGCCGCGCTGATGCTGCAGCTGACGTCGGCGGGCGGCACGTACCCCGTGCAGACGAGCCCCGGCTTCTTCGGCGCGATCCACCCCTTCCTGCCGATGAGTTACGTCGTCGAGGCTCTCCGGAGGCTCATCACGGGCGGCGGCCTCGGTCCTGTCTGGCAGGGTTGCGCGGTCCTGTCGGCCTTCACCCTGGGCGCCCTCGCGCTGACCGCGCTCTCCGCGCGCCGCAAGCAGGTGTGGACCCTGGACCGGCTGCACCCGGAGCTGAGCCTGTGAGTGTGAGAATCAGGACCATGGACAGCAGTGCAGTCAGCACCCGCCGCGAGGCCACTCGGCAGAAGCTCTACGAGGCCGCCGTCACCCTCATCGCCGAGCAGGGTTTCTCGGCCACGACGGTCGACGAGATCGCCGAACGGGCCGGCGTCGCGAAGGGCACCGTCTACTACAACTTCGCCAGCAAATCGGTCCTCTTCGAAGAGCTGCTGCGGCACGGCGTCGGTCTGCTGACCGCCTCCCTGAAGGAGGCCGCGGAGGAGGCCGACAGGAGCGGCGGCAGCAGGGTCGACGCCCTCGACGCGATGATCCGCGCGGGTCTGGTCTTCATCAACCGCTATCCGGCCTTCACCCAGCTGTACGTCGCCGAGCTGTGGCGCACCAACCGGGCCTGGCAGTCCACGCTGCTCGTGGTCAGGCAGCAGGCCGTCGCGGTGGTCGAGGACGTGCTGCGGGCCGGCGTGGAGAACGGTGAGCTGAGCGAGGAGATCGACATCCCGCTGACGGCCGCCGCGCTCGTCGGCATGGTCCTGGTGGCCGCGCTGGACTGGCAGGCCTTCCAGCCGGAGCGCTCGCTGGACGACGTGCACGCGGCCCTCTCGCGGCTGCTGCAGGGCCGGGTCAGCGGCACGCGCGCGTAGGGACACGAAAACTCCGCACAACGGCGCCGGTCCGGTGTCCCCCGTCACCGGGCGGCACCGGACCGGCGCTTTCTTCGTGTCCCCCCGTGACCCCCGTGCGACCCCCGTTTGGTCGTCCCCCCGAGTCACCCCCGTACCTCGCTCCCGCCGTGTCGGCGGGAGGAGCGGCCAAGGGCGCGGCACCGTTCCGCCGCCCCGTGTCGGCGGTACCCGTACCGCGCCCTTCTCCGTGCCCCACACTCTTCCGTCTGCGCAGGTGGGGCCCCATCCGCGCGGGTACTCATCTCACCCACTAGGTACGGATACTCAGGCGTACGCACTCATCCCCAGGCCGCTTCGCCCCCGACTGGTTACGATCACGTCCGTGTCCGTACTCCCCCTGGTGTTCACCAGCGGCTGGGCGAGCGGGATCAACGCGTACGCCGTTGTCCTGTTGCTCGGCGTCTTCGGCGCGACCGGAGTCAGCGACGAGGTCCCCGAGGCGCTGCAGCGGCCCGATGTGCTGATCGCGGCCGGTGTGCTCTTCGTGTGCGAGGCCGTCGCCGACAAGATCCCGTACGTCGATTCGGTCTGGGACACGGCGCACACCGTGATCCGGCCGGTCTCCGGCGCCGTGGTGGGCGCGCTCCTCGCGGGGCAGAGCGGGTCGCTGCCCGACCTGGCCGCGGGCGCGGTGGGCGGCACGACCGCGCTGGCCAGCCATGCGGTGAAGGCCGGCACCCGGATGGCGATCAACACCTCGCCGGAGCCGTTCAGCAACGTCGTGATGAGCACGGCCGAGGATCTCGGCGTCGGCGGCGTCATCAGCTTCGCGATGTTCTACCCGGAGGCCGCCGCGATCATCGCGGCCGTGCTGCTCCTGCTCGGCCTGTTCCTGCTGTTCTTCCTCGTCTCGCGGATCCGGCGGTTCCTGCGGCGCAGGGCGCAGCGGCGCGAGGAGAAGCGTCTCGCGGAGCGGACCGGGCCACCCCCGCCGTGACTGTCGGTGGCTGCCGATAAAGTCCCTGGCATGGCACGGATTGTGGTGATCGGCGCCGGTCTCGGCGCGATGACGGCGGCCGCCCGGCTGGCCGTCGCTGGCCACCGGGTGGTGGTGTACGAGCGCGGTGCGACGTACGGCGGTGCGCTCGGCCGCGTCGAGCGGGACGGCTTCGCCTTCGACACCGGACCGGGGCTGCTTCAGCTCCCCGCGGTCTACCGCGACCTGTTCGTCAAGACGGGCAAGGAGCCGCTGGAGAAGTGCGTGGAGCTGTCCCAGGTGGAGCCCGCCGTGCGCCACGTCTTCGCGGACGGCACCGCGGCCGACCTGCCGAACGCCTCGCGGGCGGGCGTGGGCGAGGCCCTGGACACGGCTCTCGGCGAGGGCGCGGGCGCGCGCTGGTCGGCGTTCATGAACCGCGCCAGGGAGGCCTGGGACCGCACCCGCCGCCCCCTCCTGGAAGAGCCCCTCTGGCCGAACTGGGAGGTGCTCGCCGCCCGTGAGCCGTATCCCTCGGTGCCGCTCAAACGCCTGCTGCGCCGGGAGCGCCGCGCGGTCACGCTCAGCGAGGTCGGCGATCTTGAGCTGGGCGGTGACCCGCGGCTGATCGCGCTCCTGGAGCAGTTCGCCCTCGCGCACGGCCTGGATCCCCGCGCGACACCGGCGAGCGCGGCCGTCCTGCCCTATCTGGAGCAGACGTTCGGCACCTGGTCGGCGCGGGGCGGCATGCGCTCCCTGGCCCGTGCGGTGTACGAGCGGTGCGTCGCCCGGCGGGTCGAGTTCGTGTTCGACTCGGCGGTGTCGCGGATCGTGGAGAAGGACGGCCGGGCGGCGGGCGTGGAGCTCGCGGACGGCACCGTCGCGGACGCGGACTTCGTGGTCGCCGGCGTGGCCCCCACGCTCCTGGACGGCATGCTGCCCGGCAGGGCCCTGCGGGCGGAGGGTGACGTCCCCGCGCGCTCGGGCATGCCCAGCAGGCTGACGGTGCTTCTGGCGCTGTCCGGGGCGCGTCCCGAGGGCACCCCGCTGCGGACGGTGCTGCACTCGGCCGACCGGCAGGACGAGCTCGACCGCCTCTTCGGTGAGCGGCCCGGACTCCCCGCCTCGCCCACCGTCGCGGTGCTGCGCCCCGACGACCCGGACCTGACGCCGGACGGCGCGCACGAGGCGGTGACGCTCACGGTGACGGTGCCCGCGCACCTGGAGATCACCCCGGCGGACGTGGAGCGGGTGATATCCCGCGCCGAGGCCGTGGTCCCTGACCTCCGGAGCCGCCTCCTGTGGCACGAGGTCCGCACCCCGGCCGACATCGCGGAGGCCACCGGCGCCGACGGCGGCGCGGTCCCGGCCCCGGCGCTCGCGGCGGCCGACGGGAAGCTGCTGCACCCCTCCAACAGCACGCGGCTCCAGGGCCTGTTCGCCGTCGGCGGCTGGGCGCACCCCGGCGGCGGCCTGCCGCACGCGGGCATGTCGGGCACGCTCGTCGCGGGCCTGATCGTGGAGGGCCCGGAGTTCCGCGGCTCCCAGTGAGCCCCGTGCCTCAGTAGCGGTACTGCTGCTCGTTGTAGCCCTGCCCGTCGTATCCAGGAGGTCCGTCCTGGTACGGGGGTTGCGGCTGCTCGGGCGGCAGTTCGCCGCCGTACTGGTCGTCGGTGGTGCGCTGCTGCGGCACCCAGACGCCGCCCGGCGGGGTGTCCTCGTACGTACCGCCGAGAGAGCCGCTGTAGGTGTCGCCGCCGTACGGGGCGTACTGCTGCGGATCGCCGTAGGTGTCGTAGCTCTGCCGCGCGCCGTAGGTCTGCGTGCCGATGTACGGGTCGGAGTAGGCGGCGTACTGCTGCTGGCCTGTCTCGTCGTACGCGTAGTTCTGCTGGCCGTGCTGCTGAGCGTGGAGCGGGTCGAAGCCGGAGTAGGCCGCGGCGTCGTAGCCGTAGCCCTCGCTCTGGTGGGTGTCGCCCGCGCTCGGCGGGGCGTAGGCCGCGTCGCTGTACACGCCGTACTGCCCGGTGTCGTCGGGCAGCGGCTCCGGGTCGTATATCCCGCCGGCGGGAATGTCCGGGCCGTGCGCGGGCGGCGGCGGAACCTGGTCGTACGCCAGGCCGGAGACATTCGGATCGGAGAGGTCCGGATCGGCCGCTCCCCCGTCGGACACTTCCAGGTCGGAGACCTGGAGCGTCGGTTCCTGCACGGCTGTCGCGGCCCGCGCAGGCCGCTTGCGGCGCTTGCTCAGGCCCGGCCGCCCGCCGAGCGCCCAGCCGGTGGAGAAGCCCTGGCGGAACGACATCGTCACGTACGTCTGGCCGGTGGCGAACGCGATGGCGCCGATCCCGATGAGCCACACCGCCGGGATCAACACACCGACGACGACGCCGAGGAAGCCCACGAAGGCGAGCAGGCGCCAGCGCAGCCTCGCCTTGTACTGCAGCAACACCTCGCCGAGCAGCCACAGCGCGACGCATCCGAACGCGATGTAGAGGACCGTCCAGCCCATGTACGCCCCTCTCCCCTACGGTCGCCGCCCCTCGGGTGCGGGTACGACCGTTCAGGCCTGGTGGTGCAGGCCCAGATTCTCGTAGATTTCCAGCGTCGCCGTGGAGTTGTTCAGCGTGATGAAGTGCAGACCGGGCACGCCTTCGGCCAGCAATCGCGCGCAGAACTCCGTCGCGAACTCGATGCCAATGGAGCGTACAGCGGCGGGATCGTCCTTGACCGAGAGGATCCGCTCTTTCAGCTCGGCCGGGAACACGGCGTTGCTGAGCTGCGGCAGCCGGTCGAGCTGGCGGACGTTGGTGACAGGCATCATCTCGGGGATGATCGGCGTCCGGCAGCCCGCCGCCTCGACGCGGTCGCGCAGCCGCAGGTACTCCTCGGGGTCGAAGAACATCTGCGTGATCGCGTAGTCCGCGCCGGCCCGGCACTTGTCGATGAAGTGCCGGGTGTCGGACTCCCAGTCGGGCGAGCGCGGATGCATCGCGGGAAAGGCGGCGACGCCCACGCAGAAGTCGCCGGACTCCTTGATGAGTTCGACCAGTTCGGCGGCGTAGGTGAGGCCCTCGGGGTGCGCGATCCAGTCGCCGAGCGGGTCGCCGGGCGGGTCGCCGCGGACCGCGAGCATGTTCCGGATCCCGGCGTCCGCGTACTGCCCGATGATGTTGCGCAGCTCGGCCACGGAGTGGTCGACCGCCGTCAGGTGCGCGACCGGCGTCAGGGTCGTGTCGGCGACGATCTGCTGGGTCTCCTTGACCGTGCCGGTGCGCGTCGAGCCGCCCGCGCCGTAGGTCACGGAGACGAAGTCCGGGGCGACCGCCTCGACCCGCCGCAGCGCGTTCCAGAGGTTCCGCTGGCCCTTCGGGGTCTTCGGAGCGGAGAACTCGAACGAAAATGTCGTTTTCCCGGTCGCGAGCATGTCGCGCACCGTGCGCGCACGGTCAGTCCTGGTCGAAGCTGTGCCTGAGGCCATATGGGCAGGTTAGCCAGGCCGCGACGGTCACCCAACCAGACCTGGGGGATTTAGCCGATTTGCCGCTTTGTTGTCCACGGATCGGACACTCCCGGGCTGTTGATCAGACGGATGTGCGGAGCCGCTTCGCGAACTCCGCGGCGGCGGCTCCGGGGTCGTCGGCCTCGGTGATCGCACGCACGACGACGACGCGCCGCGCACCCGCCTCCAGCACCTCGTCCAGGTTGCCCGCGTCGATGCCGCCGATGGCGAACCAGGGCCGGTCCGTGCCGAGCGAGGCGGTGTACCGGACCAGGTCGAGGCCCGGGGCGTGGCGGCCCGGCTTGGTGGGCGTGGGCCAGCACGGCCCCGTGCAGAAGTAGTCCACGCCCTCCTGGACGGCGGCCGCGGCGGCCTCCGACTCGGCGTGCGTGGAGCGGCCGATGAGGACGTCCTCGCCGAGGATGGCGCGGGCGGCGGGGACGGGCAGGTCGCCCTGGCCGAGGTGCAGCACGTCGGCGCCGACGGCGTGCGCGACGTCCGCGCGGTCGTTCACCGCGAAGAGCTTGCCGTGCCGCCGTGCGGCGTCGGCGAAGACCTGGAGGTGCGCCAGCTCCTCGCCGGCCTCCATGCCCTTGTCGCGCAGCTGCACGATGTCGACGCCGCCCGCGAGGACGGCGTCGAGGAACTCCGGGAGGTCTCCCTGCCGCTTGCGGGCATCCGTGCAGAGATAGAGCCGGGCGTCCGCGAGCCGGGTGCGGTGGTCGGCGGCCATGGAGAAGTCCCCCCGTTGTCGGTGGCGTACCGGACCGCGTGATCGCACGCGGTCCGGTGGGCCGGACGGTGTGTTCAGGTCAGACGGCCTTGCGCCTGCTCAGACGGCGAGCGCCTGGGCGCGGCGCTTCACCTCCGTGCCGCGATTCTCGCCCAGCGCCTGCACGGGGGTGCCGGGCAGGGTCGGGTCGGGGGTGAAGAGCCACTCGAGCATCTCCTCGTCGGAGAAGCCGTCGTCCCTCAGGAGCGTCAGGGTGCCGGCGAGGCCCTTGACGACCTTGTCGCCGTCGATGAAGGCGGCGGGCACCTGGAGCGCCCGGTTCTCCCCACGGCGTACGGCGATCAGCTGGCCCTCCTTGACCAGCTGGCGCACGCGGGTCACCTCGACATCGAGCATTTCCGCGATGTCGGGGAGGTGCAGCCAGGCAGGGACAAGAGCGTCAGTCTTTGCGTCAATCTCGGTCACCGTCCCAGCGTATCTCTGGCCGGGGGCCCGCGACGGGTGGTGCTGCCCCGGCCGGGGCGGGGGCCGGACCTGTGCTCCACCGCGGGCCGGTGGGGGCTGGTCGCGCAGTTCCCCGCGCCCCTGGAGGGCCCGCTACAGTGCCGCCTTCTTCAGGGGAACCGAAGGGTCCGCCGTCAGCGTGGGGTCGAGGCGGGCGCCCCACTCGATCAGTCTGCGGCCCTGGGCCAGGTCCCGGGGGCGGCCCACCGCGAGGACCGCCACCAGGGCGCCCTCCCGCAGCCAGCACACCGACCAGGCCACACCCGTCGGGTCGCCGCGCCACACCAGCTCGTCCGCCGAGGCGTGGTGGCCCGCGTACTGCACGAAGCGGCCGAACTGCTCCGACCAGAAGTACGGCACGGGGTCGTACGCCGCGGGGGTCTCGCCGATGATGTTCGCCGCCACCGTGCGCGGGCCCTGCAAGGCGTTGTCCCAGTGGTGCACGAGCAGACGCTCGCCGTACCTTCCCGAAGGGAAGGAGGAGCAGTCGCCGACCGCGTACACGTCGGGCGCCGACGTGCGCAGGCCGTCGTCGGCCACGACCTCCCGGTGGCTGCCCAGCTCGATGCCGGAGCCGGTCAGCCAGGCCGTCGCGGGCCGCGCCCCGATGCCGACGACGACGGCGCCCGCGGGCAGCCGGGTCCCGTCGGACAGGACGACGGTGCCCGGTTCGACACGCTCCACGCGCGCGTGGGTGCGCAGGACCGCTCCGGAGTCGGCGTACCAGCCCGTCATGGGGGCCGCGACCTCCTCGGGCAGCGCTCCGGCGAGCGGCCGAGCGGCGGCCTCGACCACGGTGACGGAACAGCCCGCCTCGCGCGCGGCGGTCGCGAACTCCGCGCCGATCCAGCCCGCCCCGACGACCACGACGTCCTGCTGCTCGGCGAGGACCGGGCGCAGCCGCTCGGCGTCGTCCAGGGTGCGCAGGAGGTGGACGCCGGGGACTCCCTCGGTGCCGGGCAGCCGGATCGGTTCGGCGCCGGTCGCGAGGACCAGCACGTCGTACGCGAGGGGGCCATCAGCGGTGTCCAGCTCGTGGTCGGCGGGGCGCACGCCGGTGACCGCGCGCCCCAGGACCAGCTCGATGCCGAGCGCCTCGAAGTCGATGTCGAAGGCGGAGCCCTCCGCCTTGCCGAGCAGCACCGCCTTGGACAGCGGCGGCCTGTCGTACGGCTGGTGCGGCTCCGCCCCGACGAGGGTGACCGGGCCGGCGAACCCCTGTTCCCGCAGGGCCACCGCGGTCTGCACCCCGGCCATGCCGGCTCCGACGATGACGACGCGCCGCTCCGCGTGCCGCTGATTTCCGCTCTGCCTCTGCTGCTCGCTCACCCGATCACTGTAGGGCGGCGGCCCGTGGCGGCTTCAGATGGCTGCGGGGAGATCTCTGACACACCGTCACCGCCCATACCCGGACAGCTCCCCTACTGCCACGCGAAGCGACGGGCTAGGGTGGCCGGTGCAGAGCACTCGCGGGAGCCCGGGCGCACCGGGCTGAGAGGGAGGCTGGGACGGCCTCCGACCGTACGAACCTGATCCGGGTCATGCCGGCGAAGGGAGGGGCTGGACGCCCATGCATCCACGTACGACACCACCATCCGCCACCTCTGACGTCCTTGTCGTCGGAGGCGGCGTCATCGGCCTGGTCACGGCCTGGCGGGCCGCCCAGCGCGGGCTTTCCGTCGCGCTCGTCGACCCCGCGCCGGGCGGCGGCGCCGCGCAGGTCGCGGCGGGCATGCTGGCCGCCGTCACCGAACTCCACTACGGCGAGCAGACGCTGCTCGGCCTCAACGTCGAGTCCGCCCGCCGCTATCCCGCCTTCGCCGCCGAGCTGACCGAGGCGAGCGGGCAGGACCTCGGCTATCGCGCGTGCGGCACGCTCGCCGTCGCGCTCGACTCCGACGACCGCGCCCACCTGCGCGAACTGCACGCCCTGCAGCGCCGTTCGGGGCTGGAGTCCGAGTGGCTGAGCGGCCGCGAGTGCCGCCGTCTCGAACCGATGCTCGCTCCGGGCGTACGCGGCGGGCTGCGGGTCGACGGCGACCACCAGGTCGACCCGCGCCGGCTCGCGGCGGCGCTCGTGGTGGCCTGCGAGCGGGCCGGTGTGGCCTTCCACCGCGCGTGGGCCGAGCGCCTCTCGGTCGTCCGCGACCGGGCGTGCGGCGTCGTCCTCACGGACGGCACCGAGCTGGGCGCGGGTCTGACGGTGCTCGCGGCGGGCAGCCTCAGCGGGCGCCTCGGGGGCATGCCGCAGGACGTCCTGCCGCCCGTGCGGCCCGTGAAGGGCCAGGTGCTGCGGTTGACGGTGCCGAAGGCGTACGCGCCGTTCCTGAGCCGCACCGTGCGGGCCGTGGTGCGCGGCAGCCACGTCTACCTCGTCCCGCGCGAGAACGGCGAGCTCGTCGTCGGCGCGACCAGCGAGGAGCTCGGCTGGGACACCACGGTGACCGCCGGCGGTGTCTACGAACTCCTGCGGGACGCGCACGAACTGGTCCCCGGCATCACGGAACTGCCGCTGACCGAGACCCGCGCGGGCCTGCGCCCCGGCTCCCCCGACAACGCGCCGCTGCTCGGCCCGACGCGGCTCGCCGGACTCCACCTGGCCACCGGCCACCACCGCAACGGCGTCCTGCTGACGCCCCTGACGGGTGACGTCATGGCGCACGCCCTGACCACCGGTGAACTGCCGGACGTGGCGCGTCCGTTCACCCCGCGCCGCTTCGCCGGGCCCTCCCCCGTACCCCCACCCGCCACGCCGCACTTCACGGAGCAGCACGCATGAGCACGCCCTTCGCCGTTTCCGTCAATGGGGAAGCACGCGACGTGGCCTCGGGCACCACGCTCGAAGCCGTCGTGGCCACTCTCTCCTCGGCGCACTCCGGTGTCGCCGCCGCCGTCAACGAAACCGTCGTCCCGCGCGCGCAGTGGTCCACCACGACGCTCGCCGCGGGCGACCGCGTCGAAATTCTCACCGCCGTCCAGGGAGGCTGAAGCACCATGGCAGACGACCCCTTCGTCATCGGCGGGCTCACCCTCTCCTCGCGCCTGATCATGGGTACGGGAGGGGCGCCCAGCCTCGACGTCCTGGAGCGGTCCCTCATCGCGTCCGGCACGGAGCTGACCACCGTCGCGATGCGCCGCCTCGACCCGGGCGTCCAGGGCTCCGTGCTCTCCGTCCTCGACCGGCTCGGCATCCGCGTGCTGCCCAACACGGCGGGCTGCTTCACGGCCGGCGAGGCCGTACTCACCGCCCGGCTCGCCCGCGAGGCGCTCGGCACCGACCTGGTGAAGCTGGAGGTGATCGCCGACGAGCGCACCCTGCTGCCCGATCCGGTCGAGCTCCTGGACGCCGCCGAGACCCTGGTGGACGACGGTTTCACCGTCCTGCCCTACACGAACGACGACCCGGTGCTCGCACGGAAGCTGGAGGACGTGGGCTGTGCGGCGATCATGCCGCTCGGCTCGCCCATCGGCTCCGGGCTCGGCATCCGCAACCCGCACAACTTCCAGCTGATCGTGGAGCACGCGCGCGTGCCGGTGATCCTCGACGCGGGGGCGGGCACGGCGTCCGACGCGGCGATCGCGATGGAGCTGGGGTGTGCGGGCGTGATGCTCGCCTCCGCGGTGACGCGGGCGCAGGAGCCGGTCCTGATGGCCGAGGCCATGCGGCACGGGGTCGAGGCCGGGCGGCTCGCGCACCGGGCCGGGCGGATTCCGCGGCGGCACTTCGCGGAGGCGTCCTCTCCTGCGGAGGGCATGGCCCGGCTCGATCCGGAGCGGCCGGCGTTCGGGACGCCTTGAGAGGTGCGGGGCTCTGTTCGCTCGCGGCTGCCCCGCCGGTGGGGGCTCGGCGCGCAGTTCCCCGCGCCCCTGACGGGGCGCCCCGGCCCGTCGCCTGTCACAGCTCGGCTGCAGTCCGGCCGTGGGGAGGACCGGCCGGGACGCGGTGTCGGTGGCGGCTCGTAGACTCCCTGCGTGGACACGACCCTTCAGGACCCGCTCGTCGGGCAGCTGCTCGACGGCCGTTACCGGATCGAGGGGCGCATCGCGGTCGGCGGGATGGCCACGGTCTACCGGGCCGTGGACACCCGCCTCGACCGCGTGCTCGCGCTCAAGGTGATGCATCCGACGCTGGCGGCCGACGCCTCCTTCGTCGACCGCTTCATCCGCGAGGCCAAGTCGGTGGCCCGCCTCTCGCATCCGAACGTGGTCGGTGTGTTCGACCAGGGCACGGACGGTTCGTACGTCTACCTCGCGATGGAGTACATCGCGGGCTGCACCCTGCGCGACGTCCTGCGCGAGCGCGGCGCCCTGCAGCCGCGGGCCGCCCTCGACATCCTGGAGCCGGTCCTGGCCGCGCTCGGCGCCGCGCACCGCGCCGGGTTCGTGCACCGCGACATGAAGCCGGAGAACGTCCTCATAGGGGACGACGGCCGGGTGAAGGTCGCCGACTTCGGGCTCGTCCGCGCGGTGGACACCGTCACGAACACCACGGGCACCGTCCTCGGCACCGTCTCCTACCTCGCCCCCGAGCAGATCGAGCACGGCACGGCGGACACCCGCGTGGACGTGTACGCGTGCGGCGTCGTGCTCTACGAAATGCTGACCGGCGCCAAGCCGCACTCCGGCGACTCCCCCGCCCAGGTCCTCTACCAGCACCTCAACGAAGACGTGCCGCCCCCGTCGGCGGCCGTCCCCGGGCTCCCCTTCGCCCTCGACGAGCTGGTCGCCTCCGCCACCGCGCGCACCCCGGACATCCGTCCGTACGACGCGGTGGCGCTCCTCGCGCAGGTCAGGGAGGCGCGGGCCGGCCTGACCGAGGAGCAGCTCGACGCCGTGCCGCCGCAGGCGCACCCGACGGACGACGAGCACCGCGACATCTCCGGGGACCGCACGAGCGTGATCCCGCGCGCGGCGCGCTCCGTGCAGCTCCCGCTGCCCGCGGAGGGCGACCCGGAGGCGCAGCGAGGCGCGGACGCGCTGAACCGCACCAGCGTCCTCACGACTCCGCCACCCGGCCCGCCAGGACCGCCCGCCGCCGCCCCGGCCTCCCGGCGGAGGTTCGACCCGCGCCGCCGCACGATCGCGGTCATAGCCGGCGTCCTGCTGGTCCTCGGCCTCGGCACGGGCATCTGGTACATCAATTCCGGCCAGTTCACGGAGGTCCCGCCGCTCCTGGCGAAGACCGAGGCGCAGGCGAAGCAGCGGCTCGACGCGGCCGGGCTCGAAGTGAAGGACGTCGAGCGCAAGTACAGCGACACGGACAAGCGCGGCACGGTCATGAAGACCGACCCGGCGGTGGGCGACCGCATCCGGCAGAACGACGGGGTGACGCTGACCATCTCGCTGGGCCCCGAGACCGTGAAGGTCCCGAACGTGAAGAGCCTCCCGCTGGCCACGGCGAAGAAGGAGCTCAAGAACTCCGGACTCGCGCCGGGCATGGTCACCAAGAGCTTCAGCGAGACCATCGACAAGGGCTCCGTGATCAGCACGGACCCGCGGGCGGGCTTCACCCGCAAGGCGGGCTCGGCCGTCGCCCTGGTCGTCAGCAAGGGCCGCCCGGTCGAGATCCCCGACGTGCGGGGCGATTCCGAGGCCGACGCCACCGAGGATCTTGAGGACGCCGGGCTGAAGGTCGAGATCGCCCCGACGCGGGTCCACTCCGACGAGGACAAGGGCGACGTCGTGAAGCAGTCGCCCGCCCAGAACAAGACGGTCGCCGAGGGTGACACGGTCAAGCTGACGATCTCCAAGGGCCCGCCGATGGTCGAGGTGCCGGACGTCACCGGCATGAGCGTCGACGAGGCCACGGACGAGCTGGAGAGCGCGGGCTTCGAGGTCGACGAGGACCGCGGCCTGCTGGGCATCTTCGGGGACACCGTGAAGAAGCAGTCGGTGGACGGCGGCGACAAGGCGCCGAAGAACTCGACGATCACCATCACGATCCGCTGAGCCGGGCGCCGGGCTCGTGGCCCGGCCCCGCTCTGTCCCTCCCCGCTCCCGGACCGTTCGGGAGCATCCACGCGCGCGTGCCACCCTTGACGTCGTGAGCAGCAACAAGTCCCCCAACGCAGCGTCCCGCAATCCCGTCGGCGGCCATGTCCCGGTGGCCGGCGGACTCGCCTCCGTCGGCCTGTCGTACGCCCGTGACCTCGGCGCCGAAGCCGTCCAGGTCTTCGTCGCCAACCCGCGGGGCTGGGCGACCCCGCCGGGCAACCCGAAGCAGGATGAGGCGTTCCGCGCGGCCTGTGCCGCCGAGAACATCCCGGCGTACGTCCACGCGCCCTACCTGATCAACTTCGGCTCGCACACCGAGGCGACCGTCGAGAAGTCCGTGGAGTCCCTGCGCCACTCGCTGCGCAGGGCCCGCGAGATCGGCGCGCTCGGCGTCGTCGTGCACACCGGCTCGGCGACGGGCGGCCGGGACCGGGCGGTCGCCCTGAAGCAGGTGCGCGACCGGATGCTGCCGCTGCTCGACGAGCTGACGCACGACGACGACCCGTTCCTGCTCCTGGAGTCGACCGCGGGCCAGGGCGCCTCGCTCTGCTCCCGCACCTGGGACTTCGGCCCGTACTTCGAGGCGCTGGACTCGCACCCCAAGCTCGGCATCTGCCTGGACACCTGCCACATCTTCGCGGCGGGCCACGACCTGACGGGTCCGGGCGGCATGAAGCAGACCCTGGACCTCCTCGTGGACACGGTCGGCGAGGGCCGTCTGAAGCTCGTGCACGCCAACGACTCCAAGGACGTCGTCGGCGCCCACAAGGACCGCCACGAGAACATCGGCACCGGCCACATCGGCGAGGAGCCGTTCCGCGAGCTGATGGTCCACCCGGCCACCGACGGCGTACCGCTGGTCATCGAGACGCCCGGCGGCAAGGAGGGGCACGCGGCGGACGTGGCGCGCCTGAAGGGGCTCAGGAGCCTGTAAGAAACACCCGTGGACCGGGGGCGGGCCCTAGAACTCGGGGCCGTCCCCGGGCTCCTCCTGGTAGGAGTAGCGCTGCTCCCGCCAGGGGTCGCCGAGGTTGTGATAGCCGCGCTCCTCCCAGAAGCCGCGGCGGTCGGCGGTCATGTACTCGATGCCGCGGACCCACTTGGGGCCCTTCCACGCGTACAGGTGGGGCACCACGAGCCGGAGCGGGAAGCCGTGCTCCGCGGTGAGCAGTTCGCCGCCTTTGTGCGTGGCGAAAATCGTGCGGTCGGAGGCGAAGTCCGCCATCCGCAGATTCGAGCTGAAGCCGTACTCCGCCCAGACCATCACATGGGTGGCGTTCGGCGCGGGCGGGGCGATCTCCAGGAGCGTGCGGGCCGGCACCCCGCCCCATTCGGCGCCGAGCATGCTGAACTTCGTGACGCAGTGCAGGTCGGCGACCACGGTGTCGTACGGCAGGGCGGAGAATTCCTCGTGCGTCCAGCAGTGCTTCGCACCGTCGGCGGTGGCTCCGAAAACCCTGAACTCCCAGCGCTCCGGCCGGAACTTCGGCACTGGTCCGTAGTGCGTGACCGGCCAGCCGCGCTGCAGCCGCTGACCCGGCGGAAGCTCCGGCTCCGCCGCCTGTCGAGATGCGCGTTCCGCCGGCTGACCCATGACTCCATCCTGACAGACCCGGGGCGGTGGACGTGACCAGACGAAGTCTGACAGATACGGATTCGGGCAACTCCTACTAAGCGTGCACTTACTGGACGCCCTCCGAACACCGGTGCAAAGATGCGCGCACCTGCCCAGTCAACCGCGTGGAAGGAGCCTCTGCGATGCAGGGCGACCCCGAGGTCATTGAATTTCTCAACGAGCAGCTGACCGCCGAACTGACGGCGATCAACCAGTACTTTCTCCACGCCAAGATGCAGGAGAACTTCGGCTGGACCAAGCTCGCGAAGTACACCCGGTCCGAGTCGTTCGACGAGATGAAGCACGCGGAGGTGCTGACCGACCGGATTCTGTTCCTCGACGGTCTGCCCAACTACCAGCGGCTCTTCCACGTCCGGGTGGGCCAGACGGTCACCGAGATGTTCCAGGCGGACCGGCAGGTCGAGGTGGAGGCGATCGACCGCCTCAAGCGCGGCATCGAGGTGATGCGCGCCAAGGGCGACATCACGTCCGCGAACATCTTCGAGTCGATCCTCGCCGACGAGGAGCACCACATCGACTATCTGGACACCCAGCTCGAGCTCGTCGAGAAGCTGGGCGAGCCGCTCTATCTCGCGCAGCTCATCGAGCAGCCGGAGAGCTAGGGCTAGGCGGCCTCGTCCAGGTCGGCGAGCACCGGCTCCCCCTGGTCCACGAGGTCACGGCGGGGGCACGCGCCCCGGCCGAGCAGGGCCTGGATGCGCCGCACGCACGAACCACAGTCCGTGCCCGCCTTGCAGGCCGACGCTATCTGGCGGGGGGTGCAGGCCCCGTCCGCCGCGTGCTTCTTCACCTGCGCCTCGGTGACCCCGAAGCAGTTGCAGACGTACACGCGGTTCACCTCCCGGACAGGACTCATCGGTAGCGCCGTCCCGATTGATCGGTGAGGCTAACCTAACCTTACCCGCGACGTCGGGTCCACAAAAGCCCCGGATACGCCGGTGGGGCGCGGATCACACGGATCCGCGCCCCACACGTACGTACACCTCGAAGGACTACTGGTCGCGGTACATCTCCGCCACCAGGAACGCCAGGTCGAGCGACTGGCTGCGGTTGAGCCGCGGGTCGCAGGCCGTCTCGTAGCGCTGGTGCAGGTCGTCGACGAAGATCTCGTCGCCGCCGCCCACGCACTCGGTGACGTCGTCACCGGTGAGCTCGACGTGGATGCCGCCCGGGTGGGTGCCGAGGGCCTTGTGGACCTCGAAGAAGCCCTTGACCTCGTCGAGCACGTCGTCGAAGCGGCGGGTCTTGTGACCGGAGGCCGCCTCGTACGTGTTGCCGTGCATCGGGTCGGTGATCCAGGCGACGGTCGCGCCGGAGGCGGTGACCTTCTCGACCAGCTCGGGCAGCTTGTCGCGGACCTTGTCGGCGCCCATGCGGACGATGAAGGTCAGCCGGCCGGGCTCGCGGTCGGGGTCGAGGCGCTCGATGTACTGCAGCGCCTCCTCGGCCGTCGTGGTCGGGCCGAGCTTGACGCCGATGGGGTTGCGCACCTGGGAGGCGAACTCGATGTGCGCGTGGTCCAGTTGGCGGGTGCGCTCACCGATCCAGACCATGTGGCCCGAGGTGTCGTACAGCCGGCCGGTGCGGGAGTCGACGCGGGTCAGCGCCGACTCGTAGTCGAGGAGCAGCGCCTCGTGGGAGGCGTAGAACTCGACGGTCTTGAACTCCTCCGGGTCGGTGCCGCAGGCGCGCATGAAGTTGAGCGCGTTGTCGATCTCGCGGGCCAGCTGCTCGTACCGCTGGCCGGAGGGGGACGACTTCACGAAGTCCTGGTTCCAGGCGTGCACCTGGCGCAGGTCGGCGTAACCGCCGGTGGTGAAGGCGCGCACCAGGTTGAGCGTGGAGGCGGAGGCGTTGTACATCCGCTTGAGGCGCTCGGGGTCCGGGATCCGGGCCTCTTCGGTGAAGTCGAAGCCGTTGACGGAGTCGCCCCGGTAGGTCGGGAGCGTCACGCCGTCGCGGGTCTCGGTCGGCTTCGAGCGCGGCTTGGAGTACTGCCCCGCGATGCGGCCCACCTTCACGACGGGCACGGACGCCGCGTACGTGAGGACGGCGCCCATCTGGAGCAGCGTCTTCAGCTTGTTGCGGATGTGGTCGGCGGAGACGGCGTCGAAGGCCTCGGCGCAGTCGCCGCCCTGGAGCAGGAACGCCTCTCCCTTGGCGACGGAGGCCAGTCGGGCGCGCAGCTGGTCGCACTCGCCCGCGAAGACGAGCGGCGGATACGACTCGAGGTCCGCGATCACATCGCGCAGAGCCTCGGCATCGGGGTACTCGGGCTGCTGCGCCGCGGGCAGGTTTCGCCAGGTGTTGCCACCGGTAGCGGTGGTCTTAGCGTTCACGGTCACCTCGTCAACATTACGTGGTGCAGCGCGCCGTCCATTCACCCGCTCACGAAGTGAGACGGAGCAGACACGGTGGAGTGATCGGTTCCCGCTGCCCGCTCGCCGGCGCTCGGGGCCGCGAGGGCGAGCCTGCGGTGGACGCGGCGGAGCATCATGCGGGCCATGAAGGGGTGCACCGGCCGCACGGCGGCCCAGTAGAGCCTGGCGCGCAGCGTGTCCGCCCGGACGGCCGTGCTGAGCGTGACGTGCTGCTCGTCGACCAGGATCGAGGCGCGGGCGGTGAGGCCTGCCGTGTTCACGTCCATCAGCAGCTCGCCGCCCTCGCGGGCGAGGACGGGGAAGGCGTCGCGCAGGACGCCGGTCCAGGCCGCGGGGTCGCGGGGCAGTCCGGCGCGCAGGTCCATGCGGTACGCGTCCCGGTAGCCGGGCTGGTCCACGGAGGCCCGGAGCAGGCGGGCACCCTCTGGAACCGCCACCGGCACCGGCCGGGGCCACCAGAGCCGGTTGAGCAGCCGCAGCCGGGGCGACCAGCGGACGGGCCGGGCGCAGCCGCCCGCCGCCGCGCGCTCGATGTTGTCGAAGAGCTCTTCGAGCATCGTGTCGTGCACGGGCCGGACCGCCGTGGGCCACAGGAGGCGGTCCACACCGGACTGCCGCATCTCCAGGACGTGCCGCACGAGGCAGCGCCCCTCTCCCCGCGGCTCGACCGTCAGCTCGTGGAAGCCGTCGTCCGGCGGGGTGAAGGCGAAGCGGACGCGGCGGCCCGGCTCGTGGGCCGTGACGGAGTACCGGATCGGGCCGTGGCCGCCGGTCGCGCCCACACCGAGGGGGCGGTCGAAGGTCATGGGCGCCCAGGCCGGGACGGGGAAGACTGGGTCGTCCTCGGCCGACAGACGGTCCAGGAGCGCCCCCACCACCTCCGCCGGAGCCTCGACGACCCGCTCGTGCTCGTTGCGTACGACTCCCATGCCGCACCTCCATACGCTGGCGTATGGTCACCGTACGGTAGCGTATGGACATGGCGCAACGGCAGCAGAAGAAGGCCACGGCGAAGCCCCGGCTGACCGCCGACGACTGGGCGGACGCCGCCCTGACGGCGATCGGCGACGGCGGGCTCGCGGCCGTCGCCGTGGAGCCCCTCGCGGTCCGCCTCGGCACCACCAAGGGCAGCTTCTACTGGCACTTCGCGAACCGCGACGCGCTCATCGACGCCGCCCTCGACCGCTGGGCCGAGCTCCACACGGAGGGGATGATCAGCCACGTCGAGACCGAGCCGGACCCCCGCAAGCGGATCCGGCTGCTCTTCGCCGAGGCCATCACCGCCGCCGCCTCGGGCCCGCTGGAGGTCTCCCTGCTGGCGACGGCCGAGCACCCCCGGGTGGCGGCGGCCCTGCGGAAGGTGACCGAGCGCCGTCTGGCGTACGTCGCCGAGCTCTTCGCCGGTCTCGGCTTTCCCGAGGCGGAGGCGCGCCGGCGCGGTCTGCTCGCGTACAGCGTCTATCTGGGCCACACCCAGCTCGGCCACGCGGTGCCCTCGGCCGTGCCGTCCGGCGCGGAACTCGGCGCGTATCTCGACGAGAGCCTCGATCTCCTGATGACCAGGGCCTCGGTCTCCTGATGATGCGCTAAGGTGCGGGGCATGCACGCGCAGACGACGACTCGTAACTGGTGGTGGCCCGCTCATCCGGCGGCCCACTGACTGCGCGTATCCACAGACTCGCGAAGGCCGCCCGAGGGGCGGCCTTCAGTGTTTTCCGGACTTCCCGGGGCCGGGCCGTTCCTCTCCGAGTGAGAAGGAACCAGCCCCATGCACCCCACGCACCTCACCGACCTCCTGTCCGACGACCGCCCCTTCGCCCTGCTGCGCCGCCGCACACCGGGCCGCGACCACGACACCGTCGAGGTCCTGATCGGCCCGACGGGCACGTACGACCGCCTCGCGGACATCCCCGAGGGCCTCGCGCTCGTGCCCTTCCGGCAGATCAGGGAGCGCGGCTTCGACGTCCGCGACGACGGCACGCCGCTGACCGTCCTCATCCCCGAGGAGACGTACGAACTCCCGCTCGACGCGGCTCTCTCGACGCTCCCCGCGCACGACGTGCGGGTCGAGGGCGGCGCCTTCGACGTGGACGACGCCGCCTACGCGGACATCGTGGGGCGCGTCCTGCGCGAGGAGATCGGCCGCGGCGAGGGCGCCAACTTCGTCATCCGCCGCACGTACGAGGGCGACATCCCGGGCTTCGGGCGTGCGGACGCCCTCGCGCTCTTCAGGCGGCTGCTCGTGGGCGAGCGGGGCGCGTACTGGACGTACGTCGTGCACACCGGGGACCGCACGCTCGTCGGGGCCAGCCCCGAGGTGCACGTGCGGATGTCCGGCGGGACCGTCGTCATGAACCCCATCAGCGGCACCTACCGCTACCCCGCCGACGGGCCCACCCCCGAGGACCTGCTCGCCTTCCTCTCCGACGGCAAGGAGATCGAGGAGCTCTCGATGGTCGTCGACGAGGAGCTCAAGATGATGTGCACCGTCGGCGACATGGGCGGCGTCGTGATCGGGCCGCGCCTGAAGGAGATGGCCCACCTCGCCCACACCGAGTACGAGCTGCGCGGCAAGTCGTCGCTGGACGTGCGGGAGGTCCTGAAGGAGACGATGTTCGCGGCGACCGTCACCGGGTCACCCGTGCAGAACGCCTGCCGCGTCATCGAGCGGCACGAAGCCGGCGGCCGCGGCTATTACGCGGGCGCCCTCGCGCTCATCGGCAGGGACGCGGGCGGCGCGCAGACCCTGGACTCCCCCATCCTGATCCGCACCGCCGACATCTCCCCGGCCGGGCGACTGCGGGTGCCGGTGGGCGCCACGCTGGTGCGCGGCTCCGACCCCGCGGGCGAGGTCGCCGAGACGCACGCGAAGGCCGCCGGAGTGCTGGCCGCGCTGGGCGTACGCCCCGGCAGGCCGCACGAGGAGGGCGCGCGGCCCGCCCTCGCCGACGACCCGCGGGTGCGGGCGGCCCTCGACGGCCGGCGCGCCTCGCTCGCGCCGTTCTGGCTGCGGATGCAGGCGCAGGCGAGCGCACTCACCGGCCACGCGCTCGTCGTGGACGGCGAGGACACCTTCACCGCGATGCTCGCGCACGTCCTGCGCTCCTCCGGCCTGCGGGTCTCGGTGCGGCGGTACGACGAGGAGGGGCTGCGGGAGACGGTGCTCGCGCACGAGGGGCCCGTCGTGCTCGGCCCGGGGCCCGGCGACCCGTCCGACCACACCGACCCGAAGATGCGGTTCCTGCGCTCGCTGGCGGCCGAGGTGATCCGCGGCCATGAGTACGGCGTGCTCGGCGTCTGCCTCGGGCACGAGCTGATCGCGGCCGAGCTGGGCCTGGAGATCGTACGGAAGGAAGTGCCGTACCAGGGCGCGCAGACGGACATCGACCTGTTCGGGCGGCCCGAGACCGTCGGCTTCTACAACAGCTTCGTGGCGCACTGCGACGACGAGTCGGCGGCGGAGCTGGCCGCGCACGGCGTGGAGGTCAGCAGGGACGGGACGAGCGGCGAGGTGCACGCGCTGCGCGGGGCGGGCTTCGCGGGCGTGCAGTTCCACCCGGAGTCGGTGCTGACGCTGCGCGGCACCGCGATCGTGCGGGAGCTGCTCGGTCAGCTCCTGGCCGCCGCGGGGACCAGGACGTTCTCCGAGCGGCGGCCCGCCAGGTAGTCCAGGACGTTGTGCACCGTGGTGTCGATGATCTGGCCCACCGCGTCCACGGTGTAGTACGCCTGGTGGGAGGTGACCACGACGTTCGGGAACGTGACGAGGCGGGCCAGCGTGTCGTCCTCGACGACCTCCAGGGACTTGTCGAGGAAGAAGAGTCCCGCCTCCGCCTCGTACACGTCCAGGCCCACCCCCGTGAAGCGTCCCGCGCGCAGCTCCCCGACCAGGGCGTCGGTGTCGATCAGGCCGCCGCGGCTGGAGTTCACCAGGATCGCGTCGTCCTTCATCGTCCGCAGCGCCTCGGCGTCGATGATGTGCTGGGTGGCCGGGAGCAGCGGCACGTGCAGGCTGACGAGGTCGGCCTCGGCGAGGAGTTCGTTCTTCGTCACGTACTTCATGCCGAGCTCGGCGCAGGCGGGGTTCTCGGCGACGTCCCAGCCGAGCAGCCGCATGCCGAAGCCGTGCGCGATGCGGGTGAAGGCCTCGCCGATCTTGCCGGTGCCGAGCACGCCGACCGTGCGGCCCCGCAGGTCGCGTCCCATCAGGCCGTCGAGGCGGAAGTCGAAGTCGCGGGTGCGGTTGCTCGCGCGGACGATGCGGCGGTTGACGGCCATCGCCAGGGTCCAGGCGAACTCCGCCACGGAGTAGGGCGAGTAGGACGAGACGCGGGCGACGGTCAGGCCGAGGCGTTCGGCGACCGGCAGGTCGATGTTGTTGAACCCGGTGGAGCGCTGGGCGATCATCCGGGTCCCGCCGGCGGCGAGGGTCTGGAGCACCCGGTTGTCGAGGGTGGCGTTGACGCTGGAGGAGATGACCTCGTAGCCGGCGGCGATCGGGGCGGTGTCCTCGTTCAGGAACACGTCGAGGCAGCGGACGTCGTGGTGCCCTTCGAAGGCCTTCTCGATCAGCGGCTTTTCGTCGGACTGCACGCCGAATGCGAGGATTTCCATGGGTGTGAGTCTATTGACCGGTTTCCGGGACGGCACCCGGGGGGGCCGTCCCGCAGCCGGAACAGTCAGCCGAAGAAGACGCCGACCTCCGCGTACAGCGCCGGGTCCACCGTCTTGAGGCGGGCCGTGGCCTCCGCGATCGGGACGCGGACGATGTCCGTGCCCTTGAGGGCGACCATCTTGCCGAAGTCCCCGTCGCGCACCGCCTCGATCGCGTGCAGGCCGAAGCGCGTGGCGAGCCAGCGGTCGAAGGCGCTCGGGGTGCCGCCGCGCTGGACGTGGCCGAGGACCGTGGTGCGCGCCTCCTTGCCGGTGCGCCCCTCGATCTCCTTGGCCAGCCACTCGCCGACTCCGGACAGCCGGACATGCCCGAAGGAGTCCTGCGTCCCGTCCTTGAGGACCATCTCGCCGTCCTTGGGCATCGCGCCCTCCGCGACGACGACGATGGGGGCGTACGACGCCTTGAACCGCGAGGTCACCCACGCGCAGACCTGGTCGACGTCGAAGCGCTGCTCGGGGATGAGGATGACGTTGGCGCCGCCCGCGAGGCCCGAGTGCAGGGCGATCCAGCCCGCGTGGCGGCCCATGACCTCGACGACGAGGACGCGCATGTGCGACTCGGCGGTGGTGTGCAGGCGGTCGATCGCCTCGGTCGCGATGCCGACGGCCGTGTCGAAGCCGAAGGTGTAGTCGGTGGCGGAGAGGTCGTTGTCGATGGTCTTCGGGACGCCGACGACCGGGACGCCGTACTCGTCGGTGAGGCGCGCGGCGACACCGAGCGTGTCCTCGCCGCCGATCGCGATGAGGGAGTCGACCTCGTGCTTGGCGAGGTTCTCCTTGATGCGGCGCACGCCGTTCTCCACCTTGAACGGGTTGGTGCGCGAGGAGCCGAGGATGGTGCCGCCGCGCGGCAGGATGCCGCGGACCGCCGGGATGTCGAGCTGGACGGTGTCGCCCTCCAGCGGCCCGCGCCAGCCGTCCCGGAACCCGACGAAGTCGTAGTCGTACTCCTGCACGCCCTTGCGGACGACGCCCCGGATGACCGCGTTGAGCCCGGGGCAGTCGCCGCCTCCGGTCAGTACGCCAATTTTCTTGGCCCCCATGGAACAGTCCCTTCGCCTCAGTGACCTGATGCGAGTCACGCTAATGGTGATCCAGGTCACTCAGGGACGGTGCGAATGGTCAATTCCTGTGCCGCACTGGGGAGTTGATCACGCGCTTTCACCCGTACGAGGGGTCACGCGTCGTCGGGCCTGTCGATGCCGCGCTCTATCGCGTACCGCACGAGCTCCACCCTGTTGTGCAGCTGGAGCTTGCCCAGGGTGTTCTGGACGTGGTTCTGCACGGTGCGGTGCGAGATGACCAGGCGCTCGGCGATCTGCTTGTAGCTCAGGCCCTTGGCGACCAGGCGCAGGACCTCCGTCTCGCGGTCGGTGAGCTGCGGGGCCTTCGGGTCGTCCGGGGTGCCGGCCGCGGGCTCGGTGGCCAGCCGGCGGTACTCGCCGAGGACCAGGCCCGCGAGGCCCGGGGTGAAGACGGCGTCGCCGACGGCCGTGCGGCGCACCGCGTCGATCAGCTCTTCTGTGGACGCCGACTTCAGGAGATAGCCGGTGGCGCCGGACTTGACCGCCTCCAGGACGTCCGCGTGCTCGCCGCTCGCGGAGAGGACGAGGACGCGCAGCGCCGGATTGGCGCCGACCAGCTCCTTGCAGACCTGCACGCCCGGCTTCAGCGGCAGGTTCAGGTCGAGGACCAGGACGTCGGGCGCCACCGCCTGGGCGCGGCGGACGGCCTGCTCGCCGTCGCCCGCGGTGGCGACCACGTCGAGGCCGGCCTCCGCGAGGTCACGGGCGACGGCGTCGCGCCACATGGGGTGGTCGTCGACGACCATGACCTTGATCGTGCCGACCGTCACCCCGTCCCCCGCGGTGGCCGGTTCCTGCCGTTGCTGCTGCTCGTTCATCTCGCCTTTCCTGCCTTCCCCCGTGTGTCCCGCGCCTCATCGCGCGGCACTCTCAGTTCCACTTCCGTGCCCTGGTCCGGCACCGAGATCAGCTCGGCCGTGCCGCCGATGTCCCGCAGCCGCCCCCGGATCGACAGGGCCACGCCCATGCGCCCCTCCCCCTCGGCCTCCGCGAGCCGGCCCTCCGGGATGCCGGGGCCGTCGTCCCTGACGGTCACGATCACCCCGTCCGGCTCGTCCTCGACCAGGATCCAGGCGTGCGCGTCCGGCCCGGCGTGCCTGCGGACATTGTCCAGGGCGGCGCCGACGGCGGCGGCCAGCTCCCTCGCGGCGGGCGGCGCGAGGAGCACCGGCGCCCCCGGCTCGGAGAGCGTCACCTTCGCGCCCGCGTGCCGCGTGAGGAGCGAGCGCAGGTCGCGGGGCTCGTCGTCGTCCTGCTCGTCGGGCACCTCGACGGCGCGGACGACGGCGCCCTGCGCGAGGTCCTCCGACGCGTACGAGGCGGGGACCATGCCGCCGGCGACGAGGGTCCGCAGGGCGACCTCCTGCTCGCCCGCGAGACGGCCGAGCTCCGCGGCCTCGCCGCCGATGGCGGTGCCGCGCCGCTGCACCATGGCGAGGACCTGGAGGACGCTGTCGTGGATGTCGCGGGCGAGCCGTTCGCGCTCGCGGGTCGCGGCCTCTATCTCCAGGGCGCGGGCCAGGGTGCGCTCGGAGGCGCGGGCCAGCTCCACGACGTAGCCGATGGCGATGGAGGCGATGCAGACCAGCAGGACGTTGTGGACGGTGTCGCGGCTGAACGCGCCGCGCTGCACCACGTTGGCGACGCCCACCAGCAAGGACGCCGAGGCCGCCCAGCGCCAGCCGCCCTTGATCGCGAAGGCGAGGACGGAGCCCGCCGTCCATATGGAGGGCAGTGTCGGGCCGCCGTCGACGATCCGCTGCTGCGAGTCGGCGAGCGGTGTGAGCAGGATGCCCACGATCGCGACGGTCAGATCCGTGACGAGGAACCGCTTGGTGCAGCTCGCCGCGTTCGCGACGCGGGGCAGGGTGGCGAGGGTCCAGGGGGCGAGCACCGCGTAGTAGGCGATGGCCAGCCAGGGCCGGTCCAGCTTCTCGTGCGCCGTCGTGAAGAGGCCGATCGCGTACAGCATCGTCAGGACGCGGTACGCGGTGAGCGCACGCCACAGCGGCTGCTCGACCGACATCCTCATGACTTTCTCGCGCTCGGCCATGTCCCCCGACCCCCGCCCCCGTGTGCCCCACCCCTGAACGGACGCGGCTAGGAGCCGGACCGTTCCCTGCGCCCGCCCTTGTGTCCGTCCTTGTGCCCGTCCTTGTTCGCGTCCTTGTGTGCGTCCGCCGCCTTGGCCGCCTTGGCCGCGTCGGAGATCTGGCGCTTCGCGGCCGTCGCGTACATGTCGACGTACTCCTGGCCGGAGAGCTTCATGATCTCGTACATGACCTCGTCGGTCAGCGCGCGCAGCACGAAGCGGTCCTGCTCCATGCCCTGGTAGCGCCGGAAGTCGAGCGGCTTGCCGATGCGGATGCCGGG
The DNA here is from genome assembly GCF_044327655.1 of Streptomyces sp. NPDC018029. Classification (NCBI taxonomy): domain Bacteria; kingdom Bacillati; phylum Actinomycetota; class Actinomycetes; order Kitasatosporales; family Streptomycetaceae; genus Streptomyces; species Streptomyces sp. NPDC018029. Next base: position 9,295 of record NZ_JBIRFV010000009.1, on the reverse strand, counting down.
CCGCATCAGCTTGGGCATCACCTTGCCCGGCGGCTGGATCTTCTCCGTGTCGATCATCGCGACGGGGAGGACGGGCGCGCCGGTGGCGAGGGCCACGCGGGCGAGACCGCCCGGTTTGCCGCGGTAGAGGCGCCCGTCGGGCGAGCGGGTGCCTTCGGGGTAGATGCCGAAGAGTTCACCGCGCTCCAGGACCTCGATGCCGCTCTTGATGGCCGCCTCGCCCGCGCCGCGCGCGCCGGAGCGGTCCACCGGGAGCTGGCCCACGCCCTTGAAGAAGGCCGCGGTGAGCTTGCCCTTCACGCCGGGCGAGGTGAAGTACTCCGCCTTGGCGATGAAGGTGACCTTGCGGTCGAGGACCGCGGGAAGGAAGAAGGAGTCCGAGAACGAGAGGTGGTTGCTCGCCAGGATCGCGGGGCCTTCGGCGGGGACGTTCTCAAGGCCCTCCACCCAGGGCCTGAAGCCGAGCTTCAGCGGCCCTCCGATGGCAACCTTCATTGCGCCGTAGATCAAACCGAGTGCCTCCTGTTTCTGTGGATCAGACCTTAACCCGGGGTACGGCCAATGGGCCCGACGACCCTGGTCGGTGTCAGTCCGGTCGCGTACGGTGAAGTACTCCTCGCAACCCCCCTGATCCCCTCGTCACATCTCACGAAGGAGACCGAAGGTGCCGGTCCTCCCCGGAGCCGAGCCGTACCGCCACGAAGGCGGCGAGGTCGGCGTCCTCCTCTGCCACGGCTTCACCGGATCCCCGCAGTCGCTGCGCCCCTGGGCGGAGTACCTGGCGGAGCGCGGCCTCACCGTCTCGCTGCCGCTGCTGCCCGGGCACGGCACCCGCTGGGAGGACATGCAGGTCACCGGCTGGCAGGACTGGTACGCCGAGGTGGAGCGCGAGCTGCGGGGCCTCCTCGACCGGTGCGAGCAGGTCTTCGTCTTCGGGCTGTCCATGGGCGGCGCGCTCGCCCTGCGCCTGGCCGCCAAGCACGGGGACGCGATCAGCGGCCTCGTCCTGGTCAACCCGGGGAACAAGGTGCACGGCGTCGCGGCCCACGCGCTGCCGGTCGTGCGGCACTTCGTGACGACGACCAACGGCATCGCGAGCGACATCGCCAAGCCCGGCTCCGTCGAGATCGGCTACGACAAGGTCCCGCTGCACGCCGCGCACTCCCTGCGCCGCTTCTTCCGCCTGGTCGACGCGGAACTGCCGCAGGTGACCCAGCCGTTGGTGGTGCTGCACAGCCCGCGCGACCACGTGGTGCCGCCCGCCGACTCGGCCCGCATCCTCGGCCGCGTCTCCTCCACGGACGTCAAGGAGATCCTGCTGGAACAGAGCTACCACGTCGCGACGTTGGACTACGACGCGGACCGGATCTTCCAGGAGAGTTACGCGTTCATCGCCCGGCTCGCCCCCAGCGTCGGCAAGGAAGGGACGGCCACCGGTGGCTGAGCACGAGGCGGCGGACCGCGACGAGAGTCGCGACCCGGAGAAGAGCCCGGAGAAGAGCAGAGTCCCCGGTGACGGGGTCCCGCTGGACGAGGACGCCGCCTGGCAGGCGATCGTCGCGGGGTACGGCGAGGAGCCCGCGGACCCGCCGGGCGCCAAGCCCTTCAAGTCGGTGGAGGACCTGGCCCTCCTGGAGACGGAGACGAACGGCCCCGCGGACGGCCCCGGCGGTCCCGGCCCGCTGAAGAGCCCCGCCGAGCCCGGCGCGGACGACAAGTCCGGCACCGACAAGCCGCTCGGCAGCTCCGTCTCGTTCGCGCCCGGAGTCGGGCCGATGGCCGGCGGATCGACGGTCGGCGGGCCGCGCGACTACACCACGCCCGACCCCTCCGACGACGACTTCGACGCCGGCGACGAGGGACACTTCGTGCCGCCCGAGCCGCCGCCGCTGCCCGAGGCCGACGTGACGGCCAAGTTCGCCTGGCTCGCCGTGCTCGGCGGCCCGCTGCTCGTCCTGCTCGCCGTGCTGCTCGGCTGGCAGATGACCTGGTGGCTGACCACGCTCGGCATCGGCGGCTTCCTCGGCGGCTTCGCGACGCTGGTGATGCGGATGAACAGCGGCGACGACGAGGAGGACGACGACCCGGGACGCGGCGCCGTCGTCTGAACCACCCGGCCCGCGTGAGGCCCGTCCGGAACTGTTCCGGACGGGCCTCACGCATGTCACGGCACGGCACGGCACGGCACACACGTCACGACGCCGCACGCATGCCACGACGCCGATGGAACCCGATCCCGCCCGGCGGCGAAGGAGAGGTGAACCACCGAACGAGCCCAAGCCTTCGAGGCGTATCGACGAACGAAAGGAGCCCCGATGACCGTCGAACCCGGCGTCCCCCTTCGAACGGGGCAGCACGAGCAGAGTGACGCCTGGTCCATCGAGCGGTCGCGGGACGAGCCCGAGCGGTTCGCCGTCCTCTTCGACCGGCACGCCGACTCCGTGTACCGGTACGCGGCCCGCCGGCTCGGCCCCGAGGCGGCGGAAGACCTGATGGCGGAGACCTTCACCACCGCCTTCAAGCAGCGCCACCGGTACGACCCGGCGCGGGCCGACGCCCGCCCCTGGCTGTTCGGCATCGCGACCAACCTCATCGGCCGACACCGCAGGGCCGAGGCGCGCCGCTTCAAGGCGCTCGCGCAGGTCCCCGCCCCGGTGCCGCACGAGGAGCCGGTCGCCGACCGCGCGGTCGCCCGCGCGGGCGCCGAGGGGGTGCGCGGTGACCTGGCGCGGGCCCTGGCCGGGCTCTCCGCGCGCCACCGCGACGTGGTGCTGCTGGTGGCGTGGGCCGACCTCAACTACGAGGAGGCGGCCCAGGCCCTTGGGGTGCCCGTCGGCACCGTCAGGTCACGGCTGCACCGGGCTCGCAGGACACTGCGCGAAGCACTGGGCGGATCCGATCCGACAGCTTTCCAGGAGGCACACGCCCATGAATGAGCTCGACGAACTGCGCGGCTGGGAGGCGGGGGCTCCCCCGCTGGACGACGAGACGCGCCACCGCGCGCGGGTGCGTCTGTTCGCCGCGATGAACGAACCGCCCGCAGCGGTACGGCCGCCCGGACGCCGGCGCGTGCTGCGCATCGCCCTCACCGGCCTCGTGACGGCCGCGGTGGCCGCGACCGTCCTGGTCACCGTCGACGGCGCGCAGGAAGGACAGCAGGCCAAGCCGCCCGCCACCGACTCCCCGAACGTGGCCAACGTCGCCGCGTCGAAGGTGCTCAACGGCGCGGCCGCCTGGGAGCGCAGGCACGAGCAGCGGACCGCGGTGCCTCGCGACGGCCAGTTCATCTACTCCAAGCGGATCATCAAGGAGACCGAGCAGAAGACCGGCGAGGTCAGGACGTACACCGACGAGATGTGGGACTCGGTGGACGGCTCACAGCGCTCCTTGAGCATGGAGCTCGGCAAGATCATGTGGGAGGAGCCCCTGGGCGAGAACGAGAGCGTGTGGCCGCCCCGCAGGTGGGACGAGCTGAAGAAGCTGCCCACCGACCCCGAGAAGCTCGTCCCTGCCATCGTCTCCGCGGGCGGCTCCGGCGGGTCGATCAGCGACCTCACCGAGGACGACCGGTGGCAGGCCTACTTCCTGCTGGGCGAGCTCCTGAAGGCGCCGATGCTGCCCGAAGGCCTGCGCGCCGCAGCCTACGAAGGGCTGGCGCTCGTGCCCGGCGTCAAGACGGTCGAAGGGATCAAGGACTCCGCCGGGCGTACCAGTGTGGGGATCGCCTACCCCGGCCAGTTCAAGGGCCGGTACCTCATCTTCGACGCGAGGTCCTATGAATTCCTGGGCTTCCGCGACGAGCGGGTCTCGCGCGACGGCAAGAAGACGTACGTCCAGCTGTCGCACACGGTCGAGTGGGCGATCGTCGACAAGGTGAGGCAGCGCCCCTAGGTCTCACCGAGCGCTCGCCTCGTGGGCCTCACCGGGAGGGGGGAACCCTGAGGGCGGCCAGGACCGGCAGGTGGTCCGTGGCCGCCCTCAGGTCCTCCTGGCTCACCCCGGGCAGGTCCGACGGCACGCCACAGCCGAGGACCTCGATCCCGGAGGTCGCGAAGATCGCGTCGATGCGCTGGTGCGGGTCGTCGGGCGTCGAGGTGTTCTCGCCGCCCCACGGCTCGGCCGCCCAGCAGTCCTGGAGCCCCTCGGCGAGCCTGCGGAAGGTGCGGCCGCCCGGCCGCTCGTTGAGGTCGCCGCCCGCGACCGCGTGGTCCACGCCCATCCCGGCGAGCCGGTCGAGCAGCATCCCGCCCTGCGCGTACCGCTCGTCGGACTGGAGACTCAGGTGGCAGCTCAGGACGCCGAGGCGGGCGCCGCCGAAGCGCACGACGGCGGTGGCGAAGCCGCGCCGGTGCAGCCCTGGGGTGAGCGGCAGCAGCACGTCCTCGGTGCGCTCGACCGTGGCGCGCAGCGAGCAGAGCAGCGCGGGTCCGGCCGCGCTGCCGCCGCCGGAGAGGATCACCAGGTCGGCGGCGCGCGCGAGGCGGGCCAGCTTCTTGCGCCAGCGGAAGAACCGCGGCGCCTCCTGGACCAGGACGAGGTCGGGGGCGCAGGCGGCGATGGTCCGGGCGAGCGCGGCGGTGTCGTCGCGCATCGAGCGGATGTTGTAGCTGAGCACCCGGATGACGGCCGAACCGTCGGATTCGGTGCGCGAGTCGGGGAGCGTGGAGCTCGGGCTCGTCGGCATGGCGATCAAGATACGCGAACGCCGGACGGGCTGGAGGTATCCGGCCTGTCCGGCGTTGAGGACGAGCTGAGGATATCCAGCCCGTCCGGCGTTTGAGGACGAGCGCGCAGCGCGATCGACGGCGCCCCCCTCACGGGGTCACATGACGGGATCGGGCTCCCGCGCGAGGTCCGCCGCGCCGACGAGCCCCGCCTTGTTGCCCAGCTGGGCGGCGATGACCTGGGCCTCGGGGCGCCAGGCGGCGCCGACGAGCCAGCGCTTGAAGGACTTGCGGATCGGGTCGAGGACCAGCTCGCCCTCGTCCGAGAGGCCGCCGCCGACGATGAACGCGGACGGGTCGAAGAGCGACGCCAGGTCGGCGAGGCCGGCGCCCGCCCAGCGGGCCAGCTCGCGGTAGGAGTCGATGGCGACGGGGTCGCCCTGCCGCGCGGCCATCGAGATGTGCTTGCCCTCGATGCCGTCGGGGGTGCCGTCGCCGAGCGAGAGGAGGTACTCGGCGTTCTCCGGGGTGGCGTTGGCGCGCTGCTTCGCGTACCGCACGAGGGCGCGTCCCGAGGCGTACTGCTCCCAGCAGCCCTGGCTGCCGCAGCCGCAGAGCAGGCCGTCCGGCACCATCCGGATGTGGCCGAACTCGGCGGCCACGCCGAAGTGGCCGCGGCGCAGCTTGTTGCCGATGATGATGCCGCCGCCGAGGCCGGTGCCGAGCGTGATGCAGATGACGTTGCGGTGGCCCTTGCCGCCGCCGAACCTGTACTCGCCCCACGCCGCGGCGTTGGCGTCGTTCTCGACGACCACGGGCAGGCCGACGCGCTTTTCGACCTCGTCCTTGAGCGGCTCCTGCCGCCAGTCGATGTTCGGCGCGAAGTAGACCGTGGAGCGCTGGCGGTTGACGTATCCGGCGGCGCCGATGCCGACGCCGACGATCTCGTGTCCGGCCCGTGCGCCCGCCACCGCGGAGGCGATCGCGTCGACGATGGCCTCGGAAGTACCAGGGGTCGGCACCTTGAAGGTCGAGAGGATGTTGCCGTCCTCGTCGACCACTCCGGCCGCGATCTTGGTGCCGCCGATGTCGACGCCGATGGTGAGTCCCATGAATCCCTCAGTTCGATCGAGCCCCGCTACGGCCCACCGTACCCGAGGGGGGTCAGTCCAGATCGATGTGTTCGCCCGCCGCGGGACCGTCGTCCTTGCGATCCCCGCCGCGGGTCCAGCGGCTCTCCTGGCCCTCGACCGCGGAGCGGTAGGCGGCGAGCAGTTCGGAGCCGGCCGCCGCGAGGTGGTCGAAGACGTCGGGGTTGCGCTCGATGACCGGTTCGACGACGGCCTTGGCCTCCCTGACGACCTGCTTCAGGGTCTGCTCGACGGCGCCCTGCGCGACCGCGCCGAGCAGCGGCGTCTGCAGTCCCGAGAGCTTCTCCGAGACCGCGTCGACGAGCTTGCGCAGCTCCTCGGCCGCCGAGCCGGGCTGCGGACCGTACTGCGCGCGGCGGCGGGCCTGCTCCGCCGCGAGATCCTCGGCGCACGCCTGCTCCCAGGCGTTGGCGTCGGCTTCGGGGGCTTCGTGCCCGGTGGCATCGCTCATGCCACTCGACGTTACCCGAATGGCGGTGGGGCGTTCACCGTCCGGACGGCCACAGGTCCGGGTCCGGCGTGAACCGGACCCGCAGCTCGCCCTCGTGCAGGCCGGCCCCCGCGACGGTGCAGCGGCGCAGCGCGGAAGGGAGGGGGACGATGCGGCGGAAGGGGCCCGCGGTGACGACGAGTTCGTCGCCGCGCCGGATGAGGCCGAGCTCGTCGCGTGCGACGCCGGGCAGCGGGATGTGCCACAGATAGACGCGGCCGCGGCCGCCGTCGTCGGCGGTGGCGTCGGTGACGGGCCAGGGCTCCGTGTCCGGGGTGCCGGGAGCGGGCGCGGTGAGGCCGAGAGCGGCGAGGTCGTCGGCACCGCGCGGGTCCCGGCCGAGGTGGCGGACCCTGGCGACATGGTCGTACGCAGACTCCCACTCGGTGAGCGTCTTGTGCTGCTGGGCGCAGAGGCCGGCCAGCCAGGTGTCGGAGGTCGCGTCCGGCAGGACGCGGTTGGCGACCAGGAGGTCGGTGCGCAGGCCGTGCAGGGCGAGGCCGGTGGCGGCGGTGCGGACGGCGTCGGCGCCCGCGGGGCCGGGTTCGGCGACCAGGCGGACGGTGGTGGTGGGGGCCTCGATCACGCGCTGGACGGCGGCGAGGTCGTCCTCCCTGCGGGCGGCGGTCTCGTACAGCCAGGCGGCGGGCATCGGGACGCCCGCGAGGCGGCCGAGCATGGGGCGCAGGGCGCGGGCCGCCTGCCGCTCGGGCGGGAGCAGCCGGCGCAGATAGCGGCGGAGCTGCTCGGGGAGCGCGAGGGTCGCGAGGGCCTTGGCGGTGGGCGGCAGGTCGACGACGACGGTGTCGTACGCGTCGTCGCGGGCGGCGTCGCGCAGGGCGCGCAGCAGGGCCAGCTCCTCGGCTCCCGGCAGCGGGGTCAGCTCCTCGCCGTCGAGGCGTTCGGCGCCGAGCAGGTCGAGGGCGGAGGCGGCACGTTCCTGCAGGGCGAGCAGGTCGTCCCGGAAGCGGTCGTCGGCGTCGGGCCGGTGGGCGGTGAGTCCGGGGTGCGCGTCCGGTGCGCCGAGCGCGGTGCCGAGCGCCGTATCGAGGGTGTCGGCGCGGTCGGCGGAGATCACGAGGGTCCGGTGGCCTGCGCGGGCCGCGGCGAGCGCGGTGGCGGCGGCGACGGTGGTTCGGCCGGAGCCGCCGGGGCCGGTGACGAGGAGGGTGCGCATAAGGGGGAACGGTACGGGAGCGCGTTGCGGGGTGCGGGGGCGCCCACTCGCCGTGGGGGGCGGGGTGCCTCGGCGGCTTCCGGTTGTGTGTGGTTGCTCGCGCAGTTCCCCGCGCCCCTGGGAGTCGGGGCTGCGCCCCGCTCCCCCCTTACGCCGTGCCGGACTCCACGCGCTTCTTCAGGCCCGCCAGTGCGCGGTCGATGATGACCTTCTCGGCCTTGCGCTTGATCATGCCGAGCATGGGGATCTTGACGTCGACGGTGAGCTGGTAGGTGACCTCGGTGCCGGTGCCGACGGGCTTGAGGAGGTACGAGCCGTCCAGCGAGCGGAGCATCTGGGACTTGACGAGGGTCCAGCTGACTTCGTTGTCGCCGGTCCAGGTGTAGCCGAGGGTCTGGTCGTCCTTGATCGCGCCGGCGTCCATGACGAGGCGGACCTGCTCGGCGCGGCCCCGCTCGTCGGTGGCGAGCACCTCGGCCTCCTTCACCTCCCCGGTCCAGTCCGGGTAGCGAGCGAAGTCGGCGATCACTCCCATGACCTCGGCCGGTGCCGCCTCGATCATGATGCTCGAGCTGGTGTGTTCCGCCATCGCTGTGGCTCCTCCAGATGCGGTCCGGGACAGAGGGGTGTGTACCGCGTGAAGGCTACCGCGCGCCGCGTGGTCACCACTCCAGGGCCCAGGGCCTGGACGACCCCGCGAAGTGCCCGACGTTCACGCACTCCGTCGCGCCGACGCGCATACGCCGGACCAGCGGCTGGTGGACGTGGCCGAAGAGGGCGTACCGGGGACGGGTCCTGCGGATCGCTTCGAGCAGCGCCCGGCTGCCCCGTTCGAAGCGGCGGGCCACGGTGTCGTAGAGGAGCTCGGGCACGTCCGGCGGGATGTGCGTGCACAGGACGTCGACCTCGCCGACGGCCTCGATCTTCGCGGCGTACTCCTCGTCGCTGATCTCGTAGGGCGTACGCATCGGGGTGCGCAGGCCGCCGCCGACGAAGCCGAAGACACGGCCGCCGATCTCGGCCCGCTCGCCGTCGAGGACGGTGGTGCCGGGGCGCGCGTACTCCGGCCAGAGGGTCGGGATGTCGACGTTGCCGTAGGTGGCGTAGGTCGGGGTGGGGAAGGCCGCGAACATTTCGGCGTACTGCTTGCGGACGGCGCGTTCGATCGCCGTTTTCCGGTCGGTGTCGATGCCGGCCCACAGTTTCCGGCCGAATTCGCCGGCCTCGTCGAAGCGTCGGGCGGTGCGCAGCTCGACGAGCCTGGTGGCGTTCGCCGGGCCGAAGAGGTCGGGGAAGATGCCGCGCGAGTGGTCGGCGTAGTCGAGGAAGAGGACGAGGTCGCCCAGGCAGACGAGCGCGTCCGCGCCGTCACCCGCGCGGGCGAGGCCCTCGGCGTTGCCGTGCACGTCACTGACCACATTGACCCGGAAAGCTGGCATGCCGATCACCCTAGGACGGTCGCCCGGCGGGCGGTAGGGGCTCTTGACAGTGTGCGACCTGCGGTTACTTCCGAGTCAGGAAGACCGTGGCGTACTGTGCGATTCAGACCAGAACGACGTGTGACGCACCGAACATCTGGCCCTGCCCCCCTACCGAACCAGCCATACCGATGGGTAACGTCCGGGCAGTCCAGTAGTGCTCAGCCCCCACTCGACTGAGCACCTGCCCGATCTTGGACCGCACCGTCGCAGCACACAACGTCGTGGCGCCGGCGCCCTATGTAGGAGCAGCAGTCTTGCGCGAGTTCAGCCTTCCGGCCCTGTACGAGGTCCCTGCGGACGGCAATCTGACCGACATCGTCCGTAGAAATGCC
>NZ_JBIRFV010000008.1:0-540986 GCF_044327655.1 Streptomyces sp. NPDC018029 | reverse complement strand
TCGCAGTGGGACCCGCGCCGCCAGCGCCCCGAGCTGTGGCAGCTCTACAACGGCCGCCACGCCCCCGGCGAGCACGTCCGCGTCTTCCCGCTGTCGAACTGGACCGAGCTGGACGTGTGGCAGTACATCGCCCGCGAGAAGATCGAGCTGCCGCGGATCTACTTCGCGCACGAGCGGGATGTGTTCCAGCGCTCGGGGATGTGGCTGACCGCCGGGGAGTGGGGCGGTCCCAAGGAGGGCGAGACGGTCGAGAGGCGCCAGGTGCGCTACCGCACGGTGGGCGACATGTCCTGCACGGGCGCCGTCGACTCGGAGGCGACGGGCCTGGAGCAGGTCATCGCCGAGATCGCCGCGTCCCGGCTGACCGAACGGGGCGCCACCCGCGCCGACGACAAGATGTCCGAGGCCGCGATGGAAGACCGCAAGCGCGAGGGGTACTTCTAACCATGACGATCACCAGCACAAGTGCCGTGCCCGGAACCGGCATCGGAACCGGCATCGGGACCGGAACCAGCACCGGGACCGGAACCAGCACGGACGCCGGCGCCGATACCGCCGCCGGAACCCTCCGCCTCGCCACGGCCGGTTCGGTCGACGACGGCAAGTCGACCTTGGTGGGGCGGCTGCTGTACGACTCCAAGTCGATCCTGACCGACCAGCTGGAGGCCGTCGAGCGGGCCTCGCGCAGCCGTGGCGCCGCCGAACCCGACCTGGCCCTCCTGACCGACGGCCTGCGGGCCGAGCGGGAACAGGGCATCACCATCGACGTGGCCTACCGCTACTTCGCCACGGCCCGGCGCCGGTTCATCCTGGCCGACACCCCCGGGCACGTGCAGTACACGCGCAACATGGTCACCGGCGCCTCCACGGCCGACCTGACCGTGATTCTGGTCGACGCCCGCAACGGAGTGGTCGAGCAGACCCGCCGCCACGCCGCCGTCGCGGCCCTGCTGCGCGTCCCGCACGTGGTCCTCGCCGTGAACAAGATGGACTTGGTCGAATACGCCGAGCCCGTCTTCGCGAAGATCGCCGAGGAGTTCACCGCGTACGCCGCCGAGCTCGGGATACCCGAGGTCACCTCCATCCCCGTCTCTGCCCTCGCGGGCGACAACGTGGTCGACCCTTCCGCGCACATGGACTGGTACTGCGGCCCGACGGTCCTCGAGCACCTGGAGACCGTTGCGGTCGGTCACGACCCGGACGGCTGCCGGGCCCGCTTCCCCGTGCAGTACGTCATCCGCCCGCAGACCGCCGAACACCCCGATTATCGCGGCTACGCGGGCCAGATCGCCGTCGGCACCTTCCGCGTCGGTGAGTCCGTGACCGTCCTGCCCTCCGGACGGACCTCCACCGTCAAGGGCATCGACCTGCTCGGCACCTCCGTCGACGTCGCGCGGTCACCCCAGTCGGTCACCATCCTTCTCGAAGACGACATCGACGTCTCCCGCGGTGACCTCCTGGTGCCCTCCGACGGCATCCCCGCCCTCGGCCAGGACATCGAGGCCACGGTCTGCCACGTCGCCGACACCCCTCTCACGGTCGGCCAGCGCGTGCTGCTCAAGCACACCACCCGCACCGTCAAGGCCATCGTCAAGGAGATCCCGTCGCGGCTCACCCTGGAGGACCTCTCCCAGCACCCCGCCCCGGGCCGGCTCGTCGCCAACGACATCGGCCGAGTCAGAGTCCGCACCGCCGAACCGATCGCCCTGGACTCCTACGCGGACTCCCGGCGCACCGGATCCTTCCTCCTGATCGACCCTGCCGACGGCACCACCCTCGCCGCAGGAATGCGCACCGCGTGACCGAGGGCCGTGCTCCGGCGAAGGGATGGGCCCGGACGGCACGACTCCCGTCGAGGAGACCCGTTTCCCCTGGGACGCCTCGACTCTCTGCGAACAGAGCACCGACGCATGTGACGGCGCCTCCCGGTCACGGAACAGTCGGGGGGCCTCGGCTTTACGGATGCGGAATGGAAACAGCTCAAGAAGATCTACCCCGAGATCTCGGACCCGACCAAGGGGCCGGACCTCTACGGCATCCGCAGCGGCATGCTCTACGAGTTCAGGAGAGAAGTGGCCAAGTACCCTCGACGAGTTGTTCAGGAAGGCTGACGAGAGACCGGCGACATGATGCATGAGATCGAGGACATCGAGCAGGAGAGGCTCCGCGTCGCCCGGCGTCCCTCTGCCCAGGATGCGCCGCCCGTGCTGTGCTGGTTCGACGTCGCTCCCACGGTGCCCTCCGACGCGTACGCGGACCGCCTGCGGTCCGTGCTCGACGCGGCGCTGGGACTGACCCTCACCGAGAAGTTCGACGACGCGCTGCCCGAGGACTCCGTCCCCGAATGGTTCGCCGCCGTGTGCGAACCCCTTTCCGCGGATGCGCCGGATTTCGCGCGGAGGGGCAGGGAACTGTACGCTTCGGCAATTCAGGGAGGGCCCTGGAGGCTTCAGGGATGGCTTTACGAATTCGACCCCGAGTCGGAGACCCGGGGCTGGGCGTGGTGGGACCTGACTCATTCGTCGGACGGCACCGCCCGAATCTGGGTCGACACGTGGGGCGAGTCCTTCTTCGCCTGCGACGAACTGCGCTGGCTCGCCTACGTCGCGGGCTCCGCCGAAGTGAGCGGCCCGCATCTCGCCAAGGTCGAGAGGTGGCACGAGACGCTCCTCGGCGACGGCCGCTCCTGAGTGCAGGGCTTCCGGGGCGACAGGGTCGGACAGTGCGGCCCGACTGCCGAGGTCGCGGAACAGCGGACAGTGGAACGGTTCGGAAGCTTCACTGAGCGCCGATACCGAGCCGTGATCGTCAGGCAGGCGCGGCGCAGAGCTCGGAGACGACCGTGCACGAGGTCGTCATCTTCGGCACCACCATGGCCACCGGCATCACCGCATGCGTGGCCCGGCCGTGCGCCATGCCGTTGCGGATCCGCCGACCCATCACCGATGGGTACTGGCCCGCCGCAGTATCTCCGCCCCCGACGAGATCCCCTACTACCTCGCTGACACGCCCGCTGGCATCGAGACCGACGACCTGGTCCGGATCGCCGGCAGCTGATGGCCGATCGAGGACTGCTTCCAGGCCGCGAAGAACGAGTGTGGCCTGGACAAGTACGAGGTCCACCGCTAGCCCGGCCGATACCGGTACCTCACCCACGCCATGCTCAGCGAGCCGGCATCGGTACCTAGGCTGTCATCCGAACCTGGCGGCGACCCGGATTCCGTGTTAGCTGCGGGGCAATTCCGAGCATCAGGGTTGTCCATTCGGGCCAGATAGCGTGCTCAGTCACAGGGCTGCATCCCCCTGGTCGGAGAATCGGGGCCAGGATCTACCCTGGGCACTCCTTCCGCCCCGTCCGAGGAGTAGCGTGCCGCCGGCCTTCGTCCACCGGATCACCAAATACGACCCCGCCGACCGCGACGAGTACGGTCACTACACCGGCACCGAGGACACGACCAGCGACCACGGGCCTGTCGAAGCGGCATACCTGGCCGCGGTGGCCGCCTTCGCGGACAGCTCGGGCATCGACCGGCTGGAGATCCGCGACCCTGCGGTCACGGGCTTCGCCCATTTCGGCGGGGAGCCCTCAGTTGCGGGGCACGGCCTCGGCGGGCTCTTCCCACCCGACCTCACCGGCTACCACGACGGGGCCGAGGTCTCTCTTCCGGTCGCCCTGGAACTGATCCGGGCCATGCTCCGCGACCAAGGCGCCTGGTGCCGACTGGAGGTGGGGGATTTGTTCACCGTACATGTCGGGTGGGATCAGTATATGTACGTGGGCACCGACCAACCCTGTGCGGACGCCGTGGCCCGTACGCGCGAACTCGGCCTCTTCCCGGAACCGCTTACGGCCTCGCCCTATGCGGCCGAGCCCGACGAAGCGGAAGTGACGGAGCCGGCCGACGAGCACTTCTGGATGCGCGTGCACACCGCGCTGGCGTCACGGCATGCGTTGCTCCTCGAGGAAAGCTGCGTGCGCAACGCCGCACGCTGGCACCGAATCACGCCGGAAAACCTCGACACAGTGCGCGCCGGCCTCGGCCCGCGCGCCTTGCTGACCGTCTGGCCCGACCTGTCCCCGGACGTCGGCGCTGTCCTCGCCGCATTGCCCCAGGAGGAATCCGTCGAGTTCGTCTGGGAGGCACAGGACGGCACAATCAGGCACGCGATCGTCGACGACACCGACTACCAGGAACTCAGCGCCCACGTGGCCGACGCCCGAGCCGCTTGCGCCCTGCCCCTGTCCCTCGCCGAACACCACCCGCTGCTCCGTGCTGCCCTCCCGGACAGCGACGGCGTACTGCGCGCCCGGTGGTGACCATGTACGCGCGCCCGATGAGCCAGCAGGCTCCTACCAGGCCAGATAGCGCGCTCAGCCATCCCGGGCGTCCACCGCCCCCGCTCCTGTGCAGCCTGGCCTGGGCGTCAGCCTCAGCGGATGATTCCTCATTCGCCAGAGTTCGTGAGGTCCCCGTGGTCGGACCGCTGCCCACCTGACCGAGGACACGGCCATCGTCACCCTGGGCGGTGAGAGTCAGGACGAGGAGGAGTGGTTCCGTTACCACCTGGTCGACGTACGCACGGGCACCCTCAGCGGCGAGTTCACCGTCGAGGTGAGCAACCCGTACGAGCTGGTGCCCCTGGGTGACGGTTCCTGGCTCACCGGCGGCGCCGGCGGCTTCCCCGCCGGTCGGTCCCGCGCTCCGCAGCCGTTCGCACCGCCGCGCCCGGCCGAAGCAACCTCTCCCTGCGAAAGGCAGAAGTGATGACGGCGGACACTCGATTGCCACTGATCCCTCAGGCGCCTGAAGGCCTGAGCCGACGAGCCCGCTACTTCGTCGAGCGGCACGGGCTGCGTGTTCCACACCGCGACCTCACGCTCCATCGGGAGGTATGGCTCGAGCAAGGGATTCCGGATGACGAGATCGACCGGGCTGTCGCCTTTCAAGAGCTCTGGGGCGGTCTGGCCCTGCCCCCGGCCCCCGAGTACGAGGGCGGCCCGCGGGTTCTGGAAGCCGATGTGCCCGAAGGCTCGGCCGGGAGCGGATGGCGGTTCTCGGCAGGCGGCTGTCGCGTCTCGATGGCCTACGGGTTCATGATCGGGCCGGGAGGCGAGTTCGGGATCGACGCCGACCACTGGACACCGCTGCACGCCAGCACAGCGGGTTGGGTGGAAGCCCTGGCTCTGGCCGACCATGCGGGTTACTGGGCCAAGACGATCACGAAGGTCAAGGGCGGCGTCGTTGAGGAGCTGGACCTCGACGGATTCGAGCCGGTACCTGAAGTCCAGGGACTTGCTGACACCTGGTGGCGGGGCAAGGACTCCCTGATCGCCGTCTACCGCGGCGAAGCCTCGGGCTTTGACGCCCCCTACTGCCTCAGGGCCCATATCTACGACGGACTCGATGCGTGGGGCCTGGGCGGCACCTGACCCCCAAAGGCCAAGCTCATCGGTCCCGCCGCTGAGCGTTCGGGTTGGCCTGGCCATGGCTTGCTCGCCGATGCAGCGGATCTTTGCGTGGTTGGTGTTGTGGCGTCGCCTCCACCGCTTGAGCCGGCAGCCTGGGAACGGCACGCGGACGGGATGTCCGGCACCTTGGTACGCCTTGTCTGCCCAGCACTTGAGCCTCTCGGCCGCGAGCGCATCGACGATTCCGTGGTGGCGGGCTGCCGTCAGGTCGTGGGCCGAGCCGGGCGTAGGTGTCACCGCAAACAGGTCGATCGCCGATGGGTACGCAAGCACTCGAAGCTCCTGGCAGCACGGTGGATCGTGGTTGTGACACCGTCTACCAGGAGCTTCTTCGTTCAGTCAGCCCGCCCAACACGTCTTCAGCGTCGCCAACTTGAAAAGGGCTTACTGGTGCCTGAGTTGGTCCGCGGCATTCCGCCCATCCGCTCACGCCGCGGGCCTCGTAGAAGATGGCCGGCCAAACTCCACGGCGACAAGGGCTACGACTACGACCACCTGCGCCGATGGCTCCGCGAACGCGGCCTTACACCCCGCATCGCCCGCAAAGGCGTCGAGTCCTCACAGCGGCTGGGCCGACACCGCTGGGTCGTGGAGCGAACCGTGTCCTGGCTGGCAGGCTGCCGACGCCTGCACCATCACCACGAACGCAAGCCCGAACACTTCCTGGCCTTCGTCGATATCACAGCGATGATCATCTGCTTCCGCCGACTGCCCCATGGGCCCGCCGTTCACTAGTATCGCCCTCCATGATCGCAGCAGCCGTCACGGTCGGTCTGGCGCTCCTGGGCTACGTCGCCGCCTATCTCAACAGCCTTCGACTATCCCAACGCCAAGAACGTCTCTCCCGCCTGAACCGCCAGCTCAGCGACTTGTACGGGCCTCTCTTCGCCCTCACAGAATCCAATAGCCGCACCTACAGCACCTTCATGGAGCGACATGCTCGCCCCGACGGCATATCGCCGTTCGCGCACGAGACTCCGCCCACCGAGGAGGAAGTCGCCGAGTGGCGCCTGTGGGCCACCACCGTTTTCATCCCGAACATCCGAGCCATGCGCGACCTCGTCCTCAAGCACACAGACCTCCTGCGAGAGTCAGAAATGCCGCCGCTCTTGCTCCAACTGTGCGCACATGTATCGGGCTACGAGATCACGGCAGCTCGCTGGGCGCAGGGCAACTACGACAAGCACTTCTCAGTGGTGGCGTTCCCGGGCGAGGAACTCGGAGCGTATGCCCGAGAGGGATTCACTCACCTGAAGGCAGAGCAGGCTCGCCTGCTGAGGCGCCGATAGGACTGGCCAAAGGAAACGACGTCTAAGGCGTCGCGCGAGCGAGGCGTCGGTAAACCGTCGTGTACGACCTGTCGAGGTATCTGCCAATAGCGATCAGGGAGCGGTTCGATGTTCCGGGTGGTCCGCCACTCCGTGTCACTGTCACGTCGTCGTCGGACCATCCGTCCGGTACTCCGCATCGCAGCAACTGCCTGCGCAGGGGCGCTTGTTCTCTTCACAACTGCGGCGGACACACCTCGGTCTGCTGTAGCGATTCTGAGTGCACAGAATGCAGGTGGTTTCGCGGTCATGAGCGAACCGAGCAGCCACCCATGGGTAGGAACGTTTGGTTCCTACCTGCTGTGCGTGAAGGGCGACAGTGCAGTCACCATCAAGCGAGTACGCTACGAAATGCCCGTCCGGCCAGTCGACGTGGATCTAATGGTGCGTGAAGTCTATGAAGATTCGAGCGTGCTCGTGTCAGCAGTGGGTGAGCCCCCTGACTTCGTAGATGGCGATCCGGCCCTGGAATTGGACGGGGTATTTGCGCCGATGCGTGCACCTGTACGTATCGATCGGCCTTGCGGAAGTCCGAGGTACGAACACGGATTCACCGAGCTTCTCTTCGTCGTCAAGGTTGATCAGCGCGGTGGGTTGCTCGATGAGGTGCGACTCGACTACGTAGTTGACGGGTACCCGGGCCAGTACACGCTTGAGTTGGACTGGCGGATCGTGCTCTGCGGGGACGCCATCGGAGTCGATGCCGGAAAGGCGTACTGCGCCGACACCTGAAAACCACGTCGACGAAGTCGGCACAAGTGCCTAGGGCGGTGTCTTACGTGGCGATCTCGCCCGTCGCGGGGCCGTAGGTGCTGAGGGCGGGCGGGCACAGCCATCAGGGCGGCCAGCTCAGTTGGCTGTCCACGACGGCCGGGAGAGACGTGGGCATCTCTTCGGTGACCCAGGCGAACTCCAGGTTCGCAAAGTTCCCGGACCCGCAAGTCGACGCTCACGGAATTGGGCCCCCAGGCGGCGGTCACCTCGGTGCGGTCCAGTTGACTCCGCAGTTGCGAGGCGCCGAGACTCCGCCGACAGGATGTGTTCGAGTACTGCACGCTCGTCGTTGTTCAGGGATGCGAGTCGATGGGAAGAGCGGCCGTGCGCCCATTCTGAGGTGGCGGAGCGATCAGCCCAACGCCTCCACCGGCGTCGCCGGCAGCGGCATCATCACCGCCTACGTGGCCGCCTACGGCAAGCCAGGGCCTGGCGCGCGACGCCATCCCGGAGGACCCGCCGCTGTTCTCCTCCCAGGCCGCCACGCCTTCCGGACCCGGCATGATGCAGACCCTCGTCCCGATCCCCGTCAGTCGGTTACCGCGCAACCAGACGCGGCTCGGCGGGCTAACGGCCGCCGTCGTCCACGCGCCCGTCCTCGGTGGTACGTCGGATACGCCGTACGGCGAATGCCCCTCCCAGAACCCCACCCATGAGAGCCGCCGCACCTGCCCCCACCTCGCTGCGCCAGACACCCGCACCGACCAAGGCAGCCAACGTGCCTCCGATCAGCAAGTACATGACGACGATGAAACCCATGGCGAGGTTCCGGTCCCGCAGTGGTGGTATGCCCCCGTTCACTGGCTTCCTCCTCCCCGCAGCAACGGCGCCCACTACGTCCTCAGCCGGCCAGAATCTACCCAACTCCCCTGCGAGCGACACGGGGTTGGCCGGTCAGGCAGCGAGCACGAAGTCTCCGGCTTTGCCTCCGGCGAGTGCCAAACGTATCGTTATTCGATAACATCGTTTTTCGATAACAAGCTCAACGGGATGGTAGTCATGGTCGATGACCGCAAGTTGCTCGAGCCCCTCTTCAGTGCCGTGTCCCTGGTCCTTCGCGTGGTGCTCGGCCTGGTCGTGGCGGGCTTCATCATGAGCCTGTTCGTCGGCGGCGTCCATGTCGCCTCCATCGGAGGCGACGTATGCCTCACTGCGGACGGGATCTCAGGCAGCTCATCCGACACCGACGCGATGTTCCGTGCACGAGAGGGGGTCACCGTCAACACATCCCCTGAGTACTGCACATCGGATCCCTCTCGCGGCCAGCAGGCTCTTGAGGTCCTTCATGACCTGCCGTCGTTCATCTTGATGTTCGGCGGGCTGCTGCTGCTCAACAGGCTGCTCAGGGGAGCGGCCCGCGACGGGGTCTACACCGCGCAAACCGCTTCCCGGCTGCGGGTGCTGGGTTGGTGGTTGCTGGCCGGCAGCCTGATCACCGCGGTCGCCCAGGCCATCGCCAAGGTGGAACTGTTGGCGACATTCGTAGAGGAGGACATGGCCGATGCCCTCGGCAACGTGTGGGACGTCCCTTTCCTCTCCATCTTCACGGCCCTGGGACTGTTCACCTTCGCCCGGATCGTGCGCGCGGGCGTCGTGATGCGCGAAGACGTCGAGGCCACCATTTGATGACTGACGAACAGTCACCGGACGGCCACGCGATCGAAGTGCACCTCGACCGCCTCCTCGCAGAGCGAGGGCTGACCCTGACGGAACTGGCGGACCGCGTCGGCGTGGCCATCGCCAATCTCTCCATCCTCAAAAACGGCCGGGCCAAAGCCATCCGCTTCACCACCCTCACCCGTATCTGCCAGGTACTGGACTGCCAGCCGGGGGACCTGCTCAGCCATCATCCGGACCATGCCCAACGGCCCGGATGAGGGCTGCACAACACGCTGATCATCGTGCTCAGCTTGGCCCCCGGACCTCGTTCGTGTCATTCGGTGATGGCCGACGGGGCACCTGCTGCTTACTGCATCGGCCATCGTCAGATGATGCTGCTACGTTCCGCGCGTGCTCAAGCATGTGCCGTCCACCGGCGATGAGAAGCAGAGCCTGCAGGTCAGCCTCGACCGGCACCGCGATGCGGTTCTCAGAGCCCGCCTTTGAACCATGCCGATCACCTACCCGGGCCGGTGGAGGCCGGGTTCCGGCCAGTGGGGCCCGGCCGCCGTGGCGCTGCCAGGTCAGTGGATGCCGCTGCCCCATCCGGAGAGCTTCCGCTCGGCGAACGACTCCTTCCGCCCCCAGCCGCGCATGATGGGCCGGCCGGCCGGGGCGCGGCGACGGGAACGGCCGGCTCGTGACCTGCCTGGGTGGTGCAGCAGGCATCCTGTCCCCGGGGGCCGCTCGGGGGATCCGAATCTGCCGGCAGGGGGAGACACGAACCGAGGGAGGCAGGGAGAACTTCGAGTTCGAGTGCGGCTGGTGCGGCGAGGACAACGTCGTGTACGGCGCGCCCGCCCGGCGGAAGCGACGTGGCCTGACCAGCTCCGATCAGGACACCGGGCCCTCGCCCGGCGGGATGAAGGCGTCGGCGCCATCGGCATCCTCAACATGCCCCCGGGCATCAACCGTGACGGCTGTTGCTCGCCCCTGCGAGGTGATGAGCCAGGCCAGTACCTGTTCCGTCGGCGGTGTTCCCCCTGGCCCCTCATCCTTCCAGTGCACCAGCCACCCTCCACCCGGCACCGCGGCCACGACCGCTCGTGGGCATGGTGGTGGCAGGAAGATCAACCTCCAGCACGACTGCGGTGCCGGCCACGGTGCGGTCCTCATGCATGCTGATCTCTTGGCCGGTTTCGACGTGTTTCCAGTGAGGCGGCGTGAGAGGCACGAGGCGAACGGTGGCCCGGCCGCCGGGCTCCAGAAAGGGCATGTCCTCGACCCAGAGCGCGGCGATGCTCACCGAAGCACCCCCAGCGGGTGAGTGGTTCCCGATGTCCCACATGGGCCGCAAAACCCCGTGGCCAACGATCGGTGTCCTGCGTCGCGCTTCTGCGGCTGTACGAAGTGTCAGATCCGCCCGGACCATCCCGTTTCGAATCTCAGAACACCGCCAGCGGCACCAAGCTGCGCTCCGCTCAAGACGGAGTTGCTCAGCTGCCTCAGCCAGCTGCTTCCAAAACGGCAAGGGCAGTGGATGCCCGTCCCCGAACGCCTCCAGCAGGTTCAGGGCGATCTCCCATTCGTCGTGGGCGAGATAGTCCCGGACGTCTCGCACTGTGACGTCGTTTTCGGTAGCGATCTCTTCCGGGACCACAAGGGAAGCCGATTCGAGCAGCTCGGTGACATCCATGGGGGGATTGTCGACGACGTTGTCAGGCTGCGTCGCCCAGGGCCTCACGAGCCCCGGCGCGCGTTCTCGAGGAGTGCTGTAACGGGGCCTTCAATTCGTATGGGACGCCGCCTGGGATCAGTGGGGCCCCAGAGGGACATCGCGGCTTGGCTATGTACCTTGGTGGCGGTTTCGGCTGAGTCTTGGCTCATGCTGGCGGCGGTGAGGTTGCGGCGTAGCTGGTGGCGGTCCAGGACGGTGTGGTTGAGGAAGGTGCCCGAGGTCAGGCTCTGGTAGCGGGTCAGTCCGGATCCGCCGCGTTCGGCTTCTGGTGCGGCTGTGTTGTTCAGGGCGTCGATTTCGTCGGGGACGTCCAGAGAGGAGACGTTGGGGGTGCAGGTATCACCGGGGTTCGCTGGCGCCGGGGCGGTCTCGCTGGGCTCCTCGGCGTCGGTCTTCTTCTTGTGGTACTTGGAGTGTGCTGGCCGCCGACCTCGCGGCCTCTCCCAGCCCTGGGTCGACGGCGCCGTCGCCGATGCCTGGGACCGCAGACGACCGCTTTGGCCCCGGCGAGAAGCGGAAGGACATCCGCAGCGGACGGCAGCACCAGGACCCGTTGCCTGCCGAGGCCAAAGCCCGGCCTCCTCGGCCGCGCAGGGGAGAGGGGGAAACACAGGAGACCGCAGGCTCGGCGGCGCGTGCTTGGCATACCGAGGAGGTCCCTTGCCCGAAGTGCCAGGCCGGCCCAGACTCCCCATGCTCGCCTCGCGGCCCGCACCATGGGCGGGTGGAGTGGGCGCAGGAGTTCACCGGATCCCGCTCTGGTGAGCCGGCCCGCGCGAACTGGCTGCCCGACACTTTGGAGGAAGCCGCAACAGTCGGGCTGACCGACGTCGACACGACCCAGGCAATCGCCTACTACCGCACCGAGCGGGGCAGGAACGAACACTCGACCAACCGTCGCCTCTCACGCGGCGACTCGCTGCTGCTGGGTTACGACGCGTATCACCTCGTCGATCAGCTCATGACCCAGCCGCTGCAGGTCATCCTCGCCGGACGCATCGGCAATACCGGCTCCTACGAGTTCGGCATGCAGCTCTGGAAGCTGGCGCCCAACCCGGTCGACCTGTTGGTCATCGACGGCGTCGGCCACTACGAGATGTACGACGAGCCCGAGTACGTCGACGCCGCCGTCGAACGGCTCGTCAGCTTCTACTCAGACAACCTGTAAATCGTCCACACCCCGGGCATGGGCCTGCCTCGCCGTTCTGGTCCTCGTGGTGCTGCTCACGGGCCACACCCACAGGGAACGCGTACTGACCTTCTCCACGGTGGATCGCGCCGCCTGACCGGCCGGGACCCGAGGGCCCGGTACGGAGGCCGCGGCAAGGTTGAGGCGGGCGCCCACGTCGAGGTTCACCTCGCCATTAGGGGCAGATGTGGGACCAGACAACGGGGGTCAGACCGGCTGCTCGGTGTCGGGGATCCAGTGGCCGTGGATGCCCGCGGGCACCCGGCGCGGGAGTTCGACGGCGGCCACGGTGCTGAGGTCGCCCGCGTCCAGGACGAGCAGCTCGGAGGTGTCGGCGGTCAGGTCGCTGACGATGGTGAGCAGGTAGCCGTCGTCCTCCGCGGTGCCGCCCGCGGCGGGGGCGAAGACGGCCTCGCCCGGCATCCGGCCCTCGCCGTGCGCCAGCAGCCGCTCCCGGCCGGTTCGGGTGTCGAACTTGACGGTGTGGTAGCCGGAGAGCCCCGCCCCGGGGAAGGCGATCGCGTAGCTGTAGCGGTAGTCGCTGCCGGTACGGGCGTCGTTGATCGACGGGAACTCGGTGACCAGGCCGTTGAGGGGCTCGGAGGTGACCGTGCCGGTGGCCGGGTCGATGACCCACCGCCGGAACGTGGACCCGGTGGCCGGGCTGCTGCCGAACCCGGGGGCACCGACCCACCACTTCCAGGAACTCTCCCAGGCCGACCGGTCGAAGCCGGGCGCTTCGAGGACGATCCGGCCGCATGCGTCGGTGTAGGCGTTGGCCACGTGGAGCAGGGCCGCCTGGTCGGGCACCTCGAACCAGCGGGCCGGCCCCCCGGCGCGCGGCACCACGCCGAGGCGCAGCGGGACGTCGTCGTGCCAGCGGTAGGGGATGCCGGAGTGTTCCGCATGGTCGAAGACGACGGGTGAGTCGATGAAGACGACGTGTTCGCGGGTGAGGGCGAAGTCGTGCATGAGGGAGGGGCCGGCGCCTTCGACGATCTGCGAGCGGATGACGGCGCCGGAGGCGTCGGCCACGTAGTAGGTCAGGTGGGGCGGGAAGGGGCCGTAGCCGAAGAAGTGCAGCTCGCCGGTGACCGGGTCCTCCTTGGGGTGCGCGGTCATCGCGCCGGTGAGCTTCCCTCCGAAGTCGTGGACGCCGATCGTGTCCAGCTCCGCGCTGACCTCGTAGGGCAGGTTGGCCTCCTGGAGGGCCAGGTAGCGGCCGCCGTGGAAGATGATGTTGGTGGCCGCGGCGCTGACGGCGAGTTCGGTTCCGGTGAACGGCACTCCGTCCAGGAAGGGGGTGCGCACCCAGCGGTTGCGGTACCACTCGGCGCGGCCGTCCCTGAGGCGAATGCCGTGGATCATTCCTTCGCCCCTGAACCAGTGGCTGGGGGTGATGCCCGGCTTGGGGTTGTGGCCGTTGCGGAAGTACCGGCCGTTCAGTTCGGGCGGAAGGGTGCCGCGTACCTTCAGGTCGTGTCCGGTGATCTCGTCGGTCACGGGGGTGAAGTGGTCGGTGATGTACGGCTTGTCGAGGTCCGCGGTCGTAGTCGTGGTCGTAGTCGTAGTCGTGGAGAGGGACGTGGTCATGGTCAGGCCTTTCGCGTGGGCTGTGCCGTGAGGGCGGAGAGGAGGGAGATCACGAGGGTCAGGGCGGCGCAGGCGAGGAAGGCCGCGCCGTAGGAGGGGAGCAGGGTCAGGAAGGACAGGCCGACGGCACCGCCGATCTGCCGGGTGGCGTTGACCAGGCCGCCGGCCAGGCCGTTGTCCGAAGCGGCGACGCCCGCCGAGGACAGTGCGGTGAGCCGTACGAAGGCCACTCCGAGCCCGGTGCCGATCAGGAGGGTCGGGCCGAGCAGGTCCGCGGGGAACCCGCCGTCGGCCGGTGTCCGCGACAGCCAGGCCAGTCCGGCCGCGAGGACCAGCAGGCCCAGGGGCAGCACCCGCCGGCCGGAGAGCCTGCCGGTGGCCCACGAGGACAGGCTGGTCATGAAGGCGAGGGGAAGTTGGGTCAGCCCCGCCTCCAGGGGCGAGTACCCGAGGACGCGCTGCTGGTAGAGGGGGAGGAAGTAGAAGAGGCCGAGCCAGACCGCACCGAGCAGGGCCATCAGGACACCGGGCAGCGCCACCGCCTTCATGCGGGCCGGCACCAGGGGTGCGGTAGCCCGGCGCTGAAGGGCAGCGAACACCCCGAGCAGTGCCAGTCCGGCCAGGGCGATCGGCCAGGGGCCCGACAGGCCGTAGGCGAGAGCGACCAGACCCGCCGTCACCGTGACCGCGCCGGGTGCGTCCAGGCTTCCGCCGCGCGGCCGGTCGGCTCGGACGAGCATCCGTGTCGCCACCAGCACGGCCAGGGCGAGTGGCACCATGACCGCGAACACCGCACGCCACCCGTACAGCCCGGTGAGCACTCCGCCGAGCAGGACGCCGGCCGCTCCGCCCGCCCCGGAGACGGCCCCCCACACGCCGAGCGCGGTGCTACGTGCCCTGCCGCCCGGATAGAGGGTCAGGACAAGGGCCAGCGAGGTGGGAGCCAACAGCGCGGCGCCGATCCCCTGCACCGCCCGGGAGGAGATCAGCACAGCCGCCGAGGGCGCCAGGGCGGCCCCGAGAGAGGAGAGGGTGAACAGGGCGGTGCCGGTCAGGAACACCCGGCGGAGCCCGTGGACGTCCCCCGCTCGCCCGCCGGCCAGCAGCAGCGCGCCGAAGGAGAGGACGTAGGCGTTGACCGTCCAGGCCTGACCCGTCTCCGACAGGCCGAGCCCGCTTCGGATGTCCGGGAGGGCGACGTTCACGATCGAGGCGCTGAGGACGACCAGGAACTGGGCGGTGGCCAGGACCGCCAGCGGTTTCCGGGCGGTGGCGGTCCGCGGTGCCGGGCCGGCGCCGGCCGGTAGCGGTGCGGTGCGTTTCATGGCCCCAGGTTCGCGACCGGAGCGGGTCGTTCGCGTCGGTGGTCATCACCTATACGTAGGCCGGACCTCGATCCCGTAGGCAGCCGCCGTGGGCAGGGCGGGGGCCTGGGGCGAGGGCGGGGCGGGGGATGGGGCGAGGGCGTGGGCGGGGCGGGGGATGGGCGGGGGTGCGGACAGGGGCGAGGGCGCGGTGCCTGGGGCGCACTCCTCCGTACCCGGGCTCGGCGGCAGGAGCGGAACGGCTCGTCTCCCGATTCCCCCTCGGCGTACGACCGCATAGGTTGTCGATCATGCCCGCAAGGAACACGGACACCGATGTACCGCTCGGCCGCCAGGACGAGATTCGCCGGCTCGGCGCGCTGCTCGACGAGGCACGCCAGGGGCGGGGAGGCGCCCTGGTCCTGCGTGGTGAGCCGGGCATCGGCAAGAGCGCGCTGCTGGAGCATCTGTGCCGCGGCGCGAGCGGGTTCCGCACGCTGGGGGCGTCCGGCGCGGAGTTCGAGATGGAGCTGCCGTTCGCCGCGCTGCACCAGCTGCTCGCACCGGTCACCGACGGGCTGGCAGCCCTGCCCGGCCCCCACCGCACCGCGCTCCGGGGCGCCTTCGGTCTCGAGTCCGGCGCAGCCGACCCTTTCCTGGTCGGCGTCGGTTCCCTGGGCCTGCTCACGGAAACCGCGGCGGAACGCCCGCTCCTGTGCGTCATCGACGACGCACAGTGGCTGGACCGGGCCTCCGCCAAGGCGCTGGCCTTCCTGGCCCGCCGTGTCGCGGCCGAGCCGGTCGCCCTCGTCTTCGCCGCCCGCGAGACGAGCACCATGCCCGAACTGGCCGGGCTCCCCGCTCACCGCCTCCGCGGCCTCGGCGAGGCGGACGCCCGGGCGCTGCTGGACGCGGCGCTGCGCGCGCCCCTGGACGAGCGGGTGCGCGACCGGATCCTGGCCGAGGCGCGCGGCAACCCCCTCGCCCTGGTGGAGCTGCCCAGGACGGCCGGGCTCGCCGGGATGGCGGGCGGATTCGCGCAGCCCGACTCGGTGCCCGCCGTCATCGAGCAGAGCTTCCGGACCCGGCTGGAGCTCCTCGAACCGTCCGCGCGGTTGCTGGTGACCGTCGCCGCCGCCGACCCGATCGGGGACCCTGGCCTGCTGTGGCGTGCGGCCGAGCTGCTGGGCATCGACGCGTCCGCCGCCGCCGGTTCGGTGCCGCTGGTCGAGTTCGGTACCCGGATCCGCTTCAGCCACCCCCTCGCCCGCTCCGCCGCCTACCGGGCCGCCGCGCCGGAGGACCGGCGCCGGGCGCACGAGGCGCTGGCCGCCGCGACCGATCCGCTCGCCGACCCCGACCGGCGGGCCTGGCACCGCGCCCAGGCCGCCGCCGGACCCGACGAGGAGGCCGCCGCGGCGCTCGAGGCTTCGGCAACCCGCGCCCAGGAACGAGGCGGTGTCGCAGCGGCGGCGGCCTTCCTCGAACGTGCGGCCGCCCTCACGGCCGGTCCGGTCCGGCGGGCCGAACGGGCCCTGGCCGCCGCCCGGGCCAAGTTGGCGGCCGGCGAGTTCGACGCGGCGGCCGACCTGCTGACCACGGTGACCGGCGAGGATCCCGGGACGGCCGCCGAGGCCGACCTGCTGCGCGGGAAGCTGTCGTTCGCCCGCCGCCGCGGCGACGAGGGCCCCACCGCCCACCTCCTGCGTGCCGCCGCGCGGCTGGCGGCCGTCGACCCCGACCGGTCACGGGAGTGCTACCTGGACGCCGTCGAGATGGGCATCCTCCTCGGCGGCCTCGACCAAGTGGCGGAGGCCGCGAGGAACGCCCCGCTGCCGGACGGGCCCTCGACCAGCACGACCGGACTCCTCGCCGGTGTGATCGCCTTGGTGGGCGAGGGGCACCGGGCGGCGGGAGAGATCCTCGGGCCCGTCGTCGGCGACCCCGACGACGAGGTCTGGGCCGCACGACCGTCACTGGGCTACCTGCTGGCCGCCGAGTTCTGGAACTTCGACGCCATGCATGGCATCGCCGCCCGGGCCGCCGCGGCCGGCCGCCGCTCCGGCTCGTTCCATGCGCTTCCCGCCGGACTGGCCATGCAGGCCACCACGACCGCGCACACCGGCGACCTCGGCGCCACGACGGAGCTGATCTCGGAGGAGGAGGCCATCGCCGACGCCACCGGCGCCGCGCCCCTCGTCTACC
The DNA here is from genome assembly GCF_044327655.1 of Streptomyces sp. NPDC018029. Taxonomy (NCBI): domain Bacteria; kingdom Bacillati; phylum Actinomycetota; class Actinomycetes; order Kitasatosporales; family Streptomycetaceae; genus Streptomyces; species Streptomyces sp. NPDC018029. Next base: position 523,786 of record NZ_JBIRFV010000008.1, on the reverse strand, counting down.
CGCGCCTCCACCTGGCCGCGCTGCGCGGCCGACGCCCGGAGGCCCTCGACCTGTTCGCGTCCGTGGACGAGCGGATGAGCCTGAGCGTGCAGTGGGCGACGGCCGTGCTCTGCAACGGCCTGGGCGACTACGCCGCCGCGCTGGAGGCGGCCCGGCGGGCGGTCGAGAACGGGGCCGTCGGCACCGCAGGCCTCGCCCTGCCGGAGCTGATCGAGGCGGCGGTGCGCTGCGGCCGGCGCGGGCCCGCGGCGGCAGCGCTGTCGGACCTGCAGGAGCGCACCCGAGCCGGCGGGCACGCCTGGGGGCTGGGCGTGGAGGCTTACGCCCGCGCACTGGTGACCGACGACGAGAACGCCTACCGGGAGGCGATCGACCTCCTGCAGGACAGCACCCTGACCGTCTACCGGGCGAGGGCCCACCTGCTGTACGGGGAATGGCTGCGCCGCCAGGGCCGGCGGCGGGACGCCCGCGCCGCACTGCGCAGCGCGCACGAGCCGCTGACCGACCTCGGCATCGAGTCGTTCGCCGAGCGTGCCGCCGGGGAACTGCGCGCCACCGGCGAGCATGCACGCAGCCGTACCGCACAGGCGTCGGACCAGCTGACGTTGCAGGAGACGCACATCGCACGCCTGGTGGCCGAGGGCGCCACATCCAAGGAGGTCGCCGCCACGCTCTTCCTCAGCCCCCGGACGGTCGACGCGCACCTGCGCAACATCTTCCGCAAGCTCGGGCTCACCTCACGCAGGCAGCTGCGCGGGCTTCCCGGCATCGGTTAGCCACAGGGCGGTGGCCGCGGCCGCGCCCTCGTCGCCGTTCACGGACTCGACCGGACCCGGCCACCGCAGCCCGTACTTGGCCCGGTAGGCCTCGGACACCAGCGGGACGAGCGCGGGATCCGCCACCGGCTTGGGCGCGATCTCGCCCTGCCCCTCACCATGGCGTCTCCAACTTCGGCAGCCGACGCTGACGTTGACGCTGACCTGGTCGCGCTCCCGATGACGCTGAAGCAGGCGGTCGCCGCTCTGCCAGCGGCCGTGACGAAACGAAAGGGGTACCAGCGCTCCCGGTTGTTCCGGCCCTCGACCCGACCGACGAGGACCGCGATGGGTGCAACACCCGCGAGGAGGTCCTGTCACTCGTCGTTCTCCGGCGAGGGGCGGGGTCGCGGGCCTGGCCGGGCCACGCGGAGGATTCCGTCTGCCAGGTGTACCAGGGCGAGCAGGGCAGCGAGTGTCCAGATGACGGCCCCCGGCCAGCCGAAGTCGAAGAGCAGCGGCGCCAGGGCGAGCAGCATGCAGGTGACCAGCAGGGCGGGGCAGAGCATGGCCATCAGGCCGTACGGGATGCTCCATCGGCGGTGGAACTGGCGGGGCTGCGGGCTGCGGCGCCAGATGTGTCGACCCAGCCAGGAGCGTGCGTCGGCCATGGCGCGCGGCCGCACGAAGGGCTCATCGACGACGGCCAGCAGGAGCAGGTAGCCGTCGAGCTTGAGGAACGGCACCAGGTTGAGGGCCAGGGTGATGAGGTTGGCCAGGACCAGCCGCCACCAGAACTCGGACTGCCCCACCAGGTCGACGGCTGCGGCGAGAGCGGCGAGCGAGGCCAGGCCGGCGTTGACCGTGACGCCGGCCAGGGCGACGACGGCGCGGGCACCGCGTGGCAGACGCCAACTGGAGGAGACGTCGCAGAAGAACGCAGGGCAGACGTAGTACAGGAGGGCGATGCCCATGCGGCGTGGGTGGCCACCGAGTGAGGTAACCGCGGCGGCGTGGCCGAATTCGTGGCAGACGTTCACCACGATCATGGCGAGCAGGACGTGCCACCACATGCCCGGTGACGGGTTCAGCAGTGACCGGGCCATGTCCGGGAAATGGGTGGCGGTCAGAAAGACGCCGCAGACTAGGAGCAGCGCGTACAACAGCAGCGTGGGTCGGCGACCGGCGAGAGCGCCGACCGTGGCCAGCGCGCGGATCAGTCTGCGGGGCCGGTGGAGCGTGAGTTGGATGGTCACCGGATTGGGCCGCGTCAGGCGCCTAGCGGATGAAAACGCCTCTCAGGTCGCCTGCTCCCCAGCCCGTGAGCGGTGCGTTGTCTCCGACTTGGCATGTGTTCCTGTCCGGCGCGATCGGGGACAGCGGCCGTCATGAGAGGGCTGCTTCCTCCACCGTTTCCCGGATCTGCAGGATGCTGTCGAGGCCGGTGATCTCGCAGATCCGTTGCAGCGGCGGTGAGGGCGCCACGACACGGAGATCGCCCCTGCGATGGGTGAGGATCAGGAGATTCAGGAGTGTCGAGTCGGCGAAGGTGACGCCCGAGGCGTCCAGGATCACCTTCGGGTACTGCCTCGCCGCGGCTTCCAGCGCCTGCGCCAGAGGCGTGATCGAGCTCAGGTCGTACTCGCCGTGGGCGGCGATGACCCGGGCCCCACGGCATTCGTACTCCCGCACCATCGGTCCGTGCACGGCACACGCGGCGGGCTGTTGCACCACCGATGCCCCGCCGGTGCTGCGCGTCGACCTCGGCATGGCGACCTCGTCCCAAGGCACCTTCGGACTCCTTCTGCGGTTCTCCCTCAACGGGAACACGTCGGCAATTACCTGAAAACTATGTCATGTATCGAGCTTCCGGCAAGTTCCTTCGTCTAAAATGCCGGCATGGCCGCAGTACCTGAGTCCCACACCGGATGGACGTTCATCACCAGCCACGCGCGCGTGCTGGCAGCCATCGCCGACAACCCGAACATCCGCATCCGCGAGATAGCCGCCCACTGCCGGCTCACCGAGCGGGCAGTGGCGCGGATCATCTCCGACTTGAAGCAGGACGGGTACCTGTCCCACACCCGCGAAGGGCGGACGAACACCTACCGCATCGATCCGGACAAGGTGCTGCGCCACCCCGCCGAAGCCGGACTCCCCGTCGCCGCGCTGCTCTCCCTGCTCGTGCAGGACGAAAGCGAACGCACCGGAAAGCCCGCCAACCCCGACCGGCACCTGGTGCACACCGACGTCATCTGCTAACGGAGCACCGAAGCCGAAAGCGCGCCCGCAACGCCTGACCCCGCCGGACGCGGAGGACGCCGCGGCGGCGCGTATGGCTTCCGCGGGCCCTGGCCGCACTGGGCCAGGGGCACCGGCTGAACGGCAGTGACTTCCTGGACGTTGCGCTGAGCGCGGTGCGTGCCCGAGGAGCGCGGAAGTCGAGGTGGGCGAGAACCCTGCTGCCGACGTGGCTTACGCTGTGGGTGCTCCGGGCCAATTCGGCAGTCATCTGGACGACGCCGCGGGAGAGAGCCTGCGCGTCGGCGGCATGCTGGAGCAGTTCGATGTAGGGCGGCGCGGCCGGTACACGGCCGGTGTCGTCCAGCAGTTGGTACTTCTCGGCGGCGACAAGTTTGGCCTGGAGGCTGTTGAGCGCGCCGATCATCTGGAGGGTGTCGTCCCGAGGTAGCGGTTCGCGCTGCATCAGTTCGCGTGGGGCACCGGAATCCATGAGTCTCCATAGCGTCTGTAGGGTCGTTGTTGGCACTCCCTGAAAATCCCCACCTCTCGCTCAAGAGGCCCCCGAACCTCCCCTCTCAGTTCCTCACACCCCTCCTTGATGAGTGGATCAACAGGCGCGAAGATGCGTGAGTTGTCGACTAGGGGAGGCGCAGTGAGTCTGGGAACGGTGGCGGTAACGGGGGCGGCGGGCACCATCGGTTCCGTGGCGCGGGAGGCTCTGCGAAGCGAGGCGGAGCGGTTGATCCTGCTCGACCGGGTGCCGCTGCGCCAGGAGGGCGAGAACGAGGACGTACGCACTGTGGATCTGCGGGACGCCGCTGCTGTGGAACATGCCCTCACGGGAGCCGACCGTGTGCTCCACCTGGGAGGCATACCCGACGAGGCGCCCCTACCCGATCTGCTCGAAGCCAACGTGCTCGGCACCCACCACGTCTTGGAGGCCGCGCGGCGCACAGGAATCGAGCGGGTAGTGCTGGCCAGCAGCAACCGTGTGACCGGCTTCTACCCGGCCACGCACCTCACCAGCCCCCAGGAGTCGGTACGCCCTGACGGGCTCTACGGGGTGAGCAAAGCCGCCGTCGAGGCGCTCGGGCGGCTGTATGCCGACAAGTTCGGTCTCTCCGTCGTCTGCCTGCGCATCGGCAGCTTCGAGCATCTGCCCACTGAATCCCGGCACTTGGCGACCTGGCTGAGTCCGCGCGACGCCGTCGGCTTCATCCGGGCCGCTCTGACCGCACCACTCTCCACCCCCTTCGCCACCGTGTACGCCGTCTCCGCCAACACCCGTCGTTTCTGGGAACTCCCCGACCCGGCGGAACTGGCCTACACCCCCGTCGACAACGCCGAACTCCATGCCGCGGGCATTGCCCCGACGGGCTTCCCGGCCGACCCGGCCTCCCCCCAGGCCGGCCCCTACGCCCTGCCTGAATTCACCCTCAAGCACCTCCGGCCCTAACGCTCACATCCATCGCCGAGACTCGTGCTCGCAGCACGTTCGACCGAGGAACGACAAGCAGGGGCCGGGATTTTCAGAGATCGCGCGACGCGGACCACGGGGAACTGAGCAGTGAGCCAGGTGCCTTTGGCGGAACATGCTGGCGCTGAGGCTGAGGCCAAGATCAGCACGCCTCCCGGGGCGGCCGGAAGTGGCGACGAGGACCCTCTACCGAGGGTGTGCTCACCTGCTCACCAACCCAGCTGGGAGTAGGTGCGGCCTTCGGCGATGCTGGTGATGGCCGTCCGGGTATAGGGCACGAGCTGGTCGGGAAGCTCATGCGGCAGCCACCATCGCCACGCCAGGCACTTGCCGGGCTCGCGGACCTCAGGGCTGCCCTTTCAACGGCGAGCCCGGAACACCAGCTGCAGCAACGGCAGACCGCCCAGGCTGTCCACGACGTGTACGGCATGCGCCAGCTCCACATCCGCAGGGTCGATGACCAGACCCGCTTCCTCCCACGCCTCGCGGATCAGGCACGCGGTGGCGGACTCCTGCTCACACTTCCCGGCCAGGTAGTGCCACGAGCCGCCCGCGTAACGGACGTCGGGGTGACGCAGACCCAGCAGGATGCGCCCTTGACCGTCCTGGAGGTGGAGGTGGACGCCGATCCCGTTCAGCACGGTCCGACTGCCTCCGTCCCACACCTGCGGTGCCGCGTCCGGGCACACCCGCGGCGGGTGTTCGGCGGCGTGGCGGCGAATCAGGTCCGCGAGTCCGGGGCTCAGGCGCAGCCGCTCCAACTGGTCGGGAGTGAACCAGTGCAGCAAGACCCCTTCCCGCAGATCGAGAAGGTCGGGATTGCCCTTCCACCAGCCGGTGAAAACCTGGATGGGTACGTGGAGCCCGTCGACACTGGTGTCCTCCTCCACGGCGTATGCCTCCAGGTCTTCCAGGCGCAGCCCCGGGACCTCCTCCGACAGTTCACGCCGCAGCGTGTCCTCGAGACTGGTGTCGCCGCGCTCGCGGCCGCCGCCGAGGAGGGCCAATGTCCAGGGCTGCCAGATGCCGGGCCGGTCATCGCGCAGATGCAGCAGATAGGAACCGGCGCCATTGTGGATCAATACGGAGGCGTTCACCGGCTCCGGCTGCCCGTCCAGCTGCGCCCCGAGGAGCTTCGCGCGCAGAGACGGTGAGGTGACCTCGGCGAACCCAAGCCACTGAGCACCAGACACCTCTTCGTCCTGCACAGTGACCGGCGGGTGCTGCTCGTCGACGAGGTAGAACGCGTAGCGGAAGTCGTAGTGCTGGTGGGCCGGTTCGCCTTGGGACGAGCGGGCGGCGATGTCGTGGACGTCGATGTCAAGCGGTGCGCCCAGGACTTGAGGTGTCAGACACAAGGCGCCCGGCGCGATTCCGGTCTCCTCCGAGACTTCCCGCAGCGCCGCAGCCAGCAGCGTGCGGTCCCCGGAGTCGACGTGGCCGCCCGGCACGCGCATGAGTCCACCGGTGGCCCGGTGCCGGATGTGCAGGACGCGGCGCTGGCGGTCGATGATGAGGGCGCTGCACGTGATGTGCCCGGACAGTGTCGTCGGGTCGAGGGGCCGGTTGAGTGTGGCAAGGAGCCCGGTCAGGGCGTCCCGCTCGTTGGGGTGCCGGGTGAGGTACGCCTCGATGGTCCTGCGGATCGCGGTGGAACTGGGTGACATGGACGGTCTCGCCTTCGATGTCGGGGGGGAGGGCGGCGGACAGGCTGCGGGGGGGGGAGAGAGAGAGATTGCGCAGCTGGATCAGCTCGCGGTCTCGTGGCCGGATGGCTGGGCGCCGCCCCGGGGGCCGGGGACACCGTCGGGTGTCGGCGCGATCCCGTATTGCGCGGCCTGGGCGGTGAACATCCCTTGATACAGGCCGCCCTTGATGGCCATCAGCTCCTCGTGGGTGCCGTCCTCGACGACACATCCCTGCTCGAGGACATAGATGTGGTCGGCGTGCATGGTCGCGGCGAGCCGGTGGGTGACGAGCACGACCGCGTGCCCCTCCTCGGCCAGGGACCACAGCCCCTCAAACGCGGCGATCTCCGCATGCGGATCGAGGGCACTGGTCGGCTCGTCGACCAGCAGGAACGGCGCCTGTCGGTACCTAGTTCGGGCTGTCCCCAGCTTCTGCCACTGGCCTCCCGAAAGCTGGACACCGCGTTCGTAGCCCTTGAAAACGATCGAGTCCCAGCCGTGCGGCAGTCCCTCGACCAGCTCGAGCACGTCCGCCTCACCGGCCGCCTCGCGGACACGGCCCATGTCCCGGGGACGGTCACCGGCACCGATGGCCACATTCGCGGCCGCCGTCATCTCCCAGCGCGGGAAGTCCTGCGCCAACAGACCGACTTCGGCGAAGATCCCGGCGCGGGCCGCCTCACGCAGCTCGACCTGCTCGCCCGACTCGCCCACCCACCACACGTCTCCCTGGGCAGGGAGCAGCAGTCCGGCCAGCACCTTCGTCAGAGTGGTCTTCCCCGACCCGTTCGCCCCCACCAAGGCCGTCACCTTCCCCCGCGGCACCCGCACGCTCACCCCCTTCAGCGAGGGCCCATCGGCACCCGGGTAGGTGAACGAAACCGCCTCCGTCCTCACCTCCCGTACCGGCGCGGGCAGCGGGGCACCGGTGAGCGGGATCGCATTCTCGCCCGCCACCTTGATGGCGTCCTCGGTGTCCGTGAGGAACAGCAGCTCCTCGTAGAGCCGGTTGACCTGCTGCACCAAAGACGTGAGCCGCGCCGTCGACGTGCGGATGGCGATCACCGCGGTCCCACCGACGGCGAGCGGCAGACCGCCGGTCGACAGCAGCCACCACAGCACCCCGTAGCAGGCCAGCGACGCCATACCGGCGAACGCGCCCGCGACCAGGTCCGTGGACGCCTGGGCCCGGGCCAGGCGCCGCTGCTCGGCCTCCGTCTGCCTCGACATCTCCTCGTAGCTGGACAGCAGCTTCGTGCCGGCGGCGTGCACGCGAAGCTCACCGGCGGCATGCGGACGGGTGAGGTAGGCCAGCAAGGAGGCGATCGCCCTGCGGTGGTCGACCCAGTTCATCCGGGAGAGGTAGTCACGGCGAGCGGAGCGCACCGCGCCCCACCCCTTGGGCAGGGCGATCGCCAGCAGCATGGGAAGCAGCGCCCAGTGCAGGGCGGCGAGCACGACCGCGGCCGCGGCCATGCCGATCACCACATTGCCGACGCCGACCGACAACCGCAGCATGCTGCGGGCCGACTCCGTGCCGAACTTTCCCGCCTCCAGGATCCGCTGGACCTCCGGCCGTTCGGTCGCCTCGACCTCCACACCGGTGACGGCCGTGTAGTACCGCGCGGAGACGGCCCGCTCCACCTGGGGCTCCAGCCGGCCGGACATGGCCGTCGACCAGGCCGACAGAACGGCGCCGGCCACCGCCGCGACGGCGAGCGCCACCAGGGACGGCAGGGCCTCGCGGAGCTTGTCGACAGTCGGGCCCTCGGCGAACAACTGCGCGAGGACGCCGTTGACCGCCACCAGCCCCCACCCAGCCGTCACACCCTGCCCGAGCTCGGCCGCAACGACCCCCATCAGGGCGCGCCGGTCCGCCCTCCAGCCGGTGCGCAGCACCATGCCCACCATGTGCGGCAGCGCGGCTGCCATGTGCCCGAACTTCAGCCGGGTCAGAGGCCCTTCGTGCCTGACGAAGGACCGGTCGTAACGAAGACGGCCTCCGTACAGCTCCCGCTCGGCGTCGGAGATGTTGTCCGCGGCTCCGGCCTGCGGGCCGCTCGCCATCTTCTCGCTGCCTGGTTCGACTGGCGTCAATGTGTTCCCCTTCGTGGGCGTGGTGATGGCGTCGCCGTGCTCAACGACGCCGCACGATTTCGAGCACCTGTTCCTTTCGGACGGATCGTGCGCCCCGGGATTCAGCGATTTCCGAAGGTGTGCGGTGCACCCACCCTTGCCGCGCAAGGTGCCTCGGCTCGGGGGTGGTTGGCCGAAACGCCGACGGTCGGGCGCAGTGACGATCGGCTGTCAGCCACAGCTCGGGGCTGGAGTGTCCTCTTGTTTGCCCGGGGATATCTGCAGTCCCAGGCGCGGCGTCATAACCCGTGCGGTCGGTTAGTCGCGGACGAAGTCGGGTTCGTCGCCGCGACGCAGCAGCACCACGACGGTGGCGTCGTCGCGGTAGCCCTTCTCATCCGCAGTGGCGGCTGCGACCAGCGCGTCGGCCAGGGCCTGCGGGTCCTGGGCGTGCGTCGCGCACGGCTCGCGCCAGGTCTCCGGATCTACCTGGTCGGAGACGCCGTCCGAGCACAGCAGTACGAGGCGGACATCCTCGGGGAGTTCAGCTTCGCGGCACGTCGCTGCGGACGCCTGGGCGAGTCCGAGTCTCGCCCAGGCGTCGTGGTGCTCGACGATGGGCGCCGGCACATCCCCGTGCACGCGGAGGAACTCACCCATGGTCTGGTCCGTGCTGAAGCAGGTGAGCTCGCTGCCGTTCCAGCCGTATGCCCGGCAATCGCCGATCCACAGGATGCCGGCGCGCCCGGGTTCGATGCGGGCGTAGACGGCGGAGACGTGCGGTGGACGGTCATAGGCGTGAGCCATCTGTCCGGCGGTGATGAGTCCGGCCAGGCCGCCGAGCTTCGCACCGATGTGGGTGACGACGGCGGGTGCGATCCCGGCGTACCGGACGGTGTCGGGGTGGTGTCCGGCACCGTCGACGACGGCGGCGGTGACGCGATCGCCGGTGCGCTGGACATCATGTCCGTCCGCGCACGGTGCTTCCGTCCCCGGTCGCTGGGCTGTGCCGATGATCACGGACTGGTTCATTCGTCTCCTCGTAGGCGGCCACGGCCTCGTTCGCCCTCGGGCTGCTCAACTCTCGACTGAGTCTCCTGGCCGTGGGGGAGAGACAGCGGCGCGGGCCCGTGCCGTTAGCTCACCGGCCCGGCCGGAGGTGAGGCGTTCTTGTCGGGCGGACAGGTAGAGAAGGTTTGTTCAGGATCGTTTCAGGAGGGCGAGGGCTTGGTCGGCGACCTGCAGAGGGGTGAGCGTGGTGGTGTCGATGACCTCCGCCTGGTTCTGCAGCCAGGTTGCGTAGGCCCGCTCGTAGTCGGCCAGGCGGCGTCGACGAAAGACGCGGACCTGCTCGCTGCGCTCCTCGTCGCCGGGGAACTCCTGGCTCTCTTCAATCCGCCCCCGGATGGTGAGGGTGTCGGCGTGGAGGACGAGGTGATGCAGATCCACGCCATCGCCGTGCAGGCTTGTGAAGATTTCTCGGGCGTACTGCTCGTTGACCAGGGTCATCGGGGCGATGACGGAGCCGCCGTGGGTGTGGTGGTCGAGCTCGGTGGCGTACGCGGCGGTGAGTGTGCGCCAGGCCGGGTAGTCCTGGAAGTCGGTGGTGCGCGTGGGGTGGTCGCCCAGGGCTTTGCGCCACACGAAGCCGATCTCCTCGGGGTCGAAGATGATGCTCTCGGGGAGATTTTCATGGAGGAGGCTGGCGAGGGTCGTCTTGCCGCCGCCGAAGGGGCCGTTAATCCAGATGATCATGTCGGGTGGCCGCGCACCGCGCGCACATCTCCGCGATCCGCCACAGCCTTCCGGTCCGGTCCGCATACACGGTCAGGACCACCGGGCCGCCACACCGCACCGCCCCCAACTCGGTGTCGGCCGTGCGCTGCCGCGTGGTCCAGCGGTCGGATCGGGGGTGTGCCAGGCGCAGTCGGCGGCGCGGCAGGCGCACCACGCGTCGCTGCGCGGCCCGCCGGCTGCGCGGATGTGGGCCAGGTGCAGGTTGACGTGTCCGACCGCGCCCTTGCGGCCCGCGGCGGCGTCGGTGAGACGCTGATCGGGGCAGGGCGGGCGGGAGCAGGAGAGCCGGACCGTGCCGGCAGAGGGGCGGCCGTAGGGGTCCAGGCGTACCGTCCACACCCGTCCCGCGACGCGCTCCTGCTGCGTGCCGGCATCCACCGTCATATGCATACCTTCCAGCGTTGTTTGGGCTGCCGCATGGGCGGTCCCCATCATCAAGGGATAGCGGCAGAATTACCGGTCAATTGCCGGTCAGTCGCAGACATTTCAGACTCACGGGTCAGGAAAGTCAGCCTTTGGCTGATCCAGCCACGCCGGGTGGCTGGCTCGGCTTGGATAGTGCGTCAAGACGAGGCACCGGTCGCAGCCAGCAGATCGCTTTCAGGGAGATCGTGCTCGCGCACACGGTGCCCGGTCAGGTTGGGGATGACGACGCGCTCGTGCTCATCCGGCTGCCAGCCGTGTGCTTCCAGATCACCGCGCAGTTCAGTCAGCGCCGCCAGGAGCGCGTCGAGGGTCGCCATGCGTCGGACCGTACTCGGTGGGGTGAACGCACCAAGAGGGGAGATCCCCACTGCATCGCGCTGACCAGCGGTGGTCGGGGTTTGGGGTCGGTGCGGCGGGCCCATGCTCAGCCCCATGGTCGGGGTCGTTTGTGGGGTTCGCGGCCGCCTTCCAGCGGGCGCGGTCGTAAGGGGCTCAGGCTGCAGCGGTTGGTCAGCTCGTGCGCTCGAAGGGCGTGACCATGTGCGCCACTGCCAGGGATGTGTGGATCTTGGCAGCCTGCTGGGTAAGCCCGTCGGCGACGTTCTGGGCGTGGCGGACGATGATGTCGTCTGTGTCGTCGTCGCCGATCAGCTGTGCCGAAGCACAGCAGTTGTCACCAGCAGAGCCGGATGACGTGGTGAATGAGACCGGGCGAAGCAGCCTGGTTGTCACCAACAAGGCATTCGACTTGTCACATGCGCTCATTCAGCATTCTTTCTGTCACCAGCAGCGAAGATCGGGAGTCGGCGGCTCTGCGCCGCGCTTCCGTGACGTCATGGTCGCTACACGTGCTGGGTCAGGAAAGGTGGTCGACATCAGTGCAGCTAAGGACTGGAATCAGAATGAGGTCTCTAGAGCACGGGAATGACGTGGTGTCAGTTAGCGTTGAGCGGCCCGGAGGGGGTGGTCGCGACCGAGACACGTGGTCGGCGCAAGCCGTGGGAGGTTGACGATGGGCTGTGGGCGCGCATCGAGCCGCTGTTGCCGGTGATTGAGCGGCGCTTCCGGTACCCGGGGCGTCGTCGGCTCGATAACCGGCGGGTTCTGTGCGGCATCCTGTTCGTGCTCTACACCGGCATCCCCTGGCGCTACCTCCCGCAGGATCTCGGCTTCGGCTCCGGGATGACCTGCTGGAGGCGACTGCGGGAGTGGAACGAGGCCGGGGTCTGGCAGCGCCTGCACGAGCTGCTGCTGGCCGAACTGCGGGCGGCCGGCATCCTGGATCTCTCCCGGGCGTCAGTCGACTCAAGCCATCTGCGGGCGATGAAAGGTGGTGCGGCCACCGGCCCGTCCCCGGTGGACCGGGGCAAGACCGGCAGCAAGCACCACGTGATCGTCGATGCTCACGGCATCCCGCTGGCCACCACGCTGACCGGCGGCAACCGTAACGACGTGACCCAGCTGATCCCACTGATCCGAGCGGTCCCGCCGATCCGAGGCAAACGCGGCCAACCGCTGCGCCGCCCGAAGCACCTCTACGCCGACCGCGGCTACGACCATGAGAGCTACCACGACCAGGTCCGACGGTTCGAAATCACCCCGCACATCGCCCGGCGCGGCACCGAACACGGCTCTGGACTCGGCGTACACCGCTGGGTCGTGGAACGCGCCATCGCACTTCTGCACTGGTTCCGCCGCCTACGCATCCGCTGGAGATCCGCGACGACATCCACCAGGCCTTCATCACACTCGGTTGTGCCGTCATCTGCTGGCGACGACTGAGGAGCCCGCTCTGATTCCAGGCCAAAGTAAGGTGGAATCCCGTGTCGCAACTAGCGCAAGGAGGCGGAATGCTCGCCAACTCGTCGGTGCTGGCGGCCGGAAGGCGTCATTCGGTCGGACGGCGCTGCGATGGAACCGTTCTCGCCGTGGGCAATACCGCAGCCGCTGAATCTCGTGTCGAGCGATGGGAAGACGTCGTCGCGGTGGCAGCTGGCAACGTCCATACCGCGAGGAACACGGGCAGGTCTCATACTGTGGGACTCCGGTCGGACGGCACGGTGCTGGCAACGGGGTGGAATGGCGATGGGCAATGTGATGTAGCCGGATGGCGAAGCGTTACGGCCGTGGCCGCAGGCTGGCGCCGCACGCTCGGGCTACTCGCGAATGGCCGCGTGCTAGCAGTTGGCCGGAGTTCAGAAGGACAGTGCGACGTGGAGTCCTGGCGCGACATGGTCGTCGTCTCGTGTGGTGACTGGCACTCGGTCGGCGTCCGGTCAGATGGTTCCGCACTGGCCGCGGGGAACAACCGACGAGGACAGTGTGACGTTGAAGGATGGCGTGACCTGGCCGCCATCTCGGCCGGGTACCTCCATACCGTCGGCCTCAGAGCCGACGGGCGGGCAGTAGCGACCGGAGACCGGGTAGCCGGGGCGTGCGAGGTCGATGAATGGGAAGACGTGGTGGCGCTCGACGCGGGCAGCTACCACACCGTCGGGGTCACTGCGTCCGGGCGGGTCCTCGCAGTGGGTGACAACAGCTACGGACAGTGCGAAGTCGGCGATTGGCGCGACCTCGTCGCCGTGGCGGCCGGTTCAACGCACACCCTCGGCTTGCGTGCCAACGGCACAGTCGTGGCCGCAGGGAACAATGACGACAGACAGTGCGAAGTCGATGCGTGGTCCGGAATCCAGCTTCCATAGGCCTCCGAGCTGTGCCAAGGCGAACTGACACGCCGTCATTCCCGATTCCCAGAGACCTCATTCTGATTCCAGTTCTAAGAGAACCTGTTTGTGTCGACGGACGTCGATGCGGGCAGGCCGGGATGGATTTGGGTGACGAGGCGGTGGGCGGTCTCATGGCGGCCCGGCGGGGACGAGGCGTCTTGCTCGGTGCACGATCTCGTACAGGAGCCGGTGCCCACGAGCGACCCGATGCGGCACTTCACCTGGCGCCGGGACCAGCGGCATCGTCCTGGCCTGCAGTTCCTGACCCGCACCGGCCGTCACCACGGCGTGGAGAGCCTGGAGGAGAGCGACGTACGCCCCGAGCCCTTGATCAAGGGGCGGACCGGGAGTCGTTTGCCGCGGCGATTGACGCCGACATCACCGTCCATCTCGCGCGTCGGCTCCACAGATGCTGAACGAACGTCTGCTGGGTCCGGACCGACAACGACCAGCCCGTCCCGAGATTCCCCGTCTGTTGAGGGCGGCGGGGGCATGACGGGGCGGTGACGGGCCCGCCCCGGGCAGGCACCGCCCCCCCGTCGCGGGCGTCAGAGCGCGCTGAAGCCGCTCTCCCCCGGTCGGCGGCAGCCAGTGATGGCCGCCAGGGGGATTCCCCCGATGAAATCCATTTCCTGGGTGGGGCCGACGGGACCGATGACGGCCGCGGTCGCGGTCTCCAGGGACGTGCTGTTGGCGTAGACCGTCGGCTTGGTCAGGATCCTGCTCCGCGCAGGCGGCGCGGCGAATTTATGCCAGCCGCTGACCTGGATCTGGTAGAGGTACCGGTCGTTGCTGGCGTACCCGCCGCAGTCCTCGTCCAGCGCCGTGGAGACCAAGGTCGGCTTGGGGCTGCTGACATGGGCCCGGGCGTAGGCGATCGGGTCCTCAAGGAACACGGCGAGTTCGGTCGCGACGGACGGGTTGTTGCGGGACCTCATCCCGTTCGCCTGCCGGATGACCTCGGGAGAGCGCCCATCGGCTCGGAAGACGACCAGGCTTGCCGATTCGGCGAGCGTGTACCCGTGCGCGGGGGTGTCGGACTGCTCCTGCGCGGGCTCCGCGGCGGCCGACGTCTGCCCGGCCGAGTTGGTCTGATCGGCGCTGGAGGTCTGCGCGGCCCCCCCGAGCCTCAGGTGGTCGGGCTTGTTCGGTACGGGCGGCGGCTTCCTTTTCCCGTCGGTGGGCGCGGTCTGTACGGCGACCGGGCCGCCGCGACCCTCGTGGGCGGCACCGGCGACGGGGGCAGTCCGTGGCTCCACGGCGCGTTGCACATCGAGCTGGTCGGCGCTGCGGAGCATCTGGACGACCGCGGCGTTGCCCGCAGCGGCCTGTAGGCCGAGCAGGCCATGCTGCGGGGGCGGGGCGGATACGGGCCGACGGGCAGGGATACGGCTGTTGCCCGCCCCGGTGTGAGAGCTGGCCTTCTCGTGATCGTGCACGGGAGTCCCTCTTCTGGCGTGAGATCGTCAACTTCCCTTAATACGTGGCGGGGAGACGCTGGCGCAAGGTGCGGGTGGGCAGCATGCGGTGCCCGGACGGGCACATCCGATGCCGCGATGATCCGCGTGTGGGCCGGCCTGTTTTCGCCAGGGGGAGAACGGTCCCCGGGGCTCAGTTCTGTCGCGTAGCGACCGGACGGGCGGTGCAGTGGTTCGTGGCAGCCGGGCCCGAGGGTTGACCGCGGCGCGGCGTCGCCGCGGACGGGTGAATTTCTTCCTCGTGTACGCGTGCGCAGCTCCGGCTGCGTGGGCCCAACTTGCCTGTTTTTAGGGCAGCTTGCTACTTCTAAGAACGTTCTGCCGTGTTATGTTCCACTGTTAATCGAACGAGAGGTGATCTCATGGCACGAGTACGACGGGCTGAGTACGACGCGACCCAGGCCACCAAGCGCCTGAAGGTGTCCGCAGCTGCCTTCCGGTGGGCGCGGCACACCGGCCTCATCCCGGCGCCGGACGCGTCTTCCTGGCAGTGGTCCCGGGCCGCTGTGGAGGCGCTGGACGCCGACGCCATCCGGGCCGCGATGCCCTCCCCGCCGATCAGCGGCGGCGCGGCGGCCGACCGGATCGCCAACGCGCTCGGCACACCCAACCCGACCACGTACGGCGAGCGGGCGAACGTGACCGCGTTCGTGGTGCGCCGGCTCGTCGACCCCGGCCTGCTGGTCGACCTGAGCGCGAACCCGGACGGGACGCTGCACCACCCCGACCAGGTCGACCAGGTCTGCCGCCGCGAGGACCTGGCGGACCTGGTCGCCGCCGACACCCCGCTGGGCCCCGAGCAGGCCGCCGCCCGCCTACGGGTACGCCGTGCCGACTTCGACCACATGGTCCGGCTCGAATGGGTCCGCTCCCCGCAGTCAATCGAGGCCCGCTTCGCCACCAGCCGGGCCGGGGCCGTCGACGTCGCGCTCTACACCACCGCCTGCGTCGACGCGGTCATCCCCGCCCACCCCGAAGTCGACTGGGAGCTGCGCGCGGTGGAGAAAGGCCGGCGCTCCCCACTCGCGGCGCTGCGCCCCGCACCCGCGCCCACACCCGCCTGAGATTGCGTGCGCCCGTACAGCGCTACGTCGGCGCTCCCCGCCCGCCGTGTCCCAGCCATCCAGTAAGGCGGCCAGGCCCGCGCGACAATGCCCGCCCAGAACCTTCCCGACGACCGTGCGGCGCTCACTCGCGAGGAACTGGCAGGCTGTGCCCCGCCCGTCACAGCGCAAACGGCCGGATCTGCGCCCGCACGGCCGGTCACACCCCAGATCTCCACCGGCCGGGCCGAGGACGGCGCGTGGACCGCCTGACCGACGACGGCAGACGCCTGATCGCTCGCTCCTGCGTGGCCAGTGGGAGCGTCTTGGAACACCGAGCCCTGCAGGACTACGACAGCGGCTCGTCCACCGCGTCAACGGACAGGTCGTGGCGAGGGAGTGGGGAGGCGGGGTCGTCGACCCAGATACGGCAACTACCAGTGCGACGGGTCGTGATGCCGAAACGGTTGCGGCCGGGCCGGCCGCGCTCCTCCCACCACTGCCAGGCCGCGCACACCTCGTCCCACACCCGCCGCGGGCCATGCTGTGTGACGGCTTGCGGTGCCTGCCAGTCGTCCACCGCGACCGAAGCCCAGGATCCGTCGATGCCCCACAGGCGCAGCAGCCGATCGCCGCGGGCGGGCACCGGGTCGTACGTGACGCCGGGAACCTGCAGCCCGACCGCCCATCGGGACGCACCCGTTGCCAACACCTCCCGAGGATCCACTGCGGACGCCGACCGCGCGGCGCACGCGCGGGTCGGGTCGGGCCACCGGGGCAGCTGGCTACGTTCCCACATGAAGGACACGGCTCCCGCGAAGTGGCCCTCGGCCACCCCGTCTTGCACCGTCAAGCGCGCCAGGCCGGTGTTGGCGAACAGCGAGCCGAACGGCACGACGATCCGACCGCCGTCGCGCACCTGGTCGATCCAGGCCACAGGAATCCGATCCCGCACGGCGAATCCGGCGTGCAGCGCGTCGTACGGTGCTTCGGCCGCGTGCCCGGACACGGCGTCAGCGCACACCGCGGTGACCGGGGGACGGCGCCCGCCCAGGAGGGCCTGGGCCCGGGTAGCCAGCTCCAGATCCGATTCCACGGTCACCACGTGCGCCCCGGCTGCGGACAGCAGCGCCGCGGTCCAGCCGGTTCCGCTTCCCAAGTCGAGGACCCGCTCCCCAGGGGCCGGGTTCAGCAGCGCGAGCATGCGCGCGACAGTCGCCGGGGCAGAAGACGAGGACGACGGTGCCGGCGCACCGTCGAACAGGGACGGGCGCAGCTGGGTGATGACCGGCTCCCCGGAGCAGACCAGCGACAGCCACTCCTCGGGCGCTGTCTCCCGGTGCACCGCCCGGTAGCGGCGTTCGTCTCCTGCCTCGGGCACGAACACCTCCTGCAGTACGTAGTCCTCGCGGGGAACGCTCTCCAGCACTGCCTGCCAGTGGGCCGACAGGCCGACGTCGGCCGCGACCTCGACGACCAGCTTCCGCCAAGCGTCCCTGCCCACGCCTAGGGCTCCTCGTCCTCGTCCGTGACCTCGTCGTCGGTGTCCGCGATCGGCATGCCGCCGACGTTCTCCTGCTCCTCCTCGGTCAGAGCACCGTCACTCGCCGCATCCTCGCGCGCCATAGCCACCCCAACTCCTCGTCAAGTGTGCCCAGTTCTCCCCATGGGCGCGGCGCTGAAGCCGCACCCGCCGCCCGCACCTGGCGCAAGCGTCAAAGCGGCTCGCGAGGGCGTGACGTTTCTCCGCGTGGCCCGCCGCAATTACTCCCAGCTCACCGTGCGAAGCGCTGCCGAAGAGGAGTATCAGGGCCGGGAAGGCGCCGGGGGCCCTGTCCGTCCGGTGACGGCCTGCGGTGTACAGGGTGAGACGGAAGCGCTGGTCAGGCATGACGTCACTGTACGTCCGACTGGCACCGGAATTCGAACACGTGCTCTACTGGCGGCATGGTGCACAACAACCCCACCCCCGGCCCCGTCGAAACCCAGCGCGACTGGACCCGCACCTACCAAGCCCTCGCCGAAAGCCCCCCGACCAGCAACACAGCCCTCCGGCGACGCCTCCTCGACCTGTCCCGCCGCCTCCACCGCGACGTCCCCCGCACCCAGCAGTCCGACCTCCGACGCCGGACCGAGGAACAGCCATGACCAGCCTCACCACGGACATCACCGAACGGCAACGCTCCATCCTCGCCGCCATCCGCACCCACATCGCCGACACCGGCGACGCCCCCACCGTCCGCGAAATCGGCAAAACAGTCGGCCTGTCCAGCCCCTCCTCCGTCCACTACCAGCTCCGTCGCCTCGAACAAGCCGGCGTCGTCGCACGCGCCACCGGGGCTGGCCGACGGGACTAACGGCTCACCTGATGCCCGAGGAGATTCGCCGCCTCGAAGTGCTGCGCTTCCTCGAGCGGGTGCAGCTCCGCGACCTCGCCCGCACCCGCCAGTGGATCGCGGACGAGGAGCGCCGCGAAGCCGAACGGGCCCGCGGTAAGCAGGCCCGGCCACCTACCCCCGACTGGAGCGTCGAGCTGGGGATCGGGCAGGGCAGTCCGTCCATCGAGGTGCACCGTGGCGACTGCTACGCCGCGGGCAAGCGACGCCGCCCGGTGACGCGGGACGAGGCCCGGCGGCTGCTTGCCGACGGCATCCGGGCATGCACGCACTGCGAGATCGCCGTCGAGCTCCGCATGCTGGAGTAGTCCCCGGCTGATCGGCCGGATGGGCGCGCTCTCCGCGCGCTTACTCCAGGGTCCGGGCACGCTGACGGCATGACTTCTGATCGTCCAGTCGTCGTGTATCCGCCCGATGAGGAGGGCGGCCGCCGGGTGCGGGTCGACGGGCAGATCTCCGGGCGGGCGTACAGCGCCCGGGACGTGGCCGCCTTCCTACAGGAAGCCGGGCTGCAGGACTACGACGAGATGGACGTCGTCCGGTCCTCGCTCATCGAGTGGCGCGGCGGCGGCCCCGACGCGTGGGCGCGCTGAGCGTGGAGTACCCGCTCCGGGTCGCACTCGCGGGAGCCGCGACGACGCCGTCGGCCGGGCCGGGCTGGTGGTACGAGCCGAAACTCGACGGCGACCGGGCAGTCGTGTGGCGGCGTGACACGGTGCGAGTACAGACCCGCTCCGGACGGGACGCCACCGCTGCGTGGATCGACATCGCCACCGCGGCCATGGACCTGCCGCCCGACACCGTCCTCGACGGCGAGGCGGTGCTCTGGCGAGACGGTCGCACGGACTTCGGGGCCGTCCGCTCCCGTACCTCCGCCCGCGGCCGGTGCCTCGCCGACCTCATCCACCGCTACCCCGCCTCCTACGTCGCCTTCGACTGCCTCATGCTGCACGGCCGGGACCTGCGCGGGTGCCCATACCTCGAACGGCGGGCCGCACTACTGGAAGTCCTGGAGCCGCTTGGGCCGCCGCTGCAGGCTGTGCCCGCGACCGACGATGTCGACGTTGCGCTCGCCTGGTACGAGCACCTGCCCGCGCAGGGCATCGAAGGGATCGTCGCCAAAGCTGCGACCAGCACGTACCGGCCGATGAGGGCCTGGAAGAAGATCAGGCACGCTGAAACCGTAGACGCCGAGGCAATCGGCTACGTGGGTCCGGCCGGGCGCCCACGTCGAGTGGCCGTGCTGCTGCCCGACGGGAGACGGATGCTCTCGCAGGCCCTCACCCCGCCCATCGCTGTCGAGATCGTCCGGCATATCGCCAAGTCGGCACCCGGCCAGCCGTTGCGCACCGACGACGGGGAGACGTACACGACGACCGGCGGCGGGCTGGTGGTGGAGGTCGAGAGCGGGACCACGCGGCACGCGACGGTCGCTGTCGTGCGTGTGCGTTGAGTGGGCCCGCCCGTCCGGCATGCCGAGTGTTGCCGTCAAGGGCACTCTGGATGTAGAGCAATGCGCCCGTCGACGACGGCGCCTCAGTACGACGCCGCGCGGCAGGGCTCGACGAGGTGATCGACATGGTCGATGGATCTTCCGATCAAGCCAGCGTCGGCAGCACCGGCGAGCCGCTCCGCCGTGACGAAGTCGGAGATGCGGCGTGCGCGGGAGCCGAGGACACCAGAGAGCTACTGAAGATCGCGGTTGACGTCGAGATGAGAATGCGGCAGACGCAGGCTGAAGCGATCACGAGCCTGCGCGATCGGTCACTCCATCTATTCGAGATCATCACCATCGGCGTCTCGATCATCTTCGCAGTCGGCTTCCGTGAGCACCACGACATGCCCGGCTGGGGCATTGCGATGCACGGGATCGCCCTGGTCTCAAGTCTGCTGGTCACCTGCTACGTGTCACGCCCGTGTCGCGACTGGTCCATAGCGTGCGTCTCCGGCGAGGACCTAGCCAGCTACGCGAAGAAGGGGAAGCCGTTCACTGACTCTTTGATCAAGGAGCTCAAGAGGAGCAGTGGCCGCGAACTCAACAACCGCGAACTCAACAAGCGGCAGGTGGTGTTCGAGTACTTCCTCGTCTTTCTGGTGGTGCTACTCGTCGTCGCTGGCGCCATCTATATCGGCACCGTCATAGAACACTGACGGAAGAGCCGCAACGCACGAACGCCCGCCCCCGGTACATGGGGGCGGGCGTAAGGCTGGACGTCTCCGGGGGCCTCTGCCCCCGCTCGGTGGCGGGAGGGATGCGGTTGCCCGCGCCCGGCTGATCCCGGCAGACGCTCGCGGGGCCGGACTCGAACCGGCGGCCTCGGATCTCAGGGGGCTTGCCGTCGCGATCGGCGCTACCCCACACCGTGCTCTATCCGCTGAGCTACCCGCACAGCCAGTCTGGCACGAGGGGCTGACAGTTGGGACAGGATGCGCCTACCGTGATCGGGCGGCTTGCCTCGTTCGCAGCGACCCTTCGGGGCGTGGGGAAACCCGCTGGCAGGCCGCACCTGACGTAGGAGGCGCTATGAGCGACACGTGGTGGGGCTAGACCCCCGGTAGACGAAACGCCCCCGCAGCCAGACGGCGCGGGGGCGTTGACGTGCTCAGAGGATGTCGTCGGACGCGGCGTCGACCCACTTGTCGGCGTCGCGGGTCGCGGACTGCGGCTGCGCGTACTCCCCTGTGAACGGATGCCAGTAGCGCGCCTTCACTCCGAGGATCGCAGCGGGCGGACGCTCCCGATACCTCCTGTAGGGACCGGCATCGCGGAACGCCTCGGCGGTGTTGCATCTCTGGCAGAGCAGTCCTTCTCTGAACTAAGTCGTCTCGCAGATTGATGACTTGGGTAGTCTGCGGTCGGTGGAGATGGGACTGAGCGCAGATGACTGGCTGGCGGATACGCGGGCGTCTTATGACACCGTCGCTGCAAGTTACGCAGAGCTGACACGTCATATTTTGGACGAATCGCCGGAAGAACGTGCGATCTTAGCCTTGTTTACCGACCTGGTGCGTGCCCAAGGCAGCGGGCTGGTCGCGGACGTGGGGTGCGGGACAGGCAGGATCACGGGCCACCTGCGGGAGCTGGGCCTGGACGCGTTCGGCATCGATCTGTCACCAGGGATGATCGATGTGGCCCGTCGCCACCACCCTGGGGTGCGGTTCGATCTCGGTTCCATGACGGACCTGACCTTGGACGACGCCTCGATGACGGGGCTGGTCGCCTGGTACTCACTGATCCACATTCCTGACAACGAGATCAGCTCGGTTCTTGCGCACTTCCGTCGAGTGCTTCGGCCTGGTGGGCTGTTGCTGCTCAGCTTCCATGTCGGCGATGAGTCGCGGTTGAAGACTGAGGGCTATGGCGGGCACCCGATGAAGGTCTATGTCCATCGCCGGCAGCATGACCAGACGATTGCGTGGCTTAACGAAGCTGGCTTCTCCGTCGAGACGCACAAGACTCTCACCTCGGCCGAGAGCAAGTTGGGAGGGATCATCCTCGCGCGTCGTCAACCTTGAGCGGCTCCGCCAGTCGCCTGGCGGAGCCGGGATCAGGTGGCTCGTGCGGCGATCTCGCCGAAGGTGGGCAGGCCCAGGTGGATGACTGAGGGTTTGGCTGCCAGTACGCGAGCGGACTCTGCTGGCACGCCGTTCCACGCTTGGTGAGACCCGCAGGGCTGCGGCGGGGAGTGGGCCGCCGCGCCCACATCGAATGGGAACTCGTAGGTCACTTCCCCTCCTTCGGCGCAAGCCGGAAGCGGTCGACGATCCCCCGAAGAGAGCTTCGGCGGCGTCGACGTGGGCGGCATTTCGCTGGCCCTTGTTCCGTCGCTCCCAGTAGCCGACGGTGGTGGCGGGGCTGTCGTGGTCGGCGAATGCTTGGACTTCGGCGAGCGGCTCCCCCGCGTCGAGCATGTGGGTAATGCGGGAGGCACGAAGAACGTGCGGGGTGAGCTTGCGGCAGATCTGGCACCGGGCAAAGGCGTGCCCCGGCTCACCTACGGCGGGGCAGGTGAGGACGCGCGCTTTGCGGCCAAGTGCCGCCCAGCGCGAGGCAGTGGGGCGCAGCCTCGACCGCTAGAACCCTTCGACGTGATCGGCGTCTGTGAGGCTGATCAGCGATGCGTGCGCCGCCTGCTTCTGCTCGTCGCTCATCGAACCCCACCAGGCTCGTGCTGCTCGCAGCACATCGATAGCGAACTCGTCGACCATCAGAATGAGACTGTCGTCCTTCCGGTTTCGGTGCCAGCTGATCCCCCGCTTCCCCGGAGTGAGGAAGATGAAGTCCTTCAGGATCTTGCGGGCCTTCTGGCTCTCAATGTCGGCCGATCCGCCGTGGAGGAGAGCGCAGCGCAGCGCATAGCAGTCGTCGGCCGAAAGGAACACCATGCTCACAGGCGGGTATCCGACGTTGCGCGTGTAAGCAGGAACCAGGTGCTTCTCAACCCACGCCTTGTAATGCCTTCCCGACGTCTGCGTGCCGGGCTGTTCCGCCTGAGCGCAGATGTCGGGCAGCGTCAGGCTCAGTGTGAGCGCCGCGTACCAGTTACGCTCGGACACGGCTCGCCCCAAGGCGTCGAAGAACTCTTCCACGATGCTCCCTTGCGTCACGGATCGCGTGCATCACGACCCGGTGACAGCCTGCACCGTCCGGCCCTCTGGGGCCTACCGTGTTTCGCCTAGCCGATCCCTGGGGGGACATATGCGCGTTCGCACCACCGCGGTCACGATCAGCATGCTTCTCGCCGCGGTCACCGCATGCGGCAGCGACGACGGCGACCCCGACGGGAAGTCATCCGCAGCGAAGCCGTCCACGAAGAAGGTCGACTGTACGGACGAGTACCTCAGCCAGAAGGAGTGGACGGATCACTGCGCCGGCAAGGAAGGCGCCGGCACCGGCGGGGATGGGACCGAAGGGCAGGCGAAGACTCGGAAGCTCGGCGAGCCCGCGCAGACCATCGGCGACGGCGGGACCGGCGTCCTGCAGATCACCCCGGACACCGTCGCGTACGTGAAGGAAGACAGCGGGGAGCCCGCGGAGAACGGCGTGTTCGCCGTGGTCACGATGAAGGACAAGGCGATGACCGGGGCGCCAGCCGACGAGGTGGCGCCGATCAGCGGCGGCGGCTGGTCATGGATCGCCCCCGACGGCGAGTCGATCGACTCCGACAACGGCAACTCGTCGAGCATCACCATCGACAAGTACAACAACGCCGACCCGGTGCAGCCGGGCACCTACCAGTGGCGGATGCAGGCATTCGATCTCACGCCCGCGCAGGCGGCGGGCGGCACCCTCATCTACGTGGACGGTGAGGAGACCGCGCACCGGTGGAAGATGCCCGCCACCGACTCCGGACCGCACGTCGCCGAGCTGAAGAAGCAGCTGGTGGAGTAGACGCAGAAGGGCCCCGCGCTCCGGAGAGAGGCGGGGCTCTGCGCTGCTCGCGTCAGGCTGCTCTCTGCATCCACGGCCAGGCGGCGTCACGTCCGTTTTCGAGGAGCGGGATCATACGGAACGCCTGGTCAGTGAGCCCACCGAAGCAGTGCCGTCCGGTCGTACCGCTTGGCATGGCGCCCGCCCTGTAACCAGCCATGTTCCACATGTAGACGGGTGTCGTCTTCGGTACGAGATCGTCGATTGTCGTCTCTCGCATGCCGCCGTAGCTGCCCATGTTGGGGATGGGAGCCAGCCAGGCCGGCTCTGGTCGTCGGTGACGATGACAATGCGGTCATGGGCAAACCAGTGCTTCTTGACGGCGGACGGGATGTCGGTGCTGTCAATCTGCCCGAACTTCTCGATGTGCTTGCGGATGCTGCCGTCCTTTTGCGCGTCGAGCTTCTTGGACTCGCCGCCGAACTCGACGAGCGTCGGCTTCTCGGCGCGCTGGGCGAGGGCAGAGCCGAAGACCGCGGCCTGCTCGGCGAGCGTGATGTCGGATCGGTTTTCCGTGGAGAAGTGGTAGCCGGGGAACACCGACGGCGACCGGTCCACCAGAATCAGCGTGCTGCCGGACAGCCGCGGCACGTTGGCGAGCGAGTGCCCGATGGCCTGCTCGAGCGCGTGCGCCCACCGCAGCGACGGGGCGTGCTTGTAGGCGGCCCACCAGCGGAACGGGAACATGCGGGACTTCGCGACCTGCTCCGGATCGGCGAAACGGGCGCAGACCTGCGCGGCTACCTCGTCGGATACCCCGGCCTCGTCGAAGTTCCTCAAGTTCCGAGCAAGGGCCATCAAGCCCATGGAGGGGATAACCGTCTCCCAGGCCGTCTTGTCCATCGGGCCCTGTAGCCAGCCAGCGAGAGCTTCCCACGTCATCCCGGCGTCCTTGAGGAGTTGCGGCGCGCTGCCGCCCTAGGACCGAAGCATGGCCGCTCGCTCGTCGGCAGGTCTGTTCATCAGACGATCGCGGGCGCGGAGCATGGGGAGCGGTGCGGGGATCTCGGTGACGTTGCCGTGGCGGCGGTCGAGGGCGTGCCGGTAGAGATCCCCCTGCCAAGGGTGGTCAGGGCGCGGCGAGGCGTGGACGAGGTTGAGGACGTCACCGAACCGGTAGCCTTTGGAGTCGGTGTCGTACTTGAGAAGCGAACGCTCGGTGTACAGCCGCTGTACGGCGTCAGCGATGCCGCGCTTCACCGGCTTGGCCAGCTTGCGGCCGTACTTTGCTGTCCAGTAGCCGAGCATCTCGCCGGGCTCGTCGGCACGCTGAAGGACGGCGTCGATGGCCTGGCCACTGTACCCGGGTGCCTCGCGGAAGATGCGTTCTGCGCTCAACTCGGCTGCGCCGACGAGGGATGCGGTGCGCATGTTGCCCTCGGTGCGGAGCCAGCGGAGGAAGTCGACGCACCAGCCGGGGTCTTCGATGGCGAGCGCGCGGATGAGCTGGGTGTAGCGGTCGTCGCGCTGGCCGCCCTTCTCGTAAAAGGTGTCTTGGCCGACGAAGTTGCTGACCGCCAACAGGAAGAGTTCACTCTTCGCGTCACGGAGGTGTCCGGTGGCGCCCTCGTGGGTGCGGCCCTGCTGTCCGGTCGTGGTCACGGGCGAGTGGACGGCGGCACGGACGCCGCGCTGGTTGAACCTGACCATGAAAAAGCCCCTCGCGTGGAGGGGAGGTCAGCAGTGGGGTGCCCGAGATCAGGTCGGCGGCGACCCTGCGGGTTTCGAGCCCGCGCGCACGAGGCGCTTCAACCAGAGAAGTAACCGTACAGCCATCGCACCGGGCACCCCCGATGCCGCGGCTATAGACAGGTAGTTCCTGCGCGTAGTGTCTGAAGAGAGCTGCTGGCGCCCAACGCCTCCAGCCGGTCGGCCGCTGGCAAAGGGCTGCGGGACCCGCCCCAAGCAACTCGCGCGTGATCACCACCGCATCGAGCACCTCGACTCGGCGCTCAGTCAGTAGCTGCTGCACAGCAGCCATCCCGCCGTCACCGGTCAGCAGTGGCCGACACTCGTTGACGAGCGTCTCAAGCCGAGCCGTCCTCTCTGGATGCAGCCCACTGATCGCCATGCTGTCGCCCCTCCACCATGCTCAAACTCTTCCTCGATCATCCCCGAAGTCTGCAACCACTTGCGATTGGATTGCCGCTGAGTAGCAGGCGCCGCGAAGGTCGAGTGCCGTCATTTCTCGTGAACACGGGCGGGCATGCGGACCGCCAACCGCCTCCCAGATTGCCGAATAAACAGTGGCCTTTGAAGGGTTCTGGCTCGCTTTCCGTGATGTGCGTACGGTGGGTGATCTTCGCTGGGAGGCCAGTGGGACTGTCGGCGGTCTCAGGTGCAGACGACGGGGCAGCTGCGTCGGATCGAGTGCTGGGCAGCGCGCAGGAACAGTGCGACGTAGAAGGCTGTGTCCAGGTCCTTGCTCCGAGGCCCTATTCGAGTAGTGGCCAGTTCCTTTGCTTGGTGCCTGAACCACGTGCTCAGGTCGAGGTTGTCGCATGTCACCGGGGTTTCGGCTGGCAGATCGATGGCTGCCGCCAGCTTCTCGGCGAGCGGTAGTACCTGAGGAGCGCCGGCCACCATGGACTCGTGGTCGTCGGACGCGATGGGCAACCAGATCTCCTCATCAAGCGAGAAGGGCACGAGCACGGTCCAGCCGCAGAGGATCTCCGATTCCTCCCGTGACAGATGCATCTGACACAAGGCGAGGAACCCGGTCATATAGGGGGTCAGCTTCTCCTCGAAAGCTTGCCCTGAGCCAGGTGCGAAGTCCGTCTCTGCGGGGACTTCCTCGTAGGACGGCAGGCCCCGCCGTCTGAGTTCAGCATTGAGTGCCGAAGCAACTTCACCCCATCCGTCCTCCTCATCACTGAACCATTCCTCCGCGCCAACGCTCACCAGATAGACACCCATGTCGGGAAGCTATCGCGCGCATCTGACATGGATCAGTGAGCCAACAGGACTCGCTTGCGGAGCAGTGCGAAGCTGACGCGGCCGAACATCTGGCGCTTGAGCATCTTGATCCGGTTGACGTGCCCTTCGACGACGCCCGAGCTCCAGGGCAGGGTGAGTCCGGCGATGACCGCGTCGCGGTCTCGGTCGATTCCGGCCGCGGGAGTGTGGAGGCTGGGCAGGTCGTCCTGTCGGACGGCGTCGAGCCACTGCGGGAGCCGTTCGCCCTGGCGCTCGGTGAGCATCTGGGCGAAGGACCGGAGGTGACCGGTCAGGGCGTCGAGTTGGGGGCAGTTGGCCAGGACGGCCTTGAGGTGGAGCTGTACGGTCTCGGTCAGCGTCTCGGGTCGGCTGAGGATCCATCTCGTCACCACGTGGGGTGCTGGCGGCTGCGCGGTGACCGACCGTGGCGACGTGCTCAGCGGCCGACAGCTCGATGCCACCACTGGGAAGTTGCTCGCGCACCAGAAGGAATCGCTGGCGGAGAGTGCTGGGTAAGCCGTCATCCACACGGGCGGGTAGTTGCTCGACCACGGTGCCGAGGGGCCGGCCAAGCCAGGCAGCGAAGATGCTGCCTGCCGTGTGCTCGGCGCGGATTCGCCCACGGCAGACAGGAAAGGCCCTCAAAGGACTGGAACCTCCTCGGAGACCATGTCAACGTACAACGTCCCGGAAAACACCAGGTCAGCGATGTGATGCAGCTACGGAACGACCGGTACGCAGGCCGGACGCCCTGGGAACCCGGACTTCAGCTCTGCTCGCTCTCGCCGCCGAGACTCGTTCTAAGGAGGCCCCGGCTGTCGAATCCCGCTCTCCGATCTGCTCGCTTCACTGCCCATCCTGTTGAGGCTCTGCGCCGTGAACGCGTGGACCATGCAGGAGGCAGAAGACCATGGGCCGCTTTTCGCGGTGCTCCGTCACTGCGTCTGCGCGGCCGCGCTATTTGAGAAGGCCCTGTTACCTCGCGGCTACCGTCGTGATCGAGCGGTTGTCGCGTGCGTCGCGGTGCACCCCGGGGCCGCACCCCGACAAGTTGCCCGAGCCGTTGGCGCCCCGAGCGTGTCGTGGCGCGTAGCCTCAGCCGACTCACCGAAGACGGACGTCTGACGCTCGTCATGGACGGAGCGATCCCCGCTCTCCGGTGGAGACGACAGGGGTGCCCATGAGCCACTCTCTTTTCGTGCTGCGCGATACATAGCAGGCGATCCCCGGTTAGCGAAACCGGGGATCGTGCAGAGCATTGATGGTGTTCGCACGTGGCTGTGCTTGGCGGTGGAGCTGTGGCGGACGCAGTTGGCAGTGCCGCACTCATTCGCGAGGAGGAATAGGGCCTGCCGCCTGCTGCCCTACCAATGACCGCGTCTTCATGCCCATGGCTTTGGTCGGCTGCTTGCTACGCGAGCCCCCCTGGCCGTTCGGCTGTGCGCCATGAGGAATATCCAGTGCTGTGTGGATTCGCGATGTACCGTTGCGTTTTTTGTGGGTCACTCCACGATGGATAGATCTCTCAGACGGCTGGTTTGTGCTGCGTATCAATACACGCCTGGATTTTTGACGTGAAGCGTTTCTCCATGTGAAGGTGAAATTGCATGGCTCGTCCTCCTGCGTTGAAGCTGGCCGAGGTTCTTGCGGAGATCCGCATGAGCCCGTCGGCGTTCTACCGCATGCGCGCCCGCGGGCAGGCCCCCCGCATGATCAAGCTGCCCAATGGTGAACTTCGTTGCCGTCGCGCAGATTTGGATGCCTGGTGGGACGCCTGCGAGAGAGATTTTGACACTTGGCGATGAGTTACAACGCCCGTTTCTGGGACATACGGGAGCGTCCTGGTCGGCGCAGCCGTTTTCAGGTGCGATGGACGGTCAACGGGCGCGAAAATTCCGAATCATTCAGCACTATCGGGCTCGCCGAGAGTCGGCATGCGAAGCTGATGACGGCGGCGCGCGAAGGCGAGCCTTTCGATGAGCACACGGGGCTGCCGGCGTCCGAGCTGCGGGCCATCAAGCAGCGGACGACATGGTACGACCTTGCCCACGACTACATCGACCAACGCTGGGACCGTACACCGGGAAACACCCGCCGCACCCTGGCCGACGCATTCGCCACCGTCACGCCCGCCTTGGTGCGTCCAGGCGCCACCTATTCGGAGCCGCGGGTGCTGCGGCGCGCCCTTTACTCGTGGGCGTTCAATAAGAACGCATGGGCCCAAGAGCCAAGCGACGAGTGGCGGAAGGCCCTGGACTGGCTGAAGCGAAACTCCTTGCCCGTCGGTGCTCTCGCGGAAGCAGATGTGCTGCGGCGGGCACTGGACGCCCTGTGTCGCAAGCTGGACGGCAAAGCGGCTGCGGCCAAGACGGTGCGGCGCAAGCGGGCTGCGTTGAGTGAAGTTCTCAGCACCGCGGTGGAGAAAGGTTACTTCGCGGAGAATCCTCTCAACGGGCTCAGGTGGAACGCTCCGGCGGTCAGCGAAGAGGTGGACCCTGCTGCCGTCCCCAATCCGGCCCAAGTCTCCCAGCTGCTTGCGGCAGTTGCTCAGCAGCGCGGGCGTGGACCCCACCTGGAGGCGTTCTTCGGCTGTATGTACTACGCGGGCATGCGGCCGGGAGAGGTCATTCACCTCCGCCTCGAACAGTGCCATCTGCCCGGGACCGGGTGGGGGATGCTCAACCTGTCGGGCGGCGTCATCACCGCGGGCAAGGAGTGGACGGACGACGGCGCGGTGCACGAGGTGCACTCGCTCAAGCGTCGCGCGGCTACCGCGACCCGGCCGGTGCCTATCCCTCCGAAGTTCGTGCGCGTCCTGCGTGCGCACATCAAACGGTTCGGCGTGGCGCCGGACGGTCGGGTGTTTCGGAACCAGGCCGGCAACTACGTGGACGCTTCCGCGTATGGCATTACATGGGCGCGGGCACGGAAGCATGTCCTGACCCGCACGGAACTCGCCTCCGGTCTGGCCAAGCGGCCCTACGATCTCCGGCACGCCGGGATCTCGTCCTGGTTGTACTCTGGGGTGGACCCGGCCGAATGCGCTCGCCGCGCGGGCCAGAGCATCGAGGTCCTCTTCCGGCATAACGCCAAGTTCCTGGATGGCGTGAGGGAGCAGGCCAACCGGCTGATTGAGCAGTCCATGCAGGAGTGGGACCGCGTCAGCCAGGGCGCGACGCTCGAGGGGTAAGCCGGGATGTGGACCGGAAATAGACCGGAAGAGCTGGTCAGGGGCGGGATGACGGTGGGAGGAACTGGGAGTTATAGCACAAATCAATCCCTGCTCTGAATGGGTCGAGCGGAAGGCGCCTGACCGGCAAAACCTCAGGTCAGGCGCCTTTTCTCGAGCCCCTAGAAGAAGCCGAGCTTCTTCGCCGAGTACGACACCAGGAGATTCTTCATCTGCTGGTAGTGCTCCAACATCATCTTGTGGGTTTCGCGGCCGATGCCGGACTGCTTGTAACCGCCGAACGCCGCGTGCGCCGGATACGCGTGGTAACAGTTCGTCCAGACGCGACCCGCCTGGATCGCACGGCCCGCCCGGTACGCCGTGTTGATGTCACGCGTCCACACTCCCGCCCCCAAGCCGTACAGGGTGTCGTTCGCGATCTTGATGGCGTCGTCGAAGTCGTTGAACGAAGCGACCGAGACGACCGGCCCGAAGATCTCCTCCTGGAAGATCCGCATACGGTTGTCGCCCTCGAAGATCGTCGGCTGGACGTAGTAGCCCCCGGCCAACTCGCCGTCGTATTCGACGCGCTGGCCGCCCGTCAGGACCTTGGCGCCCTCCTGCTGGCCGATGTCCAGGTAGGAGAGGATCTTCTCCAGCTGGTCATTGGAAGCCTGCGCTCCGATCATGGCGTCGGTGTCGAGGGGATGCCCGGCCTTGATCTGCTCGGTGCGCGCGATCGCCGCCTCCAGGAACTCGCTGTAGTGACCGCGCTGCACCAACGCCCGAGACGGGCAGGTGCACACCTCACCCTGGTTGAGGGCGAACATCGTGAAGCCTTCGAGCGCCTTGTCCCTGAAGTCGTCGTTGGCCGCCCACACGTCGTCGAAGAAGATGTTCGGCGACTTGCCGCCCAGCTCCAACGTCACCGGCTTGATGTTCTCGGAGGCGTACTGCATGATCAGCCGCCCCGTGGTGGTCTCCCCGGTGAACGCGACCTTGGCGACGCGCGGACTGGACGCCAGCGGCTTGCCCGCCTCGGCCCCGAATCCGTTGACGATGTTGATGACCCCCGGCGGCAGCAGATCGGCGACCAGGCTCATCCAGTAGTGGATGGAGGCCGGGGTCTGTTCGGCGGGTTTCAGGACGACGGCGTTCCCGGCAGCGAGCGCCGGCGCCAGTTTCCACGTGGCCATGAGGATCGGGAAGTTCCACGGAATGATCTGCGCGACGACACCGAGCGGCTCGTGGAAGTGGTACGCGATGGTGTCCTCGTCGATCTCGCTCAGCGACCCCTCCTGCGCACGGATGACACCCGCGAAATAACGGAAGTGGTCGATGGCGAGCGGAATGTCAGCGGCCAGCGTCTCGCGGATCGGTTTGCCGTTCTCCCAGCTCTCGGCTACCGCGAGCTGTTCGAGGTTGGCCTCCATCCGGTCGGCGATCTTCAACAACACGTCCGCGCGCGCGGTGACCGACGTGCGCCCCCACGCGGGCGCCGCCGCATGCGCCGCGTCCAGTGCTCGCTCGACATCCTCCGCGGTGCCCCGAGCGATCTCGGTGAAGGTCCGGCCGTTGACCGGGCTCGGGTTCTCGAAGTACTGGCCACGGGCCGGCGCCACATACTCGCCGCCGATGAAGTGGTCGTAGCGCGACTGGTAGGAGACGATCGCACCCTCGGTGCCGGGCGCTGCGTAACGAGTCATCTTGGCTGGCCTCCCGTGGCAGGCTGCCCACCGTTGGGCAGCTCTAGCCCGGAGGCTAGAAGCACGGACGTTGCATCGACGTTGCGAACTTTTCGTCGTACTTTCCCCACGCTGGCGTGAGGCGTGAGGCGCGAGGCGTAGGGGTGGGCGCGGGGAACGAGGGGGCCCTGCATTAATCGTTGGGGCCTCGGGCCGCCGTGCCCTCGAATCCGCTCGACGCCAACTCGGCGTCGAGCTCCCTCAAGCGGGCCAGAACCGGCGCCGTCGGACGCAGCGCGGCCAGCGCCCGCCACACCGTCAGGTCATCCTCGCCCCACGGAGCGTGCGCCCAGTCCGCGAGCAGATCGGGGTCGTTGCGGTCGACGAGCGCCGCCCGCAACTGGTCGGCGAGCCTGCGGCGGAGCCGGACGAGAGCGGGGGCCTGCGACTGCGGCAGCAACGGACCGGCATACGCGGCCACGGCCGCCGTCACCGCCCCCGCACCCAGACGACGCTCGACCGTGTCGACATCGCACTCGACAGGCACCCCCAGCCGATAGGGCCGCGACCGCAGCAACTCGCCCCCGAGCCCCCGTCGCAGCCGAGCCATCTCGGCCCGCAACGTCACCTGCGGCACCGACTCGTCCTCATACAACGCATACAGCAACTCGTCCCCCGTCAGCCCCTCCGGGTGGCGGGCCAGCAGCACGACGATCTCGCTGTGCCGCCGACTCAGCCGCACCTTGCGTCCGCCCATGAGCAGCAGCGCCTCGTCTCGGCCCAGAGCGGCCAGTTCCATCCTCTCGCCTGCTCCCGTCGGCGGAGCCAGCAACGCCAGGTGGGACTCGGCGGCCCGCGCGACCGCCTGCACGAAAGCGAGACTGTGCGGGTGCGCGAGCCCGTCGCCGCCGGTGATGTCGACCGCGCCGATCAGCCGCCCCGTCCGCGGATCGTGTACGGGAGCCGCCGCACACGTCCACGGCTGCACGCGCCGCATGAAGTGCTCGGTGGCGAAGACTTGCACCGGCCGGTCCACGGCGACCGCCGTCCCCGGCGCGTTCGTCCCCATGGCGGACTCCGCCCACCGTGCGCCCGGCACGAAGTTCATCCGCCCCGCCCGCTGTCGCGTCACCGCGTGGCCCTCGACCCACAACAACCTGCCCTGCGCGTCGCACACGGCGAGAAGATGCTCCCCGTCCGTCGCGAAGCTGCCCATCAACTCGCGGAACAGCGGCATCACCCTCGCCAACGGATGCTCCGCCCGGTACGCCCCGAGATCGCCGTCGGTGAGTTCCACCGCGGCACCGGTTGCCTCCGGACTCACTCGCGCCCTGGCCGACCTCCGCCACGACTCGGCGACCACCGAACGCACCGGACGGGAGATCGCCCCCACGTCAGTGAACCTTTCATGGGCCCGGCCCACCACCCGCACCCGCTCGACGGGGTCGGTGCCCGGCTCCAGGGCCACCCATGGATCGGTCAACTCGGCCTCCCGGGACGGCGATGCGGTGCTGCCATCGTCGCCCCGGAGACGGAAGCCGACAAGGACGCGCTGACTCAGGCGAAGTTGACGAGGCGGAGATAGCGCGTCCAGTCCCAATGCGGCCCGGGATCCGTGTGATCCGAACCGGGCACCTCATGGTGACCGATGATGTGCTCACGGTCCTTCGGGATGTCGTACTTCGCACAGATGGCGGCAGTCAGCGCCGCGGACTGCTCGTACATCGCGTTGGTGAAGTACTCGGGTTTGTCGACCCACCCTTCGTGCTCGATACCGATGCTGCGGGTGTTGTAGGTCCAGTTCCCCGCGTGCCAGCCGATGTTGCGTTCGCGGACGCACTGGGCGATGTGGCCGTCCGTGGACCGCACCACGTAGTGGGCCGAGACCTTCTTCGCGGGGTTCTGGAAGATGGCGAGTGTGTCCGCGTACGTCTCCTGCGTGACGTGGATGACCACGTAGTCGATGGGATAGCTGCTGGGGCGGTTGGACGCCGTGTAGTTGGAGGTGCTGGCCGGCACCCAGTCGGCCAGGGGGTAGTCGACCGCGCGGTCTCCGGCAGTGGCGCGGGTGGCGGGCAGGAGCGCGGCGGGTACGGCTGCGGCGAATGCGCCTTGCAGCAGACGGCGTCTGCTCGGGGAGCGTCTCAATCGATCCATGACTGACCTGCCTCTCGGTGGGGGGAACGGCTTGACTGGCGCTGTACTTGAGGAGCTCATCGCGGTGGTGGGCTCGACTGCGGCTGAGAGGCGCAGCGCCGGTCTTCGGACGGGAGCGGCCGCCCTGTCGAAAGGCGCTGGTTCTCAGGGGGGACGGTGGTCCGACCCGCGTGATCGTGGAGCGGAGAGCGGGAGTGAGGCGGACCGTGGTAGCGCGGCGGATATCTGGCGCAGTCGCGCGTGCAGGCCGCGGTGCGTCTCGCGTGCGGGCAGCCACTCCTTGCGGATCTTGGCCACGCACGTGTAGTTCGTGTCGCAGACGTTGGCCAGCGGGGATTCGACGGTCTGCGTCGCGAACTGGTACGCGTCCAGTTCGCTGAATCCGTAATCACGGACCAGCCACTGCACCAAATCGAGCTGGGATATTCGGAACGCGTCCTCCAACGGTCGCGCCGAACCGGTCGAGATGATGTGCGTGTCCGACTCAAGCCGCGGCCAGGGCGTACTCACTCCCTTGAGGAGATCTACGATCACCACAGTGTTCATGGCACACTCGACGGCCACGCCGCACGTCTCTCCCTCTCCCTGCCGTGCGTGTCCGTCACCGAGACTCAGCAGCGCGCCGTCGACGTTCACCCCCAAATAGCAGGTGACTCCGGCGCGCATCTCGGGCGTGTCCATGTTGCCGCCGTGCGCGTCGGGCACGAGCGCCGAGCGCACTTCCAGATTCGCCGGCGCGACACCGACCGTGCCATGCATGGGATCCATGGGCAGCTCGATCTGGAAGTCGCTGTCCCGCGCGCTGAACTGCGCGGTACGTCGGGCCCGATCGAGGTGCCAGATCCACACTGCCTCGGGCAGGGGCGCTTGGAGCGAAGCGGTGGAGTGGGTAGACGTGAGGGCACCGAACAGCGGGACCGTCGTGGAGGCGGCCCAGTCGCGGGCCGGCTCGATCGACACGAAGTGGACGGCTACGGTGTCGCCGGGCTCCGCGCCCTCCACGTGGAAGGGGCCGGTCTGGGGGTTGAGGAACGGGAACTCGCAGACTTCGGAGACGAGGTCCTTCTCCGAGCGCACGTTCCCGGCGAAGCAGTCCTCGGTGAACAGGTCGAGGACGGTGCCCGGGGTGATGCGCGCAAGGGGCGGGGTGCCGCCGAACGTCCACGCGTACTGGTCGGGTTCGGGTCGGACGGTCAGGATCTTGAAGTCATTCATCGCTGTGTCGCTCCACTCCGGCCGGTGGGCCGTCGGTCCGGCCGGGTGGGCCGTGCGTGAATTACGTTACGGCGCTCAGAGGTTGGGGCGGAAGGGCGCTGCTTGGATCTGTGCAAAGCGGCGTGATTGTGGATATCTCGGCCACCCGTTCGGGGGAATCGGGGGAGCGATGCTGGATGAGCGGCGCTGCAAACGGCACCCCCTCTAGCCTCAATGGCTCCGCGGCCCCCCCAGGCTCTGGGCCCCGCTCAAGGGTGCGCACCGCCTACGGCTGCGCCCCCGCGGCCCCGCCCGTCCCCTACCGCCCTACGCCTGCCCGCCCCCACCAGCACTGACGCTCACGCCCGCGGGATCGTCCAGCACCGCCCGCGCCACCGAGTGCGCTGCTCCCAGCAACGGGCCGTCCGGTCCGAGCCCGGACACCGTGACTCCGCAGGCCCGGCCGGCAGTGCGTTCCACCAGTTCCTGCTCGAGAGCGGGCAGCAGCCACGGCGCGAGGCGCGACAGCGCGCCGCCCAGCACCACAGCCTGCGGATCCAGCAGGTTGACCGCGCCGGTGAGGGCGATGCCCAGGGCTGTTCCGGCGCCGTGGAGCGCTCGCCGTACTGTCTCGTCACCCGCGGCGGCGCGGTCGGCCAGGAGTTCACCGCGTTCCTCACCGGGGCCGAGGCCTGCCGCACGCAGAACGGCCTCCTCTCCCGCGTACTGCTCCAGACAGCCGCGGCCTCCGCAAGGGCAGGTCGGCCCGTCGGGGTGCACGGGCACATGCCCCAACTCGCCCGCGTACCCCCGTGTTCCCAGAAGCAGCCGTCCGTCGACGACGAGTGCGGCGCCGATGCCGATCTCGGCCGAGACGTGGAGGAAGTCCTGGGGCGATGCTTCGCCGAGCCACAACTCGGCGAGGGCGCCGAAGTTGGCTTCGTTGTCCACTGTCAGCGGCAGCTCTGTGGGGAGAAGCCGGCCCAGGTCGATGTCGTGCCAGCCCAGATTGGGGGCGCGCACGACCGTCCGGCTGCCGCGGGCGACGAGCCCGGGCACGGCCACCGCGAGGCCCACGGGGGACAGACCTGCTCGGCGGGCCTCCGCGCTCACCCGCTGCACCAGGATGGCAAGCTCCTTCAGCACCGGCACGGGCGAGCGTCCGCGGTTCGCGGCCCGTCGCACAGCGCGTACGCGGACCTCCCCGCGCAGATCGACCGCGCACGCCGCGAGGTGGTCGACTCCCACCTCGGCGCCGATGCCGACGGGCCCCTGAGCACTGACTGCGAGGGCGGACCCTGGACGGCCCACCCGACTCGGCCGTTCGGGGCCCAGCTCGTCCAGAAGCCCGGAGCGGATCAACTCGTCCACCAGCGTGGAGACGGCGGCCCGGGTCAGCCCGATGCGGGAGGCGACGGCGGCACGGGACAGGGGGCCGTGGGCGGCCACGGTGTGCATCACCCGGGACAGGTTGCGACGACGCATCGCCTGCTGGGTGTCGGGCAGCCTCGCGCCGGACGTACCCCGGCGCTCGTCGTGCAGCGGTGCGGTCATGCCTCGGTCAGTCCTCACTCCCCATGGGGCGCCCTGTCCAGGAGCGGCGCCGCGTCGGAGAGTACCCCGGAGATCCGGGCGAGCGTCGCCTCGTCCCGCTCCACGGGGTCGAGCACGGGTCCTTGGGTCGTGCCCCAGCGCCGCGCGATCGCGCTGGGGTCCTCGCCGGTCAGCAAGCCCGCCGCCTGTGCCGCGGCGCCGAGCGCGACGAGCTCCCGGGCCTGCGGGACCTGAACGGGACGTCCGGAGAGGCGCTGTACGGTTTCCTGCCAGGCGGTGCCGCGTGCACCGCCTCCGATGAGCAGCAGCGGGGACGACCGGTCGGCGTCGGGGTCCAGGACCAGGTCGAGCGCGCCGAGCAGCGAGTGCACGGCCCCGTCGTACGCCGCCTGGAGCAACTGCCCGGGTGACGTGTCGTGCCGCAGGCCGTGCAGTACTCCGGAGGAGTGGGGCAGGTTCGGCGTACGCTCGCCGTCCAAGTAGGGCAGAAGCGTGACCGAGCCGCCCGGTTCCACGGCCTCGCGCTCCAGGTTGAGCAGCGTGGCCACCCGGTCGACGGCCTGCGTGCAGTTGAGGGTGCAGGCCAGCGGAAGCCATGCGCCGCGTGCGTCGGCGAAGCCCGCTACGGTGCCGGTCGGATCCGCGGGACGGCGCTGTGAGACGGCGTACACGGTGCCAGAGGTGCCGAGGCTCAGCACCGGCGTGCCGGGGCGCAGGCCGAGCCCCAGGGCGGCCGCCGCGTTGTCGCCGGTGCCGGGGGCGACCAGTGTGCCCCTGGAGAAGGGCAGTTCGTCGCCGTCCCGCACTGTTCCGACGACCTCACCAGGGCGTGCGACACGGGGCAGCAGAGCCGGATCGAGGCCGACCATGTCGAGGATGTCCTCGTCGTACTGCTCCGCTCCCGACGCCCACCATCCTGTTCCGGAGACGTCGCCGCGGTCGGTGGTGCCGAGACCGGTGAGGCGTTCCGTGAGGTAGTCGTGGGGCAGGCGCACCGCGGCTGTGGCGCGGGCCGCGGCGGGCTCGTGTTCGGCGAGCCAGGCCCACTTCGTCACGGTGAAGGAAGGTCCTGGGACGCTGCCGACCCGGTCGGCCCACACCTTGGGGCCGCCGAGACGCTCGACGAGGCTCCGGGCCTGCGGCGCCGACCGCACGTCGTTCCAGAGCAGAGCCGGCCGCACCGGCCTGCCCTCCTTGTCGAGCGTGACCAGCCCGTGTTGCTGGCCGCCGATGGACACCGCGGTGGCTTCCCGGGCAGCTCGACCGCACTGTTCGAGAGCCGCGCACAGAGCGTCCCACCACTCCCGGGGATCGCTTTCGCGATGTTCCCCCGTACTCACGCGGTGCGGAGCCTGGCCGCTCGCGACGACCCGGCCGGTGGCCGCATCGACGACCAGGACCTTCGTGGACTGCGTGGAACTGTCCACGCCGACCACGAGGGGCCCCTGGGCTGAGGGCGCTGATGACATGACGGTCTCCGATTCCTGCGGTTGTCTCCGGGTGCGCACCGGAGTTTTCTTCCACGACCTTCCCAGCGGCGCCCTCGGATACTAATTTGTAAAGGGCCATGACGAAATAGGTGAGGGAGCCGCACATGAACTACCAGCCCACTCCTGAGGACAAGTTCAGCTTCGGTCTGTGGACCGTCGGCTGGCAGGGCAGGGACCCGTTCGGGGACGCCACCAGGGCCCCGCTCGACCCGGCCGACTCGGTGCGGCACCTTGCTGAACTGGGTGCCTACGGAGTGACGTTCCACGACGACGACCTGATCCCGTTCGGATCATCCGCATCCGAACGGGAGGGCCACATCAAGCGCTTCCGGCAGGCGCTGGATGCGACGGGTCTCGTCGTGCCGATGGCCACCACGAACCTCTTCACACACCCCGTCTTCAAGGACGGCGCCTTCACCGCCAATGATCGCGACGTACGCCGCTACGCGCTGCGGAAGACGATCCGCAACATCGACCTCGCGGCCGAACTGGGCGCGCACACCTACGTCGCGTGGGGAGGTAGGGAGGGCGCAGAGTCCGGCGCGGCGAAGGACGTGGGCAATGCGCTGGACCGCATGAAGGAGGCTTTCGACCTCCTCGCCGAGTACGTGACCGCGCAGGGTTACGACCTGCGGTTCGCGATCGAGCCGAAGCCGAACGAGCCTCGCGGCGACATCTTGCTGCCCACCGTCGGCCACGCCCTCGCTTTCATCGAGCGCCTGGAACGGCCCGAAATGTTCGGCGTCAACCCCGAAGTGGGCCACGAGCAGATGGCGGGTCTGAACTTCCCGCACTCCATCGCCCAGGCGATGTGGGCGGGCAAGCTTTTCCACATCGACCTCAACGGTCAGACGGGCATCAAGTACGACCAGGATCTGCGGTTCGGCGCGGGGGATCTGCGGAGCGCGTTCTGGCTGGTCGACCTCCTGGAGAGGGGCGGTTACGACGGCCCTCGGCACTTCGACTTCAAGCCACCGCGCACGGAGGACTTCGAAGGGGTGTGGGCGTCGGCCGCGGGGTGCATGCGCAACTACCTGATCCTGCGGGAGCGGGCGGCCGCGTTCCGGGCCGACCCCGAGGTGCGCGAGGCGCTGCGCGCCGCCCGTCTGGACGAACTGGCGGCCCCCACCGCCGCGGACGGATTGTCCGGCCTGCTCGCGGACAGGGACTCTTTCGAGGCGTTCGACGTCGAGGCGGCCGCAGCACGCGGAATGGCTTTCGAACGGCTCGATCAACTGGCCATGGACCACCTTCTGGCAGCCCGGAGCTGAGTGCGCTCCGGAGCAGACGCCCCATCAGCTGGTGCACGGGGGTCGCCTTGTCACCGGTTCGAGGCGACTCTTGATGGTATGGCCGTGCCGCCCGTACCTCCGCAGCCCCCTCCGCCCCCGCCCACTGGTCCACCACCGGGCGGGGGTGGGTTCGGACCACCACCAGGCGATGGGTACGGGCCGCCTCCCGGCAGCGGGGGCTGGCCGTCGGCCCCGCCCCCGGGAGGGCCCTCAGGGCGGCGTAACGGACTGTTCGTCTTGCTGGCGATCATCGTGGCGGTGGGAGCCGTCATCGCTGTCGTCCTCGTGGCCACCGGCGACGACAGCGACGGCAAGAAGGAGCCCGCGGAGACCAGCAAGGACACCACACCGGAACCCACGCCATCGCTCAGCATCCCGTCGCAGATTCCGACCGAGCTGCCCACCGGTTTGCCCAGCGAGGTCCCGTCACTGCCCACCGACATGCCGTCGCTTCCTACGGACTTCCCTTCGCTGCCCACCGACTTCCCGAGCGGCCTGGACTCCCTCCAGCCCTCCCCGCCCGCAGATGGCCAAGTCCCTTACACCAAGCCACAGTCCTGACCGAACGTCGCTCCGAAGAGTCAGTACTTTTCCGGTAGCCGGACGTACGTCACCGTGGTCTCCACACCGCTGTCGACCAGTCGCCCGTGCTTGTCGAAGGCCTCGGGCCCATCGCTCATCCCGAAGTCGTTGTCGTTGATCAGTGCCAGGGTGCGGCTGTCCACCCTCGCGACGCCCTCGATCTTGCCGGGCACGCCGTCGACGGTCCTGAGGTCGACCACCAGACGCTTGCGGAGGACGGGCACTCCGGAGGCAACGGGATCGTCGAGCTGCTCCAAGGAGGGGCTGGTCGTGGCCTTGTCCCACTTGTCGCCGAGGATGTCCGACCTGCGGTCCAGCGTGACCACCTGCAGCCTCGCGGCCTTGTCGGTCCGCTCCTGGACGAGGAGCCGGTCGCGCCCGGTGGCGACTACGGAGGAGATCTTCAGCTCGGAGGTGTCGTCCTCACCGGGGTCCACGATGCCCACGGCGTCGAACCGGTAGGCGTACTCGGCGGTGACCTTCTGCTTCTTCGGAGAGAAGCGCAGCAGCCGCGTCGTGCGCGAGTCGTCACCCGCGTCCTCGTCCGGGAGAGCCAGCGGGCTCTGCACGGCCATCACGAGGTCACCGCCGGGGAGTCGGGTGAGGCCTTCGAAGCCGCGGTTCGTCTTCCGGTGGAGCAGCACACCCGGCAGCGCCTCGGCCACCGGGTAGTCGGCGCCGCGCAGCTTCAGCCCCTGGGGGACGTAGCGCTTGATGACCTTCCCGCGCGCGGAGACATGGATCAGCGAAGGACCGTACTCGTCGACCAACCAGAAAGTGCCGTCCGGGGCCCGCACGATGCCTTCCGTGTCCAGACCGTTCGGGTCGTACGAGACGGGGACCTTCGCGTCATACGTGTACGGGGCCTCGTCACGCCCTTCCTGGTTGGGCAGGCCTGTGACGGGCCTTCCGGAGGAAGTCGTGAGCGGCAGCGCGGAGACGACCTTGACCTTGCCCTCCCGCACCCGGATCTTCACGATCGCCGGGTCGAAGCCGGGGACCGGGAAAGTGCGGCGCTTCTTTCCGTCCACCTTGATCTGGCCGTTGGGCCCCCGGTCGGTCACCGTCCAGAACTCGCCCTTGCGACCCGCCGGATAGAGATCGCTGCCGATGCCGCCGAGATCGACACCGCGATCGTTCTTCACCGTCCCGGGAAGCAGCGCGTTGCTGAAGGCGCCGAGAGAGATGTCCCCGAGCGTCGCGGCTTGGGTGATCCTCGGCTCACCGTGCCCGCCGCTCGTCTGCCGGCCCGTCGCGGTGCCGGCCGCTGTGAGAGCGGCGATCACGGCGAGCGGTATACCGGCGGCTATGGAGCGGCGGACACGCCCCTTACGGGCTGCGTGCGGGGACATCGGGGCCTCCTGGGGCACGGATTCGGTGACAGCGGCCAGACTTCGCCGCCGCCACGAACCCGAGGGGGCCACCGGGTGAACAGCGGGAGACGCGCCGACGGCGCCTCCCGCGAGGGGCGGAATCCGCGCCGGCGCTACTCCCCGCCGCCGACCATGGCCAGTGCTGTCGCCGGGTCATGGGCCGCCGGTCCCACGGGGGCCCACCGGCCCCCCTCCTTCCGGTAGGGCCACCAGCGACCGTCACGCCCGTGGCGCAGCTGCGCGTTCGTGCCGACCACGGTCCAGCGGTTGTGGGCCGCGCGGAGCCGAGGCCGTTCGTCCTCGTCCCAGGCCGCGTCCAGTGCGGCACGCGCGCGTGCCAGTGCCTCGTCCTGAGGCGTCCATTCCTCTTCGAGTACGTGGAGCGCGGCCCGGCCGCCGTACTTCCAGGCCCGCACGGCGAGTGCCAGACCGTCCCGGCCACGTTCGGATGCCGCCGCGAGCCGCGCTTCGATCGCGGCACCGGGCTGAGCGGCTGCCAGACGAACGGCGTCCTCCGCAACAGTCAATTCGGCGTCGACAGGCGAGCTTTCGTGGCCTGGGGCGAGCGCGTCGGCCAGCAGGCGGTACGCCTCGTTGGCCGCCTGCGAGGCCAGGAACCCGACTGCCGGCACATCGAGTCCCGGCGCGGGCTCCGCCTCCGTGTCGAGCGTCGGCGGCAGGCCCGGCTCCGCGGGCAGCGGAGGCAGGGCGGGCAGCGGCGGGAGGATGGCACCGTCCTCGTACGCCTCCGCGGCACTGACACCCTCTGGGGCGGCATCCTGAGTCCCCTCCCGAGACTCCTGGGGATCAACCCCGGCGACACTGCGCACCTGTAGCTCGTCGAGGAGTATCCGCTCCCCGCGCCCCCGCATCAGCAGCAGCACGAAAGGGTCCTCGTCGAGCAGGCGCGCCATCTGGTAGCAGAGTGCGGCCGTGTGCCCGCAGTGATCCCACGCGTCGCAGTCGCACTCGGGCTCCAGATCGCCGATTCCCGGCAGCAGCTCGACACCCGCCGCCGCGGCGTCCTCCACCAGGTGCGGTGGCATCTCGCGGTCCAGGAGCGCTGCGATGTGCCCGGCCCGCTCGATGGTCATGGCCAGGAAACGGTCCCACTCCTCCGAGCTCAGTTCCTGCAGGAGGACATCGGAACGATGCGGTGTGCCGTCGGGGTCCATGACAACTGCCGTAATCCGGCCGGGCCGCACCGACACCGCGCCCACCGCGCCGGCGCGAGCGAGCCTGCGCCCCGTCTTGAGCTGCTGGAAGTCGAGCGCCGTGTCCTCGAGAGCCTTCAGCCAGGCCTGGCCCCACCAGCTCTGCGCGAAGCCGCGTCCATGGGCGGGCGGCAGCGCCGCGAACGTACGCTCGTCCGCCTGCGTACCCCCACGCGTGTCGTCGTCCACGGCCCCGTACATCTCGTCATGGATGTCACTCATCGCGCGCCCCCTCGCAGCTCCACCAGGTCTGACAGTTCGGCGTCGGTCAGCTCGGTGAGAGCCGCCTCACCCGACCCGAGGACGGCATCGGCCAACTCCCGCTTGCGCAGCAGCATGTCGGCGATGCGGTCCTCGATCGTTCCCTCTGCGATCAGCCGGTGCACCTGCACCGGCTGCGTCTGCCCGATGCGGTACGCGCGGTCGGTGGCCTGCGCCTCGACTGCCGGGTTCCACCAGCGGTCGTAGTGCACCACGTGTTCGGCACGCGTCAGGTTCAAGCCCGTTCCCGCCGCCTTCAGAGACAGCAGGAACACCGGGACCTCGCCGTCCTGGAAGCGTTGCACCATGGCCTCTCGCGCCGCTACCGGCGTACCGCCGTGCAGGAACTGAGAGGGGACCCCGCGGGCCGACAGATGCTGCTCGATGAGTCGCGCCATCTGCACGTACTGCGTGAAGATGAGCACGCTCGCGTCCTCGGCGAGGATCGTGTCGAGCAACTCGTCCAGCAGCTCCAGCTTTCCGGAGCGGCCGGGGATCCTCGGCTTGTCCTCCTTGAGGTACTGGGCGGGGTGATTGCAGATCTGTTTGAGCCCGGTGAGGAGCTTGACGACCAGCCCTCTGCGTGCCATTCCGTCGGCACCGGAGATCTCCGCGAGCGTCTCCCGCACCACGGCTTCGTAGAGACCCGCTTGTTCCGCGCTGAGCGAGACGGCACGATCGGTCTCTGTCTTCGGCGGCAGCTCGGGAGCGATCCCCGGATCCGACTTGCGCCGGCGCAACAGGAAGGGACGCACGAGCTGCCCGAGCCGCTCGGCGGCGCCGGGATCCGCACCGCCTTCCACGGCCTGTGCGTACCGCGTCCGGAAGGTGCCGAGCCTGCCGAGGAGGCCGGGAGTGGTCCAGTCGAGAATGGCCCACAGCTCGGAGAGGTTGTTCTCCACGGGAGTGCCGGTGAGCGCTACACGCGCGCGTGCCCCGATGGTGCGCAGCTGCTTGGCGGTGGCCGAGTACGGGTTCTTGACGTGCTGCGCCTCGTCGGCGACGACCATGCCCCAGGAGGTCTGCCGGAGGTTCTCTGTGTCGAGTCGCATCGTGCCGTAGGTGGTGAGGACGAACTCGCCGTCCGTCAGGCCCTCCAGGCTGCGCTGGGCGCCATGGAAGCGGCGTACCCGCGTGCCGGGCGCGAACTTCTCGATCTCGCGCTGCCAGTTGCCCATCAGCGACGTCGGGCAGACCACCAGCGTCGGGCCCGCGGTCTCCTCCTGGGCCTGGCGGTGCAGATGCAACGAGATCAACGTGATCGTCTTGCCGAGGCCCATGTCGTCGGCGAGACAGCCGCCGAGCCCCAGCGAAGTCATCCGTGCCAGCCAGTTCAGGCCGCGCAGCTGGTAATCCCGCAACTCGGCGGCAAGCGCCTCGGGTTGCCCGACGGGCTCCATGCCCTCCGGGTCCGCGAGTCGCTCGCGCAGGGTGGCGAGCCATCCCGTCGGCTGTACATCGACACGTCGACCCTCGACTTCGGCCGTGCCGG
Organism: Streptomyces sp. NPDC018029; assembly: GCF_044327655.1. Taxonomy (NCBI): domain Bacteria; kingdom Bacillati; phylum Actinomycetota; class Actinomycetes; order Kitasatosporales; family Streptomycetaceae; genus Streptomyces; species Streptomyces sp. NPDC018029. The sequence continues at coordinate 479,849 of NZ_JBIRFV010000008.1, read as the reverse complement.
TCAGTGCGGCACTGAGGGCATCGATCGGGGTGACCTTGTGATCCTGGCGGTCGCGGGCGCGGCGGGCCTCTTCGGGATCGACCAGCACCCATTGGTCGCGCAGGCGAACCACCGGACGGTTGGCCTCCGCGAGGTGGTCCAGTTCCGCCCGGGTCAGCTGCTGGTCCCCCAACGCGAAGCGCCAGTTGAAGGCGAGCAGGGCGTCGGCGGAGAGGAAGGACGGTGTATCCGAGGCGAGTTTGTGCGGGCCCTTCCGGCTGTCGTCCTGCCCGTCATCATCCGGACCGATGACCACGCGCGCGGTGAGGCTGCGCGCCAGTTCCTTCGGCCAGTGCACGTCCACGCCCGCGACAGCCAGGGCCCGGGCGCCTTCGCCCAGAAGCGCGGTGACGTCCTCGTCGGCCAGCTCGATCGCGTCCGGCACGGTGGCCGAGAGCAGCGGGGCAAGAGGCGGCCACGCGCGAGTGGCGCGACGCAACGCGAGCAGGGCGTCCATGCGTGCACGCGGTCCGAAGGCTTGTCCCGAAGCCCCGGACCCCGCCCACACTTCGGCGGCGTCCGCGACGAGCGAGGGGTCGCTGACACTGTGCAATTGCAGCACGGCGCGGAACGGCAGCCGCGTGCCGTCCTCCGCTACGGAGGCGAGGCCCGGGATCTCCACGCGCAGTGAGATCCGCACGCCGGCGTCGTGACCGGCCGCCACATCGAGGGCCCAGGCGCGCTGCTCGGGCACGTGCTGGGGCTCTGGTGCGGCGAAGACGGTTCCACCCGACGCCAGAGGCGCGGCGGGGGAGCGCGGAAGCGTGTCGGCCACGGCGTCGAGGAACTGACGCAGCAACTTCTCGGGCTCGGGCAGTCGCAGCGGCAGGCTGTCGTCCAGCGGGCGCGCGTGGGCGGCCGGCGGCATCGCCGCGGAGAGCTCACGCAGCCGCTGCAGGTCCTCGGCGCTCAGCGGGCCGGTGCGCCATGCGTCGTGGTCAGTGGCGGTCAGCCCTGGCAGCAGGAGCCCACGAGCCGCCAGTTGCAGGGCCAGCACTCCGGCAGTCCCCCAGAATGCGGCCGTCGGGTGTGTTCCCGTCGCGGCACGCGCGCGTGTGAGGACCGGCAGCGCTGCGCGGACAGGGAGGAGCACCGCGTGCACGGTGGCAAGATCGATCCCGTCATCCCCCGGTACCGCGAGGGCCAGTTCTTCGTAGGCACCGGCAGCTGTGTCCGGTGGCTCGGTGCCGTCGCTGTGCCAGAAGGCGACGCGACCGTCGCGTGGCGGGTCGGAGGGCACGAAAAGGGCGGAACAGCGTGACAGTTCGGAGAGTTCGGCAGGGGACACGACGGGGAACCTGTGCACAGCGATAACGCATTCCTCAAATTTGACTACTGCGGCCGGAGCGCCCGATAGTACAGCAAGGTGCGAGTTTCGCGGGTGCACCAGCATGGTGATCCCAGTCACATGGTGTAGCCAGCCCCACTGTCGTCCGGGGCTGGCCCCCGGTTCAAGACGGGTGGTGCCGTCATGGTTGCCGAAGGTCGCTGATCCGTACGTTTTATGAGGTCAGCCCCTCACCACCAGACGGAGACCACCATGCCCCAGGCCGCCGCAGTCGCGGAACGCTCCCCAGCCGACACCGGCAGACAGTCCGCCGGTAGTGACTTCGCGCCCCTCCTGCGTACGGTCAAGGAACAGGGGCTCTTGGACCGCCGTACAGGTTGGTACGCGCGGACCATCGCAATCAACGCCCTCTCGCTGGCGGCCGTGGGGGCCGGGATGTTCCTGCTCGGCACCTCGTGGTGGGTGTTGCTGCTCGCCCCCGTGCTCTCCGTCGTGTGCGCTCGGACGGCGTTCATCGGTCATGACGCGGGCCATTCGCAGATAACCGGAAACCGATCCGTCAGCCGCGCCATCGGCCTGGTGCACGGCAACCTCCTGCTGGGGATGAGCTCGGCCTGGTGGAACGACAAGCACAACAGGCACCACGCCAACCCCAACCATGTCGACAAGGACCCCGACGTCGCCGCGAACGTCCTCGTGTGGACCAGCAGGCAGGCCAAGGTCCGTCTGGGCTTCCGGCGTTGGCTCACCCGCAACCAGGCCTGGCTCTTCTTCCCACTGACGCTCCTCCAGGGAGTCGCCATGAAGATCTATGGCTTCCAGGACCTGCGGCGGCAGGACCGGCGCGAGCGAGTGGTGGAAGGCCTTCTGCTGGTGGCCCATCTCGTCGGCTACGTGACGCTGTTGCTCGCGGCCATGCCCCTCGGCCACGCGCTCGCCTTCGCGGCGCTTCACCAGGCGTTGTTCGGCCTGCACCTCGGGCTCGCCTTCGCACCCAACCACAAGGGCATGGAAATGCCCGACCCGGACGGCGAGCGATGGGGTCATCTGCGGCGTCAGGTACTCACCTCGCGCAACGTGCGCGGCGGCCTTGTGACGGACTGGTTCCTCGGCGGACTCAACTACCAGATCGAGCACCACCTGTTCCCGAGCATGCCGCGCCCTCATCTCAGAGCCGCCCAACCTGTCGTACGCGCCCACTGTGCGGCCATGGGGATGTCCTACGCGGAGGCCGGATTCGTCGACTCCTACCGCCAGGTGCTGCGCCACATGTACGAAGTCGGTGAGCCCCTCCGGGTCGAGTAGGCCGGGAGATCGAGTAGGGGCACGGGAGATCGAGTAGCCCTGGAGGCGGCGAGCACGTCAGGGACCAGTAGGGGACAAGGCTCAGGGACGTCTCAGGGTCACGGCCAGGAACCGTGGGACCCCCGATCCCGTTTTCCAAGGCAGAGAGCGGCACAAGCCGCGAAGGAGGCGACGCACATGTCGAAGAAGGCGAAGATCGCCGCAGGAGGTGCGGCAGCCGGAATCATTCTGCTGTTCTGGTTGCCATGGTGGGCCGCGCTCCTGATCGTGCTGGGAGTCCCCGCGGCGGCCTATCTGACGCTCGACTCGGGTCAGCGGCGCAGGCTGCGCCGCGTCACACGCAAGGAGATCGGTCACTGAGGCGTCTGCATGGTGCAGCAGTGAGTTCTGTCGCTCCTGCTCAAGAAGGGCGCACCGCCATCTTGTCGAGGGCCTCCAGCAGTGCGGGAAGCTCTGGTCCACGGCCCACCGGCATCACCTCTCCCGGCTCCTCGTCCAGCAGCACGAACGCGATGTCGTCGGTCCTGGCGACCATGGACCAGCCAGGACCGTCGGCCCGCAGGGTGCGCGCGTCCCCCGAGGCGAAGGACGACCGCACCCGCCCCAACGGCGGCGGAGTGTCCACGTACGCACGAGCTTCCGCCAGGACGCGACGGACGCTGGTCATAGGAGCGTCCGCGTCCTCCGGAGACTCCACCGCAGTCCTGTCCGTGGTGAATTCCTCGTCGTCGATCTGTGCCCGCCAGTCCGCCCACTGCAGTGCTATCTCGTCGGCACCCAGCCGTCGTTGTGCCGGGCCCCAGGTGTCGGACGGGGGCGGCGCGAGTGGTGGGCGGCCGGCGTCCTCGGGGCCAGGCTCCGGATCGTGCGGGGCGGGCACGCCGGGGGCGGCCACGGCGACCGCCAGAGGCCATCCGGGCAGCGCGGCGACCACCGTGTGCTCTTCGGGGGACAGGTCGTACTCCATACCGCAGTCCCAGGAGGCGATCGCCACGGCCACCAGCGACACATCGTCGACGACGACCGTCCAGCGCGCGCCTTCACCGTCCTGGCCTAGCACCAGCCCGTATCCGGTGGCGAGCGGCGCGAGGCCGAGCGCCGCGCACGCCTCCGGATAGTCGTCGCCCAGTACGCTGGGGAACTTCGCGGGTGTCAAGAGCACCGCCGTCAGCACGTACAGCGCGTCGTCGGCGGCATCGACAGCGTCGTCCGTCCCGGCCATGCCAGCCTCCCCGATCGCTTCATCCGTCGGCGCACCCTAACCACTCGCCCCAGAGATCGTCGAGGGGTCGATGAGCAGGAAAATCGCCGACGGATCGCCTCATGCGACCGGGTCGGTGCGCTCGCGGGCTCAGGCAGCGGGCAGCCCCAGAAGGGATCGGGCCACGTCCCGTGGTGACTCGTCCCGCTCGCGTGCGAGGGCGATGACAGCGCGACACGCGAGCTCGTTGACACCGAATGACAGTGCCTCCGGAGAGACCCACCCGGTGGCCTCGTCCATCTCGGCCTGATCGTCCTCGGCGCACGCCGCCACATAGACGGCGGCTGCCTCGAAGATGTTGTGCGGGCGCTTGTTCTTGCCCCGGTCGTGAGCGGTCTCGCCCTCGTCCCGCGCAGGCTTGTTGGATCGCCAGAACTTGCGGAGTCCCTCAAACATGTGGTCCACCTTCCCCCAGGTGCGGCTACCACCATTGAACCCTCATCCGCCTTTGGCCAACGTAGAGTTGTTGTTCCGGTGCGAGAAGGAGGATCACGCGGTGAAGCGTTTCGAGCGGCTCGAGCAGATCCGGCGACTCGACCCGGAGCGGGACTTCCTCGAGATCTACCGGCTCACCACGACGTTCGAATTCCCGTGGGACCATACGCGCGCACTGGAACTGGCGCTCTATCGCACCTACGCAGTCCCCAGTATCGGCCGTCTGCTGGCACAGACAGCGGAACTGACAGACCGTGCGCAGAAGAGATACGACGACACGGCTCTTCTTCTCGACACCGTCGTGGAGCACGGTTTCACCGGCGACAAGGGCCGTACCGCCATCCGGCGCATCAACCAGATGCACCGCAGCTACGACATCAGCAACGACGACATGCGCTACGTACTGTGCACCTTCGTGGTGGTGCCGAAGCGGTGGATCGACGCCTATGGCTGGCGCAGGCTCTCGCGTCACGAGATGGTCGCGGCTGCCGCGTACTACCGCACTCTCGGCCGGCACATGGGCATCAAGGAGATCCCGGGCTCCTTCGAAGAGTTCGAAGACTGCCTCAATGCCTACGAAGAGGCCCACTTCGACTGGGATGCAGGGGCGCGTGGGGTCTCCGACGCGACCCTGGACCTGATGGCCTCCTGGTATCCACGACCCCTGGCGCCCCTGCTGCGCAACGCGACCCTCGCACTGCTCGACGAGCCCTTGCTGCGGGCGTTCCGGTACGAACAACCGGGTGCGGTCACCCGCTCCGTGGTCCGGGGCGCGGTACGGCTTCGCGGACGCGCAGTGCGCCTCATGCCGCCGCGCAGGGCACCGCATTACGCGCGGCAGAACCGGGAGATCAAGGGATACCCCGACGGCTACGAGGTCGCCGAGCTGGGTTCGTTCCCCGTGCCGGGTGTGCGCGGGTGCCCGGTGCCACACAAGGACAGTTCAGCGACCACTCCCGCCGAGTGAGGTCAAGGTCGCGCGGAGCCAGGCGAGTTCGGCCTGGCTGGTGGCGCGGGCGATCGTGAGGATGCCGCGTCGGAAGGGGTCGTCGAGCTCCTCCGCACGCAGGGGGCGTTCGCCGTCGTAGAAGAAACTGGCGGGTTCCTCAAGGAAGGCCAGACGTCGCCGGAGCACCGCCGCTTGCGCCGTTTCGTCGTCTAGGTGGCGAAGGAAGGCGAGCAGCGTGAACCAGCGGTTCTCGTCGGTGATGTCTCCCCGAGCCGGCTCCGCGAGCCGCTTGCGCAGCTCCTGCCTGCCAGCCGGCGTGAGACTCAGGACGTGGCGAGGTGCCGCCCCGGTGCCGGGCTGCGTCTCCCTGGCGAGCAGCCCTGCCTTCTCCAGTCGTTTGATGGCGGGATACAGCGTGCTCTCCGCGACAGGGCGCACATGCCCGGTCAGGGCCGAGATGCGCTTGCGCAGCTCGTAGCCGTGCAGGGCGGCGTCGTAGAGGAATCCGAGGATGGCCAGTTCGAGCATGGCCCGCATTCTGCCGCACTCATTCCATGCCAGCTGTACATCTGATGCGAGATACCTCGGTGCCGATGTATTCTCTCCGGAGTCCGCTGGTCACGAGTAGGAGCGGACGACGGGGCGAGGGATACGGGGTGCGGCGATGAAGGAAGCACGGTTCGATGCTCGGGGCAGCCGTGTGCGATGGACCGAGGTGGGCGGGACCGAGCCGACACGGGTGTACGTGCACGGACTCGGTGCGGCTTCGACGGTCTACCACGCACACATAGCCGCCAGGCCCGAACTGGCCGGCCGCCGCTCCTTGTTCGTGGATCTCCCCGGGCACGGCCTCAGCGACCGTCCCGCCGACTTCGGGTACAGCCTGGAGGAGCACGCCGACGCGCTGGCCGCGGCTTTGGACGAGGCCCATGTGGTCGGCGCGGAGATCGTCGCGCACAGCATGGGCGGATCCGTCGCCATCGTCCTCGCGTGCCGACGCCCCGACCTGGTGACGAGGCTGGTCCTCACGGAGGCCAACCTCGACCCGAACCCTCCCGCCACCGCAGGCAGCAGCGGCATCGCCGCGTACTCGGAGGAGGCCTTCGTCAGCGGCGGTGGCTACGCACGCGTGCTCGGGAACATCGGCGCCACATGGGCAGCCACGATGCGTCTCGCGGACCCCCTGGCACTGCACCGGAGCGCCACCGGCCTGGTCGCGGGCACCCGGCCCACGATGCGCCGGATGCTCATGGGACTGACCATCGACCGCGTCTACTTGCAGGGCGCCACGAGTGGTGAGCTCCCCGGGCACGACGAACTGACAGCCTCCGGAGTGCGCGTGGTGACGGTGCCCGAAGCGGGCCACAACATCATGTTCGACAACGCGGACGCGTTCGCGGCGGCGATCGCCGGTCGCCTCTGACCGCTTGCCGAGACCGGACGGCCCAGGCTCAGGCCTGGCGTACCGCCAGGGCGAGGAAGCGCGCGTCCTCGTCGACGTACGAGGTCATGAGCCATCCGGAACGGGCGAGCAACGGGCGCAGGTTGGCCTCTGCCCGCAGGTCGTCCGGAGTGATCTGTCGTCCCTGCCGGGCCGCGAGCGCCGCCCTGCCGATGGGATGGAAGAGCGCCAGCAGCCCACCGGGGCGCACCACCCGCCACAACTCCTTGAGGTTCTCTGCCGGGTCGGGGAGATGTGCGATCAGCCCGGCGCCGAACACGGCATCGAGCGACCGCGCACGCAGCGGCAGCCGCGCGACGTCGGCGAGCAGAAGCCGGCCGTCGTGGTCCCTGCCCGCGCGTGTCGCGGCCTCCAGCATGGCCGGAGTCAGATCGGCGCCGAGCACCACACCCGAAGGCCCTACGGCGTCCCTGAGCGCGGGCAGCGCCCGCCCCGTCCCGCACCCGGCGTCGAGCACGGCGGAGCCCGGAGCGAGCGACAGCGCGGCGACGGCGGCTCGATAGGCGGGCCCGTCATCGGGGAAGCGGGTGTCCCAATCTGCGGCACGGGCGGTGAAGAATTCCTGGACCTGCGTGTGGTCGTCGCTCATGCGACCCATGATCCCGCAAAAGGTCGCACGCGCGTTGGGTGCACTCGTTCGAGCGTGACGCGATCGTTCAGCATCGTCTCTCTGTCATCTTCCGCCAGCTTTCGAACTGCGCCCCCGTTGTGCGCCCCTGGTCGGACTAGCGTCCCGGGGCCATGGGACACCTGGACCACGCCACCTTCGGCTGGCTGACCCCCGTGCTGTCGTACGCGATGGCCTGCATCGGTGCCGCCCTCGGGCTGCGCTGCACCGTCCGCGCGCTGGGCGCCTCAGGCCGCTCGCGCCGGAACTGGCTCATCACCGCCGCCTCCGCCCTCGGCACCGGCATCTGGACGATGCATTTCGTCGCCATGCTCGGCTTCGGAGTCACCGGCACCGAGATCCACTACAACGTGCCGCTGACCTTCCTGAGCCTTCTCGTCGCGATGGCCGTCGTGGGGGCCGGTGTCTTCGTCGTGGGGTACGGCCGTGACCGTGGGCGCGCGCTGGCGCTGGGCGGGCTCACCACAGGGCTCGGCGTCGCGAGCATGCACTACCTGGGTATGGCGGCGCTGCGCCTGCACGGCGACGTGGAGTACGACCTCGTGCTGGTCGGGCTCTCCGTGGTCATCGCAGTCGTCGCGGCGACCGCCGCCCTGTGGGCCGGCCTCAACATCAAGTCCCCGCTCGCCGTCGCGGTGGCGTCGCTGGTCATGGGAGGGGCGGTGACCAGCATGCATTACACCGGGATGCTGGCTGTCAGCGTCCGGGTGGTGCCCTCCGAAGCCGCGCTGCCCGGCGCCACGACCATGCAGTTCATCTTTCCCCTCGCCGTCGGCCTCGGCTCCTACCTCTTCCTGACCTCGGCATTCGTCGCGTTGTCCCCGACCACCGGTGAGCGTGCGGCGTCGATGTCGGCCCAGCGACCGGTGGACGGCGTCGTCCCCTAGAGGCGCCTCCCGCGCCGAACGGGCGACACACACCGACCACTCGAGCGAGGAGGCCATGGACACCCGGCGAAGCACCCCCGACCCGGCCGCGAGCACGACGACGCCGCCTCCGGAACAGCACCCGGCGCGCGGACGTCGTGCCCACGCGGGCCCGCCCGCCGTCGAACCACCCGGCGGAGACGACGAGTTCGTCGATGCATCGACATACCGGGCACCCACGGGCGCGGCATGGTGGCGAGTAAGGCCGCGCACCGTGCGCGCCAAGATCGTGTGCCTCCTGATGGTGCCCGTGGTCTCACTGCTCGCCCTGTGGGGATACGCGACCGTCACCACAGCGCAAGATGTGGCCCGCTTACGACAGGTCCAACGTGCGGATGCCGACGTACGGTCCCCGGTCGAGGCCGCCGTGACCGCGCTCCAGGCCGAGCGCGTGGCCGCCGTTCGCTACGCGGTCGAGCCCGGCGCCGGCCGCGGCGCCGCACTCGAAAGGCAGGCGACACGGACCGACCGCGCCGTGGCCGAGCTACGCCTCGGCGACCACCGGACCGTCGCCGACGGCGCGGGACTCCCTGATGGCGTGGCCGACCGGCTCGACACGTTCGTCACCAGTGCCGAGGAGCTGCGCTCCCTGCGCGCCGATGTGCTGGACCGACGCACGGGCTGGGACGCGACGTACGGCCAGTACACGAAGACGATCTCCCAGGCGTTCGCGGTGGGAGGTGCCCTCTCCGGGATGCAGGACGCCGAACACGGCTCCCACGCGCGCGTGCTGCTCGAGTTCACGAGGGCGGGCGAAATGCTGGCCCGCGAGAACACCATGCTGGCCGCGGCCCGGCTGGACGGCGCCCTGGACGGCGCACGGCTGCGGCTGTTCACCGGGGCCGTCGACACTCGCCGCACCCTGATCGAAACAGCGGCAGCGGACCTGCGCGGTCCCGAGCGGGCCGCCTGGCGCGGACTTGAACAGAGCAAGGCATACGGAGACGTACGCGCCGTCGAGGACAAGGTCCTCGTGGCCGAACCAGGCCGCAAGGCACTCGCCGCGGCACCGGCAGGTGCCTGGGACAACGCCTATGCGGTCGTGCGGGACGAGCTCCACGCCATCAAGGAGGGAGCGGATCGTAGCGCCGCTGACCGCACGGACCCGCTCGCCAACGGGGTGCTCACCCCGGCAGGAGCCGCCGTACTCCTCGGGCTGGTCGCCGTCTGCGCCTCACTCGTCATCTCCGTACGCATCGGGCGAGGTCTCGTCGTCGAACTCGTGAGCCTCCGTAACGGTGCTCTGGAGATCGCGCGCCGCAAACTCCCGCAGGCCATGCGACGGCTGCGGGCCGGCGAGGAGATCGACATCCGTGCCGAGGCGCCCCCTGGGCCACCGGCGGAGGACGAGACCGGGCAGGTGTCCGAAGCGCTCGGCACCGTCCATCGAGCGGCCCTGCGCGCGGCGATCGAGCGCGCGGAGCTGGCCAGCGGCATCTCCGGGGTGTTCGTCAATCTGGCCCGTAGGACCCAGGTCCTCGTCCATCGCCAGCTCAGCCTCCTCGACAGCATGGAGCGCAGGTCCGACGATCCCAACGAGCTCAGCGACCTCTTCCGGCTCGACCATCTGACGACCAGGATGAGGCGCCACGCAGAAAGCCTCATCATCCTCTCCGGAGCTGCCCCCGGCCGGGCCTGGCGCAGGCCCGTCTCCTTGACCAACGTGGTGCGCGCGGCAGTCTCCGAAGTCGAGGACTACGCGCGCGTGGAGGTACGACAACTCCCCGCCGCGTCGGTCCTCGGAACGGCGGTGGCCGACCTCACCCACCTCCTTGCCGAACTGGTCGAGAACGCCGCCCAGTTCTCGCCGCCCCACACCAAGGTGCGGGTCAGCGGCGAACCAGTCGGCAACGGCTATGCCCTGGAGATCGAGGACCGAGGGCTCGGCATGGGCAAGGAGACGCTCGCGGAGGCCAACCGCCGTATCGAGCAGTCGGAAGCACTCGATCTGTTCGACAGCGACCAACTCGGTCTCTTCGTGGTCAGCAGGCTCGCTGCCCACCACGCCATCAAAGTGCATCTGCGCACGTCCCCCTACGGGGGGACCACCGCCGTCGTACTGCTGCCCACCGCACTTCTGGACAGCGGCACGGTGGGCAGCACGGAGCCGCACGCCGCTGAGCCCGCCCCGGTGGCGCGCAGGGCCGCGTTGGACAAGGAGCACGCAGGCGTGCAGGGAGCACCACGACACCACATGAACAACAACTCCGTTCCGGCTTCGGCCCCACGTCCTGCGCTGGCCGCAGCGGCCGAGACGCCGCACCCGCCCGGCGTCTCCACGCTCCGGCTGCACCAAGGACGAGACGCTCGCGACACCCCGGAATCACGTCCCGACAGCGTCGACGCTCTTGATGCTGCCGACGCCGGCCCACAGGACTGCTCGGAGGAACTGCCGCGTCGCGTACGCCAGGCGAGCCTCGCCCCTCAACTCCGGGAGCGCCCCACTGACGGTGGCACCACGACAGAGGGCGCCGGAGCTCAGGACGAGCGCAGCCCGGAGCAGGTGCGCGACCGTATGACCGCCTACCGCGACGGCTGGGCACGCGGGGGCGGCCGGCTCCCGGGCATGGGCACGCCGGGAGCCGTACCGGGCAGTGACAGCAGCGAAGGAGATCGCGCATGATCCAGGACCAGAGCATCCCCACCGGTCGGACCGGCGAGCTCGGCTGGCTGTTGGACGACTTGGTGCTGCGCGTCGGTGAGGTGCGGCACGCGGTGGTGCTGTCCACCGACGGGCTCCCGGTCGGCGCGTCGACCGCTCTCACCCGCGAGGACGCCGAGCACCTCGCTGCGGTGGCCTCGGGGTTCCACAGCCTCGCCAAGGGGGCGGGTCGGCACTTCGGAGCCGGTGGAGTACGCCAGACGATGGTGGAGATGGACGATGCCTTCCTGTTCGTGGCCGCTGCCGGCGACGGATCCTGCCTCGCCGTTCTCACCACTGTGACCGCCGACATCGGCCTCGTGGCGTACGAGATGGCGCGCATGGTCAAACGGGTGGGCGAGCACCTCTACACCCCGGCGCGCTTCGCCGAGCGGCCACCGACCCTCGGATGACGAGGGCGGCCGGTACCCATGACCGAGGACATGAGCGCCACCCCGGGCCAGCCGGGCAGCCAGTGGTACGACAACGAAGCCGGCCCTCTCGTACGGCCCTATGCGATGACGGGCGGACGGACCAGGCCGGGACCGCGGGGCGTCCGCTTCGACCTGATCGCCCTCGTGACGCTCGACGACACCACTCCGGAGCATGACGACACCTCCGGGCTCGGGCCCGAACACCGGGCGCTCATCGAACTGTGCCGCGCCGAGACGCAGTCCGTCGCCGAGCTCGCCGCCGGCGCGGACCTGCCCGTGGGTGTGGTCCGCGTGCTCCTGGGCGACCTGTTGGAGGCCGGCCGCGTGAAGATCAGTCGGCCTGTCCCGCCCGCACAGCTTCCCGACGAAAAGATCCTCCGAGAGGTGATCGATGGGCTCCGAGCACTCTGACGCCACGGGCGCCGAGACCTCTGCCATGGCGTTGAAGATTCTGGTCGCGGGCGGCTTCGGGGTGGGCAAGACCACCTTGGTGGGCGCTGTCAGCGAGATCCGTCCGCTGCGCACCGAAGAGCTGTTGAGCGAGGCGGGTCAGTCGGTGGACGACACCGAGGGGGTCGACCGGAAGACCACGACGACCGTGGCCATGGACTTCGGGCGCATCACTATCCGATCGGGCCTTTCGCTGTACTTGTTCGGCACCCCGGGCCAGGACCGTTTCTGGTTCCTGTGGGACGAGTTGTCACAAGGTGCCCTCGGCGCCGTGGTCCTCGCGGACACCCGGCGGCTCGAGGACTGCTTCCCCGCCGTGGACTACTTCGAGCACCGTCGCATCCCGTTCGTCGTGGCAGTCAACTGCTTCACGGACGCGCGTACGTACGGGGCGCTCGAAGTGACACGGGCCTTGGACCTCGATCGCGGGACACCCGTGGTGCTGTGTGACGCCCGGGATCGCGATTCGGGGAAGGAGGTGCTGATACGGCTGGTCGAGTATGCCGGGCGGGTTCATAGCGCCCGGCTGCTCGACTCCGTGGGCTGAGGTGCCGCGTCCACTGCCAGTCTGTTTCAGATCCTGCCTGTGCCGTCGGTCGCAGGTTCCGCGTGTGCCGTCAGTCGGCGACCCCGGAGTGCGCGAGCACCTTGTCGATCCGCACGCGTACCAGGAGTTCCCCGGGGACGCCGTTGCGCTTGCCGAACTCCTCGGCGCGGTCCTCGCCCATGTAGCGTGCGCCGATGCGGGCTGCCCAGTGCTGGAGTTGACCGATGTCTTCGCTGAGCTCCGCGCGCCCCTGCAGCACGACGAAGGCGAACGGCGGCTGATCGTCGTCGACGCACAGGGCCACACGCCCGTCCCGTGTGAGGTTCCGCCCCTTCACGGTTTCCTTACCCGTGTTGAACACCAGGTCGTCGCCGTCGAGCAGGAACCAGATCGGCGCGATGTGCGGACTGCCGTCCGCCCTGACGGTCGAGAGCTTGCCGGTTCGGGTGCCGTGCGAGACGAAGGCCCGCCACTGGTCGTCGGTCATCTTCTGTGCCATGTCCCCATCATGCTTGCCGGGGGGCCGGTCGTGGTGAAGGCTGGCAGGTCAGATCCTCCAGCCAGGAGGAGCGGACACGGGGAGACGGGAACATGGGGCAGAGCATGGGGCTCGGCTGGCTGCTGGACGACCTGACCCAGCGGATGGAACACGTACGGCACGCGCTGGTGCTGTCCAACGACGGCCTGGTGACCGGCGCGAGCACGGACCTCAAGCGGGAGGACGCGGAACACCTCGCCGCGGTCTCATCCGGACTGCACAGCCTCGCCAAGGGATCAGGACGCCACTTCCACGCCGGCAACGTGCGCCAGACGATGATCGAGTTCGACGACGCGGTCCTCTTCGTCACGGCCGCGGGCGACGGCAGCTGCCTGTGCGTTCTGAGCTCCGCGGAGGCCGACATCGGACAGGTCGCCTACGAGATGACACTGCTCGTGAACCGCGTCGGGGAGCACCTGGCCGTGGACGCACGGAAACCCGAACGCACGCCAGTCGTGGACCTCTGACCTGCACTGACGCTGCCACGCCAAGAGTTATCCACAGGCCCAGCGAGGATCGTGGTGATCGGGCTACGGTTTTTCCCGAGAGCAAGCAAGCACATCTCACGGGGGATCCACCATGACCGGTGACACCATCACGCAATCCACCAGCACGACGACCACTCGACCGACGGTCACGCCGAGCTGGGCAGCGAAAGAACTGGGGCTGAAGCGGGGCGAATTCGACCTGGCCGTGATGCTGGGGCGCATCCGTACCGTCGCGGACGTACCGGGCGGCCGGCGCCGCGTCACCCACGAGGAGATCGAGCGTGTGCGCGGGTGCGAGGGCTTCCCCGAGGCGCTGCGAGAGAGCGTCAGAGCCGTGGGCACCACCGAGGGCGCGGAGCTCATGCAGATCACCACGGCCCGCTTCACCCGTCTGGCACGCGCAGGAGTTCTGACGCCCGTAAAGTTCTATCTCAACCGCTATAGGGCAGTTGTCTGGCTCTATCTCGCCGAAGAGCTGCGGCATTTCGCAGAGTCCGAGATCAATGCCGTGCTTCTCAAGGGACGCATGCCGGAGACGATTCGAGGGCGCCTCGAAGACGGGCAGGATCTGCGGGCACGCAACTGGCGAGGGCGGTACGCGGAATCCCTGCTGCGCCATGCCGAAGACGCGTGGGAGCGCGCCGCCGCGATGGCCTCGCTGCTCGATCCGGTGCAGATCGCGGAGATCGTCAGGGACCCCTATGAACGCGCGTATCTCAGTCGGCTCAAGCCCGTGCCCCGCACCCAGGGCGGACCGGAGTCGCCCGCGGTGCGGATCGTGGAGACCATCACGACCGCGGACGACCCCGACGAGATCCGGTGGCTGCGCTCCAGCCTGCTGATCGGCCTGGTCCAGGCCCGCGCGGAGCGCCCGGCGCCTCGACCGACGCCACGGCCCGCTCCCGAGCCCGCTCCTGAAACAGGCCCCTCTGCACCGGAGTTGGAGCCGCCGACCGACGTCTCGGCCGAGCCTTCGATGCAGGAGACGCGAGGCTTGATGAGGTGGTTGCGCCGCAGGAGGACGTAGACCGCCGAAGCCGCGACGTCGGGACCGGGGCCCGGATGCTCGTCGCCGTCACTGCATCGTCGCGTCCAAGTCCTTGGCGTACTCCTCGATGGCAGGGCGATAGCCCGCGATGTCAGGATCCTTGCTCGTGGCGACGAGCAGCGTCAGAAGCATCTGCATCGCGTCGTGGGTCCGGCCGGTGTTGTACAGGGCCATGGCGAGGAACGTCTTGAGACCGCCGTCGTCCGGGAACTCGGCCGCCCCTTGGCCGAGTGTGGCCACGGCTTCCTCGTAGCGCCCCAGAATCCGGTAGGTACTGCCCAGCCCCAGAAGAGCTCCGCGGCGATCGTCGTTCGACAGACCCGTTCCCTTGAGAGCGCGCTCGTAGTACGGCACCGCTTCGGCCTCGAGACCGAGCGTGTCGTGGACCCAAGCCGTCTGGTACGCGACCTCCGCATCGTGCGGGAACTCTGCCGCAAGGGCGACGAGTCGCTCCCTGGCCTCTTCGGGCCGGCCCCCCTCGCGGAGCCGTACGGCCTCCGCCAGCAGCCGATCCCTGTCCTCACTCGGATTTCCGCTCAACGCCCCGTCCCCTTCGTGCTCGCGTCCGCACCCGGAATCTATCCCGAACGGAGGCAGAGATGCCTTTCGTACCCCGTCCCGTGCCTGCCTTGCCCGCCCTCCGGCCGTCAAGCGGCCAGTTCCTCCTCCAGCCACGTACGCCCCCGGGTACGAGCAGTGAGCCGCACACCGCCCAGGCGCGTCGCGAGGCGCTCCGCTTCGGCTCGCACCGCGCTCTGCGCGTCTGCACCGACATCCTCGAGGAACCGGCACACGATCTCGCCACTGCTGTCCTGGGCCCATCCACCGACGATGCGGCCGTCCCACCACACAGACGGGCCGATGTTGCCGTTCCTGTCGAAGAGACGCGGTCCGTGCTCGCCCAGGAACCAGCCGCGGTGCTGCCAGCCCATCGGAGTGGAGTCGAGCGCCGGCAGCAGAGCCGCCCACGGCTCCGGCCGCGAGGTCTCCTCCAGGTCATCCGGGAGCAACAACCCGTGCAGTCCGTCCAAGTCGACCTCGACGGGGCGCAGTTCGGTCAAGGCCCGCTTGGTCTGGGTCTTGGTCCACCCGGCCCACCACCGCAGATCATCCGCGGTGGCCGGACCGAACGTCCGGAGCCAGCGCCGGGCGAGCTCCGTCTCGGCCTCGCGGGTGTCCCAGTCGGCGAGGCCACCGGGAAACCAGTCCGTCAACGACGCCCAGCGGTATTGGTGGGAGGTCCATGTGCCACGCGGTCTGCCACGCACCACATGTCCCTCGGCGGCCAGCAGCAGAAGGAGTCGGCTGGCCAGCTTCTGCCGGCCCTCGTAGCTCTTGCCACGCGCCATGACCAGCTCGGTGGCCAGCCGTGGGTCGTCGCTCGCGAGTTCGGCGGCGGTCGCCTCGCCCCGCTCCTTGAGCGCGCGCAGCGCCACCTCTTCCGTCTGCGCCAGCCACGCCTCCACCCCGGCCGCGTCGTCAGCGACGCCGGACTCGGCCAGCATCCCCAGAAGAAGGCGACGCTCCCGCGCGGCGACCGCCCGCGAGCAGGCGGCCTGCAGTACGGGTGCCACGTCGAGGGACGTCACGAAAACCGTGCGCCGCATGCCCATCAGGCGGATCAGCGAGCGGTCCTCGTACAGCGCGCGCTCCACGTCCGCCACTTGACCGTCCCGCATGCGGGCCCAGGCGCCGACGTACACCGACGACGGGTCGGTGCCGTGCAGGGCCAGCAGAGACCGTGCCACCTCGACCGGATCGTCCGTCCTGGTGTCCACCGTCAGCCGGTGGCGCAGCGCCAGCCTCGCCCGCCGCTCCACCGCGTCAACTCGTCGCACCGTGCCTCCCCTCCAGGCCCTTCAGCGATTACGCGCCGGCTGCCGGACCGTCCATGTGGCGCTCCCCGTACGGGCGGAACAGTCCTTCCTGCACCACCGATACGAGGAGGCGGCCCTCCCGGTCGTAGATACGGCCCCGGGCGAGGCCGCGGCCCCCCGTCGCGATCGGGGACTCCTGGTCGTAGAGGAACCACTCGTCGGCACGGAAGGGCCGGTGGAACCACATGGCATGGTCCAGCGACGCCATGTCGAAGCCGCGGGGGCCCCACAGAGGTTCCACGGGGATGCGGACGGCGTCGAGGAGCGTCATGTCGCTCGCGTAGGTGAGCGCGCAGGTGTGTACGAGCGGGTCGTCGCCCAGCGGGCCGACAGCACGCATCCACACCGCGCTGCGCGGCTCGGCGCCCTTGGTCTCCTCGGCGGTCCAGCGCAGCCGGTCGACATAGCGGATGTCGAAGGGCTGGCGCCGGGCCATGCGTTCCAACTGCTCGGGGAGTGCGCCGAGGTGCTCCCTGATCTCTTCGGCGACCGTCGGCAGCGACTCCGGATCCGGGGCGTCCAGGCGCGGCGGCAGCTGGTGTTCGAAGGCGCCCTGTTCAGGCTGATGGAAGGAGGCGGTGAGGTTGAAGATGGTGCGGCCCTGCTGGACGGCGGTGACGCGGCGCGTGGTGAAGGAGCGCCCGTCCCTGACCCGTTCGACCTGGTACACGATGGGCACGCCCGGGCGCCCAGGGCGCAGGAAGTACGCGTGCAGCGAGTGCACCGGGCGGTCGCCCTCGGTGGTCCGGCCCGCCGCCACCAGGGCCTGTCCGGCGACCTGCCCGCCGAACACCCGCTGCAAGGACTCGTTCGGGCTGCGGCCCCGGAAGATGTTGACCTCGATCTGCTCGAGGTCCAGCAGGTCGACCAGCCGGTCGGCGGGATTGTTCATGACAGTTCCTCGACTCCTGTCCGGGGCACACGGATCCTCGGGGCTCTCAGAGCTGGCCGACGTCCGTGACCCGGACGACGGCGCGGCCCTCCTCGTCGGAAGCCGCGAGATCGACCTCCGCGCTGATGCCCCAGTCATGGTCGCCGTTCGGGTCGGCGAACGTCTGCCGGACGCGCCACAGACCGTGCTCAGGATCCTCCTCGATGAGCAACAGCTTGGGCCCGCGGGCATCGGGGCCGGTGCCGAGATCTTCGTACTCGTCCCAGTACTTGTCCATGGCCTCACCCCACGCGTCCGCGTCCCACCCGGAATCGGCGTCCAGCTCGCCCAGCTCCTCGACGTGGTCGAGGGCGGCCAGCTCGACCCTGCGGAACAGCGCGTTGCGGACCAGGACGCGGAAGGCGCGGGCGTTGGCCGTGACCGGCTTGACCTCGTCGGCCTTCTCCTGTGCCTCCTCCGCCGTCATGACCTCGGGGTTGGCCAGCTGCTCCCACTCGTCGAGGAGGCTGGAGTCGACCTGGCGCACCATCTCGCCGAGCCAGGCGATCAGGTCCTCCAGGTCCTCGGACTTCAAGTCGTCCGGGATGGTGTGTTCCAGAGCCTTGTACGCGCTCGCGAGGTAGCGCAGGACGATGCCCTCGGTGCGAGCGAGTTCGTAGAAGGACGTGAATTCCGTGAAGGACAGCGCCCGCTCGTACATGTCGCGGACAACGGACTTCGGGGACAGCGGGTGATCGCCGACCCACGGGTGGCTCGTGCGGTACGTGTTGTACGCGTGGAAGAGCAGCTCCTCCAGAGGCTTCGGGTACGTGATGTCCTGGAGCCGCTCCATCCGCTCCTCGTACTCGACGCCGTCCGCCTTCATCAGCGCCACGGCCTCGCCCCGCGCCTTGTTCTGCTGAGCCGCGAGGATCTGCCGCGGATCGTCGAGAGTGGATTCGACGACGGACACCATGTCCAGGGCGTACGAAGGGGACTCGGGGTCGAGGACTTCGAAGGCGGCGAGGGCGAAGGTGGACAGGGGCTGATTGAGCGCGAAGTCCTGCTGCAGGTCGACGGTCAGACGCACGATGCGGCCCGTCGCGTCCGGCTCGTCGAGCTTCTCCACGACGCCGCCGGCGAGGAGGGAGCGGTAGATCGCGATGGTCCGGCGAATGTGCCGCAGCTGCTGCTTGCGCGGCTCGTGGTTGTCCTCGAGGAGGTGCCGCATCGCCTCGAAGGCGTTGCCGGGCCGGGCGATCACGGAGAGCAGCATGGTGTGCGTGACCCGGAACCGGGAGGTCAGCGGCTCGGGCTCCGAGGCGATGAGCTTCTCGAAGGTGCTCTCGGACCAGGCGACGAAGCCTTCGGGTGCCTTCTTGCGGACCACCTTGCGGCGCTTCTTCGCGTCGTCGCCGGCCTTGGCGAGCGCCTTCTCGTTCTCGATGACGTGCTCGGGCGCCTGGGCGACCACGAGCCCCGCCGTGTCGAAGCCCGCACGGCCGGCGCGCCCGGCGATCTGATGGAACTCCCGCGCGCGCAGCGTGCGGACACGCGTGCCGTCGTACTTCGTGAGGGCGGTGAACAGCACGGTGCGGATCGGCACATTGACCCCGACCCCGAGGGTGTCGGTGCCGCAGATGACCTTGAGGAGGCCTGCCTGCGCGAGCTTCTCCACCAGGCGGCGGTACTTGGGCAGCATGCCGGCGTGGTGCACACCGATCCCATGGCGCACGTAACGCGAGAGGTTGCGGCCGAACTTGGTGGTGAAGCGGAAGTTGCCGATCAGGTCGGCGATCTTGTCCTTCTCCTCGCGCGTGCACATGTTGATGCTCATCAGCGACTGTGCGCGCTCGACCGCCTGGGCCTGGGTGAAGTGGACGATGTAGACCGGCGCCTGCTTGGTCTCCAGGAGCTCGGTGAGCGTCTCGGTGATCGGTGTCAGACGGTACTCGTACGACAGCGGCACCGGTCGTGTCGCGGACCGGACGACCGAGGTGGGCCGGCCCGTGCGGCGCGTCAGGTCCTTCTCGAACATGGAGACGTCGCCGAGCGTCGCCGACATGAGGATGAACTGCGCCTGCGGAAGTTCGAGCAGCGGGATCTGCCAGGCCCAGCCGCGGTCCGGCTCGGCGTAGAAGTGGAACTCGTCCATCACGACCTGGCCGATATCGGCGTGCTTGCCGTCACGCAGCGCGATCGAGGCGAGGACCTCGGCCGTGCAGCAGATGACGGGAGCGTCGGCGTTGACCGACGCGTCGCCGGTCAGCATGCCGACGTTCTCGGTGCCGAAGAGCTTGCACAGGTCGAAAAACTTCTCCGACACCAGAGCCTTGATCGGCGCCGTGTAGAAGGTGACCTTGTCCTGGGCCAGAGCCGTGAAGTGGGCGCCCGCGGCGACCAGGCTCTTGCCGGAGCCGGTCGGCGTGGACAAGATCACGTTCGCCCCGGAGACCACCTCGATCAGTGCCTCCTCCTGGGCCGGGTAGAGGGTGATGCCCTGGTCCTCGGCCCACGACGAGAAGGCTTCGAAGAGGGCATCTGGGTCGGCGTCCGGCGGCAGCTGATCGATAAGGGTCACACCCCCATCTTGCCTTCCTTCCTGCCCGATCACGGAACCGGAGGTATCCACGAAGATCACGAACGCTACGCTGTGTCGCCAACGGGGCGTCAGAACAATGGAAATGGGGCGGGCAACACCAATGATGGGACCGGCACACTCACTGTCGGGGGCGGCGGCCTGGCTCGGGGTCGGTGCCGCGGCAGCGGCCGCGGGGCACACGATGCCCTGGCCGGTCCTCCTCGTAGGAGCGCTGATCTGCGCCGGAGCGGCGCTCGCGCCCGACCTCGACCACAAGTCGGCGACCATCTCGCGAGCCTTCGGGCCGCTCTCACGGGGGCTGTGCGAGATCGTCGACAAACTCTCGTACGCCGTCTACAAGGCGACCCGCAAACAGGGAGACCCGCGTCGCTCGGGCGGGCACCGCACGCTCACGCACACCTGGCTGTGGGCGGTGCTGATAGGAGCGGGCGCGTCGGCCCTGGCGATCTTCGGCGGTCGCTGGGCGGTGCTCGGCATCCTCTTCGTCCATATGGTGCTCGCCATCGAAGGCCTGCTCTGGCGGGCCGCCCGCGGGTCGAGCAGCGATGTCCTGGTGTGGCTGCTCGCCGCGACGAGCGCCTGGATCCTCGCCGGCGTCTTGGACAAGCCGGGCAACGGCTCCGACTGGATGTTCACCGAACCCGGCCAGGAGTATTTGTGGCTGGGGCTGCCGATCGTGCTCGGCGCGCTGGTGCACGACATCGGGGACGCGCTGACCGTATCCGGGTGCCCGATCCTGTGGCCCATCCCGATCGGCCGCAAGCGCTGGTATCCGATCGGGCCGCCGAAGGCGATGCGGTTCCGGGCCGGGAGCTGGATCGAGCTCAAGGTGCTGATGCCGGTGTTCATGCTGCTCGGGGGAGTGGGCGGCGCAGCGGCGCTCAACTTCATCTGAGGAATACCTCTCATCCGAAGCGTGGCCAAGCCCATGCCGAGGCTGATGCCCACGTCGCTCCCGGCTCAGGTCGTGCGCCGGTGCTCCCCGTGCCAGGAGTGCCAGAGCGCGGCGTAGGCGCCGTCGGCCGTCACGAGGTCGTCGTGGGTGCCGAGCTCGGTCACCCTGCCGTCCTCCATGACCGCCACGCGATCCGCGTCATGGGCCGTCTGCAGCCGGTGGGCGATGGCGATGACGGTGCGCCCTCGGAGGACGGCGGCGAGGGCCCGTTCCGTGTGCCGCGCCGTCGTCGGGTCCAGGAGCGCGGTGGCTTCGTCCAGGATCAGTGTGTGCGGATCGGCGAGCACGACGCGGGCCAGGGCCAGCTGCTGGGCCTGTGCTCCGTGCAGGCGATGGCCTCCGGGGCCCAGCTCGGTGTCCAGACCGGCCGGCAGGCCGTCGGACCAGTCCGCACCCACCGCGGTGAGGGCGGCTTTCAGCTCGACGTCCGTGGCGGACTCCGCCGCGATGACGAGGTTGTCCCGGAGAGTGCCGAGGAAGACGTGGTGCTCCTGGGTGACGAGGACGACCTGACGGCGCAGCCGGTCGGGCGGCAGGTCGGCGATCGGTACGCCGCCGACGGTTACCGTGCCCTCGACCGGTGCGTCGATCCCTGCCAGGAGTCGGCTCAGAGTGCTCTTCCCCGCCCCCGACGGCCCGACGATGGCGAGGCGCTCGCCAGGATGTACGGAGAGGTCGACGCCGTGCAGGACGTCGGCGGTGCCGCTGTAGGCGAAGCGCACGCCGTTGACCTCGATGCGGTCGTCCTCAGGGGTGCCGCCGTGGGGGAGGAGGGGAGTGGTGGCGCCGGTAGGGCCCGTCGGGGTTGCGGCCAGGCCCTCGACCCGGGCGAAGGAGGCGCCGCTGCTCTGCAGCTGTTCCACCTGCTGCAGGATCGTGTCCAGCGGCTGGGAGAGCTGCTGGAGATAGAGGGCCGAAGCGACCACCGTGCCCAGGCTCACGGAGCCCTGGTCGTGCAGGATCCCGCCGAGGAGCAGCACGGCGACGACCGGGACGGCGTACGAAATGTCGATGGAGGGGAAGAGGACGCTGCGCAGGAACAGTGTCCGGTCGTGGGCGGCGACACACCGTCCGATCTCCGCCTCACTGTCCGCGACACGACGCTCGCGCAGACGCAGGGCCTCGACGGTGCGGGCCCCGGAGGCCGTGGCCGCGAGGACCTCTGCCAGCGCGGAGTGGGCGGTTCCCTGCTCGAGGTAGGCGGAGTGCGCACGGCGCAGGTACCAGCGGGTGGCGAACCAGATGCCGGTGAGGCCGACCACACCGCAGACACCGAGCAGCGGGTCCAGCAGAAAGACTGCGCCGAGGATGAACAGCGCTTGCACGGCCGCCACGAAGACATCCGGCCCGGTGTCGCGCAGCATCTGCCCGGCGGTCACGACGTCGGTGGTGCCGCGGGCCGTCAGATCGCCTGCTCCGGCCCGCTCCACGACGGAGGCCGGCAGGGCGAGGGCCCGGTCGACGAATTGCTCACGAATGCGGCCGAGGGTCCGTTCGCCGAAGCGATGGGCGAGGTAGCGGGCGTGGCGCGCCAGAAGGAGCTGGGCGACGGCGCCGACAAGAATGCCGAGGGCGAGGCGGTCGACGGTGTCGACGCCTCCGCCGGCCCTGACCGTATTGATGATGCGTCCGAGGAGCCAAGGGCCGACGAGCCCCGCCGCCGCGGCAAGGGCATTGAAGACGATCATCGTGACGAAGGCGCCGGTGTCCTGCCGGATGAGCCGGAGGGCGGCATCTCGGACCTGGCGGTGGTCGGCCACGGGCAGGTGTCCGGGCGCGGGATCGGCCACGTCCTCGCGGCGGGGCGGCGTCATCGGAGTGCCTCATGAGTCGGCTCGGCGGGAGGTCGGAAGCGCTTCTGTCCCTGTGGCGTGTCCTGCTCCTCCGCCTCGTCGCCCTCTTCAGCCCCGCGCGACACCAGGCGTCGGTAGCCCGGATGGCCTGCCAGCAGGTCGGCGTGGCGGCCGACGGCGGCGACGCGGCCGTCCACCAGGTGGTACACGACGTCGGCTTGGTCGAGAACGAGGGGAGACGTGCTGGTGACGAGGGTCGTGCGACCGTCGCGGGCGGCGCGGAGACGGGACGCCATGTTCGCCTCGGTGTGGGCGTCGACCGCCGATGTGGGTTCGACCGCCAGGAGCACCTCGGGGTCGGCGAGGAGGGCCCGCGCCAGGCGGACGCGCTGACGTTGGCCGCCGGAGAGGTTGCGGCCCTGTGCGTCGAGGAGGGCATCGAGCCCGTCCGGGAGGCCGAGGACGATGTCGCCGGCCATGGCCGCCTCGACCGCGCGGGCGATGGCGTCCTCGTCCGGATCCCCCCGGCCGGAAACGGCGGCACGCAAGGTACCGGCGAAGAGGTCCGCTTCGTTGTCCGCCACCAGGATCCGGGCCCGCACCTCGTCCAGCGCGACGGCGTCGAGGCGGACCGAACCCCATGTGACGGAGGAGGGAGCGAACCGGCCGAGCCGGTCGACGATCTCCGTGCCGTCGGACGCGCGAGCGCTGACGAGCGCGGTGAGGAGTCCGGGGGCGACCTCGACGCCGGACGAGGGATCGCGCAGCACGGACGGTGTCGCGGGGCCAGGGACCGCAGCCTCCTCCGAGTTCGCCCGGTTCTCGTTCTCCCAGCCCTGCGGCTCCAAGTTCAGGAAGTCGACGACCCGACGCGCGGCGACGAGGCCCCGGCCGATGTCGTAGCTGCCCTCGATGAAGAACGTCACCGGCACCACGAGCACGGCGACGTAGCCGTAGATGGCCACCAACTCACCAACAGTGATGGTGCCCTGAGCGGCCATGCGTGCGGCGAGCCATGTCACAGCGGCCAGGAACAGGGTGGGCAGCCCGAGACCGAAGGCCTGGATCCAGCTCATGCTCGACCCGACCCGGTAGCCCTCGTCCCGCAGTTGGCGGGAGCCCTCGCGGTAGCGGGCCGCGAACACCCCTTTGCCACCAAGGCCGTTGAGGACACGGAGCCCGCCCGCGAGGTCTCCGAGGGTCGCGGCGAGTGCGCCCTGGCGCTCCCGGTAGGCCGTCTCCGCCCCTTGCAACCGGCTGAGGAGCGGCCCGATCAGCACGGCGAGCAGAGGCACGCCGACCAGCACCACCACAGCGAGCAACGTGGAGACGGACAGCAACAGCGCGGCCACCACGAAGTAGGCGATCACCGAGCCCACACCAGGCCCGGTCACGGTGAGGGTCTGGCTGATCACACCGACGTCGGAGTGGCCGATCGTGACGACCTCACCGGCCGAGACACGGCGGGGCAGCGCGGCGCCGAGCCGGGTCGCGTGGTCGACCACGACCCGCACGGTCCGGAAGTAGGCGTCGAGCCGGATCCGGGTCATCGTGCGATGCCGCATGATCGCCAGCCAGGCGTTCAGGACGCCGATGCCGAACAGGGCCGCGCACCAGCCCACCAGGGCGGACCGGTCACCCGTCCGCAGGCCCTCGTCGATGGCGCGCGACAGGACATACGGGGGAAGCGTCAGGCAGACCATCCACGCGCTGCCCAACACGGCTCCGGCGGCCACCCGGCGAGGCTGGCTGACGGTCACCCACCACAGGTAGCGGGCGGGCCCGCGCCGATCGGGGACGCCGGGTTCCGTGGACGATGCAGCCATCCACGAACCCTAACTACCCTCTTCCGGAGGCCAATAGGGCCCCCTGTGCTCAGCGAGCCCGCCTCCCCGCACGCCCGGTCCTGCCTACCCGTGCTCAGCGAGCCCGCCTCCCCGCACACCCGGCCCTTCCTACCCGTGCCAGGACCGCCACAGTGCCGCGTACGCACCGTCCGCCGCCACCAGCTGGTCGTGGCTGCCGAGTTCGCTGATCCGGCCGCTCTCGACCACCGCGATGACGTCGGCGTCATGTGCGGTGTGCAGTCGATGGGCGATCGCCACGACCGTGCGGCCGTCCAGGACGCGGGCGAGGGAGCGCTCCAAGTGCCGTGCTGCACGCGGGTCGAGGAGCGAGGTCGCCTCGTCCAGGACCAGCGTGTGCGGGTCGGCGAGGACCAGTCGGGCCAGGGCGATCTGCTGCGCCTGTGCGGGCGTCAGTGCGAACCCGCCCGAGCCGACCTCGGTGTCCAGACCCTCGTCGAGGCCACGCGCCCAGTCGGCCGCGTCGACCGCGCCGAGGGCAGCCCACAGTTCGGCGTCCCGCGCTCCGGTTCTGGCGAGGAGGAGGTTGTCGCGCAGAGAGCCCACGAAGACGTGGTGTTCCTGGTTGACCAGCGCCACATGGGCGCGCACCGCCTCCGCGGGCATGTCCGACAGCGCGGCGCCCCCCAGGGTGACATGACCGGTGCGCGGTCCGTAGATCCCGGCGAGAAGCCTGCCCAAGGTCGACTTGCCCGCGCCCGACGGACCGACCAGCGCGACACGCGAGCCGGGTTCGACGGCCAGAGACACCTCGCGGAGCACGTCGACGCCCGCGCGGTAGCCGAAGTGGACGTCGTCGGCGAGGACATGTCGTCCCTCCGGAGTCACGGAGGAGTCGCCCGCGTCCGGCTCGATGTCGCGCACGCCGACGAGCCGGGCCAGCGACACCTGGGCGACCTGAAGTTCGTCGTACCAGCGCAGGATGATCCCCAGCGGGTCGACGAGCATCTGCGCGATCAGGACCCCGGTGGTCAGCTGGCCGACGCCGATCCAGCCCTGGAGGACGAAGACTCCGCCGATCATCAGCGTCGAGCAGAGCACGGTCGTGTGGGTGAGGTTGATCACCGGGAAGAGGACCGACCGCAGGTAGAGGGTGTACCGCTCCCAAGCGGTCCATTCCGCGATGCGGCGCTCCGACAGTTCGACGCGGCGGCGGCCGAGGCGGTGGGCCTCCACCGTGCGTCCCGCGTCGACGGTCTCGGTGAGGGCGGCGGCCACGGCGGCGTATCCGGCGGCCTCCGAACGGTAGGCGGCGGGAGCCCGCTTGAAGTACCAGCGGCAGCCCATGACGAGAAGGGGCACGGCGACGAGCACGGCGGGTGCCAGCGGCGGTGCGGTGACGACGAGCCCGCCGAGCAGCAGCACCACCCACACCACGCCGATGGCGAGCTGCGGCACGGCCTCACGCATGGCATTGGCCAGCCGGTCGATGTCCGTGGTGATGCGCGACAGCAGGTCGCCGGTACCGGCCCGCTCCAGGACGCCGGGCGGCAGCCCGACGGAGCGCACGAGGAAGTCCTCCCGCAGATCCGCCAGCATCCGCTCGCCGAGCATCGCACCGCGCAGCCGCACCTCGCGCACGAAGAAGGCCTGCACGAGGAGGGCCGCCGTGAACAGCCCGATGGTGAGTTCGAGGTGAAGGTCCGGTGCGTCGTCCGAGACCTTCTCGACCAGACCGCCGAGGAGATAGGGGCCGACCATCGAGGCGATGACGGCGAGCGTGTTCACCAGGATGAGCAGGAGGAAGGACCGGCGATGGCGCCGGAACAGTTCGCGGACGTAGTCGCGCACGGTCGTGGCCGAGCCGACGGGCAGGGTCTCCGCCGTCGTGGGGGCCGCCGGATCGTATGCCGGGGGCGCCAGGCCGATCATGCCGTCTCCTCGATGTCGAAATTCGCCAGGGCGTCCGAGGAGCCGGTCAGGGCCTCCGCGGCGACGCGGTCCGTGCGTTCGGTGTGTTCGGTGTCGGTCTCCCGGGTCACGACCGCGCGGTATCGCGGTTCGCTGTGCACCAGTTCGCGGTGGGCGCCCACCGCCGCGACCTCGCCGTCCGCCAGGAAGACGACACGCTCGGCTCGGTCGAGGAGCAGCGGTGACGAGGTGAGCACCACGGTGGTGCGCCCCCGGCGCAGTTGCCGGATGCCGTCGGCGACCCGGGCTTCGGTGTGCGAGTCCACGGCGGACGTCGGCTCGTCGAGCACCAGTGCCTCGGGGTCGGCGACCAGTGAACGGGCCAGAGCGAGGCGTTGGCGCTGGCCTCCGGAGAGGGAGCGGCCACGTTCCGTGAGGTGGGCGGCCATGGGGTCGTCGTCCACCGACGCCTGCGCGAGCGCGTCCAGGACGTCGGAGCACTGCGCCGCGGCCAGCGCCTCCTCGGGGCTGACCGCGCCCGACGCCGGTACGTCGAGGAGGGCGCGAAGGGTTCCGGAGAGCAGGACGGGGTCCTTGTCCTGGACGAGGACGGCGGTGCGGGCTGTGTCCAGCGGCAGGTCGTCCAGCGGTACGTCTCCGAGACGCACGGACGGCAGGCCCGCGGCGTCGTCGAAGGCGGGGTGTCCGCCGAGCCGTTCGGCGAGCCGTCCCGCCTCGTCCGGGTCGCCGCACACCACGGCGGTCAGGCGACCCGCCGGGGCGAGCAGGCCCGTCGCGGGGTCGTACAGGTCACCGGAAGGCGCAGGCGGGTCACCCGCCGAAGACTCCGCATCCGCGGAGTCCGTAGCCTTCGGCGCCGTCCGCTGCAGGGCGAGAACCCGGGCCGCTCGCTTCGCGGAGGGCCGGGAGAAGGAGTACGCCATGGCGATCTCCTCGAAGTGCCGCAGCGGGTAGTTGAGCATCATGATGGCGCTGTAGACGGTGACGAGTTCGCCCACCGTGACGCGGCCCTCGCGGGCGAGGTGCACGCCGTGCCAGACGACCGCGATCAGCAGCAGCCCCGGCATCAGGATCTGGATCGTCGAGATGACGGCCCACATCCGGGCACTGCGCACCGCGGCGGAGCGGACCTCCTGCGAGGCGCGGCGGTAGCGGTCGAGGAAGAGTTCCTCGCCGCCGATGCCGCGCAGCACCCGCAGCCCGGCGACGGTGTCCGACGCCAGTTCCGTGGCCCGCCCCGCCTTCTCGCGCTGGAAGTCCGCCCGGCGCGTGGCGCGGGGCAGCAGCGGCAGCACGGCCATCGCGAGCACCGGGATGCCGACAGCGACGACGACACCGAGGGCGGGCTGGTAGACGACGAGACCGACGCAGACCAGGACGACGGTGAGCGCGGCCGCCGCGAACCGCGACAGCGCCTCCACGAACCATCCGATCTTCTCGACGTCACCGGTGGAGACGGCTACGACCTCACCGGCGGCGACACGCCGGGTCAGCGCGGAGCCGAGCGCGGCGGTCTTCCGGGCGAGCAGCTGCTGCACGCGCGCCGCGGCCGTGATCCAGTTGGTGACCGCGGTGCGATGCAGCATGGTGTCGCCCACCGCGATGCCGATGCCGAGCAGGCCGATCAACGCGCCCCCCAGGGCGAGCCGGCCGCCGGAGCGGTCGAGCACGGCCTCGACGGCGACGCCGACCATGTAGGGCAGGCCCGCGATGGAGCTGAAGTGCAGCAGGCCCCAGGCGAGAGACTTGAGCTGCCCGCCGAGCTGGTTGCGGCCCAGCCACAGCAGGAAGCGCGGCCCCGACCGGACGTCGGGGACACCGGGGTCGGGAAACGGAAGGTCGCGAATCTGCATGACGTCCCAGGACTAGGTGCGGCGGCGTCGCTCCGACGAGGAGTTCGAAGGAGCGGACGGCGGTTACAAACCGTGAAAGGTTCGCCTCGCGCGGTGGTCGGAAGCAAACGGTTTTCCGCCCCGGGGTAAAGAATCGGCCCGGTCCCGCCGTGCGCCGTGGCGGTGGACAGGGGGAGCGCGGAGCGGGTGCGACCATGGACGGATGCGAATAGCCGGTGGGGTGCGAGTGGTGGTCGCGGCAGCGGCCTGCGGTGTTCTTCTGACGTCCTGCGCGAGTGGGAACGACGACGGTTCGCGGAAGGGCGACGCCGGCGGGGAGCACGGCAAGAATGCGGGACACGGCCAGAGTGACCGGGCCGGGGCCGACGACCCCCGGCGCATTCCGGACGTCGGCGACCGTCTGCAGTCAGAGATTCCTCGGAACTCCCGTCAGGTCGTGGCTGTCTACGGCGACGGTGAGGACTCGGCGAAGTCGACCGTCGTGCTCTACACGAAGTCGGGCAGCAAGGACACCACCTGGGAGAAGGCCCGCAGCTGGCCCGCGCACAATGGCAAGAAGGGGTGGACCACCGACCACCGTGAGAACGACAAGCGCAGCCCGGTGGGAGTATTCACGCTCACCGACGCGGGGGGCGTCCTCGCGGACCCGGGGGCCAAGTTCCCCTACACGGAGTCGGTGTCCATGCAGGCCCCGCACTACTGGCCCAAGACGCACTGGCACGACTTCGACTACGTCATCGCCATCGACTACAACCGCGCCAAGGGCACCCCGCCGAACGACCCGACGCGGCCGCAAGGGCAGGCGAAGGGCGGCAGCATCTGGCTGCACATGGACCACGGCAGCGGTACGTCGGGCTGCGTGAGCCTGTCCAAGGCGGGCATGAAGTACCTGCTGCGCACGCTCGACCCGAAGCAGCACCCGGTCGTGGTGATGGGTGACAGGGCGAACCTACGGGCCTGAGCACGACGCGGAAGACAGGGCGCCCCGGCAGGGCGCCCCGGAGGCCGGGGGGGGGGAGAGGCCGCACCATTGCGGTGATCGGCGACCGCCCCATAGAAAGCCTCCATGAGAAGACGCGTCATGTCCATGCTCGCCGGAGCGGCCCTCGCGGCGAGCACCCTCCTCGGCGCCGGCCCGGCCGCGGCCGCCACGCCCCCACCGGAGTTCGGGAACGACTGGCACGACCCGATCACCGCCGCGCCACCCGTGCCGAAACCGCCCACCAAGTCCTGTGAAGTGACGGTCGCCGAAGCGCAGTTCAAGGACTTCACGCCGTACAAGGGTGACTACGCCCCTCCGGAGAAGTGCGGCAAGGGCGACTGGGGCAAGGTGGTCCTGCGGCTCGACGGAAAGGTCAAGGGACGCCAGTACGACCGTCTCGGCTACCTCCGCATCGGCGGCGTCGAAGTCTTCCGTACGTCGACTCCGCAGCCGTCGGTCGACGGCATCACCTGGTCCGTCGAGAAGGACGTCACGCGGTACAGCGACACTCTGGCCCGCGCCCAACAGGTCGAGATGCTCATCGGGAACGTCGTCAACGACACCTACACCGGCATCATCGACGCCAAGGTCAAGCTGACCTTCTACCAGCAGCGGAAGGCGGACGCCGCCGCCCGCGAGACCCCGGACCGGATCATCCCCCTCGGGGATGGAGCCACCGGCACCACCCTCACCACCCCGCGCAACAGCGAACGCATCGTCGCCGAGGTGTACGCCACGGGCTCCGGCGGAGGCGGCGAGGAGTACTGGTACCTGACCGTGCCCGACGCCGCGCCCTACTCCTGCAAGGCCGACAAGGGCCCCTACCGTGAGGTGCAGGTCAAGGTCGACGGCCGGCTGGCGGGCATCGCCGCGCCGTTCCCGACCGTGTGGACCGGCGGCTGGTCCAACCCCTTCCTCTGGTACGTGATCCCAGGACCGCGCGCCTTCGACATCAAGCCGATCGAGTACGACCTGACTCCCTTCGCGGGCACCCTCAACGACGGCCGCCCGCACCGGGTGGAGGTCTCCGTCGCCGGCGTACCCGAGGCACAGACCGGCTGGAGCACACCGGTCAACGTACTGGTCTGGCAGGACGAGAAGAGCGACCTCGTCACGGGCAGCCTGACCCGTCACAAGGAGGGCGACCTCGCCAACAAGTCGACTTACACGCCCGGTTCGGGCGGCGAGGCGCACCGGCTCGACACGGAGGGCGGCCACCGGCTGAGCGTTTCGGGGTACGTGAACACTTCCCACGGCCGCGTCTCGACGACCGTGACGCGCACCCTCGCGAACACGTCCGTCCACCGCTGGACGGACGGCGAGTCGACGGACGCGCTCAAGGCCACATGGACCGACCGCGAGACGGTCACGACGGGCCATCGCGCCGCGCGCACCGACCGGACGTACACCATGGACGGCACCACGACGCTCGGGGCCGGCGACCGGCTGCGGACCGAGATCTCCCTCGGGGACCGCGCCGAGAGCGTCACCGAACGCGGTGGCCGGCGCACCGGCTGGTCGGTGCTGGACGACCGTTACGACGGCGACGCGACGTACACCGCCAACGTCCCGCGCGATCAGCGGCACGCCGTGGGCATCTCGCGCGAGCGCTACCGCCTGGTCGGCGACACGGGCTGCTACGACCGGACCCTCTCCACCGTCCAGGGAACCCTGACGGAGGACCGCCGGCGCTGCTGACCGGCGAGGACGCCGAGGCCCGAGGGCGGGCTCGGTGGCTTGAACCCGCCACCGAGCCCGCCCGGGCCCTTACGCCTTCGGCTTCTCCGAGTCCATTCCCGGCCGGGCCTTCCTCCACAGCCCGCGGGTGAAGTCCGGGATCGCCTGCGGTGCGCCCTTCGCCTTGATCGACAGATGGCTGAGCGGCACGGGTGCCGTCCATGTCGCGGCGTCGTACACGTCGAAGTCCGGTACCAGGCCGAGCTGCATGGTCTGCATCAGCCGGAAGATCATGATGTAGTCCATGCCGCCGTGGCCGCCGGGCGGGTTGGAGTGCTCCTTCCACAGCCAGTGGTCGAAGTCGGCGTACTTGGAGAAGTCGGCCCACTGGTCGTCCGTGTGGTCCGGCTCGATGTAGATGCGGGCGGGGTAGTCCTCGAAGACGCCCTTCGTGCCGCCGAGGCTGTTGATGCGGGAGTAGGGGTGCGGGGTGCTGACGTCGTGCTCCAGGCGGATCACCCGCCCCTTCGCCGTCTGGACGAGACTGATCGTGCGGTCGCTCTCGATGTACGTCTCCTTCCAGCTCGGGTCACCCGGGGGCATGTGCGCCTTGCGGTACTCGGCGAGGCCGAGGGCGGGCGTGCCGAAGCTGGAGATGTGCGTGACGCGGTCGCCGCGGTTGACGTCCATGTAGTTGGCGACCGGGCCGAAGCCGTGGTTGGGGTAGAGGTCGCCGCGCAGCCGGGTGTGCCACAGGCGCCGCCACGGACCTTCGTAGTAGTCGGGGTCGAACATCAGACCGCGCAGGTCGTGGTTGTAGGCGCCCGCTCCGTGCAGCAGCTCACCGAACTTGCCCGCGTGCGCCATGCGCAGGACGCGCATCTCGTTCTTGCCGTAACAGCAGTTCTCCAGCTGCATGCAGTGTCTGCGGGTGCGCTCGGACAGGTCGACGAGCTCCCACAGCTCGTCGAGGCGCATCGCGATCGGACACTCCACACCGACGTGCTTGCCGTTGACCATCGCCGACTTGGCCATGGCGAAGTGGAGTTCCCAGGGCGTCGCCACGTACACGAAGTCGATGTCGCCGCGCTTGCACAGGTTCTCGTAGTCGTGCTCGCCCTTGGTGTACGTCGCGGGGGCGGGCTGGCCCGCGGCCGTGACCTTCTTCGCGGCGGCCGCGGTCTTGTCCTTGACCGGGTCGCAGAGCGCGACCACACGCACGCCCGGTATCGCGAGGAACAGGTCGATCATGCTGCCGCCGCGGTTGCCGAGTCCGATGATCCCGACCCGCACCGTGGAGCGCCGCTCGAACGGCACGCCGATCATGGTGTCGCCCTTGCGGGCGGGAGCCTCGGCCGTCCCTGTGTCCGACGCCGGGGCGGCCGCGGCCGCGGCTGCAGGGGTGTCGGCGTGTGCCGTGCCGCCGGCGAAGGCGCCGACTCCGAGTCCCGCACCGGCGAGGCCCGCCGTGCGGAGCACCGTGCGCCGGGAGTGGCCGTCTCCCGCCGCGCTCCGGGTGCCGTCGTCGGGGGTGGTGCCGTCAGGGGTCGGGGTGGCGTTCTCGTCGTGCATCGGACCTCCGTAGCTGAATGTCGGCTGGTCTCTACCACTGGGGCGGAAGCCACCCTGGTGGCGGCCCGGCCGGGGCGCAAGAGACTGGAGGGACCGAAGAGTTGGATTTATCGAAGGAGCATCAGGGGGTACGCGGAATACCGGTCAGGGACGTGTCGCGCGCTCCAACTCAAGGAGTACGGAGTAGTAGCCGCGGCCCGTCGCGTGGTCCATGCCCACCTCGCACATGCGGTTCGCCGAGAGGTGCGCGTCGAAGGCGCGGGACGTGACTTCCGCCGCCTCCTTGCGCGTGGCCGATTCCGTGAGCTCCTTGTGGAGCATGCCGCGGTCGCCCGCGAAGGCGCAGCATCCCGCGTCGTCCGGGACGACCACCTCGTCCGCGCAGGCCTCGGCGACGGCCCGGAGCTGTGGCTCGTCGCCGAGGTGCTGCATGGAACAGGTGGGGTGCAGCACCGCGGAGCCGACCGTGCGGTGCACCGTCAGGTGGGGGAGGAGCTCGTCGGCGGCCCAGACGATCGAGTCGACGACCGTCAGCTCCCGGTGCAGCTCGCGGTTGTCGGCGGTCAGATACGGCACGACCTCGTGTGCGATGCCGAGCGTGCAGGACGAGGCGTCGACGATCAGCGGCAGGCGACCGCCGGCCGTCCAGCCCCAGGCCGCCTCGACGATGCGATTGGCCATGACCCTGTTCCCGGCGTCGTACCCCTTGGAGTGCCAGATCGTCGCGCAGCACGTCCCCGCGACATCGTCCGGAATCCAAACCGGCCTCCCCGCGCGCGTGGAGACGGCGACAACGGCCTCCGCCAAGGAGCGGTCGCCCGGCCCGCCGAAGATGCGGTTGACGCACGCCGGGTAGTAGACGGCCGAGGCGCCGACGCGTCGGGTGCGCGGCAGTCTGCGTGCGGCGGCGCCGGGGATCTGCGGCAGCCACTCGGGGACCAGGTCCGGACGCACGGCCTTGCGGGCGGTGCGGGTCACCGCGGTCAGCAGCCGGTCGCCGATCCTGTCGGCGGCGGCCACCGCCAGCCGCGCGGACGCCTCGACGGCCTTGAAGTTCCTCGCGGCGAGGGCGGCCGCCTTCTCCTCGCGGGGCGAGTGCCGCGCATGACGGAAGTCCTTCATCAGGGCCCCCGTGTCGATACCGACGGGGCAGGCGATCCGGCAGGTCGAGTCGCCCGCGCAGGTGTCCACGGCGTCATAGCCGTACGCCTCGACGAGGCCGTCCTCGACGGGAGAGCCCGCGGGCTGGCGCATCATCTCGCGGCGGAGCACGATGCGCTGGCGCGGTGTCGTGGTCAAGTCCTCGCTGGGGCAGGTCGGTTCACAGAAGCCGCACTCGATGCACGGGTCGGCGATCGGCTCCACCTTGGGGATGGTCTTCAGGCCGCGCAGATGAGCCTTCGGATCACGGTCGAGGACGATGCGGGGCGCGAGCACGCCGTCCGGGTCGATGACCTGCTTCGTGCGCCACATCAACTCGGTCGCCTTCGGCCCCCATTCGAGCTCCAGGAAGGGGGCGATGTTGCGTCCCGTGGCGTGCTCGGCCTTCAGGGAGCCGTCGAAACGCTCCACCGTCAGGCGGCAGAACTCGTCCATGAACGCGGCGTAGCGCTCCACGTCGGCGGGGACCGCCGCGTCGAAGGCGAGCAGGAAGTGGAGGTTGCCGTGTGCCGCGTGGCCCGCGACGGCGGTGTCGAAGCCGTGCCGCGTCTGGAGGTCGAGCAGCGCTTCGCAGGCCTCGGCGAGCCGACCCGGCGGAACCGCGAAGTCCTCGGTGATGAGTGTCGTCCCCGAAGGGCGGGAGCCGCCGACAGCGGTGACGAACGCCTTGCGCGCCTTCCAGTAACCGCCGATCGTCTTCGCGTCACGGGTGAACGTGTTCGTCACCGACGGGACGGGCGCGACCAGTTCGAGCCCTTCGAGGACCTGGGCGGCCGCCGCCTCGTACGCCTCCTGTGCGGCCTCGTCCGGGGCGCGGAACTCCACCAGGAGGGCGGCCGTGGACTTCGGGAGGCCGGCCCAGTCGGCGGGCACGCCCTGGACGCTGACCGATGCGCGCAAGGTGTTGCCGTCCATCAGCTCGACGGCGAGCGCGCCCGCGGCAGTGAACAACGGCACCGCCGCGGCGGCCGCGGGCAGCGAGGGGAAGAACAGCAGAGCGGTCGTCGTGTGCCGCTCCAAAGGCAGCGTGTCGAAGACGACCTCGGAGATGAAGGCGAAGGTGCCCTCGGAGCCGACCATCAGGCCGCGCAGGATCTCCACGGGCGTCGCGCCGTCGAGGAAGGCGTCGAGGCGGTAGCCATTGGTGTTCTTGATCTCGTACTTGGCGCGGATGCGGGCCACCAGCTCGGTGTCCGCCTCGATCTCCCGCTTGATGGCCAGCAGGCCCTCGCACAGCTCCGGTTCCGCGTGCGCCAGGTGCTCGTCGGCGTCCGGCTCGGCCGTGTCCACGACCGTGCCGGAGGGGAGGACGAAGGTGAGTGAGGCGACTGTGCGGTACGCATTGCGGGTGGTGCCCGCGGTCATGCCCGACGCGTTGTTCGCGACGACGCCGCCGACGGTGCAGGCGATCGCGCTCGCCGGGTCGGGGCCGAGCACCCTGCCGTATCGGGACAGGGTGGTGTTGGCGCGCACGATCGTCGTGCCGGGGTCGATGCGGGCGCGCTCGCCCTCGCCGAGCACCTCGACGCCCGACCAGTGCTTGCGCACGTCGACGAGGATGTCCTCGCCCTGCGCCTGGCCGTTCAGCGACGTGCCCGCCGCGCGGAAGACGACTTCGCGGCCCTTGCCGTGCGCGTACGACAGGACGGCCGACACGTCGTCGATGTCCTCGGGGACGACCACGACCTGCGGCACGAAGCGGTAGGGGCTGGCGTCCGACGCGTACCGCACGAGGTCGGAGATCTTCGTCAGGACCTTGTCCGCGCCGAGCAGCGCGGTCAGGTCGGAGCGCAGCGGCTCAGGGGTGCCGCCGCCCCGTCGGTCCGGCACGCGGTCGTGCGACGGGCCCTCCGTGCGCGACGCGGGGCCGGGGCGCAGGGTGTCCGGCTCGGGCTCCAGCAGTGGCATGAGCTCTCCTCGACGGTTGCGGCGGCGGACGGTGTCAGCAGCGGCGGACGTCCGGCACGTCGAACAGCGCGTTCAGCAGGACGCCCAGCTGGGCGCGTTGCTCGGTGTCCAATGGAGCCAGGATGTCCTCCGCGGCGGCGCGGCGCGCGCCGCGCAGCTCACCGAGGGCCTTGAGCCCGGCGTCGGTGAGCTCGATCCGGATCACCCGGCGGTTGGTGGGGTCGGGTGCGCGTCGCACGAGATCGGCGGCTTCCAGTGCGTCGACCAGGGTGGTCACGGCGCGTGGCACGACTTCTAGGCGCTCGGCGAGGTCGGCCATGCGCGGCGGGGTCTCGTAGTGCGCGAGGGTGCGCAGCAGGCGGGACTGCGCGGGTGTGATGCCGATCGGCACCAGATGGCGCTTCTGGATCCGCTGCAGCCTGCGGGTCAGCCGCAGCAACTGTTCGGCGAGCAGGCCGTCGGGGTCCGGGGTGTTCATGCGGGAACATTACCAGGACCTTGTGCATTGTGAGTATAGGTAACAGTGAGCTATGCTCCCTGAGTCATCGTCGTCCGAAATCCCGAAGGAGCCCATGCGTCACGACGAACCCACCTGGACGCCGCAGCCCCCCGCCCCCGGCGAGGAGCCGCAGCCGCGCCAGATGCGCCGCATCCTCCGCCTCTTCCGGCCCTACCGAGGCCGCCTCGCGCTCGTGGGCCTGCTGGTCTGCGCCGCGTCGCTCGTCTCGGTGGCGACCCCCTTCCTGCTCAAGGAGATCCTCGACACCGCCCTGCCGCAGGGGCGCACGGGCCTGCTGAGCCTGCTCGCGCTCGGCATGATCCTCAGCGCGGTCGTCACGAGCGTCTTCGGCGTCCTGCAGACCCTGATCAGCACATCCGTCGGCCAGCGCGTCATGCACGACCTGCGCACCGCGGTCTACGGCCGGCTGCAGAGCATGTCCCTCGCCTTCTTCACCCGCACCCGCACGGGCGAGGTCCAGTCCCGCATCGCCAACGACATCGGCGGCATGCAGGCGACGGTCACCTCCACCGCCACGTCCCTCGTCTCGAACCTCACGAGTGTCATCGCGACCGTCGTCGCCATGCTCGCCCTCGACTGGCGGCTCACGGTGGTCTCGCTCCTGCTGCTCCCGGTCTTCGTGTGGATCAGCCGCCGCGTCGGCCGTGAGCGCAAGAAGATCGCCACGCAGCGCCAGAAGCAGATGGCCGCGATGGCCGCGACGGTCACCGAGTCGCTCTCCGTGAGCGGCATCGTCCTCGGTCGCACCATGGGGCGGGCCGACTCCCTCACCAAGTCCTTCGCCGAGGAGTCCGAGCGGCTGGTCGACCTGGAGATCCGGTCGAACATGGCGGGCCGCTGGCGCATGGCCGTCATCTCGATCGTCATGGCCGCCATGCCCGCCGTCATCTACTGGACCGCGGGCATCGCCTTCCAGGCCGGCGGCCCGACCGTCTCGCTCGGCACGCTCGTCGCCTTCGTCTCGCTGCAGCAGGGCCTGTTCCGCCCGACGGTGAGCCTCCTCTCGACCGGCGTGCAGATCCAGACCTCGCTCGCGCTCTTCCAGCGCATCTTCGAGTACCTGGACCTGCCCGTCGACATCACCGAGCCGGAGAAGCCCGTGCACCTCGACGAGATCAAGGGCGAGGTCCGCTTCGAGAAGGTCGAGTTCCGTTACGACGAGAAGTCGGGCCCCACCCTCCAGGACATCGACCTCGTCATACCCGCGGGCGGCAGCCTCGCCGTGGTCGGCCCCACCGGCTCCGGCAAGTCGACCCTGAGCCATCTGGTGCCCAGGCTCTACGACGTCACGGCCGGCCGCGTCACCCTCGACGGGGTCGACGTGCGCGACCTCGACTTCGACACCCTCGCGCGTGCCGTCGGCGTGGTCTCCCAGGAGACGTATCTCTTCCACGCCTCGGTCGCGGACAACCTCCGCTTCGCCAAGCCCGACGCCACCGACGAGGAGCTCGCGACCGCCGCCCGCGCCGCCCAGATCCACGACCACATCGCATCCCTCCCCGACGGGTACGACACGGTCGTCGGCGAGCGTGGCCACCGCTTCTCCGGCGGTGAGAAGCAGCGCCTGGCCATCGCCCGCACCATCCTGCGGGACCCGCCGGTCCTCATCCTCGACGAAGCGACCAGCGCCCTGGACACCCGCACGGAGCGAGCCGTGCAGGAGGCCATCGACGCGCTGTCCGCGGGCCGGACCACCCTCACCATCGCCCACCGCCTCTCCACCGTCCGCGGCGCCGACCAGATCGTGG
Organism: Streptomyces sp. NPDC018029; assembly: GCF_044327655.1. NCBI lineage: Bacteria > Bacillati > Actinomycetota > Actinomycetes > Kitasatosporales > Streptomycetaceae > Streptomyces > Streptomyces sp. NPDC018029. The sequence continues at coordinate 442,154 of NZ_JBIRFV010000008.1, read as the reverse complement.
TCCTGGACGCCGGCCGCACCGCGGAGCGCGGCACCCACGAGGAGCTCATGGAGTGCGACGGACGTTACGCCGCCCTCGTTCGCAGAGACGCCCAACTGGAGCCGGTGACGTGAAGATATGCCAGGAATATGAGCATTTGCGGGTTACCGTGCCCGCATGCAGACCAAGACTCCGAGACGGGGCACGACTCAACTGACGCGCCGGGGCCGGATCGCCCTGATCGCGACCGGAGCCGCCGTCGCGGCAGCCGCTGTGGCGGTGCCGCTGCTGCTTCCTGACGACGACGCACAGCCCGAGACGCTGACCATCCCGGAAGGGTGGCGCTCGGGGCAGGTGTACGCGGCCGTGGACAAGGCCCTCGGGGTGCCCGCCGGCACCACGAAGAAGGCTCTCCCGAAGGCCGGCCTCAAACTCCCCCGCGACGCCGGCGGCAACCCCGAGGGGTACCTCTTCCCGGCGACGTACCCGATCGACTCGCGGTCGACTCCGGCATCCGTCCTGTCGTACATGGTGAACACGGCGAACAAGAAGTTCGGCGGCGGTCAGGTCACGGCGGGCGCAGACCGGAATGCCGTGAACCTCTACCAAACCGTCACCATCGCGAGCATGATCGAGGCCGAGGCGGGCTCCAAGGAGGAGATGGGCAAGGTCGCCCGGGTCATCTACAACCGCCTTGACCAGGGCATGCCGCTACAAATGGACTCCACCATCAACTACGCGCTCAACCGCTCCACACTGGCCACCAGCGAACGTGACACCAAGATCAGCAGCCCGTACAACACCTACGCACGCATGGGGCTGCCGCCCACGCCGATCGGCAATCCCGGAGAAGAGGCGATGCGGGCGGCCATCAACCCGACTCCGGGGAACTGGCTGTACTTCGTGACGGTAAAGCCGGGAGACACGCGTTTTACGGCGAGCTTCGAGGAACACCAGAAGAACGTGGGGGAGTTCAACAAGGAGAAGTAGCAGGAGGCCAGGGCGAGATAGGGGGACTCGCCGGGGTTCGGCTTCTCCTTGACCTCAACCGTGGTTCAGGTACAACGCTTTTCTCAACCGTACCGCTCAGTATGCAGGAGGAGCCGACCATGGCCGCACCGATATCACGTGCCTTTCCCGACGTCCGGCGCGCGGACGCCGGGACGATCCTCGTCAGTTCCTGGACCCTGCCGGCGCCGGGGGTCCAGAAGCAGGCCGCGGACCTGGTGATCGAGGAGTGGGAACACCAGGAACGCCCGGCGGCGATGCTGTCGTTCACCACATTCCTCAGCGAGAACGGCCGTGAGGTACTGAATTACGCGCAGTGGACGGACGACGACTCCCACCGCGAGTGGGCACGCGCGGCCCAGAACTCCGAGCAGCTGAGCAGGGTCGACCGCATGGTTCTGGGCATCGAGCGGCCCGGGGAGGTGCGCTATTCCCTCTATCGCAGCTATGCGACCGAGGAAAGGGCGGAAAGCACCCCCGGCGCACTGGTCACGCCCATCTTCGAGACCGACGGGCCCGACCGGCAGCGCGCCTTCATCGACGGTGTGGTGGCGATTCTGGAGCGGACCCGCCCGCCGGGTCTCCTCGCGGCCCATTTCCACACGAGCAAGGACGGCCGGCTGGTGCTCAACCACGGGGAGTGGCGGGACATGTCGGCCTGGCGGCGCTTCACCGAGGGGGGCGGCACCGTCGAGCTCGGCGTGATGATCGACGGCCTGGAGGGCGTCACTCCGGCCCCCACCCAGCCCAGCGTGCCGCGCTACCTCCCGTACAAGAGCCTGGTGAACGTCGCCGCGCCCTGAACAGCGGCAAGCGAAGGTGAGCTTCGCCGCGCGCTGAATCGTCGTGCCATGAATCGTCGTGCCGTGAATCGCCGCGCCCTGAACCACCGCTCCCGGAGTGGCCGTCCGGCCTCTTGTGCCGCGCCGACTGGCGCGAGAGGCTGGCATGCGCTCCGCGCAGAATCAGCAGAACCAGCAGAACCACGGGCAACAACCGCACCGCGCACCGCACATGATCCGACCCCTTCTGGTCAACGAAAGGTTCAGGTGCACCGGGAATGAGAATGCCCTCCCGTCGGCGGCAGGCAGCGGTGCTGCTGTCCGCCGCGCTGACCGCCACTGGACTGCTCGGCGCCACTCCCGCCACTGCCGCCGCCACCGCCACGCACGTGACCCCCGGCGACTCCGTCGGCTCCACCGCCCCCGACAGGAAGCTGCGGCTGGCGAGCGGCTTGGAGACCCCGGTGCCGAACGGCTGGATCGTCGTGCTGAAGGAACCCGGTCCGGGGAGCAGCAGCGCCGCTGTCGGCTCCTCCGCCGTGCCCGTCGTGGCGCGCGAGCTCGTCGGCCGGGCCGAAGGGGCGCGGCTCGGGCACGTCTACCGGGCGGCGCTGCACGGCTTCTCCGCCCGGATGAGCCGCGCACAGGCCGCCGAGCTGGCCGCCGACCCCCGCGTCGCGTACGTCCGCCAGGACACCCGGGTCCGCGTCGACACCCCACGGGCCGCCCCGCCCCGGGCCGAGGCCGACGGGGTATCCACCCGCGAACAGACCCAGCCCGACGCGCCCTGGGGACTGGACCGCATCGACCAGCGGCGCCTGCCCCTGTCCACCACGTACACCTACCGCACCACCGCTCCCGGTGTGAGCGTGTACGTCATCGACACCGGACTGCGGACCACGCACACGGAGTTCGGCGGCCGGGCTTCGGTCGGCACCGACACCGTGGGCGACGGCCGGAACGGCGACGACTGCAACGGCCACGGCACCCACGTGGGAGGCATCGCCGCGGGCGCGACGTACGGCGTGGCGAAGCAGGCCCGCCTGGTCGCGGTGCGGGTCCTCAACTGCCAGGGCTCGGGCACCACCTCGGGCGTCGTCGCGGGTGTCGACTGGGTGACGGCGAAGGGCACCAGGCCCGCGGTCGCGAACATGAGCCTCGGCGGAGCGGCCAGCGACGTTCTCGACAGCGCGGTGCGGCGCTCCATCCGCTCCGGGGTCACCTACACCGTCGCGGCGGGCAGCTCCGGACAGGCGGGCGGCGCCTGCAACACCTCGCCCTCACGGGTGGCCGAGACGATCAGTGTCGGCGCCAGTGACCGGGGCGACGGCCGGGCTTCCTCCTCCAACCACGGCAACTGCGTGTCCCTGTTCGCGCCGGGCGTGCAGATTCCCTCGGCGTGGAAGGACAGCGACACCGCCACCGCCACGCTCAACGGCACGTCGATGGCCAGCGGGCACGCGGCCGGCGCCGCCGCGCTGCACCTCGGTTTCCGGCCCACGGACACGCCGGCGCAGGTCAAGCGAGGCCTCGTCGACAACGCGACCACGGGTGCGCTCCAGGGCACCCCACCCGTCACACCCGACAGACTCCTCTACACCCTGTACCTGCCCTAGAGGTACACCCTGTACCTGCCCTAGGGGCTGTGCGGCGAGCGAGGTCCCGTCACACCGCGACGGGCGCGCCCGCCAGCAGCCGCCGGATGTCGCGCACCGCCGCACGGCCCGCGCGGTTGGCGCCGATCGTGCTCGCCGAAGGCCCGTACCCCACGAGGTGGACACGCGGGTCGGCGGCGGCCCGGGTGCCCTCCAGCCGGATGCCGCCGCCCGGCTCGCGCAGCCGCAGCGGCGCCAAGTGATCGACCGCCGGGCGGAAGCCCGTCGCCCAGAGGATCACGTCGGCGTCGACACGGCGGCCGTCGTCCCACTCGACGCCGGTCGGCGTGATCCGGTCGAACATCGGCAGCCGGTCGAGGACGCCGTCGGCCCGCGCCCGCCGGATCGCGTCGTTCACCGGCAGCCCCGTCACCGACACCACGCTCCGCGGCGGCAGGCCCTTGCGCACGCGCTCCTCGACCATGGCGACGGCCGCACGCCCCCAGTTCTCGTCGAACGGCCCCTCGCGGAACACCGGCTCACTCCGGGTGACCCAGGTCGTCGCGGCCGCGTACGGGGCGATCTCCATGAGGTGCTGCGTGCCGGACGCGCCACCGCCCACGACGATCACCCGTTGTCCCTCGAACGCCTCGGGTCCGGGGTAGATCGCCGTGTGCAGCTGTCGCCCGCGGAAGGTGCCCTGGCCCGGGTAGCGCGGCCAGAACGGCCGGTCCCAGGTGCCCGTCGCGCTGATCAGCGCCCGCGTCGACCAGGTGCCCGCCGATGTCTCGACGAGCAGCCTGCCGCCGTCGACCTCGCGGACCCGGCGCACGTCGACGGGGCGCCGAACCCCCAGGTCGAAGCGGCGCTCGTACTCTTCGAAGTACTCACCGATGACCTCCGACGACGGGCGCGCGGGGTCCGCGCCCGCCAGCTCCATGCCGGGGAGCGCGTGCATGCCGTGCACCTTCCCGTACGTCAAGGAAGGCCACCGGAACTGCCAGGCGCCCCCGGGCCGGGGAGCGTGGTCGAGGACCACGAAGTCCCGGCCCGGCGCGAAGCCGACCCGCCGCAGGTGGTAGGCGCTGGACAGACCCGCCTGCCCGGCGCCGATGACGACGACGTCCACCTCATGAGCGGCGTCCTGCGCAGCTTCCCGTACTGCCGCCGGCGCTGCCGCTTCCCGTACCGCCGCTGGGGCGGTCGCGTCTCGTACCCCGATGTCGTTCACATTTCTACTAACTTCGTCGGGGTCCGGGATCTTCCCACCGGTTCGGATTTCTCAGCGCCCTCCGGCCACCAGGAGCGGGGCGCCGCCGGGCGCGGAGGCGGGGCGGCCGTTCGCCGCGGGCACGCCCCCGAGCGGTGAGGCCGGGATCCGGGGCAGCAGCCCGCGCGCGGCGAGGTCGGGGATGACGCCCTCCCCGAACCAGTACGCCTCCTCCAGGTGCGGATAGCCGGACAGCACGAAGTGCTCGACGCCGAGCGCGTGGTACTCCTCGATCCGGTCGGCGACGTCGGCGTGACTGCCGACCAGGGCCGTGCCCGCGCCGCCCCGCACCAGGCCGACACCGGCCCACAGGTTCGGCGCGATCTCCAGCTTGTCCCGGGAGCCGCCGTGCAGCGCGAGCATGCGCTGCTGGCCCACCGACTCACTGCGGCCGAGGGCCTCCTGAGCGGCGGCGACGGTGTCCGGATCCAGATCGTCGAGCAGTCGGTTCGCGGTCGCCCAGGCCTCCGTGGCCGAGTCACGGGAGATGGTGTGCAGCCGGATGCCGAAGCGGACCGTGCGGCCCTCCTGCTCGGCGAGCCCGCGAATCCAGTCGATCTTCTGCTTGACCTGCTCGGGCGGCTCGCCCCACGTCAGGTACACATCCGTGTGGCGCGCGGCAACCGGCCCGGCGGCCGCCGACGACCCGCCGAAGAAGATCTCCGGCAGCGGGTCCGGCGGCAGCGCGGTCAGGCCGCCCTCGACCTGGAAGTGCTCGCCGTCGAAGTCGTACGGCTTGCCGCTCCACACCCCTCGTACGACCGAGAGGAACTCATCGGTCCGGGCGTAGCGGCGGTCGTGGTCCAAGTGGTCGCCGAACCGCCGCTGCTCGGTCGAATCGCCGCCCGTCACCACGTTGAGCAGCAGCCGGCCACGAGTGATGCGTTGATACGTCGCCGCCATCTGCGCCGCGAGCACGGGGGAGAGGACGCCCGGGCGGAAGGCGACGAGGAACTTGAGGCGCTCGGTGTGCTGGGCGAGCGCGACCGTCGTCAGCCAGGCGTCCTCGCACCACGTGCCGGTCGGGGTGAGCACCGCCTCGAAGCCCAACTGCTCGGCGGCCTTGGCGATCTGGGCCAGGTACTCGATGTCGGGCGCGCGGACGCCGCTCACCGGGGTGACGCGGGAGCGCGTGATGCCGCCGTCGGTGTAGGCGTGCCGGTCGACGAGGGTGCGGCCGTCGCCGCCCGTCGGCAGGAACCAGTGCAGGTGGACGGTCATGGTCAGGACTCCTTGCGGTACGTGCGCGGCTTGCTGGTGGAGGGCGGCAGATCGCCGTTGAAGCGGGTGTCGACGTAGTCGCCGAAGTCGATGCGGCGCGGGATCAGCTTCAGCTCGGCGAAGGTGTCCGCGATCTTCTGCTCGGACCTGACCACGTTCTTGTCGACGGCCACCGTGACGCGGGTGCCGTTGGTGCGCTTGACCGCGTCGAGCGCGACCTCGTAGGGCAGGCCGGTGTCCTTCGCCCAGACCTTCGCCCAGGCCTCCGGGTGTTTGTGGACCCAGTCCTGCGCCCTGCGGAGCCGCTTCAGGTAGTCGGAGATCGCCGCGCTCTTCTTCTTGTCCCTGAGCGCGCCGGGCGCCGCGGCCTGGAAGGCGAGGCCGTTCACCACCCCGTCGCCGTCGGTCAGGACGCGACCCTTCTTGCCGCGCAGGACCTGCGAGGTGTACGGATCCCAGACAGCCCAGGCGTCCACCTTCCCGCTGGTGAACGCGGCGAGCGCGTCGGCGGGCTGCAGATACTTGACGTCGACGTCCTTGAAGTCGAGCCCGGCCTTCCGCAACGACGCGATCAGCTGGTAATGCGCCGACGAACCCTGCGCCACGGCAACCGACTTGCCCTTCAGCTCCCGGGTCTTCTTCAACGGCGAGCCGTTGGGCACGAGGATCGTGTCCCCGGCCGCCGTGCCGTGGCTCGCGGCCACCACGGAGATCTTCGAGCCCGCGCCCGCCGCGAAGACCGGTGGGGTGTTGCCGATGCCGCCGATGTCGACGGCCTTGGCGTTGATGGCCTCCAGCAGGGGTGGGCCGGACGTGAAGGTGGACCAGCGGATCTTGTAGTCGAGGTCGTCGAGCTCCCCGGCCGCGCGCAGCACGGCTTCCGAGCCGCCTTTCTGGTCACCGACGTTCAAGGTCAACGACCCCTTGCCGTCGGTGCCGCCACCCGCGCCGCCGATCGATGTGCCGGCGGACGAGGTGCCGGAGCAGGCGGCGAGCAGCAGGGCCAGGGGGAGCAGGAGGACGGCGGGGGCTGGGCGTGGTCGTCGCATGACGGTTCCGTTCACTTCGATATGTGGGGACGAGGGTGTGGGCTCGGAGGTCTGTTCAGGCGGCGGGGGCTTCGGCGGGCGCCTCGACGCCGAGCCGCTGGAGCAGCTCCGCGCGGAGCTCGCCGAAGCGGGGGTCGGAGATGCCGCGCGGTCGCTCCAGGCCGATCTCCTTCTCGTACGCGATGACACCGCCGTCCATGACGAGCACCCGGTCGGCGAGGAGCACCGCCTCCTCCACGTCGTGGGTGACGAGCAGCACCGCGCAGCCGCGCCGCTGCCACAGCTCGTCGACGAGCCGCTGCGCCTTGAGGCGGGTGAGCGCGTCGAGCGCGCCGAACGGCTCGTCGAGCAGCAGCAGATCGGGCTCGCGCACCAGGGCCCGCGCCAGCGAGGCGCGCTGGGCCTCCCCACCGGAGAGCGTCTTGGGCCAGGCCGTGGTGCGGTGCTTCAGACCCACCTCGGCCAGCGCCCGCTCAGCGACACCCCGGTCGGGTCGGCCCGGCAGTCCGAGCAGCACGTTGCGCCACACCCGCTTCCACGGCATCAGCCGCGGCGCCTGGAACGCGACGGCCTTGCGGCGCGGCACGAGCACGGTGCCCTCGATGTCGCGGTCGAGCCCGGCGAGGATGCGCAGCAGCGTCGACTTCCCGCAGCCGCTCCGGCCCAGCAGCGCCACGAACTCGCCCTGCCGCACGTCGAGGTGCAGGTCGTCGATGACGGCACGCCCGTCGAAGGTGCGGGTGAGTCCGTCGACGCGCACGGCGGACGGGGCCGCGGTGGTGGTCACCGGCCGGTGAACGTCGGTCGCCATTGCAGCAGCAGCCTTTCGAGGGTTCGGACGACGAAGTCGGCGGTCAGGCCGAGGAAGGCGTAGACGACCAGGCACACGACGATCACGTCGGTGCGCAGGAAGTCGCGGGCCTGGACCATGAGGAAGCCGATCCCGGCGTCGGCGTTGACCTGCTCGGCGAAGACGAGGGCGAGCCAGGAGACGCCCAGCGAGTAGCGCAGTCCCGTCATGGCCCCGGGCAGCGCCCCCGGCAGGATGACGTGCCGCACGAGTCCCCACCGCGACAGGCCGAGCGACTCCCCGGCCTCGATCAACTGGGCGTCGACGCCCCGGATGCCGGCGTACACGTTCAGATAGAGCGGGAACGAGACACCGAGCGTGATGATGGCGATCTTCGGCGCCTCGCCGATGCCGAACCAGATGATGAACAGCGGGATGAGCCCGACGAACGGCACGGTGCGGAGCATCTGCACGCTGGCGTCCACGAGGTCCTCGCCGATGCGGAAGAGCCCGGAGATGAGGGCGAGGGCCGTGCCGACGACGGTGCCGAAGAGCAGCCCGAGCGCGACGCGCTGCAGCGAGACACCCATGGCGTTGGGCAGCGACCCGTCCCCGATGAGGTCACCGGCGACCCGGGCGACGGTACCGGGCGAGGCGAGCACGTCGCCGGTCAGCACGCCGGTGGCGCTGAGGACCTGCCAGAGCGCGAGCAGCGCGAGCGGGCCGGAGGTGCGGCGCACCCAGCGGGGGACGCGGGTGCGGTGGCTGGAGGCGGGGACGAGGGCTACGAGCTCAGGTCCTGAGGTGGGAGGGAAAACCGATTTAGGGGATATATCGGGTGCTGATGGGGCGTGCGGAGGGGCATGACTGACGCGCACGAGCGCTCCAGGGGAGGAGAGGGACAGGGGCTGGGGGAGAAGGAGGGGTTACGGGCGGCCGGTGCGCAGGGGGCTCGGCCCGGGGCCCGGCGTGCCGATCAGACCGCGCATGCGGACATGCGCGGACGACACGAGGCATCTACCGCCCGGAAGAACCGGCGGAAGGAAACGCGAAAGCGGGTGAAAGGGCGTCAGCAGCCGCGGCGACACGCGGAGGAGGCCACCCGCAGCAGGTCGATGTGACCGCGCGTGGTGAGCAGGGCTGAACGCAACATGCCGCAGAACGTAGCCAGATCGTGCACGCACGGTCAATGGCGTCTCGAAAGGCGGACTCCCGGTATCAGTGAATGGGAGACGGCGTGGGGGAAGATGGGCGTATGTCCGATGCATTCACCACCCGAGTCCTGCAGGTCACCACCGGTTCGAGCGAGGTGGTCGTCGACCTCACCACCGACTGCGAGGCCTTCCTGCGCGAGGCGGCAGGCGGCCGCGACGGCCTCCTCAACATCTTCGTCCCGCACGCCACGGCGGGCATCGCCGTCCTGGAGACGGGCGCGGGCAGCGACGACGACCTGCTCGCCGCGCTGCACACCCTGCTGCCCGCCGACGACCGCTGGCAGCACCGCCACGGCAGCCCGGGCCACGGCCGCGACCACGTCCTGCCCGCCCTGGTCCCCCCGCACGCGACCCTGCCGGTCGTCAACGGCAGCCTGGAGCTGGGCACCTGGCAGTCGGTGTGCCTGGTCGACACGAACGTCGACAATCCGGAGCGGAAGGTGCGGCTGTCGTTCCTCGGTTGACGGCGCCTCCGTGTCGGTCCCCAAAGTGCTTCACGGACGTAGGTCTTCAAGAGGAAGATGGTGTCCCACTAGGAGCAAACGGGCCGGACAGCAGGGTGGTTGACGGTGGGGCGGCGGTATCTTGTTGCGTTCGGAAGCAGTCGGTACCGCCACCTCCCCGAGGACGCGCAGCTCCAGTCCGTGTCCGGCGACGTGCGCGCCGTCGCCGAGCTGTTCAAGTCCTTCGGATACCAGGCGGTGCTTCCCGGTCTGGGGGAGTACGAGGGGGCCGAACAGATCCGGCAGAAACTGCGGCACTGGTCCGCGGACGCCGGCTTGACGGACGAGGACATAGTGGTCGTCTACTTCGCCGGGCACGGCGTGGTGGAGGACCGCGACCGGCACTACCTGCTCTGCTGGGACTCGCAGGAAGAGGACCTGGCGACGACCGCGCTGGCCACCGAGGATCTGCTGCGGATCCTGTGCCGCGGAGAGCTGCGCCATCTGCTGCTCGTCCTGGACACCTGCGCGGGCGGCGCCGGCAGTGCTGAGGCGTCGGCCGTCGCCCTCCAGTCCATCGCCTACCGCAACACGGGCATGCGCGCGTCGGCCGGCCTGTGGTTCCTCGCCTCCGCGCGGCGGAAGGACATAGCGGAGGACGGCGCTTTCGTGGCGGCGCTCGCCGAGGCGGTGCACACGACGACCGAACGTACCGGTCAGCGTCAGCAGTTCCTCGATCTCACCGAGCTGGTCAAGGCGGTCAACGAGCGCTTCGAGAGGGAGGGCCGGGGCCAGCGCGCCGAATTGGCCAGCGGACTGGTCACCGGGCTCGCTCCCTTTCTCCCCAACAGGGGCTACCAGAAAGGGCTCCCGCCGCTCGGCACCGACCTGGAGGTGCAACGCCGCGCCGCACAGAGGGACTTGACCGAGCACTTCGGGCCACGTTCCCGCGGAGTCGAGTTCGAGTCGGAGCAGGGCCTGTACTTCAGCGGCAGGGACCGTGTGCTCTCGGAACTGGTGACATGGCTGACGACAGCGGGCGGGGACGGTCGGGGCCGCGTGGTCACCGGCAGCCCCGGATGTGGCAAGTCGGCGGTGCTCGGGCGGCTCGTCGCGCTGTCCGACGCGCGCTATCGAACACGGTTCGATCTGCCGAGCCTCACGTCGGGAACAGTGGTGCCGGAAGGCTGCGTCACGGTGGCGGTGCATGCCCGGCACAAGCGGCTCGAAGAGGTCGTCGAGCGGGTCGCCACGGCGCTGGGGACTGCGGCGGACGGCGCTGCGGCTCTGCTCCAGGAACTGACCCGGCGCGGCCGGCTCGGCCACACCTCGGTCATCGTGGTGGACGCCGTGGACGAAGCGGGATCGGATACCGCCGCAGACGCCGGCGGTCACGGAGAGCCCCGCCGCATCACCCGTGAACTGCTCAGGCCCATGTCCGAGATCGCCGGGGTGCGGTTGCTCGTGGGCACCCGGCAGGAACTGGTCGCGCCCCTCGGCCCGACCTTCACCGTGATGGATCTGGACCGCGCCGAGTACCGGGCCAGTGAGGACGACGTCGCCGAATACGTGACCAGAGTGCTCCTCGCCACCGAAGAGGAGAACGTGGGAACGCCCTATCGGGGGCTGCCCGAGCTGGCCGCAACGGTTGCCCGCGGTGTCGCCAGGAAGGCCGCCGGCGTGTACCTCTACGCGAGGACCACCGCCCGCACACTGCGCTCGGACCGGGTCGCGGTGAACGTGGACAGCCCCGGCTGGGCCGATGCGCTGCCCAGCGAGGTCGGGGAAGCCTTCGACGACTACCTGGCACGGTTCGGCCCCGATGAGCCGCGGGTGCGGCGGATGCTGCTCGCCCTGGCCTTCTCCGAGGGCAAGGGGCTGCCCCGGGGACGGGTCTGGACGGCCCTCAGCTCGGTGATCTCGGGACGGCCCTGCACGGAGGAGGACGTCGCGTGGGTCCTCGACGTGGCCGAGGCGTATGTCGCCGAGGTCATCGACGACGATCAGCGGTCCGTCTACCGGCTCTACCACAAAGCCCTCGCCGAGCATCTGCGCGCGACCGCGGACCGGCCTCCCGAGGACATCCAGCGCTCGGTCGTCCAGGCCCTGCGCTCCTTGGTCCCCACATCGCCGGACGGGCGCCTGGAGTGGTTCGCGGCCATACCGTACGTCCGCCAGCACCTGTCCACCCACGCCGCCGCAGCCGGGCAGCTCGGTGACCTCATCGAGGATCCGGGGTTCCTCCTGGCCGGTGAACCGCTCTCCTTGTTGCGGGCCTTCGCGTCCATCGAGGGCGACCGTTCCCGCCGCATTCGAGGTGCGTACGAGCAGGTGGCACACCGGCTGACGGCCGACCGGCCCATCGGTGAGCGCGCGGCCGACCTCCAGCTCTCCGCTCGCCGGTGCGAGGCCGACCGCGTGGCCGACCGGATCGAGGAACTCGGTGTCGACCTGCCCTGGTCCGCCCGGTGGGCGTGGTGGTCGACGAGCGGTGTGCACAGGCTGCTGAGCGGCCACACGAAGTCCGTGCGCTGCGTGGCTGTCGGAGGCCTCGACGGTCGCCCGATCGCGGTGACCGGCGGCCAGGACGGCACCGCCCGTGTCTGGGACCTGACCTCGCAGCGGCAGATCGGTGACCCGCTGCGCGTGGGCATCGCGGTGAGCGCCATCGCCATGGGGGACCTCGGGGATTACACGGTGGCGCTCACAGGCGGCCAGGACGGCACCGTCCGTGTCTGGGACCTGTCGGCGGGCCAGGAGTACGGCGCGCCGCTCACCGGGCACACCAACCAGGTCCAGAGCATCGTGGTGGGTGCCATCGACGGCCACCCGGTGGTGCTCACAGCCAGCGCCGACGGCACGGCCCGAGTGTGGGACTTCGTGACCCGGAGGCAGTTGGGTGCTGCCCTGAGTGCCCATCGACGCACCGTGTGGGACGCCGACCTGGGCGAGTTGAAAGGACGTCCCGTCGCGATCACGGGTGGCGACGACAAAGCGGTGCACGTCTGGGACCTGAGCGAGGTGCTCCACGGCGGTGACGCCCGGCTGGACGGCAGCCCGCTCATCGGCCCCTCGCAGGCGGTCACCGCCGTGTGCCTGGCTCGGCTGGACGACCGGACGGTGGCCCTGGTCGGCGACCGCTCGGGCATGCTCAGCCGCTGGGACGTGGAATCCCGCCGCCAGATCGGTGAACCGGTGATCGCGCACGTCTACTACGTCCGCAGCGGAGTCGCCTCCGCTGTGGTCGGCGAGTTCGACGGCCGCCCCGTCGCGCTGACCAGTGGCCGTCGCGAAGCACGGTTGTGGGATCTGCGAACCCTGCAACAACTGGGACACCCGCTCCGCGGCCACGTGGAGGACATCACCGCGGCGGCGTTCACCGGCCGTGCGGACACCTCTCTCGCGGTCACCGTCGGTCAGGATCGCACGGCCCGCATCTGGGACCTGACAGCCGACCAACCGGTCGAGGGGCACGCCAGGCCGGTCTGCTCGAGTGCCTTCGCCACGGTGCACGGCCGTGCCCTCGTCCTGACCGGTGGGGAGGACGGCACGGCGCGGCTGTGGGACCCGCGCACACGAGCACAAGTGTGTGGCCCCATGGAAGGGCACTCAGGGCCGGTGCTCGCGGTGGCGCTCGGCCAGGTGCGGGGGAGAACCGTGGTGGCCACGGCAGGGTCCGACACCACGGTCCGGCTGTGGGACCCGTTCGCGGGGAAGACCCTGGCAGCGCCTCTCGGCGGGCACACCAACGCGGTGCGGTGTCTGGCCTTCGGGGAGTTGGGCGGCACACCGGTCGTGGTGAGCGGCGGCGAGGACGGCACGGTCCGCATCTGGTCCCTCCTGGGCGGGACCGCCGTCGGCCATCCTCTCGAGGGCCACATCGGGGGGATCCGTCACCTCGCGGTGCGGATGGTCGGCAGCGGCATGGAGATCGTCCTCGCCACCCAACTCGATCATGCGTACGTCTGGCAGGTGGCAGGTACCTCCGAACCCGGCCGGGCCGGCCTGAAGGCTCATTTCGACGTCGAGGACCTCAGCCCGGCGGCCCGTACGGTGGGAGTCGCCTTCCACGACAGCCGTCCTGTCGTGCTGACCGTGCTGGAAGGCAACAACCTGTACGTGCACGACGTGCAGAACCATGCGGCGCTGGCCGGGCCGATGACCGGCCACACGGAGTACGTGATGGTCGGTGCCCTCGCGCGCGTCGGACGGCGCTCCCTTGTCGCTTCGATGGCCTTCGACGACACGACGCGCGTATGGGACATGGAGTCCGCGGAGCCCTTGGGACCCCCCATGGAGAGCTACACACGCATGGGGGCGACCGCCGAACGCGAGGCGCCGGCCCTCGGGCAGATCGACGGCACTCCCGTCGCGGTCGTGGTCACCGCTCGTGAGGTGCGTGTCTGGGACCTCACCACGATGTGGCCCATCGGGGAGCCGTTGAGCGGGGCCGAGCCGAGTCTGGTGTCCGCCGACATCCTCAGCACCCAGGACGGCAGGGACGTCGTGGTCACCGGCAGCACGGACGGCGTGGTGCGCACGCACGATCTGAACGACGGCCGTCAGATCGCGGCACATCTGCCGTCGGCCGCGATGTCGGTGAACGGAGTGACGGCCGCCTCGTTGGGGCGTGACAGCATCGTCGTACGCAGTACCTTCAGAGAAGCCGAAGTGTGGAGCCTGGAGCCACGGCGCCGGTTGGGTAAGCGCTCCGGGGTGACGTGGAGAGCGTGCACGCACCTGGCGGGCGACCGCGCGATGGTGATCTCGGTGGCCGACGACTACGTGCTCCACGCCTGGGACTTGTATACGCACTCGCCCGTGTGCCCTCCGATGACCGGACACACCGCGGAGGTCATGACCGTGCGTGCCGCGAGCGTGGGCGGACGGGACCTGGTGGCGAGCGCCTCGCTGGACGGAACCGTGCGCGTCTGGGACCTGGACACGGGAGTCCCTGTCGGAGAACCTCTCGGCGATCACGCGATGGGTGCGTTCGGCCTGGAACTGGCTCGCATCGACCGGGACGTGATCGTCACGGGCGCCGGAAACGGCGTACTGCGGCTCTGGAACCTGGACGACCGAAGCGCCGCGGACGTGGACTTGGAGCCCTTCCCGTCCGCGATCCACGCGATCCGCGTCGCGGAGGTGGCGGGAACCCCCACCATGGTGGCCGCGGACCGGCACGGCTTGATGCGGGTCTGGACGCCGGGCTCACCCGGCTGGAACACCGAACTCAACATCGGCAGTGCCATCCGGGGTGTCTCGCTCGACAGCGCCGGCCGCGTGTGTGTCGCCACCTTCATGGGAGTGGTCACGCTCCGGATCCATTCCGAGAAGTCTGCCGGGCAGGGGGACGCGTCATGAGCCGGGTCGTTCTCGTGCACGGAATCGGCCAGCAGTACAAAGGCGAGGAAACGCTGCTCGCCGACTGGTATCCGGCGCTGGCTGACGGCATGGCCCTGGCTTCGGACGTCCGACTTCCGCGCGAAGACGTGTCGATGGCCTTCTACGGAGATCTTTTCCGTCCCGCGGGGCACCGAGGACTCGGTATCCCGGAATTAGACGCTTCGGACGTCTCGGACGATATGGAACGCGATCTGCTGATCCAGTGGTGGACATACGCCGCCGAGATCGACCCACGCGTTCCCGGTCCGGACGCCCCGGCCCGGCTGCGGACCCCATACCTCGTGCAGCGGGCGCTGGACGCGCTCAGCCACTCCGCGTTCTTCGCCGGGCTCAGCGAGCGGTTCCTCATCTGGAGCGCGCGGCAGGTGCGCGTGTACTTCACCGACGCCGAGGTCCGGTCGGCGGTCCAGCGTCGCATGGAGCGCGGCGTGACAGCACGGACCGAGGTGATAGTCGCCCATTCGCTCGGCTCGGTGGTCGCCTACGAAGCCCTGTGCGCCCACCCGGAGTGGCAGGAACTGTCGTTCGTCACCCTGGGATCTCCGCTGGGCATACGCAATCTGACCTTCGACAGGCTCACGCCGAGGCCCGTGGACGGCCGCGGCCACTGGCCGGAGCCGGTGAAGAGATGGATCAATGTGGCCGACCGGGGCGACGTGGTGCCCGTCGTGAAGAGACTCGCCGACAGGTTCGGAGACGGGATCGAGGACGTCTCGATCCACAACGGTGCCAGGGCTCATGACGTCACCAGGTATCTCACGGCCCGCGAGACGGGGCGCCGGATCGCCGAGACCCTCACGCCGGATCCATGACCGGGCGGTCCGGTGGCCGGCACTCCCGGCACAGCCCTCGATAGGTCACCTCGACCGTCGCGACGGTGAAGCCGTAGCGCTCCGAGGGCGGCAGGTCGGCCAGTGGGTCGCCGAGGGGGTGGACGTCCCGGATGGTGCCGCAGGCCGAGCACACCAGGTGCTGGTGGGGGCGGTGGGCGTTCGGGTCGTAGCGCTTGGCGCGGCCGTCCGTGGCGACCTCGATCACCTCGCCGAGCGAGACGAGTTCGCCGAGGGTGTTGTACACGGTGGCGCGGGAGATCTCCGGCAGGCGGCCGGTCGCTCTGGCCAGTACCTCGTCGGCGGTCAGGTGGACATGGTCGCCGTCGAGCACCTCGGCGATCACTCGACGCTGGGCGGTCATCCGCCAGCCGCGCCCCCGAAGCCGTTGGAGCAGGTCACTCATGACCACCAGCCCTCACTGTGCATAGTCCGTGCCTGGTTCGTGCCTGTCCGTTCCCGTGCCTGTCCGTTCCCGTGCCGGTCCGCGCCCGTGCGCGCTCGGTCCGATTAATGAGTCCCCGTGCGCCTGTCCGTCGTATTGACTTGGATTTCGTCCATCGTAGGATCGGATCCGGCTGACAGCCAAGGGACAGGGCAACAGCAGGTGACGGCAAGGGACTTCACTGGATCGCCTTCCGGCCCGTGCGGGCGCCTGCTCCACCACCCTCCGCTCTTGAGCACCGCGATCCGCCCTCTCCGGAAGGATTCCCATGACTGAGAACCACGACGCGATCGTCACCGACCCCAAACCGGAGGAGACGGGCGGCTGCCCGGTCGCGCACCGCGCGCCGCACCCGACGCAGGGCGGCGGGAACCGGCAGTGGTGGCCGGAGCGCCTCAATCTGAAGATCCTCGCCAAGAACCCCGCCGTGGCCAACCCGCTCGGCGAGGAGTTCGACTACGCGGAGGCGTTCAAGTCCCTCGACCTGCCCGCAGTGAAGCGGGACATCGCCGAGGTCCTCACGACCTCGCAGGACTGGTGGCCCGCCGACTTCGGCAACTACGGCCCGTTGATGATCCGCATGGCGTGGCACAGCGCGGGCACCTACCGGATCAGTGACGGCCGCGGCGGCGCAGGCGCCGGCCAGCAGCGTTTCGCCCCGCTCAACAGCTGGCCGGACAACGCCAGCCTCGACAAGGCCCGCCGTCTGCTGTGGCCGGTCAAGAAGAAGTACGGCCAAGCCCTTTCGTGGGCCGACCTCCTGATCCTCACCGGCAACGTCGCCCTGGAGAGCATGGGCTTCGAGACCTTCGGGTTCGGCGGCGGCCGCGCCGACGTGTGGGAGCCCGACGAGGACGTCTACTGGGGCCCCGAGACCACCTGGCTCGGCGACGAGCGCTATACCGGCGACCGCGAGCTGGAGAACCCGCTCGGCGCGGTCCAGATGGGCCTCATCTACGTCAACCCCGAGGGCCCCAACGGCAATCCGGACCCGATCGCGGCGGCCCGCGACATCCGCGAGACGTTCCGCCGCATGGCGATGAACGACGAGGAGACGGTCGCCCTGATCGCGGGCGGTCACACCTTCGGCAAGACTCACGGCGCGGGACCGGCCGACGCGGTCGGCGACGACCCCGAGGCCGCCCCGATGGAGCAGATGGGCCTGGGCTGGAAGAGCACGCACGGCACCGGCGTGGGCGCCGACGCCATCACCAGCGGTCTGGAGGGCATCTGGACCGACACCCCCACGACGTGGGACAACAGCTTCTTCGAGATCCTCTTCGGCTACGAGTGGGAGCTCTTCAAGAGCCCCGCGGGCGCCCACCAGTGGCGGCCGAAGGGCGGCGCCGGCGCGGGCACCGTCCCCGACCCCTTCGACGCCTCGAAGACCCACGCCCCGACGATGCTGACGACCGACCTGTCGCTCCGCTTCGACCCGGTCTACGAGCCGATCTCGCGCCGCTTCAAGGACGACCCCGCCGCGTTCGCGGACGCCTTCGCGCGGGCCTGGTACAAGCTGACCCACCGCGACATGGGCCCCATCGTCCGCTACCTCGGCCCCGAGGTCCCGAGCGAGACGCTGCTGTGGCAGGACCCGCTGCCCGAGGCGACGTACGAGACCGTCGACGCGCAGGACGTCGCCGCGCTGAAGGCCCAGGTCCTCGACTCGGACCTGTCGGTGTCCCAGCTCGTGTCGACCGCGTGGGCGGCGGCCTCCTCGTTCCGGGGCAGCGACAAGCGCGGCGGCGCCAACGGCGCGCGCATCCGCCTGGAGCCGCAGCGCGGCTGGGAGGTCAACAACCCGGACGAGCTCGCGTCGGTCCTCCGCACCCTGGAGGGCATCCAGGAGTCCTTCAACTCGGGCCGCACCGACGGCAAGCAGGTCTCGCTGGCCGACCTGATCGTGCTGGCCGGCGGCGCGGCCGTCGAGCAGGCCGCCAAGGACGCCGGCTTCGACGTCGAGGTGCCCTTCACGCCGGGCCGCGTCGACGCGACGCAGGAGCAGACCGACGTGGAGTCGTTCGCCGCGATCGAGCCGCCCGCCGACGGGTTCCGCAACTACGTCGGCAAGGGCAACCGCCTGCCGGCCGAGTTCCTCCTCGTCGACAAGGCGAACCTGCTCACGCTCAGCGCCCCGGAGATGACGGTCCTCGTGGGCGGCCTGCGCGTCCTGGGCGCGAACCACCAGGGGTCCCGGCACGGCGTCCTCACCACGCGGCCCGGAACCCTGACCAACGACTTCTTCGTCAACCTGCTCGACCTGGGTACGCAGTGGAAGTCGACGTCGGAGGCCCAGGACACGTTCGAGGGCCGCGACGCATCGGGCGCGGTCAAGTGGACCGGCACCCGTGCCGACCTGGTCTTCGGGTCCAACTCCGAACTGCGCGCGCTCGCCGAGGTGTACGCGAGCGACGACGCGCAGGAGAAGTTCGTGAACGACTTCGTCGCGGCGTGGGTGAAGGTCATGAACCTCGACCGGTTCGACATCGCGTGACACGTGCCGGTCGCCCGGGTGACACCGGGCGACCGGTCGCCGGGCCGAGTGCCGCGCGCCGATATTCGGTGCCGTCCCGGACGCCCGGCGTGCAGACTCGTCGCATGGCGGACATGTGGGCGTTCAGGGACGCGGTCAGCAGCTGGGCGGCGGGTGCTCCCGGCGGACCCGCGAGGGAGCTGGCGGTGCGGCTGGGGCTGCGGACCGCGGTGCTTCTGGAGGGACCCAGCGACCTGGCGGCCGTCGAAACGCTCGCCGCGCGCCGGGGCCGGGACCTCGCCGCCGAGGGCGTGTGCGTCCTACCCATGGGCGGGGCCATGAGCGTCGGCCGTTATGCCGGGCTCCTCGGGCCGACCGCTCTGGGCCTGCGCCTGACGGGGCTGTGCGACGTGGGAGAGCGGCGCTTCTACGACCGTGGTCTCGAGCGGGCCGGGGCGTCCCGGCAGGACGTCCACGTCTGCGCCGCCGACCTGGAGGACGAGCTCATCCGCGCGCTCGGCACGGCGCGGGTCGAGGAGATCGTCGAGAACGAGGGCGACCTGCGCGCCTGGCAGACTCTGCAGCGGCAGCCCGCCCACCAGGGCACGCCGCGCCACCAGCAGCTGCGGCGCTTCCTCGGCACCAAGAAGGGGCGCAAGATCCGATACGGCAGCCTGCTCACGGAGGCTCTCGCGCCCGGCGAAGTGCCCGCTCCGCTCGACGGTCTGCTCGCGAGCGTGTGAAGCGGGCCCTGCCCGGGGCCCGACCCCAAGCGCCTATGATGGAAGTCATAAGGCGGCCTTATGAGGTCATAAAGCAGACCCGCCTACTTACTTAGGCTTGCCTTAGTTTAGGCTTTCCCTCGAGTCACTCCATCACCGCTCGAAGGGAACCTGAACATGCCTCGCCCTCTGCGGGTAGCCATTGTCGGAGCCGGCCCCGCCGGAATCTATGCCGCCGACGCGCTGCTCAAGTCCGCAGTGGCGGTCGAGCCGGGTGTGTCGATCGACCTCTTCGAGCGGATGCCGGCCCCCTTCGGCCTGATCCGCTACGGCGTCGCCCCCGACCACCCGCGCATCAAGGGCATCATCACGGCCCTGCACCAGGTGCTCGACAAGCCCCAGATCCGCCTCTTCGGCAACGTCGACTACCCGCGCGACATCAGCCTGGACGACCTGCGCACCTTCTACGACGCGGTGATCTTCTCCACGGGTGCGACGGCCGACCGCGCGCTCGACATACCCGGCATCGACCTCGAAGGGTCGCACGGCGCCGCCGACTTCGTCTCCTGGTACGACGGGCACCCCGACGTGCCGCGGACGTGGCCGCTGGACGCCGAGAAGGTCGCCGTCCTCGGCGTCGGCAACGTCGCGCTCGACGTGGCCCGCATCCTCGCCAAGACCGCCGACGAGCTGCTGCCCACCGAGATCCCGGCGAACGTCTACGAAGGCCTGAAGGCCAACAAGGCGCTGGAGGTCCACGTCTTCGGGCGCCGCGGCCCCGCCCAGGCGAAGTTCAGCCCGATGGAGCTGCGGGAGCTGGACCACTCGCCCAACATCGAGGTCATCGTCGACCCCGAGGACATCGACTACGACGACGGGTCGATCGCGACCCGGCGCGGCAACAAGCAGGCCGACATGGTCGCCAAGACCCTGGAGAACTGGGCCATCCGCGACGTCGGCGACCGCCCGCACAAGCTGTTCCTGCACTTCTTCGAGTCGCCGGTCGAGATCCTCGGCGAGGACGGCAAGGTCGTCGGCCTGCGCACCGAGCGCACCGCCCTCGACGGCACCGGCAACGTCAAGGGCACCGGCGAGTTCAAGGACTGGGACCTCGGCGCCGTCTACCGTGCCGTCGGCTACCTCTCCGACGAACTGCCCAAGCTGCCCTGGGACATCGCCTCCGGCACCGTCCCGGACCAGGCGGGACGCGTCATCGAGGAGAGCGGCGAGCACCTTCAGTCGACGTACGTCACCGGATGGATCAGGCGCGGCCCCGTGGGCCTCATCGGCCACACCAAGGGCGACGCCAACGAAACGGTCGCCAGCCTCCTCGACGACCGCGAGAACGGCCGGCTGCACACCCCGGCCTCGCCCGACCCCGAGGCCGTCGACGCCTTCCTCGGCGAGCGGAACATCCGCTTCACGACGTGGGACGGCTGGTACCGCCTCGACGCCGCCGAGAAGGCGCTGGGCGAGCCGCACGGCCGCGAGCGCGTGAAGATCGTCGAGCGTGAGGACATGCTCAAGGCGAGCGGCGCGTAAGTCGCCTGACAGGATTCCCGATCCAGGTCGTCAGCCGAGGTGCCCCGTGGCGCCGAGGCTGACGACCTGTCGGTTGTGGAAGAAGTCGTCCTCGCGCAGCTCGGTGATGCTGCCCGAGGGCGCCCGGAAACTGACCGAGCCCAGTGACTCGTACGGCATCTTGATCCAGGCCGTCACGACGAACGTCAGGGCGAAACCGTGTGTCACGACGATCTGGTGAGTGCGCGTGCGCCCCAGGATGTCGTCCATGGCGGCGTGGACGCGCCGCGCGCACTCCCCTCTGCTCTCGGCGCCCCGCACGCCCTCGTGATGGCCCATCCGGTCACCGTCTGCCGGTGGCGGGACGAAGCGCCGGTCCAGCCACTCCTGCGGGCGGCCCTCCGCCTCCCCGTAGGACTTCTCCCGCAGTCTGCGGTCGAGGACCGGCACCACGCCGAACACTCCGGCGATCTCCTCCGCCGTCTCCCGGGCCCGCCACAGGTCCGACGAGACCACCTCGACCTCCGTGCCCTCCGGGATCCGCGCCCGCAGGGTCCGCGCGATGGCGGCCGCCGCCCGCCGGCCCGCCGCCGTGAGGCGCGAGTCGTGCCAGCCGCCGACCACCTTCTCGACGTGGTGAGTCGCCTCCGGGTGGGCGACGACGTACATGCTCCGCATCAGTTCCTGCCTTTCCGCCGAGAGGCTCCCCAGGAGATGATGCCGTGTCGCGGAGCTGGCCTGATCCGCCGCGTGCGCAGGCGAGTCGGTGGCGCTCCGTCGTAGCATGACCTGTCGATCGGTGAGCCGGTTCCGGAGCGGGGCGGGGCGGGCCGGACCAAGGGTGGAGATCGTGGAGCGGGGGCGGCGCGGGGCAAGGACCCATGGAGCTGGGCGTGAACAGGGACATGCACTACCGCTTGCTGGGGCCGGTCGAAGCGTGGCGCGCGGGCCGTCGCCTCGCCCTCGGCGGCCCCAAGCCCCGCGCGCTGCTCGCGGCACTGCTCCTGGAGCCGGGGCGCGTGGTCTCCGCCGAGGCGCTGATCGACGTGATCTGGGGTGACCGGCCGCCGGACACCGCGCGGTCGCTGATCCAGTCGTACGTCTCCGCGCTGCGCCGCGCGCTGTCCCCCGACGTGATCGAGACACAGCCGCCGGGCTATCTCATCCACGCGGACGCCGACGTCGTCGACCGCGTCGCGTTCGAACAGCTCGCGGCGCGGGGCAGGCAGGCGGCGGCCGCGGGCGACCACGCCCAGGCGGCGCGGCTGCTCAGCGACGCCCTCGCACTGTGGCGCGGCCCCGCCCTCGGCGGGATCGGCGAGACGCTGCGCGCCATGGCCGACCAGCTGGAGGAGGCCCGGCAGGCCGCCCTGGAGGAGCGGATCGCCGCCGACCTCGCGCAGACGGGCCGCGAGACGGAGCTGGTCGGCGAGCTCACCGCGCTCGTCGCCACCCACCCCACCCGCGAACGGCTGCGCGCCCAGCTGATGCTCGCCCTCTACCGGCTGGGCCGGCAGGCCGACGCCCTCGCGGTGTACGCCGACGGGCGCGACGTACTCGCCGAGGAGCTGGGCCTCGACCCCGGACCCGGACTCCGCTCGATGCACGAGGCGATCCTGCGGGCGGACGCCTCACTGCTGCCCGCCCCGAGGCAGGCGACAGCGGTGACGAACGTCGCCGGGCCCGGGGCGAAGGGCGCCCCTGCCTCCGAAGGCACCACCCCCGACGACGCCCCCGAAGCCACCTCCGCCCCCGACACCGGCCCGCCGGCGACCCGCCCGCCCCCCGCCCTGCTGCCGCCCGCCATCGGTGACTTCACCGGACGCGAGACCCAGCTCGACGAGGTGCGGGCCGCGCTGACAAGCCCCGGGCCGCGGCAGGCCGTGCCCGTCGTCGTCATCTCCGGGCCCGGCGGCATCGGCAAGTCCGTCCTCGGCGTCACGGCCGCACACCGGGCCGCCGACGCCTACCCCGACGGACAGCTCTACGCCGAACTGCGGGGCGCCACCGACCCCGTGGCCCCCGGCGAAGTCCTCGGCCGCCTGCTGCGCGCCCTGGGCGCCGACCCTCCGGAGGGCGACGCCGAACGCAGGGACCTCTTCCGGAGCCTCGTCGCGGGCCGCCGCGTCCTGCTCGTCCTCGACGACGCGGGCAGCGAGTCCCAGGTGCGCCCGCTGCTCCCGGGCAGCGCCACCTGCGGCGTGCTGATCACCGCGCGCGCCCGCCTCGGCGCGCTGCCCTGCACCCACCGCACCGACCTCGACGTGCTCGACACGGCACCCGGAACCGACCTGCTGGCCAAGGTCGCGGGCGAACGGCGGGTGCGCGAGGACCCCGCGGTCGCCCGCCGCATCGTGGAGCTGTGCGGCGGACTCCCGCTGGCCCTCCGCATCGCCGGGGCCCGCCTCGCGACCCGCAGCCACTGGTCGGCGCGCACGCTCGCCGACCGGCTCGCCGACGAGCACCACCGCCTCGACGAGCTCGCGGTCGGCGACCTGGAGGTCCGGGCGGGCCTCAGCCTGAGCTACCGCGCCCTGGACGTCCCGGCCAGGACCGCCCTGCGCCGCCTCGGCCTCCTCGCCGCCCCCGACGTCGCGTCCTGGGTGGTCGCCGCGCTGCTCGACGTGCCGGAGGCCGACGCGGAACGCGTCGTGGAGCAGCTCATCGACGCCCAGCTGCTGCACTGCACCCTCGTGGACCGCGCGGGCCAGCCCCGCTACCGGCCGCACGACCTCGTCCGGGTCTACGCGGCCGAACGCGCCGAGGCCGAGGACACCCCCGCCGAACGCTCCGCCGCCGTCGGCCGGGCCCTCGGCGCCGGGCTCTGGCTGACCGGCCGCGTCGCGTCCGCCACACCCTCCGGGGCCGTCGAACTGCACCGCGGCTTCCTGGACTCGAGCGGGCCCGCGGGCTCGGCGTCCGGCGCCCTGCGGGACCTCGTGCGGCCCGTCGGCCCTGCGGCCACCCGGCGTGCCCTCGCCGACCCGGCGGCCTGGTTCGAGGCCGAGGCCGACGCGTTCGCCGCCGCCGTGGAACGCGCCGCCGCCCTCGACCTGCACACCCTGGCCTGCGAGGCCGCGGCCGCCCTGTGCTCGTCCGCGTACGCCGTCGGCAACCGCTTCGAGGCCTGGTGGCGCAGCCACGACGCCGCCCTGGCCGCCGCCCGGCGCGCGGAGGACCGCTCGGGAGAGGCGCTGCTCCTCATCGGCCTGGGCCAACTCCGCTACGAACAGGACAGATTCGCCGAGTCGCAGGAGTACTTCCGGCAGGCGGCCGGGCTCTGCGCCGACCTCGGGGACGTCCGCGGCCGGGCCGCCGCCCTCGCCGGGCTCGGCAGCGCCCTGCGCGAGGCGGGACGGCTGCGCGCCGCGCTGGACGTCCTCGGCCGGGCCGTCGACGGCTTCCGCGAACTCCGTGACGACCCCGGACTCGGCCTCTCCTGCCGCTTCGCGGGCACCGTGCACCTCGAACTGGGCGAGCACGAGGCGGCGTTCGCGCTCCTCGACGATTCCCTGCGGGCCTACCGGAGGCTCGGCAGCCGCCGCGGCGAGGCGCTCACACTGCGGTCGCTGAGCCTCGTGCACCGCGCACTCGGCGAGTACGCGGAGGCCGAGCGGCTCGCCGACCGGGCGGTGACGCTCCTCGCCTCCATCGGGGACTCGCTGATGTCGGCGTACGCCGTGCAGGCCAGGGCCAAGTGCCGGATGCGGCTGGGCCGTTCGGACGAGGCGGCCGCCGAGCTGCGCGGCGTCCTCGACACCTGCCGGACCCACCACGACCGCTTCGGCGAGGCGCTCGCCCTGCGCACCATCGGCGAGTGCGAACTCGCCGCGGGGCGCGTCGCCACCGCCGAACAGTTCCTCACCGAGGCGGCCGGCCTGTGGGAGTCCCTCGGCCTGCCGCTGGCCCGCGCCCGCACGCTGCGCGATCTCGCGGCGGCGCGGGAGGCCGCGGGCGCGCGGGCGGAGGCGCTCGCGCTCCGCGCGGAGGCACAGGAGGTCTTCACGGCCTACGAGGCGCGCGAGCGGTACGAGAACTGACCGGGCACCCGAACCGACCGGACCACAAGCCCACTTGGCGCGGAATTACAGAGAACTTGCAGCGGTGTGCGTCAGGCTCTACGTGTCGGCGGCGCAGTGAGGCCGACAGCAACGGGGGAACAACGGGGGACTATCGGGGGAAAGGCCACTGTTGCGCTCGCGGCCCATACGACCGAGGCAGTCGGCCGTATGGGCCCGCGGCGCGTGGAGCCACTGCAACGGCGCGTGGAGCCACGGCAAGACCGGGGGACTCCGGGGGCGGGCGTTCAGCCCGTCCCCGGAGCTGTGCCCGCCGCGAAGACTTCCGTAACAGAGGGAGCCGAGCATGCCGCCGATCATCCTCATGAGCGACCCCCGTGTCGTCGACATGCCCGTCCACGACTGCGGCGAAGCCCTCGTCGACCTGCGCCACCTGCCCTTCGTGGACGTCGACGACCGCCTCGCCGACCCCGCCGGCGCCTACGCCCAGTTGCGCGAGGGCGTCACGTGGCGGCTAGCCCGCGCCGCCCGGCTGCTGCCCGAAGGCCTGCGCCTGCTGATCACCGAGGGCTACCGGCCGATCGACCTGCAGATCAAGTACTTCGAGGAGTACGCCGCCGAGCTCAGACTGGCCCACCCCGACTGGTCGGACGACCACCTCCACCACCAGGCGAGCCGGTCCCTGTCACCGCCCGAAGTGGCCCCGCACGTCGCGGGCGCCGCCGTCGACATCACCCTGTGCACCACGAGCGGCACCGAACTCGACCTGGGCACACCGGTGAACGCGAGCCCCGAGGAGAGCGACGGCGCCTGCTACACGGACACCGACCGCATCTCAGCCGCGGCCCGCCGCAACCGCCGCACGCTCGTCGCGGCCCTGGCCACGGCGGGCCTCGTGAACTACCCCACCGAGTGGTGGCACTGGTCCTACGGCGACCGCTACTGGGCCTTCACCACCAGCGCCCCCAGGGCCCACTACGGAGCGGTCGCCTTCCGCGCCGGTTGAGAGACGAGACGCAGGCTTCAGCCGAGCGGTACGTCCAGGCGGGCGCGGCGGTGGCTGAACGTGGCGATGGAGTGCGGGCCGTGGTAGCTGCCCATGCCGCTCTCGCCGACGCCGCCGAACGGCAGCTCGGACACGCGCAGATGAGCCATCGGCAGTCCGAAGCCGAGCCCGCCGGACGAGGTCTCGGCGGCGAGGCGGCGCCGGGTCGTCTCGTTCTCCGTGAAGCCGTACAGGGCGAGCGGCTTGTCGCGGTCGTTGATGAAGGCGATGGCCTCGTCCAGGTCCTCGACCTCGACGATGGGCAGCACGGGGCCGAAGATCTCCTCCCGCATGACGGGGTCGTTCCCCGTCACTCCGGTCAGGACGGTCGGCGCGATGTACACGTCGTCCCGGTCGGTCCGCCCGCCGAAGGCCGTCGTACCGGAACCGAGCAGGGCGGACACGCGGTCGAAGTGCCGCTCGTTCACCATCCGCCCGTACGCCGGGGAGGACTGCGGGTCGGCTCCGAAGAGACGCTCCACGGCCTCGGCGAGCGCGACTTCCAGGGCGCGGGCGGTGGCCGGGTCGGTCAGGACGTAGTCCGGGGCCACGCAGGTCTGCCCGGCGTTGCGGAACTTGGCGTCGGCGAGGCGCGCGGCCACCGCGGTGACGTCCGCGTCGCGGTCGACGAAGACCGGGGACTTGCCGCCCAGTTCGAGGGTGACGGGGGTGAGGTGCTCGGCGGCGGCGCGCATCACGATGCGGCCGACCGTGCCGTTGCCGGTGTAGAAGATGTGGTCGAAGCGCTGGGCGAGCAGCGCCGTGGTCTCCGGCACGCCGCCCTCGACGACGGCGACCGCCTCGGGGTCCAGGTAGCGGGGGACGAGGTCGGCCATCAGTGCCGAGGTGGCCGGGGCGAGTTCGCTCGGCTTGAGGAGCACGGTGTTGCCCGCGGCGAGGGCGCCCGCGACCGGCACGAGGGACAGCTGCACCGGGTAGTTCCAGGGCGCGATGACCAGCACGGTGCCCAGCGGCTCGTACTGCGTACCCGCCGTGGACCCTTCGGGCAGCCCGGCGAGGGAAGCCTGGTCGAGAGGGTGCGGGGCGAGCCACTCGGCCAGGTTCGCCAGCGTGTGGTCGATCTCGTGGACGGGCAGGTCGACCTCGGCGCCGTACGCCTCGGGGCGGGGCTTGCGCAGATCGCTGTGCAGCGCGTCGGCGATGGCCTCGCGGTTCTCGGTGAACAGCGCGCGCAGCCGGGTCAGCTGCTCCTGGCGCCAGGCGAGCGGCCGGGTGCGACCGGTGGCGAAGGTGGCACGCAGGCGGGCGACGAGGGCCGCGGTCTGGTCGGTGAGGGTGGCATCGGTGGTCATGGGGGAGTCCTCAGGGGGTGTGGTGCAGATGGTGCGGTAGGGGAGGCCGTTATTCCCGGGCGTCGGCCGGGCCGCCGAGCAGGCCGGTCGCGAGGGCGTCCGTGGCCGGCGGCAGCAGCCCCCGGGGGTCGGGCGCCGACTCCAGGCCGACGACCAGGGCGACACAGATGTCGGCGGCCCGCTCGGGGCCGACTCCGGCGACGGTGCCCGCCTCGGCGAAAAGGCCGGTCAGCAGGGAGCGCAGCTCACCGGTGAACGACGTGCAGATGTCGCCGAAGAGGCGGGTCTTCTCGTCGATCAGCTCGGCGGTGTGCGGGGAGTCGCCGGTGAGCTGGAGCACCAGGTCGAGCTTGGCGGCCAGCACGCCGTGCAGCCGGTCCGGGTACGGCGCGTCGGCGGCGGCGGCCTCCCTGGCCCGCCGGAGCGCCTGCTCGTGGAGGCGTCCGGCGAGCCTGCGGAAGGCGTCGTCCTTGCCGCGGACGTACTGGTAGACAGCGGACCGGGACACGCCCATGGCGGTGGCGATGTCGTCCATCGTGGTGCGTCGCACGCCGTACCGCGTGAGGCAGTCGTAGGCGGCGTCGAGGACCTCGTCGAGCCGGTCGGTGCCCATGGGTTCAGGCCAGCTTCTTGAGCAGCTCGTCGGCGAGCGGGGCGGACGACGCCGGGTTCTGGCCGGTGACGAGATTGCGGTCGACGACCACGTGCGGGGCCCACGGCTCGCTCTCCTGGAAGTCCGCGCCGCCCTGGACCAGGCGGTCCTGGAGCAGCCACGCGGCCCGGTCGGCGAGTCCGGCCTGGGTCTCCTCGGCGTTGGTGAAGCCGGTGAGGCGGCGGCCCGCGAAGGCGGGGGTGCCGTCGGCGGAGACGGCGGCCAGGAGCGCGGCCGGGGCGTGGCAGACGATGCCGAGCGGCTTGTCGCTCTCCAGGGCGCGGGTGAGCAGCCGGCCGGAGTCGGCGTCGACGGCGAGGTCCTCCATGGGGCCGTGACCGCCCGGGTAGAAGACGGCGGCGTAGTCGTCGATGTTCACCTCGGCCAGCGTGACCGGGTGCAGGAGCTCGGTGAACGCGGCGAGGGAGGCGGCGACCCGGTCGGCACCTTCCTGGCCGCCGTTGGCCTCCGGGGCGAGGGAGCCCCGGTCGACGGTGGGCACGACACCGCCCGGGGTGGCGACGACGACCTCGTGCCCCGCGGCCTTGAACGCCTCGTACGGGGCGACGGCCTCCTCGGCCCAGAAGCCGGTCGGGTGGCGGGTGCCGTCGGCCAGGGTCCAGTGGTCGACGCCGGTGACTACGAACAGGATCTTCGACATGCGGTGCTCTCCGATGACGGGGGTGACATTCCGGTCGGGCTGACGTTCTGCATCCAGAACGTCAGCGCGGCGATGTTTCCGACGGTAAATCTTTCCGGCATAGGTATCCAATGAGGAAACCGATGGCAGGTATCGGAAAACCGATGCCACGGGGGCGGCGGCGTTCAGCGGCCCGGCGCGCCCGCCCGCAGTCCGTCCATGACGAGATCCATGAGGCGGCCGGCCCGCGACTCCCAGTCGCTGTGCGGGTCGATGTGCCAGAGGCCGGCGATGGCGAGCAGGAAGTCGTCGGGGGTGACGCCCGGCCGGATGGTGCCCGCTTCCTCGTTCGCCCGAAGGAGGTGCTCGATGGCCTCGGTCAGCGGTCCGGGGCCCACCCCCGCCAGGCTGCCGAGCGTGCTCGTGGCCTTGCGGATCGCGTCGGCGAGGCCCGCCTTCGCCATCGCGTACCGGACGAGGCGGTCCATCCACTCCCGCAGGGCCCGGTCCGGGGCGCGGGTCTCCAGCAACTGGCAGGCGGCGTCCGACACTTGCTGGACCTCGTAGCGGTACACCTCGAGGACGAGCGACTCGCGGTTGGGGAAGTTGCGGTAGAACGTGCCCTGTCCGACGCCCGCCTTCTTCGCGATCGCACTGAGCGGCGCGTCGCTCGCCCGCGTCAGCTCCGCCAGGGCCACTTCGAGGATGCGCTCGCGGTTGCGCTGCGCGTCCGAGCGCAAGGGCGCGTCCTTGTGCCGGCCCATTTCGCTCTCCTTCGACCCATCACGCGGCGCAGCGCGGCCTGGTTGTGCCTTGCTGAGCGGACAGCTGTCCGCTAAGTTCGACGGTTAACGGACGGCTGTCCGCTTAGGGTCACCATAGCGGCAGTCACGGCCACTGGGGACCCCCGCTGTCGGAGCGGCAGGGTCTTCCTCCCTGTACAGCGCCATCCTTTCCCGTACCTCCCGCCGGGACCGCCTCGTTCGACGCGATTCGCGAAAGAAGGCTGCTCATGGCTCCATCGACGTCCAGTGCCCTCACCCTGAACATCAACGGTGAGAAGCACACACTGACCGTCGACCACCGCACCACCCTGCTCGACGCGCTGCGCGAGCGACTCGATCTGACCGGCACCAAGAAGGGCTGCGACCAAGGCCAGTGCGGGGCCTGCACGGTGCTGATCGACGGCCGCCGGGCCGTCTCCTGTCTGCAACTCGCGGTCGCCGCCGAGGGGCGCGAGATCACCACCATCGAGGGCGTCGCGGACGGCGACCGGCTGCACCCCGTCCAGCAGGCCTTCCTCGACCTCGACGGCTACCAGTGCGGCTACTGCACGCCGGGACAGATATGTTCCGCGCTCGGCGTCCTCGAGGAGCATGCGGCGGGCTGGCCGAGCGCCGCCACCACCGACGTGCGGCCCGAGGCGGGCGTGCCCGAGCTCACCGCCGAGGAGATCCGCGAGCGGATGAGCGGCAACCTCTGCCGCTGCGGCGCGTACGTATCGATCGTGCAGGCCGTCGCGAAGGCCGCGAGCGCCGAGGAAGGTGCCACCGCATGAGGGACTTCGGTTACCAGCGAGCCCATGACGTGCCCGGCGCGGTCGCCGTGCTCGGCGCCGACCCCGACGCCCGCTATCTCGGCGGCGGCACCAACCTCGTCGACCTGATGAAGACGGGCGTGGAGCGGCCCGCGCTCCTCGTCGACATCCGCGAACTGCCCCTGGACGGGATCGAGACCACCGAGGACGGCGGCCTGCGCATCGGCGCGACCGCCACCAACAGCGATCTCGCCGCCCACCCCGACGTGCGCCGCCGCTACCCGGCGCTGTCGCAGGCGGTCCTCGCGGGCGCGTCCGGCCAGCTGCGCAACATGGCGACGGTGGGCGGGAATCTCCTGCAGCGCACCCGCTGCGGTTATTTCACCGACCTGAGCAAGCCCTGCAACAAGCGCGAGCCCGGCACCGGCTGCTCCGCCATCGAGGGCGTGCACCACAACCACGCGATCCTCGGCGCCACCGAGCACTGCGTGGCCGTCCACCCCTCCGACATGGGCGTGGCCCTCACCGCCTTCGACGCCGTCGTCCACTACGAAACCGCCGACGGACCCGGCGCGCTGCCGATCACCGACTTCTACCTGCCCGTGGGGGACACGCCGCATCTGGAGACCGCGCTGCCGCCCGGCGCGCTCATCACGGCCGTCACCCTGCCGCCCGCCCCGGTCGCGGCCGTCTCCCGCTACCGCAAGGTGCGCGAGCGCGCCTCCTACGCCTTCGCCATCGGTTCGATCGCCGCCGCCCTCGACGTACAGGACGGTCTCGTGCGGGACGTGCGCATCGGCATCGGCGCGGTCGCGTCCCGGCCGTGGCGGGCCCGGGAGGCCGAGCGGGTGCTGACCGGCGTCCCGGCGAGCGCCGAGGCCTTCGCCGCCGCGGCCGACGCCGAACTGGCCGCCGCCCGCGCCCTGCCCGACAACGGCTACAAGGTGACGCTCACGCGCAACCTCGTCGTGGCCCTGCTGACCGAACTCACCGAGGAGGCGCCCCGATGACCACCACGACGACAGCGACCACGGCTCCTACCGGTGCCGTGGGCACCGCGCACACCCGCGTCGAGGGCCGCGACAAGGTCACCGGCGCGGCCCGCTACGCCGGAGAGATCCCCTTCGCCGACCTCGCCCACGGCTGGCTGGTGCTGTCGACGATCGCCCGCGGCCGCGTCCGTTCCCTCGACACCGAGGCCGTCCTCGCGATGCCCGGCGTCCTCGCCGTGCTGCACCACGGGAACGCACCGCGGGTCGACGCCGACTACGTGGGCATGCTCGGGCGGCCCGACCCGATCGTCGAGGCCTTCCAGCACGACCGGGTGCCCTTCGTCGGCTGGCCGGTGGCGCTGGTCGTCGCCGAGACGCCCGAACAGGCGAGGGAAGCTGCCGAGGCGCTCGTGGTCCACTACGACCAGGAGCCGCACGACATCGAGTTCTCCGCGGGGCGTCCGGGCACGTACACGCCGGACGGCGACGGAATGCGTATGGAGAAGGGCGACCTGGAGGCACAACTCGCCGCCTCCGCCCACGTCGTGGACGCCGAGTACAGCACGCCCGAAGAGCACCACAGCTCGATGGAGCCGCACGCCGCGACCGCGCGCTGGGACAACGGCCGCCTCGACATCGTCGACTCCAACCAGGGCAGTGCCTGGGTCGCGGACGAGCTGGCGAAGCTCTTCTCCCTCGACCCGGCCTCGGTGCGGGTGAGGTCCGAGCACGTCGGCGGCGCCTTCGGGTCCAAAGGGCTGCGGGTCCACCAGGTCTTCGCCGTGATGGCGGCGACCACCCTCGACCGCCCCGTCCGCGTCGTCATGACACGCCGCCAGATGTTCTCCCTCGTCGGCTACCGCAGCCCCACCACACAGCGCGTCCGGCTCGGCGCCGCGCCCGACGGGCGGCTGCTCGCCTTCGACCACCAGGCACAGAGCCTGACGTCGACCGTCCATGAATTCGTCGAACAGAGCGCCGGGTTCGGACGCTCGATGTACGCCGCCGACGCGCACCACACCGTCAACCGCGTCGTACGCCTCGACGTGCCCACACCGACCTGGGTGCGCGCCCCCGGCGAGGCGCCGGGATCCTTCGCGGTGGAGTCGGCTCTCGACGAGCTCGCCGAGAAGTGCGGCATGGACCCCATCGCGCTCCGGTCCCGCAACGAACCGGACGTCGGCCCCGTCTCCGGCCTGCCGTTCAGCAGCCGCAATCTGCTGGCGTGCTTCGACGAGGGCGCCCGCAGGTTCGGCTGGGCGGACCGCGATCCGCGCCCCGGCCTCCGCCGCGAGGGACGCTGGCTGCTCGGCACCGGCACCGCCGCGGCCACCTTCCCGGTGCTCGTCGCCCCGAGCACCGCCGGCGTGACGGCGGAGGCCGACGGCACCTACACCGTGCGCATCACCGCGGCGGACATCGGCACCGGAGCGCGGACCGCTCTCACCCTGATCGCCGCGGACGCCCTGGAAGTCGCCCCGGACAGGGTCCGCGTCCACATCGGCGACAGCGACTTCGGGCCCGCGATGATCGCGGGCGGCTCCATGGGCACCCGGTCCTGGGGCTGGGCGATCAACCTCGCGGCGCGCGAGCTGCGGGAGAAGCTGGTGCCCGGCGGGGACATCCCGCCGGAGGGGATCACCGCACGGGCGGGCACCAGCGAGGCCATCGGTGCGCTCAGCCAGAAGGAACGGCACGCCTTCGGCACCCAGTTCGCCGAGGTCGCCGTGGACGTCACCACCGGCGAGGTGCGGGTGCGGCGCATGCTCGGCATCTTCGCCGCGGGGCGCATCGTCAACCCACTGACCGCGCGCAGCCAGTTGATCGGCGGCATGACCTGGGGCCTGTCCATGGCACTGCACGAAGAGGCGGTCAGGGACGCGGCGTCGGGCGGTCTCGTGGG
This sequence comes from Streptomyces sp. NPDC018029, assembly GCF_044327655.1. Lineage (NCBI taxonomy): Bacteria > Bacillati > Actinomycetota > Actinomycetes > Kitasatosporales > Streptomycetaceae > Streptomyces > Streptomyces sp. NPDC018029. Next base: position 409,305 of record NZ_JBIRFV010000008.1, on the reverse strand, counting down.
CCCCGACCTCGCGGGCTACCACATCGCCACGCACGCCGACGTGCCGCACATCGAGGCGGACTGGGTGGCCGACCCGGACGCGGACGACCCGGTGGGCATCAAGGGCGTCGGGGAGATCGGGATCGTCGGGGCCGCTGCGGCGGTCGCCAACGCGGTCTGGCACGCGACGGGCGTCCGCCACCGGACCCTCCCGATCCGCCCCGACCGCGTCCTGTCGGCAGGAACCGCGTCCCGTGCTTGACATCGCCGACGACCTGAACCGCTGGGTCGAGGAGGGCCGGGACTTCGCCGTCGCCACCGTCGTGAGCGTCGGCGGCAGCGCACCGCGGGGCCCGGGCGCCGCGCTGGCCGTCGACGCCGGGGGCACCGTCATCGGTTCGGTCTCCGGCGGCTGCGTCGAGGCGGCGGTCTACGACCTGTGCCTCCAGTCCCTCCAGGACGGCGAAGCCACCGTCGAGCGGTTCGGCTACAGCGACGAGGACGCCTTCGCCGTCGGGCTGACCTGCGGCGGGGTCATCGAGGTCCTGGTCACCCCGGTGACCGCGGCCGCGCCGGACAGGGCGGTGTTCGCCGCCGCCCTGTCCGCCGCGGGACGCGGCGAGGCCGTGGCCCTCGCCCGCGTCTTCAAGGGCCCGGCCGAACTCCTCGGCAGACCGCTCCTGGTGGCCCCGGAGGGCGAGGAGGGGGCAGCGGGGACGTACGAGGGAACGCTCGGCGGGCACCCGGAGCTGGACCGCACGGCGGCGGGGGAGAGCCGCGCTCTGCTGGCGGCCGGCCGCACCGGCGAGTTCGTCGTCTCCGAGAGCGGCACGCGCTGCGGGAGCGCCGTGACGGTCCTCGTCGAGTCGAGCGTGCCGCCACCCCGCATGATCGTCTTCGGTGCCGTCGACTTCGCGGCGGCCCTGGTCCGCGCGGGCAAGTTCCTCGGCTACCACGTGACGGTCTGCGACGCCCGCCCCGTCTTCGCCACCCCGGCCCGCTTTCCCGAGGCCGACGACATCGTGGTCGAGTGGCCGCACCGCTATCTCCGGAGCACCGCCACGGACAGCCGCACCGTCCTGTGCGTGCTCACCCACGACGCCAAGTTCGACGTGCCGCTCCTCGCGGCGGCGCTGCGGCTGCCCGTCGCGTTCGTCGGCGCGATGGGCTCCCGCCGCACCCACGAGGACCGCAACCGCCGCCTGCGCGAGGAGGGCGTCACCGAGGACGAACTGGCCGCGCTCCACTCGCCGATCGGCCTCGACCTCGGGGCCCGCACGCCCGAGGAGACCGCCCTGTCCATCGCGGCGGAGATCGTCGCGGCGCGGCAGGGCGGCACCGGCCTGCCGCTGACCGGCTCGCGCACACCGATCCACCACGACGTGCCCGGTGACACCCGGCAGGGTGGGGAACACCGGGGGCCCGTTCCGGAGGGCGCCTCACATGCGTAACGTGTAGTCGTCCAGCCACACCGGGTAGCGGCGCGGCGGACGCCGTGCGGAGGGGGTGCGTGAGATGGACACCACGCCGGCCCTGCGAGCCGTCGGGCAGATGCGGCCGGGGGACCATCTCCTCCTCGGCCACCGGACGGACGAGGAGCGCGAGGCGGTGCTCGCCGCGTACCTCCTCGACGCCCTGGCCTGCGGTCAGCGCGGACTGCTTCTGACCTCGGCCGAGGAGCCGCCCGCCGCCCTGCTCGGCTTCCTGCGGCGGCACGGGTGCGACGTGCAGGGCGCGCTCGCCGAGGGCCGGCTGCGGACCAGCTCCCGGCTGAGCGAGCCCGGGAGGCTGCGGGACCTCTCCGGACTGGTGCGCCGCGAGGCCGCGGCCGCCGAGGCCGACGGCTTCCTCGGGCTGCGGATCGCCTTCGAGGTGGCGCCGCGCCGGGACACCGAGACGGCCGAGGGGCTCTGCGACGCCGAGCGACGCCTTGATCCCCTCTTCGCGACGCTGCCCGTCCTGGGCCTGTGCCAGTACGACCGCCGCCTCTTCGGCCCGGACGAACTGGCCGCCCTCGACACGCTGCACCAGGGCAGGGCGATCGCCGACGACGTGTGGCAGGACGAACTGCTGCGCATCACCCGGACGTTCACGCCGCCCGGCCTCGCCCTGTGCGGCGAGGTCGACGACAGCAACTTCACCGCGGTGGCCCGCGCGCTGCGCGCCGAGACCGAGCGGGCCGCCGACCGGCCGGACGACCGGTACCGCGCCTGTCTCGACCTGCGCGACCTCACCTTCATCGACGTCTGCGCGCTGCGCCTGTTGGTCTTCACGGGCCTCGGTCTGTACGCACTGGGCGGCGGCCTGGTCCTCGACGGCGTCGCCCCGCACGTGCGCCGGGTCATGCAGGCCACCGGCTGGGACCGCATCCCCGGCCTGGACCTGGGAAGGGGGCACGAGGAGCGATGAAGCGGACCGGCTTCGTCCACCAGGCACTCCGCTACTCCTCTGACGAGGAGTTTCTGTCCGGCACCGTCGGATTCGTCCGGGACGGCCTCACGGCCGGGGACGCGGTGCTCGCCGTCGTCCGTGGCGACAACCTCGCCCTGTTGCGGGACGCGCTCGGCGGCGCCGCGCGGGACGTCGACTTCGTCGACGCCCTGGACTGGTACCACTACCCGTCCCGCACCCTGGGCCGGTACAACGCCTACTGCACGGAGCGCGAGGAGGGCGGCGACCGGCGCGTCCGCGTCATCGGCGAACCGGTGTGGACGGGGCGGACCGCCTTCGAGACCCGCGAATGGACGCGCTACGAATCCCTGATCAACGTGGCGTTCGCCGCATCGGGTCACTGGGTCCTGTGCCCCTACGACGCCCGTGTCCTGCCCGCGGGAGTCCTCGCCGACGCCCGGCGCACCCACCCCGAGATGGTCCCGGGCGACGGATCGGCCGACGGCGGCCGGTACGCGGACCCGCCCGCCTTCTACGCCGAGTGCGACGAACTCGCGCGCACCTCACCCGAGACACCCGCACCGCCGCACGCACCCCGGACAGTCCCCTTCACCCGTGGCGAGTCGGTGGCCGCCCGGATCGCCGTCGCCGAGTACGCCCGGCGCTGCCGGCTCACCGACGACCGCGCACGCGACATGGCGGCGGCCGTGCACGAAGCCGTGGTCAACGCCGTCCGGTTCGGCGGCGGCCGGGGCGTGCTGCGGCTGTGGAGCGACGCCGACTGGGTGGTCTGCGAGATCGCCGACTCCGGTGGCGGGCGCCCCGCTGTCGAGGCGCGGGACACGGGCTATCTGGGACACGTCCCGCCCGACCCGCGCGCCGCGAAGGGCCAGGGCCTCTGGGTCGTACGGCAGTTGAGCGATCTGGTCACCGCGCACCTCGGCGCCGACGGATCGACGGTCCGCGTCCACTTCCGCCGCTGACCGCACGCCCGGGTCGAACTGGTGGCGTATTTTCCGCCGGTGGCGGAGACTTCGCCGTGTTGAGTGTATTCACCACGGAAGGTGCGGAAGCATGAGCGACAGCACGCCGTCCCGTACGGAAGAGATCGGTACGGAAGTGACCGGTAAGGAAGTGATCCGGACGGGACCGATCCGCTACGCCACCGCCGAACGCTTCGCCCGGCCCCGGCCGGTACCGGACCGGGACCCGCGCCCCGCCACCGGCGAGATCTGTCCGCAACCCCCTTCCCGGCTCGACTTCGTGATGGGTCCCCCCTCCGACACCCACCCGCAGGGCGAGGACTGCCTCAACCTGTCCATCGCCACACCGGCCCGGGACGCGGGGGCCAGGCCGGTGCTCGTGTGGCTGCACGGCGGCGGGTTCGCCACCGGCGCGGGCCTCATGGACTGGTACGACGGGGGAGTCCTCGCGGCCGAAGGCGATGTGGTCGTCGTCAGCGTCAACTACCGCCTGGGAGCACTCGGTTACCTCTGTCTCGACGGGGTGAGCGAGGGCAACCTCGGCCTCTACGACCAGGTGGAGGCGTTGCGCTGGGTGCGCACGCACATCGCCGGCTACGGCGGCGACCCCGCGAACGTCACCGTGGTCGGACAGTCCGCCGGTGGCATCTCCGTCCGCCTCCTGATGGAACTGCCCGAGGCGCGCGGCCTCTTCCGCCGGGCCGTCCTGCAGAGCGCCCCGCTGGAGATCACCGCCCGCCCCCGCGAGGAGTCCCTCGCGCTCGGGCAGGTCTTCGCCGACGCCCTCGGCACGGATCCGCGCACGGCCGACGTACCCGCGATCCTGGCGGCCCAGAGCGAGACGGCAGCTGTTCACCTGCGCACGGCGGGCCGGCGGATGGAGCCCGCCTTCATACCCGTGGAAGGAGTCGCCCCCCTCGCGCCCCCGGACACCCCGTCCGACGAGAACGTACGCCGCCTCGACGTCCTGTACGGCTGGAATGCCGACGACATGACCGTGTTCCTCGGCGACGGCGAGGACCCGGCGGTGCGCACCCGCGAGGTGTACGAGGAGCCGCTGTCCCGCTACGGGGAGCGCCTGGCCCGGGCCGGTGCCCGGGTGCACGCGTACCGCATCGACTGGCGCCCGGCCGGATCCCCGTTCGGCGCCACCCACTGCCTCGAACTGCCCCTGCTCTTCGGGACGCGCGACGCGTGGCGATCGGCCCCCATGCTGGGCGGGACGCCGTGGGAGGAGACCGACCGGCTCGGCAGGGCGCTGCGCTCCGCGTGGCTCACCTTCGCCCGCACGGGAACGCCCGGTGACCTGCCCGCGCCCCTGACCGGTGGACCGGCGCCCAAGGTCAGGGGCAAGGCGTCATGAGCCGGGCAGTTCGCGCCGCTCCAGCGGGCGGGTCGCCGGCCCCTGGAGGACCGACCCGTCGGTGGCGAACCGGGAGCCGTGGCAGGGGCACTCCCACGTCGTCTCGGCGTCGTTGAAGGAGACCAGGCAGCCGAGGTGGGTGCAGGTGGCGGAGACCGCGTGCAGCGCGCCCGACGCGTCCCTGTGCACCGCGCAGCGCCGCCCCTCGACCCGGACCACCGCCCCGGACCCCGCGGGGATCTCGTCCACGGAGTCGACGTGGGTCGGGCGGAGCCGGTCCCCGATGAAGTGCCGTGCGACCTCCGCCTGCGTGCTCAGCAGGGACGGCATCTCCCGCACGGCGCTCCACAGCCGGCGGGGATCGTACAGCTCGGCCCACGGCGACTTCTCGCCGCGGATCAGCTTGGTCAGCAGCTGGCCCGCCATGACGCCGCCGCTCATGCCCCAGCCGCCGAACCCGGTCGCCACATAGGTGTGCCGGGCGCCCGGGTGGAAGGGGCCGACCATCGGGACGGTGTCGGTGACGTCGTTGTCCTGCGCCGCCCACCGGTAGGCCGTCTCCCCGACGTCGAAGCGTTCCCGCATCCACGTGTCCAGGGTGCGGAACCCCGCGGCGGGGTCGCCGGTGCCCGGGGTGAAGCTGTCCCCCGTGACGATGAGGAGCCGCCCGCCGTCACCGCCGTACGGCGCGGTGCGCACCGAGCGCTTGCCCTCGTCCTGGGTGATGTAGGTGCCGCCCGGGTCCTGGCCGGCCGCCAGGGGAGCGGCGACGACGAGCTCGCGCCTGGGGGAGAGCCGGGCGAACAGCAGGGCGCGGTCGAAGACCGGGTAGTGCGTGGCGATGACGACCGCCCGGGCGGTGACCGTGTGCCCGGACTCGGAGGTCACGGTGCACGGCGAACCCTCGCGCAGGCCGGTGATCCGGGTCCGCTCGTGGATGACACCGCCGCGCGCCAGCAGGTCGTCGGCGAGCGCGAGCAGGTAGGAGCGGGGGTGGAACTGCGCCTGGTCCTCGACGCGCACCGCGCCCGCCACGGGGAACGGCAGGCCGGTCTCCTCCGTGTACGTGGCGGCGAGGCCGGCCTCCCGGGCCGCGGCGGCCTCGGCCCGCAGCTCGTCGGTGCGGTCGGCGCGGGTCGTGTAGGTGAAGGCCGGTGCGCGTTCCAGGTCGCAGTCGATGCCGAGCTCGGCGGAGACCGCCGCCACGTGCTCCACCGCCCGCTGCTGCGACTCCGCGTACAGGCGGGCGCCCTCCGGGCCGCGCGTGCGGCGCAGCCGCTCGTAGACGAGGGAGTGCAGGGCGGTGAGTTTGGCGGTGGTGTAGCCGGTGACGCCGGCGGCGATGCGGTCGGCCTCCAGGACGGCGACCGACCGCCCGGCGCGGGCGAGTTCCCAGGCCGTGCTCAGCCCCGCGACACCGCCGCCGACCACGGCGACGTCCACCTCGATGTCCTCGGCCAGGGGCGGGTGGGACGTCGACGCGCTGGTCTCCATCCAGTACGACTCGGGGCGGCCCGGCAGCGCGCCGGGTGTCTTCATGTCGTTCATGCGGCATCCGTGACGGTGTGCATGGCGGCCTCCAAGGTCTCGGCGTGCGTGAGTGCGAGTCTCCCCCGGCCCGTGCGCCAAACCCGGCCGCCGCGCCGCCGGTCACGGCCGGTCGGAGGACCGGCCGGCGGCATTCCGCGGGTGCGGCCGGGTCTGGCGGGCACGGGTCAGAGCCAGTCGCGCGGCAGGGTCTCGTTCCAGGTGCGGGAGAAGACGCGGCGCTCTCCTTCGTAGCCGTCCAGGGTCGCGTCGACGAAGAAGTTGTCCTCGTCGCACCTCAGCACCGTGCGGGTCCGCACGCTGACGTCCCAGTCGTCCCGCCGGAACCGCATCGTCCAGTCGGACTCGCCGCCCACGGAGGTGAAGTCGTCCCCGGTCGCGGTGTACCGCTCGTACGCCCGGCAGCCGACATCGAGGCCGATCTCGTCGTAGCGCACGGTGCCGCGGTCCTTGACGATCTCCAGCGAGGAGTCGTATCCGACCAGGTCGCGCTTGACCTCCCAGCGCTGCTCCGGCGGCGAGAGCCGGGTGGTGGCGAGCGGCGGGGTGCCCTCGGGCTCGCCGAAGGGCCGCTGGGGCGCGTTGTCCGGTTCCGCCGTCGGGCGCACCGGGAGGCGCAGCGCGCTGGACCCCTCGTACACGCTGAGCACCACCGGTCGCGGCGGCGGCCACGCCAGCGGCCAGTAGGACGTCGACAGGGAGAGCCGGATGCGGTGGCCGGGCGGGAAGGACTGGGCGACGCCGTTGAGCTGGAGGGTCGCGCGGTAGCGGCGGCCCGGTTCGAGCGGTTCGGGCTCGCCTGTGCCGTTCCTGTGGGTCAGGTTGAGCACGCCGTAGGTGACCCGCGTGGCGCGCCCGTCGGGGGCGACGTCGGAGATGCGGGCGGCGACGGTGGCCACTGGTTCGCTGACCGACAGGTCGAGTTCGACGGAGGGTGAGCCGAGGATCTCCACGGTCTCGGTCAGCTCGGGCGAGTCGAAGACGAGTGACCCGCCGTCCTCCTCGCGCTGGTCGTAGGGCAGGTCCGGCGGCGCGTTGTAGGACGCCCACTTCCCGGCGAACTGGCCCACGGAGAGCGGGGACTGCACGGTCATCACCTCACCGGCGGGCACCTCGTCACCGGGCGCCTCGCCGTCCATGATGATGCGGTGCCGTGCCAGCGGGCGGCTGACCTGTTCGATGTGCGGCGAGGGCCAGTCCGGCTCGCCGACCCACCGTCCGGGGCGCTCCTCGTACGAGGTGGAGGGCGGCACGCTCTCCTGCATCCAGGCCCGCAGCATCGGGCCCTCCATCACGCCGTTGTCCTCGCCCTTGAGCCAGTGGTCCCACCAGCGCACGACCTCCTGCAGATAGCCGATGGCGGGGCCGGGCTCGCCCAGGTGCGGATACTTGTGCGACCAGGGGCCGACGAGGCCCTTGCGCGGCACGTCGAGGTGGGCGAGCAGCCGGGTCACGGCGTTGGAGTAGCCGTCCGCCCAGCCGCTGGAGGCGAGGACGGGGCAGCGCACGGCCTGGTAGTCCTCACAGACGGAGGCGTGCTTCCAGTACGTGTCGCGGCGCTGGTGGCGCAGCCACTCCAGGACCCAGGGCCGGGCGTGGTCGAGGCGCTCCTGCCACATCTCGCGCCAGCGGTCGCCGACCACCGCGGGGTCCGGGGGACAGGTGGCGTAGGCGAACATGGTGCCGGCCTCGGCGAGGTTGTCCGACAGCATCGCGCCGCCCATGTAGTGCATGTCGTCGGCGTACCGGTCGTCCGTGAACGACGAGATGACGATCGCCTTGAGGCTCTCGGGCTGCCGGGCGGCGACCTGGAGGGCGGCGAACGCGCCCCAGGAAATGCCCATCATGCCGGTGGTGCCGTCGCACCAGGGCTGCTCGGCCAGCCAGGCGAGGACTTCCTCGGCGTCGGTCTGCTCCTGCTCCAGGTACTCGTCCGTGAGCACGCCCTCGGACTCGCCGGTGCCGCGCAGGTCGACCCGCACGCACGCGTACCCGTGCCCCGCGATGTAGGGGTGGTGGATCGAGTCGCGCTGCGAGCTCAGGTCGCGCTTGCGGTACGGGATGTACTCCAGGATGGCGGGCACCGGGTCGTCGTCCGAGGCCGTGGGCCGCCAGATGCGGGCCGACAGCCGGACGCCGTCGGACATGGGGATGACGACGTGCTCTTCCTCTTTCGTCGCGTACGGGAGATTGCCCACGTAACGCATGGTGCGGGGCCGTCCTCTCAGTTGCTTTCCCGCCGGGGCCGACGGGTGGTGCGGGGTGGTTCGGTGGGCCGGCTAGTCGTTGGTGAGGTCGCGGCCGCCGGGCTCGGTGTCGTCGAAGGCGAGCCCCAGCGCGGCCACGCACCGGTCGTACTTGCGCCGCAGGTCCTCTTCGCTGTCGCCGCCGGTGCTGATGTGGGCCAGCTCGTAGCTGTAGCTGTCCTGGTCGGTCACCTCGGAGAGCTTCCTGCCCTCCTCGGCGAGGACATCGACGCGTACGCCCGGGTTCTCGCGCTCGATCCGCTCGATCTCCTCGGGCGTCGGCACCTGGTGCGACACGCCGTCGGCGAACCAGCGGTAGTACCACTTGGCCGCCGTCGCGTACGGGCCCTCGCGGTGGGGGAGCGCCGGGTCCTTGTCGAAGGCGAGGCTGACCATGCAGTGGTGGTTGGGGACGCCGTCGACGTACGCGAAGAGCTCCGCGTGCGACTGGGAGTGCCGGGGGTTGATCTCCAGGAGGTTGATGGCGTCCGTGCTCGGGTCGTAGAAGTACTCGATGCTGAACGTCGCCGAGTCCATGCCGACCTGCCGCATCACCCGCTTCGACACGTCGTGCAGCCGCCGTATCACGGGCTCGGGCAGGCCGGACGGGTACTGGTGGCGCAGGAAGCAGGAGGAGTCGGGGTAGTTGATGGAGTCGAGGACGCCGTAGACGGTGACCTCGCCCCGGTGGACGTAACCCTCCACGGCGACCTGCACGCCCGATATCGCCTCCTCCGCGAGGCAGACCTGGGCGCCGACCCCGTCCATCTCAGGGGGCAGGTCGAGCTGCTGGAGTATGTACTCGAAGGGGCGCCCGACCCGGCTGATGCCCTCCTTGATCCGGGCACAGGCCTCCCGGAACTCGTCCTGGTCCTTGACGCTGTAGGCCAGCTCGGAGGAATAGGAGAGCGCGGGCTTGAGCCACATCGGGAACCGCACCCCCTCCGGCGGCCGCGGATCGTCGGCGTCGAGATCGACCCGGCCGAAGCGCGGGTGCTCGTCGATGACCTTCTGCTGTTCCAGCCTGCTCCAGTACTTGTGCTCGCACTTGACGACGGACTCCAGGCTGGTGCTGCGGGTGCCGTAGCGGTCGCCGAGTATCGCGACCAGCGTGCTGACGGGGAAGTCCCAGTAGCCCACGATCGCGTCGATGCTGCCGTCGAACGAGTCGAGGATGCCCTGGGCCTTGTCGAGCAGCTCCGGCACGGAGACCTCGCCCCCCTGCAGCTCCTCGACGGTGAGCAGCGGGTGGAAGCGGTAGTGCGCCGCGTCGGGAATGCTGTTCAAGGTGGGCAGATTGGCTTCGTCCAGACCGAGCACAAAGACGTTCTTGCGGGGTGCAGCCACGGATTTTCCTCCAGTCGTCGTCGGAGCGGCCGGGTACCCGCACGTCGAAAAGGCACACGTCAGGCGGGGCGCGGGAAGATCCCGGCCGGCCCCGCCCGACCGGCGGACCCGGGCCGGGTCGCCGATCCTGGAGCCATGACGCCCAGCCCGCTCGCGACGCGCCAGGCCCGGTTCACCGCCTGGTGGACGGGGCTGCCGCCCGCGGCGGGATCCGCGGTGATGGCCACCGGGATCATCTCGGTGGGCCTGCACCTCCTCGGCCATGAGACGCTCTCCCGCGCGGCCCTGGCGATGGCCGCGGCCGCCTGGATCGCGCTCGCCGCGGACTTCACGTTCCGCCTGGCGCGCCGGCGCTCGCGCTGGGCGGCGGAGGCGGACACGCCGCCCGCGCTCACCGCCGTCGCCGCCACCTGCGTGCTGGGCACCCGCCTCTCGCTCCTCGGCCGGCAGCCGCTCGCCGTGACCCTGCTGGTGATCGCCGCCGCCCTCTGGCCGGTCCTGCTGCCCGCTGTCGTACGCCATTGGGGACACCGCATGCCGGGCGCGGTCTTCCTCGTCTGCGTCGCCACCCAGGGGGTCGCGGTGCTGTGCGGCACCCTGGCCATCGCCCTGCCCGCGCGCCCGCTCTCCGGCGTCGCGCTCGGCTTCTTCTGCCTCGGCCTGGTGCTGTACGCGGCGGCCTTCGCCCGCTTCGACCTCGCAGGCCTGCGGACGGGAGCGGGCGACCAGTGGGTGGCGGGCGGCGCCCTCGCGATCTCCGCGCTCGCCGGGACGAAGCTCATGGCCGCGCCCCTGTTCACCGGGGCCTGGCACGACGTCCTGCGCACGGTGACCCTCGTCGTCCTCGCGCTGGACCTCGCCTGGTACCTCGTCCTGCTGGTCGCCGAGGTGCGCTGGCCGCGCCCGCGCTACGACGTGCGGCGCTGGGCCACTGTCTTCCCGATGGGCATGACGGCCGTCGCCACGCTCTCGGTGAGCGCGGCGGCGGATCTCTCCTGGCTGCGGGAGCCGGGCAGGGTGCTGCTGTGGATCGCGGTCGCGGCCTGGCTGTGCGCGTTCGCGGGGATGGTCAGACGGGCAGCAGACGTGCGATCAGACCGCTGAGCTGCCGCGCGTTGCGGCACTCGTGCATCTCGACGAGATCGGCGTACGCGTACGCCGCCGAGTCTCCGGTCGACCACTGCGAGCGCCCTTCCGGATTGAGCCAGTACACGCGGCGGGCCCGCTCGGCGATGTGCCGCAGCGCGGGGAGGTTCGGATCGCTCATGTTCGTCCGGGCGTCGCCGAGGACGAAGACCGTCGAGCGCGGGCCGACCGCGTCGAGGTACCGCTCGGCGAACTCGCCAAGGGAGGTGCCGTAGTCGCTGCTCCCGTGCCAGCCCGTCACGGTGGCCTGCCCGAGGATCCGGGCACCGAGGCCCCCCGGATCGGCGGCGCCGCGCGCGACCAGCCCTGTCACCTCGTCCACGCGGTTGACGAAGGCGAACACACGCACCTTGCTGAACTGGTCGTGCAACGCCTGGACCAGCAGCATTGTGAAGTTCGCGAAGCCCGCCACCGAACCGGACACATCACACAGCAGGACCAGTTCGGGGCGCGCGGGACGGCGACGGCGCAGCACAGGGCGCATCGGCACGCCACCCGTCGACAGCGAACCGCGCAAGGTGCGGCGCAGGTCGATGCTGCCGTGCGCGGCCCGCCTGCGACGGGCCGCGAGGCGGGTCGCGAGCCTGCGCGCCAGGGGGTGCACCGCCCGGCGGAGTTCGTCCAGGTGCGCCCGGCCCGCCAGGAGGAAGTCGACGCGGTCGGCGGTGGTCGCCACGGCACGGCGGGCGATCTCCTCGGTGCCGCGCCGCTCGGCGACCCGGCGGCGCGCCTCGGTGCGGACCCGCTCTCGGAACCCCTCGATGCGGCGCCGTACCTCGTCCGCTTCGAGGCGGTCCGTGAACGCCGCCTCACCGGTGTCCTGCCCGGTGGAGCCCGCGCGGAGTGCGGCGAGGACACGGGTGAGCAGCGTCTCCGGACGCAGCCGGCTCAGTGTCTGGTACGACGACCAGCCGTCCGCGCCCGACGAGGAGGAGCCATAGCCGCCGAAGCCGTCCACCGCCTCGCCCGCCAACTGGCCGAGCAGCCCTTGGTCGTTCGCGGCGAGGGCGGCGACGAGCCGTTCCCGCAGCGCGTCCCGGTCGGCGTCACCGCCGCCCTGGTGCACGCGGTCGCTCCCGCCGTCCGGCGCACCGACGCCCAGCGGGAAGTACAGGTCGAAAACCGGGTCGAAGACGGCGCGCTGGTCCTCTCGGTGGAGCAGCGCGGCGGCGAGCCCTTCCCTGACCCGCTCCCGGTCGGTGAGGCCGAGCACTTCAAGGGCGGCCGCGGCGTCGACGGTCTCACCGGGGCCGATGCGCAGCCCGTGCGAGCGGAGGGTGCCGACGAGGCCGGTGAGGCGGCCCGTGATGCCGGGGACGGGGGAGTCGGGTGCGGGAGGGCCGGGCACGGTGGAGTCGGGAGCGGTGGAGTCGGGCCCGTCCTCGGTCGGCGGGGCCGTCACACGGCGTCCAGGTCCAGCTTGGCGACGGCCTTCAGCACGTCGTCCTGGTGCTTGAGGACCACGCCGAGGCTGTCGCGTACGACGGTCTCGTCCAGCGTGTCGGCGCCGAGCGCGAGGAGCGTACGCGCCCAGTCGATCGTCTCCGCGACCGACGGCACCTTCCGCAGGTCCATCGCGCGCAGCGCGCCGACCACCCGCACCACCGACGCGGCGAGCGCCTCGTCGAGTCCGGGCACCTTCATGTGGACGATGCGGCGCTCCAGCTCCTCTTCGGGGAAGCCGATGTGGAGGAACAGGCAGCGGCGGCGCAGGGCCTCGGACAGCTCGCGGCTCGCGTTGGAGGTGAGGACGACGAACGGGCGGCGCCCGGCGCGGATCGTGCCCAGCTCCGGCACCGTGACCTGGAAGTCGCTGAGGACCTCCAGGAGCAGTCCCTCGACCTCGACGTCGGCCTTGTCGGTCTCGTCGATCAGCAGGACCTTCGGCTCGTCGCCGCGGATCGCGGTGAGCAGCGGGCGCGAGAGCAGGAACTCCTCGCTGAAGATGTCGGTGCGCGTCTCGTCCCACGACTCGTCGCGGCCCGCCGTGATGCGCAGGAGTTGCTTGGCGTGGTTCCACTCGTACAGCGCGCGCGACTCGTCGACACCCTCGTAGCACTGCAGCCGTACGAGCCGGGCGCCCGCGATCTCGGCGACGGCCTTCGCCAGCTCCGTCTTGCCCACTCCGGCCGGGCCCTCCACGAGCAGCGGTTTGCCGAGCCGGTCCGCCAGGAAGACGGTCGTGGCGACGGCCGGGGAGGCCAGATAGCCGGTCGTGGCCAGGCGTGCCGAGACGTCGTCGACGGATGTGAAGTACCCGGTCGTCATGGGGAGTTCTCCTGACTGCTCGGCTCGGCCGGTTACCGCGAGGGCCCGGTCTCCGTACCTGATCAGCCGCGGGCGCCCGCTCACAACAGGCGGGCGCCGTTTGCGTCGAACGTCACGTCCCAGGCGCGGTTCCGCCCTGCCGGCCTGCCGGGTCTGCTGGGTCTCGTGCTGAGACCGACCTCCGTATGCTGGCGTCATGAGGCGGACCTCCTTTGCGAACTGGCCGTGTTCCATCGCCCGCACGATGGACCTGCTCGGCGACTGGTGGACGCCGCTCGTCCTGCGCGAGGCGTTCTACGGCATCAAGCGCTTCGACGCCTTCCAGCGAGAGCTCGGCATCGCCCGCAACACCCTCACCGACCGGCTGCGCCGCCTCGTCGACGAGGGCCTCTTGGAGAAGCGGGCCTACCAGAGCGAGCCGGTGCGCTACGACTACGTGCTCACCGAGAAGGGCCGCGACTTCTTCGGTGTCCTCGCCGCCATGAACAGCTGGGGCGACCGCTGGCTGAGCGGTGAGGAGGGCGCGCCGATCGTGTTCCACCACGACCGCTGCGGCCAGGACAGCCGCGCCGAGGTCGTCTGCGCCGACTGCGGGGAACCGATGACGGCCGCGAACACGAGCCCGCGGCTCGGTCCCGGCTATCCGCCCCGCCTCGCCGAACGCCCGGACGTGCAGGCGCGGTTCAGCCGCTGAGGGCGCCGCGCCTCCGCGTGCCTATGACGGTTCTCGACCCTTGACGAGTGAGTCTATCTACGCAACTCTCAAGGTCAGAGGCGTCAGCCTCCCAGGCGACGTGGAGGGCGGTCTTCGATGGAGTGGACAGGCGCGCGTTACGCGGACGGGCCGACGGTCGAGGTGAGCGGGCGGATCGCCGCGCCGCCGGAGCGGGTGTGGGAGCTCGTCTCCGACATCGGCCTGCTGCCCGCGCTGAGTGCGGAGTTGCAGTCGGTCGCATGGCTGGACGGAGCGAGCGGCCCCGCGCTCGGCGCACGGTTCACCGGGCGCAGCAGGCACGACTCCCTGGGGGAGTGGGAGACCACGTCGTACGTCGTGGCGTGCGAGGCGCCGCGCGAGTTCGCGTGGGCGGTGAACGACCCCGAACACCCCAGCGCCCTGTGGCGGTTCTGTCTCGCGGCACAGGAGGACGGAAGCACGCTCCTGACGCAGTGGATGCGCCTTGGCCCCGGCCGCTCGGGACTCAGCCATGCGATCGAACGGATGCCGGAGAAGGAGCAGAAGATCGTGTTCGTACGGCTGAGGGAGTTCGAGCGGAGCATGACCGCCACGGTCGACGCGATCAAGGCGCTGGCCGAGGGCGTGGCCGACGCGGGCGGTACGTCGGCCGTGGAAGGGGCGCGGTCCTGATGCGTACGTCGACGACGATCGAGGCGTCCGGGGCGGACTGGCGGGAGACGGTCGACTTCGTCACCGAGGCCGAGAAGCTGGGCATGGACATCTGCTGGGTGGCCGAGGCCTGGGGCTCCGAAGCGCCCTCCCCGCTCGGCTACCTGGCGGCCCGCACCGAACGGCTGCTGCTCGGCTCGGGGATCATCCAGCTCGGCACCCGCACCCCCGTCGCCATCGCCCGGGCCGCCCTCACGCTCGCGCAGATCTCCGAAGGGCGGTTCCTGCTGGGCCTCGGACCGTCGGGGCCGCAGGTGATCGAGGGGCTGCACGGCGTGCCGTTCGCGCGCCCGCTGTCCCGGATGCGGGAGACCGTGGACATCATCCGGCGGGCGGCCTCCGGCGAGAAGATCGTCCATGAGGGCCGCGAGTTCACCGTGCCGCTGCCCGGCGGCGAGGCCCGGCCCATGCGTCTTTCGCTGCGCACCGAGCACGACCTGCCGATCTATCTCGCCACCCTCTCCCCGAAGATGCTCCGCCTCACGGGAGAGGTCGCGAACGGCTGGCTCGGCACCAGTTTCGTGCCGGAGGGCGCCAAGGAGGCGTACTTCGACCACCTGGACGCGGGCCTCGCGGCGGCCGGTCGCACCCGTGCCGACCTCGACATCTGCCAGGGCGCCGAGGTGGCGTTCGCGGACGACGAGAACGCCCTGCGCGCGATGGTCGCGGGCCGCAAGAAGGAACTCGCCTTCAGCCTCGGCGGGATGGGCTCCGCCACCACCAACTTCTACAACGCCGCCTACAGCAGGCAGGGATGGGCCGAGGCCGCCGCGGAGGTCCGCGAGCGCTGGCAGGCGGGCGACCGGGACGGCGCGGCCGCTCTCGTGAGCGACGAGATGGTCCTCGCGACCACCCTGATCGGCACCGAGGAGATGGTGCGCGAACGGCTGCGGGTCTGGCGCGCCGCTGGCGTCGACACGGTCCGGCTCTATCCGGCGGGCGACACGCTCGACGCGCGGCTGAGCACGCTGGGCAGGGCGATCGAGCTCGTACGGGAGGTGGACGGGGACGGGACGCAAGGGCAGCCGACATAGGCAAAGCGGTTACGCTTCTTTCATAGTGCTTGTACCCAAGAGCACTCGAGAGCAGAGGAACCCGCCATGGAGACCGTGGACAGCGGCGTATCGAACGAGGACGCGTCGCGCGCCGCACGTCTGTTGGGCCGCCCCCTCGCCCTCGGCGACCTGACGCTGCGCAACCGCATCGCGATGGCCGCCGTGACCCGGCGCTTCTCGCCGGACGGCGTGCCCGGCGAGGATGTCGCCGCGTACTACGCGCGGCGCGCGGCCGGCGGCGCAGGTCTGATCGTCACGGAGGGCACCTATGTGCGGCGGGACGCGGCCGCCGCGTACGACGGCGTGCCGCACTTCCACGGTGAGCGGGCCCTCGCCGGCTGGGCGGCGGTGGCCGAGCGGGTGCACGCGGCGGGCGGCCGGATCATGCCCCAGCTGTGGCACACGGGTGTGCTGCGGGGCGGTGCGGGGCAGCCGCACGGCGGCTCCGCGGAAGGTCCGTCCAGCATCCCTGCGGAGGGGCCGTCCGGCATCGACCTCGACGGGCGTGCGCACGGCAGGGTCATGACGCTCGACGACATCGACGCGGTCGTCCGCGCCTTCGCCGAGGCCGCGGCCGCCGCCGAACGCATCGGCTTCGACGGCGTCGAACTGCACGGCGCCCACGGCTACTTGATCGACAGCTTCCTGTGGCGCGGCACCAACACCCGCACCGACGCCTACGGCGGCGACCCCGCCTCCCGGGCCCGGTTCGCCGCCGAGGTCGTCGCCGCCGTGCGGGCTGCGGTCTCGCCCGGCTTCCCGGTCCTGTTCCGCCTCTCGCAGTGGAAGACCGACCACTACGACGCGCGGATCGCCGAGGGGCCGCGGGAACTGGAGGCGCTCCTCGTGCCGCTGGCCGAGGCGGGAGCGGACGCCTTCCACGCCTCGACGCGGCGCTACTGGCTCCCCGAGTTCGAGGGCAGCGATCTGAACCTCGCCGGCTGGACGAAGAAGCTCACCGGCAAGCCCTCGGTCACCGTCGGCTCCGTGGGCCTCGCCCAGCAGTTCGCGGGCGCGCCGGGGCGCACCCAGCGATCCGGCGTGACCGGCATCGGCCCGCTCCTCGACCGCATGGAGCGCGACGAGTTCGATCTGGTCGCCGTCGCCCGCGCGCTCGTCGCCGACCCCGAGTGGCCGACGAAGGCCCTCACCGGCCGCCTCGACGAAGCGGTGCCGTACGACGCCGCGCTGTTGAGCGCACTGGTGTGACACCTGACGGGCGGGGGAGGGCGGTGCCGGTCCGGCGTGAAAGAGTGGGGCGCCCCGAAGGCCGGGGCGTTCCCCCGCACCCCGGAAGGTGATCCACGATGACCTGGTCGGCGACCGAGCGGTATCGCCTGGAGTCCGCGCCCGGCGGCCTCGGACTCGTCCAGGACCTGCTCAACACCGTCTCGGCGGGGGCGCCGGGTTCGCCAGGTTCGCCGGGTTCGGTGGGTTCTGCGGGTTCGGGTTCTGCGGGCTCCGGAAGAGCTGACTTGCTCGGGGACGTGGCCGACGCGCAGTCGTGGGCGGACGAGGCGTGCGCCGAGTGGGCGGCCGTCACCGGGCGACCGGCGCCGCGCGTGATCCTGGACGCCGACGCGCTGCCCGAGCTCCGGGCCTTCCGCGACAGTCTTCAGGGGATCGCCGCCCGGGGAACAGGGGGCGAGGCCGCGGACCCGTCCCCGGTGCCGGAGCACACCGCCGAGGCGGTACTGCGGCTCGGTGCGGACGGTGTCGTACGACTCGAACCCCACGGCGACGGAGGGTGGCGCCGACTCGTCGCCCTCTTCCTCGCGGCGGTGTACGAGGCGCAGCAGGCGGACACCACCCGACGTCTGAAGTCCTGCCGCAACCCCGCCTGCCGTGTGGCCTTCTACGACCGCTCCCGCAACAACAGCGGCGTCTGGCACGACGTCAAGACCTGCGGCAACGCGGCGAACCTGCGGGCCTACCGCGCCCGGCAGCGGGAGCGGTAGGCCGCCCGAACAGGATCGGCACCCGACCCGAAGCGGATCAGGGCCCGAACAAGGGCAGGACTCGAACAGGGGCGGTGACCGAACAGGATCAGGGCCCGAACAGGATCAGGACTCGAACGGGGTCAGGATGAAGAGCGGGATCTCCCGGTCCGTCTTCTTCTGGTACTCGTCGTACGCCGGCCAGACCGCGACCGCCCGCTCCCACCACAGCCGCCGCTCCTCACCGGAGGCGACCCGCGCGCGGTAGTCCTTCTTCACCGGGCCGTCCTGCAGCTCCACGTGCGGGTGCGCGATCAGGTTGTGGTACCAGGACGGGTTCGCCGGGTCGCCGCCCTTCGACGCGACCACCGCGTACTCCCCGGCGTGTTCGACGCGCATCAGGGGGTTCTTGCGGAGCTTCCCGCTCTTGGCGCCGACCGAGGTCAGCAGGATGACCGGCTTTCCCTGCATGGTCGTCCCCTCGGTCCCGCCGGAGCTCTCGTACAGCTGGGCCTGCTTGCTCGCCCAGTCCCATGTGCCGGGCTCGTATTCACCAGTCAGAGGCATACCGGCTTCAACGGTGAGGGACCACCGATTGTTCCGGCCCCGGTCGGCACTCCCCGACTCCGTATGCGTTAATCCGTATGCGTTAAAAAGGCATCAAATCATTCAGTACGGTGGCGGCGGTTCACCACGGCAGCGGGGCGGGCATGGCGGACGGAGCAGGTGTGGAGGGGTACGGCGTACCCGGGGAGTACCTCGACGGCTATGCCCGCATGCTGGCCGCCGCGGCCGCGACCGGGCGCAGGCTGAACCGTGACGAGCTGGACTCGCGGCGGGTGCTGGGGGAGCGGGCGGCCGAGGCGGGGCTGGGGCTGCGGGCTCTGGTGGGCGCGCATCTGGCGGCGGCCCGCGAGCACTGGCCCGCCGCGCGGACGGTTTCCACGGACAGTGCGCTGGCCGCCGTCGAACAGGCCGTGGACGCCTTCGCCGAGGGGTACGAGCGCGCGCAGCGCCTCGCGGTCCGTCAGGAGGAGGCCGCCCGGCGGGAGTTCATCGACGACCTCCTCCACGGACGCAGCGACCTGGGCCTGCTCGCCGAGCGCGCCGAACGCTTCGGCCTTCGTCTCTCCTACGAACACGCGGTCGCCGTCGCCCAGGGAGCGAGCGGATACGAGGAGGGGGACGCCGTGCCCCGCGAGGTCGAGCGCGCCCTCATCGGCCGGTTCGGCGACCGCAGCATCCTGCTCACCACCAAGGACGGCCGGATGGTGTGCATCGCCCCCGGCGACCAGGGTGAGGTTCTCGCCTTCTTCGCCAAGCACGCGTACGCCGCCGTCCAGGGCGGCCGGGTCGCCATCGGCCGCTCGCAGCCGGGCCCGGGCGGTGTCGTCCAGTCGTACGAGGAGGCGCTCAACGCCCTCGATCTCGCCGAACGCCTGGAACTCGACGAGCCGGTGCTGCACGCCGCCGATCTGCTGGTCTACCCGGTGCTGACCCGCGACCGGCAGGCCATGGCCGACCTGGTGGTCCATACGCTCGGCCCGCTGCGGCAGGCCCGCGGCGGGGCGCAGCCGCTCATCGACACGCTCGCCGCGTTCTTCGACGCGGGCTGTGTCGCGGCGGAGGCGGCCCGCCGCCTCTCCTTGAGCGTGCGCGCCCTGACGTACCGTCTGGAGCGCATACACAAGCTCACCGGCGCCAACCCGGCCGACCCCGTGCACCGCTACACCCTCCAGACCGCGGTGATCGGCGCCCGCCTGCTGGACTGGCCCGACCAGCCGTTCTGAAACCGGCCGGCCGTTCTGAACCGACAGTCGTTCTGAACCGACAGTCGTTCTGAACCGGCCAGCCGTTCTGAAAGGTGGCGTCGGGCTAGCCCAGCTTCGGGATCTCGATCGCGGGGCAGCGGTTCATGACCATGTCCAGGCCCGCCGCGCGCGTCCTGTCGTACGCCGCCTCGTCGACCACGCCGAGCTGGAACCAGACCGCCCGCGCGCCGGCGGCCACCGCGTCGTCGGCGACCCGGCCCGCCAGCGCGCTGTTGACGAACACGTCCACCACGTCGATCCGGAACGGCACGTCTGACAGGGACGCGTACCCCTGCTCGCCGTGGACCGTCTCCGCCTTGGGGTGGATCGGCACGACGCGCTTGCCGAAGCGCTTCAGGACGGCCGCGACGCCGTACGCCGCCCGGTCGCGGTTGTTGGACAGGCCCACGACGGCCCAGGTGTCGCCGAGCTCCGTCAGGATCCTGCGCACCGTCTCCTGGTCGCCGTACATGACCTGCCTCCTCAAAACCGTCAGACGTTCACGCCGAAGTCTGTCGCGATGCCGCGCAGCCCACTGGCATAACCCTGGCCGACCGCACGGAATTTCCACTCGGCGCCGTGTCGGTAGAGCTCGCCGAAGACCATGGCGGTCTCCGTGGAGGCGTCCTCCGACAGGTCGTAGCGGGCGATCTCCACGCCGTCCGCCTGGTTCACCACGCGGATGAACGCGTTGCGGACCTGGCCGAAGCTCTGGCCGCGGTTCTCGGCGTCGTGGATCGACACCGGGAAGACGATCTTCGAGATGTCGGCGGGCACCTGCGCGAGGTTCACCTTCACGGCCTCGTCGTCGCCCTCGCCCTCACCGGTGAGGTTGTCGCCGGTGTGCTCGACCGAGCCGTCCGGGCTCGTCAGGTTGTTGTAGAAGACGAAGTGCTGGTCGGAGACGACCTTGCCGGAGTCGTCGCAGAGCAGCGCGCTGGCGTCGAGGTCGTAGTCCGTGCCGGTCGTGGTGCGCACGTCCCAGCCCAGGCCGACCAGTACGGCGGTGAGGCCCGGCGCCTCCTTGCTCAGCGAGACGTTGCCGCCCTTGGCCAGGGAAACTCCCACGATGTCCTCCTACGGTCAGAGATCTGGATATCTCCCCGAAATCTACAGGAGTGTAGAAGTGGGTCGTGCGGCGGTGCCCCGTTACGATAGGGCGCTCCCCGTCCGCCGTGGAGCACACAGAGACTGGTGGAGCACACAGAGGCTGGAGGGATCGCGGGATGACGCATGCCGACGGGTACGGCGAGCACCCCGAGCGCGCCGAGCGGCGGCCGCGACCGCGCCGCCGCGCCCAGGGCGAACTGGAGTCGCAGGTCCTCGCCGCACTGCACGCCGCGCGCGGGCCCGTCAGCGCCGCCTGGGTGCAGGAGCGGATCGGCGGCGACCTCGCGTACACCACCGTCATGACGATCCTGACCCGCCTCCTCGCGAAGGACGCGGTCACCCGCGAGCGCGCTGGCCGGTCGTTCGCGTGGCTGCCCGCTTCGGACGAGGCCGGGCTCGCCGCCTTCCGCATGCGCAAGGTGCTCGACGGCGAGAGCGACCGCGAGGCCGTGCTCGCCAGCTTCGTCACGACGCTCACGCCCGACGACGAGGAGCTCCTGCGCGGTCTGCTCGGGCAGGCGGGCGCCGAGGCCGACGACTGACGCCCGATGGGGGTTCTCCACTGATGGGCGTGTTCGTCTTCCTGCCCCTCGTGCTGCCGCTGACCGCGTGGCCGATCGCCCGCCTCGCCGAGCAGCACCTCCACCCGCGCACCGCGACCCGCCTGCTCACCGCCGTCGCCGGCGTGATGGCCGTGTGCAGCACGCTCTGTCTGGCGCTCCTGATGGTCGTCGGAACCGCCCAACTGCCGGGCAACCCGCTGCCGGACGGCTGGTCCGACCCCGAGGTGCGGGCGGCCGTTCCCTATGACGAGGTCGCGGGGAAGGTCGCGATCCCGGCGCTGCTCGCCGTGTGCGCGGCGTGTGCGCGCACACTGTGGCGGCACGCGCGGGTACGACGCCGGGCGCGCCGGGCCCTCGAAGGGCTGCGCGGCAACTCCGTCGCCGTACTCACCGACGAGGCTTCGTACGCCTACGCCCTGCCGACCCGCGCCGGGGGCCGTGTGGTGGTCACCACCGGCATGCTGTCCCGGCTCGCGTCCGCTGAGCGCCGCGCGCTGTTCGCCCACGAGCGGGCCCACCTCTCCGCACGGCACCACCGGCACCTGATCGTCACGCAGTTGGCGGCCCGCGCGAACCCCTTCCTGCAGCCGCTGCGCACCTCCGTGGCCTACGCCGCCGAGCGGTGGGCCGACGAGGCGGCGGCCGGCGCGGTGCGCGACCGGCGGGCCGTCGCCCGCGCGATCGGCAAGGCGGCCATGGCCTCCCGCGGCGTGCCCGCACCGACACTCGCGGGCCTCGCGGGCCTAGCGGGCCTCGCGTCGCCGGGACCGGTGCCGCGTCGCGTCGCCGCGCTCCTCGCCCCTGCGCCGTCCGCCCGCACCCGGCCTTCCGTGTTCACGGCGGTGGGGCTCGCGCTGTGGTCCGCGGCGGTCGGCACCGCCGTGTCCGCGATGTCCTCGGCGAACTCGGCCGTGACGATGGTCCTCATCCTGCGGGCGGCCACGCCGCTCTGAGCCCCCGGCTCTCCGTCGGTCCCCCCTCCGCGGTTCAGAGTCCTCGGCTCCGAGTCCTCGACCCCGTGCCCGGTGAGCGGACCGGCCGCAGGGGGCCGGTCCGGGCGACGTGACCAGAGGCCGGAACTAGAGGTCGAACTCGTGCGGCGGCAGGTCGAGCGCGAAGCACGCCTCGCGCACCACACCCTGCTCGTCCTTGTCGAAGTCACCGTCGGCGCCGCCGATCACGATGCCTATCTGGATCACCGCGCGGGCCTCCGCGGGCTTCTTCTTCGCCTTGGCGACCTCCTGGAGCACGCTCACCTTGCCGAACGCGAAGTCGGCGGTGAGCTTGTCCACGTACTCGTCGAAGCGGCGGCGCAGGTCGTCCGCGGGGAAGTTCTGCAGCACCTCGTTCGTGCCGATGAGCTGGGCCACGCGGTGGCGCTCGGACGGGTCCACGGTGCCGTCGGCTGCCGCCACCAGGGCGCACATCGCCATGCTCGCGTCGCGGAAGGCGCCGCTCTTGAGGTCGTTCTTCTTCGCCATCAACTGGGTCTGCATCGTCGATGCGGATTCCTTGACGCGGTCCCACAGAGCCATGGGGAACTCCATAAACGTATCGATGAATCAGGGGTGTCCGACGCGGTCCCGGTACGCTGCGCGCAAGTCCGGGCCCCCGCCAATTTCTACAGCAGAGTAGAAACTAGCAGCCGGGCCGAGAAGTTCCCGCCCAGCGGAAGGTGCGCGTGATGACTCCGACGGCACAAGAGCTCCTGCGGACCACGGCCGCCCGCCTCGCCCCAGAGCCGGCCGCCAACCCCCTCGTGCCGCGCATCGCCGACGGCCGGGCGCGGGCGCGGACGATCGCCGTCCTCGCCCTGGAGCAGCGGCACGTCATCCCCGCCGACCGGCGCTCCTTCCAGCACCTCACCAGGCGGGCCGCCGAGGCCAAGGACCTCGAATCCGCCGCCTTCTTCGACACCCTCGCCGACGGCGAGAGCCTCGCGCGGGAACGGCTCACCCCGTTGCTCGACGCCTGCGGGGTGAGCCGGGCGGAGGCGGCGACGTACGAACCGCAGGCGGGCTGCCAGACCTACCCGGCGTACGTGGCGTGGCTCGCCCTGAACGGCGAACCGGCCGACGTCGTCCTCGCGCTCACCGCCAACTTCGCGGTCTGGGGCGCCTGTTGCGCCACCGTCGCCCGCGCGTTGCGCGACCACTACGGCTTCGACGACGAGGCCTGCGGGTTCTTCGACTTCTTCGCGGAGCCCGCGCCGGACCTCGACCGGCAGGCGCTCGCCGCGGTGCAGGCCGGCCTCGACCGGGGCCGGATCACGACGGCGCACCTGCGCTACGGCCGCCTGCTGGGGCAGTACGAGGAGATGTTCTGGGAGACCCTTGCCGAGGGGGATGGGAACGGGGATGGGGGCGGAGACGAGACGGCGGGTGGGCGCTGACTCACCGAGACCGCTGACTCACCCCGCCGTACCGCGCGCGGGCGCCCCGATGGACATACGCCACGCGCGCGTGCCGGACACCGGCCGAGCGGACGTCGAGCACCGGGCCGGGCGGACGTCGAGCGCCAGAGCCTCAGCGCAGCACGATGGCCGTGGCGGCGATCCCGTCCCGCACCACCCACTGACCTGCGAACACCTTCAGTTCGACGCCCGCCACCACGGGCCCCTCGACCAGCAGCCGCGCGGTGAACGTGCCGTCCGGCTCCAGCTCCACCCGGGCCTCCTCGAAACCGAGCCACTGCCCGGTGAGCGGGAACCACGTCTTGTAGACGGACTCCTTCGCGCTGAAGAGCAGCCGGTCCCAGGGTGTGGCCGGGTAGCGGGAGCCGAGCGCGGCCAGCGCGGCACGCTCCGTCTCGTCGGCCACCAGGTTCAGGACGTCCGGATCGCGCAGCGGCTCACCGGGCTCCGCGTCGATGCCGAGCGAGACCACCTCGCCCGCGCGGGCCACGACCGCCGCGCGGTACCCGGCGCAGTGCGTCATGCTGCCGACGACACCGGGCGGCCAGCCGGGTGCGCCCCGGTGTCCCGGCAGGATCGGCGCGGGCGGCACACCGATCCGGGCCAGCGCGGTGCGGGCGCAGTGCCGCACGGTGGTGAACTCGTTGCGCCGCTTGGCCACCGCGTTCGCGACGACCGCCTCCTCCTCGGGGAAAAGGACGGCCTCCGCCGGGTCGTCGTGGGTCTCGACGACGGTGACGGGCACGCCGGCGAGCAGGGCTGCCAAGGGGCCCGCCGGGTCCGGGACTTGGGGCACGGTTGTCGAAGGTGACGTCACGAGAGATCACGGTACCGGGGCGGCTCGCGCGGGAACGCGTGCTGTGGCCTACGCCACCCGGTGCCCCTCCCGGGCGCGATCGGCCCCCGAGGAGCGCCTACGCTGGCGTGATGCAGGACGAATACCGCACAGTGGCCCGCGAGGGCGTGCACGAGACCGAGATCAACCGCTCGCGCTTCCTGTGCGCCCTGGCACCCGCGGCCACCGAGCGGGAGGCCCAGGACTTCGTCGCGCGCGTCCGCAAGGAACACCCGACCGCCAGCCACAACTGCTTCGCGTACGTCATCGGGGCCGACGCCGCCGTGCAGAAGGCGAGCGACGACGGCGAGCCCGGCGGCACCGCGGGCGTCCCGATGCTGCAGATGCTGATGCGCCGCGACATGCGGTACGTCGCCGCGGTCGTGACCCGCTACTACGGAGGGGTCAAGCTCGGCGCGGGCGGACTCATCCGCGCCTACGGAGGAGCCGTCGGCGAGGCCCTGGACACCCTCGGCACCGTCACCCGCCGCCGCTTCCGCCTCGCCACCGTCACCGTCGACCACCAGCGCGCGGGCAAGGTCCAGAACGATCTGCGGGCGGCGGGCCGCGAGGTGCGCGACGTCCGCTACGGCGACGCCGTCACGATCGAGATCGGCCTGCCCGACGCCGACGTGGACGCCTTCCGCGGCTGGCTGGCCGACGCCACCGCGGGCAGCGCCGTTCTGGAGCTCGGGGGAGAGGCATACGGGGACGCCTGAGGGGCCGGGTGGGGAGGAGTTACGGGAGTGGCCACCCGTGATGTCCGACCCGCCCGATAGTCTCGGGAATCATGAGGCTTCTGCACACGTCCGACTGGCATCTGGGGCGATCGTTCCACCGCGTGAACATGCTCGATGCCCAGGCCGCGTTCATCGGTCACCTGCTGGCGACCGTGCGCGAGCGTGACGTGGACGCCGTCGTGGTGGCCGGGGACGTGTACGACAGGGCGGTGCCGCCGCTCGCCGCCGTCGAGCTCTTCGACGACGCCCTGCACCGGCTCGCGGACCTCGGCGTGCCGACGGTCATGATCTCCGGGAACCACGACTCGGCGCGCCGCCTCGGCGTCGGCGCGGGCCTCATCGACCGCGCCGGCATCCACCTGCGCACCGACCCGGCCGCCTGCGCGGAGCCCGTCATCCTCACCGACCGCCACGGGGACGTGGCGTTCTACGGCCTGCCCTATCTCGAACCCGCCCTCGTCAAGGACACCTTCGGAGTGGCCAAGGCAGGGCACGAGGCGGTCCTCGGTGCCGCCATGGACCGGGTCCGCGCCGACCTCGCCGCCCGCGCGCCGGGCACCCGCTCCGTCGTCCTCGCCCATGCCTTCGTCAGCGGCGGCCAGGTCAGCGAGAGCGAACGGGACATCACGGTCGGCGGGGTCGCCGCCGTGCCCGCCGGAGTCTTCGAAGGCGTGGACTACGCAGCCCTCGGCCACCTGCACGGCAGCCAGACCCTCTCCACGCGCGTGCGCTACTCGGGCTCCCCCCTGCCGTACTCCTTCTCCGAGGCCGACCACCGCAAGAGCATGTGGCTCGTCGACCTCGGCCCGGAAGGGGAGATCGACGCCGAGCGCGTCGACTGCCCCGTGCCGCGCCCGCTCGCCCGCATCCGGGGCACCCTCGCCGACCTGCTCGACGACCCCGGTCTCGCCCGCCACGAAGAGGCGTGGGTCGAGGCCACCCTCACCGACGCGGTCCGCCCCGACGACCCGATGGCCCGCCTCTGCGAGCGGTTCCCGCACACCCTCAGCCTCGTCTTCGCCCCGGACCGGGCCCCCGACGACCCGGACGTCTCGTACGCCCAGCGCCTCCAGGGCCGCAGCGACCAGCAGGTCGCCGAGGACTTCGTGACCCATGTGCGCGGCGCGGGGCCCGACGAGGAGGAACAGGAAGTGCTGCGTTCGGCGTTCGACGCGGTCCGCACCGACGACACGCTGCGCGAGGTCGCCCGATGAGGCTCCACCGGCTCCGCATCACCGCCTTCGGGCCCTTCGGCACCACCCAGGACATCGACTTCGACGACCTCAGCGCCGCCGGACTCTTCCTGCTGCACGGCCCGACCGGCGCAGGCAAGACCTCCGTCCTCGACGCCGTGTGCTATGCCCTCTACGGCTCGGTGCCGGGCGCCCGGCAGGGCAGCGGACAGGGCATGACGCTGCGCAGCGACCACGCGCAGCAGGGCACGCGCACGGAAGTGTGCCTCGAACTGACCGTCGCCGGACGGCGCCTGGAGATCACCCGCCAGCCTCCGTGGGCGCGCCCCAAGAAGCGCGGCACGGGCACCACCACCGAGAAGGCACAGAGTTGGCTGCGCGAGTACGACGCCGAAGCGACCCCAGGCGCCTGGAAGGACCTGAGCCGGTCCCACCAGGAGATCGGCGAGGAGATCACCCAGCTCCTCGGCATGAGCAAGGAGCAGTTCTGCCAGGTCGTGCTCCTGCCCCAGGGCGACTTCGCCCGCTTCCTGCGCGCGGACGCGGAGGCGCGGGGCAAGCTGCTCGGGCGGCTCTTCGACACCCGCAGGTTCGCCGCCGTGGAACAGCGGCTCGCCGAGCAGCGGCGCACCACCGAAGCCGAGGTCAAGGACGGTGACGCCGCGCTCCTCGCCGACGCGCACCGCATGCAGCAGGCCGCGGACGACGACGGCCGCGACGCCGAAGTGCCCCTGCCCGACCTCGCGCCCGGCGACCCGGGCCTGGCGGACGCCGTCCTCACCTGGGCGGCCGTCGCCCGCACGACCGCTCGGGAACGCCTCACCGTCGCCGACTGCGCGCTCACGGCCGCCGAATCCGCCCAGGCGGCGGCGGAGCGCAGGCTCGGTGACGTACGCGAACTCGACCGGCTGCAGAGCCGGTTCGCCGAAGCGCAGTCACGCGCCGAGCAGCTCCACGCGCGCGTGGACGAACAGCGCGACCTCGAAGAGCGTCTGCAACGGGCCCGCAAGGCCGAGACGGTCGCGCCCGCGCTCGGCCTGCGCGACACCGCCGACGCCGAACACCGGCGCGCCACGGAAGCGGAGGCACGCGCGCGTGGCCTGCTGCCCGAGACGTTCGCCTCCCACGGCGCGGCGGGCCTCGCCGCCGCCGCCCGGACGGCCGCCGAGGAGCTGGGCGGCCTCACATCGGCCCGGCGCGCCGAGCGGCGGACCGCCGAGATCACCGCGGAACGCGCGACGCTGGACCGCCAGGAGCGGGCCGACGACGAACTGCTCCAGGACGCGTCCGGCTGGCTCGACGGCTGGGAGGCGACCCGGACCGCGCTCCAGGAGCGCATCGAGTCCGCCCAGGAAGCCGCCACCCGCGCCGAGCGCCTCGCGGGCCGCCTCGAACCGGCCCAGGCCCGCCTCGACGCGGCCCGCCGCCGCGACCGGCTCGCCCAGGACGCGGCGGCGGCACAGGAACGCGCCCTCGCCGCCCGCGAGTCCGCCACCGCCGCGCACGAGCACTGGCTCGCCCTCAAGGAGCAACGCCTCAATGGCATCGCCGCCGAACTGGCCGCGCACCTGACCGACGGCGAACCCTGCGCGGTATGCGGCGCCACGAAGCACCCCGCCCCCGCGCGGAAGATCGCCGGACACGTGGACCGCCACACCGAGGAGGCCGCCCTCGCCGAGCACCGCCGCGCGGACGAGGCCCGCGCCGCCGCCGAGCGCGCCCTCGGGGACGTACGGGAATCGTTGGCGGCGGCGACGGCCGCGGCCAGGGGCGGCCCGGTGACGGAACCGAACGAGGCGAGCGCTGTGGGGGAGACCGCCTCCAAGGAAGCGTCCCCCGACATCCACTCCACGGTCGACGAACTCGCCACAGCTGTCGCAGAGTTGCGGCAGGCCTACGCAGAGGCCCGAGAACGCGCCTCCGGTCTGCACGCCGCCCGGGAGGCCTTGGCACAGGCGGAGCGCGAGTACGACCGCAGGCTCGCCGAGCAGCAGGAGGCCGCCCGGCGCGCCGCTTCCCGTGCGACGCTGCGCGACGCCCTGGAGCGCGAACAGCTGCCCCTGGAAGCGGAGTTGACCCGCGCGCGGGGCGCTGCGGACAGCGTCGCCGCACGCGCCGCCCAGCTGGAGCGGCAGGCCGCGCTGCTCACCGAGGCCGCCGACGCCGCACGCGCCGCCGACGACACCGCCGAGCGCCTGAAGGACGCCGACGCGCGACTCGCCGACGCGGCCTTCCGCGCCGGCTTCGACACGCCGACGGCCGCGGCGGCCGCCCTGCTCGACGACGCCCGGTACCGCGAGCTCCAGCACCGCATCGACGCCTGGCGCAACGAAGAAGCCGCGGTGCGCTCCGTCCTCGCCGAGCCGGACACGGCCGCCGCCGCCCAGCGACCGCCCGCCGACCTCCCGACCGCACAGGCCGCGGCCGACGCGGCGAACCGACGCCTGCGGGACGCCGCCTCCGCGCGGGACGCCGCCGCACGCCGCTGCGCCGAACTGGACCGGCTCTCCGCCCACGCGCTCGCCACGATGCGCAAGCTGGGCCCCCTGCGGGCCGCGTACGACCGGGTGGCCCGGCTCGCAGGACTCACCGCGGGCACCTCGGCGGACAACGAACGCCGCATGCGCCTGGAGTCGTACGTGCTCGCCGCCCGCCTGGAACAGGTGGCCGCGGCCGCGACCGTACGACTCCGGCGCATGTCGTCCGGGCGCTACACCCTCGTGCACTCCGACGACCGCGCGGGCCGCGGCCGTTCGGGCCTCGGCCTGCACGTCGTCGACGCCTGGACGGGCCGTGAACGTGACACGGCGACCCTGTCGGGCGGGGAGACGTTCTTCGCCTCCCTGGCACTCGCCCTGGGCCTCGCCGACGTGGTCACGGACGAGGCGGGCGGCGTCCGACTCGACACCCTCTTCATCGACGAGGGCTTCGGCAGCCTCGACGACCAGACCCTCGACGAGGTCCTGGACGTCCTGGACTCCCTGCGCGAACGCGACCGCAGCGTCGGCATCGTCAGCCACGTCGCGGACCTCCGACGGCGCGTGCACGCGCAGCTGGAGGTCGTGAAGGGGCGGGCCGGGTCGGTGGTGCGGCAGCGGGGCGGGGTCTGAGGGCTCAGTCCTTCGATGCCGTACCAATCGCTGTCCATCCCTGCTTTTCCGCAACTGCCCGGGCGGCAGATGACCATGGTTGGCTTTCTCGAGGCGACTCTGCACCCCAAGGCGACTACTCGCTATTCGGACCTCCGGGGCGGGGCCCGATGGAGCCGGCCGCCCCGCTACAGGGCGTCCGGGGGCGCGGCAGGTTGCGGTCATGGTGACCCGTGTCGGTTCGTGCATGGGTGGGCTCAATCCGGCGGAGTGCGAACAGGTACCATCCCCGTCCCGGAGCCATGAGGCAACCGTTGCGACGCCAAGGACCATCATGACGCGCACCACCCCGCCGCGACCGGTGGACGTCGAGGCACAGTTCCCCGAACTGTCCAGCCACCGACGAATGTGCACGCGGCTCCACCCGCGCCCCGGAACGCCGAAACCGACCGACAGTTCAGTCGGTGGTCCCCTCCTGTGGCCTGCACACGAGCCCTGGCCGACCTGTCAGGAGCCTCATGCGCGAGACAGAGGGCGACGCGTCGAAGACGTACATCAGGAGCGTCACACCCTGCGGGAGGCATGGCGGCGTCATCCCGAGACGGGGCCCTCTACGGAGGACCTGGCCGCACTGTCGGTGCTGGAGCAGGAGCATCGCGTCCCGGGCCTCGGTGAGACCGACCCGATCCCCCTCCTCCCGCTGGCCCAGCTGTTCGCCAAGGACGTCCCGGGCCTCATGCCCCCCGACGGCCGTGACCTCCTCCAGGTGCTGTGGTGCCCATTCGACGCGCACGGCACCCCACGAACCCCGGGCGTCCACCTGCGGTGGCGGAACTCGGCCGAGTGCGGTGAGGTCCTCGAAACGTCTCCGACCCCCGAAGTCGTCGGCAGCGAGGGGTACGTGCCCGAGCCCTGCACGGTGGACCCCGAGCAGGTGCTGGAGCACGAATATCAAGAACTCTTCGGCGAGAACCTGCAATATCGAATTGAACAATGGGAAGAAGAACTCGAAGAAGAAGCTGAGGAATCCGGCGAGGAGGAGTTCGTCACCTACCATCATGACCTCTCCATTGCGCCAGGATGGAAGGTCGGGGGCTATGCCTCATGGGGAGTGACCGGACCATTCGAAGAAGTCTGTTCTTGCGGCGCCCCCATGCGACTCTTGTTGACCATCGCCAGTCACGAGTGGGATGGAGGTGCGCGCAGCTGGATCCCTCTGGAAGACCGTGATCGCATTGCTGTAGCGGGCGCGAACATCCCTACGCATGTGACCGTGGGCCGAGGCGGTTCCTTGAACGTCTTCGTGTGTTCTGAAGACGCAACCCACGGCCACAAACTCAGTTTGCAATGACGGTCGACCGTACCGGGTGCAATGACCGTACCGTCCAGGGTGAGGAGGCCTCGGCCGCACCCTTGATCGGGTCATCGACCACCGCCAGGTGGGCGCCCTTGCCGGTGAAGCCTCCGTCGGCACCGGCCATGACCGCGCCGCCCTCGGTGCCGGTGAGGTCGAAGCGGTTGGCGGCGGACGAGCCGGGCCGCAGGCTGATGGGAAGCGTCCGGTAGAGATCGAGAACCGCCGCTTCGTCAGCCCTTTCCATCCTCGCCACCAGCGGGGCGGGATCTGAGCGTGGAGGAGAACGACCTTGGCAGGAAACCCCTGGACCTGGCAGCCCCGTGAAGAGATCCTTTGGCATGGAGTTTCTCTGCTACCACCGTGACCGGTCCGGCTCCCTGCCACTGCGTGACGAGCTGTTGGAAGAGCACTGGTCCTATATGGACGAGTACGCGAAGGAGATGATCGCCCGGGGGCCGACCTTCGCCGACGACGGTGAGACGCCCACCGGCAGTCTGCACATCGTCGACCTGCCCGATCCCGCCGCTGCCCGTGCGTTCGCCTTCGACGAGCCGAACTACCAGGCGGGCGTCTACCGGGACGTGCTGCTGCGACGGTGGCGCAACCTGCTGGGGCGCACCATGTGGGAGTTCCCCGGTGGGCGGGCCGGCGGCAACCGGTATCTGGTGCTCGGCCTCGGGGCGGGCCAGGCAGCCGATGTCGCCGTGCCGCCCGACCAGGACGAACTGATCGCCTACGGGCCGCTGCTGTCCGACAGCGGAGCCGACTGGCTGGGTACGGCGGCGTTGGTCAGGGCGCCGGACCCGGACGCGGCACGGAACGTCCTGACCCCGGACCGGTACGCCGACATCGAAGTCCACAACTGGCAGTTCGGCGGAAGGTCGTGATGAACCGGAGGCGTTGAGGTCGGCCGCACCGCCGCCGCGCCCGGCGAACGGGGCTCGATGTGAGGCGTCCCCTCAGCCGCACACGATGCGCTCTATCTCCTTGAGCTGGGCGGCGTTGACGCGCCCCCTTTCCAGGGAGCAGAGCCAGCGGAGCAGTTCAGGTGCGGCGTACACCTCGTCGTAGAAGCCGAGTTGCAGGTCGGCGATGTCGTCCTCGATGAGCCAGGTGCCGAGTGCGTCCGCGAGGTGACGGTCGGACGCCTCTGTGCGGGTCGCCGCCCACTCGGTCAGCCAGGGGGTCAGGGTGCCTGTGGTGACCGCGAGCACTTCCAGTACGTCGCGGATGTTCGTGGTGCCGGGGTGGCTGTGCAGGGCCGAGCGCCACCAGGCGTGCCAGACCTCCTCCAGCGCCGCTCGCTCGGGCGCCGGCCAGGCCCGCCAGCCCGCGGCGAGGAAGCGGGAGGCCACCATGTTGTGGAGGAGTCGGCCCTCGGTGAGCGCACGCACGATGCGGGGTGTCAGTCTGCGGTACAGGCCGGGGAAGTCGTCCCAGTGGTTCGTCGCCTCGTGGGCGACGTACGGGATCAGATCCTCCGGCACCAGGTCCACCGGCCCGGCGACGGCTTCGAGATCGGACTCGGCGTAGCAGTAGGTGCAGCCGCTCACGGGGAACGGCAGGTCGGCGAGCGGGGCGAAGGCGACGTCCAGGGCGTCGAGGGCGTTCTGGAGGCGCTGGTGCGGGTCGGTCATGGGGTGCCTGACTGGACTCCGTCCGGCCGGGCCGGAGAAGAGAGCGACGTTACCACTCTCTCCTCCGGGGAGGGGCAGCCGCCCAGTAGTCGTCAGCCGCCCAGTGGTCTCAGCGGCCCAGTGGTCTACGGGGCAGAGGGGAGGAGTAAACGACGCTCGTCGTCACCGAGCCGAGTGAGCCGATCCTGCCCGACACCTCTTCCAGGTGCTGCATCGAGCGGGCGGCGACCTTGATGACGAAGCAGTCGTCGCCCGTGACGTGGTGCGCCTCCAGGATCTCCGGGGTCACCTCGACCAGGTCGTGGAAAGGCTTGTAGTTTCCGTTCGGGTAGCGGAGCCGCACGAATGCGAGGATCGGCAGGCCGAGGCGGTCCGGGTCCACCACCGCCGCGTACCCCTGGATCACCCCCGCCTCCTCCAGGCGCCGCACGCGTTCGGTGACGGCGCTCGCGGACATCGAGACGGCGCGCGCCAACTCGGCGTAGCTGGCGCGGCCCTCCCGCTGGAGGACGTCGAGTATGCGCCAGTCGGTGGCGTCCGTGGAATATCCGGTCATCCCCGAGAGGTAACAGGGAAATCCCCGGCCGTTCAAGAGGCGGCCGGGGATTGTCCGTACCCGAGGCGTATCCGAGGGGTACCCGAGGACCCGAGTGCAGGTGTTAGTGCGAGTGTCAGACGCCCGCGATGCTCTGGATCCAGGAGCGGTACGCCGTCACGTTCGTGTACGCGGTCGTGGTCTGGCGGTCACTGGTGGAGGCCACGCCGACCTGTACGCCGTTGGCCATCATCGGGCCGCCCGAGTCGCCGCCCGCGGTGATGCCGTCGCCGCGCCGGGCACAGATGGCCTGGCCCTGGTAGGCGTCACGGCAGCCGCCGGTCACCACGACGTTGGCGACCTTCAGGAGCCGGGACTGGCAGTTGATCTCCGAGCCGCACTGGGAGGTCGCTCCCCAGCCGTACACCTGTACGGTCTGGCCCACCGACACGGAGCCCGGGCTGCCGAGGCGTGCGTAGGTGCCCGCGACGGAGCGGTCCAGCTGGACCAGGGACAGGTCCGAGGACGGGTGGTTCCTGATGCTGATGCCGTTGGCCGTGGTGCCGCCGGACGTCTGGTCGAGGCTGCCGATGCGGAAGGAGAGGCCGCCGCCGCTGACGCAGTGCTTCGCGGTGAGGATCCAGGTCGGGGCGATGATCGTGGCGCTGCAGGTCTGCCGGCCGTTGGAGAAGAGCCTGGCGGCCCAGGGCGCGTTGCTGGCGTATCCGCCGCCGATGATCGGCTGGGGTCCGTTGCTGCGGGCCGTCACGGCGGGGGCGTCCGCGCGGGCCGCGGTCTGGGCCGCTGCCGTGGGGGCGAGCCCCAGAACGGCGAGGGCGGTGGCCGCGAGTGCGGGGACGAGTCTGGATATACGCATGTTCGTCTCCATCGTGTGGGGGTGAAGCGTCCTGGATGAGGACAAGGCCGCATACGTATGCAGCCCGAGGGCACGCTCGGAAGGCGGGTTTTTCTGTCGCGTGCATGCCATGTGTGGCAGGGGTGAATCTGGCAGAGGAGTTGTGCGTGGCGCAAGAGGCGGGCGGGGCTTCCTGTGTGGCGCCGCCGTTCGGGCTGCTCGGCGGCGCCCTGGTGTTGTGGGTGGCCTTGCGGCCCACTGCATGATCAAACCGTTCCCTGGTCCGGACCATTCTCGGCGGAAGGGGTGCGCCCCTGACAACGCCCTTTCGCGACAACCCTGTTGGCCTCGCCTGCGCGGCCGATACGGGAAAGCCGTGCGATACGCGCCATGTGCCGGGGATTCGACGGCGTCACCCGCGGAACGCCGGGGTTCAGCGCTTCAGCCTTCCGGTCGCCGCCCGTAGATTTTTTGCCATGAACAAGACGGACATCATGAGCGACACGAACGCCACGGAAGCCGGGAACCCGGGTGCGAACCGGGTCCTGAGCGTGCCTCCCGCCTCACCGGCGGCAGCCGCCGCGTACTTCGGCGCCAGCCTCGCCTTCCACGCCGACGTCTCCGACGTGGCCTCCACCCTCGCCGTCGGCGGCGACCCGGGCTTCGTGGTGATCGACACTCGCTCCACCGCCTCCTGGGACCAGGGGCACGTCCCCGGAGCCATCCACCTCCCGACCGCTCTCATCCCCGAGCAGGCGGAGGTGCTCCTCGACAAGTCGGTGCCG
Organism: Streptomyces sp. NPDC018029; assembly: GCF_044327655.1. Lineage (NCBI taxonomy): Bacteria > Bacillati > Actinomycetota > Actinomycetes > Kitasatosporales > Streptomycetaceae > Streptomyces > Streptomyces sp. NPDC018029. The sequence continues at coordinate 374,713 of NZ_JBIRFV010000008.1, read as the reverse complement.
GTCATCACCTACTGCTGGGGACCCGGCTGCAACGGCGCGACCCGCGCGGCCCTCGCCCTCGCCCAACTCGGCTTCCACGTCAAGGAGATGCTGGGCGGCTTCGAGTACTGGGTGCGCGAGGGCTTCGAGTACGAGACGTGGGAAGGCCGCGAGCGGCACGTGCCCGACGCGCTCACCGCGCCGGTCGACGCCGACGACTGCGGTTGCTGAGCAGCCACGTCCGACCGTCCAAGCGCCCAACGCGCGCAGGAGGCGCGAAAATTTGGGTGCGCGTGCGGGCCCGGGAGTCCAGCATGGTCTGTCATGCCTCACCTGCCGCAGCCCTCACCCGCAGAACTCCGCCGTGACCCGCTGCCGTTGCGCGGACGCACCGCGCTCGTCACCGGGGCCAGCCGACGCGGCGGCATCGGATACGCCGTCGCCCGGCGGCTCGCCGCATACGGTGCCGGGGTCTATCTGCACCACCACGTCCCGCACGACGCGGCGATGCCCTGGGGCGCCGACCGCCCGGAGGCCGTCGTCGCCGGGGTGCGCGAAGCACTCGGCGACCCGGACGCACCGGTCCACGCGGGACCGGGCGACCTGACGGAGACCGACGCCCCGGCGCGCCTGGTCGACACGGCCGCCGACGCGCTCGGCGGCCGGATCGACATCCTCGTCGCCAACCACGCGCTGAGCGGCAGCGACGGCACGCTCGACGCGATCGACGCGGCGATGCTCGACGCGCACTGGGCGGTCGACACCCGCTCCGTGATCCTCCTCGTCCAGGCGTACGCCCGGCTGCGTGCGCGGTTGCCGGACCGTACCCCCGGCGGACGTGTCGTGATGATGACGTCGGGGCAGGACATCGCGGGCGGCATGCCGGACGAGATCGCGTACAGCCTGCAGAAGGGCGCGCTGGCGTCCGCGACCCGCACGCTCTCCACCGCGCTCGCCGACCTCGCCATCACCGTGAACTCCGTCAACCCCGGCCCTGTGGACACGGGTTACCTCACGGGTGAGGCGTACGACGCGGTCGCCGCATGCTTCCCGGCGGGGCGGTGGGGGATGCCGGACGACCCGGCCCGGCTCATCGCGTGGCTCGCCACGGACGAGGCCGAGTGGATCACCGGGCAGGTCATCGACTCGGAGGGCGGCTGTCGCCACTGACGTCGTCGGCCCGTCCCACTGGGACGCCTGCCAGGCCGGCGTACAGCGTGGTGGTCGCCGTGGCGGCGTCCCCGGCTCCCCGCGGCAACCCGCTGACCTGCCCGTCGCCCACCTCCACGACCCGCCACCGCCCGTCCGTGTGCAGCGCGAGGTCCGTCGTCACGAACCGGCAGCCGAGCGCCGCCACCGCCCCGCGCACGGCGCCGAGTTCGGGAGCCGGGGCCCGGTCCGGGGTGTCCGGATGTGCGGTCACGAGCAGCGCTTCTCCGTCCAGCCACCACACGCGGGCCTCGCCTCCCGCGACGAACGGCTCATAGGCGCGTACCACCAACCCGCCCGCGAGGCTCTCCTCTTGGAGCGCGAAGAACCGGCCGACCACCGCGGACAGCCGCGCGGTGTCCGCCAGTTCGGGTACGAAGCACGCCTCGTCCCACTCGTGCTTGCGGGACTTCACGTAGTCCTTGACGACCCCCGGGCCGGGGCCGAGCGGCGCCACGAGTTCCGTGAGCCGCTCGGCCGAGGGCGGCTCACCCGGAGCCGCCGCGCACCAGACGCTGCGCGGCGTGAGCGAGGCCCGCTCGAACGTGGCGTACCAGCCGGGCAGTTCGTGGGCGCGGCCGTACGCGCCGGACCCTGTGAGCAGGACGCAGCCGCGCGCCGCGAGAGCCCGCTCCAGCTCTCCGTAGCGCGCGACCGGCACCATCCACCCCCGGTACCAGTACGGCCCCGAACCGCGCGGCACCCGTCCGACGGCGCCGGCTGCGTCACCGGCCAGCAGCGCGTCGTGGTCGACGAGGGCGACCTCGGCGCCGGTCGCGCGCGCGGCCGTGACCTCCGGTGCGAACTCGGGGTCGGGCCGCGCGGCGCGCAGCGGATCGGACGGGAAGAGGAACCCGGTGCTCACAGCTCGGACAATTCGGCCACCAGGTCGTCGAGGCCCAGCGAGCCCTGCGACAGCGCGGCCATGTGCCATGCCTTGGCGTCGAACGCGTCGCCGTGCCGACGCCGCGCGTTCTCCCGGCCGAGCAGCCAGGCGCGCTCCCCCAGCTTGTAGCCGATGGCCTGGCCCGGGATGGTGAGGTAGCGGGTCATCTCGCTCGTCACGTAATCCGTGGGGCGGCTGCAGTGCGCGTCGTAGAACTCCTGGGCGAGGTCGGGTGTCCAGCGCTCACCGGGACGGAACGGCGAATCCGCCGGAATCTCCAGCTCCAGGTGCATGCCGATGTCGACGATGACCCGCAGCGCCCGCATCATCTGGGCGTCCAGATAGCCGAGCCTGCGCTCCGGGTCGGTGAGGAAGCCCAGCTCGTCCATGAGCCGCTCCGCGTACAGCGCCCAGCCCTCGGCGTTGGCGCTGACGATGCCGACGGTCGCCTGGTAGCGGGAGAGGTTCTCCGCGACGTGCGCCCACTGGGCGAGCTGGAGGTGGTGGCCGGGCACGCCCTCGTGGTACCAGGTGGACACGAGGTCGTAGACCGGGAAGCGGGTCTCGCCCATCGTGGGCAGCCAGGTGCGGCCGGGGCGTGAGAAGTCCTCGGACGGGCCCGTGTAGTAGGGCGCGGCGGCGCCGCCGGGCGGGGCGATGTGGGACTCCACCTTCCGCACCCGCTCGGCCAGTTCGAAGTGCGTGCCGTCCAGGGCGTCGATGGCCTCGTCCATGAGCTCCTGCAGCCAGACCCGCACCTCCTCCACGCCCTCGATGTGCGCCCCGTGCTCGTCCAGGTGGGCGAGCGCCACCCACGGAGTGGCCGCGCCGGGCAGGATCTTCTCGGCCTCCGTCCTCATCTCGGCGAGCAGCCGGTGGAACTCCGACCAGCCGTACGCGTATGCCTCGTCGAGGTCCAGATCGGTGCCGTTGCACTCGCGGGACAGGCGGGCGTAGCGCTCGCGGCCCACGATGTCGGGGGAGCCCTGGATCGCGGGTGCGTAGACGTCCCGCATCCAGTCGCGCAGCGCCACCACGGACTCGGTGGCGCCCAGCGCCGCGGCGTCCAGGTCGGCGCGCAGCTTGTCGGGGCCCGCGGACGCGAAGTCCTCGAACCAGCCGCGCCCGCTCGCGCCGCCACCGGCCTTCCCCGCCCACTCGGTGAGCTGCCCGATGAAGGTGTCGGTGGGGCGCGGCGCCCCGTACAGCTTGCGTTCCAGGCCGAGTTCGAGCGACGCGCGATAACCCTCCAGAGCCGCCGGTACGGCACGCAGCCGCTCGGCGATCGCCGCCCAGTCCTCCTCCGTGTCCATGGGGGACACGGTGAAGATCTCCCGCACCTGGTGCGGCATCGTGTGCAGGTTGCCGACGGCGCGCAGCCCTTCCTCGGCCTCGTGCACGGCGAGCTGCGCGGTCAGCCGCTCCCGCAGCAGCCGGCCGCAGCGGCGTTCGACGTCGCTGTCCGCGCCGGGCCGCGCCTCGGCCTCGGCCAGCCGTGCCAGGGTCGTGCGTGCCAGCCGCGCCAGCGCCTCCTGGCCCTCGGGGGAGGTGTCGGGGAGCTTGCTGTTGCTCTCCTTCACGCCGAGGTAGGTGCCCGTGATGGGGTCGAGGGCGATGAGCTCGTCGACGTACGCGTCGGCGACGGCGCGGGGCAGGGGGCCGGTGTTCGGATGCGGGTTCTTCGTGGCTGACATGCGGACATCCTCGTACGCGGGACGGGTGCGCGTCACCATGATTCGCCCGGTGGATCCTGCGGGACGTCGGGCGGCAGGAGCGGACCGCACGACCACTGCTGGAAGATCAACCGGGTCTCCACACGCGCGACTTCGCGCCGCGCGGTGAACTCGTCGAGGACGAGCCGCTGCAGATCCGCAGGACCGGCCACCGCCACGTGCACCAGGAAGTCCTCGGGTCCCGTGAGGTGGAACAGCGACAGGGACTCGGGCAGCGCCCGCACGCGCTCCACGAAGGGGCCCACGAGATCCCGGCGGTGCGGCCGCACCTGCACGGAGAGCAGCGCCTCGACCCCGCGGCCGAGCTTCGCCGGGTCGAGCCGCAGCTGATGTCCGAGAATCACCCCCGACCGCCGCAGCCGCGTCACCCGGTCGAGGCAGGTGGACGGCGCGACGCCGACCTGCGCGGCGAGGTCACGGTAGGTGGTCCGGGCGTCGTTCTGCAGCAGACGCAGGATGTGGAGGTCCACCGGGTCCAGTGCGACGGAATCGGCCATCGGCCGAACGTAGCACGGGACATGGGCCGGAAGCCCCGGCCGCTGTTCAGCCTGTGCCGCATGGAAGCGAACACTGGGACAGCACTGAACAAGCGCTCCGCCGACCCGACGTCACCACCACGTGCCCTGGCCACCGAGGCCGTGCACGCGGGGCGGGACGACCTGGCCGACATGGGTCTGCACGCCCCGCCGATCGACCTCTCCACGACCTATCCCTCCCGCGACAGCCGGGCGGAGGCCGCCCGCATCGACGCCTTCGCCGCCGAAGGTGTCGTCGACGACGGGCCGCCGGTCTATGCCCGGCTCGGCAACCCCACCGTCGCCCGCTTCGAGACCGCCCTCGCCCGGCTCGAAGGCACCGAGAGCGCGGTCGCGTTCGCGAGCGGCATGGCGGCCCTGACCGCGGTGCTTCTCGTCCGGGGATCCGCGCGGCTGCGCCACGTCGTGGCCGTCCGGCCCCTGTACGGGTGCAGCGACCACCTGCTCACCGCGGGTCTGGTCGGCACGGAGGTGACCTGGGTGGACCCGGAGGGCATCGCCGACGCCATCCGGCCCGACACCGGCCTGGTGATGGTCGAGTCGCCCGCCAACCCCACCCTCGCCGAACTCGACCTGGCCGAGGTCGCCCGCGCGTGCGGCACGGTGCCGCTGCTCGCCGACAACACCTTCGCCACGCCGGTGCTCCAGCGGCCCGCCGAGAGCGGCGCCCGACTCGTGCTGCACAGCGCCACGAAGTACCTGGGCGGGCACGGCGACGTCCTCGGGGGAGTGGTCGCGTGCGACGAGGAGCTCGCGCGCGGGCTGCGCCAGGTGCGGTTCGCGACGGGCGGGGTGCTGCATCCCCTCGCCGGTTACCTGCTGTTGCGCGGCCTGGCCACGCTCCCGGTCCGGGTGCGGGCCGCTTCGGCGAACGCGGCGGAACTGGCGCGCCGCCTCGCCGCCGACCCGCGTGTGGACCGCGTCCACTATCCGCGTCTCGGCGGCGCCATGGTCGCCTTCGAGGTGCGTGGCGACCCGCACGGGGTGATCGCCGGAGTACGGCTGATCACCCCGGCGGTCAGCCTCGGCAGCGTCGACTCGCTCATCCAGCACCCCGCGTCCATCAGCCACCGCGTGGTGGACGCCGCGGACCGGCGCTCGGCCGGCGTGAGCGACCGGCTGCTGCGGATGTCGTGCGGCCTGGAGGACGTCGAGGACCTGTGGCGCGACCTGGACCGGGCGCTCGGCCCCGTCCCGGTCACCATCCCCGGGCCGGTGGCCACCGACACGGGCTCCGAGAGCCTCAGGGGCGCTGCGCGTGGTCGTACGGCAGCCGCGAGCCGACCGGCGTGGCGTCGAGACGGGCCGTGATCACGAGGGTGCCCTCCTCGATCTGGTAGTCGAGCGGCAGGCCGAGCCCCCGCATCGCCGCCACCATGCCGGTGTTGGACGCCCGCGTCACCGCGTACACGCTCTCGCAGCCCGCCTCGACCGCCATCGTCACCAGGCGGCCGAGCAGCTCGCTGCCGATGCCCCGGCGCTGCCAGTCGTCCTCGACGAGCAGCGCCACCTCGGTCTCGTCGCCGTCCCAGAGGAGGTGGCCGATGCCGACGATCCGCCCGGACGCGGTCCGCACCGCGAGCGTGCGGCCGAAGCGGGGGCTGAGGAGGTGGTTCAGATAGCGGTCGGCGTCGTGCACCGGGCCGTGGTAGCGCATGTCGAGGGTGCGCCGTGAGCAGCGCTCGTGCATGGCCTTGGCGGCCTCGATGTCCGTGGTGTCGGCCCGCTGGACGGTGATGGAGTTGCCCTCCGGGAGGGTCAGGACGTCCTGGCTCCGGGGGATGCGCGGGCCGAGCCGCGTGTCGAGCTCCACGAGGGCCCGGGCGCGGGCGAACTCCGTGGGCGTGAACGGCAGATAGGGCCGCTCGACGGTGATGACCTCGCCGTCGGGGCCCTTCAGACGCAGTACGGTCCCTTCGAGCACGCCGTCGACCGGGGTCCCGTCCGACGGCGTGACCTCGTCCTGCCGGGGCTTCGGCCGCGACGCGGCGGGCAGCGAGCGGATGGTGCAGCGGCCCAGGAGGTGCCGCAGCGCCAGGGGCAGTTCGGCCGCGTCGAGCGCGGTGCGGGTGGCGAGACCGAGGATCCGGGTGGGCGCGTCCACCAGGTCGTGGGCGTCGGCGCGCTCGATCCAGGTGCCCGCGCCGCCCGCCCCGGCGATCGACCGCGTGATGTCGGCGCCGGACAGCTCGGCGGGGGCACGCAGCAGGAACTCGTCGACGGTGCCCTCGGCCAGGGGGTGGGCCTGCAGGCTGAGGATGTCGATGCGGCGGCCGGCGAGGGCCACGCACAGCGAGGCCAGCGAGCCCGGCTCGTCCCGCACGGTCGTACGCATGCGCCACAGGGTGGTGTCGCCCGGCTGGGCCGGCTCCGCGGGTGGGCCCGAGATGGCGGTCGTGGTGTGCCCGGCCTGCTCCGCGTCCGCGGGCGGCCGGGCGACGGTATCGTGCGCCGGCGGCGGCGCGTGGTTGTGCCGTCGCGCCCACCAGATGTGAAAGCCGGCCGTGGCGAGCAGCACCACGGCCGACACGAACAGCAGGGCGGGCCCGTCGGGGCCGTGCCCCACCATGTTCGCCACGGCGTCGGCCACCGCGACGGCGGTGAACAGGGCCGCCAGCTCGACCACGTCGCGCCGCCAGTGATGGACGGGGCGGCCGTGCTTGGTCCGTGTCACGTCAGACATGTCAGCTCTCATACGTTCACTGTGCTGGACCGGTGTTTCGTGATCACGAACGCTCTGTGACTGATGGGTAAAGAGGCCATCTGCCCCTTTTGGCGGCGATTCGGCCGGGATCAGTCCGGCACGCGGGCTACTGCCCCACCCGACCCGGCTGCAGAACCTGGCTGAACAGCACGCCGCCGCCCTCCTGCCGCAGCCGCACCGTCAACTCACCGCTGCCGCCGTCGATGTCGACCTCGCCGAAGTACTGCGGGGTCTCGGCCGGCGAGGTGTTGGCCCGGCTCGGAGCCTTGAGGAACTTCTGCTCGGGACCGAACGTCGCGTCGAGCTTCGTCGCGGGGAAACCGCCCGCGGCGAGCGGCCCGGACACGAACTCCCAGAACGGCGCGAAGTCCTTGAACGCCGCACGCGACGGGTCGTAGTGCTGCGCGGAGGTGTAGTGCACGTCGGCGGTCAGCCACAGCGTACCCGTGATCCCGCGGTGCTTGATGTGCCGCAGCAGATCGGCGATCTGCAGCTCGCGGCCCAGCGGCGCGCCGGGGTCGCCCTGCGCCACGGCCTCGAAGTTCGTCCTGCCGTCGGGCACGACGATGCCCAGCGGCATGTCGGAGGCGATGACCTTCCACACGGCCCGGGAGCGGGACAGCTCACGCTTGAGCCAGGCCAGCTGGCGGGCGCCGAGGATTCCGGTGGCGTCGTCGGGCTGTCTGTTGGGGGAGTTGGCGTTGCGGTAGGTGCGCATGTCGAGCACGAACACGTCCAGGAGCGGGCCGTGCCGCTGCACCCGGTACACCCGGCCGTCCTCGTCGCCCGGCGGCAGGGTGGACAGGGGGAAGTACTCGCTGAAGGCCCGCAGGGAGCGGCCCGCGAGGACGTCCACGTTCTTCTCCGTGTACCGGGAGTCGTCCAGGATCTGCCCCGGGTACCAGTTGTTGCGCACCTCGTGGTCGTCCCACTGGATGATGGACGGCACCTGGGCGTTGAACCGTCTGACGTTCTCGTCGAGCAGGTTGTAGCGGAACGCGCCGCGGAACTCCGCCAGGGACTCGGCGACCTTGGACTTCTCCTCCGTCGTGATGTTCCGCCACACGGTGCCGTCGGGCAGCGTGACGCTCGGCGGGATGGGGTTGTCTGCGTAGATGTTGTCGCCGCTGCACAGGAAGAAGTCCGGGTTCCGCCTGCGCATCTCCTCGAAGACGCGGAAGCCGCCCCGGTCGGGGTTGATGCCCCAGCCCTGGCCCGCGATGTCGCCCGACCACAGGAAGCGCACGTCCTTCTTGCGGCTCCTGGGCGCCGTGCGGAACGTGCCCTGGACGGGCTTGCCCGCGCGCCGCGGGTCGTCGGGGTCAGTGAGCAGCACCCGGTAGTGGATCTGCTCGCCCGCGGGCAGGCCGCGCAGCGGCGTCGTCCCCGTGAAGTCCGTGTCCGGGCCGAGCAGCGGTCCGTGCCACCGGCGGGGGTTGCGGAACGACTCGGTGGCCGACGTCTCCACGATCATCCGCGCCGGACGGTCGGAGCGGACCCACACGAGCCCCGAGTGCGCGCTCACGTCTCCGGCCTGCACGCCCCACGCGCCCTTCGGGCGTCCCGAGAGCGCGAGCGAGGGAGCCGCCCCGGCCAGTGCGGGCACGGCTAGCGCCGCCGGTACGGCGAGCGAACCGCGCAGCACGCTGCGGCGGCGGGGGGACGGGCTCGGCTGACGTTGCGACATGAATGCGCCTCCAGTTGACGGGTGCGACCAGTGTGCGGGAGCCCGGCCGGTACCGCGCCACAGCGTCCACGCGAAGCACAAGTGAACAACTCCCCACGGGCGGAGGGGAACCGCCGCGCGGAGTCGGCCCGAACCGGGGCGAGGCGGACGTCGGCCTAGGGCTGCGGTCGTACGCGGCGGGGACGGACGGCCGGGGACGTACGACCGATGGCCGCAAGATCCACGACTGCCTACGCTCGGCATCGGAGCACGTCACCGGGCGTGCCGCAGCGAAGGGGGAGTCCCGTGCCGGTCAACGGTCAGAGCCACATCCGCGTCGCACGTCCGTCCCGCGACCTGGCGGCCGCGGAGCGCTTCTGGGTGGACGGCCTGGGGCTGAGCGTGGTGTACCGGGCGGAGGGCGGCGGCGCCCCCGGCGAGCACGACCTGCTCATGGTGGGGTGGCCCGACGCGTCCTGGCACCTCGAACTCGTCCACGAGGCGGCCGCGCCCGTCCGGCCGAGCCCCACCGAGGAGGACCTGCTCGTCGTGTACGTCGACGGGGAGGTGCCCGACGAGCTGGTGGCGAGCCTCGAGGAGCAGGGCGGCAAGCGGGTCCTGTCCCCCAACCCCTACTGGAACGAGTGGGGCGTCACCGTCGAGGACCCGGACGGCTACCGCTTGGTGCTCTGCACGCGCGCGTGGTCCAACTCCTGAGCTTTCCCGGCCTTCTGGACCGCCTCCGCCAGCAGGCGCACGCCGTCGGCGATCCGGGCAGGTGAGAGGTGCGCATAGCCGAGGACCAGGTCAACCCCGTCGACGGCGGTGCCTTCTGGGGCTTTGTTGCCGGTGGTGCCTTCGAGGACTCCGTCGGCGGGGGCGGTCGGCATGGTGTAGTCGCTCAGGGGCCGGACCGCGACACCGGCCGCCGCCGCCCGCGCCAGGAAGGCGCCCTGCGGCCCCCAGCGGCCCCGCAGCCGGGCGATGACGTGCAGACCGGCGGAGATGCCGGTGACCCGCACGCCGGGGAAGTGCTCGGCCAAGGCGGCCACCAAGGTGTCCCTGCGCTCCCGGTAGGCGCGCTGGCAGCGACGCAACTGCCGGTCGTAGTCGCCCCGTTCGACGAACCGGGCGAGCAGCTCCTGGTCGAGGGCCGGGTTGCCCAGGTCCATCACCCGCTTGCGCTCGACGACCTCGGCGGCGAGCCCGTCCGGCACCAGCAGCCAGCCGAGCCGCAGCCCCGGAGCGAGCGATTTGCTGACCGACCCGGTGTACGCGACGTGCTCGGGGTCGAGCCCCTGGAGGGCGCCCACTGGGGCGCGGTCGTAACGGAAGTCCCCGTCGTAGTCGTCCTCGACGATCAGCCCGTCGACGGACCGTGCCCACTCCAGGAGTTCGGCGCGGCGCCCGGCCGAGTAGCCGATGCCCGAGGGGAACTGGTGGGCGGGTGTGGTGACGACCGCGCGTACGCCCCGCTCCCGCAGCGCCGCGGGGTCCGCGCCCTCGTCGTCCACCGGTATGCCCACCGGCGTGATGCCCGCCGCGGCGAGCAGCGTGGCGTGCTCGGGGCTGCCGGGGTCCTCGACGCCGATCGCCGTGTGCCCCCGCGCGCGGAGCGCCAGCGCCAGCAGCGTCATGGCCTGGGCCACTCCGGAGCAGACGATGACGCGCTCCGGATCCGCGACCGCACCACGGCGCCGGACCAGGAGGTCCGCGAGGACCCTGCGCAGCCTCGGCAGGCCGCGTGGATCCGGGTAGCCCAGCATGTGGTGCGGCAGTTCGGCGAGCACCTGGCGGTGGGCGGCGGACCACGCGGAGCGGGGGAAGAGGGACAAATCCGGGACACCGGGCAGGAAGTCCACGCGCGCGTGGCCGTCCCGGGGCGCGAGGTTACGGACCGCGGGCACGGCGGCCCGCGCCGCGTCGCCCACCCACGTCCCCGCCCCGCGCCCGCTGCGCAGATAGCCCTCCGCCGTCAGCTGCTCGTACGTCTCCGTGACCAGGCCACGGGAGACGCCGAGGTCGGCGGCGAGCTCGCGGCTGGAGGGCAGCCGGGTCCCCGACGTGAGCCGCCCCGACCTGACGGCCTCCCGCAGGGCCGCCGCCAGGCTGCGGCCACGGCTGCGCGCGGGGGCGGACGCGGCGGGCAGCAGCAGCTCCCAGGCGGCGCTCCACCCTGCGCGGTCGTCGTCGGCACTGTGTGCTGTCTCGGGGGTCTTTGGCGTCAGCGCGATGCACCTCTCCGGAAGAGCTGTCTACGAAGGTGGCCCACGGGGGAAGGCGGTCCACGCGGGAAGGCGGTCCACGGGGGCAGCCGCGAAAGTGGTCCCCTAAGCGGCCGCAGAAGTGGACCTTAAAGGGGACCGCCCCGCTTCCTAGCGTCGGGGCATGAACGCGAACTCCTCACGCGGGGCGCTCCTCGCGGCCCTCGCCTGCCTCCTCGTCGGCGGCTCCTTCACCGCCAACAGCCTGCTGGGCGACTACCCGTACGCGGGCGGCCAGTTCCTGCGCTACGGCCTGGCCTTTCTGCTTCTGCTGCCCTGGCTCGGCAAGGACGGCACCGCCGCGCTGCGCCGGCTGCCGCGTCCCCTGTGGGGGCGCCTCGCGCTGCTCGCGGCCGTGGGGATGGTCGGCTTCAACCTGGCGATCCTCGCTGCGGAACGGTCGGCGGAACCTGCCGTACCGGGTGTCTTCGTAGGATGCGCTCCCGTGGTCGTCGCCCTCCTGATGCCGCTCCTGGAACGGCGAACGCCCCAGCGGGTGGTCCTGCACGGCGCGCTGCTCGTCGCCGCCGGGGCGTTCACCGTGCAGGGCTGGGGCCGCACGGACGCGACGGGCCTCCTGTTCTCGGTGGGCGCGCTCCTGGGGGAGGTCGGTTTCGCGGTGCTCGCCGTCCCCGTGCTGCGGCCCCTCGGGGCCCGGCTCCTTGCGGCGACGGTGTGTGCCGTCGCCGCCGTCGAATCGGCTGTGCTGGGGCTCGTCGTCGACGGCGGCGGCTTCGTGCGGTGGCCGGACCGCACCGAAGGCGCGGCCCTGTTGTGGCAGGCGGTCGTCGTGACCGTCGTCGGTTTCGTGCTCTGGTACTCCGGAGTCCAGCGCATCGGCGCCGAGCGGGCCACGCTCTTCTCCGGTCTCATCCCCGTCGCGGCGGCCTGTACCGCCCCGTTGGTCGGCACCGGCGCGTACGGGGCGCCCCAGGCCGTCGGCAGCGTGCTCGTCGGCGCCGGGGTGGCCCTCGGCTCCGGAGTGGTCGGCGGGCGCCGGTCAGCGCCGGCAGGTGTCGAGGATGACGCGGGCGACGAGGGCCGGGTCGTCGTTCATCGGGACGTGTCCGCAGCCGGGGAGCCGGACCAGCCGCGCGGCGGGAATGGCGTGCTTGGCACGGGCCCCTTGCCGGCGCAGGAGCAGCCGGTCCCGCGTGCCCCAGGCGATGGTGATCGGCAGGCCCGTCACATCGTTCTGGAGGAGGACGTCGCGCCCGGCCCTCAGCGTCGCCGCGAACCCCGCGGCCTCGCGCAGCGCGAGCGTCTCGGCGACGACGGCCTCCGGTGAACGGCGCCAAGGGCGGGCGTAGATGGTGCTCGTGAGCGCCGTGCGCCCGGCCGCGCTGCGCGAAAGACGCTCTATGGCGGGCACCGGCAGCAGGCGTGCACCCCGCCGCATGGCGAGGAGCGTGGCGAACGCGTACCGGCGCTCGGCGGGCGACCAGAAACCGCCGGGGGAGAGGGCGGTGACGGAGCGGACCAGCTTCTCGCGGGCCATTTCGAGGGCGAGCAGCCCGCCCAGGGAGTTGCCCGCCACGTGCGGACGCTCCACCCCCAGCGCTTCGCACATCGCACCGAGCGCGGGGACCATCGTGGAGAGCCCGTACGCCAGCCCGTCCGGCAGGACGGGCGACCGGCCGAACCCCGGCAGGTCCACCGCGATCACGTCGTACTCGGCGGCCAGGATCTCGAACACCGGGTCCCAGGCCTGCCGGTGGTGACCGATGCCGTGGAGCAGCAGCAACGGCTCACCCGCGCCCGCGCGTTCGTAGGAGATCGTCGCCGTGTGCGGGCCGTCGGGCGACTCGACGCCGAAGGAGACCTCTGTGGCCATGACTGCTCCTGTCCCTGCCGCCGGGCGACGGCCCCTGAGTACGTTAGACACGTTGTCAGCAACAATTACCGCTCAGTAGGGGCCCGTTACAAGAGGCAGGAGCCTCCGGTTCGTTTCAGAGGCGGGAGGCTCCGGTTCGAGAAAGCGGTGCCTGGACAGGCGCGCTCCCGTGAGCTGGGATGGGAGGGTGGCTACCGACAGCATGACCGACGTCTTCGAAGAGCACCGACCAGTCCTGATGGGCGTCGCCTACCGCATGCTCGGCCGGGTGGTCGACGCGGAGGACGTCGTCCAGGAGGCGTGGCTGCGCTGGTCCGCGTCCGACCACGACCAAGTGCGCGAACCACGCGCCTTCTTGGTGCGCGTCACCACCCGGCTCGCCATCGACCGCCTGCGCCACCTGCAGTCGCGGCGTGAGGCGTACGTGGGGCCCTGGCTCCCCGAGCCTTGCGTCACCGAGTTCGGGCCGACGGTCCCCGACACCGCGGAGCGGGCCGTGCTCGCCGAGTCCGTCTCCCTTGCCGTCCTCGTGGTCCTGGAGTCCCTGTCGCCGCTGGAGCGCGCCGTGTTCGTGCTCCGCGAGGCCTTCGGTTTCCCGTACGCCGAGATCGCGGCCACGCTCGACCGCAGCGAGGCCTCCGTGCGCCAGCTCGCCGGCCGGGCCCGCAAGCACGTCGACGCGGGCCGCCCCCGCTACAAGGTGGACCCCGCCGAGCGTCGCGACCTGACCGAACGGTTCCTCGCCGCGGCGACCGAGGGCGACCTGGACGGGCTGATGTCCCTCCTCGCGCCGGACGTCCGGCTGGTCGGCGACAGCGGCGGCAAGACGAAGGCTCCGCTGCGCGTCCTGGAGACCGCCGACAAGGTGGGCAGGTTCCTGCACCACACCGCGGCCAAGGTGCTCGGGGACGCGGCCGAACTGGAATTCCGCTTCATCGAGGTCAATGGCGCCGAGTCCCTGTTCGTCCTCATCGACGGCAAGCCCGACAGCGTCTTCCAGTTGGACGTCGTCGACGGTCGCATCCAGGACGTCTACATCGTCCGTAATCCGGACAAGCTCACGGCGCTCGTTCCGTAGCATCCGGGCCCCGGATCGCCCCCAGAGGCGCATTCGCGCAGTACAGAGCCCCCGTCCGTGAAGGGCGGGGGCTCTGTCGTGCGTCCTTCGCCGACCGTTCACGCGCGCGTGGCCGATTACGCCTGCTTGGCCCCGTGCGAACTCCGCATGAATGCTCTGTGGCATCACCCCGGTGCAGGCTGTAACGGATCCAGGATTGGTCTTGACCAAGGGTGGGTGCAGGCCTATGGTCGCAGAGATAGTGCAGGAACCTTTAATAAACAAGGGCGCTAAAACGCCGCCGGTCGACGGCGATTGCGGAGGACAGGGTGGGGACCACGCAGCTCGAAACGGCGCCGGAGCCGAAGTACTGGCACCTGAAGACGGTGCTCAGTGAGGCGCTCGACTCCGAATTCGCCGTGGGGGAGATCCTGCCGAACGAGCGCGATCTGGCGGCCCGGTTCGGTGTCGCCCGCGCCACGCTCCGGCAGGCACTGGAACAGCTGGAACTGGAAGGCAGGCTGCAGCGCCGCCGTGGAGTGGGCACGACTGTCGCCCCGCCGCGGATGGGTGTGGCCGTCGGATCCGCGCAGGGCGCCTGGCCGGGCGCGGTCGGCGACGCCTGGCAGCCCGCCGACTGCGCCCCGGCGGCCCCGCCCGCGGAGGTGGCCCGCATGCTGGGGCTTGCCGCGGACGAGCAGGTGCACGTGGTGCGCCGCACCCGCGTCTCGAACGGCCAGCCGGTGGCCGCCGAGCTGCTGTACGTGCCCATGTCATCGGTCGCCGAACTGACCGGCATGGACGCCCCGTCCGGCGCGGCACGCGCGCGTGTGGTCCTGCGCGACCTGGCCAGGCTCGCCCTCGAAGGCCAGGACCGGGCCGTCGAGCTCGGCTCCGCCCGCGCCGACGACGCCAAGGCGCTCGACCGCCTTCCCGGAGCGCCGGTGCTCGTCGTGACGACCCGCTTCTTCGCCGAAGGGCGTACGGCGGCGGTGTCCGTGGCCACGTACCGCGCCGACACCTGCAGGCTCACCTTCGGAGACACCGGCGGCGTGGAGATACACCACGAGTCGGAGCACGACGCTTCCTGACGCCCGGCCGCCGCCTGCCGCCGCCGTGGAGGGGTTCCTCACCGCCGCGCGGTGACGGTCCCCTCGACGGCGAAAAGCTGCTCCTCGACGTGGTCGAGCGCCAGCCGCAGCGCGCCGGTCGACACCGCCGCCTCACCGAGCAGGGACAGCGCGACCCGCGGCGGCCGCAGGCAGTAGCGCGCCAGCTCCCGGTGCAGCGGCTCCAGGACGCCGTCCAGGCCCGCCGCCCAGCCGCCCACCACGACCAGCTCGGGATCGAGGGCGAGGACCAGCGCCGCCACGTCGTGCACGAGCCGCTGGATGAAGCGCTCCACGGCCGCCTGGGCCCGCTCGTCCCCCTCACGCGCGTGGGCGAAGACTTCGGCGACCGCCGGCTCGTCCAGGGGATGCAGCGGCTCACCCGTGGTGGAGAGCAGCGTCTCCGGAGTGACCTCCCGGCCCAACAGGTGCAGCGCGCCGATCTCACCCGCCGCACCGCCGTACCCCCGGTGGAGCCGCCCGCCGATCAACGACCCCGCACCTGGACTCAGCCCCGCCAGGACGAACACCACGTCGTCTGTGTCGGTCGCCGCGCCCTTCCAGTGCTCGGCCACGGCCGCGGCGTTGGCGTCGTTCTCCACCAGGACCGGGCACTTGAACGACCGGCGCAGCCGCTCGCCCAGCTGGAGCCCCGTCCACTCGGGCAGCGCCGTGCTCAGCCGCACCGTGCCGTCCGCGTCCAGGATCCCGGGGCTGCCCACCCCGACGGCGCGCAGCGAACTGCGGGCGATCCCCGCCCGGCGCAGCAGATCGGCGACCGCGGTCCGCAGCCGCTCCAGCCGGTCGTCCGCGGAGGCCTCCTCGGAGACAGCCTTCGACGCCGTGCCGAGAACCTTGCCGTCCAGATCGGAGAGGACGGCGGCCACCCGGTGCGGGCCGATCTCCAGACCGAGCAGATGACCCGCCTCCGCACGGAACCGGAACTTCCGCGCGGGCCGTCCCTGCCGCCGGGCACCGACCTCCTCGGCCGCGGACTCCACCACGAGCCCGGCCTCTATGAGCCCCTCGACGACCCCCTCGACGGTGGGCCGGGAGAGCCCGGTCACGCGGGTGATCTCCGTGAGCGTCGCCAAGTCCGCGGCGCGCAGCGCGTGCAGCACCACCGCGGAGTTGATCCGCCGCAACAGAGAGGGGTCCCCGCCGGTCAGCCGCCCCAACGTCCGTCCTCCCAGCTCGTGCGCATGATGGCCGGATCGTACTCGCACGACGGTTCGACGGCGAGTGCCGGGCCCGCCCGCGGACCGCGCGGCTCCGTCATCCCGTCACCCCGGAGAGACGAAACCGGATTCGTACGCGGCGATGACCGCCTGCGTCCGGTCCCGCGCGCCCAGCTTCGCGAGCACGGCACTGACGTGCGACTTGACCGTCTCCGTGCCGACGACAAGGCGGGCCGCTATCTCCGCGTTCGACAGGCCGCGTGCCATCAGCCGCAGCACCTCCGCCTCGCGCTCGGTCAGCGCCGCCCTCTCCAGGGTGGCCCGCGCCTGCGGATTGCCGCGCTCCCCGCCGTACTCGCCGGCCAGCTGCCGGACGGCCTGCGGGAACAGCAGCGACTCGCCCTCCGCGACCAGCCGCACCGCGTGCACGATCTCCGCCGGCCTGGCCCGCTTCAGCAGGAACCCGTCGGCGCCCGCGCGCAGCGCCTCGTACACGTACTCGTCGTTCTCGAAGGTCGTCACCACCAGGATCTTCGGCGGGTCCTGCACCGTGCGCAGCACCGCGCGCGTCGCCTCGATGCCGTCGAGCAGCGGCATGCGGACGTCCATGGCGACCACGTCGGGGCGCAGTTCACGGACGAGCGGGATGACCGCGGCGCCGTCCGCCGCCTCGCCGACCACCCGGATGTCGGGCTGCGCCTCCAGGACGGCCCGCAGACCCGCGCGCACGAGAGGTTCGTCGTCGACGAGGAGCACTGTGACCGGCATCCGGCCAGCGTAGATCATTTCAGCGGCAGCTCGACTTGCACCTGCCATTCATCGTCGTGCGGTCCCGTCGTGGCACGCCCGCCGAGCAGCGTGGCCCGCTCCCTGATGCCGCGGAGCCCGCTGCCGCCGCGTCCGGTGACAGCCGTCGACTCCGGCGGGAGCGCGTTGCGTACGTTCATCACCAGGCGGGCGTCGTCGACGGCTATCCGCAGCCGCACCGGCACCGGACCCGAATGACGCAGGACGTTCGTCAACGCCTCCTGGAGCATGCGGTATCCCTCGCGGGAGACCGGCCCCGGCACCCGCTCCACCGGGCCCGTCACCTCGACGTCGACCTTCGCCCCCGAGGCGCGGGCGGAGTCCAGCAGGCGCTCGGCGTCGGCGAGCGTCGGCCGGGCGCTCGCGGGCCGCCCGTCTTCGCGCAGCACGCGCAACACCCGCTCCAGGTCCTCCAGCGCGGCCCGGCCCGTCTCCTCCACGGCCTCTAGGGCGCGGTCGGTGAACTCCGGGTCGCCCGCGGCCCTGGCGGCGCCCGCCTGGACGACGGCGACGGTCAGCGCGTGACCGATGGAGTCGTGCAGTTCCCGCGCGATGCGGTTGCGTTCGAGGAGCTGCTCGGTCCGCTCCTCCAGGACGGCGAGGCGCTCGGCGGGGGAGGGGCCGAGGAGACGGCGCGCGGCCCGGGCCATCAGGCGGCCCAACGCGACGATCATCGCGAACTCGGCCAGGACCAGGAGAACGCCCAGCGGCAGCGCCGCCCACCCGCGCACGACCGGCAGGAGCAGCCCGTCGGTGTCCGACGGCTCGTCGTTCGCGCCGAGTGACGCGAAGACCATGCCGATGAGCTGCCCCGTCATCAGGACCATGGCGCAGCCGGCCTCCAGCCGGAGCACGAGCCAGAGCGCGGTTCTGCCACGGTCGCGCCACGAGGCCGACGGAGCCACCGAGATGCCCGGATCCTCCCCGTCGCCCCCCGTCGCGTGCGGGCCGGGGAACAGCATCATCCGGGCCTGCAAGCCCTCCGCACGCCGCATGGCGGGCACCATGGCCGCGATCAGCAGCAGGGGAACGGGATCGAGCACCACGAGCAGCCAGGTGGTGCGTGAGGGACTGGAGAGCCCCGGGTAGATCGCGCCGCAGACCCAGGCGACCCCCGAACCGATGAGGAGGTGCAGCCACCGCGTATAGGTGACCGCACGCGTCAGAGGTCTCAGCAAGCCGGGCATTCCGCCATCGTGCCAGGTGACGCGGGCCGCCCGGCTCCCCCGTGCGGGGGAGACGATCTCCCCGGGCGGGGGAAGACCCCGACGGGCCGCGGCCGCGAGGCTGAGTCCATGACCAGCATCGACGTCCAAGACCTCACCAAGGAGTACGGCACGACCCGCGCCGTGGACGCCCTCACGTTCAGCGTCCGCCCCGGCCGTGTCACCGGATTCCTCGGCCCCAACGGCGCCGGCAAGTCCACCACCATGCGCCTCGTCCTCGGCCTGGACCGCCCCACCTCGGGCACGGCCACGGTGGGCGGCCGCCCCTACACCGAGCTTACCGACCCGCTGCGCCACGTCGGGGCGCTCCTCGACGCCCAGGCGCCCCACGGGTCGCGCACCGCCCGCAATCACCTCCTCGCCCTCGCGGTGAGCAACCGCCTCCCGGCGCGCCGCGTCGACGAGGTGCTCGACGAGGCGGGGCTCGGGTCCGTCGCGGACAAGAGGATCAAGACGTTCTCGCTGGGCATGCGGCAGCGGCTCGGCATCGCGGCGGCTCTCCTGGGCGATCCCCAGGTAGTCCTGCTGGACGAGCCCTCCAACGGCCTCGACCCCGAAGGCATCATCTGGATCCGTGAGTTGATGCGGCGCCTGGCCAGGGAGGGCCGCACCGTCCTCGTCTCCAGCCACCTCATGAACGAGACTGCGACCTTCGCCGACCACCTCGTGGTCCTCGGCCGGGGCAGGCTCCTCGCGGACCACCCCATGTCCGAGTTCATCGAGGCGCACAGCCACGCGCGGGTCCGCGTGCGCACGACCGACCCGGACCGGCTCCGCGGCATCCTGTCGGCGAAGGGCTACACCCTCGGAGAGGCCATGGACGGCCGGTGGACCGTCGACGGGGCCAGGGCCGAGGAGATCGGCGCCATCGCCGCGAGCGCCGGGGTCCCGGTCCTCGAACTCGCCGACGAACAGGCCTCCTTGGAGCAGGCGTACCTCGCTCTGACGGCCGACGAGACCCAGTTCAAGGCGACCAGCAACACCGCCACGTCCCGCCAGGAGGCCTGACCATGTCGAACACCGCCGCGCTGCCCGTGGCCCACGCCGAGTGGATCAAGATCAGGACCCTGCGGTCCAACTGGGGCTCGCTGATCGCCGTGTTCGCGGTGACCGTCGCCATCACCGCCCTGGCCTTCGCGTCGGTCGGCCAGGCCGAGGCGGACAACGCGGACGCCGAGCCGCTGTTCGACGCCTTCTACGCCCTCAACTTCGGTCAGATCGCGGCCATCAGCTTCGGCGCCACCGCCGTCTCCGCCGAGTACACGAGCGGCGCCCTGCGGATCTCGCTCGCCGCCGTGCCGCGCCGCGGACTCTTCTACGGCGCCAAGATGGCGGTCGTCGGCGGCCTCGCCCTGCTCGCCGGACTCGCCACCGCCTTCAGCGCCTTCCTGACCGGCCAGGCCTTCATGGGGGACCACGCGATCGGGCTCGGCCACCCGGGAGCGGTGCGGGCCTGCGTCGGTGGTGGTGTCTACCTGGCGCTGATGGCACTCCTCGCGGCCGGTCTGACGGCCGTGCTGCGCAGCGGAGTCGCCGTCCTGAGCATCCTCATCCCCTTCACCCTGATCGTCTCCTTCGTGGTCGGCGACGTGGCGAGCGGCGCCGCGGGCTACCTGCCCGACAAGGCGGGCCAGCAGGTGCTGCACGAGAACCCGGCGGGCGGCCTCGGTCCGTGGGCCGGGCTCGCGGTGTGCGCCGCCTGGGCGGCCGCCGCGCTCCTCGCCGGCTGGTGGGCGGTCCGGCGCCGCGACGCGTGACTGATTGTCAGTGGCGCCCGCTTTACTGGGTGGCATGAGTCTGGATGCCATGAGTACCGCACAGCATCTCGCCACGCTCGACCTGCTGCGCTCCCGGGACTTCCCCGCTGAGCACGGCAGGTCGCCGAGCGGTTCCGGGGGACCCGGGTTCCATATCGCCGAGTTACTGACGAGCGACACCTTCTGGGAGGACGACGGCACCCGCCGCGAGGCCACCGAGGAGCAGTACGAGGCGGAGCGCGACGCGCTGACCGTGCTCCTCGCCGACCGCTGGGGACCGCCGCAGAAGTTCAGCCTGGCGAGCCTCTTCGAGCGCACCGTGGCAGTGGACTTCGGCGACGCGGACGGCGACGCGGCCGAGGAGATACCGGAGCCGTGGGCCCACTTGAGCTCCTGCGTGCCGGATCTGCACCTGTGGCAGGTGGACGGCCGCTGGATAGCCCTCGGCATCGCGCAGTGGGACAAGGAGCTGCCCTTCCAGCTCCTCGCCGTGGTCACGGAGACGGACCCGCCGTGACGGCGAAGGCGCCGAGATCTCGTCAGAGGAGGCCCAGCGAGTCCCTGCCCGTCGGCTCGAAGTACCGGGCGACGTCCGCCTCCGTCACCTGCCCCAGCTCCGCGGGCGACCAGCGCGGCCTGCGGTCCTTGTCGACGACCTGGGCCCTGATGCCCTCGGGCAGGTCGGGCGAGCCCAGCGCGGCACAGGAGACGCGGTACTCCTGATCGAGGATGGCCTCCAGGGACGGCAGCTCACGGGCCCGGCGCAGCGCGGCCAGGGTGACCTTCAAGGAGGTCGGCGACTTCGCCAGGATCGTCTCGGCCGCCTCCTTCGCGTGCCGGTCGCCGCAGGCGTGCAGCCGGTCGACGATCTCCTCCACGGAGTCCGCCGCGTAGCAGTGGTCGATCCACTCGCGGTGCCCGGCCAGTTCACCGGCGGGAGACTCGGCCGCGTACTGCCGTACGACTTCGGCTGCCTCCGATCCGGCGAGCGCCGCGGTGAACTCCGGCAGCCGCTCCGACGGTACGAAGTGGTCGGCGAGCCCGCACAGCAGCGCGTCGCCCGCGCCCACCGCCGTGCCGGTGAGGGCGAGATGGGTGCCGAGCTCGCCGGGCGTGCGCGTGAGGAGGTACGTACCACCCACGTCGGGCACGAAGCCGATGCCGGTCTCCGGCATCGCGACCCGCGACCGCTCGGTGACCACCCGCACACTCCCGTGTGCCGACACACCGACGCCGCCGCCCATCACGATGCCGTCCATGACGGCCACGTACGGCTTCGGGAAGCGGGCGATCCGGGCGTTGAGCAGATACTCGTCGTGCCAGAACGCGGCCGACGCCTCCGCACGGCCCGTGCGGACGTCGTCGTGGATGGAGCGGATGTCGCCGCCCGCGCACAGCCCGCGCTCCCCGGCGCCGGTGAGGACCACCGTCGCCACCGAATCGTCCCGCTCCCACGCGTCAAGGGCGTCCGCCATGATCCGCACCATGGCGTGGTTCAGGGCGTTGATGGCCCGGGGCCGGTTCAGGACGAGGTGCCCGGCGCGGCCCTCGCGGCGGAGCAGCACGGGGGAGTCGTCGGGCGCGTCGGGCGTGGCGTGCATGGTGCGGGTGGCTCCGTTCGGGCGGGGCGGGTCAGGGGCGGTCGGTCCGGAACGCGTCGAGGATCCGCTCGGCCGCCGACGTGGCCGTCAACGTACCCTCACGGACGCGCTGTTCCAGCTCCGGGGCCACCCGCTGCACCTCCGCGTCCCCGCGCAGCCTGCCGAGGAGTTCGTCCCGCACCATCGACCACGTCCAGTCGACCTGCTGGTCGCGGCGCTTGGCGGCGAGGCGGCCGGTCGAGTCGAGGAGGGTGCGGTGCTGCTCGATGCGCTCCCAGAGCGTGTCCAGACCGCTCGACTCACGGGCACTGCACGTCAGGACCGGCGGGGTCCACGCCGAGTCGGCGGGGTGCATGAGACGCAGGGCGCCCGCGAGTTCACGCGCGGCCGAGCGCGCGTCGCGCTCGTGCGGCCCGTCCGCCTTGTTCACGGCGATGACGTCCGCGAGCTCAAGGACGCCCTTCTTGATGCCCTGCAGCTGGTCGCCCGTGCGGGCGAGGGTCAGCAGCAGGAACGTGTCGACCATGTTCGCGACCGCCGTCTCCGACTGGCCGACGCCCACGGTCTCCACGAGCACCACGTCGTACCCCGCCGCCTCCATCACCACGATCGACTCCCGCGTCGCCTTGGCGACACCGCCGAGCGTTCCGGCGGAAGGAGAGGGTCGTACGAAAGCGGCGGGATCCAGCGAGAGCCGCTCCATCCTGGTCTTGTCGCCCAGGATGGAGCCGCCCGTTCGGGTGGACGACGGGTCGACGGCGAGCACCGCGACCCGGTGGCCGAGCGACGTGAGCATCACGCCGAGCGCGTCGATGAACGTGGACTTGCCCACGCCCGGCACCCCGCTGATGCCGACCCGCCGCGCCCGACCGCTGTGCGGAAGCAGCTCCGTCAGCAACTCCTGCGCCAGGGCACGGTGCTGGGGCCGCGTCGACTCGACGAGGGTGATGGCACGCGCCACGTACGCGCGCTTCCCGTCGAGGACGCCCTTCACATACGCATCGATGTCGATCGTCACAGGCATGGAGTGGCCCTCACCGGCTCACAGTTCGTGGCCGAGATCGGCCGCCAGACGCTTCACCAGGTCGTGCGCCGCGTCCGGGATCACCGTGCCGGGCGGGAACACCGCCGTGGCGCCCGCCTCGTGCAGGGCCTCGACGTCCTGCGGCGGGATGACGCCGCCGACGACGATCATGATGTCGTCGCGGCCCTCCGCGGCCAGCTCTTCGCGCAGTGCCGGTACGAGGGTGAGGTGCCCTGCGGCCAACGAGGAGACGCCGACGATGTGCACGTCCGCCTCGACGGCCTGGCGCGCGACCTCCGCCGGCGTCTGGAACAGCGGGCCGACGTCGACGTCGAAGCCCAGGTCGGCGAAGGCGCTCGCGATCACCTTCTGACCGCGGTCGTGGCCGTCCTGACCCATCTTCGCGACGAGGATGCGCGGCCTGCGCCCCTCGGACTCGTCGAACGCGTCCACCAGCGCGCGCGTGCGCTCCACGCTCGGCGACTGGCCTGCTTCGGTGCGGTACACACCGGAGATCGTACGGATCTGGCCCGCGTGCCGCCCGTACACGCTCTCCAGTGCGTCGGAGATCTCACCGACCGTGGCCTTCGCCCGGGCGGCGTCGACGGCAAGCGCGAGCAGGTTGCCCTCCAGTCCCTGGCCGGGACCACGCTCGGCCGCCGCCGTCAGGGCGCGCAGCGCGTCCTGGCAGGCGGCGTCGTCACGCTCCTCGCGCAGGCGCCGCAGCTTCTCGATCTGCTGGGCGCGCACCGAGGAGTTGTCGACCTTCAGGACGTCGATCTGCTCGTCGGTGTCCACGCGGTACTTGTTGACGCCGATGACCGGCTGGCGCCCCGAGTCGATGCGGGCCTGGGTGCGCGCGGCGGCTTCCTCCACGCGCAGCTTCGGGATGCCGGCGTCGATGGCCTGCGCCATGCCGCCCGCCGCCTCGACCTCCTCGATGTGCTGCCAGGCGCGGCGCGCCAGGTCGTACGTCAGCTTCTCCACGTACGCGCTGCCGCCCCACGGGTCGATCGTCCGTGTCGTCCCCGACTCCTGCTGGATCAGGAGCTGGGTGTTGCGGGCGATCCGCGCGGAGAAGTCGGTCGGCAGGGCGAGCGCCTCGTCCAGGGCGTTCGTGTGCAGGGACTGCGTGTGGCCCTGCGTCGCCGCCATCGCCTCGACACACGTGCGCGTGACGTTGTTGAACACGTCCTGCGCGGTCAGCGACCAGCCCGACGTCTGCGAATGGGTGCGCAGGGAAAGTGACTTGGCGTTCTTCGGGTCGAACTGCTTCACGAGCTTCGCCCAGAGCAGGCGCGCCGCGCGGAGCTTGGCGACCTCCATGAAGAAGTTCATGCCGATCGCCCAGAAGAAGGAGAGCCGAGGCGCGAACGCGTCCACGTCCAGGCCCGCCTCCTGCCCGGCCCGCAGGTACTCCACACCGTCGGCGAGCGTGTACGCCAGCTCCAGGTCGGCCGTCGCGCCCGCCTCCTGGATGTGATAGCCGGAGATCGAGATGGAGTTGTAGCGTGGCATCTTCTGCGACGTGTACGCGAAGATGTCGGAGATGATCCGCATCGAGGGCTTCGGCGGATAGATGTAGGTGTTGCGGACCATGAACTCCTTGAGGATGTCGTTCTGAATGGTCCCCGCCAGCTTCTCCGGCGGTACGCCCTGCTCCTCGGCCGCCACGATGTACAGCGCGAGAACGGGCAGCACGGCACCGTTCATCGTCATCGACACCGTCATCTTGTCCAGCGGAATGCCGTCGAAGAGCTGACGCATGTCGTAGATGGAGTCGATGGCCACGCCCGCCATGCCGACGTCACCGGTGACGCGCGGGTGGTCGCTGTCGTACCCGCGGTGCGTGGGCAGGTCGAAGGCGACCGAGAGCCCCTTCTGTCCTGCCGCGAGGTTGCGGCGGTAGAAGGCGTTGGACTCCTCGGCGGTGGAGAACCCCGCGTACTGCCGGATCGTCCACGGCTGGTTCACGTACATCGTCGGGTAGGGGCCGCGCAGATACGGTGCGACGCCCGGGTACGTCTCCAGGAAGTCGAGGCCTTCGACGTCGGCGCCCGTGTACAGCGGCTTGACCGCGATGCCCTCGGGCGTCTCCCACAGGAGGTCGGACTCGGACTTGCCGACGGACTCCTTCACGGCGGCGCGCCACTGCTCCGCCGAGCCGGACGGGCCGCCGCCCGCGCCCAGTTCGATGTCGTCGAATTCGGGGATCCGCATTACGCCACTCCCATGCGGTCGAGGGTGGAGGTGAGCACCGCGACCGCGTCGCAGCCCGCGAAGACGTACTCGTCGATGTCGGCGAACTCCCCGCGCCCCGCGAGGAACACCCGCAGCGCGCCCGCCGACTTCAGGGCCCGCGCGACCGCTTCCGCCTGCTCGGCGTAGAGCGCGTCGCTGGAGCAGAGGCACGCGACCGTGGCGCCGCTCGCCGCGAACGCCTCGGCGGCCGTCTCCGCGTCCACCGACACCGGGTCGTGCACCGGCTCGACGCCGCCCGCCATGAAGAGGTTGGCGGCGAACGTCGCGCGCGCCGTGTGCGCGGCGGCCGGCCCCAGCGCGGCGATGAACACCTTCGGGCGGACGCCGGTCGTTTCCAGGTGCGCGTCCGAACGGCCGCGCAGCTCCTCGTACGCCTCGTCGCGGCGCACCCGGGGCAGACCGCCGGACGGGGCGGCGGGCGCGGGCTCGCGCTCGACCGGGCGATCCGTGAGCAGCGGGAATTCGCTGACACCCGTGATCGGTTCGCGGCGCCGGGCCAGCTTCTTCCTGCGCTCGGCCCAGGTCGCGGCGATCCGGTCGCCGACCAGGCCGGAGCGGAGCGCCGCGACCTGGCCGTCCGCGCGCTCGATCTCCTTGAAGAAGTCCCAGGCCGCGTGGGCGAGTTCGTCGGTGAGCCGCTCCACGTACCAGGAGCCGCCCGCCGGGTCGATGACACGCGCGAGGTGCGACTCCTCGAGGAGGATCGTCGACGTGTTGCGGGCGATGCGGCGCGCGAACGCGTCCGGCAGCCCGAGCTCGTGGTCGAACGGCAGGACCGTGACGGCGTCGGCGCCTCCCACACCCGCGCCGAGGCACGCCACGGTGGTCCGCAGCATGTTCACCCACGGGTCGCGGCGGGTCATCATCACCGGCGAGGTCACCGCGTGCTGGCGCTGCGCCCCGGCGGCCGGCACCCCGGACACCTCGGCGACACGCGCCCAGAGGCGGCGCGCGGCGCGCAGCTTGGCGATGGTGAGGAACTGGTCGGCGGTGGCCGCGAACCTGAACTCCAGCTGCGCGAAGGCCTTCTCGACGCCGAGACCCTTGTCGTGCAGGGCGCGCAGATACTCGACACCGGTGGCGAGCGAGGCACCGAGCTCCTGCGCGGCGGAGGCACCCGCCTCGTGGTACGGCAGCGCGTCCACGGTCAGCGCGCGCAGACCGGGGTAGCGCTCCCCGCACAGCCGGGCCAGTTCGGCGACCGCCGCGAACGAGGTGCTCTTCTCCCCGGTGCGGGCCTCGTGCCCGAGCGGGTCGGCGCCGAGCGTGCCGCGCACCGCGTCGTCGGCGACGCCCGCGGCCTCGTACAGGCGCAGCAACTCCCGCGCGGCGGTCGCGGACTCGCTGCCCGCGTCGAGCGCGACGGGCACCAGGTCGAGGTAGACGCCGTCGAGCGCACGCTCCAGACCGGTGACCGGAAGACCGGCGGAGCCCAGCGTCAACCAGAGCGAGGTGACGCCGTTCTCCAGATCGGTGAGGACCGCTTCATTGGTGCGCGCGGGATCGGCGCTCGCGTACCGCTGCCGGACGTCCCAGCCGCCCGGGGTGTTGCCCTCGGGAACGGAACCCCTGACGAAAGGGGCGAAGCCGGGGAAACCGGCGTCGGGCGCGGCGTCGCGCGCGGTGTACAGGGGGCGGGTGGTGAGCCCGTCCTCGAGGGTGGTGGACAGCGCTTCCTCTGCGGCCGTCCCCGATACGTCCTTACCCGACTTGCGCAGCACGCCTTCCACAAGGCGGTGCCACTGCTCATGGGTCGCATCAGGGAACTCGGCGGCCAGGGAAAGCCCGTCGTCAGGCAGGACCGTCATGCCCCGATGCTAGGGCGCAACCCATGGCACGCGGTGCCACCGAAGGCTGTGACCTTGCCCTCTTCTGATCGCTCTTGATCTCGAACGAGCGGGCGGCTAATGCTTGGCGCGTCAGGCGCGCACGTCAGCCGGGTACGTCAAGCGGGCACGTCCGTTGCGTGCCGGGGCGGTGCCACGTGCTTTCCGGTGACGTACTGCACGTACTCGCGCTCGAGCCGGAAGCCCGCCGTCCAGGCCAGCAGGCGGCTCGGGCGGTTCTCGCGCCCGCAGGACCAGCTCGCCGTGCGCCCGCGCGCGGTGATGTCCGCGCACAGGGCCGTGACACAGGCGAGGGCGAGGCGCTCGCGGCGGCGCTCGGGCGTGGTGAGCACGGCGACGTCCTCGTACGCCTGTCCGGTGAAGTAGCCACAGGCCACGGCGGCGACGCGGCCGTCGCGGTCGACCGCGGCCCAGCCGTGCCCGGAGGCCGCGAGGCCCTCGGGCCCGCCCCAACTGTCGTATATCCAGGACGAGTCGGCCGAGAGGGCGGCGAGCGCGGGCGCGTCCGTGGGCGTCAGACGGCGGACGGTCACACCCCGCGGCGGACGGGGCGGCTCCACCGGCTCGCGGTGGATGTACACCATGCGTTCGTCCGGTACGACGCGGTCGAAGGCGCTGCCGAGGACCGGCAGGAATCGGGCCGGAGCCTCGACATGGCTGTGCGCGAAGGGAGCCAGCAGGCCGGGCGCGACACTGCCGGGATCACCGCTCAGCAGCACATGGCCGGCGCACGAGACCGCCACGGCCCGCGGGTCCAGGGCGCGGTCGGCCCACCAGCTGCCGACACCGGTGGCCGTGACGTGCTCGGGCAGGGCGGCGGGCCCGGGAGCCCCGGGAGCGAACCAGCGGGGCTCGGCGGGCAGGTGGTGCGGCGGAAGCTGGATCATCGGGGCTCCTCCGGAGTGAAACCTTCGAGTGAAACGGGGAGCCGGGCGGCCGGGCCGGGCCGGGCCGTGACCGGGGGCCGGCCGGCTGTCCCGGTGCCCGGTTCCCGCTCCGTGGGTCATCCAACTGGTCCGCGCGCACGGACCGCAAGAGCATCCCGCCGCTTTGATGCCGGCCTGATCGACTTTGATGCCGCCCTGATCAACGGCACGGGCCGGGCGCCAGCATCGCGTCAGGGGTGGACGCGGTTACGTCAACGTCGCGTCATGAGCGGTCGGTTGGCACCCCGGACCGGGCATAACGTCGTCGTGTGCCGCGGAGCTCCGAACGGGCCCGCGGCGCTCCCTCAGCTTCCCTGCTGTCTCTGTCTCCACTGGAGGTACCCATGGCCGAGCTTCCGTGCGGCGAGGACCCCGAGCCCTGTGAACCGGGCCCGGCCGGGCCGCTGTTCGTCCCCGTCCGGCCGGGACCCGCGGGCTGCGTGGCCCGCCTGTTCCGCACACCCGTCGGCGGGCGCACCGCCGTCGCCTTCACGACTCCGCACCGCCTGAGCGCCGCACTCGGTCACCGGCAGGCCTGGATCAGGCTCTCCGAACCGGCGCTGCGGTCCCTCGCCGAGCCGCTCGGCGTCAGCGAAGTCACCGTCGATCCCCGCCTCGCCGCGCACCCCGTCGGTTCGCCGCAGCCGATCGCCGTCCGCCGGGGCCCGGCCCCGCGGAGGGGCGGTGACGCACCGCGGGACACCGGCGCGGCCGCCGCCCTTGTGGGCGCTCTGACATCCCGGAACGACTGAAGACGACGAGAGAAGCTGTCATGACCACACTCCGCGAATCCCCGCTCCCGGCAGCACCGGCCTCGGCACCAGTACCGGCCTCGACACCGGATGCGAATGCGGCAGAACTGTCCGTCTGGCCCACCTCCACCACACGGCTCGCCCACGGCGACCTCGCCGTCGGCGGTGTGCCGCTCGCCGACGTCGCCGAGCGCTTCGGCACCCCCACGTACCTCATCGACGAGGACGACGTACGCAGCCGCTGCCGTACGTACCGGCAGGCCTTCCCTGACGCCGAAGTCCTCTACGCCGCGAAGGCGTTCCTGTGCCGCGCCATGGCGCACTGGATGGACGAGGAGGGCTTGGGCCTCGACGTCTGCTCGGCCGGTGAGCTGGAGCTCGCCGTCACCACGGGCTTCCCCGCGGACCGCATCGTCCTGCACGGCAACGCGAAAAGCCCGCACGACCTGCGGGCCGCCCTCCGGCTCGGCGTGGGCAGGATCGTCATCGACAGCGCGTCGGAGATCGCGCGCCTCGCCGCGGCCGTCCCGCCGGGCAGTCGGCAGAAGGTGCTGGTCCGGGTGGTGCCTGGCATCGCGGCCGGCGGCCACGCCAAGATCCGTACGGGCACCGACGACCAGAAGTTCGGCCTGTCCCTCGCGGACGGCTCCGCCCAGCACGCGGTGGCCCGCATCCTCGGCCAGCCGACGCTGGAGCTGGTGGGCCTGCACTGCCACCTGGGCTCGCAGATCACCACGGAGAAGCCCTTCCTCGCCGCCGTGCGCCGCATGGTCGGGCTGCTGGCGCGGATCGAGGACCAGCACGGCGTCACCCTCCCCGAGCTGGACCTCGGGGGCGGGCACGGCATCGCCTACCGCCCCGGCGAGGAGGCGCTCGACATCACCGCGCTGGCCCGCAGGGTGCGGGCCGAGCTGACCGCGAGCTGCGCGGCGGCGGGCCTGCCGGTGCCGCGCCTGATCGTGGAACCGGGGCGCGCCATCGCGGGCCCCGCCGGCGTCGCGCTCTACCGGGTCCTCGCCGTGAAGCGCACCGGCGGGAAGACCTTCGTCGCCGTGGACGGCGGGATGAGCGACAACCCGAGGCCCGCCCTCTACGGAGTGCGCTATGTGCCCCGTCTGGTCGGGCGGCGCTCTTCGGCGGAGCCCGCCCCGGCGACGGTCGTCGGACGGCACTGCGAGGCGGGTGACATCCTCGCCTCGGACGTCCCGCTGCCCGGCGACGTGCGCCCGGGCGACCTGCTCGCCGTGCCCGTCGCCGGGGCGTACCACCTGTCGATGGCCTCCGGCTACAACATGGTGGGCCGCCCGCCGGTGGTCGCGGTGACCGACGGCCACGCGCGACTGCTGGTCCGCCGCGAATCCCTGGAGGACTTCCGCAGCCGCGACGTGGGCCTGTAGCGCCTGCCACCGCCCCCTCCGCTCAGCGTCGACGGCGCCGGGGGAGGGGGCCTCAGCGGGTGTCGGTCTCCCCGCCGGTGACGGCGAGCACCTCGCCCACAGTGAAGCTGGAGTCGGCCTCGGACGCGAAGTACACGTAGGCGGGCGCGAGCTCCTCCGGCTGGGCGGGACGGCCGAGCGGGGTCTCGTCGCCCAGGTGGACGAGCCCCTCCTTCGGCATGTGCGGGTCGGAGTTGTTCAGGACGGTCCAGGTGGGGCCGGGCGCCACGACGTTGGCGCGGACGCCCCGGCGGGCCAGGTGCGAGGCGATCGACTTGATGAAGGTGATCAGCGCGGCCTTCGAAGCCGCGTAATCGATCATGGTGTTGCTGCCCTTGAGGGCCTCCTCGGTCGCCGTCGCGATGATGGCGTCGCCCTGGCCGAGGTGCGGAAGGGCGGCCATGACCAGGTGGAAGCACGCGTAGACGTTGGTCTTGAACGTCCGGTCCCAGTCGTCGGCCGTCAGCTGCTCCAGCTCCAGCTTGCTGTTCAGATACGCCGCGTTGTTCACGAGGATGTTGAGCCTGCCGAACTCGGCCACCGTGCGGGCGACCACGTCGCGGCAGAACTCCGCCTCGCGCAGGTCTCCCGGCAGGAGCAGGCAGGCGCGCCCCTCGGCCTCCACGACCCGCCGGGTCTCCTCCGCGTCGCGCTGCTCCTCGGGCAGGTACA
The DNA here is from genome assembly GCF_044327655.1 of Streptomyces sp. NPDC018029. Classification (NCBI taxonomy): domain Bacteria; kingdom Bacillati; phylum Actinomycetota; class Actinomycetes; order Kitasatosporales; family Streptomycetaceae; genus Streptomyces; species Streptomyces sp. NPDC018029. Next base: position 344,248 of record NZ_JBIRFV010000008.1, on the reverse strand, counting down.
CGATGGCGACGTCGGCGCCCTCGCGGGCGTACAGGAGAGCGACGGCCCGGCCGATGCCGGAGTCGCCGCCGGTGATGAGCGCGGCCTTCCCGGCCAGCTTTCCCGCCGCCTTGTACCGCGGTGCCCGGTAGCGGGGCGCCGGTGTCATCTCGGCTTCCAGGCCCGGCGGGTCCTGCTTGTGCGCGGGGAACTCGGGGGTCGGTTCACTCGCTCCCTGCGATTCCCGGGGCGCGTCGGCGCCCGGGGTGGTCTGCTGATCCCGCATGGGGGAGGCCTCCTTTCACGATCTTGGCCGTACGCCGGGTGCCCCTCCGCATCACGGCCGAAACGGGGTGAAGTGCCCGCTTCGCCGGTCCTATCCATGTCGCCTTCGCGCATCTGACCCCCTTTCGCCCTGATTCGCGAAGGCGACACCGGGGAACCCGTGAGCAGTGATCGACAGGCCACGGAGACCGAGCCGACCGAGTCGTCCGCCGACCGCCGGGGCCTGCGCCTTTCCATTCAGGAGGACTCCATGCTGGACAACACGCTGCCGCTGCTCGGTCAGGGCTACGCGTGGCTCCCCGACCTGACCCGCCGCCGGGGCCCGGGCGCCGTCCGTACCCGCTTGCTGGGCAAGCCGGCCATCGCGCTGCGCGGCCCGGCGGCCGTCGGATTCTTCTACGACGAGGACCATGTACGCCGTCGGACGGCCCTGCCCGAACCCATCCTGGCCACGCTCTTCGGCAAGGGCGCGGTGCACACCCTCGACGGGGCGGAGCACCGGCAGCGCAAGGCCCTCTTCATGACGGTCCTCAAGGACACCGCCGGTGTCGCCGGACTGGCGCGGCATGTCGCCGACGAATGGGAGCGGTCCTGCAAGGAGTGGGCCGACCACCCCCAGGTGACGCTGTTCGACGAAGTGAGCGTCCTGATCACCCGTGCCGTGTGCGCATGGGCGGGCGTCCCTCTTCCCGAGCACCCCGACGACGAATCGCGGCGGACCGCGCAGGACCTGGTGGCGATGGTCGACGGCTTCGCCACGGCGGGCCCGCGGCACTGGAAGGCCCGCCTCGCCCGACGGCGTCAGGAGGCACGCCTTGCCCGGCTGATCGAGGAAGTCCGGTCGGCGGGCGCAGAGGCGACGCAGGGGACGGGGGAGCCGGCGGCGGGGGAGCCGCCCTCCGTGGTGGCGGCCGTGGCGTTCCACCGTGACGCCGACGGTGAGCTGCTCGCGCCGCGTACGGCCGCCGTCGAGCTCCTCAACATCCTCCGGCCGACGGTCGCCGTCACCTGGTTCACGGTGTTCGGGGCGCACGCCCTGCACCGGCACCCGGCGCTCCGGAAGCGACTGGCCGTGCAGGACGAGGATTACGCCCGGGCGTTCGCCCACGAGGTGCGGCGCTTCTACCCGTTCGCGCCGTTCGTCGCAGGACTCGCCCCCGACGACATCGAATGGCACGGCGAGCCCATCGCCGAGGGCACCATGGTCCTCCTCGACCTCTACGGCCAGAACCACGACCCCGAACTGTGGGACGCGCCCTACACGTTCGACCCCGAGCGCTTCACCGGCCGCGAACCCGGACGCGACGAACTCGTCCCGCAAGGCGGCGGGGAGGCCTCCCAGGGCCACCGCTGCCCGGGCGAGGACGTCACCCTCGCGGTCCTCAGCACCCTGCTCCCGCGCCTCGCGCGGCTCGACCACGACGTCCCCGAGCAGGACCTGCGCATCCCCCTGAACCGCGTGCCGACCAAGCCCCGCAGCGGCTTCGTCATCAGCGGAGTGACCAAGCGAGAGAAAGGTACGCAGTGATGAGACGTGCGGCGCTGTTCGACGTCGACGGAACGCTGACCGACACCAACCACCTGCACGTGACCACCTGGTGGGAGGCGTTCCGCCAAGCGGGGCACCAGGTCGCGATGCACGACATCCACCGGGCCGTCGGCCTCGGCTCGACCGACCTCATCGCCCACCTGCTCGGCGAGGACCGCGACACCGGCAAGGACGAGGAGATCAGCGCCGCGCACAGCACGCTGTACGGCACGTACTTCAACCGGTTGCCCGCGCTGGAGGGTGCGAGCGAGCTGCTGCACGCGCTGCACGACCGTGGCCGGCGCATCGTCCTCGCGACCTCGGCGGGCGGCTCGGAGCTCGAAGCGCTCCGCCGGGCCATCGACGCCGACGACGTCATCGTCGGCATCGCGAGCGCGGACGACGTGTCCTCGGGCAAGCCGGCTCCCGACCCCGTCCACCATGCCCTGGAGATCGCCGAATGCGCCCCGGAGGACGCGCTGTTCGTGGGCGACACGGTCTGGGACATGCGAGCGGCGACGCGGGCGGGAGTCCGCAGCATCGCGCTGCTCTCGGGAGGCATTCCCCGGAGCGACTTGGAGGAGGCCGGTGCCGCGGCCGTGTACGCGGATCCCGCCGACATGCTGAGCCGCCTGGACAGTGAGGTCCTCGCCGGCGCCTAGGGCCCGTCAGGAGACCGACCGGCCGCACCCCAATGCGGCCGGTCGGCGACACGGGCGCCCGATGGCCGTTCCGGCGCTGCGCACCCCGCGTCCCGTATGCCCCACCCATTCGGAGGTATTCACCCCCGATCTCCTTGCTCACACCGCTGTTTGACCCCCCATACGCAGGGCAGGCGAACGTCGTGCTTCGGACCGGAGGCGCGTTCGCGGGAGCGGTGTGTTCACTCCCGGTGGATGCCTGTCACTGGGGCGCCCCGTTTCTCGCGGTCACTTATTGGCGGCACCGTTGAGGAGCGATTCTGATGCCTACGGACCTCACTGCATACTCCGCCCGTCGCCGTGCGACGGGCCGACACCCCCACAACGACGCACCGGACACCACCGCGGAATTCGCCCGGCTCGCGGCGCTCGAGGACGGCCCCGAGCGGGAGATCCTGTGCGAGCAGATCGTCGAGGCATGGCTGCCCATGGCCCACCGGCTGGCCGCCCGCTACCGCAACAAGGGCGAGAACCTGGAAGACCTGCGGCAGGTCGCCGCGATGGGACTGGTCAAGGCCGTCAACCGGTACGAGCCCGGCCGCGGCGCCTTCGAGAGCTACGCCGTGCCCACCATCACCGGCGAACTGCGCAGGCACTTCCGCGACCGCATGTGGGACGTGCGGGTGCCGCGCCGCGTCCAGGATCTGCGCAACAAGGTCCGCGCCGCCCGCCGCGAACTCATCGACCAGCCGGGCAGCGGCCCCGAGCCCTCCATCGCCGACATCGCCGCGCACGCGGGGCTGACCGAGGACGAGGTACGGGACGGCATGCAGGCGATGGAGGGCTACAGCGCCCTGTCGCTGGACGCCGAGATCTCCTCCGCCGACCCCGACGGCTTCAGCCTCGCCGACACGCTCGGGGCGCCGGACGCCGCGTACGACATCATCACCGACCGGGAGGCGGCCAAGAACGGGCTGCGGAAGCTCCCGGAGCGGGAGCGGACCATCCTGTACCTGCGCTTCTTCGAGGACATGACGCAGAGCCGGATAGCGGAGAAGCTCGGCATCTCCCAGATGCACGTCTCGCGTCTGATCAGCCGCAGCTGCGACCGTGTGCGCGCCGAGGCCGGGTACGCCGACGCGGGAACCGCCGCCCGCGCCGCCTGACTCCACCCGTGCCGGGACACGGCTCGGCCCGTCCACCGATCCGGGTGGACGGGCCGCTGTGCCGGGTTCGAGCTACAGAATGGCGCCCGGCGTGTACGCCGCGGCCTCGGGGTGCTTCTTCAGCAGGTCCTCGATCCGCGCGACGACCGCGGCGACCTGGTCGCTCGCGGCGCCGGTGAAGGACAGCTTGTCGGCCATCAGCTCGTCCAACTGGGCGCGGTCCAGCGGGATCCGGGCGTCCGCGGCGAGCTTGTCGAGCAGTTCGTTGCGCTCGGCGCCCTGCTCACGCATGGCGAGAGCGGAGGCGACCGCGTGCTCCTTGATGGCCTCGTGGGCCTCCTCGCGGCCGACGCCCGCGCGCACCGCGGCCATCAGGACCTTGGTGGTGGCGAGGAAGGGGAGGTAGCGGTCCAGCTCGCGGGCCACGACCGCCGGGAAGGCGCCGAACTCGTCGAGCACGGTGAGGAAGGTCTCCAGGAGACCGTCGAGCGCGAAGAACGCGTCGGGCAGGGCGACCCGCCGTACGACGGAGCAGGAGACGTCGCCCTCGTTCCACTGGTCGCCCGCCAGCTCGCCGGTCATCGAGGCATAGCCGCGCAGGATGACGGTGAGGCCGTTGACGCGCTCGCAGGAGCGGGTGTTCATCTTGTGCGGCATCGCGGACGAGCCGACCTGGCCAGGCTTGAAGCCCTCGGTCACCAGCTCGTGGCCCGCCATCAGACGGATCGTCTTGGCCAGCGAGGACGGCGCGGCGGCGACCTGCACCAGCGCCGTCACCACGTCGTAGTCGAGGGAGCGCGGGTAGACCTGGCCCACCGAGGTGAAGGCCGTCTCGAACCCGAGGTGCGAGGCGATGCGCTGCTCCAGGTCGGCCAGCTTCCCGGCGTCGCCGCCGAGCAGGTCGAGCATGTCCTGGGCGGTGCCGACGGGGCCCTTGATGCCGCGCAGCGGGTAGCGGTCGACGAGCTCGTCCAGGCGGCGGTAGGCGACGAGGAGCTCGTCGGCGCCGGTCGCGAAGCGCTTGCCCAGCGTCGTCGCCTGCGCGGCGACGTTGTGGGAGCGGCCGGCCATCACGAGCTCGGCGTACTCCCCGGCGAGCTTGCCGAGCCGGGCGAGGACCGCGACGGTACGGGAGCGGACCAGCTCCAGGGAGAGCCGGATCTGCAGCTGCTCCACGTTCTCGGTGAGGTCGCGCGAGGTCATGCCCTTGTGGACGTGCTCGTGCCCGGCGAGGGCGTTGAACTCCTCGATGCGGGCCTTCACGTCGTGGCGCGTGACTTTCTCGCGCTCGGCGATCGAGGCCAGGTCGACCTGGTCGAGCACGCGCTCGTAGTCGGCGATGGCGGCGTCCGGAACCTCGATCCCGAGGTCCTTCTGCGCGCGCAGCACGGCGAGCCAGAGCTGACGCTCCAGCTTCACCTTCTGCTCGGGCGACCAGAGGGTGGCGAGCTCGGCGGAGGCATAACGTCCGGCGAGGACGTTCGGGATACGGGGCTTTGCAGGCGCAGCAGTCACGTGTACGGATTCTACTGGGCATTCATGCAGGCCAGCGCCACGCCCCCGTTCGTCGGAAGCTACGAGAGCGTGGGTCGGCGACAGGGCCTAGGGGAGCGGGCCGTCGTAGGGGAGCAGGTCGGGGCGCTTGGGCGCGCGGCCGTCGCCGGACGAGCGGCCGGTGAGGCGGCGCCCTATCCACGGCCCGAGGTGCTGCCTGGCGAACCGGGCGTCGGCGATGCGGCGCACCGCCCAGCCCGGCGGCACGGCGGCCGGCAGCGGGGCCTGCCAGTCGTCCTCGGGGGCGTAGCCCAGCGCCTGCCACACGGCCTCGGCGACCCTGCGGTGCCCCTCGGCCGTGAGGTGCAGCCGGTCCACGTCCCACATGCGCTGGTCGCCGAGGGCGGCGGTGCCGTACAGGTCCACGACCACCGCGCCGTGCCGGGCGGCCAGGTCGTCGACGTGCGCGAAGAGCTCCTCCATGCGCGGGCGGAACCGCTCCATCACCGGGCCGTTGCGGCCCGGGCTGCGCATCAGGACGAGCTGCTTGCAGGCGGGCGCGAGGCGTTCCACGGCCTCTTCGAGCAGATCGCGGACGCGGCGCATGTCGCACTTGGGGCGCAGGGTGTCGTTGAGCCCGCCCACCAGGGTGACCACGTCGGCCTGCATCGCGGCCGCGACGTCGACCTGCTCGTCGACGATCTGGCCGATGAGCTTGCCCCGCACCGCGAGGTTCGCGTACCGGAAACCGGGGCTGTGCGCCGCCATCCGGCCGGCCAGGAGGTCGGCCCAGCCGCGGTAGCTGCCGTCGGGCAGCAGGTCCGACATGCCCTCGGTGAAGGAGTCGCCCACCGCGACAAGACTGGTGTAGTTGGCATTCATCTGCATGGCGGAAGCGATGGTATCCCGCCGGGCCGCGCCGTCGCAGGTGTCACCCGGGGCCGGTTCCGGTGTGGGCTCCACAGGCACCACACCCTCCGCTTCCCGGGCCACCCGGCCCCTGGGCAGTGTGGCGTCACGGCGGTATGCCATAGGCGAGCCGTCGTCACGAGAGAGCGAGCCAGCCATGTGGACCGGAGCCTTCTGGAAGGCCACCGCGGAACGCGCGATCCGCACGTTCGCGCAGGCGCTGGCCGCCGTCCTGGTCGCCGGGGCGACCAGCCTGCTGGACGTCGAGTGGGGCGCCGCCTTCGCGACGGCGGGCCTCGCCGCGTTCCTCGCGGTCCTGACGGCGGTCGGGGCCGCGGAGGCCGGCGCGGCGGGGCCCGGCATCACCGAGCAGCCGACGTCGTCGGCGGGCGCGGGCGAACCGGTCCTCTGAGCGGCGCGGCGGAGGGCAGACAGGCCCTCCGCCGCAGGTCACCGCGCCCGTGCGGGTCACACGGGCTGGCCGAAGAGCTCCTGCAGCACGTCCTCCATCGTGACCATCCCGGCGAGCCTGCCGTCCGAGCCGAGCACCGCCGCCACGTGGGTGCGGCTGCCGCGCATGGCGGTCAGCACGTCGTCCAGCGGCGTCGTCTCGCGCACCTGGGCGATCTTGCGCATGTCCGGCACCCGGAACGGCAGATCGCGCGGCGCCCGGTCCAGGGCGTCCTTGACGTGCAGATAGCCGACGATGCGGCGGCCGTCGTCGACCACGGGGAAGCGGGAGAACCCGGACTCGGCCGAGAGCTGCTCCAACTGCTCCGGGGTGACGCCCACGCGCGCGTAGACCACGTCCTCCAGCGGCAGGACCACGTCCCTGACCGGGCGGCGGCCCAGTTCGAGCGCGTCGTGCAGCCGCTCCTGCGCGCGGTTGTCGATGAGACCCGCGTCTCCGGAGTCCTTGACCATGCGAGCGAGGTCGTCGTCGGAGAAGCTCGCCGACACCTCGTCCTTGGCCTCGACGTGCAGCAGCTTCAGCAGGCCGTTGGCGAACGCGTTGATCGCGAAGATCACCGGGCGCAGCGCCCGCGCCAGCGCCACCAGCGGCGGCCCGAGGAGCAGCGCCGAGCGCACGGGCTCGGCGAGCGCGATGTTCTTCGGGATCATCTCGCCGAGCAGCATGTGCAGATAGGTCGCGAGGGCCAGCGCGATGACGAACGAGATCGGGTGGACCAGGCCGTGCGGCACGCCCACCGCGTCGAACGCGGGCTCAAGCAGATGCGCGATGGCCGGCTCCGCGACGATGCCGAGGACGAGGGTGCACAGCGTGATGCCGAGCTGCGCCGCGGCGAGCAGCGCCGACACGTGCTGCAGACCCCACATGACGCTCTTGGCGCGCTTGTTCCCGTCCTCCGCGTGCGGCTCGATCTGGCTGCGGCGTACGGAGATGAGCGCGAACTCGGCGCCCACGAAGAAGGCGTTGACGACGAGCGTCGCCAGACCGATCAGCAGCTGGATGGCGGTCATCGGGCGTCCTCCTCGTGGTCGGCGCGGGCCGTGCGGGCGTCGTGGGCATCGTGGTCACCGGGCAGCGGCGGCGCGTGCAGCAGCACGCGGGCGGCGCGCCGCCCCGTGGCGTCGACGACGTCCAGCCGCCAGCCGCCCACCTCGACACCGTCACCGACGGCGGGGATGCGGCCGAGCCGCGTGGCGACGAGGCCGGCGAGCGTCTCGTACGGACCGTCGGGCACCCGCAGGCCGACCCGCGCGAGCTGGTCGGTGCGGGCGGCGCCGTCGGCGGAGTACAGCGTCCTGCCGTCGTCGTCGGTGCCTTCGAGGGCGATGTCGGACGTCTCGTGCGGGTCGTGCTCGTCCCGCACCTCGCCGACGACTTCCTCGACGATGTCCTCCAGGGTGGCCACCCCGGCGGTCCCGCCGTACTCGTCGATGACCACGGCCATGGTGCGCTTGCCCGAGAGCCGGTCGAGGAGCCGGTCGACGGTCAGCGTCTCCGGTACGAGCAGCGGCTCGCGCAGCAGTTCGGAGACGGGGACGCGCTGCCTGCGCTCGGCCGGTATGGCGAGCACGTCCTTGATGTGGGCGACGCCGACGACCGTGTCGAGGTTCCCGCGGTACACGGGGAAGCGGGAGAGCCCTGTGGCGCGCGTGGCGTTGGCGACGTCCTCGCAGGTGGCGTGCACGTCGAGGGCCATGACCTGGACGCGGGGCGTCATCACGTTCTCCGCGGTGAGGTCGGCGAGGTTCAGCGTGCGCACGAACAGCTCGGCGGTGTCCGCCTCCAGGGCGCCCTCCCTGGCGGAGTGGCGGGCCAGGGCCACCAGCTCCTTCGGGCCGCGCGCGGAGGCGAGCTCCTCGGTGGGCTCCATGCCGAAGCGGCGTACGGAACGGTTGGCGGTGTTGTTCAGATGCGCGATGAACGGCCGGAACGTGGCGCTGAACAGCCGCTGGGGCGTGGCCACCCGCTTGGCGACCGCGAGCGGCGAGGAGATCGCCCAGTTCTTCGGGACCAGCTCGCCGACGACCATCAGGAAGACCGTCGAAAGGGCCGTGCCGATGACCAGGGCGATGGAGGAGGCCGCCGAAGAAGGGACGCCGAGGTCGCGCAGCGGTCCCGAGATCAGCTTGGCGATGGACGGCTCCGAGAGCATGCCGACCACCAGGTTGGTGACGGTGATGCCGAGCTGGGCGCCCGAGAGCTGGAAGGTGAGGTTCTTGACGGCTTTGAGGGCACCGGCCGCGCCGCGTTCGCCGCGTTCGACGGCCCGCTCGAGCTCGCTGCGCTCGACCGTCGTGAGGGAGAACTCCGCCGCGACGAAGACACCGCACGCCAGGCTGAGCAGCACCGCCACGAGGAGCAGGAGCACTTCGGTCATCGGGTCACCTCCGTCCCATGATCGGACAGGAGCGGGAGGAGTGCGCGATGTCGGGTACTGGGAGGCTCGCCCATGGGCGGACGCTCACACCTTTCAGTCGGATACGAGTGGTACGTACAGGGTAAAGGACCGGCAAAGCCGCCCGGACCTCAGGCGGGGTCTACTCCTGGTACCCGGCAGGGAGGTGCTTCACCCAGCGGCTCCACTGCGGCTCGGGAGCGTAGCCCGCCGCGCGCCAGGCGTGGTGGGCGAGCTCGTTGCGGTCCAGGACCATCGCGTCGCCGCGCCGCCCGCCGAGCCGCACGAACCGCTCCTCCGCGGCGGCGAGCAGCGCCGAGCCCACCCCGCGGCGGCGGTGCTCCGGGTGCACGGCGAGGCGGTACAGGTGGCAGCGCCAGCCGTCGAAGCCCGCGATGACCGTGCCCGCGAGCTCACCGCCGCGCTCCGCGAGGATGAGCGCCTCGGGGTCCCTGGCGATGAGCCGCTCCACCCCGGAGCGGTCGTCGCTGATGCTCGTGCCCTCGGCGGCCGTCTTCCAGAAGGCGAGCACCGCGTCGAGGTCCCCGGCCGTCGCGGTCCGCACGTGCAGGTCGTTGTCCGATACATGGAGAGCGTTCATGCGGGCATCCCACCACCGGCCGACGCCCCGGCGCAGGGATTTTTCAGCATGCGGACGCCGGCGCATCACTCGTGCGCGATGGCCGCCAGCACGTTCATCCGCGACGCGCGCAGCGCCGGCAGGAGCGCCGCCGCGAGCCCGACGACCACCGAGCCGATCACCACCGCGACGATCGTCGTCCAGGGGAACGCCAGCTCCTTCATGCCTTGGAGCGCGAGCACCTGCTGCACGGCGACGCCCCAGACCAGGCCGAGCGCGAGGCCGAGCAGCGCCCCGAAGACCGCGATCACCACCGACTCCAGGCGGATCATGCGGCGCAGCTGGCGCCGCCCGAGGCCGATGGCGCGCAGCAGACCGATCTCCCTGGTGCGCTCCACGACCGACAGGGCGAGGGTGTTGACCACGCCGAGGACCGCGATGACGATCGCCAGGCCGAGGAGGGCGTAGACGAGGTAGAGCATCACGGCGATCTGCTGCCGGATCAGCTCCTTGTAGTCGGCCTGGTCGCGCACCTGCACCTGCGGATACGGGTCGAGGGTCTTCTCCAGGCGCTCGCGGAGGGTGTCCGCGTCCGTGCCCGACGCCGCGTTGACGAACAGCGCGGAGTCCTGGCCGCCCGGTACGTACTTCTCGACCGTGCCGAACCCGAGGAAGAGCCCGCCCTCGATGCCGAAGCCCTCGGCGGAGTCCTGGTCGGTGAGCGCGCCGACCGTCAGCTTCGTCTCGCGTCCGCCGGGGAACGTCGCGGGCAGCGCGTCCCCGAGCCGCACGTCGTGCTTCTCCGCGAAGTCCTTGTCCATGCCGATCCGGCCGGCCGCCAGCGCCTCCCGTGAACTGCCCTGCGCGTACGTGACCTTGGCGACGTCGTCGAGTCGTGGGTCGTACCCGGCGGCGGTCGACTCGACGTTCTTGCCGTCGGGCAGCGCCAGTTCGATGGGCGTGAAGCGCTGGCGTACGACGAGACCGGCGCCCTCGGTGTCCTCGACCTTCCCGGTGATCTCCGGCGAGAACGGCATGAAGTTGCTGTTCTGTACGACGAAGTCCGCGCCGAGCGTCTTGTCGATCTGCCGGTCGAACGACTTCGTCATCGACGCACTGGCCACCGAGAGGCCGCCGACCAGCGCGAGCCCCACCATCAGCGCGGCCGCCGTGGCGCCCGTGCGCCGCGGGTTGCGCAGCGCGTTGCGCTGGCTCATCCGGCCGACCGAGCCGAAGACCGCGGGGAACGCGCCGCCGAGGACCCGGATCACCGGGCGCACCAGGAGAGGTCCCGCGACGACCGTGGCGATCAGGGTCAGGACGATGCCGAGCCCCAGCAGCGACGCCGCCGACGAGGTCTTCTCCGCGGTCGCGCAACCGACGAGCGCGGCGGCTCCGGCCGCCCCGACGACGGCTCCCACGACGGCCCGCACCTTCAACGGCCGCCCCACACCGGCGATCTCCGCGTCGGCGAGCGCCGCCATCGGCGACACCTGCGCGGCCCGCCGGGCCGGGAGGTACGCCGCGACGAACGTGACGCCGACCCCGACGACGTACGAGGCGACGGGCGTCGCCCACCCGATGACCATCTCCGTGGACTTCAGGTTCATCCCGAGCAGGCCCATCAGCTCGATCAGGCCGAGGGCCAGCCCTATGCCCGCGGCGAGCCCCAGTGTCGAGCCGACCAGGCCGAGCAGCAGCGCCTCGAAGAGCACGGAGCGGCGCACCTGCCTGCGGTCGGCGCCGAGGGCGCGCAGCAGGCCGAGTTCGCGGGTGCGCTGCGCGATGAGCATCGAGAAGGTGTTGACGATCAGGAAGATGCCCACGAGCACGGCGACCCCGGCGAAGCCGAGCATCACGTACTTGATGACGTCGAGGAACCCGCCGAGCTCGGACGCCGCCGACTCGGCCTGCTCGTCGGCGGTCTGCAGGTCGTAGCCCGAACCCAGCTCGGCGGCGATCCGGCGCTTCAGCGTGGGGTCGTCGACGCCGTCCGCGGCCGTCACGGCGATGCTCGTCGCCACGTCCTGCGAGCCGAGCAGCTCGCGCTGGGCGGTCGACGTGTCGAGGAAGACGAGAGCGGCGCCCGGGTTCGTGGTGGTGAACGTGGCGATGCCGACGATCTTCACCTTGAACGAGCCGGGGCGTGCCTGGACGGTGAGGGTGTCCCCGATCTCCACGTCCTTCTTGTCGGCCGTGTCCGCGTCGATCATCGCCTGGCCGTCGCCGCGCGGTGCATGGCCCGAGGTGAGCTCCACGGGGCTGCGGTCGGTGGGATACCAGTTGGTGGCGATGGTGGGCGCGCCGGTCGTCGAGCCCACGGATTCGTTGTCGCGGTCGACGATGGTGATGTTCTCGACGGACACGTCGATGTGCGTGTCCTCGACCCCGTCGACCCCGGCCACCTGCTCCTTGAGGTTCGCGGGCACCGTCGGTGTCTGCCCGGACGGCATGGCCTCGTCCAGGTCCTCCTTCGGGCCGACCGTCACATCGGCCGACGTGGAGGCGAAGAGGCGGTCGAAGGTGCGCGTGACCGTGTCCGAGAAGATCAGGCTGCCCGCCACGAACGCCACCGAGAGGATGACGGCCAGCGCGGAGAGCGCGAGCCGTCCCTTGTGCGCCAGGAAGCTCCTGAGTGTCGCCTTCAGCACCGCGGCCCCCGGCTCAGCTCTGGTCGGACGGTTTGTCGATGGACACGGACGCGCTCGGCGCTGCCGTGGTCGGGCCCGGCGCCGCCCCGGGCGCGCCCGATGCCACCGCGTGCAGGGCGTCGAACCGCTTCATGCGTTCGAGCACCGCCTCCGCCGTCGGCCGCTCCATGTCGTCCACGATCCGGCCGTCGCCGAGGAAGAGCACCAGGTCGGAGTGGGCGGCCGCGCCGGGGTCGTGGGTCACCATCACGACGGTCTGGCCGAGCTGGTCCACCGCCTCGCGCAGGAAGCCGAGGACTTCGAGCCCGGCCCGTGAGTCGAGGTTGCCCGTCGGCTCGTCGGCGAAGATCAGCTCGGGTTTGGCGGCCAGCGCCCGCGCGCACGCCACCCGCTGCTGCTGCCCGCCGGACAGCTGCGCGGGACGGTGCTTGAGCCGGTCCCGCAGCCCCAGTGTGTCGATGACGTGTTCCAGCCAGTCGCGGTCGGGCCGCTGCCCCGCGATGTCCATCGGCAGCGTCATGTTCTCCAGGGCGTTGAGCGTGGGGATGAGGTTGAAGGACTGGAACATGAAGCCGACGCGGTCGCGCCGCAGCCGGGTCAGTTCCCGCTCCTTGAGGCCCGTGATCTCGGTGTCGCCGAGCCACACCTGCCCCGCCGAGACGCTGTCGAGGCCGGCGAGGCAGTGCATCAGGGTGGACTTCCCCGAACCGGAGGGGCCCATGACGGCCGTGAAGCGCTCGCGCGTGATGTCCACGTCGACCGAGTCGAGGGCGAGCACGGTCGTCTCGCCCGAGCCGTACGCCTTGGTGAGGCCGCGGGCACGCGCGGCGATCCCGGCGGGCTCCGGACGGCCCGCGGCCGGTGTCGAAGCAGGTGTGGACAAGGCGGCCTCCTGGGTTGTGGCCGTTCCAACTCCCGTAACCCCGCCGAGAGTAGTGGGGCCGCCCGGGTGTCCGGTATCCCTCCGAGGTCGGGCCCCGAAACGTATGTAAGGGGCAAGGTCATGGCGGCCTTGTGGTGCTAGCACCCCGGCGCTAGCTTGACGGTATGGCGAAGACACAGCTGAACGTGCGGGTGGACGAGGACACCGCCCGGGCCGCGCGGGAGCGCGCCCTGGCCCGCGGCATGAGCGTCAACCGCTACATCGAAGAACTCGTCAAACAGGACGCCGGGGAAATCGGCCACACCTTCGTCGAGGCCGCCGCCGACTTCATGAAGCAGTACGAATCGGTGTTCGCCGAGGAGTTCGGCGTCGAGCGCGAGGGCAGCCGCCCGGTGCGTGAAGGTCGCTGCTGAGCCGTTGGACCTCAGAATCGACCTCGCCTGGCTCCTGATGGTCGCCGAACACAAGACGCCAGGAGACCCGCAGGTCACCGACTGGGGCGCGCTCGTCGCCGCCGTCAGCAGACACGAGGCGGAGATATTCGGGGTGCCCGTCTACGAAACCCCGCACGACCGCGCGGCCGCGCTCCTCCAGGTCCTGCTCCACATCCCTGCACTCGAACGCTCCAACGCCCTCTTCGCCTCCTCCGTCGCCTACGCCTACCTCGTCTCCAGCGGTCTGAAGGTCGTCACCTCCCCCGAGCAGGTGCGCGAGCTGGCCCGCCTGGTGAAGGAGGACGGCGCGAGCGTGCACGCCATAGCGGACCAGCTGCGCCAGTGGAGCCTGTGAGCCGGCGTCAGACGAGGTCGGGCCGCTGAGCCGTGCCCAGCACGCAGTAGGACGTCGGCAGGCGCGGTCCCTTCGCCGGGACCAGGAACCGCCGGTGCGCGCCGAGTTCGAACCCGGCGTCGCGCAGGGCCGCCAGCGGATCCCGCGCGACGTGACAGCCACCGAACAGCGGCGGCCACACCGTCCGGTCCAGGACGCGCTGGGTGACCGACATCAGCCTGCCCGGTGCCCGGCCGTGCTCGAAGAACCGCAGCTCACCGCCGGGCCGCAGCACCCGCCGCAGCTCGCCGAGCGCCCGCCGCACGTCCCGCACACTGCACAGCACGAGTGAGACGACAGCCGCGTCGAACGCCTCGCTCTTGACGGGCAGCGCCTCCGCGGCGCCGGGCACGACGTCCACCGGCACGTCCGCGCGCAGGGCCGCGGAGACCGCGAGCCGCCGCAGAACACGCTCCGGTTCGATCGCCACGACCTCGGAGACCTCGCGCGGGTAGTACGGAAAGTTGAGCCCGTTCCCCGCACCGACCTCGATCACCCGCCCGGCAAGCCCGGCGAGCAGCTCCCGCCGGTGCACGCCGATGAGGGGCTCGGCGGCCACGCTGTGCCGAGCGTAGAACCGGGCGAAGACGGGGTGGTGCACGGCATCCCGGGGCACGGACCTTGCGGAGCGCGGCGACATGGGACCTCCTCGGCGGAGCGAGCGGATATGGCCATGGTGCCCCGAATGCGGGGCACGTGTCCCCGGCACGCGGCCGCCGTACCTGCCTCCGGACCGCAGCCGATCACGTCCATGTGCCGCGGGTGCGGGGGAGCCGGTGCTCGTCCAGGCCGGCGGGTCCTCGGCCGGCCTGGACGGTCTTCGCGATGCTCCGGCGCAATCCGACTATGTGCACCGGTGTGCCGCTCGGCCTACCATTTCCCGGCCTACCATTTCTCGCACCAGTAAAGGGCGTTCATCGCCACGCGGGCGGGAGCCGCGCCGGTCCGGTCGTTCTTGGGCCGTTCGGGCACGTTCTGATACCACTGGGGGTAGACCCCGGTGGTTATCTCGTTGAGATTCTCGTGCGTCCAGCCCTCGGTGGCGTCGGTCTCGGGATACCACACCCGGTGGTCCGCCGACATTCCCATCGCGGACAGACCTATTTTCCAGTCGGCCGCCGCACCGATGACGGTCCAGTCGGTTCCCTGGGCGGACTGCGGGTTCTCGCCCGTCCAGTCGAGGAAGTCGGAGCCCGGCCTCATCTCACGGCACTGGGTGGTCGGCTCGAACGGGTCGCAGGCATAGGCGAATGCGGTACCGGCGTGCGGACCGGCGATGCTGACCGCGTCCTCGACGTAGATGTAGGGCGGCCACCCGGGCTCACCGCGCTCGACCCCGGTGATGGCCGCCTGCGCGATCAGACCGCCCATGGAGTGCGAGACGATGTCCACCGACTGCCCGACCTGGGAGTACGCACGGTGGATGTCCCAGGCGAGCAGCCTTCCCAATTCCTTGAGGGAGGTGTTCTTGGTGCCGTCGTCGAGGAGCCGGGTATTGCAGTTCGTGTCGCCGGAGTAATACCCGACGAAGTGGCGGGGGCCGGTCCAGCCCTCTTCTTCGAAGAGTTTGTTGGCAGGTCCCCAGGAATCCATGCAATCGGTGCCCTTCGCATCCGATGATGCCCCGAGATAGCCCTTGAGGAAGTAGACCGGATCGTCGGACGAGTCGTTTCGCGGCGGCACCGCGGCTGCCGCCTTTCCTGAGGCGGCGCCGGACGATGCGGCTGCGGTCGCCGTTCCGCCGACAGCAAGAGTTGTCAGCACGGCCAGGAACACGGACAACAGCCGCGGTAATTGCTGGGATCTCATTTCCCTACCCCCTGTGCTTTCGCTGATACGGTCGCCGCCAAAGATATTGCGGGGCTCAACAAGGTCGCATCCAACGGGGGGTTGATACCGACGTCAACCGCGCGCAGCAGTGGGTAAACCAGCGTGGTATTCGGGGATCTTCGCTAGCCGATGCCCGGTCACGGCGGGAGGGGAGGAGCGACACGCGCTCCTCCCCTCCCGCTCCGGTCACACGGAACGCGGACTCACCGCCCCCACGCCCCCGGCGCCTCCCGCTCCGTGAACGCCGTCCCGTCCCACGTGCCTCCCAGCTCCGGCCCCAGCCAACCGGCCGCCTCGGCGCGGAATCGGGAGGCGGTGAGCGATGCGGCTCCGGCCGGGATCGCGCCGAGGAGTGGTGTGCCCGCGTCCTTCGGCAGGTCCGCGAGGTTGCAGCGGGACGCCAGGTCGGGGTCGGACGGCCAGCTGCCGACCACGGGGCCCAGCTGGCGCACACCGCGCGCCCGCAGCGCTTCCGCCGCCAGCGCCGTCGAGTTGAGCGTGCCGAGACCCGCCGTGACGACCAGCAGGACCGGCGCGTCCAGGAGCCGGGCCGCGTCCACGAGGGTGCCGCCCTCGTCGTCGAGGCGCACCAGCAGCCCGCCCGCCCCCTCGACAAGGACCAGGTCGTGCTCGGTCGCGAGCTTCGCGGCCGCGTCGGCCACGTCCTGCGGGTGGATCTGAGCGAGACCGGCCCGCCGCGCCGCGACGTCGGGGGCCAACGGCTCGGGGTAACGGGCGAGTTCGAGCGTGGTGACGCCGTCCCCCGCGAGCCGCGCCACCTCCTGCGCGTCGCCCGGACCGCCGGGCGCCACCCCGGTCTGCGCCGGCTTGAGCACGGCGACGCTGCGCCCGGCCGCCAGGGCGACCGCGGCCACCGCGGCGGTCGTCACCGTCTTGCCGATCTCCGTGCCCGTACCGGACACCACGATCACCGTCACGTCACCCCTCCTTCGCCGCCGCGCACACCGCGCGGGCGATCCGTGCCACGTCGTCGTCGCCCGTGACGAACGGCGGCATCGTGTAGATCAGGTCGCGGAACGGCCGCACCCACACACCCTCGCGCACCGCCGCACGCGTCGCCGCGGCCATGTCCACCGGGTGGTCGAGCTGCACGACACCGATCGCCCCGAGGACACGGACCTCACGTACCGAAGGGAGAGCGGCCGCCTCGGCCAGGCCGTTCCGCAGGCCCGACTCGATGCGCTTGACCTCGGTCGGCCAGTCCTGCCCGAGCAGCAGGTCGATCGAGGCGCCGGCCACCGCAGCGGCCAGCGGATTGCCCATGAACGTCGGCCCGTGCGCGAGGACCGGCACCTCGCCCCGCGAGATGCCGTCGGCGACCCGCGGCGTGCACAGCGTCGCCGCCATCGACAGATAGCCGCCGGTCAGCGCCTTGCCGAGGCACATCACGTCGGGGGAGACACCCGCGTGGTCGGCCGCGAACAGCGCGCCCGTACGGCCGAAGCCCGTCGCGATCTCGTCGAACACCAGAAGCACGTCGTGGGCGTCGCACGCCTCACGGAGGGCGCGGAGGTAGCCGGGGGAGTGGAACCGCATCCCACCGGCCCCCTGCACCACGGGTTCGACGATCACCGCGGCGAGTTCGTGGGCGTGCCGCCCGATGAGCTCGTGGAGGTGCTCGGCGTACGACTCCTCGTACGCGTCGAACCCGCTCGGCGGCGCGTCCGCGAACACCTGCCGCGGCAGCACCCCCTGCCACAGCTCGTGCATGCCGCCCTCGGGGTCGCACACGGCCATCGGCTGCCACGTGTCGCCGTGGTAGCCGCCGCGCCACGTCAGCATCCGCCGCTTCTCGGGCCGGCCGAGCGAGCGCCAGTGCTGCAGGCACATCTTGACCGCGACCTCGACCGCGACGGAGCCCGAGTCGGAGAGGAAGACGTGCTCCAGACCGGCGGGCGTGATGTCGACGAGGCGTTTGGCGAGCGCGACGGCGGGCTCGTGCGTCAGTCCGCCGAACATGACGTGGCTCATGCGGTCCAGCTGGCCGCGCACCGCGTCGTTGAGCACGGGGTGGTTGTACCCGTGGATCGCCGACCACCAGGACGACATGCCGTCGATCAGCTCCGTGCCACCGCCGGCCAGGCGCATCCGGACGCCGCTCGCGGACTCGACGACCAGGGGTTCCTGGCGGCCCGGCATCGGCCCGTAGGGGTGCCAGACGTGCTGCCGGTCGAGGGCGAGCAGGTCCGCCGTGGAGAGGTCAGGCATTGGGGGCCAGGTCCGTTCCCGCGCCCCGGCGGCGTACCGCCACCAGGTCCGTACGTGCCTCGTGGGAACCGGCCGCGGGCGCCGCCGCGGGTTCCGCCGGAGCCTCGGCGACCGGCTCGGAGCTCCCACAGGGACCACAGGCACCCCCCTCGTGCGAGCCGCAGCCGCCCCCGTCGTGCGAACCGCAGCCGCCCCCGTCGTGCGAACCGCAGCCGCCCCCGTCGTGCGAACCGCAGCCCCCCGCGGCCGCGGCCGCCGCGTCGACGCGGTGCTGCGGCAGCGTCACCTGGTCCGTGCCCTCGACCTCGAAGCCGGCGTCCGCGATCATCTCCAGGTCGGCCTTGCCTGCCTGGCCCTCGCTGGTCAGGTAGTCGCCGAGGAAGATGGAGTTGGCGATGTGGAGGGCGAGCGGCTGCATCGAGCGCAGATGGACCTCCCGGCCGCCCGCGATGCGCACCTCGATGTCCGGGCAGACGAAGCGGACCATCGCGAGGATGCGCAGACAGCGCTGCGGCGTGAGGTTCCACTCCTTGGCCAGCGGCGTGCCCTCGAAGGGGATGAGGAAGTTCACCGGCACCGAGTCCGGGTCGAGCTCGCGCAGCGAGAAGACGACGTCGACCAGGTCCTCGTCCTTCTCGCCCATGCCCGCGATCAGCCCCGAGCAGGCGGAGAGCCCCGCCGCGTGCGCCTTCTGCACGGTGTCGACGCGGTCGGCGTACGTGTGGGTCTTGGTGATGTCCGCGTACGTCGCCTCGGACGTGTTCAGGTTGTGGTTGTACGCGTCGGCGCCCGCACCCCGCAGCCGCTCCGCCTGCCCGTCCGAGAGCAGGCCGAGACAGGCGCACACCTCGACGCCCTCGTTCTGCTCCTTGACGGCCGCGATGGTCTGCGCGACCCGGTCGACGTCACGGTCCGTGGGGCCGCGGCCGCTGGCGACCAGACAGACCCGCTTGGCACCGCCCGCGACCCCGGCCGCCGCGGCCTGCGAGGCCTCGTCGGGCTTCAGCCAGGTGTATTTGAGGATCTCGGCCTTGGAGCCGAGGCGCTGCGAACAGTACGAGCAGTCCTCGGGGCACAGGCCCGACTTGAGGTTGACCAGATAGTTGAGTTTCACCCGTCGCCCGAACCACTGCCGCCGTACCTTCCCGGCGGCGGCCACTACGTCCAGGAGTTCGTCGTCGGAGGTGGCCAGGACGGCCAGCGCCTCTTCACGGGTCGGCAGTTCGCGCCGAAGCCCCTTGTCCACCAGCGTGTTCAGCAGGTCCATGGCGCTGATCCTTACGCACGGCAGCCTGCCGGGCCAAGGAGAGTTCGCACAACAGAAACGGTTTGAGGTGTGGGTATTGCCACACCCTGGCCAGGTGGCACGACGGCTAAGGTCTGTGCAATGTCTACAAACAGGCACCCCGTGACGGGCGCGTCCACCGCGCCGGGCAGAGCGTCCGACGACGCCTCCGACGACGCCCTCGGCGACGCACCGCGCACCGCGTTCGGCTGGCTCGACGAGCAGGCGCGGCTGCGCGCTGACGCCGGACTCGTCCGCACCCTGCGCCCGCGCCCCGCCGCCGCGGACGGCCTCCTCGATCTGGCGGGAAACGACTACCTGGGTCTGACCCGGCATCCCGAGGTCACCGAGGGCGCGGCCGCCGCGGCCCGGCGCTGGGGCGGCGGCGCCACCGGGTCCCGGCTCGTCACAGGGTCCACGGAGCTGCACGCCGAACTGGAGCGTGAGCTCGCCGATTTCTGCGGCGCCGAGGCGGCCCTCGTCTTCTCCTCCGGTTACGCGGCGAACCTCGCCGCCGTCACCGCGCTCGCCCCGCACGGCTCGCTGATCGTCTCCGACGCGGGCAACCACGCATCCCTGATCGACGGGTGCCGGCTCGCGCGCGGGACGACGCAGGTGGTGCCGCACGCCGACCCGGAGGCGGTCCGCAAGACGCTGGACGCGCACGGCGGCCACGCCGTCCTGGTGTCCGACTCGGTGTTCTCGGTCGACGGCGACATGGCGCCGCTCGCGGAACTGGCCGCGGTCTGCCGGGGCTTCGGCGCGGGGTTGATCGTCGACGACGCCCATGGCCTCGGGGTGCTCGGCGACGGCGGCCGGGGCGCCCCGTACGCGGCGGGTCTCGCGGGCGCGGACGACACCGTGGTCACCCTGACCCTCTCGAAGTCCCTCGGCAGCCAGGGCGGCGCCGTGCTGGGCCCCGCCAGGGTCATCGAGCACCTGGTGAACGCCGCCCGCACCTTCATCTTCGACACGGGCCTCGCGCCCGCCGCGGCCGGCGCCGCGCTCGCGGCCCTGCGCCTGCTGCGCCGCGAGCCGGGCCGGGCCGCACGGGCCCGCGAGGTCGCGGCCGAGCTGCATCGCCGTCTCACGGCCGAGGGTCTGTCGGCGGTACGACCCGACGCCGCCGTCGTCTCCGTGCGCGCGCCGTCACCGGAGCGGGCCGTGCGGTGGGCCGCCGACTGCCGGGCGGAGGGTCTTGCCGTGGGCTGTTTCCGGCCGCCGTCGGTGCCGGACGGCATCTCACGGCTGCGGCTGACCGCCCGCGCCGATCTCACCGACGCACAGATCGCCGGTGCGGTACGGGTGATCAGCCGCAACGCACCCCGATGAAGCGTGCCGGGCCCGCGAAGGGCCGGGGACCGCTTACCGGAGGCAGTTGATGAACGACTCCCAGGGGCCGGGGGAGAAGAGCAGGGCTGGCCCTGCGGTGTTCTTCGAATCACGCACGGCACGCAGGCCGGTCAGCGGACCCGAGTCGAGGGTGGCCGTCTCGACACAGTTGTTCATTCCGTTGCTGTAGCTGCTGCGCTGCCACCGTGCACCTTGAATGATAGTGCTGGAAGGTACGTACCGAGGCATTGCGGTCATTGTGCCTCCTTACGCGCCGTCGCATAGCCCGGCGATGAAATCCGTTGAGTCCTCGGGTGAGAGCGCTTGTACCTGAAGGGAGTTGAAGGCCTCCGTGTACGCCTGGAGGTCTTCTTTCCGTTCGAGATAGAGGCTACTCGTCAAATGGTCGAGAACAACCACATCCAGATCAGCAATGTCCGGAAATGAAAAAATAACGAAAGGACCGATCAGACCCACATGCTCACCTGCGGCGAACGGCAACACCTGAAGCCGAACGTGAGGCATGTGGGAAGCCTCCCTCAACCGGACCAACTGCCCCGCGAAGACCTGCGCGCCGCCCACCGGCCGCCGCAGCACCGCCTCGTCCATGACCACGCTCAACCGCAGCGGCGGATCGGCGCGCAGCACGTCCTGCCGGGCCAGCCGGACCTCCACCAGCGCCTCGACCTGCTCCTCCGGCAGCTCGCCGAGCGCGGCCCGGGTCACCGCGCGTGCGTACTCCGAGGTCTGCAGCAGGCCGGGAACCACGGAGGTCTCCAGCGTGCGCACCCAACTCGCCTGCGATTCCAGACTGATGAAATCGCGGTAGGTGGCGGGCAGCAGATCGCGATACGCCTTCCACCAGTGATGACGCCCCGCGCCGGGATCGTCGGCGCCGGCGAACGCGATGAGCAGCTCGCTGCGCTGCGGATCCTTGACCTGATATGCCTCCATCAGCAGCCGCACGTCGGCGGCCTTCACGCCGCTGCGGCCCGTCTCGATCCGGCTCACCTTGGACTGGTGCCAGCCGACCCTGGCCGCGGCCTCGCTGCTGGTGAGCCCCGCGTGACCGCGCAGGGCGCGCAGGGCGGCGCCGAGCTGTCGACGGCGCACCGCGGGGCCGTACTGCATGCCCGTCTCCTTTCGGACGGAGCCGTCGGATCTCCCGGCGGCAGGGCAGGGCAGTAGGCGAGATTAGAGGAAGTACCGCTCTCCCGCCCAAATACGGTCTGCCGTAGCAGAGTTCACCGCTTCGAGCGACAGATATATGCACATCTCGGTGGATCGCCACCCGTGACCGGCCAAGGAGTGGCAGGCTGGCGCGAAGCACCAGTCCGGGACTGTCCTCGAGTCATCCGCCGCGAGCCGGAGACCGGTCCCGGTGGGAAAGGGACAACGTCGCCATGGCAGACCACCAGGAAGCCTCCGTCACCCTGCCGAGCGATCCTGTCTCGGTCCCCGCCGCCCGGAAATTCGTCTCCCGCGTGCTCGCGGAATGGGGCCTGCCCGGCGACGCGGAGGTGGCCGACACGATCAGACTGATCGTCTCCGAACTCGCCACCAACGCCGTGCAGCACACCCTGGGGCAGTCGCCCACCTTCACCGTGGACCTCGAACTCGACCGTGACGAGCAGCTGCGCATCGGTGTCACCGACAGCCACCCCCGCTACCCCAAGCGGCTCCCCGCGGCCGTCCAGCAGGACAACGGCCGCGGCATGGTCATCATCCGCTGGCTGGCGGCCGAGTGCGGCGGCAGGCTCTCCGTCAGCCCCACCGACGAGGGCGGCAAGACCGTGTGGATCGCACTGCCCTGGCAGGCACCTGTCCAGCGCGGCTCGCGTGATGACGACCGCTGACCGGCTCGGCCGCGGCCCACGAGTGCCGCGCTGGACGGTGCGGTCAGCGCACCCTGCCGTACCAGACGCTGTTGGACCAGATCTTCTCCAGGCGCACCACGGTCCCCCTCTTGGGGGCGTGCCAGATGCGGTTGTTACCCGCGTAGATCCCGACGTGGTAGACGTTCCTGCCGGAGTGGAAGAACACCAGATCACCACGGGTCCGCTGGGACCTGGAGATGTGCTTGGTCTTGTTGTACTGCGCGGCGGCCGTGCGAGGCAGCTTCTTGCCCGTCTTCTTGAACGAGTAGAGCGTCAGCCCCGAGCAGTCGAACCGGTTGGGTCCGGCTGCCCCGTAGCCGTACGGGGAGCCCTTCTTGGACGCCGCGATCTTGAGCGCCTTCGTTCCGTGCGTCGCTGCCTCGGCCTCCGCCGTGAGCCCGGGGGCCACGACGGTGCCGCCTACGACGGCGAGCGTGAGGGCCGATGCGGCACCGGTCCTGCTGAGCAGCGACGGAACATGATTCAGCGCGGTCATGCGCAACCCTTCGTCAGCCGCCTGTGAAGGATGACCTGTCGGGTTCGGGCAGGCGAAGATGCCCGGCCGCGTCGTGCTCTGCGGCTTCACCCCAAGGGCGTCGTCCGGACTTCCCGGACGGGCCCGTCGTACCTGGGTCCTCCACTCCTGCCGTTGCACCGATGTCGACCGGTCATCCGGGTGGCGGCAGGACTCGGCGTCCGCCCGGACCGCCCCGCCGCTGTGGCGGGGGCTTGTCGTCGGAAGGGATCTTGACCCGAAACAGGTCCGAAAACCGAGTCGAAACGGCGTTTTGTGAGGCTCCTCACGACTGACCTGTTCAGGTGGACACTGCCGAATTCGACGTTCCGCCGCCTTCTCTGACGACCGCTCGACCAGCAGCGGAATACGTAATTCCGCCCTTGCTGTACTCGCTGGACGCAACTTCGGACCGTGCGGATGACGACGTCCGGGTACGCCGTCCGGGGTAGCCCGACTGGTCCGTTTCGAAGCGGTCCCGGACGTTCCGGTGTCGGGCGCCGGGCTGCACGGGCTGCCGACGGGATTTCAGGAGCCTTGCGGCGGTGGCACGGTGAGTCGTCCCGCCCGCCGCTCGCCGTCGAGGACGCGCAGCGCCCGGGCCAGCGTCGGTGCGTGCACCTCAGTCTCGCCCCGCTGGTGCATGAGGGCGAGCGCGTCCCGCAGGGCGGTGGCCCGGCCGACCAGGGCCTGGGCGGCGCGCAGCCCGCGGTAGGTGTGCTCGGCGCGGGCCGGATTGATGCGGCCGAGCAGGTCGACGACTTCGAGATAGCGGTCGATCACCTCCGCCTCGGCGCGTGTGAGGGCGGGCAGGGGCGGCAGTTCGGGCGGCAGCATCGGTGGCTCACCTCGGGTCGCGGGCGGCGAGCGAGGTCTTGCGGCTCGGGATGATCCGGTCCACGAGCCCGTACTCCAGGGCCGCCGGGGCGTCGAAGATCTTGTCCCGTTCGATGTCGGCGGTGACCCGCTCCTGGCTCTGCCCTGTGTGCCGTACGAGCATGTCCTCCAACTGCCGCCTGGTGCGCAGGAGTTCGTCGGCCTGGATCGCCAGATCCGTGGCCTGGCCCTGGATCGGTTCGGAGATGGCCGGCTGGTGGATCAGGACGCGCGCGCCGGGCAGCGCGAACCGCTTGCCGGGTGTGCCGGCGGCGAGCAGGACGGCGGCGCCCGACGCGGCCTGGCCCAGGCAGATCGTCTCCACGTCGCAGCTGACGAACCGCATCGTGTCGTAGATCGCGGTCATCGCACTGAACGAGCCGCCGGGGGAGTTGATGTACAGCGAGATGTCGCGGTCCGGCGCCTGGTACTCCAGGTGCATGAACTGCGCCATCACGTCGTTCGCCGAGGTGGCGTCGACGGGGGTGCCGAGGAAGACGATCCGCTCTTCGAGGAGCTTGGAGTACGGGTCCGTGGTCCGCGCTCCCGAACTGGTGCGTTCGGTGAACTCGGGCAGGACATGACGGGCAGCTGGACGGGCGGACGAGTGATTCATGACGCGCCTTTCTTCTTCCGGTCGCCACGGTGCGGTCCGGCTCTGTAAAAAATGTACAGGACGTACGTTAGGCGTGGGCCCGGCGCGCGGCGTCGGATTCGGTGATCAGGACGTCCGTAGGGGTCGCTCGCGCCCAGAGCCTGCGAAGAGCGGCGTCTAAGCTGGACGCATGGCCTACGAGATTCCGGTGACGCAAGCCCGCGCAGAGCTCGCCGAGCTGATCAACCGCGTCGTCTACGGCGGCGAGCGGGTCGTCGTCACCCGGCACGGCAAGCCGCTCGTGGCGCTCGTCTCCGCCGCCGATCTCGAACGCCTCGAAGGGCTCGCGGAGGCCTCCGAGGAGCGGACGGTCAGCACCGTCACCTCGATCGAGTCCACGTCGCCCGCCCCGTCGGAGCGGCAGCGGTTCGGTATCGCGGCCGAACACCGCGGCCCGAACGCGACGTAGCGCGACGTCCGCCCGAGCGTCGGGCCGGCCCCGACGCCCGCGGCGCCGGGCAGGCCGCGAGCCCGGCGACGGCAGCGCTCGCTGCGAGCGTCGTCAGGCCCAACGCCCCCGCTGCCGCGCACCAGTTGCCGGTGTGGCCGCCGAGTCGGCTGTGCGCGAGTGCGGCCGCCGTCGCCACTACGGTGGAGTCGGGGGCCTGTTCCCGTACGGCCTGCCGCGGCAACTGCGCGACGGCCGGGCTCGCACTCGTCGCGGTGAGCAGCTTTGGTGCGCCGGACGCGGCGACGATCGCGTCGTATACGGATCCGGTACGGACCCGGCCCTTCGGCGCAGAGTGGCAGGTCGCGGGGTGCGGTGCGGGCTGCGGGCCCTGATGGGTATGGCGGAGCCCAGCTGACGGTCATGGGGCGGTCAACGACTGGTTAACCTCGTTGAAACTCCTCCCAACTACTCTCCCGTGCCACGCCACCAGCGGGTTTTCTGACCTGGGTGCGCAAGATCGCGTGCACTCGCTGTGTGTTACATCTATATCCGTCGCGGTGGCCGCGGCAGCCGGACCCCGCACGGTTCGGAGCGAGGACTGTGAGGTGGGACGCGTGCAACTGACCCCGCACGAGCAGGAGAGACTGCTCATCCATGTGGCCGCGGATGTGGCCGAGAAGCGAAGGGCGCGGGGACTGCGGCTCAACCACCCCGAGGCGATCGCCCTCATCACCTCCCACATCCTCGAGGGTGCCCGCGACGGCCGCACCGTCGCCGAGCTGATGTCCTCAGGGCGGCGGATCCTCACCCGGGACGACGTCATGGACGGCATCCCGGAGATGATCCACGACGTCCAGGTCGAGGCCACCTTCCCGGACGGCACGAAGCTCGTCACCGTCCACGAGCCGATCGTCTGACGGGAGTCTCGCGCCTCATGCATGCCCCATCGCACGGCACCGCCCACGGCCTGGTCCCCGGAGAGATCCTCTTCGCGGACGAGCCCGTCCCCTTCAACGAGAACCGCGAGGTCACCCGCCTCACCGTCCTCAACGCCGCCGACCGCCCCGTCCAGGTCGGCTCTCACTACCACTTCGCCGAGGCCAACCCGGGTCTGGACTTCGACCGCGGCGCCGCGCACGGAAAGCGGCTCAACATCGCCGCGGGAACCGCCGTGCGCTTCGAGCCCGGAATCCCCGTCGACGTCGAACTCGTCCCGCTGGCCGGCAAGCGCGTGGTGCCCGGTCTGCGCGGCGAGACCGGAGGTGCCCTCGATGCCTGAGCTGTCCCGTGCCGCGTACGCGGATCTCTTCGGCCCCACGACCGGCGACCGCATCCGGCTCGCCGACACCGACCTGCTCATCGAGATCGAGGAGGACCGTTCGGGCGGCCCCGGCCGCTCCGGCGACGAGTCCGTCTTCGGCGGCGGCAAGGTCATCCGCGAGTCGATGGGCCAGTCCCGCACCACCCGCGCCGAAGGCGCCCCCGACACCGTCATCACCGGCGCGGTGATCATCGACCACTGGGGAATCGTCAAGGCCGACATCGGCATCCGCGACGGCCGCGTCACCGGCATCGGCAAGTCCGGCAACCCGGACACGATGGACGGCGTCCACCCCGATCTCGTCATCGGTCCCGAGACCGAGGTCATCGCGGGCAACGGCAAGATCCTCACCGCGGGCGGCATCGACACCCACATCCACTTCATCTCGCCGACCATCGTCGACGAGGCGCTCGCCTCCGGCGTCACCACCCTCTTCGGCGGCGGCACCGGGCCCGCCGAGGGCAGCAAGGCGACCACCATCACACCCGGCGCCTGGCACCTGTCCCGGATGTTCGCGGCGCTGGAGTCCAGCCCCGTCAACATCGGCTTCCTCGGCAAGGGCAACACCGTCAACGCCGAGTCGATGCACGCCCAGCTCCGCGCCGGCGCCGTCAGCTTCAAGATCCACGAGGACTGGGGCGCCACACCCGCCACGATCGACGCCTGCCTGAACGTCTGTGAGGAGACCGGCGCCCAACTCGCCGTCCACACCGACACGTTGAACGAGGCGGGATTCATCGACGCCACCTTCGACGCCGTCGCGGGCCGCACCCTGCACGCCTTCCACGTCGAGGGCGCGGGCGGCGGCCACGCCCCCGACATGATCACGGCGGTCTCGCTGCCCAACATGCTGCCGAGCTCCACCAACCCGACCCGGCCGCACACCGTCAACACCGTCGAGGAGCACCTCGACATGCTGATGGTCTGCCACCACCTCAACCCGGCCGTCCCCGAGGACCTTGCCTTCGCCGAGTCCCGCATCCGGCCCACCACGATCGGCGCGGAGGACATCCTCCACGACCTCGGCGCCATCTCGATCATGTCCTCGGACTCCCAGGCCATGGGACGCATCGGCGAGGTCATCATGCGCACCTGGCAGACCGCGCACGTCATGAAGCGGCGCCGCGGCTTCCTGCCGGGGGACACCCGCGCCGACAACCACCGCGCACGTCGCTATGTCGCCAAGTACACGATCAACGCGGCCGTCGCCCAGGGCATCGACCACGAGCTCGGCTCGGTCGAGCCCGGCAAACTCGCCGACCTGGTGCTGTGGGAACCGGCCTTCTTCGGCGTCAAGCCGCAGCTCGTCCTCAAGGGCGGACAGATCGCGTACGCGCAGATGGGCGACGCCAACGCCTCCATCCCCACCCCGCAGCCGGTCCTGCCGCGCCGCATGTTCGGGGCGCACGGCGGGGCCCCGGCACTCAACTCGGTCAACTTCGTGACCCAGTCGGCGCTGGACGACGGTCTTCCGGAGCGCCTCGGCCTGGCCAAGCCGTTCGCCGCGATCCGCTCCACCCGCGGCCGCAGCAAGGCCGACATGCGCGAGAACGACGCGCTGCCCCGGGTCGAGGTCGCCGCCGACAGCTTCGCCGTCACCATCGACGGCGAACTCGTCGAACCGTCACCCGCCGCCGAACTCCCGCTCGCCCAGCGCTACTTCCTCTTCTGACGGCCCGACGACACCAGGCGACCCCACCCATGTCCAGAGCAGCACTTCTCGTCCTGGCCGACGGCCGTTTCCCCGCCGGCGGGCACGCCCACTCCGGCGGCGCCGAGGCGGCCGTCAAGGCGGGCCGCATCACCGGCGCCGCGAGCCTGGAGGCCTTCTGCCGGGGCCGGCTGCACACCTCCGGGCTCGTGTCGGCCGCCCTGGCGGCGGCCGCCGCCCTCGGCGTCGACCCGGGAGCCCTGGACTCGGCGGCGGACGCCCGCACGCCCTCGCCCGCCCTGCGCACCGCCGCTCGGCGCCTCGGCCGGCAGATGATGCGGGCCGCCCGCGCCACCTGGCCGCACCCCGAACTCGACGCGCTGGCCCGGCAGTTCCCCAAGGGCGCCCACCAGCCCGTCGTCCTCGGCCTCGCCGCCCGCGCCGCCGGACTCGGGCCCGAGGACGCGGCGTACTGCTCGGCGTACGAAGGGATCAGCGGACCGGCGACCGCCACCGTGCGGCTGCTCAGCCTCGACCCCTTCGACGCCACGGCGGTCCTGGCCCGGCTCACGCCCGACGTCGATCACGTGGCACTCCAGGCCGCCGACGCGGCGAGACGCGCCGTCCACGAGGGCGTCGACGCGCTGCCCGCGGCCTCCGCGCCGCTCCTGGAGATCAGCGCGGAGGTACACGCGGCCTGGCCGGTACGCCTCTTCGCGTCGTAGCACCCCCGATCCACTGCCCCTGCCCGCCCCCTCCGGCGGCCCACCCCCGACCCATGGAGCTTTCATGCTGCACCTCGACCACTCCCACGACGGCCCCGCCGCCGTCTCCGCCGACGCCCACCGTCCCGACGGCCGCCGCCGCGCGCTGCGCATCGGGCTCGGCGGCCCGGTCGGCTCCGGAAAGACGGCGACCGTCGCCGCGCTCTGCCGCGAACTGCGCGACGAACTCTCCCTCGCCGTCGTCACCAACGACATCTACACCCGCGAGGACGCCGAGTTCCTGCTCCGCGAGGCCGTCCTGCCGCCCGAGCGCATCACCGCCGTGGAGACCGGCGCCTGCCCGCACACCGCGATCCGCGACGACATCTCCGCCAACCTGGAGGCCGTCGAGGACCTGGAGGACGAGGTCGGCCCGCTCGACCTGATCCTCGTCGAGTCCGGCGGCGACAACCTCACGGCCACCTTCTCCAAGGGCCTCGTCGACGCGCAGATCTTCGTCATCGACGTCGCGGGCGGCGACGACATCCCGCGCAAGGGCGGCCCCGGTGTCTCCACGGCCGACCTGCTCGTCGTCAACAAGACCGACCTCGCCCCGCACGTCGGCTCCGACCTCGCCCGGATGGCCGCCGACGCGAAGGCGCAGCGCGCCGAACTCCCCGTGATCTTCCAGTCGTTGAGGTCCGGCGAGGGCGTCGGCCCGGTCGCCGCATGGGTGCGCGAGCAGTACGCGACGTGGACCGCGTCGGCGTGACGGTCGACCTGGCCCCCCGGGTCGCCACGGACGCGAGCCTGCTGTCGTCGGCCGCGACCGGCGCCGAGACGGGCGGCGCGGGCATCCGCGCGACCGCCCGCCTGGAGGCGCGTGCCGACGGCCGGGGCGGCACGTCGCTCCCCGTCCTCGACGGCGAGGGCCCGCTCGCGCTGCGCCGCACCCGCTCCACCGGCCACGCGGCGCGCGTCACGCTCGTCGGCGCGATGAGCGGTCCCCTCGGCGGCGACCACCTCACCGTCGAGGCCACCGCCCATCAGGGCTCGGCACTGCACATCGCATCGGCGGCGGCCACCCTCGCGCTGCCGGGCCAGACCCGGGCGACCGCGCGCTACGACGTACGCCTCACCGTCGCCGACGGCGCAGAACTGTACTGGCTGCCCGAGCAGCTGATCTCCGTGTGCGACAGCGACCTGCGCGTCACCACGCGCGCCGAGCTCGCCGCCGGCGCGCGCCTGGTGCTGCGCGAGGAGCAGGTCCTCGGCCGCACGGGCGAAGCCCCCGGCCGCCTGACGAGCCGCCTCACCGTGCGCCGCGCGGGACAGCTCCTCCTCGACCAGGAGCTGTCCTGCGGCCCCGGCTCGCCCGGCGGCTGGGACGGCCCGGCGGTCCTCGCCGGCCACCGGGCGCTCGGGCAACTGATCGTCGTACGACCGGAGTTCGCGCACGAAAAGCCATCCGCGGGGCCGCTGGGGGAGTGGGCCGCCATCACGCCGCTCGCGGGCCCCGGGGTGCTGGTCACCGCTGTCGCGCCGGACGCCCTCCTGGTGCGCGGGGTGATGGACGAGGCTGTACGCCGCCTGGGCTGACCCGTTCCCTACCCGTTCACTAGGGAAGGCTGTGCACCTTCGGGCCGACGGCGTTCGACCACGCGTTGCCCGCGGTCGCGTCCCAGTTCGTGGACCACGTCATGGCACCGCGCAGCGCCGGGTACGTCTTGGACGGCTTGAAGGAGCCGCAGCCGGTGCCGCGGGTCAGGCAGTCCAGGGCGTTGTTCACGACCGACGGGGCCACATAGCCGCTGCCCGCGCCACGCGTCGAGGCGGGGACGCCGATCCCGACCTGCGACGGGTCGAGGCCGCCCTCCAGCTGGATGCAGGCGAGCGCGGTCAGGAAGTCCACACTGCCCTGGCTGTAGACCTTGCCGTCGCAGCCCAGCATCGAACCGCTGTTGTAGTACTGCATGTTGACGACCGTGAGGATGTCCTTCACGTTCAGCGCCGTCTGGAAGTAGCCGCCGGAGGTGGACTGCATGTCGATGGTCTGCGGCGCCATCGTGAGCACCATCTTCGGGCCCGCCTTCGCCGCGAGCTGACGCAGCGCCTTCGTCATGTAGGTGGGGTTGAGGCCGTTCTCCAGGTCGATGTCGACGCCGTTGAACCCGTACTCCTGCATCAGCGCGTAGGCGCTGTTCGCGAACGCCGTCGCGGAGGCATCACTGTTGACGGAGATGGTGCCCTTCTCGCCGCCGACCGAGAGGATGACGGACTTGCCCGCTGCCTTCTTCGCGGCGATGTCCGCCTTGAAGTCGGCGGTGGAGGCATAGCCGACGGCCGGGTCCAGGTTGAAGGTGATCTGGCCGGGGGTGGGCGTGGCGTCGGCGAAGGAGACGGCGATGATGTCGTACTGCGAGGACACGTCCCGCAGCTTCTGCACGGTGGCGCCGTTGTCGAAGTTCTGCCAGTAGCCGGTCAGCGCGTGCCTGGGCACGGTGCTGTCCCCGCCGCCGTCACCCTTGGCGGTCCGTGCGGTCACGGCCGTCGACTTGGCGGACTCACCCGCCGCGTTCGACGCGCTCACCTGGAAGGTGTAGGCGGTGTCGGGGGTGAGGCCGGTGACGGTCGTGGAGGCGCCGCTGGTGGAGGCGACCTTCGTGCCGTCGCGGTAGACGGTGTAACCGGTGGCCTTGGACACCGGGGTCCAGGACAGGTCCACCGTCGTGGGCGTCGTCGCGCCCGCCGCGAGTCCGGCCGGCACGGCGGGTATCTCCACCGGGTCGGTGCCGCCGCCCCCGTCGGGCCCGAAGACGCTCACATCGTCCACGTAGTACGCGCTCTGCCCGTACCAGCCGTGCGTGTACACGGTGACCGACGTGGTGTTCGCGCCGGTGGTGAAGCTGGTGGAGAGCTGCTGCCAGGACGAGGTGCTGGGCGTCCAGGTCGACACGTCGGTGGTACCGGTGCCGCGGGCGCCGAGGTAGGCGTAGCTGCCCTGCACCCAACTGCTGAGCTTGTACGTCGAGTTGGGCTTCACCGCGACGATCTGGGAGCACTCTGCGGTGCCCTGGCCGGACGGAGTGGCCTTGAGCGCCTTCGTGCCGCCGTGCACGGGGGAGGAGACGGCGGCGCCGCTGCCGGCGGCGCAGGTCCAGTTGCTCAGGTCCGACTCGAACCCGGCGTTCTTGACGACGTTGACGTCTGCTGTGGCGTTCGCCGCGCTGACGTCGGCCGTCTTGGCGTCCGCCGACTGTGCGGGTGCGGCGAGCCCGGTGACGGCGAGCGCGGCGGCCGCGCCGACGGCGATCGCCGCACCGAGTCTCCGTCGAACACCGGCTCTGCCCTGACGTACACGGTCCACGGGGTGCCTCCAGGGAGGGGTGGGGGAGGAAGTGAACGACGGTGGCCACCGCTGCTGTGCGCATCGTTGGTCCAGACCAATCAAGTTGTCAAGACCTCAGGAGAGCCGAACCCGTGTGAGTGTGGGGCGTCAGCGCAGTCCGGCGAAGAGATCGTTCTCGGGCACGGGCGCGCCGGTGGTGTCCTTGACGCGTACGAAGGTCTCCATGCCCATCAGCTCGCCGAACCTCTCCTTGCCCATCTTGAGGAAGAAGATGTTCTCGCCCTGACTGGCGTGCGCGGCCAGTGCGTCGAACTTCTGGCCGCTGAACGCGGTGGTGTCCACCCACGTGGTGATCTCGTCGTCGGGGAGGCCGATCTCGGCCAGTGCGGCGGCCTCGGCGGGATCGGGCTCGGGCATGTCCTCACCGAACTCGCGCATGATCTCGCCGAACCGCTGCATTCCCGAGCGGGGCATCGTCGTCCAGTACACCTTCGGTGTCAGCGAGGTCATCTCCAGCGCCGCCATCGTGATGCGGTGGGCCTGGATGTGGTCGGGGTGTCCGTAGAAGCCGTTCTCGTCGTAGGTGACGACCACATCGGGTCGGTAGTGCCGCATGAGCTCCGCGAGGCGGGCGGCGCCTTCCTCGACGGGGGTCTGCCAGAAGGACCCGGGGACGTCGTTGCTCGGCCAGCCCATCATCCCGGAGTCGGCATAGTCCAGCATCTCCAGATCGCTGATCTTCAGGACGTCGCAGCTCGCCTTGAGTTCGTGACGGCGCATCAGAGCGACGGCCGCCGGGTCGTGTCCGGGCTCACCGGGCTTCACACCCCCCGGCCCGTCACCACAACTGCCGTCGGTACACGTCACGAGAACCGTGCGCACACCCTCCGCCGCGTACCGCGCGAGGATCCCTCCGGTTCCGGTGGCCTCGTCGTCGGGGTGGGCGTGAACTGCCATGAGCGTCAAAGGCCGGTCGGCCATGAGTCGGTCCTCCTGCAGAAGTAAGGTCGTGATCGAATTACGCGGCGGTCATACCGCAAACCAGGGGCGACGAGGCCCCTGGTCGATGCAACAGCGCCGACCGGACAGGCTGTTCCCGGGGCGGCCACTCGGTCTTCACGGCATGCGCCGGACGACTCGTCGGCCCGGCCGGGCGGTCGCTCGCCTCGCCGGAATTGATCTCGCCCACCCATACGTCTTCGAATTCGACGTGGTCAACTCCGAGGGATCTCCCCGCCGGGCCCGCCCCGTTAGATCGTTGCAAGTTGAATTGCACAGCTGGAACACGATTGGGAGTGGCTCCACCCCAGGTCAGGGGGAGTGGCCATAGGTAATCGTGTCAATCCGATGAAGATGCACAATTGTGGTCGAGGTGTCGTCCAAAGGGATTGGTGGGAATCGTCTCCCGCTTCCCGGCCCGGGGGGCGGTGACGGCCGACGCCGTGAACTCACCTACCAGGAGCTCCACCGCCGGGCCGCCGCGGTCGCCCAGCGTCTGCGACATCACGGAGTTGGTACCGGCTCCCTGATCGATTTGCTGGCCCCACACACCCGTGCACTCGCGGTCGGCATCCTCGGCATCCTCAAGTGCGGTGCCGCCTACGTCCCCGTGGACCTCGACTATCCGGAGGAGCGGATCGCCTGGACGCTCGAAGACAGCGGCGTCACCATCTCGTCACCACCCGGAATTCGGGCGCGGACGACCTGGCCTACGTCATCCACGCTTCCGGAGTCTGCCCAAGGGTGTCCAGGTGGAACACCGCAACGTCGTGCGGCTCTTCGACGTCACGCGCGACTGGTTCGGCTTCGACGAGAACGACGTATGGCCCCTGTCGCCGCCTAGCTGTCGAGCACGTTCCTCGCGTCGGCGAGAAACGCCGGCCGCACTCAGCGCGGCCGCCGAGATGGGCGATGGGGAAGTCCACGCCGCCCTTGGTGACCTGAGGTCGCGCCCCGGCCCCCGGAATGCCCCGTACAGTGGCGCCATGCCCTGCCGCACGGCGCGGAACTGCTCGGGCGTGATGCCGAACCGGGCACAGGTGTCGTCGTCGATTTAGACACTGCCCTGGTGATCTGCATCGTGCTGCCCTCGGCGAGCTGTCCCGCCACCAGGTGGGCGGAGGCGCCAGGATGAACTCGTAACCGGGGACGCGTTGGCGCAGGTAGTGGGTGTGCGCCTCGAGGACGCAGTCCTCGTCGGTCTCCATCGCCTGGTCCGCCAGTGCGTCCAGCGCCGCGTCGTCGGCCAACGGCACCGCGACACGGATGCGGCTGCCGGTCAGCGCCTCGGCGGGCTTGAAGCAGCCCAGTGGCAACCCATGGCGCTCGCGCAGCAGCGTCTTGTCGGCCTCGGCCCGGGTGATCGAGTAGCCGGGCAACCGCGGCAGGCAGACGCCGAACTTTCGGTGGAACGCGGTCGCTCCGGCCTCGGTGGCCAGGGTGGCGTACGGGTCGTCATCCGGTCGTGGCGCGGGCACTTCCACCTGGTCCTCGACCGACGGATACAGCGTCGTCTTGCGGTTCAGCTCAACTGCTCCAGCGGTGCGGCCGGCCGGTCCGGGGGAGATGCGACCGCCAGCGCAAGGAGTGCGTGGGTCAGGTAGCAATAGCGCATCTCGGGAACCTGTACGGGAACTGCCTCGGACGCCGCCACGGCTCCCCGAGCCCCACGACGAGGTCGCCCGGCGCGCCCAGATACACCGACCTTGCCTCGTTGTACTCGGCACGGGCCGCCTCCGCGGCGCCGGCCAGGTCCAGCCCGAGCAGACGCAGTGAGACCTGCTCAAGTTCCGCACGCGACAGCAGCTCCGGCCTCATGCAGAACCCCTCCCACGCCAGGGTCCTGCCTCGGTGGACGACGGCCGGCTTCTGGTCCTGGCCTATCGTCTGTCGGCTACGGGGCTTCGCCGGGCAAGGCCGTTTCGATGCGGAGCGCCTGCAGCGTGTCGAGTTCCCGGTCGATGTCGCGTCGCTTGGCCTCCAGGCGCTCGGCCTCCTGGGCGAACAACTGCTCCATGACACCGTTGCGCTCTTCGGGCGGGGCCTCCATACAAGGCAGCACTTCGTCGATGGTCGCGCTGCCCAGGCCGGCGGCGAACAGGTGCTGGATCATGACGACCCGCTCCACCATCGAGCTGTCGAAGTCACGCCACCCGCCGGGAGTGCGCTCGGAGCGTATGAGCCCGTGCGACTCGTAATACCGCAGAGACCGCGTGCTGACGCCGCTGGCCTCCGCCAGCTCACCGATACGCATGAAACCTCCTGAACTGTTCGCCGACTTCCGTTCCTTGAAGTTGACACCGGCGTGAAGTTACACGATCCGGGTGTCGCACCGACCGAGGTGCTTCGGAGGGCCGGAGGCCAACGTGACTGCTCAGACCCATCCCGCTCAGATCCATCTGTGGTCGGACTACGTCTGCCCGTTCTGCCTGATCGCCGAAGAGCTGGTCGAGCGAGCGATCACCCATCAGCCCGATACCGAAGTCGTCCACCACGCCCACGAGTTGCGTGCCCGGCCTGCGCCCACCCTGCGGCCGGAGGACCCGTACCTGCCCGACATCTGGGAACGTGCCGTCTACCCGATGGCGCACCACCACCAAGTCCCGCTGCGATTGCCGACCGTCTCGCCGCAGCCCTACACCGAACTGGCCTTCCGGGGCGCCCAGTACGCCGCGGAGCAAGGGCGGGCCCATGCCTATCACCGTCGCGTGATGACGGCGTTCTTCCGTGACGACCTCGACATCGGGGACCGCGCGGTCCTGGCCCGCCTGGCCGAGGAGGCCGGACTCGACCCGGTCGCCTATGCGGCGGCCCTCGACGAGCAGAAGTACGCGGAGCGGCACCGCCGTGCGCTGGCCGAGTCGGCGCGGATGAACATCACCGTCGTCCCCACGATCGTCATCGGCACCCGGCGCATCGAAGGCGTCGCCACCGAAGGCGTGATCCGCCGGGCCCTGCGCGAAACGGCCGCCGCGTGAGCGCGGACACGCCCCGGCTCACGGCCCTGATGGCCGACGCCGTGGAGGCCTGCGTCCGCAGGGTCGAGTCCGGCGGGGTCCCCTTCGTCGGAGTGCTCGTCGCCGACGACGGGTGGGTCTCCGACCCCGGCGTGAACCTCGTCCACGAGACCGGCGACCCCACCGCTCACGCGGAGATCGTCGCCCTGCGACAGGCCGTCCGGGCCCGCGGCCGTGCTGCTCTGCGGGGAGCGACCCTGCTGGCGACGGGGGAGCCGTGCGCCCTGTGCTACCGCGCCGCCGCCGCTCACGGCATCACCGCCGTCCGCTTCGCCGTCGACCGCGACACCGCCGCCGCGTGGGGCTTCGACTACCGGGCCGGTTACGACGCCGACGGAACCGACCGACTGCCCTTGGCGACAGCGGCCCGACACCTCGCCGTGGAGCGGGGCCTGACCCCTTTCATCCGCTACCTGGCCCTGCACCACCCCGACTTCACCCACCACCCCTAACCCACCACCCCCTCCCGTAACCCACGCCACATCAAGGACACCAGCAGCCCACCCACCGGTGACGGTCACGACCCGCTCACCGGGTCGGATCAATCCGTTTATCGGATTGGTAAAGAACCCCCGCCGCGCCTGTCCCCGGCGCCCCTCAGGCGCAAGGATCCCCGTACTGATCGACAGTGTTCGAATCTATGTGCGGGAGGCCTCACTTGAGAAGGAGCCCAGGGAGCAGGCGGCGGACGGCGGTGCTCGGATCCGCGGGTGGTCTCGTCGTGGCGACGCTGATAGCGGGCGGCGTCGCCGCACCCACGGCGACCGCCGACGGCACGTCCCATTCCGGTTCCGGCAAGGACCGTGAGGCCCGAGGCGCCGCCATCGCCGCGCAGCGTGCCGCGAAGGCCGGGATCGACTGGCGGGACTGCCCCGCCGACTGGGGTCTGGAGAAGCCCATCCAGTGCGGCTGGGTCACCGTCCCGCTCGACTACGCCAAGCCCAACGGCAGGAAGATCAAGCTCGCCGTCGACCGGATCGGCAACACCGGCGGCAAGAGCGAGCGCCAGGGCGCCCTCGTCTACAACCCCGGCGGTCCCGGCGCCTCCGGCCTGCGCTTCCCGCGTCGCGTCGTCACCAAGAGCAAGCTCTGGGAGAAGACGGCGAAGGCGTACGACTTCGTGGGCTTCGAGCCGCGCGGCGTCGGCCACTCGGCCCCCGTCTCCTGCGTGGACCCGCAGGAGTTCGTCAAGGCGCCGAAGCTGGACCCGATCCCCGACAGCGAGGCCGACAAGCGCGCCCAGCGCAAGCTCGCCGCCGAGTACGCGGACGGCTGCCAGGAGCGCAGCGGCGACCTCCTCCCGCACATGACGACGCCCAACACGGCCCGCGATCTGGACGTCATCCGCGCCGCGCTCGGCGAGAAGAAGCTGAACTTCCTCGGCGTCTCCTACGGCACCTACCTGGGCGCGGTCTACAGCACCCTGTACCCGACGCACGTGCGCCGCATGGTCTTCGACTCCGTGGTGAACCCGCGTACGGACAAGATCTGGTACGAGGTCAACCTCGACCAGGACGTCGCCTTCGAGAAGCGCCTCATCGACTGGATGACGTGGGTCGCGAAGAACGACGCCGCCTTCCACCTCGGCGACACCTACGACAAGGTCCGCGCCCAGTGGGACAAGCTCCGCGCCACCGCGAAGAAGCAGCCCCTGGACGGCGTCGTCGGCCCGGCCGAGCTGCACTCCTACTTCCAGAACGCGCCGTACTACGACTCGTACTGGGTCGAGATCGCCACGAACTGGAGCAAGTACGTCGCCGGCGACCCGAAGCCCCTCGTCGAGGCGGCGAGCCCCGACATGGCCGACACCGCGGGCAACATCGCCCAGGAGAACAGCAACGCGGTCTACACGGCCGTCGAGTGTGCCGACGCCAAGTGGCCCCGCAGCTGGAAGAAGTGGGACCGCGACAACACCCGCATCCACCGGACCAGCCCCTTCTTCACCTGGGGCAACGCCTGGATGAACCTGCCGTGCGCGACCTGGTCGAGCAAGCAGCAGCGCCCGCTGGAGATCCGCACCCACAAGGGCCTGCCGCAGACGCTGATCGTCCAGTCCACCCGTGACGCCGCCACGCCCTACCCCGGCGCCGTCGAACTGCACGAGCGCCTGAAGGGCTCCCGCCTGATCACGGAGAAGGACGCCGGTTCGCACGGCATCACCAACATCGCCAACCCGTGCCTCAACGACCGCGTCGACACCTACCTGTTGACCGGCAAGCTTGATGCCTCCGACGTGACCTGCGCCCCGCACGCCACGCCGAAGCCGTAACGCGCAGACGCGCAGACGCGCAGACGCGCAGACACGCGGGCGGCCGTCACCGGATCGACTTCCGGCGGCGGCCGCCCCCCCCCCGCGCCTGCCCCCATGCCCGGCCTCAGGACCTCCGCCGCTCCAGCCACTCGTCCTCCGCCGCGTAGTCGAAGAGGTCGACCGACGGATCGTAGTTCTTCGCCATCTTCGGGAACGCCTCACGCCAGTCGCGGTCGCCCAGCCGCTCGGCGAGCCAGCCCACTGTCTCCGCCACCGAGTCGGTGTACGTCGTCACGGCGCGGTAGCCCAGTTCCCGCTCCGCCGCGGACATGTCGTAGACCACCGGGTGCGGCGTGGTCCAGGGCGTGACGCCGACGTTCCGGGCGGGCGCCGCACCCGGCACCGTCACTGTCACCGTCTCGCCCCCGACCCCCATCACGGCGTCGATCGCCGCGCCCATCTCCGCGACCGTGGGCGCGTCGGGATCGCCCGCGTTGAGTACCCGGGAACCGGGCCGCGCGGCGG
The DNA here is from genome assembly GCF_044327655.1 of Streptomyces sp. NPDC018029. NCBI lineage: Bacteria > Bacillati > Actinomycetota > Actinomycetes > Kitasatosporales > Streptomycetaceae > Streptomyces > Streptomyces sp. NPDC018029. The sequence goes on along the minus strand of NZ_JBIRFV010000008.1, from coordinate 305,631 downwards.
CGAGCCGCACCAGCTCCGCGATGTTGTGGACGCTCACCGGATGGAAGCGGCTGAGTCCACCGTGCGCCAGTACGCGCGTACGCCGCCCGTCCAGGTTCCGCTTCACGAAGTACAGCTCGCGCGGCGTACGACAGTACGGGCCGTAGACCGCCCCGGCCCGCAGCAGCGTCACGGGCAGTTTCTCGCCGAGCGCCAGGAGTTCCCGCTCGATCCGGATCTTCCGGGTGCCGTACGTCGAGTCACCGGGCTCGACGGTGGGCTGGCTCTCCGGGATCGGCACCGGGTACTCGGGAAAGCCGTCCGGCTGGTCCTGGGTGTCGAAGCTGCGGCCCCGCCCGTCCCGGTAGACCGCTCCGCTGGAGAGCACCACGGCCGACCCGATGCGATCGCCGAGGCCGGCGTACTGCCGGGCGTGCGCCGCGGTGAACGCCACCGTGTCGACCACGAGATCCACGCCGTCTCCCAGCGCCTCGGCGAGCGCCGCGTCGTCCTCCCGGTCGAGCCGCACCGTTCGTACGTCCTCGGGCCACCGTACGTCGCAGTCCGCACCCCGCGACGCCGCCAGCACCGCCCAGCCGTCCTCCGCGAGGGCTCGCACCGCCACGCGCCCGATCTGCCCCGTCGCGCCGATCACCAATGTCTTCTTCATGATCGGACCGTACGTCCCGGCATACGTGCGCCGAAGAGGGATCTGCTCTCGGCAGACGGGCGAAGGCAGGGGAGCGGTGCTCAGCTCAGCGGCGGCTTCGGGAACCTGCGGCGCTCCCTGGCGCCCGCCGCCGCGCGCTCGCGCTCGGCCTCCGCCGCTTCCTCGGCCTTCACGACCGCCGCGTACTTGTCGACGTACTCCTGCCCGGAGAGCCCGAGGATCGCGTACATGATCTCGTCGGTGACGGCGCGGAGGACGGCCTTCTCGTTGTCCATGCCGACGTATCGGGAGAAGTCGAGGGGCTCGCCGAAGCGGATCGTCACCCGCTTGAGGTTCGGGACCTTCTGGCCCGGTGGCTGCGCCTCGAACGTGCCGATCATGGCGCACGGCACGACCGGCACCTGGGCCTTGAGCGCCATCGCCGCGACGCCGACCTTGCCCTTGTACAGCCGGCCGTCGTGCGAGCGGGTGCCCTCCGGGTAGATGCCGAGCAGTTCGCCCTTGCGCAGCACGCAGAGGCCCTCACGGATCGCCGCCTGCCCCGCCTCCTTGCCTGACCGGTCCACCGGGATCTGCCCGGCGCTGCGGAAGAACGCGGCCGTCAGCCGTCCCTTGATGCCCGGCCCCGTGAAGTACTCGGCCTTCGCGAGGAACGTGATGCGGCGCTTGATGATCGCCGGCATCAGGAAGTGGTCGGAGAACGACAGGTGGTTGCCAGCGACGATTGCCGCGCCGGAGTCCGGCACATGTTCCAGGCCCTCGATTCTGGGCCGGAACATCAGCCGGAGCAGTGGGCCGAGGATCACGTGCTTGAGCAGTAGGTAGAACATGGCGGCAGCCTTCCCCCTCGTCCCGGTGCCGACGCACGGTAGTCAATCGGTGGCGCGGATGCGAGAGCCCGTTCGGGCCCTTGCGCGGGGCCGAGCGGGGGAACGACCGGCGCGGCGGTTCGCCGGGCGGCGCGTACGAGGGGTGCCCTGGGCTTGCCCCGGCGTCGTCGACGCCACGGAACGTCACCGTCCCGGTCGACGTCGCTGACGCCGTCGCGTCCGACCTGTATCCCGGAGGTTCCCCATGCGTCCGTTCGCCCTCGCCGCCGCCGCCCTGCTCTCCCTCGGCTCCCTCGGCGCGCTCACTCCCGCCCAGGCGGCGGACCCGGCCCCGGCCCCGAAGCGCGGCCTCTTCCTCACCGTCACCGGCGCCCAGAACACCTGGATCCGCGGTGTGCTGCTGCGCTGCGAGCCCGGGCCGTCGGGTCCCCACCCGCAGGCGGCCGAGGCCTGCGAGGCGATCGCTCGGGCGAAGGGGAACTTCGACGCGCTCCCCGACGACCCGCACGCGTGCACGAAGGAGTACGAGCCGGTCAGCGTGAAGGTGACCGGGTCGTATAAGGGCCGGCCGGTCGGCTGGCGCAAGACGTACCCGAACGCCTGCGCGCTCGACGCGGACACCGGCCACGTCTTCCGCTTCTGAGCCCCGCGCTTCCGAGCGTTCCGTGTCCGGGCTTCGCGCTTCGTGGCGGCTGTCGCGCGGTACCGCGCTCATGCGGCGCGCGACAGCACCATCGCCAGTGTGATCAGACCGAGCACGACCCAGCCGAACCACAACCAGCCGTTGCTCCCGAGCGCCGCTGTATAGGCCGTCACCATGACCAGGCCTCCGATGGTGAACCCACCCATGGTCTTCGTGGAACCGGGCATCGCTCAGCCTCCTCCCGGCAGTCCGCGGCGCCCGTGCGCCCGGACCGCGGTCCGAAGACCATCGTGACCCGGGAAGACCCTCTGGCGCTAGCGTCCGCGAGCGGCCAGTGAGGCCAGATAGGCGTTGTACGCCTCCAGCTCCTTGTCGCCGTCGCGGTCCGCGGCACGGTCCTTGCGCCGCGCCTCACGGTCCTCGGAGCGCCGCCACTGGAAGAGCAGGGCGACCAGGACCACCACGGACGGGATCTCGCTGAACGCCCAGGCGATGCCGCCCGCCGCCTCCTGGTCCTCCAGCGCGTCGATGCCGAGCGAGGCGGGCGGGTGCATGTACGTGCCGATCATCGGCTGCGTCGCCATCATCAGCGCGATGCCGAAGAACGCGTGGAACGGCATGCCCGCGAACAGCTCCAGCATCCGCATGATGTAGCCCGGCCGGTGCGGCCCCGGGTCGACGCCCATGATCGGCCAGAAGAAGATCAGGCCGACGGCGAGGAAGTGGACCATCATCCCGATGTGGCCCGGCTTGGAGCCCATCAGCGTGTCGAAGAGCGGCGTGAAGTAGAGCGCGTACAGGCTCGCGATGAACAGCGGGATCGTGAACGCGGGATGCGTGATGATCTTGATGTACCGGCTGTGCAGCAGCCAGAGCAGCCACTCGCGCGGGCCCTTGCTGCCGCGGGAGGCGACCGGCAGCGCGCGCAGCGCCAGCGTGATGGGCGCGCCGAGCAGCAGCAGGATCGGCGACAGCATGCTGATCACCATGTGCTGCACCATGTGCACGCTGAACATGACCATGCCGTAGTCGTTGAGCTTGGTGCACATCACGAGCAGCACGGTCAGGATGCCGAGCACGAACGAGATCGTGCGGCCCACCGGCCACTTGTCGCCGCGCCGCACGAGCCGCGCCACACCCCACCCGTACAGGGCGAGCGCCACCAGGCAGCCGATGAGGAAGAAGGGATCGGCCGACAGTTCGAGGCCTCGCCCCAGCGTGAACGGCGGCAGATCCATGTTCATGCCGTGCCCGCTGTGATCCATCCAGTGGCTCCTGATTCGTGCGGATTGTGCGACGTGTGTCCGCACCAGAGTAGAACCGCCCCCGGCCGCTGCTGCGACCGGGGGCGAGTAAAGCGCATAAGGCGATTAAGGCGCGTCATACGCGGGGCGGCGGAGACTAGAGCACGCACTCCGCTTCGGCGTACCGCTCCTCGGGCACCGTCTTCAGCGTCTCGACGGCCTCGGCCAGCGGCACCATCGTGATGTCCGTGCCGCGCAGGGCGGTCATGTGGCCGAACTCGCCGCGGTGCACGGCCTCCACGGCGTGCCAGCCGAAGCGGGTCGCGAGGACGCGGTCGTACGCCGTGGGGGTGCCGCCGCGCTGGACGTGGCCGAGGATGACCGGGCGGGCCTCCTTGCCGAGGCGCTGCTCCAGTTCCAGGGAGAGCTGCCGGGCGATGCCGGCGAACCGCTCGTGGCCGTAGACGTCCTTGCCGCCCTCGTCGAACTCCATGGAGCCCGCGCGGGGCTTGGCGCCCTCGGCGGCCACGACGATGGCGAACTTCTTGCCGGCGGAGAAGCGCTCACCGACCTTCGCGGCCAGCTCCTCGATGTCGAAGGGACGCTCCGGGACGACGATGGCGTGCGCGCCCGCCGCCATGCCCGAGTGCAGGGCGATCCAGCCGGTGTGCCGCCCCATCACCTCGACGATGAGCACGCGCTGGTGGGACTCCGCGGTGGTCTTGAGGCGGTCGAGGGCCTCGGTCGCGACGCCGACGGCCGTGTCGAAGCCGAAGGTGACGTCCGTGACCGCGATGTCGTTGTCGATGGTCTTGGGCACTCCGACGATGGGCAGGCCCGCGTCGGAGAGGAGCCGGGCCGCCTTGAGGGTGCCCTCGCCGCCGATCGGGATGATCGCGTCGAGGCCGAGCTCGGCGACGTGCCCCCTGGCGCGTTCCACGCCGTCCCGCAGGTGCGCGGGCTGGACGCGCGAGGAGCCGAGGATCGTTCCGCCGCGGGCGAGGATGCCGCCCACCGCGTCGAGGTCCAGCTTGCGGTAGTCGCATTCCAGGAGGCCTTTCCAGCCGTCGTGGAAGCCGATGACCTCGTCGCCGTGGTCCACCACCGCGCGGTGCACGACGGAGCGGATGACGGCGTTCAGGCCGGGGCAGTCGCCGCCGGAGGTCAGGACACCAATGCGCATTGCCCGGAATACCTTTGCAACGTGGGTCGATGACCGGACCACGTCGTCCGGCTGGATCCCCGCCACCCTATAGGCGCCGGGGGGCGGGGCCGCACCTCGCGTCCGAAGGCTGGACGGCCCCGCTCACATGTGCGGGCGGGGCGTCAAGCGGGCTTCGATCCGGCGTGTTCCGGGGTGTTCCGGAGTGTTACGCGGGCTGCTGCGCGGCGTTGATGCGCTCGGCGCGCAGCGCCTCGTACCACCGGTCGTCCGTCGGCGGCAGCGCGTTCACATCGAGGGCCAGCTTGAGCAGCAGGTCCGCGATGAGCGGGTTGCGGGCGAGAACGGGGCCGTGCATGTACGTCCCGAAGACCGTGCCGTTGTACGCGCCCTCGGTGCCGTCGCCCGTGCCGTTGCCCCGGCCGAGGGTGACGCGGGCGAAGGGCCGCGCGGCCGGGCCGACGTGCGTGATGCCCTGGTGGTTCTCGAAGCCGGTCAGCGGGGGCAGGCCCAGCTGCGGGTCGATGTCGGCGAGCACGTCGCCGACGCACCGGTCGCCCTCGCCGCGGGTGGAGACCACGTCGAGGAGGCCGAGACCGGGCTCGCGCTGGCCGAGGTCGTTGATGAACTCGTTGCCCAGGATCTGGTAGCCGGCGCAGACCGAGAAGACGATCGCTCCGTTGCCCACCGCGCGCTGCAGGCCGCCGTCGCGGCGCAGCCGCTCGGCCGCGAGACGCTGCGGGCGGTCCTCGCCGCCACCGATCAGGTAGATGTCGCCGGAGGTGGGCACCGGCTGGTCGCTGCGTACGTCGTAGCGCTCGACCTGGAGGCCGCGCTGGTGGGCGCGGCGCTCCACGACCAGGGCGTTGCCCTGGTCTCCGTACGTGCTCAGCAGGTCGGGGTAGACCCACACCAGCCGCAGGCTGTTGTCGCTCATGCTCATTTGTCCCTACGAAGATCTAGAGGCCGGGCGGGTCAGTTGCCGACGCGGCGGCGCAGGTCCTGGAACGCGGTGTAGTTCGCGATCGTCTCGATGCGTCCCGGCGGGGCGAACTGCACCGCCTCGTCGACGCTCTCGCAGACCCGGAAGTCCAGACCCGCGACCTCCAGGCGGACGGCGAGGTCCAGCTTGCGGTCGCCGAGCACGAAGATCGGGTGACCGGCGAGCCGGGTGTAGTCGACGTCCCAGAGCCAGGAGGTGTCCGTGCCGTCCGCCCCCCGGGCGTTCACGGAGAGGATCACCGGGGTGGGCGGCGGGTCGATCAGCGAAAACGTTTCGAGCCAGCCCGCCGGGTTCTTCGCCAGGAGCAGGCGCAGGTCGCGGCCCTGGAACTGCACGACGTCGTAGCGTCCGGCGACCGCCTGCACCTGGTACATCCGCTCCAGGGCGACCTGCGGAGGCACGCCGAAGACGGCGGCGACGGCCGCCGAGGTGGCGGCGTTGGCCTTGTTGGCGCGGCCGGGCAGCTGGAGGTGGATCGGCCAGGCCGAGCCGTGCGGGTCCAGGACGTGGTCGCCGGAGAGCACCCAGCTGGGCGCCGGGCGGCGGAAACCGCACTCGCCGCAGAACCAGTCGTCCCCGGGGCGCTGCATGACGCCGCCGCAGGACGGGCACGACCAGGCGTCGTCCTTCCACTCCTGGCCGGCGGCCACCCACACCACGTTCGGTGAGGAGGAGGCCGCCCAGACGACCAGCGGGTCGTCGGCGTTGGCGATGACGACGGCCTTGGAGCCCGCCAGGCCCTCGCGCCACTTCTCGGCGAGCATGCGGGTCTCGGCGGCGCGGTCCAGCTGGTCGCGCGAGAGGTTCAGCAGGGCGATCGCCTTGGGGTCGACGTCACGGGCGACACCCGCGAGGTACTTCTCGTCGACCTCGATCACACCGAACCTGGCGTCGGACCCGCCGGCGAGCGCCGAGGTGATTCCGGCGGGCATGTTCGCACCGAGCGCGTTCGAGACGACGGGGCCGCTGGCCCGCAGCGCCTCGGCGATCAGGCGCGTGGTGGTCGTCTTGCCGTTGGTGGCCGACACGAGGACCACGTCCAGGTGCGTGGCGAGCCGTCCGAGCAGCTCGGGGTCGAGCTTGAGCGCGACCTTGCCGCCGATCACCGATCCGCTGCCGCGGCCGGCAGCCCGCGAGACCGCCGCGGCCGCCTTGCCCGCCGTCACGGCCAGCTTGGCCCGCGGCGACAGCGGGTCCGTGTTGCCTGACATCTGTCGAGATCCTCCTTGCGTACGGCGCCGCGCCTGCCCCCGGCATCGTTTCGCTGCTCAGCCTATCGAGATCCACTGACAAGCCCGAATCACGGCACCACCTCGGCACCTCGGCGGTGCCGCTCCATGCCGAGACCGTACTCTTGCCGCCATGCGACACGGCACGATCCCGGGCGCCTCGGGGCGCGTACGACCTCTGACCCTGCTCGGTGACCCCGTGCTGCACACGGCCTGCGAGGAGGTCACCGACTTCGGGCCCGAACTGGCGCGTCTCGTCGAGGACATGTTCGCGACGATGTACGCCGCGCGGGGCGTGGGACTCGCCGCGAACCAGATCGGCGTGGGCCGGCGGGTGTTCGTGTACGACTGCCCCGACGACGAGGACGTCCGGCACCTCGGGCACGTGGTCAACCCGACACTCGTCGAGGTGGACGGCGTCACGGTGCGCGGCCCGGAGGGCTGTCTGTCGCTGCCGGGACTCGAAGCCGGCACGCCGCGTTTCGACCACGCCGTGGTCGAGGGCGTCGATGTGCGGGGGGAGCCCGTGCGGGTGCACGGGACGGGCTGGTTCGCGCGCTGTCTCCAGCACGAGTGCGACCACTTGGACGGCGGTGTCTACACCGACCGCGTCACGGGCTGGCGGCGCCGCAGGGTGCTGCGGGCCGCCGCCAGGGCTTCGTGGAACTCCCGAGAGGCCGGGAGCGGGAACTCCTGAAGGGCTCAGAACCCGGGACCGCCGACGCGGTTGCCCGCCGCCGCGAGCCGGCCCCACAGCAGGTCGGCGAGGCTGCGCACCAACTGGGCGCGTGAGCACGGCCGTTCGCCGAGCCACCAGTCGCCGGCCGCGTGCATCATGCCGACGATGCCGTGCCCCCACACCCGGGCGAGCTCGGCGCTCTCCGGGCCGAGGTCGACGCGCTCCTCGATGACCTCGGCGAGCTCCTCGCCGAGGCGGCGCAGCAGGGGGGCCGAGTGCAGGCCGACGTCGAAGCCCTGCTCGCCGGGTGAGGGGGCCTCCGACGGATGCATGAGGAAGCGGTAGACCTGGGGGCGTGCCTCGATCGCCGAGAGGTAGGTGTCGAGCGTCGCCTCGACCCGCTCCCTGCGCTCGGCGGGTGCGTCGAGGGCGGCGCGCAGGGCTTCGAGGAGTGCGTCGGTGTGCCGCTTGGCGAGCGCGGCGTAGAGGCCGCCCTTGTCGCCGAAGTGGCGGTAGAGGATCGGCTTGGTGATGCCCGCCTCGGCGGCGATGGCGTTCATCGAGGCGCCGGGGCCGTCGCGGAGCACGACCCGGTCCGCGGCCTCGAGCAGCTCCCGCCGACGCCGCTGATGATCCGCGGACCGTGGCTGATCGGTCTGCTGCGTGGTCTCCATCGTTTCTCCCCGCCCGTGCTGAATCGGTGACGCACGCGCAACGTAACACCCGGCGGCCGGCAGGCATCGAACGGGCCGCCGGGAGTTGACATGGACTACTGGCCGGTAACACACTTCTGGTTACCGCAAGTAACGCCGTGGCTGATCGCAGCCGCAGCTGATCGCAGGTCCTGGAGGGGTCATGGCCGAGTTCACCATGGAGCTCAACGACGAACAGAAGGAAGTCCGTGACTGGCTCCACGGATTCGCCGCCGAGGTGATCCGCCCCGCGGCCGCCGAGTGGGACGAGCGCGAAGAGACCCCGTGGCCCATCATCCAGGAAGCGGCGAAGATAGGGATCTACTCGCTCGATTTCTATGCCCAGCAGTTCTTCGACCCCTCCGGCCTCGGCATCCCGATGGCCACCGAGGAGATCTTCTGGGGTGACGCGGGCATCGGCCTGTCCATCATGGGCACTGGCCTGGCCGCCGTCGGCGTGCTCGCCAACGGCACCGAGGAGCAGATCGGCACCTGGATCCCGCAGATGTACGGCGACGTGAACGACGTCAAGGTCGCTGCCTTCTGCTCCTCCGAGCCCGATGCGGGTTCCGACGTGGCCGCGATGCGCACCCGCGCCGTCTACGACGAGGCCAAGGACGAGTGGGTCCTCAACGGCACGAAGACCTGGGCGACCAACGGCGGCATCGCCAACGTCCACGTCGTCGTCGCGGTCGTCGACCCCGAGCTCGGCTCGAAGGGCCACGCCTCCTTCATCGTCCCGCCGAACACCCCCGGTCTCGCGCAGGGCCAGAAGTTCAAGAAGCACGGCATCCGCGCCTCGCACACCGCCGAGGTCGTCCTGGAGGACGTACGCGTCCCCGGCCACTGCCTGCTCGGCGGCAAGGAGAAGCTCGACGAGCGCCTCGCCCGCGCCCGTGAGCGCGCCAAGTCGGGCGGCGAGCGCGTGAAGAACGCCGCGATGGCCACGTTCGAGGCGTCTCGCCCGGCGGTCGGCGCCATGGCGGTGGGCACGGCCCGCGCCGCGTACGAGGAGGCCCTGGAGTACGCCAAGACGCGCACCCAGTTCGGCCGCCCGATCATCGACAACCAGGGCGTCGCCTTCCAGCTCGCCGACATGCGCACCCAGATCGACGCGGCCCGCCTCCTGGTGTGGCGCGCCTCCTGGATGGCCACCACCGGCAAGAAGTTCGAGTCGGCCGAGGGCTCCATGTCGAAGCTGTACGCGAGCGAGGTCGCCAAGAAGGTCACCGCGCAGGCCGTGCAGATCCTCGGCGGCAACGGCTACACCCGCGAGTACCCGGTGGAGCGCATGCACCGCGACGCCGCGATCTACACGATCTTCGAGGGCACGAGCGAGATCCAGCGCCTCGTCATCGCGCGCACGCTGTCGGGGATGCCGATCCGCTAGACCGGCGCGCCGGCGCGGCCCGCGCGGGTGTCCCTACGGCTGGTACACGTACGGCGTGGTCGTGCAGAGCGTGGTGAAACCGAGGCGGTCCAGGATCGGGCGGCTGTCGTCGGAGGCGTCGACCTGCAGATAGCGGTAGCCGCGCTCGACGGCGATGCGGGCGCGGTGGGCCACCGTCGCGCGGTAGATGCCCTTGCCGCGCCACTGCGGATCGGTGCCGCCGCCCCAGAGGCCGGCGAAGTCGGTGCCGGGGCGGAACTCCATCCGCGCTCCGCACACCGGCCGGTCACCGGCCATGGCGACGACCGCGACGATGTCGTCGGGCGCCTCGGTGAGCTGGGCGAGCACGCGCCGGGCGAGGTGCTCGCTCAGCGCGGCGTCGCCCTCCCCGAAGGCCGCGAGGTGGGCTTCGGCCATGAGCCGCACGCCCTCGGCGTCCGTCACCGGGAGCAGCCGCACGCCGTCGGGCAGTTCGGGCCCCGCGGGCAGCGAGGCGGCCTCGGCGACCATCACGGTCTCCACCGGCTCGGCCTCGAAGCCGGCCGCGAGGAGGCGTTCGGCGAGGTCGGCGGGTTGGTCGTAGGAGTGCAGCTTCCACTCGAACTCGCGCCCGGCCGCGGTGTAGTGGCGCACCTGCTCGGCTATGACGGCGTCGGCCGTCGACGCGTCGATGTCGGCCCACAGGACGCCGTTCCAGTCGTGTGCCGAGCCGGTCACCCGCACGACACCGCCGGTCCGCTCGCCCCGTGTGTCGCCGCCCTCGCCCTGCGTGTCGTGCCGTAGCTGCCGGTCGTACGCGGTCAATACCGCTGCATGATCCATGGGGTCACCTCAGCAGGGCGGTGCGGTGGCGGCAACCGGTTTTGGCGGGCGGCGGGCTCGGCCCTGTCAGCGGCTGTGGGTCATGCCTGCCAGCGGCAGCGCGCGGCCGCGGTGGCGAAGCCGGGGCCGAAGGCGACGGCCGCGCCGTGTGCGCCGTCGTGCGGGGGATCGGCGTGGGTGCGTTCCAGGACGCGCAGAATGCTCACGCCGCCGAGGTTTCCCTCGTGGCTGAGCGTGTCCGTGGAGTGCCGCGCGGCGTGCTCGTCCAGGCGCAGGGCGTCCGTCGTGTCGGCGATGATGCGGGGGCTGCCGGGGTGAATGAGGGCGAAGTCGGGCCGGCGCGGCCCGAGCCACTCCAGGAGCGGGGGCAGCACGTCGGTGACGGCGGCCAGGACCTGTTTCGTGGAGTCGAAGTGGATGCCGTCGGTGGAGATCCGGCCGCGCTGGCGTTCGACACTGTCCGGCAGGACGTACTCGAAGGTGTCCTCGACGGCGAGACCGGGCCCCAGCGGTGTGTCGGTGACGATCGTGGCGGCGGCCGCGTCGCCGAACAGCGCCTTGTAGATCATCGATTCGATGGTGGTGTCGCTGTGGTGGTAGATGCTGGAGAGCACCTCGGCGGCCACCACGAGGACCTTGCTGCCAGGTCGCGCGGCGACGAGGTCGGCGGCGCGGGCGAGCGCCTGGGTGCCGCCCGTGCAGGCCACCGTGGCGAGTGCGACGCGCCGCAGGTCGGGGCGGAGGCCGAGCCGTGAGACCAGGTTGATGTCGAGGTGGGGGACGGCCCAGCTCGTGGTGTGCGTGGTGACGATCGCGTCGATGTCCCGCGCGGCGAGCCCCGCGTCGTCCAGGGCCCCGGTCGCGGCCCGTTCCGCCATGGCGAGCGCGTCGCCGAAGGCGGTGCGGGCGCGCTCCCCGACGTCGGCGGTGCCGGAGACGGTGGGGGAATCGAGGGGGCGGGTGAAGTGGCGGGTCTGGACACCGCTGTTGCCGATGACGCGGAGGATCGCGCGCAGGCGCGGGTGGTCGGCGTGGTGCCTGCTCACATCGTCGGCGATCTCGGCCGTGGTGACCTTGTGGTCGCCGAGGACGGTACGGGGTCTGAGTACGTGAGCGGTCACGAGGCGGCTCCCCGAGGATCGGCAGAGCGGGTGGGGATGTGGCCAACGTACTGCACTGGGGCCGAAGTGCCCTGTTGAGCGCCGTGTGCGGGGGTGGTCCGCCCGGGGCAGGGCGCGTCAGTCCGAGCGGAGAATGGACGCGCGCGAGTGGGTGCGCTGCGTGCCGCGGTGGAACACCAGGATCATCAGCCGGGAGCCGGGCGCCGTCAGGGGCTGAGCGGCACACATGGTGACCCAGCCGGGGCCTTCCAGGGCGTGCAGCAGGGGGCGCTCGTCACCGTCGGGGTGCGGGTGGGAGTTGCCCGCGGTGTAGAGGTCGGCGAGCTCGGGATCGGCGAGGATCTCCTTCTCGATCTGCCGCAGTATGTCGTCGTCGGGCCTGGTGGCGAGCGCCGCCCGCAGCTGCGGCAGCACCATGGGGGCCCAGGCGGTGTGCCAGTTCATCAGCGTCTCGCGGCCGTGCGGGTCGAGGAGCATCCAGCGCAGCGTGTTGCCCGGCACCTTGCCGTTCGGGAACATGCCCGCGAAGGCCGTGTTGTAGGCGAGCATCTCCCAGGACGCGTCCGTCACGTAGGCCATGTGACCGATCCCGTCGACGGCCTCCTGCCAGACTCCGGGCACCTCCTTGCCGGAGGAGAGATGCAGCGGTCCCGGCGGGTCCTGGAGCAGTGCGTAGCGGCAGAGGGAGACCCACTCCTGTTCGTTGAGCCCGAAGAGGCGGGCCACGTCCCGGAGCAACGAGGTCGGCGGATTGGGGTAATTGCCGGACTCGAGGCGGTGATACGTCCCGAACGTGCGGTGGAGCAACTGGTCGACCTGGTGCTGGGACAGGCCGGGGGCGCGCCGGCCCTGACCTGTGGGGCGGGCGAAGCCGTGCGATTCGGGGGCTATGAGGGCGCGTCGTTCGCGGAGCAGAGCGCGGAGCGCCGTCTTGTTCATGGTGGGTAATCCCTCTTGGTGCACGCCGAGTTGGAGCGTGATCAGTCTAAATATTCACATCGGCTTTGGTAGTAAACATTGCCCGAAGAAAACGATCAGTCGCTGGGGCATCATGGAGCGTGCGGGGTCACCGACCTGCAGGTTTGATCGTCGGGTGGCGCCCGTGCGCACCAGCGGGGCATCTTGTCCGGGGAGTTCGAGAATGGCTGAAATTCCCCGGCATTGGGTACCCCCTAGGCCTACTGAGGCTGATGCGGGAAGCGTGTGGGACAACTGTTCGTATTTCGGCCCGAGTCGTCGGAGTGGTCGGAATCGGAGCAGCGCAGGACCGCACGGCGCTACTTCCCGCGGTGGCTCCGTAGGATCCCCGGCTGCGGTCGGTGCCGTCACTCGCCATTACGTAGCGGCCACGGTACCGGCCGCCCGTGGTTGCCCCGGGCGGACGCCGTGGCCGCTCTCGTCGAACCCCACGGCCTGACTTGGCCGGATCCCGGCTCACATCGTTGGTGCCGGGCGGATCACGCGGCCGTGAGGTGCTCCTCCGCCTGCGCCAGAATCTCCGTGACCCGCAGCCCGAACCGGACATCGCACGGGTGCGCCGTGCCGCTGCCCGCCGACTCGACGAGCTGGTCGACCGCCGTCCGGAACGCCTCGCCCGGCTCCCACGTCGGCAGCACGACGGTGCCGCTCTCGCCGCGCAGCTCGACGGTCAGCCCCGCGCACTTCGCCGGTGCCGTCAGGCTCAGCGTCGCCGTGCTGGACGCGCCGCCGGTGTGCCGCAGGATCAGATGGGCCGTGTCGCCGGGGCCCGGCGCGGCCGTCACGGCGCTCACGTCGCCGAGTACGGGTATCAGCATGGACAGGGCGTGCGGGCCCACGTCCCACAGGCCGCCCCGGCTCGCACGCCACGGTGAGGAGAACGCCTCGGTGCCGTCCGGGCCGTAGAACGAGCCGTACCAGTCGGCGCGGCCGGTGAACCAGCCGCCCGTCGCGACCTGTTCGGACAGCCAGGCCGACGTGTCGGCGGCGAAGCGCAGCGTGAAGAAGACCACGGACGCCACTCCGGCCCGCTCCACCGCGGCGGCGAGGTCCCGGGCCCCGTCGACGGTCGTGGCCACCGGCTTGTCGAGCAGCAGGTGGCAGCCCGCCGCCGCGGCCCGCGCGGCGAGCGGCGCCTGTACGTCGGGCGGTACCGCGAACGCCACCGCGTCGCTGACGGCGAACAACTCGTCCACGTCCGCGTACGCCGTCGTCTTGTGCGCGGCCGCGAGGGTGGCAGCCGCCTCGGGGCGGCGTCCCCAGACGCCGCTGAGGTCGACGCCCGGGTGCCGGGCCAGTGCGGGGGCGTGCGTGGCGGAGGCCCAGGGACCCGTGCCCACCAGGCCGATTCGGAGTCGATTCATGGGCCGCAGTATGACCGAAGCCGCCCCACGGTGACCTCCCGCGGCGGTGGTCCGCCGGTCCGGCGAGGCGGTTCACGGCCAGGGAGGGGCCGGGCAGGGGCCGAGCACGGGGCGGTCCGGGGACCATCCGGTCCGACCCACAGAATCTTCGATTCCATCGGTAGAGGTGGAGGGAGAGATTGAGGTGGAGATTTCGGGGCGAATTCCCGGCGGTGAATTGCCATTCACCCACTACGGTGAATTCGAATTCACCGTGTGCGGGCGGGGCCGAGAGATGATCGGGCGGGGGAGACGTCATGGGGTCCGTTCCGGAACCGGGTGACGCACGGGGGCTGCGCGCCCGGCTGACCGTTCCCGTCCTGGCCTTCGGCGGCATCCTCATGGCCGTCACACAGACGGTGGTCGTGCCGCTGCTGCCCGATCTGCCCCGGCTGACCGGCAGTTCGGCCGGGGCCGTGTCCTGGCTGGTCACCGCGACGCTGCTGGCCGGCGCGGTCCTCACGCCCGTTCTCGGCCGGGCCGGCGACATGTACGGCAAGCGCCGCGTCCTGCTGCTCGCCCTCGGCCTGATGGCCACGGGTTCGGTGCTCTGCGCGCTCACGTCCGACGTCCGGCTGCTGATCGCGGCGCGCGCCCTGCAGGGCGGCTCCGCCGCGGTGGTGCCGCTGTCCATCAGCATCCTGCGGGACGAACTCCCGCCACGGCGCACCGCTTCCGCCGTCGCCCTGATGAGCTCGACGGTCGGGATCGGCGCCGCACTCGGTCTGCCGCTGGCCGCGCTCATCGTGCAGTACGCGGACTGGCACGCCATGTTCTGGGCCACAGCGGCACTGAGCACCCTCGGACTCCTCCTCACCCGGTGGGCCGTGCCGGAGTCACCCGTGCGTTCAGCTGGGCGCTTCGACATCCGGGGCGCGCTGGGCCTCACGGCCGGACTGGTCTGCTTGCTGCTCGCGGTGTCGCAGGGCGGCCAGTGGGGGTGGGGGAGCGGCCCGGTCCTCGGCCTGTTCGCGGGTGCCGTCGTCATCCTGCCCCTGTGGTGGCACACGCAGCTGCGGACGGAACAGCCCCTGGTGGATCTGCGCCTGGCGTCCGGGCGCCGCGTGGCACTGCCGCACGTGACCGCGCTGCTCGCCGGATTCGCCTTCTACGCCAACTCGTTGCTGACCGCGCAGCTGTTGCAGGCGCCCGTCGGCAGTGGTTACGGCCTGGAGCTCTCGATCGTGGCGACCGGCCTGTGCCTGCTGCCCAACGGAGTGGTCATGCTGGTCCTGTCGCCGGTGTCGGCCCGCGTCTCGACGGCTCGTGGCCCTCGGGTGACCCTTGCCGTCGGCGGCGCGATCATGGCGCTCGGCTATCTCGTACGCATCGTGGAGAGCCGGGAGTTGTGGGTGATCGTGGTCGGCGCCGCGGTCGTGGCGACCGGGACGACCTTCGCGTACTCGGCGCTGCCCACGCTGATCCTGCGGGCGGTGCCGGTGGAGCAGACCGCGTCCGCGAACGGCGTCAACGTCCTGATGCGGACGATCGGCCAGAGTCTCTCCAGCGCGGCGGTCGCCGCCGTGCTCGTCCGGCACACGTCGTCGGTCGACGGCGTGCAGGTCCCCACGCTGGGCGGCTACCACCTCGCGTTCACCCTGGCGGGAACGGTCGCGCTCATCGCCTGCGCCACCGCCCTGGCCATCCCCTCGGAACCGGCCCCGGAGACCGCACGACGGACCACCCGGCGCGGCGGGTCCGCCGAGGGGACGGCTCTGGAGGGAAGGTGACATGAGGGGAGGAACGTAACGGCACCGCCTGCGCCGAGCCAGGCCGCCACATGGTCGTCACCTGCTCACCTGCTCACCGGCCGCGGAGACCGACGAGATCACCGACCGGTACGCGCCCGCCGTGCAGGCCTTCCCGACCCCGCCCTGACCCGGTCCTCCGGCGCGACGGCGGCGGACCGGCCCGCACCCCGCCGTACGACCACCACCGCCGCGAGTCCGACGGCCAGGCCCGACACCGTCTGCGGGCCGAAGGGCTCGCCGAACATCAGGGCACCCCAGAGCGCGGTCACCGGAGCCATGAGGAACATGAGGGTGTTGACCTGGGTGACCCCGGAGCGCCGCAGGATCAGCCAGTACAGGCCGTACCCGCCGAACGTGGAGAGCGCCACCAGCCACCCGATGGCCGTCCAGAACGACGCTTCGGCGGGCGGTGTCGCGGCTCCCGCCGCCAGCGCGAGTCCCGTGAAGACCACGGCACTGGTGACGCAGTGGACCGTCATCGACACCGAAGGGCCGACCGGGCGGGGTGCGCGCCGGTCCAGGAACGTCGCCGCCACCAGCGAGAGCATGCCGAGGAACGGCACGAGATAGGCCCACCACGGGGCGCCGCCACCGCCGGAGAAGTCGGCGGCGGTGACGATGACGACTCCGCTCACGCCGAGGACGAGCCCGATCCACTGGGTGCGGGAGACGTACTGGCCGAGCAGCGGCCCGGCGAGGGCTCCCGCGACGAGCGGCTGGGTGCCGTCGATCAGCGCGGTGGTCCCGCTGGAGACGCCGAGCTGGATGGCGTAGTACACGGTGAGGAGGTAGCCGCTCTGCGACAGCGCGCCGACAGCCGCCTGCCGGCCGAGGTCACGCGCCGTCAGGCCCCGCCAGGAGGCACGCGCGAGGACCAGGGCGGCGAGCCCGAGGACCACGGCCAGGGGCAGGAAGCGCCACATCAAGATCGTCACCGCGGACGCGCTGCCCGCGCCCAGTTTGGCGCCGATGAACCCGGAGCTCCAGGTGAGTACGAATGCGGCCGACAGCAGGACGTTCATGGATGCCTCCCCGTCGTGCGATGCGGCTGAGCCGGTGAGCCAGTAGACCGATCTGTATACCTCAGTGGAACGTCGAGTATACAGATCGGTCTACTGCAGGCTTACGATGGATTCGTGAGCAACGGCATGCACGGAACGGAAGCGGGCGGTGTGGCGGCGCCGCGCCGCATCGTCATGACGCCGGGCGCTCGCCGCGCCCTCGACGCCGCGGGGCGGCTCTTCTACGAGCGAGGCATCCACGCCGTGGGGGTGGACCTGATCGCCGCCGAGGCCGGGGTGACCAAGAAGACCCTCTATGACCGGTTCGGCTCCAAGGAGCAGATCGTCGTCGAGTACCTCGCCGACCGGGACGAGCGCTGGCGTGCCTTCCTCGCCCCGTATCTGGAGGCCGCGCCCTCGCCGGGCGCCCGGATCCTCGCCGTCTTCGACGCCTTGCGGGACTGGGTCGATGAGCACTCGGCCAAGGGGTGCGGCATGGTCAACGCGCACGCCGAGATCAGTGACCCCGGCCACCCCGCGTACGCGGTCATCACCGGCCAGAAAGCCTGGATGCTCGCGCTCTTCACCGATCTCGCGGCAGAGATCGCGCCGCGCGGGGCGGCGCGCCTGGGGCGGACGCTGATGCTGCTGCACGAGGGCGCGCTCGTGGCGCACGGCCTCCAGGTGTTCCCCGCCGCCGTCGAGCAGGCGCGCGAGGATGCCGCAGGGCTGTTAAGGGCAGCCGAAGAGGATCGTTGACAAGTCTTTGCCGATGGCTGGAATGTTTCGTTCCGCTGAAGGGGCGGCTTGCCTGTCGGGGCGGATCGAAAGGGGGGCGCCCCCGCGCGACGCGGCTCTGGCCTTGGTAAAAAGCGGCCGGAATCGTCGGGGTCGGTGAGGCGGCCGCGCAGCCGGCGCGTTGACCGTACGCAATCGGAGGCGCACTCTGCCTATATAGGTGCTAGATACACCTAGTTCGGCGAGCGGAAGGAATGCGCATGTGCGGCATCACCGGCTGGGTCTCCTTCGACCGTGATCTGACGGTCGAGTCCACCACCCTGGACGCCATGACGGAGACGATGTCCTGCCGCGGTCCCGACGACCGCGGCACGTGGACCGGCGGCCCCGCCGGGCTCGGGCACCGTCGCCTCGCGATCATCGACCTGCCCGGCGGGCGCCAGCCCATGACCGTCGAGACACCTACGGGCACCGTCGCCCTGGTCTACTCCGGCGAGACCTACAACTTCACCGAGCTCCGCCGCGAACTGGCGGGGCGCGGCCACCGGTTCACCACCGAGTCCGACACCGAGGTCGTGCTGCGCGGCTATCTCGAATGGGGCGAGGCCCTCGCCGAGCGGCTGAACGGCATGTACGCCTTCGCGATCTGGGACGCGCGCCACGACAGGCTCGTCATGATCCGGGACCGCATGGGCATCAAGCCCTTCTACTACTACGAGACGTCCGACGGCGTCCTGTTCGGCTCCGAGCCCAAGGCGATCCTCGCCAACCCGCTGGCCCGCCGCCGCGTCACTCTGGACGGCCTGCGGGAGGTCTTCACGGTCGTCAAGACGCCCGGGCACGCCGTGTGGGACGGCATGCGGGAGGTCGAGCCCGGCACCGTCGTGACGGTCGACCGCGCGGGGCTGCGGCGGCACGTCTACTGGTCGCTGGAGACGCGTCCGCACACCGACGACCGCGACGCGTCCGTCGCGAAGGTGCGGGAGCTCCTCGACGACATCGTGCGCCGCCAGCTCGTCTCCGACGTGCCACGCTGCACGCTGCTCTCCGGTGGCCTCGACTCCTCGGCGATGACGGCACTCGCGGCGCGTCAGCTGGCCGAGACGGGCGAGACGGTGCGGAGTTTCGCGGTCGACTTCGTCGGCCAGGCCGACAACTTCGTCGCCGACGAGCTGCGCTCCACGCCCGACACGCCCTTCGTGCACGACGTGGCGAAGTCGGCCGGCACCGAGCACCGCGACATCGTCCTGGACTCGCACGCCCTCGCCGACCCGGACGTGCGCGCCAAGATGATCCGCGCACGGGACATCCCCATGGGCTTCGGCGACATGGACGCGTCTCTCTACCTTCTCTTCCGCGCCATCCGTGAGCACTCCACGGTGGCGCTGTCGGGGGAGTCCGCGGACGAGGTCTTCGGCGGCTATCTGCAGTTCTTCGACGAGACGGCGCGGACGGCCGACACCTTCCCCTGGCTGGTGCGGTTCGCCGATCACTTCGGGGACGACGCCGGTGTCCTGCGCTCCGACCTGACCGCCGCGCTCGACCTCCCCGCGTACATCAAGGAGAGCTACGCGACGGCCGTCGCCGGTATCCAACGCCTGGACGGCGAGAGCGACTTCGAGTACCGGATGCGGAAGATCTGCCATCTGCACCTGACGCGATTCGTCCGCGTCCTGCTGGACCGCAAGGACCGCGCGAGCATGGCCGTCGGCCTCGAGGTGCGCGTCCCGTTCTGCGACCACCGTCTGGTCGAGTACGTGTACAACACGCCGTGGGCGCTGAAGTCCTTCGACGGCAGGGAGAAGAGCCTGCTGCGGGAGGCGACGGCAGATGTGCTGCCGCGGTCGGTCTACGACCGGGTGAAGAGCCCGTACCCGTCGACGCAGGACCCCAAATACGCGGTCGCGCTCCAGGGCCACGTCAAGGAACTGCTCGCCCGGCCCGGCCACCCGGTCTTCGATCTGGTGGACCGGGAGCGGGCCGCGCGGGCCGCCGACCGGGAGGCGCCGCAGATCACCCAGGCCTCCCGCCGCGACCTGGAGCGGACGCTCGACCTGGCGCTCTGGCTGGACCTCTACAAGCCGGAGATCACCCTCAGCTGACTCCCGCCCTGATCTCTCACCGGTCCCGATCGCCTCCCAGGGCCTTCGGCTCGGCCGAGGCGGCGAGGGTGTCGAGGAACCGCTTGAGCGCGGGCGTCCCGTCCCTCCCCAGCCCTCGCTGGACCGGCGGAACGGCCGCTCCGCGCCGGCTGTCGGACGTCTGGCACGGGCCGGACCGCTCCTCGGTCCGGACGGTCACGGCGCGGCGGACGAACTCGGCCACCGGCATCCCGAGGTGATCCGCGTGGCGCGCGATCGCGGCGTACTCATCGGGCGTGAACAAGACCTGCACAGGCTTGGCACCGTCCATGGACGCATGATGCCGCCCGGGCGTGTGTCACGCGGTGCGGTTGGCATATTCGCCCTCGAAGGCGTGAAAACAGGGGAAGACGTCCCCATGAATGGAATGTGACCCCGACCGGACGGGGGAATCTCGGTCGGGGTCACATCATGTTCAACGATAAACCATGGATCGGGGTTCCCTGACCCGGGGGGCCGGGGCTGTGACCTGCGTTACGTCGTCCTACTGCATGAGCATGATCACTGAAGCCGTCGTCCCCACGACGACGATGAACGTGCGCATGGCCAGCGGCGGGAGCTTGCGCCCGAAGCGGGCGCCGATCAGGCCGCCCACTGTCGAACCCGCGGCGATCAGGCCGGCCGCCGTCCAGTCGATGTCCGCGACCGCGATGAAGACGACAGCGGCGACACCGTTCACGAGGGAGGCGAGGACGTTCTTCGCGGCGTTCAGGCGTTGCAGGTCGTCCGGGAGGAAGGTGCCGAAGAGCGCCATGAGCAGCACGCCTTGGGCCGCGCCGAAGTAGCCGCCGTAGACGCCGGTGACGAGGACTCCGCACCACATGGGGGCGCCGCCGTCGCGGTTCGCTCCGCTCCGGCGGTTCTTGAGCCGGCGGTTCAGCCAGGGTTGCAGCAGGACCAGCAGGCACGCGGTCAGGATGAGCGCCGGGACCACCGCCTGGAAGGCGTCCGCGGGGAGCCGCAGGAGGAGCAGCGCGCCGATCAGGCCGCCGATGAGGGAGGCCGCGCCGAACCGGACCAGGCGTCTTAACTGCCCTTTCATCTCACGGCGGTAGCCGTACGCGGCGCTCAGGGTGCCCGGCACCAGGCCGAGGTTGTTCGACACGTTGGCGAGCACCGGCGGGAGGCCGAACGCCATCAGCGTGGGGAAGGTGATGAGGGTGCCGGACCCGACCACCGCGTTGAGCCCGCCGGCCGCGACACCGGCGGCCCCGACGGCCACCATCTCGAGCGCTTCCACACGTCACCTTTCCCGAGTCGATGGCCCGCGCCCCCGGGGCTCCGTGAACCCCGGGTCGACGCCCGTCGCCGGGTCGCCGCCCGGGCCATGGACGATCTTGGTGCACGGCGAAAACCCAAGTCAATCCTCAGGTTTCCTTGTAGCCCTCCAAGGGATAACTTCGCCCTCGTGACCCTCGACGACCTTCGCATCTTCATCGCCGTGTGCCGCGCAGGCAGCCTCAGTGCCGTGGCCCGCGACCTGTCCTGTACGCAGTCGGCGGTGAGCCAGCACGTCAAACGCCTGGAGCGGGAGCTCGGCGTCAGTCTCCTGGAGCGGCACGCGCGGGGCGTCGTGCCCACCTCGGCCGGGCGCACCCTGCGGGCAGCCGCCGCCGACGGCATCGGCGGCATCGACCTCGCCGTGCGCCGGCTGCGCGAGCAGGTGCGCGGTGACGGCGGCGCGGTGCGGATCACCACAGGGGCCACCTCCGTACGGCACTTCATGGCCGAAGCCGTCGTCGGTTTCCGGGACCGCTATCCGCGCGTCAACCTGGAATTCCAGACCGTGAGCTCCAGCCGCGGCTGCTTCGACGCGCTCGCCGCCGACGACCTGGACCTCGCCTGGATCACTCTCGGCGAACCCGTGCGCGGCATCGAGCAGCGGCCCGTCGTGGAGCTGCCCTGGGTCCTCGCCGTCCGGACCGACGACCCGCTGGCCGGCCGCCCGCGCGTCGAGCCCGCCGAGCTGGCCTCGGGACAGCTCATCACGCCCCCGGAGGGCTCGACATCGCGCGGCCGACTCGACGCGCACCTCGGCCAGTTGGATGTGGTGCTGCCGACCGTCACCAGCGTCGCGGACTGGGACACCGCCGTCCTCCTCGCCGAGCTCGGGCTCGGCCAGGCCGTCGTGCCCGCGCTGCCCGGCTGGCGCGAGAGCGGCCCCGCGGGCCTCTGTCTCGTCCCGGTTCCGGAGCTGCCGCCGCTCTCGGTGGGCTGGGCGGTGCGCCGCTGGGACGCGTTGAGCCCGCTGGCCCGCGCCTTCGCCGACACCGTCGCCGAGCACTGCGCGCCGCTCGGCGCGGCCCCCGCTCAGGGCGCCAGTCTGGCGGCTCGCGTCTGAAGGTAGTGGGCCTCGGGGCGGCTGAGGGTGCCCTGGGCCGCCAACTGGTAGGCGGCGCGGGCCCCTTCGGTGTCGCCCGCCTTCTCCAGCAGATGGGCGCGCACGGCCTCCAGGCGGTAATGGCCCTTCAGCCGGTCCTCCAGCGCGGCCAGTTCACCGAGCCCGGCCCGGGGCCCGTGCACCATCGCGTAGGCCACGGCGCGTCCCAGCTCGGCCATCGGCTCGGGCGCGCGGCGTACGAGAACGTCGTACAGGGCGAGGATCTGCGGCCAGTCGGTGGCCTCCGCGTGCTCCGCCTCGTCGTGCAGCGCCGCGATCGCCGCCTGCAACTGGTAGGCGCTGGGCGGACCTTGGGACAGCGCCTCCTCGACGAGCACCGTGCCCTCGGTGATCGCCTCCCGGTCCCAGCGGGTGCGGTCCTGCTCGTCGAGCGGGATCAGCTCGCCGTGCGGCCCCGTCCGCGCAGCGCCGCGGGCCTCGGTGAGCAGCATCAGCGCCAACAGGCCCGTCACCGCGCCCTCGTGGGGCAGGAGGCGGCGTACCGAACGCGTCAGGCGGATCGCCTTGCGGGCGAGCTCCGCGCGGTGCAGGGCCTCGCCGGAGGTCGCCGTGTAGCCCTCGTTGAAGATCAGGTAGAGCACCTGGAGGACCACGGCGAGCCGCGCGTCGCGGTCCTCGGGCCCCGGCTGCAAGAACGGCGCTCCTTTGATCCTCGCTTTCGCCCGGCTGATCCTCCCCCACTGCCTCAAGGGCGTGGGAGGTGCCCCCAGCCATCGTCGCCTCGGGCACAAGATGTGCCCGGGCGATCTCGCCCGTGGTCAGACCGCCGACGGCGCGCAGGGTCAGCGCGATCTGCGCGGCCGGAGTCAGCTGCGGATGACAGCACAGGAACAGCAGCGTGAGCGTGTCGTCGTCGGCCGGGGCGCGGCTCTCGCCCGGCGGGGGAGCGGTGAACGCGTCCCGGGGGGTGAGGCGCGCCGCGTCCTCCTCGCGCCGCCGCCGCGCCTCGTCGGCGCGCAGCTGGTCCATGAGGCGGCGCGAGGCGACCTTGATCAGCCAGCCCCGCGGATTGTCCGGCACTCCGGAGTCCGGCCACTGCCGCGCCGCCGCGAGCAGCGCCTCCTGCACGGCGTCCTCGGCGGCGCCGAAGTGCCCGTACCGGCGTACGAGCGCGCCGAGGACCTGCGGCGCGTGCCGGCGCAGCAGGTCCTCGGCCTCGGTCGTACGTCTCAACGCCCGTCTCCCGAGGAATGGGCCGTACGTCTCAACACTCGCCTCCCGAGGAGTCCTGCACGGGACGGATCACGACGGGCGGGTCGACGACACCCTCCGGTCCGGGGCACTCGCTGATGCGCTGCGCGATCTCGGTGACGCGCTCCAGGCTCGCGCATTCGAGCAGCCAGTACCCGGCGAGCACCTCCTTCGTCTCGCCGTAGGGACCGTCCGTGATCACGGGGCGGCCGTCCTTGTCCCTGCTGACGAAGCGGGTCTGCGCGGGCTCCGTGAGCCCTTGCGCGTCGATGAGCTCACCGGACTCGGCGAGGTCGTTGGTGACCTCGCTCATGAACGCGAACATCGCCTGCAGTTCCTTCTCGCTCCACGCCGGACCGTCCGCGGACGGCTTGCCCGCCATCGCTTCGTAGTCGGCCTGCGAGCCCTGCACCATCACCAGATACTTCATGACTTCGCTCCTCGGCTGCGCCGTCACCCCTCGCGGGTGACTTTCACAGGAGACGTCGGAGCGGACGGCGCGTTCTCGACACCTCGCCAAAAAAATTGTATCGACGGGCAACCTTCTGTGCCTTCGGCGGCGACTGCTCAGCGGCCCGGTCCACCGGACACGGGCGCCCCCCACGTACGACAGACGGGAAGCGACGCATGACCGACCTCCATGGCAAGGCGCGACACCGCAGAAAGAAGAGGGCCCTCCTGGTGGGCGCCCCGCTGGCCGTCGCCGCGGCCGCCGCGATGGCGTACGGCACGGCCTTCGGCGCGTTCGGCGAGGAGGCTCAGCCCCGCGCGGCCGCCGCCACCGCAGCGGCCCCGGCCTGGGCCGACGACACCGCCGACGGCTTCGCGTCGGTCCACGCGCTGGGGCAGAAGGGGACGTACGGCGGCCGGGACGGGAAGACCGTCACCGTGCGGAGCCTCGCCGAGCTGGAGAAGTACGCGACCGCCCCGGAGCCGTACGTCATCGTCGTGGCCGCGACGATCACCATGGACCCCAAGGGCAAGGAGATCAAGGTCGCCTCCGACAAGACGATCGTGGGCGCGGGCACCTCCGGACAGCTCGTCGGCGGCGGCTTCTTCCTCGGCCGGGGCGTCCACAACGTGATCATCCGGAACCTCACGATCCGGGACTCGTACGACGGCACCTGGAACGACAAGGAGCACGACTGGGACGCCATCCAGATGGACGGCGCGCACCACGTGTGGATCGACCACAACGATCTGCGGCACATGGCCGACGGTCTGATCGACAGCCGCAAGGACACCACCTACGTGACCGTGTCCTGGAACAAGCTGAGCGACAACAACAAGACCTTCGGCATCGGCTGGACCGAGAACGCCACCGCCGACCTCACGATCCACCACAACTGGTTCCGCGAGACCGAGCAGCGCAACCCGTCGACCGACAACGTCGCCCACGCCCACCTCTACAACAACTACCTCCAGGACGACCCGGGCACCGACATCACCTCGTCGTACGGCAACTACTCGCGCGGCAGGACGAAGATGGTCCTGGAGAACAGCTACTTCCAGGGCATCAACAACCCGGTCATCAAGGACGCCACCGCCGCCCTCGTCCAGCGCGGCAACGTCTTCACCAAGACCAGCGGCCGCAACGAGAGCGGCGGCACGGCGTTCGACCCGAAGGCGTACTACAAGTACAAGCTCGACAAGGCGGCCGACGTCCCCGCGCTCCTCAAGTCCGGCGCGGGCCCCCGGAGTTCCCTCGGCACGACGGCCGGCGCCCGTGCCGACCGCACCCTCACCGTCGCCAAGGACGGCAGCGGCCGGTACACGAGCGTGCAGAAGGCCGTCGACGCCGTCCCGGCGGGCAACTCCTCGCGCGTCGTGATCCGGATCGCGCCCGGCACGTACCGCGAGACGGTGAAGGTCCCGTCGAACAAGCCCCACGTCACCTTCGAGGGCACCGGCACCAGCCGCAAGGACACCGTCATCGTCGAGGGCCACGCCTCCGGGATGACCAAGCCCGGCGGGGGTACGTACGGCACCGGCGGCAGCGCCACCGTCGCCGTGGAGGCCGACGACTTCCAGGTCCGCAACCTCACCATCTCCAACGACTTCGACGAGGCGCGGAACCAGAACCTGGACGGCCACCAGGCCGTGGCGCTGCGCACCGCCGCCGACCGGGTCCGCCTCGACTCCCTCATCGTCAGCGGCGACCAGGACACGCTGCTCCTCGACACGGCCGCGAAGGACAAGGCGGGCCGGGTCTACCTGACCAACTCCTACGTCATCGGCAACACCGACTTCGTCTTCGGCCGTGCCACCGCGGTCATCGACAAGTCCATCCTCACCCTGAAGAAGCGCTGGAACGGCACCTCGGCCGGATACGTCACCGCGCCCAGCACCCCGGCCGGACGCAAGGGCTTCCTCATCACCCGCACCACCATCGACGGTGACGTCACCGCGCGGAGCTTCCACCTCGGCCGCCCCTGGCACGCCGGAGGCGACGCGAGCCTGGACCCGCAGGCCACCATCCGCGACAGCAAGCTCGGCGCGGCCGTCAAGACGGCTCCCTGGACCGACATGGGCGGCTTCTCCTGGAAGGACGACCGCTTCGCCGAGTACAAGAACACCGGCCCCGGCGCGGGCGGCCCCAACGGAGACCGCCCGCACCTCACGGACGCCCAGGCCGCGGACCAGGAGACCGCCGACTGGCTCGGCGACTGGAAGCCCTAGCCGGTCGGGCCCGGCCCGGCCGCCGCGGCCGGCCGCGGCTTCCGCCCATGTGTTTCAGCCCATGTGGACGGGCGCCGCGCCCTCGGCCGTCTCCTGCTTCCGGGCGTTGATGGCAAGCGCCGTGACGGCGAGGCCCGCCAGGAACATGACGCCCGCACCCACGAAGGCCAGCGTGTAGCCGTGGGTCAGGGCGTCGGCCGCCTCGGCCACCAGGCCGTGGTCCTTCGTGGCCACGCCCCGGTAGAACGAGGCGGCCGCTTCGGGCAGCCGGTCGTTGGCTGCTGAGGTGGAGATGGTCGCGAGGACGGCGAGGCCCAGGGCGCCGCCGATCTGCTGGGCGGTGTTCAGGAGCGCGGAGGCGATGCCCGTCTCCTGGTGGTCGACGCCGCTGACGGCGCCCAGCGTCATCGGGACGAAGCCCATGCCGAGGCCGAGCGCGGTCACGAACATCGCCGGCATGAGATGCCCCGCGTACGACGAGTCCGGGGTGAGCGTGGCGAACCAGAACATGCCCCCGGCCGCCACCAGCAGACCGGGTCCGGCGATCACGCGGGGAGCGAGGCGGGTGACCAGCTTGGCGCTGAGGGCCGCCGCGACACCCATGCCGAGGCTGAACGGCAGGTTGGCGAAGCCGGTCTTGACCGCGCTGTAGCCCAGGATCAGCTGCATGTACAGGGTGAGGAAGTAGAAGGTGGCCATCATGCCTGCGCCGATGAACAGCATCGTGGCGAAGGAGCCGGAGCGGTTGCGGTCCTTGAAGAGCCGCAGCGGCATCATCGGGTGCGCGGTCCGGCTCTGGATGAGCAGGAAGGCGCTGAGCAGGACGGCGGCGACGGCGAAGCAGGACAGCGTCAGGCTGTCGGTCCAGCCGTGTTCGCCGCCGCGCGTGATGCCGTAGACCAGGGCTATCAGGCCGCCCGTGCCGGTGAGTGTGCCCGGCAGGTCGAGGCGGCCCGGGTGGCGTTCGGCCTCGACGAGCGTCTTGGTCCCGGCGAGCACGGCCAGGCCGATGGGGATGTTCACGAAGAACACCCACCGCCAGTCCAGGACATCGGTGAGGACACCTCCGAGCAGCAGGCCGACGGTGGCGCCGATGCCGGCCATCGCGGCGTAGACCCCCATCGCCTTGTTGCGCGGCTTGCCCTCGGGGAACGTCGTGGCGATCAGGGAGAGGGCGCTGGGCGCCGCGACCGCCGCGCCGACGCCCTGGAGGATGCGTGCGCCGATGAGCAGGCCCTCGTTCGGGGCGAGCCCGCCGAGCAGCGATGCCAGGGTGAACACGGCGATGCCCACCTGGAACATCCGCCGCCGGCCGAAGAGGTCCCCCGCCCGGCCGCCGAGGAGCAGCAGCCCGCCGAAGGCCAGCGCGTAGGAGTTGACGATCCACGCGAGGTTCGCGTCGGACACCTCCAGCGCGGTCTGGATGCTGGGCAGCGCGATGTTGGTGATGGTGCCGTCGAGCACCACCATCAGCTGGGCCGCGGCGATCACGAACAGGGCCAGGCCGAGGTGCCGGCCGGCGCCGGGTGGGCCACCGGCCGTGCCCGCCGGTGAGGGAGTGGTGACAGCCGTGCTGTCAGCAGACATGAAAGAGCTCCAGAACGAGGCGTGGACACATTCCGCCGGAACGGGAATCAGGCGTGGAAGGCCTTCTCCCATTCCGGTGTGAGGGGCTGCGACGACCCGCCGCAAAGGGGCGGATCACCGCTGCGCAAGCCGAGCGGTGCGCCGACGAAAAGGCGGCCCGGCTCGGGACAAGAGGAAACCCTAACACTTGAAAGGCGCTGGTAGAGGGCGTGCAAGGGAAATGCAAGTGCATGCGGCGACGGACTTGACTTTTCGCTCGCTTTCCTAGGCTGCCGACTTTTCTGGGGTTTATCGATTTCACTTGCATTTTCGTTCGAGCTGTGAGCAATGAGGGCGCATGGGTACCTTCGGGCTGTGCTCACACTTTCCGCGAAATGGCAACTTGCACTAACGTTCACGTCCGGGTCGACGGAGGGGAGGGGCAGTGGCCATTGACATCGGGGTCTTTCTGCCGGTGCTGGCGGCGGAGGGGCAAGGACGGGGACAGGCGGGGGAGTTCGCCACGGCCGCCGCGGTCACCACCCGGATCAAAACCGCCACCGCGGGGAGCCAGACCGGCTGCGGTGGCTGGGCGCGGGTCACCCTCGACGTGGAGCGGGAGCCGGGGACGTACGCCTTCGTCAACCCGATCAGCACCGAAGTGCTCGACGCCGGACTCGCCGAGGCTTTGGAGGAGGGTGTGCGCGAAGGGCTCGCGGGGGAGGAGCGGACCGTGCGGGTGCACCGCGCCTGGGTGCACGCGGTCGACGCGAACGAACGGGTGTTCCATCGGGCGGGCCGCGAGGCGGTCGCCGCCGCCCTGGCCGCGGAACGCTCCGGTGCGCGGCGGTGATCGGCCGCCCCCCGACGGTCTCCCTTTGGCGGAACCGCAACTACCGCGTCTTCCTCCTCATCCAGACCTTCTCCGCCCTCGGCGACTCGTTCTCCTTCGTGGCGATACCGCTGCTCGTGCTGCACAGCACCGGCTCGGTCGTCCAGATGGGCCTGGTCACCGGGGCGACGGGCGTCGCGTCGATCGTCACGGGACTCTTCGCCGGTGTGATCGCCGACCGGTTCGACCGGCGCCGACTCCTGATGCTCTCCGACGTGGCGCGCTGCCTGTTGTACGCGCTGATCCCGCTGGTCTGGCTCTTCGCGACGCCGATGTGGCTGATCTACACGGTCGTTCCGCTCACCGGCGGTTTCGCGATGCTCTTCCAGGTGACGTACGTGGCCGTGGTGCCCGCCATCGTCGAACCGGACCAGATCACCAGGGCCAACGCCCACCTCTTCGGCTCCTATGCCGTGGCGACGGTCGGCGGACCCGCTCTCGCGGGCTTCGTCGCGGCGGCGTTCGGCCCCGTGGCCGCCATCGGGATCGACGCCGCCACCTTTGCGGTGTCCGCCGCCGGAATCCTCCTCGTCCGGCTGCGGCCGACGCCGCCACCCGCCGGCGACGAGGAGAAGGCGTCAGAAGGGGTGGCAGGCGGGGGCCTGCGCGGAGAGTTCCTCGCAGGTATCCGCTTCCTGTGGGCACACCCAGTCCTGCGCCCGCTGACCGTACTGCTGTCCCTGGTCATCTTCCTCACGCACGGCATGACCGACGTCATCATCTTCCGCGTCAAGAAGGACCTCGGGTACGGGGACGACACGGTCGGCTATGTGCTCAGCGCGGGCACCGTCGGCACCTTCCTCGCTTCGTTCGTGGTCACCAGGGTGCGCAAGGGCCTCGGTTTCGGGCCGAGTTGGGTCGGCGCCACCGCGTTGGGCGGCGTCGCCGTCGGGTGTCTCGGACTGACCGACAGCGTGCCGGTGATCGGTGCGCTCTCGGCGGGCATGCTGCTCGCCACCGGCGTCGCCGGCATCTGCTCCATGTCCCTGCGCCAGGAGGTGACGCCCGGTCACCTCCTCGGGCGGGTCACGGCGGCGTTCTGGACGACGCACTACTCCCTCGGTCCGCTGGGAGCCGCCGCCGTCACCGCGGGGGCGGCCGGATTCGGGGTCGCCCGGGTGTGCCTGGCCATCGGCGCGGGCGTGGTGTGCGTGGCACTGAGCGGGATGCTGACGGGGATCGTGCGCTCCGAGTCGTCCGCGTGACGCCCGAGGGCTCAGCGGCTGCGCGTCGCACCTCCGAGGCGCTGCTCGTCCGGGTCCTGCGGCGCGGACCCGCCGTGCCCGGTCCGCTTCTCGTCGCCGTGGCCGGGCCACCAGGCCGCGTGCCCGATGAGCGCGGTCAGCGCCGGGGTGAAGATCAACGCCATGACGAACGCGGCGATGAGGATGCCGAAGGAGAGCGAGAAGCCCATCTGGGAGAGCGTCGAGTTGCCCGCGAGCATCAGCGTCGCGAACGTCCCCGCGAGGATCACGCCCGCCGAGCCGATCGTCGGCCCCGAGTGCCGCACCGCCGTGCCCGCGGCGTCGTGCGGGCCGCGGCCCTCGCGGGCCTCCTCGCGCAGCCGCGACACCATGAGGATGTTGTAGTCCGTGCCGAGCGCGACCACGAACAAGTACATGATCACCGGCAGCATGAACATCAACCCGGGCTGGCTGCCCAGCTGTTGGAAGAGCAGGGAGGTCGCGCCGAGGGTCGCGCCGAAGCCGAGCGCGACGGACAGCATCAGGTACCAGGGCGCCACCAGGCTGCGCAGCAGCAGGCCGAGGATCACCATGATGGCGAGCGCCGCCACGGGGAAGACCACCGAATAGTCGCGGTCCACCGCCCTGTTGATGTCGACGTACACCGCGGTGGTGCCGCCGACGAGCGCCTTCGTGCCGTCCGGCGCGTCCTCGTGGGCGGCAGGGCGCAGCCGGTCCTTGACGGTCGCCAGCGCCTTGTCGGAGGCCGGCGGGTCCGAGAGGATCACGGAGTACGAGGCGGTCGTACGGTCCGGACTCAGCCGCGGCGCCCCGACCTCGCCCACGCCCCCGACACCGGAGAGCCGCTCGCGGAACGCGTCGGCCTGCGCCTTCGGCACGGGCCTGTCGGTCGTCGAGGTGAGGTACACGGAGGTCGGGTCGGTGGTGCCCGCGGGGAAACCCTTCTGGAGGTTGTCCAGGGCGACCATCGACTCCTTGTCCTTGGGGAGCGAGGAGCCGGCCAGGTCGAAGTTGGCCTTGTAGCCGAGCGCGCCGAGCGCGAGCGCCCCCATGAACAGCGCGGAGACCAGCGTCCACACGGCGGGCTTGCGGGCGATGGACGCGCCGAGCTTGGCGAACCCGGTCCCGTGCGGCTCCCGCTGCCAGGACTTCGAGGGCCAGAACACCTTCGTACCGAGGAGCGACACCACCGCGGGGACGAGCGTGAGTCCGGCGAGCAGCGTCACGAACACCGCGATGGCGAGGGCCGGGCCCATCGACTGCAGCATGCCGAGCGAGGACAGCGTCAGCGCGGCGAAGGCGACGATGACGGCGCCCGCCGCCGACGTGATGGCCTCACCGACCCGCTCGACGGCGTGCACCATGCCGCTCTTGGAGTCCTCGCCCGCGCGCAGCGCCTCCCGGTAGCGGAAGAGCAGGAACAGGATGTAGTCCGTGCCGACGCCGAACAGGACGACGGTCAGGAGCTCCTGGATGGAGGAGTCCGCCTTCATGTCGAAGGCCTTGTTGGCGGAGGCGATCAGACCGGTCGCCATCGGCGAGATCAGTCCGATGAGGACGACCGGCAGCAGCGCGATGATGGGGCTGCGGAAGATCACGAGCAGCAGCACGATGATGATCACGATCGTGCCGACGCCGACGAGCAGGCCCGCCCGCTCGGACGCGTCGCTCTCGTCGAGCGCCTGCGCCGCCGAGCCGGTGATCCCGGCCGACAGGTCCGTCCCCTTCAACTCGGGCTGAAGACCGTCCCGCAGCTTCTTGACGGCGTCCTGCTGCGAGGTGTCCTCGGGGTCGGTGATCTTCGGCATCGCGACGACGGACGTCTGCACCTGCTTGTTGGGCGAGACCTCGCCGGGCACGACGGCCTGCACCTCGGGGATCTTCCGGCTCTGCAGGTCCTTCGAGACGCGCTCCACGTCGGCGGAGTCGGCGGCCGTCAGCTTCTCGCCGTCGGAGCGCTGAAAGACGATGATCGCGCCGATGTTCTGCTGTTTGGGGAATTCCTTTTCCTGCACGTCCGAGGCGCGAATGGACTCGTAGTGATCGGGCAGGAAACTCGCCTCGTCGCTGCTGGAGGTGAGTTTCGGCGCCAGTGAGATCACGGCGCCGGCCGCCACCACCCACACCAGGATGATCCACCAGGGGCGGCGCACCACGAATCGGCCCAGGCCAGAGAACATCGGCTACTGCCTCTCCTCGCCCCCGAGGCATCACAGTCGTGTTCCGCCCAGGATCGGCCCGACCGGGCGGCCCCGCCACTCGAACGACTCACTTTCGGTCACTCGTGTCGCGGCGGGGCGCCCGGCGGCACCGGCGGACCCGTCAGAAGTTGATCATGTGCCCGGCCAGGCCGTGCACCGCTTCCTTGACGGCCTCGCCCAGGGTCGGGTGCGCGTGGACGTTGCGCGCGACCTCGTGGACGGTGAGGTCCCACTGCTGGGCCAGGGTGAGCTCGGGGAGCAGCTCGGTGACATCGGGTCCGATCAGGTGGGCGCCGATGATCTCGCCGTACTTCGCATCGCTGATGATCTTCACGAAGCCGACGGTGTCGCCGAGGCCGTGCGCCTTGCCGTTGGCCTGGAACGGGAACTTCGCGACCTTGACGTCGAAGCCCTTCTCCTTGGCCTGCGCCTCCGTCCAGCCGAAGCTGGCGATCTGCGGCTGGGAGTACGTGGCACGCGGAACCATCGGGTAGTCGAGTTCCATCGTCTCGGCGTCCGCGAGGGTCTCCGCCGCCACGACGCCCATGGCCTCGGCGGTGTGCGCCAGCATCAGCTTCGCGGTGACGTCACCGATGGCGTAGATGTGCGGGACGTTCGTGCGGCAGCGGCCGTCGACGTCGATCGCACCGCGCTCGGTGAGCGCCACGCCCGTCGCCTCCAGGCCGAAACCGGAGACGTTCGGCGCGAAACCGATGGCCTGCAGGACCTTGTCGGCCTCCAGGATCTGCTGCTTGCCGTCCTTGCCCGTGACCGTCACCCGGACCTGCTCGCTGGACTCGTCGATCGACTCGACGCGCGTCGAGGTGAGCACGTCGATCCCGAGCTTGCGGTACTGCTTGGCCAGCTCCTTCGAGACGTCCGCGTCCTCCAGCGGCGCCACACGGTCCAGGAACTCGACGATCGTGACCTTCACGCCGTAGTTGTGCAGGACGTACGCGAACTCGATGCCGATGGCGCCCGCACCCGCGATCACGATGGACCGCGGCAGCGAGTCGGCGAGGATCTGCTCCTCGTACGTCACCACGCGCTCGCTGCGGCTCGTGCCGGGCAGCAGCCGGGGCGTGGCGCCGGTGGCGATGATGCAGTTGTCGAAGCCGATCGTGGTGGTCGTGCCGTCGGACTTCGCGACCTGCAGCGTGTTCGCGTCCAGGAACGTGCCCCGGCCGTCGAACTCCGTGATGCCGTTCTTCTTCATCAGGAAGTGGACGCCCTTGACCCGGCCGTCCGCGACCGTGCGGCTGCGGCTGAACGCCTCGCCGTAGTCGAAGGACACCTGCCCGTCGACCTTGATGCCGTACGTCTTCTGCTCGTGCGTGAAGAGGTGGGCCAGCTCGGCGTTGCGCAGCAGGGCCTTCGTCGGGATGCAGCCGACGTTGAGGCAGACACCGCCCCAGTACTTCTCCTCGACGACCGCTACCCGCTTGCCCAGCTGGGCGGCGCGGATGGCGGCGACGTAGCCGCCGGGTCCTGCTCCGAGCACGACGACGTCGAAGCGGTCTTCCATGGGGAGGTCCTCTCTGGGTGGTACGGATCCGGTGGTGCGGATGGCTCTCAGCCCCGATCATCCGCCATGTGGAGGCGTGGATGGGCGGCGGGTGGGACACGCCACAGCCCGTACCGGAACTCCGGTACGAGGACGGGACACGCAGGCCCCGCCAAAGCCCGGTCCGCACACGCCTGTTGGAGTTTCCGGAGTTCGTTCACCCGAACGTGGATCTCCGGATAGTGTCGCGACAAGGAACACGTTCTGTGAATCCCGCGGGAGAGGTGGAGAGCGCGCTGTGGCGAGTGACAACCAGTCCGAGTCGGTGGCCGATCCGTCCGGGACAGTGGCCGGCCCGTCCATTCCGTACGACATCCCGACGTCGGCACGCGGCTACGGCTGGATGCTGGGCGGCAAGGACAACTACGAGGTGGACCGGAAGTTCATCCTCTCCACCGTGCCGTCGTTCCCCGAGGTCGTCGACATCGCCCGGCAGAACCGCGAATGGCTCTTCCGCGTGGTGCGCTACCTGACCCGTGAGGCCGGCATCCGCCAGTTCATCGACATGGGCTGCGGACTGCCCACCGACGACAACGTCCACCAGGTCGCCCAGCGCTTCGCCCCCGATGCCCGCGTCGTCTACGTCGACAGCGACCCGATCGTCCTCGCCCACGGCCGCGCCCTGCTCGCCGACGACTCCTCCACGACGGTCATCATGGGCGACATGCGCGACCAGGAGGCGATCCTGGAACACCCCGACGTGCGGCGCCTCATCGACTTCGACGAGCCGGTCGCCGTGCTGTTCCTCTCCGTCGGACACCACCTCACCGACGCCGACGGCCCGCGGCGGATCCTGCGCACGATCATCGACCGGGCGGCTCCCGGCAGCTTCGTGAGCTTCTCGCAGGTCGTCTGCGACGACCCCGAGCGCGGCGCGCGGATGACCGAGCACATCGCCGGCGGCGGCGTGCCCTGGCAGACCCGCACGCCCGCCGAGGTCGACGTGCTGCTCGACGGCCTGGAGCCCGTCGAGCCCGGCGTGGTGAACCTCGTCGACTGGCGCCCGGACCCCGACCAGCCGCCCCTCGCACCGGTCGACCCCGACCTGGTGCCGTACCTCGGCGTGACCGAGACCAACAAGGGGATCTACGAGTACGGGGGAGTGCTGCGGCTGCCCTCCTGAGCGGGGTGCCGTGCTCACACACTCGGGGCGGTTGACCTGAAGGGGTCCGCGTCCCACAATGACCACCATGATCCAGCACCTGACCGCCGCCACCCGGACGTTCGGCGTCCCGTGGCGGCGCGGGTGCGAGCGATCGGGCCGCTAGCTGCACGGAGTCAGCTCCTCAGCCGCATGGAGTCAGCTCCTCAGCTCCACGGAGTCCTTTCCGTACGCACGCCTGCCCGTACCGCACCCGAAGGATCAGACCCCATGAATGCTGCCGCGCCGCAGAGCCCCGTGACCCCCGCCCTGCGTGAAGCACGCGTCCCCGCCGACGGCATGTACGAGGGTCGTCGCACCCTGCGCCGCCTGCCCGACGACTGGCAGGAACGCCCCTACGAACTCTTCGACGTCGTGCCCCAGGGCCGTGTCATCGGCGCCGAGATCCGCGGCGTCGACCTCGCGCGGCCGCTGACACCCGCCCTGCGCGAAGAGTTGAACCGCGCCCTGCTGGAGTGGAAGGTGCTGTTCTTCCGCGGCGCCCGCATCACCTCCGAGCAGCAGCGCGCCTTCGCCCTCAACTGGGGCGACCTGGAGACCAATCCGCTGCTCGCGCGCGGCTCCGCCGACGACGTCGTCCGCTTCGACAAGGGCGGCAGCGCCACACCCACGTACGAGAACGTCTGGCACGCCGACGTCACCTTCCGCGAACGCCCGGCGCTGGGCGCGGTGTTGCAGCTGCACGAGGTGCCGCCGTTCGGCGGTGACACGATGTGGGCGGACATGGCGGCCGCGTACGACAACCTTCCCGACACCGTCAAGGCGCGCATCGACGGGGCGCACGCCGTGCACGACTTCATCCCCGGCTTCGCCCGCTTCTACGGTCCCGAGAAGCTCGCCCCGCTCCAGGAGGAGTTCCCGCCCGTCACCCACCCCGTGGTGCGCACGCACCCGGAGACCGGGCGGCGGATGCTCTTCGTCAACACCTCCTTCACCACGCACATCGTCGGCATGGAGCGCGAGGAGAGCGACCGGCTGCTCGGCTACCTCGTGCGGCAGGCCCATGTGCCGGAGTACCAGGTGCGGTTCCACTGGCAGGCGGGTGACGTCGCCTTCTGGGACAACCGCGCCACGCAGCACTATGCCGTCGACGACTACGCCCCGCACCGGCGGGTCGCGGAGCGCGTCGCGATCGCGGGCGACCGGCCGTACTGACCCGGGCCGCCGCCTCAGGCCCTCAGCCCCTCAGTCCCGACTCCCAGCGGATCTCGCCGTCCTGGACCACGTCCGTGGCGGCGAGGCCCGCGGCGCGCGACGGTCGCGGACGCCTTGTGGCGGGGATGGACATGCGCGACGACCGTACGTACGCCGTGTCCCGCCGGCCAGTCCACCAGGCCGCGGGCCGCCTCCGACGCGAAGCCGCGCCCCTGCCAGGGCGTCCCGACCACCCAGGCGATCTCCGCCCTCCCCTCCGCAGCGACGGTCGCCTGCACCGTCCCGATCAGCGCCGGGCATTCACCGTCGCGGAGTCGCAGCACCCAGTTGCACCAGGAGACGCCCGGATCCGGGGAGTCGGCGAGCATGCGCCGGTAGCGGGCGCGCAGCGCTTCGACGTCGTCGGGGGCGCCGCCGATGAAGGTGTGCAGCGCCGGGTCGCCGAGCACGGCCGCCATCTCGTCGGCGTGGTCGACGCGGAGCGGTACGAGGTCGAGTCGGGGCGTGCGGATGCCGGTGGGGATCATGGGTGCATTGTGCCGACAGGACCGCGACACGGCGCACGCATCAACGCATTCGACCGAACTGGGAGCAGCTGATGACAGATTCCCCCGGCCAGCACGGCGGCGCCCTCGCCGGACTCAAGGTGCTCGACCTGTCCCGGGTCCTCGCCGGGCCCTACTGCGCGCAACTGCTCGCCGACCACGGGGCCGACGTGATCAAGGTCGAACCTCCGGCCGGTGACGAGACCCGCGGCTGGGGCCCGCCGTTCGTCGCGCCGGACACCTCCGCGTACTACCAGAACCTCAACCGCGGCAAGAAGAACATCGTCGTCGATCTCTCCGTGCCCGAGGGACGCGACATCCTCGACACTCTCCTGCGCGACACCGACGTCCTCGTCGAGAACTTCAAGGCGGGCACCCTCGCCAAGTGGGGTTACGCCGACGAGGAGTTGCGGCGCCGCTTCCCGGCCCTCGTCCACTGCCGTGTCACCGGCTTCGGCACCGACGGGCCCCTCGGCGGACAACCCGGCTACGACGCGGTGCTGCAGGCCTACGGCGGCCTCATGAGCGTCAACGGCGAAGCGGACGGACCGCCGCTGCGCGTCGGTGTCCCCGTCGTCGACCAGGTCACCGGCATCCTCGCCTTCTCCGGCATCCTGCTGGCCCTCAACGAACGGCACCGCTCCGGACTCGGTCAACTCGTCGACTGCACCCTCCTGGACACCGCCGTCAGCCTGCTCCACCCCCACTCGGCGTCCTGGCTCGCCGACGGCACCGTCCCGCGCCGCACCGGCTCCGCGCACCCCACCATCGCTCCCTACGACTCGTTCGCCGCCGCCGACGGGCCGCTGTTCATCGCGGTCGGCAACGACCGGCAGTTCGCCGCGCTCGCCGACGTCCTGCAGCTCCCGGAGCTCACCGACGACCCCCGCTTCCGCACCAACCCGGACCGCGTACGCCACCAACAGGAGCTCCGCGCCGCCCTGGAGAAGGCCATCGCCGCCCGCTCCCGCGCGGACCTCACCGCGCTCCTCACGGCACGGGGCGTCCCCGCCTCGCCCGTGCACGACGTCGCAGAGGCGCTGACTGCACCCCAGGTGCGCCACCGCGGCCTCGTCGTCGAGGACGGCGACTACCGCGGCCTCGCCTCGCCCGTCTCCCTGTCCCGCACACCGGCGCGGATCCGGCCGGAGGTGCGGGCCGCGGGCGCGGACACGCGTGAGGTGCTCGCGGCCGGCGGACTCGACGACGAGGCGATCGACGGGGCGGTCGGGCGAGGGGTGGTGCGGTCGGCCGCGACCTGGGACGACGCGTGATTGTCAGTGGCGGGTGCGAGGGTTGCCGGCATGACACCACTGAGACTCACCGACATCGAGGCGGCGCTGCGGGAGAGTTGGGGCGCGGACACGTATCCGCCCGATTCGAAGCACAGTTGGCCGCCGGACAATCCGGCCCGGGGCCAGTGCGGCGTCACCGCGCTGGTCCTGCACGACCTTTTGGGCGGTGAGCTCATGTGCGGCGAGGTGCGCGTCGACGGTGTGCGCACGGACTACCACTGGTGGAACCGGTTGGGCGCAGGCGTGGAGATAGACCTCACCCGTCACCAGTTCGCTCCGGAGGAGGTCGTGACGGCGGGTGAGGTCGTCACACGGCCGCCCGAGATCCGCCGCTGCCGCGAGGAGTACGAGCTGTTGCGCGCCAGGGTCCTGCGGAGGCTGGACGAGCTTGCCAGGGGCCGGGAGACGGCGAGCGCGCACGCCACGTCGTAGACGTCGAGCCGGCCAGTCGTACCCGCTCACAAGAACCGGGGAAACACTACGGCCCCCGGTGTCACCCGACACCGGGGGCCGCCCCGCGTCCCGGCCGCCTTCCCCCACGAAAGGTCACCGGGACTCCCTTGAGTGTGGTTCAGGGATCCCGTCAGAAGGACAGTGCGACGCCCTCCCCGAGACCAGCCTTCATCTCACACCGATTGGCGAAGGTGGTGGACCAGTTGACCTGCTTGCCGTTCCAGACGCCAGCGACCGTCACCGTGTACGGCTGCCACTCCTTGGTACAGATGGCGTCGGAAGCGCTGTCCACGAGTTCGGTGAACCGGCCGTTGACCTCGGCCAGTTCGGCGCACGCGGCCGCAGGTGCGGGGTGGCTGCCCGCGGGGCGCGGCGCACAGGTGAGTGTCACGGCGCGCTCCACCGCGGCGGAGCCGGCGTCCTCGCCCTGGCCGACCGTCAACACCAGGGCGGACGGCGCGTAGAGGCTCTTGGTCTGCGGGGCCTCGGCGTGCGCGGTGCCTGCTGTCGCGGCGAGGACGCAGGTGGCCGCTGCTGCGGCTGCTCCCACGGCCTTGAGGGTGCGACGCATGGTGGACTCTCCTTCGATCGTTGTGGTTGGTGACTGCGGTGAGGAGTCTTGCCGGTGCGGAGAGTGAGTGCCATCCGGATGGTCGATTTCCGGATGTGCCGTTCTGGTGAGCGGTGACCGTACGATCGTTCGGGCAGCTCAGGGGTGGTGGGAGCGGTTCCGTATGCTGTGTCCAGCATGTGGACGAACGGTGTTGGTATAACGGAGAACCAACGTCTGACCTGCGGGAATCCAAAATTGGTTCCACCTCGGACGATCTGTATCGTCCGGAAATCATCGTTGAACGGCGCCATCACCTTTCGAATCGATGGTTTTTCGGTGTCGAATCCCAGGATTCGCGGACGCGCCCGAGGTGGGAAAAGCGGGAGTGCGGGCCTGTCGGACGACATGACGCCGATGGTTCCCGTGGGTGCGACGAGCGGGCCGAGCCGCTCCACGACGCGCAGGGGGCTGAGCGCGTTGGTGACCATGACCTCGGTGAACATGTCCGTCGGGACCTCGCCGATCGGGAGGTCGCCGCGCGTGATGGCGGCACCCGCAGGTCCAGATCGACGTCTTCCCGCTGCGCTGGTGGGAGCAGGACGCACCGCTCAGCGTCGCGCGCTCGTACTCCCGCGCTGGCCTCGTCCACCTGCGCGTGACCGACGCGCTGCTCGTCGAGACCTGCCTGGCGGTGCCGGAGCGCGACCGCACCGGCGTCGTACGGGACTTCCTGGACATCGCCACCACGACACTGCGCGGCCACGGCGTCACCTCGGAGGGCTGACGGCGCGGCAGGTCAGCCCCGGGAGAACGCCAGCACGGCGGCCAGGTTCATCGGCTGACGCGTCGACACGTAGACGTAGGGCGCGCCTCCCCAGGAGTTGCGCAACTCGATGCGCAGCGCGGTGGGGACGTACGACCGCAGGAGCAGCAGCGCGTACGGATTCGCCCTGACCGTGCGCCACTCGAAGGCCTCGCGCTCGTCGAGGATCTCCGTCGCGCCCAGCGCCTCGATGGGGATGACCCGCTTGCCGACCACGAGTGAGCCGGGCGTCACCAGGATGCGCACGCTGCCGTGCATGTACACGAGCGCGGCGGACACCGCAATGCCGACCGTCGCCGCCGTCACCGCGGCGAGCACGCCGAAGGGAATGGCCGCCACGGCCAGCCCGGCTCCACCCAGCGCCACCAGTCCCCACCAGGAGCGGGGAACGCTCAGCCGCTCTTCGTAGATGTGCATGACCGCATCCTGGCAGGCAGGCGCGCGGCCGGGGGCAGGGGGCCCGCCTCTTGCCACCCGTGTGTACCGCGAGGCAACTCGTGGCCATTGATTCCCGTCATCGAAAGCGTAAGCGGGGCACGTGAGTTCGAAAGCGTGCTCCGACGTGTGTGATGACGAGGAGAACCACGTTGAGACGTGTCGCACGAGTGGCGACCGCGGCATTGGCGGTGCTCGCCCTCGCGGCGGTGTCGCCGGGTGCCGCCCAGGCCCTGCCGTCCGCCGACCCGCCGGCCTCCGGGCCGCCCCCGGCGCCCGCGTCGGCCGGCGATGACGGCAAGGGCCTGCCGGAAGGCTGGCGGCTCGCCGGGGAAGGCGCGGGCAAGGAGCTCGTGTGGGCCTCGCCCGAGCCGGTCCCCATGGGGGACGCGCGGGTCGAGTTCTACGCCGGGGACAAGCTCCTCGGCCGGCCGGTGGCGGCGCGGGACGGGCGCTCCTTCTGGCTCCCGCTGAACGGCGCGCGCATCGGTCCCGCGAAGCAGCTGAAGGTCCTTGCGGCCGGGCGCCGCCTGGACGAGGCCGGGACCGACGCCGAGTCGCGCGGCCCGCGGCCCGGCCCCTCCGTCCGGCCCGCGACACCCCCGCCCGCGAACGCCGTCGACCCCGGGAAGCCGGGCCGCTACCGCACCGCCACCGGCACGTACACGCTCGATTCGGTACGGCTGCCCGGTTTTCCCGCACCGGTGGAGATGAAGGCCGACGTGATCGGTCCCACCGACGCCCCGGGGAAGCGGCCGCTGGTCCTGTTCCTGCACGGCCGTCACTACACCTGCTACGGCGCGGGGGACAGGCAGGGCATGGGGTGGCCCTGCCTGTCCGGCACGAAGCCGGTGCCGAGCCACAAGGGCTATCACCGCGCCCAGAAGCTCCTGGCCTCCCAGGGGTACGTCACCGTCTCCATCGCCGCCAACGGCATCAACGGCCAGGACGACGTCGCCGAGGACGGCGGCGCGCAGGCCCGCTCCTCGCTGGTGCGGCAGCACCTCGCCCGCTGGGCGGACTGGGCCGAGAAGCGGTCCACCGCCCCCGCCGGGGTGCGCGCCGTCGCGCCGGCCGACCCGTCCCGCGTCCTCCTCGTCGGACACTCCCGGGGCGGCGAGGGCGTCAACCGCGCCGCGCTGGACAGCCTTTCGCCGCCGCCCGCCGACCAGGACGGCTACCGCGGTCCTGTCCGCTGGAAGATCCGCGGCAACGTCCTGATAGGCCCCACCGTCTTCGGGCAGAACCCGGTCCCCGACGTGCCCTCCACGACGATCCTGCCGGGCTGCGATGGAGACGTCTCCGACCTCCAGGGCGAGATCTACGTCGACGGGACGCGCGGCGTCAGCCGCGGCGCCGCCCTGCACAGCGCCGTGTACATGGTCGGCGCCAACCACAACTTCTTCAACAGCGAGTGGACGCCGGGCCAGGCGACCGCGCCCGCCGACGACGACTTCTCGTCCGACGACACCACCGACCCGGTCTGCTCGAAGGGCACCGCGACCAGGCTGACCGCCACGCGGCAGCAGGCGGCCGGAGCCACCTACATCGCCGCGTCGGCCCGGCTGTTCGTCGCGGGCGACGACCGGGTGCGGCCCCTCCTCGACGGCTCCGGCCGGCGGGCTCCCTCAGCCGACCCCGCTCGGGTGCTGACCCACGCCGTCGGCGGGCACCGCACCCAGGCACTGCTCCCCGGCTCCTCGACGAAGGTCAAGGGCGGACGCGTGTGCGCCCAGGTGCCTGCCAGGGACGCCGACGCCTGTCTGCCGTCGCGAACGGCCGGGAGCTCACCGCACTTCGCCCACTGGGAGGTCGCACCGGAACCCGGCCGTGACGCGGTGGCGATGCGCTGGTCGCGGGCCGGGGACCCGGTCCGGATGAGCCCCGCACGCCCCGTGTCGCTCGCGGGTGCCAAGGACGTGGCGCTGCGGGTGATCGTGCCGCCCAACACCACCGGGACCCGGTTCGACGTCGCCCTCGTCGATGCGTCGGGCCACCGGGCGAAGCTCGGCAGGGTCGGCGTCGACGGATTGCCGGGCAGCGGCCGGACTTCTTCGTACTGGGGGCGCGAGGTCCGCGTACCGCTGTCGGCGGCGGCCCGGGACGCGCTCGACCTCAAGCACGTCAAGACCCTGGAGCTCACCCCGCGCAGCCGCTCCGGCAAGGCGTGGCTGATGGACGCCTGGGGCTGGCGCCCCGGCACCCCCGCCGTGCGGCCGGCCGAGCTGCCGCGCGTCGACCTCGGCAGGCTGACCGTCAAGGAAGGCGACTCCGGCGTGCGCACCTACAGCGTCCCGGTGCGCGTCTCGGGTCAGGGCAGCGGCAAGGTCCGGCTGTTCATGCCCAAGCCCGGCACGGACGACTTCACCCACCGGACGCTGACGGTGCGTCCGGGTGAGAGCGTCGATGTGCCGGTCGAGGTGCGCGGCGACACCCGCTACGGCTACGACGTCGGGCACGACGCGTTCGTCAAGGCGGTGCGCGGCGCGGTGGTGGGCTCCCACCACGGCGGGGTGACGGCGCGCAACGACGACCCCATGCCGAAGATCACGCTCGAACCCGTCAAGGACCGGGTCACCGAGGGCAAGCCGCTGAAGTGGCGGATGACGCTCTCGGAGCCCGTCGACGTGGACATCATGGCCGAGCTGTCCTTCCTGCCCGTCGACAGCGGCACGGAGCTGTCCACCCTGGACGTGGACCCGGCCTGGCTGGAGGCCCAGTTCGGCGCACGGCCCCGCCCGGAGCGGCCGCTGTCCAAGATGGCGGAGGGCCAGGGCCTGTACCTGTCCGTGCCCGCCGGCGAGAAGAGCGCCGACGTGCGCGTGCCCACCATCAAGGACCGGACGGGCGAACCGGAAGAATCCCTGAAGGCGCAGCTCCACGTCTACGACGAGAACTGGGAGCCGCAGCCGGGCCCGGTGGTCACCGGAACGGTGCGCGACGCCTCATAGCGCCACGAGACGCCTCGTAGCGCGCAACGCACAGCACGCACGAACGCGGTCAGTCCAGCGGCGCGTCCGCCGGGTCGACCGCTCGTGGGCGCGGCTCGGCACCTTGGGTGTCGAGCCGCGCCAGCGCCAGGGCGTGCGCCCGGTCGAGAGCGTCGGAGGCGGCGCAGGGCACGTCGGGACGTACGCCTGTGCCCTCCCAGTTGGTGCCCGACACGGGATTGACCGCCCTGCCCACCGGGATGGTCGCCTCCAGGTGCGGATGCACCGTCCAGCCGTCGCGCGGATGCGCCCCGCCCGCGGTCGTACCGCCGACGACGACCGCCCGGCCCAACTGCTGCAAGTCGTAGGCGAGTTCCTCGCCCGCGGAGAAGGTGCGGTCGCTCGTCAGTACGTAGAGCGGCTTGCTGCCGCCGAAGCGGGCGCCCGGCACGTGCGCGGGGCTCCAGGACTGTTCGAGACGCTCACCCTTGCGCCAGTACATGGAGTTGAGGTGGGTGCGCCGGTCCAGCAGATGCGCGCAGACGAACGCGACCGTGTCCGGATCCCCTCCCGTGTTCGCGCGCAGATCGAGGATCAGGGCGTCTGCGGCGGCGACCAGGGTGAGCGCGGCCCCCAGCGGCCCGGCGGACCAGGACAGCGGGAACAGGGCCGGGGCCAGTTCGAGCAGCGCGACCCGGCCGTCCAGGAGCTCCACCCTGGGCGCGCCGCCCAGCGAGGAGTCGAACTTCTCGCGCAGCGCCGCCATGGCGGCCTCACCCTGCTCGGCGGGCACCGGCCGGTCGTGGTGCTTGAGGCGCAGGTGAAGGTCGCCGTTGAGGGACTGGAGGTCCGTGGTGACCAGGCGGGCCAGGTCCGCGGCGTCCTCGACGTCGTACGCGCCCTCGGCGAGACGGAGCCGCAGCAGGGCGGCGAGCCGTTCGCCGAGCTCGGGGAACACATAGTGCCGGTCGACGAGTTGGGCGGTTTCTTCCACGACGGTGGCGACGCTGAGCCGCTGGGTGACTGTGGTCATGGCAGGTGAGTAGAACAGCCCTCTTCCGAAAGCGTCAAGAACATTAGACACTTGACTCATGTCCGATCAGCC
This sequence comes from Streptomyces sp. NPDC018029, assembly GCF_044327655.1. Lineage (NCBI taxonomy): Bacteria > Bacillati > Actinomycetota > Actinomycetes > Kitasatosporales > Streptomycetaceae > Streptomyces > Streptomyces sp. NPDC018029. The sequence continues at coordinate 262,000 of NZ_JBIRFV010000008.1, read as the reverse complement.
CCAGCAGAGCCTCCCGCCCCAACAGCCCCCGCCGCGCCAGGTCGTCGAGATCGAGTCACCGGAGCAGCACGCCGCGCTGGCGCACCCCCTGCGTCAGCGGCTGCTCTTCTCGCTCGGCCATGAGCCCGCCACCACCAGCCAGTTGGCGACCCGCCTGGACACCGGCAAGGGGAACGTGGCGCACCATCTGAAGGTGCTGCGCACCGCCGGTCTCGTCCGCGTCGCCGAGACCCGCAAGGTCAGGGGCGGCACCGAGCAGTACTACCAGCGCGTGGCCGAACGCATGGGCGTCGCCGAGCCGCGGACCGAGGGGACCGCCGCCATGCTCGGCGCCGTGGCCCAGGAGCTGGGGCGGTCCCCGCAGACCACCCTGTCCCTGCGGCATGTGCGCCTCGGCCCCGACAAGGCCAGGGAACTCGCCGAGACCCTCGCCCGGCTGGTCGACGAGACCGAGGAGGACGAAGGCGAACAGCCCGTGCACGGCGTGCTGGTGGCGATGTACGAGCAGGTACGGCCGGGCGAGGACCCTGCGTAGAGTTCTCGCATGTCCGCACCGACGACCGCCCCCGAGCTCCAGCTCCTGCGGGCCGACCACGCCCCCGCGCTGCTCGCCTTCGAGGAGACGAACCGGGCTTACTTCGCCGCGTCCGTCCCCGACCGAGGGGACGCCTACTTCCGGGACTTCGACGCCCGGCACCGCGCCCTCCTGGCCGAGCAGGCGACGGGGGCGTGCTTCTTCCACGTCCTGGTGGACGACGGCGGCGAGATCCTCGGGCGGGTCAATCTCGTCGACGTCGCGGACGGCAGTGCCGAACTGGGCTACCGCATCGCGGAGAAGGCCGCGGGCCAGGGCCTTGCGACCCGGGCCGTCCGGCAGATCCGCGACCTCGCCGTCACCGCGTACGGCCTGACCGTGCTGCGTGCCGCCACGACGCTCGACAACCCGGGCTCGCGGGCCGTGCTCGTCCGCGCCGGCTTCGTGCCCGTCGGGGACGTCCGGCTCGACGGCCGCCCGGGGACCAGCTACGCACTGACGCTCTGAAGCCCGCAGGGCGGAATCCGCGGTGGAGGACGACCGGGGTCAGTCGCCGCGCGGACGCGACTCGTGCAGCCGCGTGTGATAGCGGCCCTCCGACTCGTACCCCGCGGGATCCTCACCCGCCAGCGTCACTTGGCGGATGGCGTCGCGACGCTCCTCGGGGCTGGTGAAGAGCCGCTGCGTATAGGTCCGTGAGAAGTCCGTCGCGGTCTCGAGGCCGTGCGCGGCCAGCGTCTCGGCGATGCGCCCATAGGGCACCGTCCGCAGCACGAACGCGCTCACCCAGACCGGCAGCCGAGCGCAGTCGAGCAGCGCGTCGAACGTGCGGTGCGAGATGTAGCCGATGCCCCCGGTGACCGTGATCAGACCGGTGCGGGCGACCGCCTGGCGCAGCTGCGGGCTGGGCGGGTGCCGCTCCAGGTTCTCGGCATACGCCTCGTCGAGCAGGCCCGCGTCCAGCGCGTAGCGGGTCGCGTTCTCCGCCAGGTCGAGCCCGATGACCGGGGTGGCGTCGGGGCGCCTCCGCGAGGCGTAGAAGGCCTTGTCGCGCTCGACGAGTTCGTGCGGCGTGAGCGCGGCGGCCTCGTCCGACGTGTAGTGCGCGTACAGGTCGGCGAGCGTCAGGTCGTGGTTGAGCAGCGCCGCGTTGATGCCGTACGAGCAGCACAGGTCCAGGACCGTCACCGGACCCTCGCCGCCGGACAGCCGCCCCCGCAGCTCGCGGGTGCGGCGGAAGACCGCCTGGGCGTGCTGCGGGATCTCGTACTCGTAGGGCGCCAGCGTCCGGAAGTAGGCACGCGGGTCCGGCTGGTCGTAGATGTCGTCGAACCGGGTCTTGCCCGATGCGGTCCTTGTCCTGTGCCGGTCTGTGGCCATGGGGCACCTCCGGGAGCGGGGAACGGGTCTGGGGCAGACGTGCACCTCTACCCGACCTCTGCCACCCCCCGGTAGACCTCGTGGCGGTATCCGGCCACGGCGCCGCTCCGCCGTGGACCCGTGCGCCGGCCCCGCTGGCTACCCTGGAGCCGATGTTCTCCTCCCAGGGTCCCACGCTGCGTGAACTCGCCGTTCAGGCGTTCTCGTCCACCGAGCACGGATACGACCTGCTCGCCCCGAAATTCGACCACACGCCCTTCCGCACGCCTGGCCGATTCCTGCGGGCGACAGCCGACGCGCTGCGCCCCCTGGGCCCCTTCGACGCGGGCCTCGACGTGTGCTGCGGCACCGGCGCGGGCGTCGGGACGCTGCTCCCGCTGTGCCGCGAGCGGGTCACCGGCGTGGACTTCAGCGCGGGCATGCTGGCGACCGCCGCGGAGACGGTGCAAGGGCCCGGTCCGGACGGGCCCGCCGTCGAGTGGGTCAGGGCCGACGCCCGCGCCCTGCCGTTCACCGGGGCCTTCGACCTCGCCGTCAGCTTCGGGGCGTTCGGCCACTTCCTGCCCTCCGAGCGGCCAGCCCTCTTCGCGGGCGTCCACCGGGCGCTGCGCCCCGGCGGCCTCTTCGCCTTCCCCATCGGCGCCCCGCAGCCCTTCACCTCACCCTGGTACTGGGCGCTCCTCGGCTTCGACGGCGTGATGCGCGTCCGGAACCGCCTGTGGCGCCCGCCGTTCGTCATGTACTACCGGACCTTCCCGCTCGGCGGAGTGCGCGAGGACCTCGTCGACGCGGGCTTCGACGTGCGGCTCCGCCCCCTGGAGGAGTTCGGACGGCGGCCCGACGGCAGCCCCCGCTGGCGCCTGGTGGTGGCGAGGAAGGCCTAGCAGCGCCGGACCCGCGAGACCGGGCGCGGGCGGGAGGATCCGCTACGCTTCGCCGTCCGCCGCCGCCCGCAGCGCCGCCACGTCCAGCTTCCCCATGCCCAGCATCGCCTGCATGGCGCGCTGCGCACGCCCGGCGTCGGGGTCGGTGAGGAGCTCGCCGAGCACGGTGGGCACGACCTGCCAGGACAGGCCGTACTTGTCCTTCAGCCACCCGCAGGGGCCCTCCTCGCCGCCCTCGGAGAGCTTCGTCCAGTAGTGGTCGACCTCGGCCTGGTCGGCACAGTCGATCTGGAAGGAGACAGCCTCGTCGAAGGTGAACTGCGGGCCGCCGTTGAGCGCCGTGAACAGCTGGCCGTCGAGTGAGAACTCCACGCTCAGGACGGTGCCGGCCGGGCGCGGGCCGCCCTCTCCGTAGTACGACACGTTCTTGATCTCCGAGTTCGGGAAGACCGAGACGTAGAACTTCGCCGCTTCCTCGCTCTGCAGGTCGAACCAGAGGCTGGGCGTGATCCTGGGCATGGTGCTCTCCTGTCGGTACGCGGCGGTCCTGTCCGCCCTTCCTGTCTGCCTATGTGGACTCTCGCACCGCCCGGAAGTCATCGCCGCGCCGCGACAGGATCGCGCCGCCCCGGGTCACCGGGTCTCGCGCAGCTGCGGCTCTTTCTCCAGCACGATGCCGAGGTGCCGGTCGTACGCCGCGAGCACCTCCGCCTCCGTGGTCAGCTCGGTCGTCCGCCGCTCGCCGTCCACGGTCGTGGTCAGGGTGCGTCCGCCGAGGGTGATCCGGCCGCCGCTCTCAGTGATGCGGGAGCAGACCAGGGAGCGCGTGAAGTGGGAGTCCGGCGAGGTGCGGTGGTACCAGGCACCCACCTTGAAGTCGGCCAGCGCGCGCGGCCGCCGGTCGACCAGGTACTGCGGCTTGTCGTCCTTGAGGACCTGGAGGTCGCCCTCCGGAGCCTCCGCGATGCGGAACGCCCCGCCGGGGTCGGCCTGCCCGCCGCGGTCGGCGAAGGCGAGCGGCAGGTGGCTGTGCGCGCCGAAGCCGATGTCTGCCAGCCAGTCCCCGCCGTCCTCGGTGCGCACGCGCAGAGCGAGGTGGTCGTAGGGGATGCCGGGCATTCCGGCGTCGTCGTACACGCGGGCCTGCAGCAGGGTGACGTCGAAGCCGAGGGCCCTCAGGAGGGCGGCGAGGGCGCCGTTGAGCTCGTAGCAGAAGCCGCCCCTGCGCGCCTCCACCACCTTCGTCACCAGTGCCTGGTCGGTGAGCTCGATGTCCTCACCGAGGTGGATCGAGAGGTTCTCGAAGGGCACGCTGCGCAGATGCGCCAGATGCAGGTCGCGGAGGGCTCGCGTCGAGGGGCCGGCGGGGCGTTCGATGCCGATGCGCCGCAGGTAGGCGTCGATCTGTTCGGTGTCCATGGACACCAGTGTCGCCGGGCGGACACAGCCGGGCCATGACCTTAGGAAGGCCCTCGCACCGTCCGTGGGCCCTAGGACTTCGGACCGACCTCGGACGACGACTTCCGAACGGCATCGGGCGACAGTAAATCGCGGGTGCCGCGCGACGGTACGTGTGTATGCTCACCGGCGAAGCACGCGCCCCACCGGCGCCGTGCGCCACGAGAGACACAAGGAGGTGAGCCCGATGACCGCGCGCCACAGCACGCCCCGCCCCGTCCGGGCCCTCCTGACCGCAGTCCGCGTCCCCCGCCTCGTCTGAAGTTCACCGTCAGAGGCGTGACGCCACCGCCAGGAGCGCCCCCCCCCAGCGATCGAGACTTCGACATCGCAGCCTCGTCGCATCCTCCTGAGCGAAGGAACCGAACCACCGTGAACGTCACGCCCTTCCAGGTCTCCGTCCCGGACGACGTCCTCGACGACCTGCGCACGCGCCTTCGGCGCACCCTCTTCACCGCGGCCTCCGACCCCACCTACTGGGCCGCGGGCACCGACCCCGGCTACCTGAGCGAGCTCGTCGCCTACTGGGCGGACGGCTTCGACTGGCGCGCCGCCGAGGCCGCGCTCAACGGCTTCCCGCACCGCGTCGCCGACGTCGCGGGCACCCGCGTGCACTTCGTGCACCTGCGCGGCGTGCGGCCCGAGGGCGCGCCCGCGCCGCTGCCGCTGATCCTGAGCCACGGCTGGCCGAGCAGTTACGTCGAGATGCTGCCCCTCGCGCGGCGGCTCGCCGACCCGGCAGGACACGGCGGCGACCCGGCCGACGCGTTCGACGTGATCGTGCCCTCCCTGCCCGGCTTCCTCCACTCCGAGCTGCCGCGCGGCCCCTTCACCCGCCGGGGCGTCGCGGGGATCTGGCACGAGCTGATGACGAAGACCCTCGGCCACCGCCGCTTCGGCGCCTTCGGCGGGGACATCGGGGGAGGCGTCACCCAGTGGCTCGGCGCCCTGTACCCCGAGGAGGTCGTGGGCGTGCACATCACCTCCGCGGTGGTCTCCGCCGACTTCGACGCGCGACCGCCGACCGCCGAGGAGCGGGCCTATCTCGACCACCTCGACGCGTACGACGCCGAGGACCAGGGCTACAGCGAGATCATGTGCACCCGGCCCGACACGATCGCCGCCGCGCTGCGGGACTCCCCGGCCGGCCTGCTCGCCTGGATCATCGACAAGTACCGCGACTGGAGCGACTGCGACGGCGACCTGGAGGCGCGCTGGGACAAGGACACCCTGCTGACCGTCGCCACCCTCTACTGGGCCACCGGCAGCATCGGTTCCTCCTTCCGCCAGTACTACGACTACGTACGGCACAACACGCCCGTGCCGCCCATCACGGTGCCCGGCGCCGTCACCCTCAGCCACGAACCGGCCTTCGCGCACTACCCGAAGAGCCTCGCCGAGCGCGTCTTTACGGACCTGCGCCACTGGAGCACCCCGCACAACGGAGGCCACTTCATGGCGCACGAGGAACCGGACCAGGTGGCACGCGAACTGCGCGCCTTCTTCCGCCCCTTGCGGCCCACGGCCTGACAGGACCCCGGAGGGGCGGAAGAACGCGCTGTCAGCGGCCGCCCTTCAGGGTCAGCGTGCACGTGGCCTCGGCGGTCTTGCGCGGGTCGCTCACCGAGCGGGCGGTGAGGGTGAGGCGGCCCTGCGGGCGGGCGTCCGGCTTCGCGGCGACGGCGACGTCCACGTCGACCGTGGAGCCCGCCCTTGCGGTCGTCAGCTTGTTGGGCAGCCAGGCGGACCAGCCGCGGCCGGAGGCCTTGGCGGAGAGCCGGTAGACGTCGGAGCCGAGGTACCTGGCGACGTCCTCGGGGTGGTCGCCCGGCGGATCGGCGAGCGCGCGGCCCGTGTTGGTCAGCGGGAAGGTGCAGGTGGCGCGGCTCTTGACGGGGTCGCCCGCCGCCTCGCCGCGGCCCAGCGCGGTGCCGCGGCGCTGCGGGCCCGAGCCGTCGAGGGACTTCACGGCGATCGTGTAGGAGAGCACGCCCGCGCGGGTGCGGTGGATGTCGGTGATGTAGAAGTGCAGGCGGTTGGCGCGGTCGACGTACTCGTAGGAACTGCCGGAGTCCGCCCCGGCGTGGAAGAGGGCGTCGCTGAGCTGGCGGTAGTCGCCCATGGTGATCTTCTGCGGGGTGCCGTCCGGGCGGACGAAGTCCACCATGTCGATGTCCTCGGGGTGGGCGTCGATCACCCAGGCGAACGGAGCCTTGTCGTCGTTCTTGGTCTTGGTGATCAGCACTCCGTTGTCCGGGGTGAAGGAGTCCATGCCCATGCGGTCCACGACCTCGAGGGTGTAGTTCTGATAGCCGCCGCCGTCGCACAGCGGGTCGGTGTCGCGGTCGCAGGCGGGGGACAGGTCGCGCGACATGGCGATGTTGACGCCGGCCAGGCCCTTCTTGCCGGGCGGCGCGGAGCGGGCGGTGACCTTGGCGACGGCCACGCCGGACTCGTCGAGCGCGTCACGGTCCAGGCGCAGCACGTTCTTCTCGTCGACGATCTCGAGCTGGAGCTTGTCCCGCAGGATGTGCTGGGAGCCCATCGAGCCGCCTTCGGTGGCCGGGATCTTCCAGCGGGTGTGCGGCCCGCCGGGACCGTTGAACGAGCCGCGCGAGAGCATGCTCCAGATGCCGGTGTAGGCGCGGCTCAGGGGCTTGCCGTAGGGGTTGTTGTAGTTGTCGCCGATGCCCAGGATGTGGCTGAGCTCATGGGCGTACACCCCCATGCCGGAGCTCTCGGCCTGGGTGGAGGAGCCGGCGGTGGCGTTGGGCCAGATGCGGGCCGCGGCCTGCCAGGAGGTCCACGGCACATAGCGGGTGGCTGCGGAGTTACCGCCGGAGGCGATGGGGGAGGGCGGCCCCCAGGCGGCCGGTACCTGTCCCTCGGAGCCGAACTTCATCTGGCCGAACTCCTGCCAGGTGGAGGACTCGTCCTGGCCGGCGGTGAGGTAGAAGACGAAGTCGAACTCGGCGGCCTTCCGCTCACCGACCTGGGCGACCCAGGCGGCCCTGCCGTTGTCGCGGATGTCCTTGCCGCAGGTGGTGACGGTCGGGCAGGCGCCGGGGTTCATGGCGGGCTCGATGCCGTACTGGAAGGACTTGAACGGCATGCGGTACACGCCGAAGGCCTCCAGGTCGACGCCGACGCGGCCGCCGGAGTCCTCCATCCAGTACTCGTTGATGGTGTGGCCGCGGTTGAGTGCGCCCGGTTTGTTGAGGAAGTCCTCGTAGAACTTGGGCAGTTGCCCGCGCGGGACGTTGGCCGCAGTGGGCTGGGGGTTGCCGAAGACGGTCGAGCCGGGCGGCCTGCTGACGGTGAACTCCTCGTCGGGATAGTCGAGGAGTACGAGTGCGCCCCTGAAGGTCTTCTCGGTGGGTTCGAGGCCGGGGTCGGCCCAGTTCGTGCCGGGGACGGAGCGGTACTCGCGCCAGGTCATGTCGTCGGGGTTGCGCCAGTTCTGCGGGTCGATGGGCCGGGCCAGGGAGGGCCGGACCTCGCCGACCGTGCCGGTGTCGTCGGGCGTCGCCTGTGCGGTGCCGACGGCGGCGGCCGCCAGGGCGGCGAGGACGGCGGCGACGACGGTGGTGCGCCGGGCCGGGTGTCCGTGCTTGGAGCGTCTGCGCTCGGGGCGTCTGTGCGTGGAGCGTCTGTGACGGAGGAACATGGCTCACCTCGTGCCTCTTGCCGGGACAAAATGGACAAGTGCATGACAAGCCGTTCGAGTGGTGCGTCCACCGCTGCCAAGGTAGGCCGCCCGCAGCGGTGATGCCAGAGTGCCTCTGGGGCCGCTCCCGTGACTGGTCCCGCACGGGTCACGGTGCGTCAAGAGCCGCCGCGGCGGGCAGGATTGGCTTCCTGTCGCCGAGCGAACCGCACCCCGGGCCGCTCGGCGCCTCCCCGCGGAAGGAGCCGACCATGGCAGGCGACCGGCACGGTCACCCGATGTCACGCACCAGCACCGAGGCCGTCGACCACTACGAGCAAGCCCTGGACCATCTGCTGTTCTTCCGCGCCGAGGTGGCCGATGCGGCCGGACGGGTGCTGTCCGCCGCCCCGCGCTCCGTCATGGGCCACGTCCTCGCCGCCCACCTCGGCCTGCTCGGCACCGAGGAGAAGGACGCCGACGGCGCCCGCGCCACCTTCGAGCGCTTCAAGGAACACGTCCACCGCGGCGAGATGACACCGCGCGAGCGCATGCACGTCGCCGCCGCCACCTCCTGGCTCAAGGGCGACCTCCACCGGGCGGGCCGGGTGCTCGGCGAGATCTCCGTGGAGTACCCGCGCGACGTGCTCGCCCTGGCCGTCGGCCACCAGATCGACTTCTTCACCGGCAACGCGCCACGGCTGCGCGACCGCATCGGCGGCGCGCTCTCCGCCTGGGACACGGCGGACCCGCACTACGGCCCCGTCCTCGGCATGTACGCCTTCGGCCTGGAGGAAGCCGGCCACTACGAGCAGGCCAGGGAGACGGGCCTGGCGGCCGTCGACCGGCGGCCGCGCGACGTGTGGGCCATCCACGCCGTGGTGCACACCTACGAAATGCAGGGCCGGTTCGCCGACGGCATCCGCTACCTGGACGCACGCGCCACGGACTGGGCGGCGGGCAACTACCTGAACGTGCACAACTGGTGGCACTACTGCCTCTACGCCCTGGAGGCCGGCGACGTCTCCCGCGTACTGGAGATCTACGACAGCGCCCTGCACCACGCCGGATCGACGGGCGCGGCGATGGAACTCCTGGACGCGGCGGCGCTCCTGTGGCGGCTGCACCTGGCAGGCCAGGACGCGGGGGACCGGTGGCAGCGGCTCGCCGACGCCTGGGCCGCCCGCCACGACGGCGCGTACTACGCCTTCAACGACGTGCACGCGGTGATGGCGTACACCGGCGCGGGCCGCACCGCCGAAGCCGAACGCCTGGTGCGCGACCGCGAGCGCTACGTCGCGGGCAGCGGACCCCGCCTGTCCAACCACGCCATGACCGCCGACGTCGGGCTGCCCGTGTGCCGCGCGCTGATCGCCTACGGAAACGAGCACTACGACCGGGCCGTCGACCTCCTGCTCCCCGTCCGGCACCGCCTGGGCGAGTACGGCGGAAGCCACGCCCAGCGCGACGCCGTGCACAAGACCCTGCTGGAGGCCGCCCTGCGCGCGGGCCGCCACGAGCTGGCCCGCACCCTGCTGAGCGAGCGCGTCAACCTGCGCCCCGTCTGCCCGTACAACTGGCTGGCGCGGGCCCGTCTTGCCGACGCGCTGGGAGAGGGCGCGCAGGCCGCCGCGGCCCGCGCCACGGCGGCGGACCAGGCGGCCGAGGGCATGGCGGCCCTCAAGCGCTGAGGCGGAATCCGGCCATCAGCCGTGTGCACCGCCTCCCGGCGGCGATGCGTGTGTAGTGCAGACATACCGGCCGAGCTGGGGCGGGGCGGAAGGGGAACCGAAAGTTCCGCGCCAATGATGAAACAACCGTTGACACGTGACTGCACCCTGTGGCCTAGAAAGGGAGATCCGCTCTCCTCCCATGGGATGACATCGCGCGCAGTGCACTACAGCGACCGTGGGCCGATAGTCCGGCTTGCAGGCGGACTTGTGGCCCCCATTCGGCATTGAGGATGGAGAGGCATCCTGCTGGACCCGCTGACGTGCGCCGACCGCACCGGCAGAGGGTCGTCCACGCCTGCCGAACTCGACGGGAGTCCCTTTCGCCGTGGCTACGTTCCTGTACAAACTAGGCCGCCTTGCCTTCCGGCGACGCCGCTATGTGGCGTTGCTCTGGGTGGGGCTGATGGCCGGTGCCATCTTCGCCGCCTCGGCCGCACCTGCCGCACCCGAAGACTCCTTCTCGATGCCGGGAACGGAATCGCAGAAGGCCTTCGACCGCCTTGAGGAGCGCTTCCCCGACGCCAGCGCCGACGGCGCGAGCGCTCGTGTCGTCATCCGCGCCCCCGAGGGCGAGAAGATCGACTCCGCCAAGCCCAAGGCCGAGGTCGAGAAGATGGTCGCGGCCATCGGCAAGGGCCCGCAGGTCGGCTCTGTCGACGACCCGTTCAAGGCCAAGACCGTCAGCAAGGACGGCTCCACCGCCTACGCGTCGGTCACCTACAAGGTGCCCGCCACCGAGCTCACCGACGAGGCCAGGGACGCGCTGACCAAGGCCACCGACCAGACCCGCGACGCGGGCCTGACGGTCGAGACCGGCGGTGACGCCGTCATGGCCGAGCAGGAGATGGGCGGCAGCGCCGAACTCATCGGCATCGCGATATCCGCGGTCGTCCTGATCCTCACCTTCGGCTCGCTGGTCGCCGCGGGCATGCCGCTGCTGACCGCGATCATCGGCGTGGGCATCGGCATCTCCGGCATCGCGGCGCTCGGCAGCACGCTGGACCTCTCCGCCACGACCTCCACGCTCGCGATGATGATCGGCCTCGCCGTCGGCATCGACTACGCCCTCTTCATCGTCTCCCGCTACCGGGCGGAGATAGCCGAGGGCCGCGAACCCGAGGAAGCGGCGGGCCGGGCCACCGGAACCGCAGGCTCCGCCGTCGTGTTCGCCGGTCTCACCGTCGTCGTCGCCCTCTCGGGCCTCGCGATCGTCAACATCCCGATCCTCACCAAGATGGGCCTGGCCGCGGCGGCCACCGTCGTGATCGCCGTCCTCATCGCGCTCACCATGATCCCCGCGCTGCTCGGCTTCGCGGGCCGCAAGGTGCTGCGCCGCAAGGACCGCAAGAAGTCCGCGAGCGAGCTCCAGGACCCGAACGCCAAGCCGAAGCTCGGCACCCGCTGGGCGCGCTTCGTACTGCGCCACCCGCTCGCCGTGCTCCTGGTCGCCGTCGTCGGCCTCGGCACGATCGCCGTCCCGGCCGCCAGCCTCGAACTGGGCCTGCCCGACGAGGGCTCCTCGGCGCCGGACACCACCCAGCGCAAGGCCTACGACATGCTGTCGGAGTCCTTCGGCGCCGGCTTCAACGGCCCGCTGATGGTCACCATCAGCAAGGACGCCGACGTGGCGGGAGCCGCCAAGACCGTCGGCGACTCGCTCGCCAAGATCGACGGCGTCGCCGCGGTGACGCCCGCCCAGCCCAACAAGGCCGGGGACACCGCGATCATGAACGTCGTCCCGGAGACCGGGCCGAGCGACCACGAGACCGAGGAACTGGTCAAGTCGATCCGCTCGACCGCCGACGGCATCGGGGCCGACACCGGCTCCGAGATCCTGGTCACCGGCCAGACCGCGATGACCATCGACTTCTCGCAGACCCTGGACGACGCGCTCCTGCCCTACCTCGGTCTCGTCGTCGGCCTGGCGTTCCTGCTCCTGATGCTGGTCTTCCGCTCGGTCCTGGTCCCGCTCAAGGCGGCGCTCGGCTTCCTGCTCTCGGTGGCCGCCGCGCTCGGCGCCGTCGTCGCGGTCTTCCAGTGGGGCTGGCTCGCGGACGTCGTGGGCGTCGACCAGCCGGGCCCGATCATGAGCATGATGCCGATCTTCATGATCGGTGTGGTCTTCGGCCTGGCGATGGACTACGAGGTCTTCCTCGTGACGCGCATGCGTGAGGCGTACGTCCACGGGGCGCGCCCGGGCGAGTCGGTCGTCACCGGCTTCACCCACGGCGGGCGGGTCGTGGCCGCGGCCGCGGTCATCATGATCAGCGTCTTCTCCGGCTTCATCATGGAGAACGACGACATGATCAAGATGATGGGCTTCGGCCTGGCCGTCGCCGTCCTCTTCGACGCCTTCGTCGTCCGCATGGCGATCGTGCCCGCCGTCCTCGCCCTGCTCGGCAAGTCCGCCTGGTGGCTGCCGCGCTGGCTGGACAAGGCGCTGCCGAACGTGGACGTGGAGGGCGAGAAGCTCCACAAGAACCTCGGTGACACGGGTTCGCCGGACGCCGAGACGGACCGGGAGCTCGCACGCGTGGGCCGCTGACACACCGCAGCAGCCCCGCCGCACGGGCGGGCCGGCCGGGACACCCCCACTGACCAGTGGGGGAGCGTCCCGGCCGGCCCGCCCGGTTCTTTTTTCCCTCTTGCCCCCGGGGCCGCCGACGAGGTCCGCCGACGGGGTGCGCCGGTTGCGCCGACTGCCGCAGCCGGCAGGGCGCGCCCGGGCGGTCGGCCGGAAGCTGACCCCATGCGTGTCTTCCCCACGCGGTCCGGGTCGCGCCTGCCGAGCGCCCTGCGTGGCGCGCTGGGGGTGCTGCCCGGCGCGACGGCCGTCGGACTGCTGCTGGTGTGCGCGGCCGGCATCGATCCCGCGGTGCCCGCCGGCGACGGAACCTCCCTCCGGGCGACCGCCCCCGGACGCCGCTCCGTCATGCCCGCCGCCGCTCGGCCCGCGCGCCCGGTGCCCTCGTCGTACGCGGCGTTCCGCGCGGCACCCCCACGCATCCTGCCCCGCACGGCCTGGCTGGCGCCGGGGACGGCCACCCCGCCGCCCGCCCGCTACGCGGACCGCGTCGAGGCCGTCTTCGTCCACCACACCGACTCCCCGAACGGTTACGACTGCGACGACGCCCCGCGCATCATCCGCTCGCTGTACACCGGACAGGAGGCGGACAGGGACTGGGACGACATCGGCTACAACTTCCTCGTGGACCGCTGCGGCACGCTCTACGAGGGGCGTGCGGGCGGCACCGACAAGCCCGTCGTCGGGGCGCACGCGCAGGGCTTCAACCGGGGTTCGACGGGCGTGGCCGCGATCGGCACGTTCACGGCGGGAACCCCGGTGCCCGAGGCCATGAGCGACGCCATCGCGGCGCTCGCCGCCTGGAAGCTCGGCCTCTCGGGCGTCGACCCGCGCGGTTCGGCGCTGCTGGTCTCCACCAACAGCCGCAGCCGGTTCGCGGCCGGAACCGGCGCGGTCTTCCACACGGTCGCGGCCCACAAGGACGGTTACGCCACGTCCTGCCCCGGAGCGTCCCTGACCGCCGAGATGCCGGCGATCAGAGAAGCCGCCGCCCGGCTCCAGGGCAGATGACACGCCCATCAGGCGGCTCGATCGTCGAACTTGCCGCAAACCGCTGAAGTTCGCACCGGCAATGGATCAACACCCTCCGAAATATCGGGTGGGAGCCGCAGGCAGCCGCCTGCCATCATGCCGATCATGAGCAGCGATCTGCGGCGGAGGTACGCCGCGTACCGATGGACCCCCGCGACGGACGGCGCATCGGGCGCCGAGGTGCACCACCTCACCGGAGCGGGCACGGGCGAACCCGAGTTGTACATGAAGACCGCCCCCGTCACGTACGACGGCTCACCCTCCGACCTGTCGGGCGAGGCCGACCGCCTCGCCTGGCTCGCCGGCCGGGGCATCCCGGTGCCGCGCATCGTCGAGCGGGGCGCCGACGACCGCGTGGCGTGGCTGGTGACCGAGGCGGTGCCCGGCAGGCCGGCCGCCGACGAGTGGCCCCCGGAGCAGCGGTTCGCGGTGGCCGAGTCGCTCGCCGACCTCGCTGTGGCCCTGCACCGACTGCCCCCGGAGGACTGCCCGTTCGACCGCGCTCTGCCGGTCACCATGGAACAGGCCGCACGCCACGTGACCGAGGGCCTGCTGGACCTGGACGACCTCGACGAGGAGCGTGCCGGATGGACCGCGCAGCGCCTCCTCGACGAGTTGCACCGCACCCGCCCAGCGGCGGAGGACCTGGTCGTCACCCACGGCGACCTCACCCCGGAGAACGTCCTGCTCGACCCCGACACCTGCCGCGTCACCGGGGTCATCGACGTCGTCCGCCTCGGCAGGGCGGACCGGCACACCGATCTCGCCGTCCTGCTGCGGGAGTTGGCGTACGAGGAGGACCCCTGGTTCGGTCCTGCGTACGCCGAACGGTTCCTGCGGCGGTACGAGGAGCGGACGGCGGTCACGGTCGACAAGGAGAAGCTGGACTTCTACCGGCTGCTCGACGAATTCTTCTGACTCCGCCCGGGAGCGGGCGGTCCGGCGGTCAGCCCCTGCCCGCGTCGAGGAGCACGTGTCCGGCCGGTGTGAGCGTGTGCAGGACCCTCTTGCCGTCGCGGGTCTGTGCGGTGAGTCCGGCGCGGCGCAGGACGGTGGCGTGTTCGCTGGCGCTCGCGGGGGCGATACGGGCGTGCGAGGCGAGCTGGCCCGTGGTGCAGGCGGGGTGGTCGCCGATGGCACGCAGCACGGTCGCACGGGTCCGGCCCAGGAGCGCGGTCAGGGCGGGCGGAGCGTCGGAGCCGGTCAGCGCTTCGGCGGTGAACACGGCGGGCACGGCGCCCGGCCGGTCGTCGTGCAGGGGATAGGTGATCCAGGGCTGGGGTTCGGCGGTGTCGTCCAGAGCGGGGTAGTGCGACCCGAACAGGGTGGGGATCAGGAGGAGCCCGCGCCCGCCGAGGCGGACGTCGGCGTCCCGTCCGGAAGCCATGGTCAGGTGCAGGACGGGCGGATCCCAGGTGATGTAGCGGGGGTTGAGCCCGCTCAGGAGACGCTCGACGCCGTGCCCGGCCAGTTGCTGGAGCCTGCGGGTGCGGTCGACCTGGGCGAGCCTGTCGATGCGCGACCAGTACGGCGCGATGAAGTGCTGGTGGGCATGGGCGACCGTGTCCGCCAACTCTCCCACCAGGGAAGGGTCCCGGCCGAGTGAGCGGACGGCCGGCGAGAGGCCCCGGGGGCGGCCGGGCGCCCACTGCCGCAGATCCTTCCGGACGCGGTCGGCAGGTGTGCCGCGCAGCCGGTCGACCAGGTCGTCCGGGTGGCCCTCGCCGCTCAGGTCCAGGAAGTCCACCGCCGCGCCGGTGGCGGGGATCAGCTCGCACAACGTCCCTATCCGGGGCGGCAGATGCCGGGCCGCCCGGCTGCGCCAGGCGTCGAACCGGACGGGGTGGGAGCGCTCCTGGAGCAATCGGACGGCGATCTCCAGTTCGAGCAAGGGCCGTGGCGCCGCGGCCAGTCGGGTGCGGGCCAGGTCTTCGGCGGTGAGGTGGATACGCAACGTCACCCGGGCGATCCTCCTCGCGGCCTTCGATTCGGGCCAGCCCGAAACGAGTCGATCAGTGGCGGCCAGCGGCCAACACTGGCGGGGCCGGGAGAACGCAGCACCGTCCCGGCCAGGGGGGGAGGACGGCGCCGCGCGGCACCTCGCTGCCCGCGGCGCCGGTGCCCGCCCCCGTGCTCCCAACGCTCCACTCCGACGGAAGGAAAATCTGTGCGTCACATGAAGAAGGCCGCCCTGCTCGTGTCCGCGACGGCTCTGACCACCGCGCTCGCTGCCACGCCCGCGGTGGCCGACACGCACGGGAGCAGCGCTCCGAAGGCCACCGCGTCCTCCGCCGCGAGCGAGGCGGCCGACAGGTCCGCGGACGAGTTCGGCGCGATGTCGTGGATCTATGTGGGCACCTACCGCACCCTGTCCGCGTGCGAGGCCGACGGCCGGAACTCCATCTACTCCGAGTGGGACTGCAAGAAGAACCCCAGCAGCGGCAAGTGGCAGCTGTGGGTGAACGACGAGTCCTGATCGAACGTCGAAGGCGCTGCGGCGCTGAGGCGTTGAGGCGCTGAGGAGTTGAGAACGACCGGCCATTGAGCGTCCAGGGCCCCCACCCCGAGGGTGGGGGCCCTGGACGTTCGGGGCCGCCAGACCTACGCATGGCCTCTGAGCAGGGGCGTATGCGGTGGTGGTGTGCGCTCGGGTGTGACACCGGCGCGACCGCCGTGCAAGTTGTCAGGGCGATTTTTGCGCACTAGTGTCACCACGCCTTGGTGCTCGGGAAATCCGGTGTGATGCCGGTGCGGCCCTCGCCACTGTGATCGGGAAGTCCGGCTCCAGCCCTCGCGGCAGCCACTGGGTACACACGTACCCGGGAAGGCGGAGTCCGGTCGGTACGACCCGTCAGCCAGGAGACCGGCCAAGGCACGTTGTCCATCCACGAGGTGCTGGAGAGGGTCTGCTGAGCCATGCACATAGCCGAGGGTTTCCTCCCGCCGGCGCACGCGATCGCCTGGGGCGTAGCGTCCGCGCCGTTCGTCGTCCACGGAGTCCGCTCCCTGACCCGTGAAGTCAAGGAACATCCGGAGAGCACGCTGCTCCTCGGTGCCTCCGGGGCCTTCACGTTTGTCCTTTCCGCGTTGAAAATCCCCTCGGTGACGGGCAGTTGCTCGCACCCGACGGGGACCGGGCTCGGGGCGATCCTGTTCCGGCCGCCGATCATGACGGTGCTCGGCACCATCACCCTGCTCTTCCAGGCCCTGCTGCTCGCCCACGGCGGACTCACCACCCTGGGCGCCAACGTGTTCTCCATGGCGATCATCGGCCCCTGGGCGGGTTACGCGGTCTACCGGCTCCTGAGGCGGTACGACGTGCCGCTCATGGTCACCGTGTTCTTCGGGGCGTTCGTCGCCGACCTGACCACGTACTGCGTCACCAGCGTCCAGCTGGCCCTGGCGTTCCCCGACCCCGGCAGCGGATTCCTGGGCGCCCTGGGCAAGTTCGGCGGCATCTTCGCCGTCACCCAGATCCCCCTGGCGGTCAGTGAAGGACTGCTCACCGTCCTGGTGATGCGCCTGCTCGTGCAGTCCAGCAAGGGCGAACTCACCCGCCTCGGCGTACTGCTGCAGCGCAAGCAGGCGGACACCACGAAGAAGGCGGACACGACGAAGAAGACCGAGACGGGGGCCAGTGCCTGATGAGCCGGAACGCGAAGATCAACACACTGCTGCTCCTCATCGTCGCCGCGCTCGCGGTCCTTCCCCTGGCGCTCGGTCTCGGCGACGACGAGGAAGAGCCGTTCGCCGGCGCCGACGCCCAGGCCGAGACGGCGATCACCGAGATCGACCCGGACTATGATCCATGGTTCTCGCCGCTGTACGAACCCCCGTCCGGGGAAGTCGAGTCGGCGCTGTTCGCCCTGCAGGCGGCCATCGGCGCGGGCGTCCTCGCCTACTACTTCGGGCTGCGCAAGGGCCGCCGCCAGGGCGCGGAACAGGCCCGGGCGGAAGCGGCACGGCCTGAAGCGGCGCGGCCTGAAGCGGCGCGGCCGGAGGCGTCGGACGGCTCCGACGAGCCGGTCGACGCGGGCGGCCCCCGGTCCGGGACCGAGCGGGTCTGACCCGGCGTGCTGCCCATCGACGCGGCGGCGCACAGCAGTCACTGGCGCCGCCGGCATCCCGTGGACAAGGCCGTGCTCGGTCTCGGCCTCACCGTCTTGGCCATCTCGCTGCCGCCCTGGCCGGGCGCCGTCCTGGTGCTGGTCGCCGCACTCGCCCTGCTGCTGGGCCCGGCGGGCGTGCCGCCCGGCAAACTGTGGCGCGCCTACCGCGTGCCGCTCGGCTTCTGCGTGACCGGCGCCCTGACTCTGCTCATCCAGGTCGGCGGTCCCGGCGGGTTCGTGGCGTTCGCGGACGGCGGCCCGGCGCGCGCGGGCGGTCTGCTCCTGCGGACCTCCGCGGCCTCGCTCGGCGTGCTCCTGTTCGCCTTCACCACGCCCATGTCGGACCTGCTGCCCCGCCTGGTGAAGGCGGGGGTGCCCGCGCCGGTCGTGGACGTGGCGCTGGTCACGTACCGGATGAGCTTCCTGCTCCTGGACTCTATGAGCCGGATCCGGCAGGCGCAGGCCGCCCGGCTCGGCCACACCACCCGCGCCGCCACCTGGCGCTCCCTGGCCGGCCTTGGCGCCACCGCGTTCGTGCGCGCCTTCGACCGGGCGAGCCGGCTGCAGGCCGGGCTCGCCGGGCGCGGCTACGACGGCACCCTGCGCGTCCTCGTGCCCGAGGCCCGGATCTCACGGCCCTTCCTCGCCGCCGGCGCGGTGCTTCTCGTGGGCCTGGTGGCCCTGACCCTCGTACTGGAAAGGTTCCTTCCATGAGCGCCACGAGTGCGACGAGCGCCGGGGGCGGCGCGAGCGCCATGAGTCAGCCCGTGGTCGCTCTCCGCGCGGTGTCCTACGCGTACGAGGACGGGCCCACCGTGCTCAGCGGCCTCGACTTCGACGTCGTCGAGGGCCGTGCCCTCGCGCTGCTCGGACGCAACGGCAGCGGCAAGACCACCCTCATGCGGCTGCTCAGCGGCGGACTGCGGCCCGCCTCCGGCGAGTTGACGGTCGAGGGTGTCCCCGTGACGTACCACCGCAAGGGCCTGACCCGGCTGCGCACGACCGTGCAGCTGGTGGTGCAGGACCCGGACGACCAGCTGTTCGCCGCGTCGGTCGAACAGGACGTCTCCTTCGGCCCCTTGAACCTCGGCCTGCCCGACGCCGAGGTCCGGGCCCGAGTCGCCGAGGCGCTCGCCGCCCTCGACATCACAGCGCTCGCCGACCGGCCCACCCACCTGCTCTCCTACGGCCAGCGGAAGCGGACCGCCATCGCCGGAGCCGTGGCGATGCGCCCCCGCGTACTCATCCTCGACGAGCCGACCGCGGGACTCGACCCCGACGGCCAGGAACGCCTCCTCGCCACCCTGCAACGGCTGCGGGACGCCGGGACGACCGTGGTCATGGCGACCCACGACGTCGACCTGGCCCTGCGCTGGGCCGACGACGCGGCGCTGCTCACCCCCTCCGGAGTGCGGACGGGGCCGGTGGCCGAGACGCTGGCCCGGCGGGACCTCCTGGCCGAGGCCGGGCTGCACCTGCCGTGGGGCATCGCCGTCGGCGAGCTGCTGCGCACGTGCGGGCTGGCGGCGGATACGGAGAAGGAGCCGCGTACGGCGGAGGAGTTGGCGGCCCTGGCCGCCGGGGCCCGTGACCGAGGCTCTTCTCAGCAGTGCCGGTACACGTAGCCGTCCTCGCCTGCGGCGCGTACGTCGCGGTCGCGCAGCGTCACGGAGAGCTTCTTGCCCCAGGTGCGGCAGGCGGTGTCGAAGTCCTTCGTCACGTACTCGATGTCGAAGACCTTCCCGTCGTACGCGGACGCGAAGTCCGGGCACTCCTTGTAGCGCGCGCACTCCTCGGTCACGGCGAAGTCGAAGCCGATCCGCTCACGGTGGTCCAGCAGGTCGGTGGTGTTCTTCTGGGCGATGGCCAGGCCCTGGCGGTGCGCGCGCTGGGCGAGGAGGCGGGCGAAGGCGGCCGCGTCGTCGGTGGTGAGCAGACCGTCCGAGCGTTCGTAGGAGTCGAGGTTGTCGGGCTCCACCGCGTCGAACCCCGCCTTCGCGCAGCCGTCGATCCACGAGCCGACGATCTCGGCGAGGGCCGCGCGCTTCTTCTTGGTGGAGATGTCGAGCAGGGGCTCCTGCCAGTCCTCGTCGACGACCTTGCGCCCCTCCTCGTCACGCAGGAGAAGAGAACCGTGCTCGCGCTGCCACCAGCGCGCCGCCTCCTTGCCCGGCTGGGCCTGGAAGGCGTTGACGTAACAGATGTTGTAGCGGCCCGGGGCGGGGTCGGCGGTGCGGTCGCGCGAGACGGCGCGCACCTTCGACGGCGGCGCGTACGGGCCGCCGAGCTGGTAGTCGAAGGCGGCGTCGACGGGCGGCTGTCGGACACGGTCGCGGCCGGACACGCCGGGCCCGGACCCGGGCCCGCCGGAGTCACCCGATCCGCCGGGTCCGTCCGATCCGCCGGTCGAGCATCCGGCGAGGAGGGCGAGGAGCAGGGCGCCGCCCACGCCGGCCCGCACGCGTGCGCCCCTGCCGCGCAGGGCGCCCGACGCGCCTGCCGACCGCCGCGCGGAGGGGGCCTCGCCGCTCCGCGCGGAGTGGTTCCTGCTGGTACGCCACTTGATCCCGTTCACCCGAACAGGATCGCAGCCCCTGCCCGCGGCCTGTGCGCGGGGCGTCCGGTCAGGACAGGTTCAGCGCCTTGGCCGCCTCCTTGGCCATCCCGGCCTCGCCGAGGGCGTTGGGGTGGACGGGCACGAAGTTCGTGCCGAAGAGGACCGGCTCGATCCAGCGCTGACTCACCGGGCGGCAGGCGTCGTGCGCGTCGGAGGCGGCGGCCAGGTCGACGAACGTGGCGCCGGTCTCCTGGGCGGCCCGCTGCGCCGCGCCGTTCAAGTGCGTCTGCACGTCGCGGAGGTAGGGGACGTCACCTTCGGCGATGGGCAGCTTGGCGAAGCAGCCGGGCACGGCCTTCGCGGGGGTGATCCACGGGTAACCGAGGATCGCGACCTTCGCCTCGGGTGACCTGGCCTTGATCTGGTTGAGGGACGCCTTGATCGCCGGGTACGTCTTCGACTCGATCTCGTCCTTGAACTTGTCGCCGTAGTTGTCTTTGCAAGGGCTGCCCTTGCCGCCCGACAGGACGCCAGCGCTGCCGCAGGCGAGGATCGCGTTGATGAAGGTGTTGTTGTCGTTGCCGCCGATGGTGAGCGTCACCAGCTCCGTGTCGCTCTTCAGCGCGTTGAACTGCGGGGCGACGCCCGGGTACTGGGATGTGGTGAAGTCCTTGGTCTGCGCACCGCCGCAGGTCACGTCGGTCAGCTGGGCGCCGGTCGATGCGGCGAGCAGATGCGGATAGTTCAGCGACGTGCGGGCGCAGATGAGAGGTGCCCCCCGATCGAGGGGCAGCACGCCCGAGCCGGCGCTGTAGCTGTCGCCGAGGGCGACATAGCGCAACGGAGCCTTGGTGTCGGCGGCCGCGGGTCCGGTGCCGAGACCGAGAGCAGCGATTCCCGTGACGGCGGCCAGGGCCGCCACTGTGCGACGCGGGGCGGGCATGCGCATGGGGTTCTCCTGAGGGAGGGGGAGTGGGGGTGCGGGGCGCGAGTGCGTGAGGGGGGGAGGGGGTGAGGGGGTTGAGGGGGTGCTCAGGAAGGCTTAGGAAAGGCCTGTGCAAGGTAGAGCACGATTCTGCGATGCACTACGCGTACGCATGCGCATCCGCGCCCGAGGCGTTGGCACTCGGGTGACAAACTCCTTCGCGGGCTTCGCCGATCCCGCCGCCCCGCATCCCGGCCGCTCCCACCGGGAGCGCCCCCACCCCCGCATCCGCCACCTCCGCACCCACCGCGCCGGCCCCGCACACACCGATGGGGGCGAGCAGCGGACCAGCTGCTCGCCCCCATGGGCATCGGTGTCCGGAATTCAGTCCTTCAGGATGCGGCGGATGTTGTCCACGCTGCCGCAGTGCGCGGACAGTTGCTTCTCACGCTCCTTGAGGAACGCCGAGCCGAGTTCCTCACGCCGTTCCATGGCCACGTTCTCGCGGGCGCCGTTGAGGATCGTGCGCTCTTCCTCGTCCGTGTGGTGGTTCACGGCCTCGACGAGATTCTCCAGCTTCTCGTCCCACTCGTCCGAACCGACGTCCTCGACCTCGAGCAGTTCGAGGAGCGCCTTGTTGCCCTCCTCGTGCTCCTCCTCGCCGTGCTCGACCTCTTCGTCGTCGATGTTCTTGAACCGGCGCAGCGCCGGGTACACCTCGGCCTCCTCCGCCAGGGCGTGCGCGATCAGCAGGTCGGCGAACTCACTGAGCGCGGCGGCCCGGTCGGCCTCCACGCTGCGCATGTCGCGGAAGAGGTCCTCCATCGTGCGGTGGTCCTGGAGGATCAGCTCGACGACGTCGTGCGTTGGGGACATTTGGTCTGCCTTTCCTGGGGGGAGCGGTCTCGGGTCTCCCGTTACGGGAGCCGGGTACCCCGTGCGCGGGTCTCACCCGTGGCGGCGATCGCTCAGGAGGAGGTGGTGTCCTCCTGACGGCTGCCGTCGTGACAGCTGTCGTCGACGAGCCGTGCGATGAGCCGGTCCACCTCGACGGGGCTGAGGTGCAGGAGCAGCGCGTCCTCGGGCGCCCCCGGGGCGGCGGGGGCGACCACGAGCCGAACGTGCTCGCCGGTCGGCCCGGGTGGTGGGGCGGTGAAGGTGGGTGGCAGCGAAGTGCGCCAGGAGAGCAACGCGTCGCGCAGCCGTCCGTGGGCCGAGGACGTGTCGCGGGCGGTCCAGCGGGTGGTGACGGCGTCGAGACCGTCGGTCCGCCGCGTCCCGTTACGTCCGCTGGATCCGTTACGTGCTGTGCTGTGGGCCATGGGTTCATCCTGGCCACCCGGCGGGGTATCCGCCTCTCGTCGGCCGCAGAGGGAGTATGCGGAGAGGCGGGCGGGGCCGAGCAGTTTTTGTGAGCGCTTTGGGGGCAACCGACGGGTGTAAGGCTGTGTGGCGACACATGGCAATTGACCGCTATTGAGCTATTGCTCTCTGGAGGCCCGATCATGCTGAAGGCCATTGCAGACGTTCTCCGAGCCATCGGAGGAGCCATCGCCACGGTGGTCACCCTGCCGTTCCGCGCGGTCGCGCGGCTCTTCGGCGGAGCCTCCGACACCGCTCACGGCCACCACTGAGCCTCTGAGCCACCGAGGAACTGAGGAAACTCGAAAAAAGAGGGTTACAGCAAAAAAAGGGGTACGGGAAGGGGGCCGGAGTGAATACTCCGGCCCCCTTCCCGTACCCCTATGGGATCTGGTGCGCTATTGGACTCCAGCGGCTACCGCTACCAGTAATGCTTCCGTCCGCCCACCGAGTGTCCCACTGCCCCGAGAACCCACAGGACCGCACCGATGACGACGAGTACGACGCCGATGGTCCAGAGGATGGAAACGCCGGTCAGCAGACCGAGGACGAGCAGGATGAGGCCGAGTGCGATCATGGATCCTCCAACCCTCAGAACAATTCAAGTGTACGCCTGTCGAGCGCCCGCTGACCGGTGAGACAAAGCTCTGACCGGCGAGTCGGCGCGGCTCTGAGCGTGCTCAGTGGCCCGAACCGCCGTAGTACCCGCCGAGCTGGTCGCGATAGGCGGGGTCGCCCAGGTGCTTTTCCTTGTCGAACTCCGGAGCGTTCTTGATCTGCTCCTTGGTGAGCGAGACCAGGATCCGCCGCTCGTCGTTGTCGATGGCCGTCACGGTGCTGGCGGGCAGCAGAACTTCCTTGCCGAAGATCCATACACCGGTGTCCACGACGATGTACTGGTTGGCGACCTCGTTGGAATGCTTGTCGACCTTGCCGATGTGGCCGTCGGCGGCTTCGACCTTGTACCCCGTGAGGTCACTGTCCGGGCCGTGACCGGCGGTCGGAACGTAGCTCCACATTTCGTTGCTCATTCAGGACCCCTTAGTCGATACCTGTAGTGCGGAATCTGAATACCGGAGGGAGTCGTCATGATCAACCGCTCCTGTACATCGAGTGTCCTGTCGGAGCGCCGCCAAACAAAAATCAAAAGTTATCTGTGCCGTCGGCGGAGTGCTGCGGCGGAAGTTGCGTGTGGGCCCATTCTCGGGCGAGCCCGGTGAAAGCGCGTGCGGCGGCGCTCCGGTAGCCGCTCTCGCGGTGCAGCAGGGTGACCGTCCGCGTGGGCAGGGCGGGGGTGAGCGGGACGGTGTGCAGGCCGGGGCGGTCGCGCGTCAGGGCGTCGGGCAGCACCGTGGCCAGCGGGGTGTGCCGGACGATCTCGGTGAGCGCGATGATCGACGTGGCCTCCACGGCGACGTCGGGGCGCACCGCGTGCCCGGCGAGGTGGGCGTCGATGTGCACGCGTGTGGCGAAGTCGGTGCTGAGCAGTGCGAGCCGGGTCGCGGCGAGCTCGTCGAGGGACAGGGGATCGGTGCGCCCGGCGTGCGGATGGAGGTCGCCCACCACGAGGCTGAGCCGCTCCGTGAACAGGTCCGTCGCGGCCAGGCCCGACAGATGGGCGCCGTGGAAGGCGATGCCGAGATCGAGCTCGTCGGCGAGCAGCCCGGGTTCGATGCGGTCCTGCGGCAGCTCCCGGAGAAACAGGGTGATGCCGGGGTGGCGGGCGTGCAGCAGTGCGGTGAGCGGCCCGACGACGTAGGCGGTGAATGTCGGTGTCACGGCCAGCCGCAGACTGCCGCGGGACAGGTCCGTCACGTCGTGCACGGCCCGCTCGGCGGCGGCCAGGTCCTGCAGGGCGCGGCGCGCGTGCGGAAGGTAGGCGGCGCCGGCGTCGGTGAGCCGCACCGCGCGGCCGCTGCGGTCCAGGAGTGGGACACCGACCGCTCGTTCCAGCTGCCGGATCTGCTGGGACAGCGTCGGCTGGGAGATGTGCAGCTCCTCGGCCGCGCGCGTGAAGTTGCCGTGCTCGGCGACGGCGAGCAGATAGCGCAGATGACGCAGTTCGGGTGCCATACGGAAACTATAGATGGCACCGATCGAAGTCATGTCTACTGCGTCTTGGACGCTATAGGCGCAGGTCATGCATGGTTGTTTGCACCGGCCCCGCAGGGGCTACCGACCTGGGGCTGCAATCCCGCGGGGCTGCGCCGACCCCGGGCTGTCTGCCCGGGGCGGGCCACCGGAATGCGAAAGGAACTGACCATGCGAGACCTCACGGCCGGAGTGAGACGCTTCCAGCGGGACGTCTTCCCGGCCAAGGCCGAGCTCTTCGCGGGCCTGGCCACCCGCCATGCGCCGGACACGCTGTTCATCGGCTGTTCCGACGCGCGAGTCGTGCCCGAACTGATCACCCAGCGCGAGCCGGGGGAGCTGTTCGTCGTCCGCACGGCAGGCAACCTCGTGCCCGCTCACTCGCCGTACGCGGCCGACGGGGTCGCCGCCGGTGTGGAGTATGCGGTGGCCGTCCTCGGCGTCACCGATGTCGTCGTGTGCGGCCACTCGGCCTGCGGCGCCATGACCGCCCTCGCCGAGGGCCACGATCTCGCCGGTGCCCCGGCCGTCGCCGACTGGCTGCGCCACGCGGACGCCGCCGTGGCCCGTACGTCCGACTCCGTGACCGGCGCGGAACGGGTGGCGGCCCTCGTGCGCGAGAACGTCCTGGCCCAGCTGACCCACCTGACCACCTACCCCTCCGTGGCACGCGCCCTCGCCCGCGGCGAGCTGACGCTGCACGGCTGGGTCTACGACATCGCCACCGGCGCCGTCGACGACCTCACCCAGGCCGCCACCGCGGCAGCCTGACCCTCCCGACCGCCTCACCCCCCGAAAGGACAACCCCTCATGATCCACGCCCAGTTCGACCCCACCGCCCGCCAGCACCTCGCCGTCCTCGCCGTAGAGGCCAAGACGCGCAAGGACCTGTCCTGGCAGCAGATCGCCGACGCCGCCGGCCTGTCCGTCGCCTTCGTCACCGCGGCCGTGCTCGGCCAGCACGCCCTGCCCGAACCCGCCGCGAAGGCCGTCGCCGCATTGCTCGACCTGGACGACGACGCGGCGGCCCTGCTGCAGACGATCCCGACCCGCGGCTCGATCCCCGGCGGCATACCGACCGACCCGACGATCTACCGCTTCTACGAGATGCTCCAGGTCTACGGCACCACTCTGAAGGCCTTGGTCCACGAGCAGTTCGGCGACGGCATCATCAGCGCGATCAACTTCAAGCTCGACGTGAAGAAGATCGCCGACCCCGAGGGCGGCGAGCGTGCGGTGATCACTCTGGACGGCAAGTACCTGCCCACCAAGCCGTTCTGACCCCTCCGACGGCCGGACGCGCCGGGTGTCTACGATGCGTGGCGACGACGGAGTGCCCGTCACCAGTCGAGTGACACGGCACGAGCCGAGCGACACCGGACGAGGGGAGCGGCGGAGTGACGCAGACCGACGACGTGGTCCGCCTGATTCGCGACGTGTTCGCCGCCGGCGACATCGCCGGTGTCTACGCGCACGGCTCGGCCGTCCTCGGCGGACTGCGCCCGCACAGCGACATCGACATCCTCGTCGTGGCGCGGCGGCGCACCACGGCCGGGCAGCGCCAGGCCCTGACCGACGGTCTGCTCGCCCTGTCCGGCGGCGGCGCCCCCGGCGAGGCCCTGCGCCCCGTCGAGCTGACCGTCGCCGTCCAGGGCGACGTCCGCCCCTGGACGTATCCGCCCCGGTGCGAATTCCAGTACGGGGAATGGCTGCGCGACGCGTACCTGCGCGGTCTGACGCCGGAGCCCGGGCCGAGCCCCGATCTCGCGCTCCTCATCACGATGGTGCTGCAGGGGCGGACGCCCCTCATGGGGCCGGAGCCGGGCCGGGTCCTCGACCCGGTCCCGGCCGCGGACGTCACCCGTGCGATGGTCGCCGGCGTCCCCGAACTGCTCGCCGAACTCGACACCGACACCCGCAACGTCCTGCTGACCCTCGCCCGGGTCTGGACCACCCTGGCCACCGGCGACATCACGTCCAAGGACCGCGCGGCCGACTGGGCCCTGGCCCGCCTGCCCGCCGAGCACCGGCCCGTTCTCGAACGCGCACGCGCCGTCTACCTCGGGGAGGAAGAGGAGCGCTGGGACGACCTCCTCTCGCAGGTGAAGCCGCACGCCCAGTACGTCGTCCGGGAGATCGAACGGCTGGCCCCGCGAACCTGAACAGCCCTGACACAGCAGAGAGTTGGGTGCACTACCGGCTCACGACCCATTGACATCCGCCGCCCCCGAGGTGAAGCTCCAAGACGCCCGTGTTAACGCTAACAACGGGCTGAGGCACACCTGAGGGAGCCATCCATGTCAGGTCGTCGTCACAGTCGTCACCCTCGTCATCCCGCGGCGAGAGCGCCCATCACGCCGCGCCCCGCCCTCGAACGCCGCACCCTGCTCCGGGCCGCCGCGACCGGCGCGCTCGCCGCCACGGCCGCCACGGCCTGCGGTTCCGCCGAGGGCCAGCCGCCGGGCAAGGTCGCCGTCCTCGGCGACAGCGCGGCGTGGGAGAAGCCGATGGCCGCCGCGGGCTCGGCGATGGAGTCGGTGGCGGCGCCCCGGCTCGTGCCCCAGGTCATCCCGTTCCTTGAGTCGTTCGAGCAGATCGTGCGGTCCTCGCTGCGGACCCGCAAGACCCCCGACATGCTCAAGTACTGGTCGGGATACCGCCTCCAGGACCTCGCCCGCACCGGCGGCATCGTCGACCTGACCCGGCAGTGGGACGACGCCGTCGCCAAGGGCTGGGTCGACGCCTCCCTGCGCGGCGCGTTCACCTACCGGCGCCGCGTCTACGGCCTGCCGATGAACCTCGCGTACTGGGTGTTCTTCTACAACCCCCAGGTCTTCCGCGAACACCGCCTCGAAGCGCCCCGCACCTGGGACGACTTCCTCACCGCCTGCGCGCGCCTGAAGAAGAACGGCATCACCCCGCTGCACGGCACCGCGGGCGACCGCTGGCCCTCCTTCATCTGGTTCCAGGAGATCCTCAGCCGCCAGGACCCCCGCTTCTACGACGACTTGATGAACGGCCGCGAGCGGTACACGGACCCGCGCGCCGAACGCGCCCTGCGCACCCTGGCGTCCTTCTTCGACAAGGACTGGTTCACGCCCATGGACACGAACCACCCCGACGCCGCCGCGGCCATGCTGCACGGCAAGCTCGGCATGGTGCCCTGCGGCACCTGGCTCGGCTCCACCCTCGGGGCCGCGGGCGGCAAGCCGGGCAAGAACCTCGGCGCCTTCGTCCTCCCCATGGCCGACCCGAAGGCCCGCCCCAGCGTCATCTTCGAATCCAGCGCCCTCGTCGCCACCGTCAAGGGCCCCGACCACGCGGAGGCGCTGCGGGCCACCGGCGCCTGGCTGCACCCCACGGTCATGAAGGCCTTCTCGCACACCCTTCAGGACGGCTGCCCCAACCCGAAGGTGGAGGCGGCCAATCCCGTCATCGAAGGCCTCGCGAAGAAGGTCCGCGGCGACAAGCTGTGGCTGCTCAACCGCTTCTGGGAACAGGGTCCACCCGAACTGGTCGAGGCGACCGTCGACGACCTCGCCGGTTTCCTGCTGAACCCGTCCTCGTACCGCAAGACGCTGCGCACCATGCAGGAGCGCGCCGACGACGCCTGGCAGGTGTGGCGGGAGGCGGAGAAGACATGACCGGGACAGCGACCCCCGCACGCGGCACCGCGAAGCCCGCGCGGCCGCGCCGCAGGGTGCCGACCCGCACCCCGCACCAGGCCGCGCGGGCGGGGGGCAGCAGGCTCGGCAGCCCTCTTGCCGCCCTGCCCTGGGCCCTGCCCGCCTTCGCCTTCGTCGGCGTCCTGTTCGTCTATCCGTTCTTCCGCAGCGTCTACGGCAGCTTCTTCGAAGACAACGGCTTCACGAGCAGCTTCACCGGGCTGGACAACTACGCGCGCCTCGCCGACGACCCGATCTTCGGCCGCTCGGTGCTCAACACCCTGATGTGGGTGGGCGGAACACTGCTCCTGCCCGTCCTCGCCGGGCTCCTCATCGCCGTCGCCACCCACCGCATGCGGTTCGGTGCCGCCGCGCAGCTGATCATCGTGCTGCCGTACGCGATCTCCGCCACCGCCACCGCCGTCGTCTGGTACTTCATGCTGACCTCCGAGGGCGCGGTCAATCAGGTGCTGCGCGGCATCGGCCTGGACGGGCTCGCGCGCCCGTGGCTCCTGGAGTGGCCGCAGAACACCCTGTCGATGATCGTCGCGAGCACCTGGCAGGCGACCGGTCTGAACGTCGTCCTCTTCGCGATCGGCCTGCGCGCCATCCCGCGGGAGACGGTCGAGGCCGCCGAACTCGACGGGGCGAGCGGCTGGCGGATGTTCCGGCACATCACGCTCCCCGGGCTGCGCGCCGTGACCGTCGTGGTGGTCGGCATGGCCGTCGTGAACAGCTTCAAGGCGTTCGACATGATCTGGATCCTCACCCAGGGCGGCCCGTCCCGCTCCTCCGAGACCCTCGCGCTGAGCATGTACCGCGAGACGTTCCGGCTCTTCCACGTGGGCTACGGCTCGGCCATCGCGCTCGTCCTCACCGTGATCGTCGTCGCCTCGTCCTGGCTGTACCTGCGCCGCCAGATGCCCGACGCCCACACGGCGCAGAGCTGAGGAGGGGAGTCCCATGGGACGTGCCGTACGCAACGTCTTCGTCGCCGGCTGCGTGGTGCTCTGGCTGGCACCCCTCTACCTGCTGATCGTCAACGCCCTGACCCCCACGGGCGAATACGGCGGCAAGCCGAGCTGGAGCTTCGAGGGCTTCGACCTGATCGACAACGCCAAGACGGCCTGGCAGGTGGCGGGCATCGGCGACAGCTTCCGCTCCTCGCTCCTGTACGCCGTGGTCTGCGGCCTGGTGGCGGTCCTGGTGGCGGCCATGGCGGCGTTCGCCGTCGTCGTCCTGCCCATTCCGAAGCCCGCCTTCTGGTTCTGGCTGATCTACTCCGGCACGCTCTTCCCGCTGCAGATCATCCTCGCGCCGCTCTTCGGCCTGTACGCGGACGCCGACCTGTACGACACCAGGCTGGGCCTGATGCTGGTGTACGCGGCGTGGGCGGTGCCGTTCGCCTTCTTCCTGATCCGCAACCAGATGACCACGATGCCACCGGAGCTGACGGAGGCCGCGCTGATCGACGGCGCCTCCTTCCGGCGGATCTTCTGGCGCATCCATCTGCCGCTGATGAGGGCGGGCCTCGGCGCGGCCTTCCTCTTCCAGTTCACGGCTGTCTGGAACGACCTGCTCCTCGGCATCACCCTCAGCAGGAGCCCCGAGGTCCAGCCGGTCATGGCCACCCTGGCCACCCTCAACAAGGCCTACTCCACGACGGGCCCGCCCGTCATCCTGGCCGGCGCGCTGATCGTGTCCGTGCCGACCCTCGTCCTCTTCCTGCTGTTCCGCGGCCTGTTCCTGCGCGGGATCACCGCATCCGCCCGCTGACCCGACACACCCTTCCCGGGAGAGATCCGCATGACGACACGGGCTCTGGTCCGCACCACCGACTGGGACAACGACCGGATCCGCGACAGCCTGCGCGCCGGCGTGATCAGCGCGGAGGGCACACTCGCGGACGGCACCGCCCTGCGGCTCACCGAGGAACCCCTCCTGCGCCACGCGGACGACGGCACGCTGCTCCAGTCGCTGCGCGTCGAGCCCGTCAACGGCACGGAATTGCCTGCGGAGTTGAGCGTACGTACGGAGTCCGGCGCCGCCCTGCGCTGCGAGCGCGTCGCCGGGCCCGGCCGCTCCGTACGGCTGCTGCTGCCCGCCGTCGACACGACGACCCGCGTCACCGTCGGCCTCCCCGACGGGCGCGACGGCATCGACGTACGGCTCACCCCGCAGCGCCGCTGGACCCTGCACCTCATCCACCACTCCCACCTCGACATCGGCTACACCGACCCCCAGGGCACGGTCCTCGCAGAGCACCTGTCCTTCCTCGACTCCTGCCTGGAGCTCACCCGCGCCACCGACGACTGGCCCGCCGAGTCCCGGTTCCGGTGGTGCGTCGAGTCGCTGTGGTCCTTCCAGCAGTGGGCGAGGGCCCGGCCCGCCGAGCAGGTCGACGAGTTCGTACGCCGGGTCCGCGAGGGCCGCATCGAGCTGACCGCGCTCCCCTTCAACCTGCACACCGAGACCTGCTCCACCGACGAACTGCACGAACTCCTGCGCGCGGCCCGCACCGTGCACGACGAACACGGCGTCGAGTTCACCTCCGCCATGCAGACCGACGTGCCGGGCGCCGTCGTCGGACTGGTCGACGCGCTGGCCTCCGCGGGCGTCAAGTACCTCTCCGTCGCCCACAACTGGGCCGGACGCTCCGTCCCCCACCTGGTCGGCGGCGAGAAGCTGCCCCGCCTCTTCCGCTGGCGCGCGCCGAGCGGCAAGAGCGTCCTGGTCTGGGTCACCGACACCCCGCACGGCCTCGCCTACATGGAAGGACCGCTCCTCGGCTTCGACACGGCCTACAAGGACGTCGACGACCTGCTGCCCGCCTATCTGACCTCCCTCGCCACGAACCCCTACCCCTACCGCGGCGGCATCTTCGGCTGGGCCATGGACCGCACGGAGGTCAAACGCGAGCCCTACCCCTGGGACGTGCTCCACCTGCGCGTCCAGGGCAAGTTCGGCGACAACGCGCCGCCCCGCCGCGTCATCGCCGACACCGTCCGCCGCTGGAACGACACCTGGGCCTTCCCCCGGCTGCGGCTCTCCCGCAACGAGGACTTCTTCACCGACGCCGAGGCCAGGCTCGGCGACGAGATCCGTACCTTCGAGGGCGACTGGACCGACTGGTGGGTCGACGGGGTCGGGTCGGGGGCGCGCCCGCTGTCCCTGGCCAGGACCGCCCAGTCCGTGGTCGCCGACGCCCAGACCATCGGCACGTTCGCCGCCCTCCTCGGCGCCACGGGGGCCGAGGACGACAGCAGGGACGCCGCCGGGGTCTACGAAGCGGTGTCGCTCTTCGACGAGCACACCTGGGGCGCCGGCGACCCCTGGACCCACGGCGACGAAGGCGGCCACTCCGGAGAACACCAGTGGCACTGGAAGTACGGACAGGCGATGCGCGCCCACGACGACGGCAACGCCCTCCTCGCCCGCGCGAGCGCCCGCCTCGGACAGCGGCTCGCCGCCTCGCCGGACGCGGCGGCCACGTACCACGTCGTCAACACCTGCTCATGGCCGCGCACCGACGTCGTCCGCGTCTTCCTGCCCGAGAGCACCGTGCCGCTGGAGCGTCCTGTCACCGTCCGCGACGCCCGCGACGGACGCCACCTCGCCCACGAGGAGGAGCGGCAGACCAACGACGACCACCGCGACGCGGGACGTTTCCTCCTCGTCCGGGTCGACGACGTGCCGCCCACCGGATCGGTCCGCCTGGACATCGCCGCCGCCGCTACCGGGGCCGCCGAGGAGCCGGAGGAGCCGACGGTGAAGGCCGCCACCGGCTGGAACCCGACCGGCGGCACCGAACGCGAGGACCCCGCCGAGTCCGCGGCGGAAGCGCTCGCCCACCCCCACCCGACCCTCCTGGAGAACGAGCACCTCGCCGTCCGCGTGGACCTCGCGCACGCCTGCGTCTCCTCGATCACCGACAAGAGGACCGGCCGCGAACTCGTCCGCGCCGACGCCGTCGTCGGCTTCAACGGCTACCTCCACGACAGCTACACCACCGCGGGCGCCTTCAACCACAACTCCAGCCGCACCACGGCATCCGACCGCCTCGAACACCTCGGCGCCCGCGCCGTCGCCCCGCCCGCCGCGCTCATCGCCCGCCGCTCCACGGCCACCGCCGAGACCCTCACGTACGAGACCCGCCCGGCCGGCGCCAACCGGCTGCGCACCACCCTCACCCTCCTGCACGGCGTGCCCCGCCTCGACATCGAGAACCGCCTCGACAAGGACGCCCGGCTCGGCAAGGAGAGCGCCTACTTCGCCTTCCCCTTCGCCTTCGACGACCCGGTCGTCCGCATGGAGGCCTCCGGCGGCGTCACGGGCAGCGGACTGCCGGTCGTCCCGGGCTCCGCCCTGCACATGAGGGCCGTGCGCCGCTGGGTGACCCTGGGCGACGACGACCTGACAGTGGCCTGGTCCACGCAGGACGCGCCGCTCGTACAGTTCGGCAACATCGCCCTGCCCTACGCGCCCTTCCCGAAGACCATGGAGCACGACGAGCCCGCCACCGTCTTCTCCTGGATCCACAACAACCTGTGGGACACCAATTTCCCCAGCGAGCAGGGCTTCGAGTTCACCTACCGCTACAGCCTCGCCTGCGGCCCCGGTACCAGCGGCGCCGGCGCCGGCGGCCTCGGTCCGCGAACGGCCGCCGCCCGGAGCCGCCCGATGCGCGCCGTCCGAGCCAGGGGGAGCTCGGACGGCGCGCCGAACCCCCACACGCTCTACCGCTTCGTCGAGATCGACGACCCGCGCGTCCGCCTCGTCGGCGCCACCACACCGCGCCCCGGCCACGTCCTGCTGCGCCTCCAGTCGTTCGCCGAGCAGCCCGTGGCCTGCCGGATCCACGCCCGCTTCCCGGTCGCCGCCGCCCACCGGGCGGACTTCCTCGGCACCCCCGCCGGTGAACTGCCGTGCACCGGCGGCGAGGTGACGCTGGACCTGCCGACGCTCGGCACGGCGGCCGTGCTCTTCGAGCGGACCACCCTCCTCGCCGGACGGACCGGCGACGACTCGCCTCCCGATCCCTCCGTACGCCCCTGAGATCCGCCCCCGAGCGTTGTTCCCGTACGTCCGCGCGAAGGAGAACGTGTGTACCGGCTCGACCCGCGCTACGCCCCCGCGCCCGGGGCCGTCCTCGCCACCGGCTGGCAGGCCGCCGCCGCGCAACTGCCCCCGGGCCCCGTCACCGTCGCCGTGGACGGGCCGCCGACGGTGGACTGGGACGCACTCGCCGCCGGCCTGACGGCGGAGCTGACCGCCCGCGGCAGCGCCGTGCGGGCCCTGGACCTGCGCGCCCACCACGCCCCGCCCACCGCGGTGCGCCACCGCACCGAATCCCCCGAGGACGCCGCGGACCCCTACTACGCCAAGCTCGCCGAGAACCCCCTCCGCGACTTCTTCGACGACCTCCCGCGGCCGCCACGCCCCACCGGCCGCGAAGTGGTGCTCGTCCACGGCCCGGGCGCCGCGCTCCTCCCGCACGACCTGCTCTGGTACGCCGACCTGCCCAAGCGGCACGCCGAGGCGGCCGTCGCCGCGGGCACCGGCCACAACCTCGGACTCCCGCACCGGAAAGGGGAGCTGAGGCGGCTCTTCTACATCGACTGGCCCGTCCTCGACCGCCACCGGGACACCCTCGCGCCCCGCCTCGACGCCTGGCTCGACACGCAGGACCCGCAACGGCCCACGTACATCGACGGCTCCGGCCTGCGCGCCACCCTCACGAGCCTCGCCCGCCGCCCCGTACGCACCCGCCCCTACTTCAACTCCACGCCCTGGGGCGGCCACTGGGCCCAGCGCCGGCTCGGCTTCGACCCCACGGCCCGCAACACCGCCCTCGGGTACGAACTCATCGCCCCCGAGGCGGGCGTCCTCATCGGCACCCACCCCGGCCTGCAAGCCGAGATCCCCTTCCAGCTGCTGTGCGTGCTGCACCCCGCGGCGATGCTCGGCCCGCCCGTCACGGCCCGCTTCGGCACCTCCTTCCCGATCCGCTTCGACTACCTCGACACCGCCGACGGCGGCAACCTCTCCGTGCACTGCCACCCCAAGGAGCGGTACATGAAGGAGCGGTTCGGCTGGTCCTACACGCAGCACGAGACGTACTACATGACCCTCGGCAGCCCGGACACCCGCGTCTTCCTCGGCCTGCGCGAGGACGCCGACCTGGACCTCTTCCGCAAGGAGATCGAGGAGGCCGCCCAGGACGGGGTCCCCATGGACCCCGAGGACCACGTCATGACCTTCCCCGCCGAACAGGGCCGCCTCTTCATGATCCCCGCCGGCACCCCGCACGCGAGCGGCGCCGGAAACGTTGTCCTGGAGATCAGCGCCACCCCCTACCTCTACTCCCTCCGCTTCTACGACTGGCTGCGGCCCGACGCCGACGGCCGGCCGCGCCCCCTCCCTTACGAACACGGCCTCGCCAACCTGGAGTCCGAACGCCGCGGCGACGCCGTCGCACACGACCTGGTGCAGGAACCGCGCACCCTGCGCACCGGGAGCGGCTGGCGCGAGGAACTCCTGGGCGCGCTGGACGAGATGTTCTACGAAGTGCGGCGTCACGTATTCGACGCGGGCGCCGAGGCCGACGACGACACCGCGGATCGCTTCCACGTCCTGAACGTGGTCGAGGGCGAGGGTGTCCTGCTGACCACGGCGGCGGGGGAGCGGCACGCCCTCTCCTGGGCGGAGACGCTGACGGTGCCCGCGGCGGTGGGGCCCTACCGGCTGGCGGCGATCGGCGAAGCCCCCGTCAAGGTCGTCAAGGCGCTGGTGCGCCCGTGAGGCCGCCGCGCGGCAGACCCGTCCTCGAACTCGGCGGCACCCACGTGGCCGCCGCCCTCGTGGACCCCGACACGGCGACCGTGACCCGGCGCGTGCGCCGACCCGTCCAGACCCGGGGGACCGCGGAGCACATACTCGGCGGACTCGTCCGCTGCGCCGGGGAACTGGACGCCCCGGCCGGAGAGGTGTGGGGCGTTGCCGTCCCCGGACCCTTCGACTACGACAAGGGCATCGCGCGCTTCGCGGGCGTCGGCAAGTTCGACGACCTGTACGGCATCGACGTACGCGCGGTCCTCCTCGACGGGGTGTGGCCGCGCCCCGCCGAAACGGTCTTCCTCAACGACGCGCACGCCTTCCTCCTCGGCGAGTGGCTGGCGGGCGCCGCACGTGGCCACCGGCGCTGCGTGGGCATCACCCTCGGCACCGGTGTGGGCTCCGCCTTCCTCGACGCCGGCGACCTGCGGCACGACGGGCCGGGCGTGCCGCCGCAGGGCCGCATCGACCTCGTCGAGGCCGGCGGCAGACCGCTGGAGGACTCGGTGTCCCGGCGCGCGATCCTGGCGCGCTACGCACAGGAGGACGCGGACCGCGGGAACGGCGACGGCGTGCCCGCGGACCTGGACGTGCGCGAGATCGCGGAGCGTGCGCGGGCCGGGGAGCGGCGTGCCCGGCGCGTGCTCGACGAGGCCTTCACGACCCTCGGCACCGTCCTCGCCCCGCGCCTGCGCGACTTCGACGCGAGCGTGCTCGTCGTCGGCGGCGCCATGGCCGGATCCTGGGACCTGCTGCGTCCCGCGCTGCGCCGCGGGCTGGGGGATACTCCCGCCACGCTGCGGCCCGCGGGGCTCGGTACGGAGGCGGCGCTCGTCGGGGCGGCGGCCCACGCGGCCGCCGCGCACTGAACCGCCGTTGGCCACCGCGGTCAGGCAGCGCCCGCCGAACGGAACGGAAGGACGTCCGCACCATGCCCGGACCGCACGACCCGCACAGCGGCCGGCCGCCGCGCGACCTCAAGAGCGGTCAGCCGACCCTGCGGGACGTCGCCGAACGCGCCGGAGTCAGTGCGATGACCGCGTCCCGAGTCCTGCGGGACGACCCGCAGGTGCTGCCCGCCACCCGCGAGCGGGTACGGGCGGCCGCCGAAGCCCTCGGCTACCGGCCCAACGAGGTCGCCCGCAGCCTCAGGCTCGGCCGCGGCACCGGCCTGGTCGGGCTCGTCGTCACCAACCTCGCCAACCCCTTCTACTCACGCCTCGCGCTCGGCGTCGACTCCGTGGTCGCCGAGCACGGCCTGAAGACGGTCATCGGCAACACGGGCCAGGATGCCGATGTCGAACGGGGCCTGGTCGCCGACCTGCTGGCCCGCCGCGTCGACGGCATCATCGCCGTGCCCGCGGGCGCCGACCAGCGCCACCTCGCCGCGGCGGTGGCCGACGGCGTGCCGGTGGTCCTCGCCAGCCGTCCGCCCGAGGGGTTCGCGGCGGACTGCGTCCTGGTCGACGACTTCGGCGGCGCCCGCGACGCCACCGCCCGCCTCCTGGAGCGCGGCCACCGCCGCATCGGCTTCCTCGGCTCCCCGCCCGCCGTGCACACCGGCACCGAACGGCTCCGCGGCTACGCGGCGGCCCTCGCGGCGGCGGGCCTCACCGTCGACCCACTCCTCGTACGCCAGGGCCAGACGGAACCGCACGAGGCGACGCGCGCCGCGGCCGGACTCCTCGCGCTCCCCGACCCGCCGACCGCGCTGTTCTGCTCGAACAACCGCAACACGATAGGGGCGTTCCGCGCCCTGCGGGCCACCGACGTGCGGTCCCGCGACGGCGCGCACGTCGCCCTCGCGGGGTTCGACGACTTCGAACTGGCCGACGTGCTCGGGCTGCCCCTGACGCTCGTCGCGTACGACAGCGACGAAGTCGGCCGCGCGGCGGGCCGCCTCCTCGCCGACCGACTGCACACCACGGCCGCGGGACCACCGCGCCAGATCGTGGTACCCACCAGCCTCGTGGAGTACGGAACTTGATGCCGTAGGGCGGAACGGTTCCGGGTGGGCCGTACGTTGAGCAGGGCGGTGCCACACCGTGCGCACCCGAAGGGACATCCGGTGAGAGCCGACGGGACGGGGGCACGCGTGGCGCAGCAGAGCCGTTCCGCGCGCCTGGCCGCGTCCGCGCTGTCCCTCGTCGTCACGGTGCTCGCCCTCTTCGTCCCCTCCGCCGCGGCGCACGGGGCACCGGCCGACGCGCCGCTCGCCCGGCACACCGTGGTGGCCCACGTCGGCGAGCCGACCGGACCGCACGACGTCCCGGCACTCCACGTCGTCGCCCACCGGCCGGACGCCCACATCCCGGGCCCACAGCCGGCCGGCCCGGCGCACACGGCCGTCGACACGGCGCCGCACCGCGCCCTGGGCGGGCCCGAGACCCGCCCCGCCACCGCGCCCGCCCCACCGCGGCGGCCCCTCGCCGCCACCGCCCCGCGCGGCCCGCCCCACCGATGAGCACGCAGACCGTCCCCGGCGCCTGACCCGGCACCCCGCATCCGCGACGCCTGGTCACGCGCCCTTCCGTCCTGCCCTCATCGTGGAGAATCCATGTCCCGCCCATCCTTGTGGCGGGCGATCGTCGCGCTCGCGGTCGTCGCCCTGTCCCTGTACATCGCCCTCACCCAAACCGCTCGCCTCGGCCTCGATCTGCGGGGCGGCACCCAGATCGTCCTGGAGACCAAGGACTCACCCACCGTCAAGGCGGACGCCGCGTCCACCGACCGCGCCC
The DNA here is from genome assembly GCF_044327655.1 of Streptomyces sp. NPDC018029. Taxonomy (NCBI): domain Bacteria; kingdom Bacillati; phylum Actinomycetota; class Actinomycetes; order Kitasatosporales; family Streptomycetaceae; genus Streptomyces; species Streptomyces sp. NPDC018029. The sequence goes on along the minus strand of NZ_JBIRFV010000008.1, from coordinate 224,467 downwards.
TGGAGGTCCTCAGGCAGCGCGTCGACGCCCTCGGCGTCTCCGAACCCGGCATCGCACGCTCCGGCGAGAAACGCATCATCGTCGAGCTGCCCGGCGTACAGGATCCGCGGAAGGCGGCCGACGTCATCGGCCGCACCGCCCAGCTCACGGTCCACCCGGTGACGGGGGAGTCCGCCGACAAGGGCACGGCGAAGCCCGCCGCCGACGGCTCACGCACTCTGCCCGACCCCGACCGGCCCGGCAACCACCTCCGGCTCGGCCCGACCGCGCTGACCGGCGAGGGCGTCAAGGACGCCGAGGCGACCCTCGACCAGCAGACGCTCTCCGGGTGGCTGGTCACGCTCGACTTCCGCAAGGAAGCGGGCGACACCTGGGCGCGGCTCACCGGCGAGGCGGCCTGCGCGCCGCAGGGCGCCCCCGAGCGGCGCGTCGCCATCACCCTCGACGGCAAGATCATCTCCGCGCCCGGCGTCAACGAGGGCGTGGCCTGCAAGACCGGCATCACCGGCGGGAGCACGCAGATCACCGGCGGCTTCGACCAGTCCGAGGCCCGCGACCTCGCCGCACTCGTCAAGGGCGGCGCCCTGCCCGTGCCGGTGGACATCATCGAGCAGCGCACGGTCGGCCCGACGCTCGGCGCCGACGCCATCGAGGCCAGCACCTGGGCCGCCCTCATCGGCATCGCCCTGACCGCGCTGTTCATCACCGTCGTCTACCGGCTCCTCGGTGCTCTCGCCGCGGTCGCCCTCGCGCTGTACGGCCTCATCTCGTACGCCGCCCTGGTGGCGCTCGGCGCGACGCTCACCCTGCCCGGGCTCGCCGGATTCGTCCTCGCCATCGGCATGGCCGTCGACGCCAACGTGCTCGTCTTCGAACGCGCCAGGGAGGACTACCTCGCCGTCCGGTCGACCGACCTGGGCAAACCGGTCCGCACGGGCTTCCAGAAGGCGTGGAGCGCGGTCGTCGACTCGAACGTGACGACGCTGCTCGCCGCCGGGCTGCTCTTCTTCTTCGCCACCGGACCGGTCAAGGGCTTCGGCGTCACCCTGTGCATCGGCGTCCTCGCGTCGATGGTCACCGCGCTCGTCATCACCCGGGTCCTCGCCGACTTCGCCGTCGGCCGGACCTTCGTGCGCAAGCGGCCCGCCCTGACGGGCATCGCCTCCACGGGCCGCGTCCGCACCTGGCTCGCCCGCAGGAACCCGAACCTGGTGCGCCACCGGCGCCGCTGGCTCGGCGTCAGCGCCCTGCTGGTCGTCGTGGCCGTCGCGGGCATCGTGCTGCGCGGCCTGGAGTTCGGCGTCGAGTTCACCGGCGGCCGTCTCGTCGAGTACAGCACCAGCAGGCCCGTCGACGCCGACACCGCCCGCGCCGCCGTGTCCGACGCGGGCTTCCCGCGCGCGGTGGTGCAGGAGTCCGGCGAGGGCGACATCACCGTCCGCACCGAGCAGCTGACCGACGCCGAGCAGCAGCGCGTCAAGGAGGCCCTGGCATCGCAGGGCGGCACGGTCACCGTCGAGCGTGACGAGATGATCGGCCCGAGCCTCGGCAGCGAGCTGCGCCAGAAGGCGCTCATCGCGCTGGGCATCGCCGTGGCCGCCCAGCTGATCTACCTGAGCGTACGTTTCCGCTGGACCCTCGCGGCGGCGGCCGTGTCGGCGATGGTCCACGACGTGCTGCTCGTGGTGGGCCTCTTCGCCTGGCTCGGCAAGCCCGTCGACAGCGTCTTCCTCGCCGCCCTGCTCACCGTCATCGGCTACTCGGTCAACGACACGGTGGTCGTCTTCGACCGCGTGCGCGAGGCACGCCGCCGCGATCCGCGCGGTGATCTGGCGGCGCTCGCCAACCGGGCCGTCGTGCAGACGCTGCCGCGCACCGTCAACACCGGCATGGGCGCGCTGTTCATCCTGACCGCCCTCGCGGTGCTCGGCGGCGACTCGCTCGCGGACTTCTCGCTGGCGCTGATCGCCGGGGTCGTGATCGGCATGGCCTCCACCGTCTTCACGGCCGTGCCGATCGCCCTCGCACTCGAACGTCGCAACCCGGCGCAGCCGTCCGTGCGAACGCGCCGGCGGGGCGGTCCGGGCGGTCCCGGCGGCCCGGGAGAGGTGCCGGACGGGTACAGCCCGTTGGAGGCGCGCCGGCGGAGGGAACGGGGCACGGGGGCGGTCGTGTAGCCGATCGTGTCTCTCCGTGTGAGGTGACGAGAAGTGGCTTAATGTGGCCATATGGTCACAAAAAGGAATGGATCTGTAAGGCGTAGCCGCCTGTCGGCCTCGCGCGGTGCGGCTCTCGTGTGTGCCGCGGTCGCGGCGGGAGCCCTGCTCACCGGCTGCGGCAACGACGACGGCGACGCCGCGAAGACCGACGCTTCCGAGGCCGGTCGGGCGGCGTCGCCCACCATGTCGGCCGACGGCGGCACCCTCACGGACGACCAGGCCGAGCGGAAGGCCCTGGTCCCCAAGGCCAAGGTCGGCTACGAGGACGCGCTGAAGAGCGCGCTGGCGACGGTGGACAACTCGAAGCCGGTCTCCATCGAGCTCAAGGGCACACCCGACGCCCCGCGTTGGGAGGCCGAGGTGGCGACCGAGGACGGCACCCCGCACTCCGTACGCGTCGACGCGGTCACCGGCAAGGCCGACAAGCCCAAGGCCGACACGGACCAGGACGCCGACGACAAGCGCGAGCTGGCGGACTGGCTGAAGAAGGCGACCGTGACGCCGCAACAGGCCGTGGAGACCGCCACGAACAAGAAGAAGGGCACCGTCACCTCCGTCGAGCTCGACGACTCCGACAAGGGCCGCACGGTGCTGTGGTCCGTCGACGTCGTGACCACCGACGACTGGAACAAGACGACCTTCGACGTCGACGCGACCGACCGCAAGATCCTCCGGGAGCACGTCGACAAGGACTGAATGCCCGAACACGGGGCCGAACAACTGAACGGGCGCCACGTGTGGAACTTCGTGGGCTGGTAAGGCGTTGGCAAAGTGGCGCGCGGCCGCGCGCCGACCAGCGAACAGCAGTCGAGGTGGCACGGATGGCGATGTGGGACCGGATCAAGGACCAGGCCAAGGGTCTGCAGCAGTCGCAGGGGACACGGAGCTCCGGCGGCCACGGACGGCCGGGTTCTGGATCCGGCGGGGGATCGAAGGCTCAGCTCGTGGGTGTGCTCAAGACCCAGCTCGCCTCGCTGAAGACGGAGCTCAAGAGCGGTGCCTATCGCGACGCCAGCATGGCCATGTGCGCCCTGGTCGCGGCCGCTGACGGGTCGGTCGACCCGGCCGAGCGCCAGCACGTCGAGTCACTGATCGTGCAGAACGACGTTCTGCAGAACTTCCCGCCGGACCAGCTGCGCCAGCGGTTCAACAAGCACGTGGACCAGCTGTCGGTCAATTTCCAGCAGGGCAAGACCGAGGCCATGCAGGAGATCGCCAAGGCCGCGAAGAAGCCGATGGAGGCCAAGGCGGTCGTGCAGACGGGCTTCGTCGTCGCCGGCGCCGACGGGTACATCGCTCCGGCCGAGGAGCAGGTCCTGCGGGAGGCGTGCGCGGCGCTCGGCGTGTCTCCGCAGGAGTTCGGCCTCTGACCGAGCAGTGGGCGGCGGCGGCCGGGGCCCGCTGAGCCGAAGGGCTTGACGCCGAGCCGAAGGGGTTACGCCGCCTCGGCCGCGTCCAGTGCCGGGGCGAGCACCTCGAAGGCCCGGTCGAGCAGCTCGGCCGGGTCCTCGGCGCCGTCGCTGCCGCTCCACCGCTGCAGCACGGCGTCGAACGCCGTCAGGGCCATCCCCGCGGCCAGCCGCGGATACAGGTCGGCCTCGGGGTCGCGCCCGCTGCGGCGCCCCATCTCCTCCGTCAGATCGTCGCGCCACTGCGCCTGCCGCTCCAGGAAGCGGGCCAGCAGGGCGGGCGTCCGCAGGATCAGCTGCACCACGCTCAGCGCGCGCTCGGAGTGGTCGGAGCAGGCGGCGAGAGGAACCTTGACGGCGTGCAGCAACGCCACCGAGGGCCGCTCCCCGCCGGGGCGCTCCGCCAGCTCCACGCGCATGCCGGCGCCCATGTCGGCGAGGAACTGGACGACCACGTCCTCCTTGGACGCGAAATACCGGAAGAACGTGCGCCGGGACACGCCCGCGGTGGTCACGATCTCGTCGATGGTGACCGCGTCGTACCCCTTCCGTGCCAGCAACTGCAGCGCGGACTCGGTCAGTTCGTCCGAGACGAGCCGGCGCTTGCGCTCGGCCAGGCTCAGGGGAGGGTGGGAAGTCACCACGTCATCGTACATGTCGGGCGTCCGAATGCCCTCTATGGCGCTCAGGCGCCGCCATGGCATCCCATGCCACTTCGGTGGGGGATGCGGCATGGCGGCGCCGTCCTGCGAGCCCGTGTGCCGTGTGTCGTGTGTCGTGTGTCGTCAGAGCTTGCGCCAGCGCGCGTTCGCCCACGAGAAGAGCCCGAAGGCGGCGAGGCCGACGGCGATCAGCGCGAGCAGCCAGGGTCCGGCGGCGGTGTCGGCGAAGGAGCGCAGGGTGTTGTCGATGCCCTTGGCCTCGCCCGGTTTGTGGCGCAGCGCGGCCGCGATGGCGAAGCCGCCCGCGACGGCGAACACCACACCTCGCGTCGTGCCGCCCGCGATGCCGACGAGGTCGACGCCCCGCCGCACCTGCGGGGACATCTCGCCCAAGCGCAGCTTGTCGTGGAATTTCCGCAGCAGGGCCCGTCCGGCGATCCAGAGCCCCGCCACGATGACGCCCGCGCCCGCGGCGGCGACGATCCACTTCCCGCCCGGCCAGTCGAGCACCTTCGCCGTCGCGTCCTGCGTCTGCCGGTCGCTGGAGCCGCTGCCGCTGCCCTTGTCGCCCGCGGCGTAGGCGAGGATGGAGTACGCGACGAAGGTGTAGAAGAGGAAACGCGCGCCGGCCAGCGCCCGCTTGCGCGCGGTGTCGCCGTCCGGCCCCGCCTGGCCGAAGAAGACCTCGGAGAGCCGCCACAGAGCCATGCCCGCCAGGGCGATGCCGAGCAGCCAGAGGAGTACGTTCCCGAACGGCTTCTCCGCGAGCTCCGCCAGGGCGCCGCCGCGGTCGGCCTGGCGGCCGCCGCCGTCGGAGAAGGCGATGCGCAGGGCCAGCGCACCGACGAGGAGGTACAGCACGCCGCGCCCGATGAACCCGGCACGTGCCACCGCTGCTACGCCGCGCCCCTTGGCCGCCCGCCGTGCCTTGCTCTTGCCGCGTCTCGCGGCCGACGGGAGGCGCATGTCAGGGAGGCGAATGGAGGGAAGATGCATGCCGTCCGAATGCCCGCAGAGCCCCGCCTCATGCCTCGGACCGCATCAGCGGAACCCGCTGCGGGCGCCGGCCCGGGTGCAGGGGACCGGCGCCCCGGCCGGGATGGTGAAGACCCGGTCGAGGGAGGTGATGCGCAGCAGCCGCCGGTTGCGCGGGCTGCCGGGCACGAGCCACAAGGTGCCACGGTCGAGGATCACTTGGTTCCGGATGCGCACCAGCAGCCGCAGGCCGCCGGCGTCCATGAACGTCACTCCCCGAAGGTCCGCGACGACCCGCGGGCCGGCCCGGTCGAGGAGTGCCGTGACGCGGGGAGAGAGCTCCTGGTCGGCCCAGGCGTCCAGCTCGCCCCAAAACGCAAGGACATCAGTGCCGTTCACCACGCGGTGACGCAGGCCGAAGGTGAAGTCGGCGGTGCCCGTATCCCAGTCCAGCAGTGTCTCTTTCCCTTCACGGAGAGTAGTCGTACCGGCGATGGCGTGGGGTGCGATGACCGGCGCCGGACGCCACCGAGTCCTGGGCGGCACCGAGGTCACGAGTCAATCGTTCCCGCTCAGAGCCGTTCTTACCCTCATAGGACGATAGGATTAGCGGGCGGAGGAAACTGATGGGGCGTCAATTCGTTGATTACGTAGAGTAGTCATGGTGATGGTCTCACCTAAGGAGTCGCACGGAAGGCCCGGCGGTAGCCGCCCGGTGTCGTCCCCAGGGCCCGCAGGAAACGCCTGCGGAGATTGGTCGCCGAGGAGAGTCCGGCGCGTCGGGCCACCGCGTCGAGCGGGAGATCGGTGGACTCCAGCAACTCCCGCGCGGCGCCGACGCGCTGGCTGAGCAGCCACTGACCGGGGCTGACGCCCAGCTGGTCGGCGAAGCGGCGGGCCAGCGTGCGCACCGAGACGCCCGCGTGCGCGGCCAGCTCCTCGACGCCGACCGGCTCGGCCAGGCGCTCCGAGGCCCACGCGAGGAGCGGCGCCAGCGAACCGTCGAACTGCGCGGGGTGCGGGGGCGCCGCGTACTGCAGCTGCCCGCCCTCGCGATGGGGCGGCATCACCATGTTCCGCGCGACGTGCGCGGCGTACCGGGCGCCCTGGTCGGTGCGGACCAGGTGCAGACACAGGTCGATGCCGGCGCCGGCCCCCGCGCTGGTGGCCACGTCCCCGTGATCCACGTAGAGCACGTCGGGGTCGAGCCGGACGGCCGGGAAACGCGCGGCCAGTTCGTCCGCGAGGGCCCAGTGCGTGGTCGCGCGCCGGCCGTCGAGGAGCCCCGCGTGTGCCAGTACGAAGGCGCCCGAGCAGATGCTGACCACCCGCGCCCCGCGTTCGTGCGCGCCCCGCAGCGCGCGCAGCACGGCGGGGGAGGGGGCCTCGGCGGTGGGCTGCCAGCCGGGGACGACCACGGTGTCGGCCCGTTCGAGCGCGTCCAGGCCGTCGGTCACGAGCATGTCGTACCCGGCGCGCGTGGCCACCGGGCCGGGGTGCTCGGCGCACACCCCGAACGAGTACCGCTTCTCGATCCCGCGCCGCTCGATGCCGAACACCTCGGCCGCACAGGCGAGTTCGAACGTCGACTGAGGAGCGTGCACGAGCGCGACGACATGATGCATGGCAGGAAAATACCTCGCCGTGACTTTTCTGACTCTCGGCGGGACGGCGGCGGCCGGGAAGGCTGGGGCCATGACGACAGAACAGCACACCGCGCCCGGCTACGCCTGGTCGGCGGTGCACGACGCCCCCACCCGCGAACTCTTCCCCGGCATTCGTCTGCGCCCCCTGTGGAAGGGCGACAACGGCGCGAGCGCCCAGGTGTTAAAGATGGACCCGCACTCCCGCTGGGAGGGCATCGACGTGCACGAGCCGGGGCCCGAGGAGGTCTTCGTGGTCTCCGGGGTCTTCAACGACGGCGAACGCGACTACCCGGCGGGCTCGTTCATCCACGCACCCGCCGGCTCCTCGCACATACCGCAGACGACCACCGGCTGCACCCTCTTCGTCTTCTACCCGGAGGGGTAGCCCGGGTCGGCGAGGCCGCGGTCCCGCTCCACCGGGAGCCACAGCTCGGCGTCCGCCACGGACTTGTCGGGCGACAGCCGGGTGCGCAGGATCTCCGGGCCGGGGCGGCTGCGGTACGGGTTCGACGGAAACCACTCCATGAACACGTCCCGCCACAGGTGCTGGATGGCCTCCGGGGCGGGACCCGACACCGAGAACACCGCCCACGTCCCGGCCCGGACAGGCAGTACGGACGCGCCCTCCGGGGCGGCCGAGGACGTGATCACTCCGTGGTAGTAGTCGAGTTCGGTGCCCTCGGCGCGGCTCGGGTCCAGGTCGTCGCAGACGGCGAGGATGCCCCGCGGTTCGCCGTCCGACAGCTTCTCCAGGCGCTCCACGTCCGCCGCCGCGATCCCGCGGACGAAGTCGATGATCGCCTGGTTGGGACCCGAGTGCACCAGCGGCACCCGGGTCTTCGGGCCGACGACGGTGAAGGCCGGCTTGCCCGCCACGCGATAGCGGATGTCACCGCCTCCTTCGATGGTGAGGCGGAAGGTCATCCGGGACTGGGAGCTGAGCGTGGCTCCCGTGCGCCGGGCCTCGCCGGGCCCGATGCCGTGCATGGCGCGGAACGCACGGGCGAACGCCTCGCCCGAGCCATAGCCGTACCGCACCGCGATCTCCAGCAGCGTGTCCCGCCCCGCGAGCACCTCGGCGCCCGCCAGGGTGAGCCGCCGACGCCGGACGTACTCCGCCAACGGCATGCCCGCCAGCGCGGAGAACATCCGGCGCAGGTGGTACTCCGAAGTGGCCGCGATACGGGCCGCCTCCGCCACGTCGACGGTCTCGCCGAGGTGGCGCTCGACGTACTCCATGGCTTCGTTGAGCCGCTCCAGCACTCCCGGATCTCCTTCTTCCTGCCTGCGAATCGCTTGCACACCCCCGCGATCAGCGCACGAGATCCGGGGGCAGCTCCACCCAGCGCCTGGGCAGGGTGTCGTCCACGGCGGGCCGGGCGTCGGCGACGCGGAGCCCGGCTGCCGCACAGGCGTAGGCGAGATCGTGCGCGGCGTACGGGACACCGCGGCCCGACCGCCAGAACCGGAAGTGCCAGTGCGCGGCCGGCTCCGTCTCGTCCGGGGGCAGACCGATCTCCTCGTGCTCCACGAGACGGCCGTCCCTGGCCAGCGTGCCGTAGGTGCCGCCCTTGGGGTTGAAGTAGAGACCATAGGCGGTCGTCCCCGCCGATATCGCGCGCAGCACGCCGTCGTCGCTCGGCATGTACCCCTCCTGCGTGAGGACACAGCCGCCGGGGTTGCCGGGCAGATCGGTCACTCCGACGAAGCGGAGGGAGGTGTCGTAGTCGTCCTCGTCGAACGGGGCGTGCTCCAGGGGGACTTCCGGGCAGCGCGCCGGGTCGGCGCCCAGCCGTCGGACGACCTCCGCGGCGTCCAGATCGCGGACGAAGGCGATACCGAGCCCTTCCGTATACAGCTGCGGATCGTCGAAGGCCTCGATGAGCGCGTCCGCGGCGCGGAAGGCGGCCAGCTCGTCGGGCGGCAGGGCCACCGCACCCGGCAGGGCGGCGACGAGCGGGGCGAGCGGCGTCGTCAACAGCAGCCGGCCCGGCGACCAGGGGCCGGTCTGCGGCGTCCAGACATCCGCGCCGGCCCGGATCAGCGCCCGGACACTGTCCTCGTCGCCGGTGCAGGCGGCGTGCCACAGCGCGGTGTGCCCCTCGTCGTCGGGCGCGTCGATCCGCTCGACGTGCGGCAGCAGCGCGGCCACGGACTCCGCGCCGCCGCGCTCCGCCGCCAGGTGCAGGGGAGTGGCACCCGACCAGACGACCGCGTCGGCCGGTGCGCCGCCCTCAAGGCGGGCCCGGATCAGCGCGGCGTCGTCCCAGTCCTCGTAGCCCATGCGGTCCCAGTCGCCGCGCGGCACATACCGCTGCTCCGCCTCCTCCCGCTCGCGCAGCTCTCGGCGCTCGTGCGCGGACATCGGCCTGGCGAGGAAGTCGGGCGGCCCGCCCATCCGGACGACCATGAAGGACTCGGGACCCTTGGCCGACGGCGTCGGCAGGTCGGGCCACACCTCGACGACGTGCGCGGCCGCGGCGCGCAGGGCGGCGGCGTCGACCGGCGTGCCCGTCTCCGGAATGTGCTCGTCCGGCCACTCCACCACCAGCCGTGTCTCGCCGGGCGGGGGCAGCTCCGGCAGATACAGGTCGACGCAGGTCCTGAACAAGGAGTCGCCCAGGCCGCCGGGGTCCAGCGGGATCAGCCCGGTCGGCACGCTCCGCGACGCGTACGCCCGCAGCTCCGACGGGCCGACCACAGGCACGGTCTGCTCGGTCGTCGCGTCGAGCGAGGTCACCCGCCTCCCGTCGGCCAGCAGCAGCCCCACCCGCAGCCCGGACTGCCGGTGGCCCCCGCCGCCGGACCGGTGGACCGGCCGGTGCACGGCGAGGTGCAAGGTGACCGAATCCGGCCACACGGACCAGCCGGTCACCATCACCTTGGCCTCCGGCCCCTCACCGGCCACCGCGAGCTGCGGCACCGGCGCCGGCTCGAACCAGTCGAGCGGCGGGCGGTCCCGGGCCGCGTCCTCCCCCGGAGGGCCCAGCCTGACCACCTCGCCCTTCGGCTCGGCCGGTTCCGCGGGCAGCACCAAGTCGTCGAAGAATCCCATGCCTTCATGCTGTCAGGAGGGTCTGACAACAGACGTCGCGCTCTTGTCGCGACTGCGCTCCGCGCAGTCGAGCAGCGTCGGAAGCGCCCGCTCCAGCAGGTCGACACCGTGCGCGTACGGCAGCCGCAGCCGGTCCCGGAAACCGTCCACGGCGGAGAACGCCGAACCCGGCACGACGGCCACGCCCCGGCGCCGCGCCAGCTGCGCGAGCGCCTCCGTGTCGGCGCCCGGCACCCGGACCCACAGAGCGGGGCCGCCGGCCGGCCGGTCCCACTCCCAGTGCGGGGCACGGGCGCGCAACAGCTTCTCCGCACCCGCGAGCCGGTCGCGCAGCACCGCGCGGCGCGTGGCCCGCGCCTGCGGCAGCCCCGCCAGCAGCCGCACCGCCACCAGCTGGTCCACCACCGAACACGACAGGTCCACCGATGTCTTGATCTTCGCGAGCCGCGCCACGATGTGTGGCGACGACCGCACCCAGCCCACCCGCACCCCGCCCCAGAACAGCTTCGACAGTGTCCCCACCGTGATCGTGGACGCCATCGGGAGCCGGGCGGCCAACGGCACGGGAGCCCCGTCGCCCGCCAGGCCGAGCTCCGCGCACGCGGTGTCCTCGACCGTGAACAGGTCACGCTCGCCGAGCGCCGACGCCCACTCCCGCAGCGCCGCGTCGTCCAGGCTGCGGCCCGTCGGATTGTGCACGGCCGGCTGGAGATAGACGAGCCGCGGCCGCACCGTCGCGCCAAGCCGCCGCAGCGCCGCGGCGTCGGAGCCGTCACCGCCCGCCCCGGGACGGTCGCCGCCGACCGGGACGAGCCGCGCGCCGCGCGACCGCAGCGCCTCCAGAGCCCCGCGGTAGGTGGGGTTCTCCACCACGACGGTGTCGCCCGGGTCGACGAGGGCCTGCGCGACCAGCCACACGGCCTGCTGCGAACCCGAGGTGACGAGGATCTGCTCCGGTTCCGTGGGCACCCCCGCCTCGCGGTAGTACGCCGCGATGCCCTCGCGCAGCTCCGGCAGACCGTGCGGCAGATAGCCGTCGCCATGCAGCATCGGGACGAGGTCCGCGGCCGACAGCGCACCGACCGCGTCGCCCACCGCGCCGAGCCCGTCCAGCGCGCCGCTGGAGAGATCGGCCCCGCTCGTCCGCGCGTCGAAGCTCGCGAGCCGTCCCTCGCCCGCGTGCCGCGCCAGCGAACCCGAGCCGCGCAGCCGCGAACCGCTGCCGCGCCGGCTCTCCAGCCAGCCGGCGTCCTCCAGGAGGCTGTACGCGGCGGTCACCGTGGAGCGGCTCACCCCCAGAACACCGGCCAGTTCACGCTGGGACGGCAGAGTCGTGCCGGGCGCCACGTCCGCCCGCTCGGCCAACTCCCGCAGGGCGTCCGCGAGTCGCCGCGGCAGCGGCCCCGCCCCCTCGGACGACCAACCGGTGAGCAGCCGTGACAATCGGGCCGTCGGGATCTTCGCCATGTCCTCATCTTCGCCTACCCGCAGGCCAATCCGGCCCCACTGGCCGTTGTCACCGACCAGGACCGGCCACAGGATCAGCACCACTGGGCACATGAAGGAGAGTGAAGGACATGGCGACCGTGGTCCTCGTCGGCACGCTGGACACCAAGGGCGAGGAGTACGCGTGGATGCGCGAACGGCTCCGCGAGTACGGCAGCGACGTCCTGCTTGTCGACGTCGGCGTACTCCCGCCGCCCGCCCAGACACCCACGCCCGACATAGCGGCCGAGACGGTGGCGCGCGCCGCCGGGCACGAACTCGCCGGGCTGCGGAGCGCGGGCGACCGCGGTGCGGCGGTCGCCGCCATGGCCGAAGGACTGACCCGGGTCGTCCTGGACCTGTACCGGCAGGGCAGGCTCCACGCGGTGCTCGCGGCGGGCGGCAGCGGCGGCTCGGCCATCGCCGCGCAGGCCATGCGGGCCCTGCCCATCGGCGTGCCGAAGGTCCTGGTCAGCACCATGGCGGGCGGCGACGTGGCACCGTACGTCGACAGCAGCGACCTCACGATGATGTACAGCGTCGTCGACGTCTCCGGCATCAACTCCGTCTCGCGCCACGTCCTCGGCAACGCGGCGGCCGCCGCGGCCGGCATGGCGCGCCGGCAGGAGCGCAACCTGGAGGAGCTGGCGGGCCCCCGGCGCAAGGTCGTCGCCGCCACCATGTTCGGCGTGACGACACCCGCCGTCGACGCGGCCCGCGCCCGGCTCGCCGAACTCGGCTACGAGGTCCTGGTGTTCCACGCCACGGGCGCGGGCGGCCGCGCGGTGGAGAAGCTCGCCGCCGACGGCCTGCTGGACGGCGTGCTCGACCTGACCACCACCGAACTCGCCGACGAACTCGTCGGGGGAGTGCTCAGCGCGGGCCCCGACCGGCTCACCGCGGCGGGCGCCGCGGCCATCCCCCAGGTCGTCGCGCCCGGCGCCCTCGACATGGTCAACTTCGGCCCCGAGGCGAGCATCCCGGAACGCTTCGCCGGACGGCGGTTCCTTGTCCACAACCCGACGGTCACGCTGATGCGGACGACCGCCCGGGAGATGGCCGCCCTGGGTGCCATGCTCGGCCACAAGCTCGCCGCGGCCCGCGGGCCCGCCGAAGTCTTCTGGCCCCTGCGCGGACTCTCGGCCGTGGACATGACGGATGCCCCCTTCGCCGACCCGGTGGCCGACATGACGGGCCTCGACGCCCTGCGTGCCACCGTGTGCGGCAGCGGTGTACGCCTGCACGAGGTCGACGCCCACATCAACGACGCGTCCTTCGCGGTCGCGATGGCCGACCGCCTGCACCAGCTGATCGGCGCACGCGCCGCCGTACCGGCCGGCCGCTGACCTCACCCTTTCCAGGAGCACCCCATGAACCGCAAGGAAGCACTGGCCCGCCTGCACGCGCAGATCGCCGACGGCCGGCCCGTCATCGGAGCGGGCGCCGGCACCGGCCTGTCCGCCAAGTGCGCGGAGGAGGGCGGCGTCGACCTGCTCATCATCTACAACTCCGGCCGCTACCGGATGGCGGGCCGCGGCTCCCTGGCCGGACTCCTGCCGTACGGCGACGCGAACGAGATCGTCGTCGACATGGCGCGCGAGGTCCTGCCCGTGGTCCGGGACACCCCGGTCCTCGCGGGCGTGTGCGGCACGGACCCCTTCCGCCGCATGGACCTCTTCCTCGACCAGCTGAAGGCCATGGGCTTCACCGGCGTGCAGAACTTCCCCACGGTCGGCCTGTACGACGGCACGTTCCGCGTCAACCTCGAAGAGACCGGCATGGGATACGGCCTGGAGATCGACATGGTCCGCGCCGCCCACGAGCGCGACCTGCTCACCGCGCCCTACGTCTTCGACCCGGAGCAGGCCGCGGAGATGGCGAGGGCGGGCGCCGACGTCCTCGTCCCGCACGTCGGCCTGACCACGAAGGGCTCCATCGGCGCGGGCACCGCGATGACGCTCGACCAGGCGGCCGCCGCCGTCCAGGAGATGCACGACGCCGCCAAGCGCGTGAACCCCGACGCCCTCGTGCTCTGCCACGGCGGCCCCATCGCCGAGCCCGAGGACGCGCGGTACGTCCTCGAGCACACCACCGGCATCGTCGGCTTCTTCGGCGCCTCGTCGATCGAACGGCTGCCCACGGAGCGGGCCGTCGTCGAGCAGACGCGGGCGTTCAAGTCCCTGAGGCCGTGACCACCGCGCTCACCGCCGGGGCGCCCCTGCCGCCGCCTTCACCAGAGGCGGGCGCCCCGGCGGGCCAGATAGCGGTAGGGGCTGATGTCCGAGCCGTAGTGGCGCCGGGCCCGGATCTCCAGGTGGAGGTGGGGTCCGGTGGCACGGCCCGTGCTGCCGCTGCTCCCGAGCCGCGTCCCGGCGCGGACCCGGGCACCCTTGCGCACCCGGATGCGGGAGAGGTGGGCGTACAGCGCGTAGTGCCCGTCCGGCATCCGGACGGTGACGGCGTTGCCGTACGACCCCGACCAGCGGGCCAGCACCACCACCCCGGCGCCCACCGCGTACACAGGGGTGCCCCGCGGTACCGCGAGGTCGACCCCGGTGTGGTGACCGGCGAGCCAGTTGCCGCGCTTCCCGTACCGGGTGGTGACCCGATAGCGGCGGCGCAGCGGGAGGGTGAACCGGCGGCGGGGACCGGCCTCGGCGAGACCTCGTTCGTCGTCCTCCGGGAACTCCGCGTCGGCCGCGGCGAGGGCCTCCTCGAACTCGGCGTCGTAGGTGGCCGGGCAGGAGCCGTCGGGCTCCAGTCCGGCCCGTGGCGCGGCCGCCCCCGAGGAGAGGGCGCCGCCTGCCAACAGCACCGCGGCCATGCCCAGTGCGTCACGTCGTGTGGTGCCCGCTGCACGCGGGCTGTCTATGTCGTAACCCATTGCAGAAAGGAGACCGTCCGTGGCGGGAGAGCGCACGTCGGCTGCGCCATCCGGGGGAAACCCCCATAACCGACCGGTCTGGTGGTCAGTACGAACAGATATTGGACGCCCTCCGAACACCGGTACGACAATTTCAGCGCGCATCAAGGGGGTTGTGCTTCGCATGACGACGTCAACACAGTCCACGCCACCGGCAAGGCACTTGCTGGAATCGGGGTGGAACGCCTCGGTGAACGGCAGCGCGGCGCCCCGGACATGGGGCAGAGCGCCGTCGTCGGCCCCGGGGCCTTCCTGACGGGGTCACTTCGCGGGCGGCCGCGGAAAGGATCGGATGCACTCCATGGACGCGGCGGACACCACGGCGATACTCGACCGGGCGCGCGGGACGGCCGAAGTGCTCTCCCGCGGCTCGGCCGAGGTCGACCGCGGCCTGCTCGCCCCGCACCGCGGCTACCGGCTGATCCGGGAGGCCGGCCTTCTGACGCTCCTCGTCCCCCGGGAGTTCGGCGGCGAGGGCCTTTCGTTCCTGGACTACACCAAGGTCCTGGAGGCGCTGGCCACCGGTGACGGGGCGGTCGCCCTCGGCTTCAACGCGCACAATGTGGCCATCGGCTCGCTGTGCGATACGGGCGGGTCCCCGCTCCCCGCCGCAGCCGACCGCTTCCGCACCTGGCTCTTCGCCGAAGTCGTCGAGCACGGCCGGATGTTCGCCTCCGCCACGACGGAGACGGGAACCGGCGCCGGACTCCACCACATCCGCGCCACCTACCGCGACACGGGAGACGGCTACATCCTGAAAGGCACCAAGTCCTGTGTGCCACTCGCCGGTATCGCCGACCATTACGTGGTCGCGGCCCGCGAAGAAGGCGCCGCGATAGCCGATGAGGTGTCGCATTTCGTGGTGTCCAAAGACGACCC
Organism: Streptomyces sp. NPDC018029; assembly: GCF_044327655.1. Taxonomy (NCBI): domain Bacteria; kingdom Bacillati; phylum Actinomycetota; class Actinomycetes; order Kitasatosporales; family Streptomycetaceae; genus Streptomyces; species Streptomyces sp. NPDC018029. Next base: position 209,214 of record NZ_JBIRFV010000008.1, on the reverse strand, counting down.
CGGCGTCTCCTTCACCACCGCCGGGGACGCCACCACCGGAAACGCCGCCGCACCGCGCGGCACACGGACCGCGACCCTGACGATGAGCGAAGTGGCCGTCCCCAGACAGCGGTTGTTCCTCGGCGAGGAAGGGCTCTCCCTCTTCAGACTGGTCAGGGAACCGCACTGGGCGGTGTCCGGCTGCCTGGGCGCGTATCTGGGCATCGCGGAGTCCATCCTCAGACTCACCGTCCGTTTCCTCCGGTCCCAGGAGCACCGCCGCTCCTCGCCCACCCTCCAGGCGGACGTCGGCCGGCTCGCCGTCGACCTCGAGGCCGCCCGGGCGCTGGTCTACTCCGCCGCCCGGCTGGTCGACGAGGAGAAGGGCAGCCCGGAGGCCCACACGGCGGTGCACGCGGCGAAGTACTGCATGACCGAACTCGCTCCCCGGCTCGCCCTGGGCGCCGTCCGGATCTGCGGTGCCGACGCGCTGACCGGCCCGGGGCCCATGGAGCGGCTGCTGCGCGAAGCGACCTTCTGCTCGGTGCTGCCCGCCGGACCTGAGGCGTGCCTGGAGTACGTGGGCAAGTCGACGCTCGGCTTCAACATGCTCGACACCCGGACGTTCGACTGGTAGGCGGTGTCAGGCGCCGGCGGTGTCCGGACGGGGTCAGGCGTCGGCGGTGTCCCGGCACTCCACATGGCCCCAGCCGTGCGCGTTCTTGGCGATCTTCTCTCCGGCGGCGTACGGCTTCTGGCAGTGGCAGCGCCCGGGGTACTTGGCCTTGATGACGGCGCTCGACGCCGACTTCTTCGTGCGGGTGGCGGTCTTCTTCGGCGTGCGGTCCGCGGGGGCTGCGGTCATGCGGTCGGGGCGCGGTTCGGGGATCTCGCGGGCGCCGTGGGCGGTGCCGGCGGGCTGCTGGGTCGTCGCGGCGTCGCTGGCCGCGACGTCGGCGATCGCGTTGAGGTGGTCACCGCCCACCTGGTGGGCGGCCACGTGCCGGAACGTCACCGCGCGGCCCTGCAGCAGCGCGTCGATGCGGACGACGAGGTCCTTGTTGGCGACCGGCTTCTTCGCCGCGGTCTGCCATCCGTTGCGCTTCCAGGACGCGATCCACTTGGTGACCGCGTTCATCGCGTACTGACTGTCCATCCGCACTTCGAGCGGCCGCGCCGGGTCGGTGGCCTCCAACAGCTCGGCCAGTGCGGTCAGCTCGGCCACGTTGTTCGTGGCGTGGCCGAGCGGTCCCGCCTCCCAGCGCTGCGGGCGGCCCTCGGCGTCGGCGACCACCCAGGCCCAGGCGGCGGGCCCGGGATTCTTCTTCGCCGCTCCGTCGCAGGCGGCAATGATCAAGTCAGACATCCCCCGATGATTTCATCGAAGCGCTGCGCAAGTCCCCCCGGGCCCCGTGTCGGCATCGTCCGACTTCGCGCGCTTCGGACCGAATTGGGAGCGACCGCCCGAACCGCACCCCCCTGTGTCACAGCAGGTGAAGCCCGAAGGGCGCGGCGGGCGGGAGATGCGGATACGGTGCTGACGTGATGATCGAGAGGGAGGGGCCCATGCCCGGAACCGTGCTGCTCGTCGCGGCTGCCCCGGTGGGCAAGGGGCGCCTGGTGGACGCGGCCTCCGTACTTCCCGTCCTCGCGACGGTGCCCCCGGAGATCCTCGCAGGTACGCCGACCGCGAGCATCGTGGAACTGGCGGACCCGCTGGACCCGCAGACGGTACTGACCCGGCTGCGGGCGGCCGCCATGGCGCCGGGACCGCTGACGGTCTACCTCATCGGGCAGGTCCATCTCGACCGGCGCCAGCGGCAGTTGCACCTCGCGCTCGCCAGGACCACCACGGCGACGGTCCGCTACACCGGGTTCCCCTGGCACTGGATCGCCCAGGAGCTGCGGCTGCGTCCGGTGGGCAGCACCACGGTCCTCGCCGACCTGCACACCGACCCGGAGAGCTGGCAGGCCCTCACCGAGCAGCCCCTCGACGCGGGACCAGGCGTCGCGTTCTACGGCCGCGTCGCGCCGCCCGCCAAACGCCGCACGCCCGCGACCCCCGCGTACATGAAGGCCCTCGCGACGGTCCTCCGCAGCGGCCACCGTCCCCCGCTGCACCAGCTGCATCAGCAGGCCGCCCTGAGCCTCGGCGAGAACGCCCCGGACCTGCTGCCGGTCCACGACCCCGGCACGCCGCCCTCCGCCTCACCCGCGCCACCGCCTCCGACGCCCGCCGACGCCTCCATGGACCCGCACGCGGCGATCACCGCGGCCGTCCAGGCGGGCCGGCACGGCGAGGCGGCGGCTCTGGCGGCGTCCTGGGAACAGAGCGCGCTGCGCATGCACGGACCGGGCTCGAAGGAGACCATCCACTGGATGGAGGTACGGGCGGACCTGGCGCGGTTCGCCGGAGACCCGGCGCGCAGCTGCGAGACCTGGCTCGCGGTCGCATCGGCCCGCCTCGCGGCGGGGCAGGCCGCGGACTCCCCGGAGGTGGAGGCGGCGGCAGACCGCGCCCACCACCTCTGGGACCGTGTACGGGACCCCGAGGCCGTCCGCGCGCTGGGCCCCGGCCTGGTCGCTCTGCGCCGCCGGGTGCCCGGCCGCCAGCGCGGGACGCTGCAGCTCGCGCAACGGCGGCTTGAGCAGTTCCACACGCAGCAGGTCGGCTGACCGCACGCCGGCCGACCGCACGCCGGCCGGCCTGCCCGGACGGCTCGGGGCCCCTCGGCCTCAGCGCGCTGTGCCGAAGGCCTGCGTCCACCACGGGCCGCCGGACGCGTTGTGGATGCCCACGCCCAGCTCCTTGAAGTCGCAGTTGAGGATGTTGGCGCGGTGGCCGGGGCTCTTCATCCACGAGTCCATGACCGACGCCGGGGTCCGCTGTCCGCGGGCGATGTTCTCGCCGTAGGTGCTCCAGCGGTAGCCGGCCGCGCTGATGCGGTCGCCGGGGTCCGTGCCGTCCGGGCTCTGGTGGTCGAAGTAGTCGCGGGCCGCCATGTCGGCCGAGTGCTTGGCCGCCGCCGTGGCGAGCTTGCCGTTGGACCGGACCGGGCCGCAGCCCGCCTTGGCCCGCTCCGTGTTCACGAGGGCGACGACCTGCTCGGCGGTGCCGCTCGGCTTCGGCGGCGCCGGGTCCGGCGCCTCGGGCTTGGGCGTGGGCTTCGGCTTGGCCGCGGTGCGGCTCGGGGTGGGCTCGGCCTTCTTTTTCTTCTTCGTCTTACTCGGGGACGGCTTGGCGCTGGGGGACGCCGACCGCTTGGGGGAGGCCGAGGGGGACGCGCTCTTCGAGGCCGAGGCCGTGGGAGCGGTGGGTGAGGCGGGGGCGGCGGCGGTGGCCGGTGCGCTCTCGTCCGTTTCCGGTCCGGTGAGGAGGTGCACCGCGGTGCCGCCGATGCCGAGCGCGACGACCGCGGCGGCGGCCATGCCCGTCGTACGACGCCGTCGTCTGGCGCGGTCACGGCGGGCCCGCGTCCGGGCGGAGACCGGGGCGCCCGCACCGTGGCCGGACACGGCGGAGGCGGAGCCGACCTCGACGAGGTCCGGAGCCACGACCAGGCCCCCGAGCGCGGCGCCCACCGGGACGAGGCCGAGCCCCACCAGCAGGCCCTCCGCGGGCACCAGGTCGGACCAGTGGCCCGCACAGGCGGAGCAGTCGCGGGCATGGCGGGCAAGACGCTTGCGCCACAGCGCCGACGGCACCCCGTCCCAGCCGGCGGTGATCTGCCGCAGTCCCGCACACGGTGGGGTGGCCGACAGGGCGCGGACGACGACGCGGGCCGTCTCGAGCTGGGCCTTCATGCGCTGCACCCGTACCGCCGTGTGCTGCGGCGACAGCTCCAGCGCCCCTGCGACCTCCGCCCGGGTGAGCTCGCCCGCGGACTCCAGCCACCACAGCGACAGCAGGGCACGGTCGTCCTCGTCCAGCCAGCGGGTGGCCTCGGCGGTCTCCCGCCGCTGCCCGGAGAGTCCGAGCCGGGTGATGGTGAGATCCACGAAGTCCGCGCCCGGGTCCACGACGTCGTACGCGTCCGCGAGACCACCGCCGGCGGGTATCGCACCCGAGGCGCGCTCGCGCCAGTGGCCGCGTATCTGGTTCATGGCGATGGCCACGAGCCAGCTGCGGAAGTTCTCCGGGTCGCGCAGACCGTCCAGGCCGCCGAGGACCCGGAGCATGGTCTCCTGCACCACGTCGTCCACGTCGGCGTGGCCGTTCAGGGCCCGTCCGACGATGTTGTAGACCAGCGGCAGATACTCCGCCACCAGCGCGTCCTGCGCCTGCTGGTTCCCGTCCCGCGCTGCCCTGATCATCGTGACTTGGCGTTCGCTGCTCACGCTGTGTCCGCTCTCTGTGTGGGGGGCTGACTCCTCCGACACAGGGGAGACGCCCAGCGCCCACCTCGATAACAGAAACCACTCGGGTGGGATTTCGTGGTGAGGGTCACGATGCCAGGCCCGGTGCCTTGGTGCCCCGGTGCCTCGGGTCAGGAGCCGGCCGACACCGGTGAGTCCGTCCTGTCCGCCACCGACTCCCGCGTCGCGGAATCCGGGATGGGGCGGTCCTGGCGCAGCGCGTTCCAGACCTGGTGCGACGCCTTGTCCAGCGGCAGGACCCGGCCCGCGTCCCGGGCGTCGTAGGTCACGGGCATGGTCACCATGTCGGTGCGGTCGGGGCTGATGCCCTTCAGCTCCTTGGCCAGGCCGAGCAGCTTGTCCGCGGAGGCCAGGTCGGAGTCGGCGCTGATGGTCTTCGTCGCGGTGTCCGCCAGGTCGTAGGACTTGGCGGGGTCGCTGAGCGGGTCGACGGTGTCGGCGCGGTGGATCAGGGCCTTGATGAACGCCTGCTGGAGCTGGATGCGGCCCAGGTCGCTGCCGTCGCCCACGCCGTGCCGGGTGCGGACCAGCGCCAGCGCCTCCTCGCCCTTCAGCGTGTGCTTGCCTGCGGTCAGCGAGAGACCGCTGTTGTGGTCCTTGATGGCCTTGTGGGTGGTGATGTCGACACCGCCGAGCTCGTCGATGAGCTTCCGGAACCCCTTGAAGTCGACTTCGAGGTAGTGGTTCATGCGCAGGCCCGACATCTTCTCGACCGTCTTCACCGTGCAGGCGGGGCCGCCCACCTGGTAGGACGAGTTGAACATGGCCTGCTGGGCGCCCGCCGCGCCGCCGCCGTGGGGCTGCGCGCACTGCGGCCGCTCGACCATGGTGTCGCGCGGAATGCTGACGACCGAGGCCTTCTCGTGGGTCTTGTCGACGTGCAGGACCATCGCCGTGTCGGCCCGTGCACCGCTCACACCGCTGCCGTACCGGCCGTGGGTACCGGCGCGCGAGTCGGATCCGAGCAGGAGGATGTTCATCGACCCGTCGCGCTGCTCGGCGGGCCTGTCGTGGCCGAGGGCGGCGTTCACGTCGGTGCCCTGGATGTTGCCGTTGAGGTGCTGCCAGGCGTAGGCCACGCCCCCGCCGCCGATCAGGACCGCGCCCAGGGCGCCCCACGCGGTGTACCGCAGGGCCTTCTGCCGGGGCCGGCGCCGCGAGCCGCGTACCCGCGCGGGCCCGTGGCCGGGCGCCGCGGGGCCGCCGGCCGTGTGCGCCGGGTGGTCGTTCCCGCTCTCGTGCGGCATGCGCTGCCTCTCTTCGCGAACCGAGGACTCAGTGGGCCTGAACCGGGGAGTGGTCGTCCGAGGGCTCAGTAGGCGGAGTCGACGTTGTCGATGGAGCCGTACTTGTCGGCGGCGTAGTTGGCGGCCGCGGTGATGTTGGCGACCGGGTCGGTCAGGTTGTTCGGCGTGCCCGCGACGTGGTACGCGTCGAAGGTGGGCTGGATCACCTGGAGCAGACCCTTGGAGGGGGTGCCGTTCTGGGCGTTGACGTCCCAGCCGTTCTGCGCGTTCGGGTCACCGGCGGACTCGCGCATGATGTTGCGGTGCAGACCCTCGTAGGTGCCCGGGATGCCCTTGGACTTCATGATGTCCAGGGACTCGCGGATCCAGCCGTCGAGGTTCTCGGGGTAGTTCTTGTCGCCCGCGGCCTGCGGCGCGGAGGCGGGCGCCTGGGCAGGCTCGGCGGCCTGGGCGGGGGAGGGGACCAGGGTGAGGGCCGCGGCGGCGGCACCGGCGGTGGCGAGGCCGGCGATGGAGAACTTGCGGGTACGGGCGGTACGGGCGGTACGGGTCATCGACATGCGGGAGTGAACTCCTGGATGGGGACGTGAGGGGCGCCGGACCGGAGCGGGCGACTGTGCCGGGTGGCCGGGGCGTCCCGAAGACTCAGCCAGAGTTAGCGACGCTCGGGGAGGCGCGCAATCATGTGACGTACTACCCGCTTACGAAGAGGCCCCCGCGCGGGGCGCCCCCAGGCACCTCCCGCCCCGGCCTGACGCCCCCGGGCGCCTACTACCGCCTTTAGCATGTGACGTGCCCCCTATGAGTGGCCTCACAGCCACGGGCCCCCGGAAGTGGGCTGGGTCACCGGGTACGGGCGGGAAAGCGCAACGCCAGGGCCTCACGCGCACGCCTCACCCGGCCAACGGCACCCACGCGGCTCGCTCGGCCGCATCGTGCGGCACCCCCCACACCAAGAACCCGTTCATCAGGCCGACTCGCGCCTCTGCTGCGAGCAGCGGGACTTCGAGGACGTCGGCCATCTCCTCCACGTAGTCCGTCAGCGACTCGAACTGGATGCTGCGCTCCGCGTACTCGCACCAGTACCAGATCCTGCCGGTCTCGGCGTCCAGACACAGGCCGGACACAGCATCTGCGCCGATCGAAGCAAAGGGGATCCAGGAGGGACGCCACACCGTGATCTCCTCTGTGCCGCCCGTCCGCCGCTGCGCCTCCTCGTCACTCCGTCGCAGCTGCATCTTGAGCTCATACGTGCGGCGGACGACATCGAACGGCATCAGCAGACTCTCGCCCGGCATGAATCCAGGCATCGGCTCCGGCCGCACTCCTGCCCGCCGACTCCACAACGCCCGCAGCCCGCAGCCCGACGGGCAGACGCACGCCCAAAGAGCCCTGCAATTCCTCGATTTCGGCCTCGGAAGCCCCGGGCAACAGATTCGCCAAGGTCGCTGGAGCGTTCCGTTCGAGCCAGGACTCAATGCGCTGCCAGGCGTCGTCTATCTGCCGCCGCTCAATGCCCTGCACACGTGCCGTATGACGATCCATACCGAACACGCTAGCGCCGGCCGTTCATGAACCGGATCCGGTCAGCCCACCGGTTCGCTCTTCTGCTCCCGCAGGGCCGAGCGCATGAACTCGCAGCGCTCCTTGTTGCGGCGTCGCATCCAGAGGATCCAGTAGCAGAAGGCACCCACACCGCCGGCGAGGAGCAGGCAAGGGAGCAGCGAGCCGGTGGCTGCGCTGAGCACGAGCACGGCTGTCGCGATGAGTCCCATGACGCCCAGCCAGTACGGCAGCCACCGCTCTGCCCGTTCCAGCCGGTCCTGGTGTTCGGCGACCAGGCGCCGCATCGTCGCCCGTTCCCCGGGGTCGCTCGGCACCTCGCGGTGCCGGATCCTGCGGTTGAGATCGGCGACCGCGCGGGGGTGCGAGCCGATGGCGCGGCTGATCCTGCGGCGCTGGAAGGCCACACAGGTGAGGCCGGCCCCGGTGTAGAGCGCGCCTTGAATCAGCCATCGGACCGGATGTGCGTCCTGCCGGAACAGGGCGGCGACCCCCACACACAGCGGGAAGAGCAGCAGTGCCTGTGCGAACAGGCTGCGGTCGAACCAGCGCCTTAAGCCGTCCACGGCCGGTGCCTCCTCGGGATCGACGGGCTTGGTGCTGTCGTGTCGAATTCCCGGGTACCCCGGCCGCGCCGGGGTAAGGAGGGGTGGGCTCAAGCAGTCGGCGCGGGACGGTCCTCCGGCTGTGCCGTCATCATGCGGTACATGCCGATCGAGTCGTGTGTGGCGGTGTCCGCGAAACCGAACTTCTCGTACAGGAAGCGTGCCGGGCCGTCGGCGATCAGTGAGACGTACGCGGTCGCCGGCGCGCGGCGTTCCAACTCCTCGGTCAGTGCGGCCATGATGCGCTTGCCGAGCCCCCGCCCCTGGTGTGCGGGGTGTACGCAGATGTCGACGATCTGGAACGCCGTGCCGCCGTCGCCGATGATCCGCCCCATGCCGACGGGCTCGCCCTCGTGGTGGAGCACCACGCCGTGCCAGGTGTTCGGCAGGGCGAGCGCGACGGCTTCGGGCGTTTTGTCGGAGAGTCCGGCGTCGGTGCGCAGGCGGCGGAAGGTCTCGACGGACGGCACTCCCTCACGCACCTCGTAAGGGTCATTTATGTCTGGCATGCATTACATGCTAGCGGGTTTCGTGAGGTCAGCGTCGCTGGAAAGTGACCTCCGGGTTGCCCGGCGTCGGCCCGTCGAGGAGGGGCTGCGGCGTGCCGCGCAAGTGCTGTTCGTAGAACGCCCCTATGTACGCCCGCGTGATCCGCTCGGAACGCTCACCGGAGAGCGGCACCTCGGGGTCCACCACGCCGGCCTGCCCCATCAGGACGGGCGCGTCCGTGAAGGTGAAGTGGCCGGAACCCGCGACGGTGAGCCAGCGCTTCCAGCCGTCCAGGCCCTGCCAGGTCTCGTCCCAGTTCTTGCCGTCCTCGACCCCCGGTGTGTGCTGCACCTCGGTGCCCAGCATCAGGAACGGCCGGCCCCCGATTCCGGCGGGCCCGGTGTGGAAGCTGCCGTCCATGTTCATGCCCGCCCGCACCCGGCGGTCGCTCGTCATGGTGGCGAGCGCGGCGGCCCCGCCGATGGAGTGCCCGCCCGCGCCGATCCGCTCGGCGTCGATCATGCGGGCGTGCCGCCAGGTGGCTTTGCGCCCGGTCAGCCGGTCGATGACGTACGACAGGTCCTTGGCTCGCCCCGCCGTGACGGCCTTGCCCCGGCCGGGCTTGTCTGCGCCCGCGCAGGCCTCGCAGGTAAGGATGCGCCCGCCGGGGAAGGCCGTGCCGGTGGTTTCGTAGGCGTGGTCGACGGTGGCCACGACGAAGCCGCGGCTGGCCAGGTCCTCGGCGAGGTGGGTCAGGGTGGCGCGGGGAGCGCTGAAGCCGGGGGAGAGCACGATCAGCGGGAACCGCCCCGGTGCGGGGCGCGTTCCGGTGCGCGCGAAGGTGCGGGTGGCGCTGTACGCGGCGGGGGAGACCTGTTTGTCCAGCTTCCACCACTCCAGCATCAGCCTGGCCTCTTCCTCCGATGTGTAGGAGGTGGGCCGGCCGCCGCCGTGCCGACCGGGGTAGTACACGGAGATCATCAGCTCCCGGGCGTCCGCCGAGGGCACCCAGGGGTCGGGGCGGCTCTTGTCGACGAGGTGCAGGGTGTCGCGCCCGACTGCGAACGGGCCGGTGGGGCGCGGGAGATGGAGAGGTGCTGTCGCCGTGTCTCTCATCGAGACGCCGCCCGTGCCGCCCGTGCCGCCTGTGCCGCCGGTGCTGTCGCGTCCGTCGGCGAAGGCGGTCGCTCCGCCCGCGACAGGCAGGGCGAGAGCGAGGGCAGCGGTGGTGACCAAGGTGCGTCGAAGCAGGGTGGTTCGGGTTGCCGTCGTCATGTCAAATGAGGCTAGGTCAGAGGGAGTTGAGGGCGCGTCGGCCTGCGGTAGCACGCGCGGCCAGACTCTGGGGGTACGCCGGTGGACCGCACGTCAGCTCCTGGGATGACGTGCAGGAGCCGTGCTGCGGCGGCACTCCGCCACCCCCTCGTGGCCCGGACGCAGCCCCTTCGTAGAGTCGCCGGGTGAACGAACACCACGCACCCGATCCGCACTTGCCGATGCTGACCTTCGCGCAGGCCGAACGCCTGCGGAGCCTGACCGCCGAGTACTTCCTGACGCACCGCGGCATACGTCCTCGGATCGAGGGCGACGCCGTGCTGTGGGGCGACGGGCGCCGCAGCCCCCTCCCGAACCTTGCACACAAGTGCCGCGCCGTGGCCGAGGAGCACTGGCCCGGCCTGGTCGAACAGCACTTCACCCACCTCGCCGAGGCGTCCCGGGGCGGCGAGAACGTACAGGAACTGCTCGACGGCACCGTCCTCCGCCTCCTGCCCGATGACGCCTTCCCCGGCGAGATGGCGAACAGCTTCCGTTACGCGCAGCCGGTCGCCGAGGGGCTGATTCTCGCGCTGGCCCTCGACGGCCCCACCTCCGTCCGCATTCTCACCGACCACGACGTGGCGCTCGCCGGCCCGGAGCGGCTCTGGGCGGCGGCCCGGCAGAACCTGCTCCGCGAACCGGCGGAACACACGGAGGTGACCGGTCCGCAGGGTGCGCGGCTGTGGTCCGTCCACGGGGACTCCCACTTCGTGGCGAGCAAGGCGCTCGTGCTCCCGGAACTGGCCCGCGCGACCACCGGCAGGGACCTGCCGGAGGCCGGCGCGCTCGTCGTCGTCCCCAGCAGGAACCTGCTCGCGTTCCACCCGATCGAGGACGGCACGGTGGTGGACGCGGTCAATGACCTGAGCGCGTACGCGCTCGGCGCGCACGAGGACGGGCCGGGCGCGCTGTCACCCCGGCTGTACTGGTGGCACCAGGGGCGGCTGACCTCCCTCACCGTCATCGACCACGAGACCCGCTCCTTCTCCGTGGTCCCTCCGCCCGAGCTGATGGAGGTGATGAGGAAGCTGCGCGCCGGATCTCCGCCGCCCGCCGCCCCCGCCGCAGCTGACACCAGGGCCGCTGGCGCAGCCGAGGCCGACTTGGCCGGACTCGACCGCACCGCCGCCGCCGAGCACATCGCCCACCTCGCCCAGAGCCCGGCAGGCCTCGGCCACGCCTTCACGGTCACGAAGAAGCTGAGCGACGCACGCTGCGCGGCCGACCCGGACGGGGCGAGCCTGGAGACCTGGGAGGCCTGGGTGTGGGCCATGCAGACCGGCTCGGCGCTGTTCCGCACGGCCACGTCGCACCAGGGCGCGGTGGAGTGCCGCATCGCCGACCACCTGCTGCGGCTGCCCGCCACCGGGCCCGTGCCGAGCGCGGACGCCCGCGCCTGGCTCGACGCCTTCTACCTCGCCGTCGTCTGCCGGGAACAGGACAGACTGACCCTGCTCTGCGGCGTGCCGCTGGACGACCTGCGCCGGGCCACGCCCCTCGACGCGTACGTCTTCCACTGGATCGAGACGCTGCGCGCCTTCTGGCTCAGGCGGCCCATGGACGACGTCGTCCAGCACCTGATCGCCACCATGGAGACCTCCCACCCCCACGTCGCGACCCGCACCCCGAGCGACTTCCTCAACCTGATCGACTATCAGCCGGCCGCAATCCTCCACCGCCTGATCGCGGGCGACCGCGCCGCCTTCTCGGAGGCCCTCACCGAAGCTCTCGCCCACCACGAGCGCTACTGGTCGGACCGGCCCGCGGAGGCCGACGGCGCCGCCCCCTCGTACCGTCGCGTCGCACTCGGTCCTCTCGCGATGGCGTGCCTGGCGTACGACGCGGGCTTCCCCGTCGACGAGAAGTCGCCGTTCCTGCCCAGGCACCTCCTCAACCGCGGCTGGCTCGGCGAGTTTCCGACGTAAGGCAGACGACGACGTATCGCGGACGACGTAAGGCAGACGACGTAAGACAGGCATAGAACACATAGAACACCCGCAGAACAGACGTAACACACCGGCGTGTTGTCGTCGTGCGGTGTTGTCCACGGCGGTGGCGATGGGCGAGTGTGCTGTGTCATGGACTGTGACCGGCACAACACCGCGTTGCCCCTGTCCCGCCGTCAGCTGTTCGTAGCCGCGGGTGCCTCCGGGGCGGTCGCCGCGCTGGGGGCCCCGCCCGCGCCGGCCCGGCCGCGCCCCACGGTTCCCCTCTCGTTCACCCGCGTCACGAACGGAGCGGCGACCCTCTCGCCCGCCGCGGACCGGCTCGTCGTCGAGGCGCAGGCCACCCTGTGGTCCCTGCCCCGCACCGGCGGCGAGGCCGTGCCGCTGACACCGCCGGGGCTGGAGCCGAACCGGCCGGTGTACGCCCCGGACGGCACGTCGGTCGCGTTCTGCGCCTACCAGGACGGCGGGTTCCACATCTGGACGATGCGCGTCGACGGGTCACGGCTGCGGCAGCGCACCGACGGCCCCTGGGACGACCGGGGACCCGCCTGGTCGCCCGACGGATCGCGCATCGCGTTCGCGTCCGAGCGCGGCGGCGACCCGGTGCGCGGCGGTTCGTACCGCATCCACGTCCTGGACCTCGCGAGCGGCGGACTCACCCGCGTGACCGGGCGGCCCGGACAGGAGGGGCCCTCGCAGGACGGGCCGTGGGAGGACTTCGATCCCACCTGGTCACCGGACGGCGAGCGACTCCTGTTCGTCCGGGCGAAGTCCGTCACCACGGGGCAGGGCACCACGCTGGAGGCCCGGACCGTGGCAGCCGTCCCCGCCGGGGGAGCGGGCCCCGTCACCGTCGTCCACACCGAGACCGCGACCGCGCAGGTCATGACGCCCGCCCTGGCCCCCGACGGGCACCGGCTCGCCTACCTGCGGACCACGTCCGCGCCCCGCGCCTCCTGCACCCTCGTCGTCGACGGCCGGCCCGTCGCGCTCGACGGCGACCTCGCTCCCGTGCCGCCGCGCTGGACGGCGAAGGGAGAGCTGCTGCTCACCCTCGACGGCCGTTTCACGCTCGTACGCCCCGACAGACCCGGTGAGCGGGAAGCGATCGCCTTCGACGCCACCCTGCCGGTGCACCGCCCGCGGTACCGGGTCAAGGAGTACGACCTGGGCCTTGGGCGCGCGCGGCCGACCCGCGGCATCCATCTGCCCGCGCTCTCGCCCGACGGACGCCGGATCGCCTTCGCCGCCCTCAACTCGCTCTGGCTGGCGCACACGTCCGGCGGCCGCCCGCCCCGCAGGCTGCACCGGGCGGCGCCCACCGGCTACCTGCTCGGCCCTGCCTGGGCACGGGACGGGAAGTCACTGGTGTACGCCGACGACCGCGACGGGCTGCTCGGCGTGTACCGGCACGACCTCGCCACCGGCGCGGAGACCGCACTGGCGACCGGCGGCCGGGTCCACCCGGCGCTCTCGCCAGACGGCCGGCGGCTCGCCTGCCTGGACATGACCGGCCGTCTCATGGTGCGCGACCTGGCGTCGGGCGCCGAACGCGCGCTGGTGACGCCGCTCGGCGGCGGGGGCCTGCCCGGCCGTCCGAGCTGGTCGCCGGACGGCCGGTACCTCGCGCTCTGCGACCGCAACCGCATCAACCACCGCTTCCGCGAGGGCTACAACCTCATCCGGATCGTCGACGCCGCCACCGGAGCGGACCGGCTGTACGCCGTGGCCCCGCACGCCTCGGTCTCCGACCGGTACGACTCCGGGCCCGTCTGGTCCCCGGACGGCCGCTGGCTCGCCGTGATCGTCGAGTCGGCGCTGCACCTGCTCCCCGTGGCGCCCGACGGCACGCCACGCGGCGCACCCCGCATGCTCTCCACCGAACCCGCGGACCACCCCACATGGTCGGGAGACTCGAAGTCTCTCCTCTACCTGTCGAGCGGCCGACTGCGCCTCATCGGCGTCGACGGAGGCCGCCCGCGCACCGTCCGGGCCCCGCTGGACGGGCACAGGCCCGCGCCCGCCGATGTCGTCGTGCACGCGGGCCGGTTGTGGGACGGCACCGGCGACGAGGTGCGGGAGGACGTCGACATCGTCGTCCGCGGTGGCCGGATCGCCTCCGTGCGCCCGCACAGGGCCGCCGGCCGCGTCCCCGCTGCCCGCCGCGTCGACGCCTCGCGGCACACGGTCGTCCCCGGGCTGTGGGACACCCACACCCACCCGTGGCAGACGACGTACGGCGGACGCCAGACGGCGGGCCAGCTGACGTACGGGATCACCACGGCGGTGTCGCTGGGCGGCTTCGCCTATGAACAGGCCCGCGTCCGTGAGGCGGTGTTCGCTGGCGAGCTGGCGGGTCCCCGCCTCCTCACGACGGGCGAACTCCTTGACGGCTCCCGCGTCGCGTACAGCATGGGCCGCGCCCACCGGAGCAGGGCGGCCCTGCGGCGCTCCCTGGAGCGTGGTGAGGCGCTCGACTGGGACTTCGTCAAGACCTATGTGCGGGCGCCGGGCTGGGTGATGGAGGAGGCGGCGCGCTTCGCCCACGAACGGCTCGGCGTGCGCACGGGAGGCCATCTGCTGTCGCCCGGCATCCAGCTCGGCCAGGACCTGACGACCCATCTGCAGGCCACCCAGCGGGCGGAGTTCGGGCACGCCGTGACGGCGACCGGCCGCGCCTACGACGACGTCGTCGAGATCTACGGCGCACGCGGCGCGGACTTCTCGCTGATCGCCACGCCGTTCACGTCGGCGCCCCTGCTCGGAGCGGACCCCGGCCTCGCGGACGACCCGCGCGTCACCGCGGTGATGCCGCCGTGGGACGCCGCGGCGGTGCGGGCCGGCGCGGCCGTACCGCCGAGCGAGGACCAACTGGCCACCCTGCGCAGGGAGACCGACATCTACCGGCGCATCCTCGCCGCCGGCGGCCTTGTCGCCCTCGGCACGGACCAGCCCATCGTCCCGGTCGGCCTCGCCCTGCATCTGGGGCTGCGCGCCCTGCACCTGGGCGGCCTGTCCCCCGCGGAGGCGCTGCGCACCGCGACCGTCCTGCCGGCCCGGGTGTTCGGTCTGGACCGGGACCTGGGCACCATCGAGGCGGGGAAGGTCGCCGACGTCACCGTGGTGGACGGTGACCCGTTCACGGACTTCGACACGATGGTGCGCACGGTGTCGGTGCTCCGGGGCGGCACCCCGTACACGACCGAGGAGCTGACGTCCGCGTTCGACCGACAGCGGGTGGACGAGGCGTACTGGCTGAAGGTCGGCCGTCTGATGCGCCGGGACGGATGCTGCACACCGGAGACCTGACCGGGACCTTCGCCCCCGCGGTCGGCCGAGCGGGGCCTACTCGAAGCGCGTGACGTCACCCGCTCCCCGCCGGACGATCTCCGCCTCGCCGTCGGAGAAGTCGATGACCGTGGTGGGCTCCGTGCCGCAGTCGCCGGAGTCGACGACCGCGTCCACGAGGTGGTCGAGGCGCTCCTTGATGTCCCAGCCCTGCGTCAGCGGCTCCTCCTGGTCGGGCAGGAGCAGCGTGCTGGAGAGCAGCGGCTCACCGAGCTCGGCGAGCAGGGCCTGGGTGACGATGTGGTCGGGGATGCGGACACCGACGGTCTTCTTCTTCGGGTGCATCATCTGCCGCGGCACCTCTTTGGTGGCGGGCAGGATGAAGGTGTAACTGCCGGGCGTGGCGGCCTTGATGGCGCGGAACACGTCGTTGTCGAGGTGAACGAACTGCCCCAGCTGCGCGAAGCTCTGGCACATCAGGGTGAAGTGGTGGCGGTCGTCGAGCTGACGGATCGACCGGATGCGGTCCATGCCGTCGCGGCTGCCGAGCCGGCAGCCCAGCGCGTAGCAGGAGTCCGTCGGATACGCGACGAGCGCGCCGGAGCGGATCCCGTCCACCACGCTGCTGATGCTGCGTCGCTGGGGGTTGTCGGGATGCACGTCGAAGTACTTGGCCATTGCGCGAGTGTAGGTGACCCGCGCGTGTCTGCCGGGGTGCGGCGGGCGGGTCGGGTTCTCCGGGCTCGCCGGGCTTGCCGTCTCCGGGCTTGTGTGGCGGTGGCGTAGCGGTGGCGCGGGAAAGGGGGAGGGGCCGGGCGGGAAGGGGGCTCCCCGCCCGGCGTCGCGTCAGCCGGCGAGCAGGGCGTCCATCTGGCCGACGGCCTCGGTCAGGCCGTCCACCACGCCCATGTTCAGGAGCTGCTCCATCTGCTCGCGGGAGTCGAAGGCCGAGCGCATCTCCATGCGGGTGCCGCCGGCGTGCTCGGTCAGCCGCATCCGTACCGTCGAGACCGGCAGGTCCGCGGCCGGCTTCCCGTCCTGGTCGGCGAACCCGTCGGTGAAGTCCAGGGACGTCGGCGGCTCGACCGCGGTGACCCGCCACCATCCGCGGTGCTTCTCGCCCTCGGGGCCCGTCATGAAGTACGTGACGTCGCCGCCGGGGGTCAGATCGTGCTCCTCGAAGGTGGCCGGGTGGCTCGGCGGCCCCCACCACCGCTCCAGCTGCCGCGGGTCGGCCCACAGCTGCCACACCTGCCCGACGGGGGCGGTGAAGTCGGCGATCAGTGTGAGCGTGAGGTTGTCGAGATCCTTGTCGATGCTGGTGACGCTCATGATTCCGCTCTCCTTGCGGGATTGTTCTCTTCGGCGGCCTGGGGCGGGGCGGTCGGCTCCTCGGCGAGCAGCCGGGACATCCGGTCCACGCGCCCGCGCCATGCCGTCTCCAGTTGGTCGAGCGCCTGCCGCGCCTGCCGCAGGCCGTCGGCGTCGGTGCGGACGAGCTGCTCGCGGCCCCGGCGCTCCTTGGTCACGAGCCCGGCCCGCGCCAGGACCGCGACGTGCTTCTGCACGGCGGCGAAGCTCATCGGGTACGCCTCCGCCAGCTGGGACACCGACGTCCCGGTCCGGACGCACCGGCGCAGGATGTCCCTTCGCGTCGTGTCGGCCAGCGCGTGGAACAGCTGGTCCACGGCCTGGTCGCCCACTTCATGTACAACCATTTGGTTGTACGTTAGCGCGGTTCGGTCCACCGGTCGACCGGAACGGCGGGTCTCGCCCGAACCGCCCGGGCTCAGCGGTGGGTGTCGAGCGTGTGGCGCAGTGTCTTCGCGAAGGGTTCGGGGGCGCCATGCTGGCCGAACTCGCCGCCGAGGAATCCGCCGTGATGACTGGGGAACACGACGAGCTCGGAGCCGAGCCGCTCGGCGATGGCGGCCGCCGCGCGCGCGGCGAACTCGCCCTCGGACTCCTGCCCGGCCGCGAGGACGACGCGGGTCGGCGCGGCACGCAGCGCGGCGATGTCGGGCCGGTAGCCGGTGCAGCCCCGGATGTTCTGCCCCAGGAGCGGGTCGTCGCGCGAGCCGTCGTCCTCGGCCGGCAGCCCGAAGTCGGCGGGCGAGGGGGCCGGCTCGTCCGCCCAGGTCGCCGGGAACGGCCCTTTCCGGCTCGTCGCCGCGATGAACTTCGCCATCGCCGGGCCCATGCCGTGGCGCAGGTACGTCGCGTGGATGTCGGCGCACACCGCGAGCATCACCTCCCGGTCGGGGACGACCTGCGCGGTCGGCGGCTCGTGGGCGACGAGGGTGCGCACGAGATCCCCGTGCCGCTCCACCAGCGCGAGGGCGTTGACCGCGCCGCCGCTGCTCGCGAACACGTCGACCGGTCCTGCGCCGAGCGCTTGGATCACTTGCCGCAGGTCGCCGGCGTGCTCCTCGACCGCGGTCTCCGCCGCCCCGTCCGTGCGGGGGCTGCGGCTCACTCCCCGGGGGTCGTAGGTGACGACGGTCCGGTCCGTGAAGTGCGACGCGAGGGTGGCGAACCCGGAGGCGTCCATGGGGGAGCCCACGAGGAACAGGATGTCGCCGCCGGTCACGCCGCCGCGGATGTCGTACGTCAGTGTGGCGCCGTCCGCGGTGAGCGTGCGGGTCTCTGTCTCAGCCATGAAGGTCTCCTCGATGTTCGCGGTCTCATGAAGGAAGACCGTCCGCCTCGCGAGAACTCATCGGTGACGCCACATCGGAACGTCTCAGGCGGCGCCGATGAACTCGAGCAGGTCCCGGTTGACCGCGTCGGCGTGGGTGATGAAGATGCCGTGCCCGGCGAAGGCGTACTCCTTGTAGACGTTGTCCGGCACCAGCTTCGCCAGGCGCTGCCCGCAGAGGGCGACGGGAGCGGAGGCGTCGGCGTCGCCGTGCAGGATCAACGTCGGCACGCGTATCGCGCCGGCCTCCTCGCGTACGTCAGTACCGCACGCCGTCCGCACGACCTCGACGGCCGCCTTCGCCGAGCAGTCGAGGCAGCGCTGGACCATCCACTCCATGAGTTCGGAGGAGATGGCGTTGCCCAGGTGTGTGGCGAAGAACGCCTGCGCGTTCTGCGCCATCCACCTCGGGCGGTCCTTGGTCCGATCGGCCTCCATGGCGTCGAAGACCTCCTGGCCGATTCCGTCCGGGTTGTCCGGCGTCGCCAGCATCAGCGGCGCGGTGCTCCCGATCAGCGCCACCCGGCTCACCCGGTCGTAGCCGTGCCGGGAGAGGTAGCGGATCACCTCTCCGCCGCCCATCGAGTGCGCCACCAGGGTCACCTCGCGGAGGTCGAGACGGTCGAGGAGGGCCGCGAGATCGTCGGCGAGGGTGTCGTAGTCGAAGCCGTGACCGACCCAGTCCGAGCGGCCGTGGCCCCGCCGGTCGAACGCGACACAGCGCAGGCCTTGTTCGGAGAGCGGAAGCATCTGGAACTCCCACGAGCTGCTGCTGAGCCAGGCCCCCGCCACGAACACCACCGGCTTGCCCTGGCCCCAGTCGGTGTAGAAGAGGCTGGTCCCGTCGGAGCCCTCGAAGTACGGCATGGGTGGTTCCTTCCTGAGTGGCGAGGTGTCGCGTTCGCTGTGCTGTGCCAACTCTCCCCCAGCGGCGATCAATTCGTCGATTACTCCGGAAGTAATCCGCCCCCGAACCGACCCCGATCCGATTCCAATCCGACTCCGAGGGGAACTCCGGCGCCGCCGAGCGCGACTACTGGAACGACAACTGCTGTGACGGTGAAGGGCGTTGGTGGCCATGGTCAGGAACGGTGTCCGACGGGAACCGAGTCGGCGCGGAGTGCTGCGGGGCGCGGGGGCGGTGGGGGCAGGGGCCGCGCTCGCCGTCGGCACGAGCGGTTCGGCGCAGGCGTCGCCCGGGGCCGGGCGGTTGCGTGTGGCGGTACTGCTCTACGACGGGTTCACGGCGCTGGACGCCGTCGGGCCGTACGAAGTGCTGTGCCGCGTTCCCGGCGTGCGGGTGACGATGGTCGGCCACGAGACGGGCCCGGTCCGTACGGACACGGGGGAGCTGAGCCTGGTGGCGGAGCGCGCCATGCGGGACGTGCGCCACGCGGACGTCCTGGTGATCCCGGGAGGCGGTCAGCGGGGGACCACGGCCATGATGGCCGACACCGCGGTCCACGAGTGGATCCGCCGTATCCACCGGCGGTCGGTGTGGACGACGTCCGTGTGCACGGGCTCGCTGATCCTGGGGGCGGCCGGGCTGCTGCGCGGCCTGCCCGCGACGACGTTCTGGGCGTCCAGACCGTATTTGGCGGAGGTCGGCGCGACGTTCACGCCCGGCCGCTTCGTCGAGGCCGGGAAGATCATCACGGCCGCTGGGGTCTCCGCCGGAATCGACATGGGACTCCACCTCGCCGCCCGCCTCTCCGACGTCGAGGTGGCGCAGGCCATGCAGCTCGCGGTGGAGTACGACCCCGACCCGCCGTACGACACCGGCAGCCCCGAGAAGGCCGACGCGGAAACGGAGGCACTCGCCCTGAAGCTGCTCGCCGACGCGGCGGTCTGAGGTCCCGGGAGGTACCTCCCCGCGTCAGTCCTCGCGTCAGTCCTCCTCCGCGCTGGAGAGGGCCTCGGTGATCATGCGGGTGGCGAAGTCCGGGTCGTCGGCGATGCGGTTGATGTGCTCCGCGAGAAGGAAGGCGGTGGCCTCCAGGGGAGTCATCTCCTCGTCGGTCCAGTCCCCGTACTGTCCGCGCCACAGGTTGGGGCTCAGGCCGAGGCCCGCGGCGGTGACCAGACCGGCCATGATGGGGATGACCTCCGTGGGGCAGCTCTTGGGCATCATCCGCATCGTGGCCACGAGGTTGGGCACCACGTACTCGATGACGTCCTTCTCGTGCTGCTCGTGCACCTTCCGCAGCCAGCTCATGTACATGTAGATGAGCGTGCACGTGCCGTCCAGCACGTCGTTGGCCCCGTCGGGGCCCAGCGACTGCGCGAACTGGCGGATCAGCAGCTGCTGTTGGGCGTCGGTCTCGGTCTTTCCGTCGTGGATTCCCTTGAGGCGGGAGTCGATCATCATGAGCGCCACGCCGACCTCGCCGACGGGTGCGTGCTGGGGGTCGCAGGGCGATGGCACAGGATGTCTCCGGCATGCAGACGAGGGTCGTGAAGGTGAGTCTGTTGCCTGACCCCGGCCCGGGGAAAGCGTTCGCGGCAGCGTCACGCTTTCGGGACGCCCCACTCGACCGCCTGACCCCGAGGGGATGAACTGTTCGAGCGAAGGCGCCGCGTTCGCGGTCGATGGCCTGCCGAACCAGGCCATCGGGGGCCCGGCTCCACCTCACCGAGGGCACCGTCACATTCCATCTGGTCTGCGTCTGGACCCGGCCCAAGAGGTGGGCAGGAGCGAAAGCTAACGTGGCACCCCGTTAGGAACGTCATCTTCCGCTATGACCACGGGGAACTACATGCTCACGCACAGCACGAACCGCGCCGCCCTCCTCATGGCCGCGGGCACGACCGTGCTCGCCCTCACTGCCAGTGCCTGCTCGTCCGGCACCGGGGACGACGGCGGGAAGGCGACCGCCGACCGCGCCGCCAAGGGCGTGGTCACCCCCACCGAGGCGAAGAAGATCGTCGACCACTACGTGAAGGTCAACAACCGGGCCAACGCGAAGCGCGACAGCGGCACCCTCTCCACCGTCGAGGCCGGCGGGCTCTTCGAGACGAGCGCGAACATCTACAAGCAGGACGAGCTGCAGTCCGCGAAGGACAGGGCCGAGCGCCGCAAGCCCTTCGACTACGTGAACCGCGAGTACGTCATCCCGGCCGCGAAGAGCGGCGTCTCCTGGTTCGCGCTGCGTGCCGACACCAAGGATCACAACGGCACATCGGCGAAGACGAGCCGCGCCACCGTCATCTTCGACAAGGAGGCGGGCGGCGGCGACTGGAAGGCCGTGTGGAGCGGCTGGACCGACAAGAAGGACCCCAAGACGCCGGCGCTCTCCAAGGACTCCGACGGCTTCGCGGTGCCGGTCACCGACACCGCGAAGAGGCAGGGCGTCCTCGCCCCGGACCAGATGGACGACGCACTGGTGGCGCTCTACTCGGGTGACGAGAAGCTGGGCGCGAAGGTCGGCGCGAGCGAGACCTCGAAGTGGATGACCCAGTTCCCGCTGGAGCAGAACAAAATGCTCAGCCCCAACGGCAAGTCCGAGTTCAAGGCGGGCAAGACGGACCACAAGAAGGTCTACGCGCTGCGGACGGAGAAGGGCGGCACGCTGACCTTCTTCAACGCGGACGTCCAGGAGTACATGCACACCACGAACCCGGCGGCGCGTATCACCCCGTCCCCGCAGATCGCCTTCCTCGCCGGCAGCAAGAAGTCCGAGATGATGTTCCTCGTGGACTACCTGCACCAGGGCGCGGCGTACATCCCCGCCAAGGGCAAGGTCTCCATGGTCACGGACAGCTGGGACATGACCGAGGCGAAGGGCCCGCGACGCGGGCTTCTCTGAGACTGCGACACCGTGCCGGGTTCCTCACTCGCCGGTCTCGCCGTCGATGAGCTCGCGTGCGATGTCGAGGTGACCGATGTGGCGGGCGTATTCCTGGAGCAGATGGAACAGGATCCGCCCGAGCGAGGGCGCTTGGTCGGGTGTTTTGAAGCGGCCCCCGAGGTGCGCCCTGTCGTTCAATGCGGCGGCCGTCGCGAGGGAGTTCGCGGCGGCCACTTCCGCTTGGTAGACGGTCATGACCTGTGCGGTCGAGGTGTCGGCGGCGACCGTCCACTCCTCGGTGTCTCCGCCGGGTGGATAGGCGACGATGTCTTCGGCGGCGAAGCCCCAGCGCATCCATCGGCGTTCGACCCAGCCGAGGTGCTGGACCAGGCCGAGCGGTGACCAGCCGAGCGGTTCGACCGGCGTGCGGAGCTGGTCGTCGGAGAGCCCGGCGAGCTTGCGCATCAAGGCTTTGCGGTACCACTCCAGATAGCCGAGGAGCAGTTCGTGGGCGTCGGAGACGTCGACGGCCGGGCCGTCGAGGAGCGCGGGAACGTTTTCCGGTTGCTGCTGCATCTCGCGAACGTAACCCGGAAGCGGAACCGTAGGAGCCGTCCGGGACGCGCCGGCCAACGCCTGAGGCCGGGAAAGGCGCCCCCGCCCCGCGCACTGACATAGTGACGCCATGCGCGTACTGATCGTGACGGCGGGGAGCTGGGGCGATGTCGCTCCCTACACCGGGTTGGGGGTGCGGCTGAGTGCTGCGGGGCATGAGGTGGCCGTCGCCACGCATGAGCGGTTTCGGGTGGCGGTGACCGCTCATGGGCTCGGGTTCCGGGCGCTGCCCGTGGACCCGAGGGCGGAGTTGGCCTCGGCGGGCGGGCAGGGGCTGGCCAGGGCGGTCAGCGCGCCCGTGGCGCTCGCGCGCCTGATGCGGATGGCGACGGCGTTCATGCCGGCGCTTGCGGCGGGCGTGCGCGACGCCGTGCGGCAGGGCGCCGACGTGCTGCTGAGCTCCACGGTCACCGACCCGATGTGCGCGGTGCTGGGGGAGGCGCTGCGGCTGCCGAGTCTGGGTGTCTATCTGCAGCCGGTGCAGCCCACGGCGGCCTTCGCGGCACCGGTCGTCGGGGCCCGCTCGTTCGGCTCGTACGGGAACCGCCTGAGCGCCCATGTCCTGTGGGCGGCCACGGATCGGATGTTCGCTCCGGCCGTCGGTGAGCTGCGGCGCGAACTGGGGCTGCCACCGGGCAGGTTCGCAGGCCCCCGGGGCCTGCCCCGCGGGCGCGGCGTCCTGCACGGCTTCAGCCCACGGGTCGTCCCGCGCCCGGGGGACTGGCCCGAAGGGCACCGGGTCTGCGGGTACTGGTGGCCCGAGACCCTGCCCGGCTGGCAGCCCGAGCCGCGGCTCGTGGACTTCCTCTCCTCGGGCCCGCCCCCGGTCTTCGCCGGCTTCGGCAGCTTCGTCGCCGAGGACGCCGAGAGGCTGAGCACCCTGGTCGCAGAGGCGATGCGCCGGGCGAAGGTGCGCGGTGTCCTCCAGGCGGGCTGGAGCGGTCTGCACGCCGAGAACGACGACCTGATCACGGTGGAGGAAGTACCGCACACCTGGCTGTTCCCCCGGACCGCCGCCGTCGTCCACCACGCCGGTGCGGGCACCACGGCGGCAGGCCTGCGCGCCGGCGTTCCCGCCGTGCCCGTCCCGGTGCAGCTGGACCAGCACTTCTGGGCCGCCCGTCTCCATGGCCTCGGCGTGTCCCCACGGCCGCTGCGCTACCAGCGCCTGACCGCAGAGCGCCTGTCGGACGCGATCACCGCCGCGGTCCGCGACTCCGCCCTGCGTGGCCGCGCCCGTCTCCTCGCGGAAGGCATCGCTGAGGAGGACGGCGCGCGGCAGGTCCTCGACGCGGTCGACCGGCTCGGATGAGGTGGGTTCCCCACCCGCGGGTTCCTCCAGAGCTGCCCCGTGCCCGGCGGGGCGCGGGCCGGATTCTGGCGTGAACCAATGGCGAGAGGCGGGGACACACCCGCCCACAATGGCGAGGTGGTGAGGCACGAGCGCGATCCGGCCGGAACCTGGGAGGTGGCGACCGCCCTGCCCGCCGCCCGGCTGCGCTCCCTCGTCGTGCGCTACCGCGGATTCAGTTTCGACCTGTCCGCGCCCCGGCGCCGGCTCGAACTCCCCGACTGCATGGCGACGTTGGTCATCCTCTTCGGGCAGAAGCTGCGCGTGCACGACGTCACGCGGGAGGAGCCCGCCGCGGCCTGTTCGTTCACCTCCCTGGTGTCGGGGCCGCAGTCGCGTGCCCGGCTCGGTGAGCACGACGGCAGGCTGCGCGGCGTGGAGATCGTCATCGCCCCCTGGGCGGCGTACACCTTCTTCGGCACCCCGATGGACCAGCTCGCCAACTCGCTGACCGAGCCCGCCGATCTGCTCGGCACCCGGTTCCACGCACTCGACGACCGGCTGGACAGCTGCCCCGACTGGCCCGGGCGCTTCGCGCTGCTGGACACGGTGCTGACCCACTGGCTGGAGGGCGCGCCGGCCGTCTCTGCACGCGTCCTGTGGGCATGGAACCGGCTCTCCGAGACGTCCGGAGGCGTGCCCGTCCATCTGCTCGCCCGCGAATGCGGCTGGAGCGAGAGGCACTTGGAGCGGTGCTTCGAGCACCAGATCGGGTTGCTGCCGAAAACTGCCTCCCGCATCCTGCGGATGCGCGGCGCCCTCCGGTTGGTGACCGACGGGCTTCCCGGCGCCATCGCCGCCTCCCTCTCCGGCTACTCCGACCAGTCCCACCTGAGCCGGGAGTTCAAATCCATGACGGGCTGGACCATGTCGCGCTTCCTGCGAGCACGCGCCACCGGCCGCACAGGGCCCCCGGACGTGGACCGGGTCGAGGGACAGCCGACCAGCCTGGTACTGCCCGATTGAGCCACCCTGGGGGAGAGGTCGGTTTTCTTCAATACGGCCGCGGTGCCCCTTGCGAGGCTGCTTGGAGAAGAGAAGCAGCGTATAGGGGGGCGCGGCATGCCGGTGCCATGCGAGTCGAGCGTACGATCCGCACTCGAGTCGAGCGTACGGTCCGCACTCGACGCCGACGGCTATGCCGTCGTGGCCCTGCCGGGAGGCCAGCGGGATGCGATCGAACTGCTCCAGGACATCGGCCGCTTCATCCCCCAGTACACCGGCACCGTGGAGCACGAGGTCGTCTACCGTCCGGGCAATGACGGCCGCGCCTACTCCCAGAGCCGCAACACCATCCGCGCCCACACCGAAGCACCGGGCCTGGACCCGAGCCCGCGTCATCTGGCCCTGTACTGCCACCAGCAGGCCCGCTGCGGGGGCGGCCACACCGATCTGCTCGACCTCAGAGTCCTGGAGAAGCTCCTCGGCCCGGCCGAGCACGCGCTGCTGACCGGACCGCGCCTCGTCTTCCCCGGCCCGGCGAGCGACAGCGATCCCGTCCTCGCCCCCATGCTCTACGACGACGACCACGGCCGTCCCGTCCTGCGGTTCAGTTTCAACCTGCTGACGGCGGCGGACTACGACGCCTCCCTGGACTCGGCACCGCCGCCGGAAGACCTTCCGCTCGGCCGGGCCGGGGCCGACCTGGCCCACCGGGTGAGCGAGCTGTTCGACAAGTACCGCACCCAGGTGCTCATCCCCGACGGCTCGCTGCTCATCTGGGACAACCAGCGGATGCTGCACGCCCGTTCACAGTACGAGGACACGGGCCGCCACCTCACCAGGTACTGGATCGCCGCCTGAGCGCGCCTCCCAGCAGAAGGGCCCGACCCTCAGATGACCATCGCCGAACAGGCCGCCTCCGCGACGCGCACGGTGTCAGGACGCAGGCTGGCCATGCTCGTCCGCGACCGGTGCAAGGACGCCCAGCAGGCTCACGACGTGGAAGTGGTCGGCCACGTGCTGCCGTTCAAGGTCAGCGCTCATGTCATCGACACGCTGATCGACTGGGAGAACGTTCCCGACGATCCGCTGTACCGGCTGGTCTTCCCCCACCGCGACATGCTCGACCCGCGGGACTTCCGGGCCGTCGAGCGCGCGCTGGGCGACCCCGCCGCGCTGCGGGACACCGTGGCCGCCGTCCGCCGCCGTCTCAACCCGCACCCCGGTGAGCAGCTCACCCGCAACATCCCGGTCAGCGGAGTGCAGCACAAGTACGCACAGACCGCGCTGGTCTTCCCCCGGCATGGGCAGACCTGCCACGCGTACTGCGCCTACTGCTTCCGCTGGGCCCAGTTCGTCGGCAGGCCGGAGCTGCGCATCGCGGACGACGACCCGCGGAAGGTCATCGCGTATCTGCGGGACCATCCCGAGATCAGCGACGTGCTGTTCACCGGCGGCGACCCGCTGGTCATGCGCACCGAGCTCCTGGAACCGTACGTCGACGCCGTCCTGAGCCCCGGCCTGGAGCACATCACCACCATCCGCATCGGCACCAAGGCGCTCTCCTTCCATCCCGCCCGCCTGGTCACGGGACCGGACGCGAGCAGCCTGCTCCGCCTGCTCGAACGCGTGGTGCGGGCCGGCCGCCACCTCGCGGTCATGGTGCACGTGTCGCATCCGCGGGAGCTGGAACCCGACCTGACCCGGCTCGCCGTCGCCGCCCTGCACGGAGTGGGCGCCCAACTCCGCTCCCAGGCACCCGTCGTACGCCACGTCAACGACGACCCGGCGGTGTGGGCGGACGCGTGGCGCGCGCAGCTCCTGCTCGGGATCCACCCGTACTACCTGTTCGTGGAGCGCGACACCGGCGCGCGACGCTACTTCGGCCTGCCGCTCCAGCGCGCGTACGAGATCCACCGCGACGCCGTGCGCCGCATGTCCGGACTCGGCCGTACCGCCCGCGGGCCGGTGATGTCGACGACCGAGGGAAAGGTGACCGTGGACGGCGTGACCGAACTGCCGGGCGGGCGGGCCTTCGCGCTGCGCTTTCTGCAGGCCCGGATACCGGACCTGGTGGGCCGGCCGTTCCACGCGCGGTGGGACCCGGCCGCCCAGTGGTGGTCCGAACTGGTCCCGTTCGGCGGGCCCGACCGGCTCTTCTTCCCGCAGTCCGCCGCCGTACAGGGACGACCGTGCTGAACGCCGCACGCCCGACCGGCGCGGCCGCCGGGGCCGCTCTCGCCGCACTGTCGGCCTGCGCCTTCGGGACGGTCGGCCCCGCCACCAAGGTCCTGGCGTCGGCGGGACTCTCGGCGCCCGAGATCGCCCAGGCCCGGCTGACCGTCGCGGCCGTGCTGCTCCTCGCGTACGCGGCCGTCACCCGGCCACGGCAGCTGCTCGCGACCCGACAGGAGTGGGCCGTCATCGCCGTCCTCGGGCTCTTCTCCTTCGCCGCGCTGCAGACACTGTGCGGCGTCGCGGTCGCCCGGATCCCGGTCGGTGTCTTCGTCGTGCTGCAGTTCCTGTCACCGGTGATCGTCGTCGTCTGGTCGCGCTGCGTGCGGCGCATCGCGCAGCCGCGCCTGGTCTGGGCGGGCACGGCCGTCGTGCTGACCGGTCTGCTGCTGGTCGGCGAGGTGTGGGCACGGCTGCGGCTCGACCTGATCGGGGTGCTTGCCGCCCTGGGCACGGCGGCGGCCCTGTCCGTACGCTTCCTGCTCGCGGGCCGGGCCCTGCGCCACCGAGATCCGGTCGCCGTGGCCGCGCTGGGCATCGCCGTCGGCGCGGTCGCACTGAACGTCCTTTCCCCGCCGACCGGCTTCCCCTACGCGGCCCTGGCCGACCCCGTCGACTACGGAGCGGTCTCCGCACCCGTATGGGCGGTGGTCGTCTGGGCGGGCGTCGTGGCGACGCTCATCGCCTACCTCAGCGGAATCGCGGCCCAGCAGTTCCTGGCGCCGTCCACAGCGAGCCTGTTCGCGACCCTGGAGGTCGTGGCCGGGGCGGGAGCGGCGTTCCTCCTCCTCGGCGAGACCCTGTCGGCCGTGCAGTGCGGGGGAGTAGCCACGGTCCTCGCCGGAGTGCTGCTCGCCCAGCGGTCCATGCGTACGCGACTGCCGGGACCGGCCGCGCCCCCTGATGCCACGACAGCACGAGAGGAACATGAAGGATGGACGAGCGGTTCATCAGCAACCCCGAGGAAGACGAGCTCGGCAGCGCCCTGTTCGGCGCCGTCGACAACCCCGTGATCCACCGCCTCGCGGCCAACTGGCGGCGCAGGGCCACCGTCAAGCGGGACGACCCCGAACTGCTCGACCTGTTCGACCTCTCGCTGCCGGACTATCCGGAGGACATCGTCCCGTTCGCCGACCACCCCGTCTATCTCGGCCTGCCCCCGGAGCAGCGGGGCGCCATCCTCACCTGGGCGATGATCGCCCTCAACCGGAACACGGAGTACTCCGAGACCCATGTGGTGAACCCGGCCTTCGGACTGATCCTGCGCGGTGAGTTCCCCGGTCTGTGGGGCGAGGCGTTGGAGGTCTCGCTGATGCAGGCCATGGTGGACGAGCAGTACCACATCCTCATGCACCGCATGGCCAGCGACGTCACCCGGGCCAAACGCGGCAGCCACTTCCGCGCGAAGGAATTGCCGCTGCCGTACGTCTCCGAGACGCACCGCGCGCTGAGCGGGCAGGCGTCGGAGCGGTGGCAGCGCAGTCTGTACACGCTGGCGTTCGCCATCACCACCGAGCTGTCCATCGGCGCCTATCTCGAACTCGTCGCCAAGGCGTCGGGCGTCCAGCCGATGATCGTGGGACTCTCCCGGCTGCACCGGCACGACGAGGTCTGCCACGGCTCCATCAGCGGCGAACTGCTCAAGGTGCTCTACCCCCAACTGGGCCGCGAGCAGCAGCGGTTCCTGGTCCGTGCGCTCTGCCAGGCGCTGGAGGCGTACTCCGCGAACGACTACCGGGCCTGGGAAGCGATCATGCGGCTCGTCGGGGTGGCGGACGGGACCCGGATGCTCCAGGACTGCAAGGCAGCCGGACGCACCGCGCTGCTGCGCGACTACAGCGGGCTGCACCGGGTCCTCACCGAACTGGAGGTCATCGACGAGGTCGACTTCGACTGGTCGAGCGTCAAGGTGACCGGCGACCTGCCCTACGTGCTGTGAGGAGGGCCCTCATCCCATGAAGTCCGAGGAGACAGTAGGGACGTACCGCATCGATGCCGGCACGGCCCGCAGGATCGTGGTCGCCGCCCTGGCCGCACACGGCGTCGACGACGAGGCCCGCACTGTCGTCGCCGACGCGCTCGTGGAGACCTCGGCGCGCGGCATCAGCACCCACGGGCTACGGCTGCTGCCCCGCTACCTCGACGACATCGAACGGGGCATCGCCAACGCCACGCCGAAGATCCGCACCATCAGGGAGACCGGCCCGACAGCACTCATCGACGCCGACGCCGCACTGGGCGTGGTCGCCGGGACCGCGGGGGTGAGGGAGGCGGTGCTTCGCGCGGCCGAGCACGGGGTCGCCGCCGTCGTGGTGCGCAACTCCAACCACTTCGGGGCCGCTTCGGTCTACAGCCGTGCCATGGCCAGGGCCGGGATGGTCGGTTGGGCCATGACGTCCGCTTCGTCGCGGGTGGCCCCCTACAACGGTCGGGGCCCGCTGTTCGGCACGAATCCGGTCAGCGTCGCGGCAGGCGAGGGCGACACCGAGTTCGCCCTCGACATGGCCACCAGTGAGGTGTGTCTGGGGGAGATACGGGAACGGGGGCGCCGCGGTATGCCCCTCGACCCGGGCTGGGCCACGGACGCGGACGGGCACGGCACCCGCGACGTGGCCGAGGTGGCGGCCCTGTCCCCGCTCGGCGCCGGACACAAGGGCCAAGGCCTGGGCATGATGGTGACCCTGATGACCGCGGTCCTCGCCGACGCTCCGCTGGACTGGGAGCTCGCCCACATGGAGCAGGCGACACCCGGCAAAGGACGCGAGGTGGCGCACTTCCTGCTGTGCCTGGATCCGGCCGCTTTCGGCGGGCGGGGCGCCTTCGACGGGCGGCTGCGCGACCTCGTACACACCACGCGCGGGGCACCGGCCGCGGGCTCCGAGCCGGTCCTGTGCCCCGGAGACCCGGAGCGCGACCAGGAGGCCGGCGCCTCCCGGGACGGCATCCCGCTGGACCCGGACACGGCACGAGCTCTGTACGCGCTGGCACAGCGGCACCACATCGCAGCCCCCGCGCCTCCGGGCGCCCGCAGGAGGACACCGTGACCGCACTGTCCCCGGCCGAATTCATCTGGATGGACGGCCGACTCGTCCCCTGGGACGACGCACAGGTCCATGTGCTGACCCAGTCCCTGCACTACGGATGGGCGGTCTACGAAGGCATCAGGGCACACGAGACCGCGGCCGGCCAAGCCGTGTTCCGGCTCCGCGACCACATCGCGAGACTCCGGCGCTCGGCCCGCGTCTACCTGATGGACATCCCGTACACCGACGACGAACTGATCGCCGCCACCACGGAACTGATCGGAGCGGGCGGCCCCGGACCACGCTATGTCCGCCCCCTCGTCTACCTGGGGTACGGCAGCATGGGGGTCGCCCTCGACCTGTCCGCGGTGCGAGTGACCATCGCCGCTTGGGCGTGGGAGGAGCAACCCACCCGTAACTGGCGGCTCATGACGAGCAGTTGGCGGCGCAACCACCAGGACACCATTCCTCCGCTGGCCAAGGCCACGGGCGCGTACCTCAACTCCTCGCTCGCCAAGATCGCGGCGGTCAGGGCAGGTTACGACGACGCCCTGCTGCTGACCGCGTCCGGGCACATCTCGGAGAGCTCCGCCGCCAACGTCTTCCTCGTCAGCTCCGGCGTACTGCACACCCCTCCCGTGGAGCAGGGCATACTCCCCGGCATCACCCGCTCCACCGTGCTCGAACTGGCCGACGTGGCAGGCATCCCCACCGTGGAACGCCCCCTGTCACACGCCGAGGCGTACACCGCGGACGAGATCTTCCTGACCGGTACCGCCATCGGCATCGTGCCGGTCGAGTCGGTCGACGACCGCCGCACCACCACGGAGGGCTGCGGTCCGGTCACGGAGGCGCTGCGCGACGCCTACCGGGAGGCGGTCGGCGGGAAATCGCCGGCAGCCGCCGACTGGCTCACCGAGGTGTGAGTGCCCGTCACCCTTCCTGCCCATCCGCCACCCGGGGCTTGCGGCGCGGGTACCAGACGAGCACCAGCGCACCGACCGCCACCACGAGCGCGGCCAGCACGCGCATCGCGGTGTCCAGGGAGGTGGTGAAGTCCGTGACGACGGCGTTGCGCAGGCCGGGCGAGGTCAACCCCTCGGCGGCCAGGCGGTGTTCGGCGGCCGGGACGGTCGTCGGCGCGCCGGGCCCGCGCAGCGGCGCCGGGAGGCCCGCGGTGAACACCCCGGTCACCACGCTGCCGCTGACCGCCACGCCCAGCGCGCTGCCCAACTCCCGCGCCAGGCTCTGCAGTCCGGAGCCGACCCCGGCACGGTGCGCCGGCAGCGCGGACATCATGCCGTACGACAGCAGCGGCGTCGCCAGGCCGCACCCGGCCGCGGTGAGCGTCGCCCCGAGCGCGTACAGGGAGTACGGAGTGCTCGGGCCGACCAGCGAGACCGTGGCCAGACCGGCGGCCAGCACCACCAGCCCGAATCCCAGCGTCACCCGTGGACCGGTGCGCCGCTCCAGGGCCGCCGCGCAGCGCGGCGCGAGCAACAGGGCACCGGCCATCGGCAGCAGCCGCACTCCTGCGCCGAGCGGCGAGTAACCCTTGGCGTACTGCAGATACTGCCCGTTGACGAAGAACAGGCCGAACATCCCGAAGAACACCAGCGCCATGCCGGCCGCCCCCGCCCGCACCACCGGCACGGTGAACAGCCGGGGGTCCAGCATCGGATGCTCTCGGCGCAGGTCCCAGCCGGCCCAGGCCGCCAGCAGCACCGCCGCGGCTCCGAAGCCGCCCAGCACCCGCGGGCTGCCCCAACCGGCTTGCGGACCGGACACGATGCCCCACAGCAGGGCGAGGAACCCGGCCGTCAGCAGCACCGCGGACACCACCGACACCGGCCGGTCGTGCCGCGGCGGCGCCGGTGAGAACGCCACAACCAGGACAAGTGCCGCCAACGACAACGGCACCACACACCAGAACAGCGCCCGCCACGAACCGAGTTGCAGCGCCGCGCCGCCGCCGACGTTGCCGAGCACAGCCGCCAGCCCCGTCATCGACGCCCACACCGCCACCAGCCGAGGCCGACGGTGGGCCGGCGCGCCGCCCACCATCAGGGCCAGCGTCGTCGGCAGCACCGCGGCGGCGCCCACCCCGCTGACCACCCGCCCCGCGATCACCGTGCCGATGCCCGGCGCCACGGCACACAACACGCAGCCGGCGGTGAACAGACCCATGCCCGCGGCCAGCACCCGCTTGCGGCCGAGCCGGTCGGCGAGCGCACCGCCCGGAATGAGCAGGCAGGCGAAGAACACCACATAGCCGTCGACCACCCACATCACCGACTCGGCCGACGGGCGCAGGGCGCTGCGCGAGAGCGCGGGGATGGCGAGGTTGACCGCGGAGACCATGCCCACCACCAAGGTGACGCACAGACACATCACGGCGACGGTCAGGGGGCCGGGGCCTGTCGTGTCCCGGTCGGTGTCCCTGTGCGCACCTTTGCTCGCGTCCCGGTCGACGCCTCGGCCCGTGTCCTGGTCCGCACGCGCGGGCGGGGACTCGGGGTTCACCGTTCACCTCCCGTCCGTGACGGGTCGTCGTTGTCCCGAGGGGTAGGGGCGATGTGCGGCTCCGGTACGGCGCGGACGAGTTCGGCGCGGAACGCGAGCCGGTCGCCACGGATACGCAGGAACTCCAGGTCCACCGGGCGCCCGTCGGGCAGCCTGGTCAGCCGTTCCACGGTGAACAGCGCCGAGCCCGCCGGGATGTCCAGGAGCGCGCACGTGTGCGGGTCGCCGCCCACCGCGTGCACGGTGACGCTCGCCGAGCCGAGCCGGCCGCCGGTGGACTCCTCGATGAGTCCGAACAGGTCACGTCCGGCCAGGTCGGCGGTGAGCAGCGGCTCCCCGATGTCCGCGGCCAGGTAGGTCAGGTCGAGGGACAGCGGCACACCGTCCAGCAGCCGCAGCCGTTCGATGTAGACCACCCGGCCGCCGTCGGGGACATGCAGCTTGCGTGCGACCTCGCCGGGCGGGCGCACCAGGTCCGCCACCCGCACGTGATTGGTCACCTCACCGTGCGTGCCCAGCGTTTCGGCCAGGCCGGTCAGCCGCTCCAGGGTGTGCTCGTACGGCCGCCGTACGATCACCGTGCCCACGCCCTGGCGCCGCTCGACGACCCCTTCGTCGCGCAGTACGCCCAGTGCCTCGCGGACGGTGTTGCGCGACACCGCGAAGTCGGCGATCAGCAGCCGCTCGTCCGGCAGCAGGCCCGAGGTGAACGCCCCGGAGGCGATCTGGCGGCGCAGCACTTCCGCGACCTGCCGGGCCCGGTCCGCCCGGGTCCGCCGCCGACTCTCCGGTGCTGTCCGGGGCTCGGTGGACTGGGTGGGCGAGGCGTTCATGGGACCTCCGCTGCGCGTCGGGGCATGACCGAATCGGCACGGCGGTGTCGAGTCGGCGGCCGTGCCGCGGCGGCACCCGCCAAACCTAGGACGCGGAGGTTTCCTGCACGTTACGCCACCTGCTCTGACCTGCGACGACGCCCGTGACGTGCAGCGCGGCGGGGAGCGAGGACCTGTTGTGCCACCCAGCCGCCGCGGCGCCGCCGACTCGCCGGGTCGTTCCGCGTCGAGGCTCGAACCTCATCTTCCAGTTCCACGTGTCGAAACTCTTGTTCCGTCCTATGGACTCGCTTAAGGTCGGCGCCCCCGGCTGCCCGCATGCGGTCGGGCCTTTCCTGTGTGGACACGAAGGAGTGTGCGGTAGTGCAGCAGGCGTGGCGGGACGGGTCGTCGGGCGAGGGTGACGGGCAGGGGCAGGGGCAGGGGCAGGGCATCGGGCGACGGGACGCGGGCACGGAAGGGGAGGGGCAGCCGGAGGTGGGCTGCGAAGGCGGTGCGACACGCGGCGTGGGACGGCGCAGCTTCGTCGTCGGCGCCGGGCTCGTCGGGACCGGCGGCCTGCTCGGCGCCGCCGGGGCGGGACCGGCGGCCGCCGCCGACCGCGACGGCCATGGCGCCTCCGGAACGCAGGACGGTCACGGCACCTTCGGCCCCGCGGACCTCCGAGGCAAGCGACTGCTGCTCGTACCGGACGTAGTGCTGTTGCCGGAAGGGCCGGTCAAGGACCGCGCGGTGCTCGTCCAGGACGGCACCTTCAAGGCCGTCGGACCGGTCCGCAAGCTCACCGACGCGCACCGCGACGCCCATACCGTACGGCTGAAGGGCCACCTGCTCATGCCGGGCTTCGTGGACGCCCACCACCACCTGACGCAGAGCTTCGGCAAGGCCCAGGCGTTCGGGCAGCCGTCCGAGATCTTCAAGACGGTCTGGGAGCCGCTGGAACGCGCCCTGGACGAAGAGACCGCCCACCTCTCGGCGAAGCTCGCGGCGTTGGAGGCGCTGCGCGGCGGATTCACCACCGCCGCCGACGCGGGCACCCGCGCGCCCGTCGACGTGGGCGTCATCGCCGAGGCCGCAGAGGAGGCCGGGCTGCGCTGCGTGCTGTCGAAGGTCGTCTCCGGAGGAAAGGGCGGCAAGGAACACCTGGAGCGCTTCCAGAGCTCCCGGCTGATCCACCCCTCGCTGGCGATACCCGTCCCCGAGGACGCCACCACGGAGGTGCTGAAGCAGACCGCCGACCTGTGCGCGGACGCCGACGCGGTCCTCCAGATCCACGTCAACGAACACCTGGCCGCCGTCGAACGCTCGCTCAAGAGCGTGGGCCGCCGCCCGGTGGCCCACCTGCACCACATCGGCGCCCTCAACGCGCACATCCTCGGCGCCCACGCCACCCTGCTCACCCCCGACGAGATGCGCATGCTCGCCGACACCGGCGCCGCCGTCAGTTACAACCCGGTCGCCAGCGCCTGGAAGGGAAACGCGGTCGCGCACGCCCTGATGTGGCGGGCCATGGGCATCCGCTTCGGCACCGGCACCGACGGCACCCGCGGCGGCGGCTTCCGGCTGGTCGACGCCGCGGAGAGCGCCCAGCGCCTGGCCTACGGCCTGCAGTCCGGCGACTCCTCGTGCGGCGCGGGCCGCACGTGGCTCACCCACGCCACCGCCCTGAGCGCCGACGCCGTCGGGCTCGGCAAGATCACGGGTGAGATCTCCGTCGGCAAGGCCGCCGACTTCTTGCTCGTCGACCTCCGAGTGCCCGAACTCACCCCGTCCTACGACCTGTCGTGGGAACTGGTCCGGCTGGCCGACCGCGACCAGATCACCGCGGTCGTCGTCGACGGCAAGCTGCGCCTGTGGCAGGGCTGGCCCACGGACTGGGACGGGCCCGCGCTGGTCCGCAAGGCCGCCGAGGTGGGACCGAGAGTCGTGGAGCGCGCCCGTATCAAGCGGGTGGACCCGGACCCGGACGGCACAGCACGCCACGCGCGGCGCCCCTGAGGCACCGCTTCCGGGCATCCTGAGGCACGGAGACAGGTTCCGGACTCCGGTGGCGTGGTACCCCTAGCGGTACGCCCACAAGGAGACGAGCATCCTGTGACCGAATCTCCCGAAGCCTGCGGACAGCCGGGGCCCGGTACCGAGCCGACCACCGCCGACCGGGCCTGGCTCGCCGTGGCCTGCCAACTCGCCACCGAGTGCCCGCCCTCGACCACGGCGTTCTCCGCCGGCGCGGTCATCGTCGCCGACGACGGCACCGAGCTCGCCCGCGCCCACTCCCGCCTGCACGACGCGCACGACCACGCCGAGGAAGGCGCTCTCGTCCAACTCGCCCCCGGCGACCCCCGGCTGTCCGGAGCCACGCTCTACAGCTCCCTCGAACCGTGCGCCGAGCGCGCCTCCCGGCCGCGGTCCTGCGCCCAGCTGATCCGCGAGGCGGGCATCCGCCGCGTGGTCGTCGGCTGGCGGGAACCCGACACATTCGCGCCCGACACATTCGGGGCCGGCACATCCGAGGCCGACACCTTCGCACCCCGCACGGACGGCACCGCAGACCTCGAGTCCGCGGGCACCACCTTCATCGAACTCGCCGAGTACGCGGACGCCGCCAAATCCCCGAACCAGCACCTGCTCCGGCCGGGTTGACCGGCCGGCCTCTCAGCGCAGCACCGCCGAGAGCAGGTCCGTGCCCAGCGCCGTCAGCGCGGGCAGGTCGAGGGCGTAGTGGATGTAGCGGCCGCGCCGCCGCGACGTCAGCAGGCCGGCGCGGCGCAGGACGGCGAGGTGGCGGGAGACCTCCGGGGCCGTCAGCTCCCAGGCGTGGGCCAGCTCACCGGTGGTGTGCGGGCCCCGGGCCAGGGTGCGCAGGAGGCGTAGCCGTACCGGATGGGCGAGCGCTTCCAGGCGTAGCCCGACCGTCTCCAGCGACACCGGCTCCGGCGGGTTCGGCTCGGCCACCGGGTACTGCACCACCGGCTGCCACCCGGGAGCGTGGACCACCACGAGGTGCGGGCGGCCGTAGACGCTGGGGATGAAGGTGACACCGGCGCCGCGGGCGGCGGTCGCCTTGTCCTGCAGCTTGTCCACGGTGATGCAGTCGCCGTCCGGCGCCAGCGCGACGGCTGCGGAGACCGATGCGAGTGCCGGCCCGATGCCCTGGTGCTTCAACAGGTCGTTCTTCAGGCGCAGGTCCGCGGCGAGCAGCGCGGCGACATCGGCCCAGGCCGCGTCGAAGAACGCCTCGGCGCACTGTTCGAGTGTGTGGCGCACCCTCGCCCGCACGGCGGCCGGGTCGGTGAGCAGCCGCTCCGCGAAGGCTTCCTGCCGCGCGCCGCGGGCCTGGGCGAGGTCCAGGGCCCGCTCGCGCGCGGCCGCGTCGGCGAGCGGGGAGGGCGCGGCGGAGTGGGCCCGGTTGCTGCCGCACGTGGTGACGAGCGCGGCGGTCACATAGGTCTCGTCGTCGATCCGGTCGACGTCGTCCAACTCCTCGGCGAGGGACTGCCGGGGGCGGGCGGGGAGCAGGAAGTCCGCCTGTGAGGAACGCCAGAGGAACTCCGCCTCCCGCAGGCGCTCGGACAGCT
This sequence comes from Streptomyces sp. NPDC018029, assembly GCF_044327655.1. Taxonomy (NCBI): domain Bacteria; kingdom Bacillati; phylum Actinomycetota; class Actinomycetes; order Kitasatosporales; family Streptomycetaceae; genus Streptomyces; species Streptomyces sp. NPDC018029. The sequence continues at coordinate 172,814 of NZ_JBIRFV010000008.1, read as the reverse complement.
CCGACGGCAGCCCGGCCCGCACTTCCGCCGCCCAGCCCGCGAGCTGCGGATGGTGCCCGGGGGCGGCCAGCACATGCAGCATCGCGGTCAGTTCGGCCAGCGGGGAGGCGGCGAACCGCAGCCGGTCGGACGGCAGTCCGGTGATGTCGATGCGCAGCGTCATCCCCTCATCATCGCTGGTCGGACGGGCGGCGAAACCGTGGGTTGACGGTGTCCGTCAACTGACGTGCCCCACAGGGCGGCCGCACGAACGGTGGCTCCATGCCCACCACCACCAAGATCAGACCCCGCGCCCTCGTCCACGCCTCCGGCGGCCCTCGCTACGCCGCCGCCCTCGCCGTGGACGCCCTCGGCACCGGCCTCCTACGGCCTTTCCTGTTGTTGTACGGAGTGACCGTGCTGCACCTGTCGGCCCCGCTCACGGGCACCGCCATGACGGTGGGTGTCGTCGCGGGCCTCGTGTTCATGCCCGCGCTCGGCCGCTGGCTGGACCGGGGCGCGCGCAGCACGGCCGTGGCGGCGTCGATGCTGGTGCGGGTGGCGGGCACGGCGCTCCTGCTGGCCGCCCCGGCGGGAAACGTCTGGCTGTTCACGGCGGCGGCACTCGTCCTCGGCATCGGCAACCAGGCCTGGCCGGCCGCCCACGCCGCCCTGGTCGCGACGGTCTCCCAGGGCCGCGAACGCGACGCGGCGCTCGCGGCGGGCCGCGCCCTGCGCAACGCCGGCATGGGCGTCGGCGCGCTCATCGCCACCGCCTGCCTGGCGGGCGGCACCCCGGCGTTGCGGACGCTGGCGGCCGTCACGGGCGTCAGCTACCTCGTCGCGGGGGTCCTGACATGGTCGATACGTGTACGGGTAGAGACCGCTCCGGCCGCCGATCCCACCGTTGCTCCGGCTATGGGCCCGACCCCGGAGAAGGACGACGAGTCCGCACCCCGCATGCGTGCCCTGCTCGCCGCCAACGTGATCTACGTCTTCTGCCTCAACGTCCCCGAAATCGCGCTGCCGTTGATCCTCACGACCCAACTGCACGCGTCCCCGGTGTGGTCGGCGGGCATCTTCGTGGCCAACACGGTCCTGGTGGTCACCCTCCAGGTGCCGGTCACCGTCCTCCTGTCCCGCTACCCCCGGCGAATCGTGCTGGGTCTCGCCGGCGTGGTCCTCACCGTGTCGTACCTCGGCTTCCTCGGCGCGGCCTCGCTGGACCACGGCTGGGCCGTCCCCGCCATCGCCGCGGTGTCCGTGGTCTGCACTCTCGGCGAGATCATCTACGCCGGCAGCGCCACCGCGCTGGTCACCGCTGTCGCCCCGGCCCACGCCCTGGGGCGCACCCTCGCGCGTTTCGAACTCTCCACCGGCTTCGGCCTCGCCGTCTCCCCGGCGGCCCTCACCGCGCTGGCCCCGCACGGCCCCGCCGCCCTGTGGGGGAGCCTCGCCGCCGCGACGCTTCTCTCGGCCTGCGCGGTCGTCTCAGCGTGACTGTTTGCGGTCGTCTCACTCCGACTGTTCTCGAGTCACTGTGACTGGTTCGAGCGCACCACGAAGCGTGCCCCGTCGGGGTCGCACAGGATGGCCTCCGTCGCGCCCTCTTCCCCCTGGACGACACTGCCACCGTTGGCCAGCGCGGCCCGGGCACACGCCGCCACGTCGGCGACCGTGAAGTGGATCTGCCAGCGCGGCCGGATCGAGGGATCGGGCGCGGACTCCACCGCGCCCGAATGGATGCGGGCCACGACGTCGCCCTGGCTGCGCAGCACGACCTTCTCGTCCTCGTAGTCCACTTCGCAGCAGCCCGCGACCGTGGACGCCCAGCCGAGGACCTCCGCGTAGAAGATGGCCGCGTCGAAGGCGTTCCGGGTGTGGAGCTCCACGAAGACCGGAGCCGCGCGGCGCCATTCCTCCCAGTTGGCGACCAGCTCGCCCTCCCAGATGCCGAAGACCGCCCCGTCACGGTCGGCCAGCAGTGCCGCCCGCCCCGGAGGGAACGAGATGGGCCCCACGGCGGTCGTCCCGCCGCGCTCCTGGCTGCGGGCCACGGTCTCGTTCGCGTTGGACGCGGCGAAGAAGGGGGTCCATGCGACGGCCGTCTGCCCCATGGCCTCCACGACGGACACGCCGGCCACCGGCAGGTCGCCCACATGGGCGAACCGGTACTCGTCGCCCAGCTTGCCGGTGCGCCAGTCCCAGCCCAGTACGGCGTGGTAGAACCGCTCCGCGGACCGCAGGTCGCGCGTGGTCAGGTTGACCCAGCAGGGCGCGCCGAACACCGAGCTGCTGGCCACGTGCTCGGTCGTGGGCGTCTTGGAGCTGTTCATCTCTGTACCGTTCCGAGGTCGATGGACGGGCCTCCATCATCCCCACCGCCGGGCCCCGCGTCGCGCTATGGCACTGGTGTGACTTAACGCTGCCCCTGCCGCAGGGGCCGTGACCACGCCGCCGTACTCGGAAGAGTGAATCGAACGGACAGGTGGCGTAGGGGCGGCCCTCCAGCACTCGCTCCACCCGCCCGGCTTCGAACTCCCGCTCGACCAGTCGCCCGAGGCCGCCCGTGTCGGCCCTGTGATCAGCGGCGTTGTATCGGTGTTCGGTCCGTTTCCCACCACCGAGGAGATTCCGTGAATCCCGTCCGCATGCTGACCGCCCTGCGCCCCGTGTTCGAAAATCCTCCCGCCCAGGCCGTCGAGGCCACCGCCTTCCGGCGACCGGTCGACGTGCGTCGCGCCCTGTTCGCTTCGGCATCACGACCGTCATCGGGGTGGGGAGCATGACGTACGCGATCCCCACGCTCCTCCCCGGCGCGTGCCTCCAGGGCTACGACCGGGACCTCACCCCACAGAAGCGGTGCGACCGGCTGTCGGCGGAGGTGTCCGCATGACGACACCCCACGAGTCCGTGACCGTCCCCGCGGCCCGGAGCGGAGGTCCGCGACCGTCCGCGCCGCCGGAGCTCGACTACAACGGACGCAAGCACCGGGGCGCGATGGACGACGCCACCCTGTGGGACATGGCCCGCCGGATCCCCGCGGCACTGATGCAGACGGCCCGGCTCGCCTGGACGGTCGACCGCCGCATGACGGCGACCGTCGTCGGGTGCCAGCTGCTGTCCGGGATCGGCACAGGCGTGATGCTCGGCGCCGTGGCCAGGGCCCTGCCGCAGCTGATGGTCTCCGACCCCCGCGAGGGCCTCACGCGCGCGTGGCCCGCTCTCGCCGTCGCCGTCGTGGCGATGGCCACCGGCGCGGCGATGTGGATCCTCGCCGACTGGGCGACCCGGCGCCTGAACCCGAAGATCGCCTCGGCCGCGGACCTCACCCTGGTCGACCTGTACATGCGCGCCGAACTCGCCGCGTACGACGCGGAGGGCTTCGGCGACCGGAGCAAGGCGGCGGAGATCGGCGCCATGCGCGCCGTCGACCTCGCCGACGACGCCAAGACCCTCACCAACGGACTCGTCCAACTGGTGTCCGCGGCGACGGTGCTCACCTCCCTGCATCCGCTGCTGCTCGGAGTACTGCTGCTGTCCGTCGTCCCCCGAGGGCTGGGCGGAGTGATCGCCGCACGGGTCGACTACCGGGTCCACGACCGGACGGTCTCCGCCCGCAACGTGCGCGGGATGATGCGCTGGTGGCTCACCACGGCCGAGCTCGCCGACGAGTTGCGGGCCAACACGATGCGCGGCTATCTGCACTTCTGGTACCGGTCCATGTGCGACCGCGTGGAAGGCCGCGAGCTCGCGGGCGCCCGCCCCTACCTGCTGATCACCTTGCTGGCCGCGTCACTCGGCGGCCTGTTCACCCTCGGCATGTGGGCGTCCCTGGCCGCGCTCGTGCTCGCCGGCACCATGTCGACGGCGATCGCCGGAACCGCCGTCGTCGCCTCCCAGACCGCCGGGCGCGCCCTGAACTCGATCATCAGATACAGCACGGTGATGTTCCACCACGGCCTCTACCTCTCCGACTACTACGAGTTCATCGACGAGGTCCGCGCCATGACCACGGCCCGCGGCACCGCGCAGGCCGGGCCTCCGGAGCGGATCCGCCTGGAAGGCGCCTCGTACCGCTACCCGAGCAAGGACACCGCGGCCGTACGCCCGATCACTCTCACCTTGCGGCGTGGCGAGGTCGTCGCACTGGTCGGGGAGAACGGCGCGGGCAAGTCGACGCTGATCCGTATGCTCACCGGGCTGACCGTTCCCACCGACGGCAAGGTGCTGTGGGACGACACCGATCTGGCCACCGCCGACGCCGACTCGGTCTGGCGGCACGTGGGCCTGGTCCCGCAGAAGAACGGGCACTGGCCGCTCGCGGCCCGGGAGAACATCACTCTGGGCCAACCCCGTGAGCACGGCGACGACCGGATCTGGGACGTGGCGGAACGGGTCGGCATGACCCAGGCCCTCCGCGAACTGCCCGACCAACTCGACACGCTCCTCGCCCGCTCGGTGTGGGGCGGCCACGAACTGTCCGGCGGGCAGTGGCAACGGCTCGCGTGTGCGAGGGCGATGTACCGCGAACCCGCCGTGCTCGTCCTCGACGAGCCGACCAGCGAGATGGACGCCCGCGGCGAACACACGATCTTCCAGGAACTGCGGGCCACGGCCCCGGGCCGGATCACCGTGGTGGTCACGCACCGACTGGACAACGTACGGATGGCCGACCGCGTGATCGTCCTCGACCGGGGCGCCATCCGCGAACAAGGCACGTTCGACGAACTCGTCGCGACGAAGGGAAGCTTGCTGGGCGAGCTGTACGCGCTCGCCCAGGACCGCTGAACCCCCGACCCTCAACACACACCAACCCCCAACACACACCAACCCACAACCGCGGTTACTCAGGATCTGGGTCCGCCGCGAGGAAGTCGGTCAGCGCGGCGGCCAATGACATGGGGGCCTCTTCGGCGACGTGGTGCCCGGAGTCGATGCCGTGCCCGCGCACGTCATCGGCCCACCGGCTCCAGATCGCACGGGGATCCCCGTACAGATCCTCCAAGTCGTCCTGAAGCGACCAGAGGACCAGCGCGGGACAGGTGATGCGGGCACCGGCGGCACGATCGGCTTCCTCGTGCTGCCGGTCGATCGTGAGACCTGCGCGGTAGTCCTCGAGCATGGCTCGTACCACGTCGGGATTGCGTGTGGCCTGCCGCCACTCGGCGTAGTTCTCCTCTCCCATGGCCTTGGGATCACCGCGGTACCAGCTGTCGGGGTCGGCGGTGATGACCCGCTCGGGGATGTCCGGTTGCGCGAAGAAGAACCAGTGCCACCACTGGGTGGCGAACTCGGTGGTGATACGCGACAGATGTTCCGTCAGTGGCAGACAATCCGCGAACGCCACCCGGGAGACAACTTCGGGGTGGTCGAGCACGAGACGCAGAGCGACGCTGCCTCCACGATCATGACCGACGAGTGAGAACCGACGATGCCCGAGACGGCGCATCACGGCCACCACGTCCTCGGCGACCGCCCGCTTGGCATAGTCGGCGTGATCTGCCGTGAAGCGTGGCCCTCTGGAACGTCCGTATCCCCGCAGGTCCGGGCAGACCACCGTGTACCCGGCTTGCACGAGCAGTGGCGCGACCCGATGCCACGTAGCGGACGTGCGGGGATGCCCGTGCAGCAGCACCACGGCTGGGCCCTGCCCACCGAAGCGGACGAAGACGGAAGCATCACCGACGTCGAACTGCCCGGTCTCGAACCCTTCGAACATCCGGCCTCCCTGGAACGGCTGGAGCACCGCGCCCGTCGCGTGCGCGATGCTTCTGCCTCCCTTGCCCCGGCCGTCGGCGCTCATTCTTCTGGCGCTGGTCGCCGGACCGGCCGGCGCATTGCGCGCTACTCGCCACGCTCGTGATCGATGAACGCGGTCAGCGCCTCCACAGTCGCGTCGGGCTGCTCGTCGGGAATGAAGTGTCCGGCCTGTGGGATGAAGACGCCGGTCGTGTTCTCTGCCCACGGGCGGATGGAGGCGGCCATGTCGGGGATCGAGCCGTGGGAGCTGGAGATTCCCAGGACCGGAACGGTCAAGTGCCCTCGTTCGAGAGCGTCATGGTTCTTGCGCGCTGATTCCGCGGCCTCGCGGTAGTAGGCGAGAGACGCCGAAAGGCCTCCGTCGGCCGCGATGGCAGCGGCGTAATGGTCGATCTCGGCGTCGTCGAAGGTGTTCGGGGACAGGGCTTTGACCTTCAAGAACCAGCTGACGTAGTCACGCTCGCGGCCGGTGAGCAGGGTCTCGGGCAGTTCGGGCACCAGGTGGAAGGCGAAGTGCCAGGTCTTCCAAGCCCGTTCGGGGTCTGTTGGGATGGAGTCCGGGAGGGTGATTCCGGGAATGCCGGCGTCAAGCAGAGCGACACCATGCAGGCGCTCTTCGTACTTCAGGGCCAGCGAGAAGGCGACCCACGCTCCGATGTCGTGCGCGACGAGCCAGTACTTCGGCACGTCGAGCGCGGTCAGCGCTGCCTGGACACGTGAAGCGACGGTGTGCGTGTCGTAGCCCCCTTGAGGGCGGTCGGAGTGACCTTGTCCCGGCAGGTCGATCGCGATGACACGGAATCGCTCGGTGAGGCCTGGCATCACCTTTCGCCAAGCCCACCAGGTCTGCGGAAAACCGGCGAGCAGGACGACGGTTGGACCGTCCGGCCGCCCGCCTTCCACGGCGTGAAGTCGGATTCCTGCCGCGTCGACCCAGCGGTGAGTGAAACCCGCGAGGTCGTACAGCGGCAGTCCGGGGACCGGGTTCTGGTCGCAGGAGCGGTTCGGGCCTATGGCGTCGTCGGTCATGGCTTGAGCCTACTGCATCTTGAACTGGTTAGTTCAAGATAGGATGGGCAGGGCCGGAACGGCTGGTCCGAGAACGAGGTGCGTGCGTGATGGCCGGGAAGAAGCAGTTCGACGTGGGCGTCGCGCTCGATGCGGCGATGGTCCAGTTCTGGCGGGACGGGTACGCCGACACGTCTCTCGACGACCTCTCCAGGGCGACGGGACTGAACCGCAGTTCCATCTACTCCTCGCTCGGCGACAAGGATGCGCTCTACCTGCGCTGCCTGGACCGCTACGCCGCGCGGTACGGAAGCAGATACGACCAGGCGCTGGCGCGGGCGTCCGAGGAACCGCTCCAGGCGGTACGGGCGTTCTTCGAGGTCACCCTGCAGCGCATCGCCGACCCTGACGTACCTGATGGATGCCTGGTCGCCCAGACCGCGATGGCGGCACCGGCGCTCAGCCCCGTCATCGCCGCACGCGCGAGCGAGGCCCTAAGCCTTCAGCAGGCGCGGCTGCGGACCGCTTTGACCGCCGCGCAGTTGGCCGAAGGCGATGCCGACGACTTCGCGGTTCACCTGGCGGCGGTCAACCAGTCGCTGGCCGTGCTGAGCAGGATCAAGGCGAGCCAGAAGCAGCTCCGCACGGTCATCGACGTCAGCATGAGCGCGCTCTCGCACGCCTTGCATGCCCGGAGCTAGCCCCGAGGAGTTGGTCGCCGGGTCAGGGGGAGAGCAGCAGGGTGAGAACCAGCGCCAAGCAGTAGGCGGCGCTCGCCGGTCCGGTCGCTCGCGCGTACGGTCCGGGCGCGGGGGCGACCTCGGTCGGGCGGAGTGCGGGGTCGGCCGCCAGCGCGCGGATCCCGTCCACCGCGGCCCGTGCCCGTGACCGGCGGGGCAGCAGCTCCGCGAGCCAACGCGGGGGCAGGACGCCGTAGACGTCGACGTCACGGTCGATGGCGTAGCGGATGCGGAATCCGCGGTCTTCCGCGCTGATGCCACGGAACTTGTTCCACGGCACGTGATGGACCGTGAACGTGCCAGTGACCCGGAGACCGTCACAGTCAGCCACGACCTGCCAGTTCAGCAGGGTGACAACGGGCAGCGCCGATGCCGCCACGAGAAAGGCGAGGGCGCGGACGTGCCGGGGTTCGGCTTCGTGGAGTTGGAGGCCTACGGCTACGAGCGTCAGTACCGCCAGGTACCCCAGGACGAGCGCACGCGCCCCGGGCCCCGCCCTCCATCGGATCGGTGCCGCACCGGTCTGCCAGGTTTCGGCCGGCGGGTCAGCACGGTACTGGGGCCGTACCGGTTTCGTGGTGTGCCCGGATCCCCTTCCCGTGAGGAGAACCAGCTCGCCACCGGCATACGGAGCTCCGTACAGCACCACCTCGTGCAACGTGCCGTCCTTGGGGAGGCTGGTACGGCAGGAGAAGACGGGCGATGCGCCCGTGGTGTCGTCCGTCGCGAAGACGTCCGTACGTCGGTCGTCCGAACCGCCGCCGGCCCGCAGGAGGACCCGCAGTACGGGCACCGGTGACCTGCGCAGGGCTGCGATCCCGTGCCATCCCACTAGGCCCGATCCGCCCCAGTGCAGCCCCACCACGAGGGTGAGGACCGCGGCGAACCGCCAGTTCTCCGTGCTCAGCAGCCAGCCGCTGCCCGCGGCCGACAGCGCGAGAGCGAGCAGGGCGAATCCGAGGACAGGGACGCCGCAGCCGAGGTCCGATCCGCCGCGACCGGTGGTATCGACGTCCTTCGGCAACGGCAGCCGCACGGGGCCGGCCGCGTCGAGAGCGAGCGTCCGCTGCTTACGGGCGACCCAACAGCGGTGCAGACAGCCCACGAACGCGTATCCGGCCGCCAGGACGACGGCGGTTCGGGCCGCCGCCGGTGTCTGTGGCTGCAGCGTGACACCGAGGGCGATCAGCGGCAGAGCGGACGCTGCCAGATGCGGCAGGTGCCAGATCCAACGGAAGACGACCACACCTGCGAGAGCGAGGTGTGCGGTGATCCACCATCGGGGTTCACATGGCTCGACTCGGCCGCAGAGGTGGGCGTCCATGCGCGGGAAACCGGTCGCCGGGACGAGCGCGCAGACCAGGGCCAGGGCGGCGGGCAGGGGGTGGGACCACGCGGCAGGCCGGGCTTTCAGCCACTGGCCGGCGGCCGTCGAAGTCCACATGGCGACGCCTTGCGGCATTGGCTCCTGCGGCTGCGGCTGCGGAACGGGGCTCTCGATCACGCCCGATGGTCTTGGCACGGACATGGCTCGTCGCCGCCCGTCGCGCGACGGAAGAGTGAACACCACGGCACGGATCGGTGTCGGCCGCCGTTCCCTTCGCCTTGGTCGACTACCTCGGTTGATTGAGTTGGGCGACTGAGTTGGGCGACTGAAGCGTCAGAGGGCGCCGAGAAACTCCGCGCAGTGAATACACCGCGTCATCGCCCGACGTGAAGTGTTGCCTGCCGTGGCCTGGAGCGGGTTCCCTGCGCTGATGCGCGTCCAGACGGCTGTGCCGGCACCGGAGACCCAGCCCCACCTGCTTCGTCGAGAGGGCCGTCGGCGTAATGCACGCAAGCGCCAGGGATGTGTGCTCTAAAGGCTGCGCCGGGGGAGGGGACCCACGTCGGCGCGGCGGCCCGGGCGGAGGGAGGCGTGTCGCTGGCCGGGGCCGGGGCCTCCTCGTGCGGCCAGGGCGTCGGCGACGGCACCGGTGGCGAAGGCGTAGACGGCCTTGTGCAGCACGTCGACGACAAGTTCCTTTCGGGGCCAGGTCGTTGGCGGGGCGCCGACGCCGGTGGCGTTCTCGAGGATCTGGTCGTTCGTGAGACGTACGACGGTGAACTGCGCCGAAGCCGTCGGCCCGCGCAGCCCGGACTGGGCCATGACCGACCGCAGCACACCGAGGAGGGCGGCCTGGCCGAAGTGCATGGCCCAGTTCACCCGGAGAGGCTGTCGGCCGGGGCGTTCCGGCATGCCGGTCAGACGTTGGAGGGTCCGCGCGGGCACGTGTGAGTCAGGCCGTCCCGTGATGGCCTGCTCGATCTTCTCGCCGAGCGTCATCACGACACCCCCGGCCGTTCCTGCGACCAGTCCTTGCCACACCGCACGCTTGATCATGCCGTTCCGGGTACCCGATGTCGGCGCCCCGACCCACCGGATCGAGACGGACTCCACCCGGTCGCTGGGGGCCTCACCCGGATGCCGGGGCCCACGGGCGGGGGCGATGAGTCGGGGGTAGGCGTACCGGTCAGCAGCAGACGGTTCCCGGAGCAGAACAGAGCGGAGGAGCGAGACCGACTGACCCACAGCAGAGCAGAGAGACGACCCCGGCAACGCAGAAAGGCAGATCCATGAACGCATCGGCCCATCCGCACCCGGCCGCCCCCGGGGCGAGGCCCGAGCCGCGCAGGTCGATGGTGGTGTGCGGAGTGCTCGGGGTGGCGGCGATGGCCGCGCTTGACGAGATCGTCTTCCACCAGATCCTGCACTGGCACCACTTCTACGACCGATCCACTCCCGGCATGGGCCTGATGTCGGACGGGCTGCTGCACACCGGTGAGCTGCTGGGGCTCGTCGCGGGCTTCTTCCTGTACGCCGATCTGCGCCGCCGTGGCGCCCTGGCCCCGGCGCACGCCTGGGCCGGGTTCTTCCTCGGGCTCGGGATCTTCCAGCTGTACGACGGGATCGTGGACCACAAGCTGCTGCGCCTGCACCAGGTCCGCTACGGCGTGGACGTCACCCCGTACGACTGGGCGTGGAACCTGGCGGGCCTGGCGTTGCTGCTGACCGGCGTGGTGCTGGCGGTCCGCGCGCCCCGCAGCAACCGCACCCCCAACCGCAGTGGCGGCAGGGACAGGGGCAGCGGCAGCGGCAGGGCGGGCTCGGCGTCGTGAACCTCGCGCATGCCCACCCGGGCCCGGCCATGGGGCCGCACCCGGGCCCAGGACCCGTCGAGCTGGTGACAGTGGTGGCCGCGCTGCTGGTGGCCGCCGCGTACCTGCTGGCCGCGGGCCGGCTGCGACGGCGCGGAGACGGCTGGCCCTGGTGGCGGGATGTCTCTTTCTCCGTCGGCGGGTGCGGTGTGGCCTGGGCGGCGGTGGGCCCCTTGCCGGGCGGGCCGTTCACCGCCCACATGGTCCAGCACCTGATCGTCGGCATGGCGGCCCCCGTACTGCTCGTCCTGGCCCGCCCCCTCACCCTCACCCTGCGCACGCTGGCACCCGGCACGGCGCGCAGGGGACTGCTGGCCCTGGCCCGCTCCCGTCCCGTCGCGTGGCTGCTCTTCCCGCCGCTGGCGGCCCTGCTCGACATCGGAGGGCTGTGGCTGCTGTACCGGACAGGGCTGTTCGCGGCCATGCGGCACGAGCCTTGGCTGCACGCCGTCGTGCACGCGCATGTCCTCGCGGCCGGTCTGCTGTTCGCCTTCGCCGTCTGCCAACTCGACCCTGTCCGCCACCGTAGGAGCCTTACCGTGCGAGGGGCGACCCTGCTGGCCGCCGGCGCCGCACATGCCGTACTGGCCAAGACCCAGTACGCGGCGGCGCCCCCAGGCACCTCATTCGCCTCGGCCGATCTCCAGACCGGCGCGCAAGTCATGTACTACGGCGGCGACTTGGCGGAAGCGGCGCTCGCCGTCGTCGTGGCCGCCTCCTGGTATCGGGCAACCGGCCGTGCGCAGCTGCGCCGGCCCCGCCTCCGCGAGCATCCCCATGCTCCGCGCCGTAGCCGTAGCCGTAGCCGTAGCCAGATCCAGGCTCCTCAGCGCTCGCACACCGGCGCGTAACCGCTTCCGGCGAGCAACCGCGACAGCTCGACACGGGAACGTACACCCAGCGCGGCGAACACATTGCGCAGGTGGTGGTCGACCGTGCGGTGGCTCACCGACAGGCGTACCGCGACCTCCCGATTGGTGGCGCCTTCCGCCACATGCCGCGCGATGCGCTGCTGCTGGGGAGTCAGCGCGGCCAGCGGCCCCGGTGGCCCGGTCTCGCCCGTCACCGGGGCTGCCACTGCCACTGTCACCGCCTCGCCCGCCGCGCGAAGTTCGCCGCGGCTGCGGTCCGCCCAGGCCCGTGCCCCGCACCGCTCGAAGGCGACCAGCGCGTCACGGAGCGGACCGCGCGCCTCGCGGGTACGGCGCCTGCGGCGCAGCCACTGGCCGTACAGGAGTTGCGTAAGGCCGCGTTCGAACTCGCCCGGCATGCGGTCGTGGTGCGCGAGCGCACGCTCGTACGCCGTGGCCGCCTGGTGAGGCGGTGCCAAGAGGGCCTGACAGCGCGCCAGTTGGGCGGGAGTGAGCGGGTCCGCCGTGGCCTCGGCCCAGCGGGTGAACTCTTCCGTGGCCTGCCGGGCCTCCGCCGTCCGGCCGGCCTGGACAGCCGCTTCCACGAAGCAGGGGACAGCGAGCATCCTGATGGCGAAGTGGCCGCGTCGTGGCCCGGGGCCGACCAGCGGTGCGAGCCGTGCCGCCGCGTCGGCCGGGCGCCCCGCGGCGAGATCCGAGCGGGCGACGGCCCAGACGGAGAGGGTGGCGGCCTGGGCGAGCCCGTGCGGTCCCGCGCCGGCCGCCGCGGCGGCCGCGTGCTCGGCGCAGGCTTCGGCGTCGCCCTCCACGGACGCGGCCAGGGCGAGAACGGCGTGCAGCGAGACCGCGACATTGGACTGCGCGAGGCGTTGCGCTGCCCTGAGGCCTTCGAGGGCGTGTGCCCGGGCGCGGGTGTGGCGGCCCGCGCGCAGTTCTCCGTGGGCCAGCCGCTCCAGGGCACGAGGCAGGAGGACGTCGGGGCCGTAGGCGCGTACGGCCGCGAGGGCCCTGGTCCCGGCCTCACAGGCGGTCTCGACCTCGCCGACCACCAGGGCGGCGACAGCGGCGCGCAGCAGTCCGGCGGGTTCGTCCGGGCCGGGCAGCTCGTCAAGGCAGCGGCGCAGCACGGCGTGACCCTCTGCGGTGCGGCCCGAGAGGACCGCGCACATCCCGACGCGGTACGCCTCCAGGGCCGGGTCGTCGGCGCAGACCGGTAAGCGCGTCATGGCCTCCAGGTAGGCGGCGGCATCGCCCATCGCCCAGGCCGCCTCCGCCGCGCCGAGCAGCGCGTGCCGGGCCTGGTCGGGCGGGAGCAGCACGGCGGCGGTGAGCAGGGACTCCCTGGCGTCGTCGGCAGGACCGTCGGCGAGGGCGAGCAGTCCGTGCACCCGGTGGACGCCACCGTGGGCGGGGACGGCGCCGGAGCGGGCCAGCAGGGCACGGGCCCGTACGGGATCCCCCGCGAGCCGGGCCGCTTCCGCGGCCTCGGCGAGCCGGTCGGTGCGGGACTCCGCGTCGGCGGTGAGCGCCGCGGCGCGGGCCAGGGCGGCGGACCGCTGGGCGTGCGGCAGATCCGCGGTGGTCTTCGCGGTCGCCTCCGTGGCGAGGGATCCGGCGAGCCGCGCGTCGTGGCCCTCGGCCGCGCAGGCGAGTTGGACCAGGTGGGAGAGGCGGTCGCGGCAGAATTCGGCGAGGCGGACATGGGCGGCTCTTCGGCGCGCGAGGGGGGCTCGGCGCAGGACGGCCCGGCGGAGCAGCGGGTGGGTGAAGTGGATCCGGCCGCCCGATCCGACGACGGCTCCGGCGGCTTCCGCGGACGCGAGCCCGGCGGCGGTACCGCCGGCCCGCAACACCAAGGAGAGATCCGCGCCCGCCCCGTCGGGCTCGTGCTCACCGGCCGCCGCGGCGAGCAGCAGCAGGGCACGGGCGCTGCCGGACAGCTCGTCGACGCGGATTGCGGTGGCGTAGTCGGCGAGGAGGTCCTCCCCGCCGGGCAGGGGGTCGGGCAGCGGGGTGCGCCCGGCCAGTTGGTCGGGGGTGAGGGCCGCGACGAGCGCGGTGAGCAGGCGGGGGTTCCCCACGGCCTCGCGGATCAGCCACGCGCCGACGACAGGGTCGGCGAAGCCCTCGGTGAGCCGGTCGAGCAGAGCGGCGGCGGCGCTGTGGTCGAGCGGTCCCAGGCGCAGGGTCGGCAGCCCCGCGAACTCGGCCGCCGTGACGGCGTGTTCAGCGAGAGTGAGCAGTACGGCCACGGGTGCCGCGGTGGTGGTCAGGCGACGCAGCTCTGTGGAGAGGGCTGCCCGGGACGCGGGATCCCACGTGTGCGCGTCATCGACGCAGACCAGTTGCGGGCTCTCCGGCTCAGGTGCTGCGGACACCCATGCCAGCGGCACTCGCCCAGCCCACACCCCCGGTGGCAGGACAGCCGATGATGCTGCGGTCGGCTGTACCGACGGCATCGGGCCGCAGATCGCCCGTGCGTACTCCACCAGTGCCGTCCGGCCGAGACCGGGTGGCGCGGTCAGGACGAGCACGCCGCCTCGGCCGGCCCGTACGCCTTCCACCAGGGACTTCACGGCGGCGATCGCCGCGCCGCGGCCGTGGAGCTCGGGGACCGCGAGCGGGCCGGGCACGAGTGGGGCGGGCGTGAGCGGGCCGGGTATGGGCGGGGAAAGGGTCACGCCCGCACGTTACTTCCGCGTAATACTCGCCGGAAGCCCCGCGTCCGCCGCGCTGGGCGAGCCCCCAGCGACACCCGCGTCCGGGTGTGCACTGGCACAATTGCGGGGCTGGGGGAGACGCGCACGCCGCCCGTCGCACCGGGTCCCGGGCGACGGGCGACGATCCGTACCTGACGTCAGGTCAGCATCAGGAACCATGAGGGCAGTTGCCCCGGTACTCCTCGATCGTGAGGCTCGGCCTCGGCAGCGGACAGAGGAACTGCTCGTAGCGGGTGTCGTTGTCGATGAACCGCTTCAGCCAGGAGATGCTGTACTTCGCGATCGTCGTGTTGGACGAGTTCGGCGTGAAGTGGGTGGCGTTGTTCAGCTCCAGGTACGCCTTGTCGAGGGAGCCCGGCAACGACTCGTAGAACGGCTCGGAGTGGCTGGAGACCGGTGCCACGCTGTCGCCGTCCGCACCGACGATCAGCGTCGGGGTCCGCAGCTCGGGCCAGGTCTTGTCCACGTTCCAGCCGGTCAGCGGAATCGCCGCCTTGAGCGACGTACGGCTCTTGGCCGCCTCCAGACTTCCGCCGCCGCCCATCGAGTGGCCCATCACGCCGAGGCGGGAGGCGTCGACCCGGCCGCGTACGGAGCTCGACTTCGTCAGGTAGTCGAGTGCGGCGAGGAGTTGCCGCCCCCGGCTGTCGGGCTGGTCGACGGTGGTGAGGGTGTCGATCGTGAACACCACGAAGCCCTGTGAGGCGAGCCGCGGTCCGAGCCAGGCGATGCTCGACTGGTAGGCGGTGAAGCCCGGCGAGATGACGACCGCGCCGAACGTGCCGTCGGCGGTGGACGTCGGGTAGTAGACGGTGCCGCCGCCGAAGCCGGACACCGCGAGCGAGGAGACGTTGGTCTGCGAGACGGCGTAGGGGCCGCGGCTGGCCTCGATGCTGGAGACGGTCGGTGCGGGCCCGCGTTCATACGGGTTCTCCGCGGCGGCCTGGGCGCCGGGCGCGAGGCCGGTGCCGAGGAGGCCGGCGGTGGCGATCGCGGCGGCCAGACAGGCGCGTACGACAGGGCGGGAGAAGACGTGCTGCTGCACGGAGGGGTCCTCTCGTTCGTGGCGGAACCAGCGGGGAGGGGGCAGGTGCGCCCCGGCTCTCGGCGGGGCCGCCGTGTTCGTCGGGGGTCTCACCGTGGCGCCGGTGACCGCGTACGGACATCGGCGAAATCACCGGTGTCGTGGAGTGAAGAGCGAGCGGTCCACGACAGGCGACGGGCACCGGGCGGCAGGCGGCAGACGAGAGGCGGCGGGCACGAGGCGACGGGCGGCAGCCCGGCAGACGACGGGCGGCAGGCGCCACGCGGCATGAGACGGGCGGCTTGCGGCATGCGACGGTCCCCGGGGAGAGCAATGGTTGCCCATTCCGCGCGACTACGGCCCAGAAAGTCCGCCGAAACGCCCTGCTCGACTGATGCAACCGACGCATCCCCACCCGCGGAGGGCACGCCGCACGTTGACCCCCGGAGTCGCACGGTGTTCGCTCGGCCTTCCACACAGGAGGAACCGATGACCGTTCATCAGCGCGCGACAGCCGCGGGCGCCGCGCTCGCCGCCCTCTGCGCCGTGACCGTGCTCTCACCCGCGGGCGCGTCCGCCGCCCAGACCTCCGCGCCGCGCACCGAGCGGATCAGTGTCGGACCGGGCGGGGCCCAGGGCAACGCCGCCTCCACCAACCCCGCCGTCAGCGCCGACGGCCGCTACGTCGCCTTCGTCTCGGCTTCCCGGAACCTGGTCGAGAACGACACCAACGGCACCCCCGACGCCTTCGTCCGCGATCTGCGCACCGGCACGACGGAGCGCGTCAGCGTCAGGAGCAACGGCAAGGCGAGCCACGGCGTCGTACGAGAGGTCTCGATCAGTCCCGATGGTCGGTACGTGGTGTTCACCTCCACGGCCGACGATCTCGTACGCGGCGACCCCAACGACCTCGACGACGTCTTCCTGCACGACCGGAGCACCAGCAGGACCCAACGGATCAGCCCCACGGGCGCGTCCTACGACGGACTGCGCTCCCACCTGACATACGACCCAGCGGTCAGCGGCGACGGCCGCTACATCGCCTACGCGTCGGGCGCCGAGGATCTCGTACCGGGGGACGCCAACGAACGGGACGACGTCTTCCTCTACGACCGCAAAGAGAAGACCACGCAGCTGGCTCAGCTCACCGACGCGGGCGAGCACGGCGCGGGCGACGCGTTCGGCCCGGCGTTCGCGGGCGACTCCGGCGGCCGGTACCTCGCTTTCACCTCCAACACGTCCAACTTGGCTGCTGTGGAAGACCACTCCTCCGCGACGGACATCTTTCTGCGCGACCGGGAGAAGGGCACGACGGAACTCATCAGCGTTCCCCACGCCTACAACCGCAAGACGCCGTCCTGGGGCGCCGCCCTGAGTGGCGACGCCCGCCATGTGGCGTTCACGTCGGCCTCCAGGGTGCTCCGACCCGAGGGCCCGGCCCCGACCAGCCCGCACAACGTCTTCCTCTACGACCGCGATACGAAGCGCATGCGACTGGTGAGCGCCGCCCAGGACGGCACCCCGGCCAACGGCGACAGCGACGGCGTCTCACTGAGCCGGGACGGACGGTACGCCGCCTTCACCTCCACCGCCTCCAACCTCACGCCTGACGACGGCGACAGCAGCGCGGACGTCTTCCTGCGGGACATGGTGACCGGGGAGGTACGCCTCGTCAGCGGCGAGAGCGAACCGGTGTCCGAGGACACCGCACCGGGCCGCAGGACCGGCGTCAGCGACGACGGCGGCGCGGTGGTGTTCGACTCCCCGGCCGGCAACCTCGTCCCCGACGACACCAACGGCACGGCCGACGTCTTCCTGCGCCACATGCGCTGACACGGCCGACGGCGGCCATCATGGGCCATGACACGCTGGTCCGCACCTGGTCACGAGAGCTGGAAGCAGTCCGACCGGCGGCCCAGTAAGCTCACCTCCATGTCCGAGCCAGCCCCTGACCCCCGCCTGCAGTCCTTGATCAACCAGCTCCGGCCGGGGGTCGTGAGAACGGTGAAGGTCACCGGGTTCGACGGGGAGGACGTCCTGGTGCAACTCGTGGATGCCGGAGGCGAGGAAGCCGAGATCGGCCGGATATCCGGGCACGAGGTGTCGATGCGCCGGGTGGGGCACGCATCCGAGCTGTTCGAGGTCGGCCAGGAGATCAATGCCGAAGAGATCGGTTGCCGGCACGAGGGTGAGCTCCGTCTCTCCGCCAAGGCGTGCGAAATCCCGGCCCTGCGGTCCTTTCTCCTCTCGCTCGAACCAGGGCAGGTCGTGACGGGGACGGTCGCCGCGGTTCACGACTTCGGCGTCTTCGTTCACATCGACGGCGAACCGAACGGACTCTGCACCGGCTTCATCCGAGTGCCGGACCTGAAATGGGGCGGGACGAGCCATCCCTCCGAGACAGTCGAAGCCGGCCAGCGGATCGCCGCTGAGGTGGTCATCGCAGAGACGCGCTCCGGGCAGGCCATGCTCTCGTTGAAGGCTCTGCAGGAGGACGGTCGAGACCCTGGAGCAACTTGTCGATGAAGGCGAGCCGATCACGGTGAAGGCCGCCGGGTTCGACCTTCAGCGCCACCGGATGCGGCTGGGCGCCGCCGGCGAAGCGGACGTGCCCGCCATAGCCCACCTGCCCTGAGCGCTCATCACCCTCATCAACCTCATGACCCACCGACTCAGTGCCGGATCAGGCCGCCGATCGGGACAGGGGCAACGTGGCCGGTCGCCGGAACGGCCTGCGCCAAGGCGAGGCCGACATCGAGCAGCGAAGAACGTTCGAGGCGAGCAACGTCGGTGATCGGAGTCCAGACCGACTCGGCGGTTTCGCCGTTCGGCTCCGGACGAAGTCGGCCGCCAGTGATGCGGACCCGGTAGAAGATGCCGACATTCTGGAGCTCGGGCCGGCCAGGCGAACGGCGCTCTGCCGCAGGGATCACCCGTGAGTCCACACCCAGTAGGCGTTCGACCACGGCGTCCAAGCCGGTCTCCTCGGCGATTTCGCGGATCACCGCATCGAACGGATCTTCCGCGTGCTCAACCCTGCCACCTGGCAGAGTCCAGGTCTTGTCGCCGTCCGGCTTCACGGCATGAGCGAGCAGCACCCGCCCGTCCTCGATGCAAACGGCGTACGCCGCCAGTCGTAAATCCACCCTGGGAGGCTATCTCTGCAATCGGCTGGACGCAGCACCAAGTTGACCCCCCGTTGCACCAAGCGTGACCGACCACGCCATCACGGCACCGACCATCCCGGCGGGATCTCAAACACCCACTCACCCCACGGTGGTCTGCACATCAGCCGCGATGCGAGCGACCTGCTCCCTGACCGTGTCCAGCGCAGCGATGCGCTCCTCGTCGGTCATGCGTGCCGGTCCATGGGTGATGACAGGGGCGAGGGTCTGGTAACCGACGAACTCCAGCATTCCGCGGTGGATGTGGAACAGGAAGTCGTCCATCGACCCGAAGGCTCCACCGGGCCGGAACGAATCGCTCGACCCGCCGGTCGTGAACAGCAGCATGGCCCGCTTCCCGGCGAGCGCCGCATCGTCGAAGAGTCCGTAGTCCCCGCCGAAGACCCCGCCCATCACGAAGACCCGGTCCACCCAGCCCTTGAGGATCGCGGGGAGCGAGAACCACCACAGCGGGAACGACAGCACGAGCAGATCAGCGGCGAGCAGCCGATCGAGATGGGCCTTGACGGTCGCGTCGAGTGTCCCGTCCTTGACCGCACGCCGCTGCTCGGCCTGCGGCTTGAAGTGGCCTTCCACCGGCGCGAATTCCTCGCGGGCGAGGACAGGGGCCCATGCGTCGGAGTAGAGGTCGAGGACGTCTACCCGGTACCCGGCGTCGCGCAGGGCCTGGGCCGCGGTGGTCATCTGGGCGGTGCTGAACGAGAGAGGCTCGGGGTGCGCGTGAACAATCAGGGCGGTGGGTGCAGCATCGAAGGTCGACATGAGGAGATCATATCGACGTATCACGATGCGTCAATGTGTTTGAAGAGTCGGTCGTGCGATCAGAGCGTGGTGCCGATCGTCCGCGCCAGCTGCTCCAACCGCCCTTCATCGCGCCGGTAGTGCGTCCACTTGCCCACCCGCGTCGGACGTACGAGCCCGGCCCGTTCGAGCGTGCTCATGTAGCTGGAGACGGTCGACTGGGCGAGCCCCGACTTCGCCTGGATGTGTGTGACGCACACGCCGACCGCCTGGCGATCCGCGATCGGCTCGTACTCGGCGAAGTGCGCCTCGGGATCTTTCAGCCACTCCATGATCTGCAAACGGGCAGGGTTGCCAAGGGCCTTGAAAACCTCGACCAGATCCCCCGAACCCAATCCCGCCGTCGCGGCCATGCGTCACCTCTCCCGCCAAACAATCCGACACACCACGATATCTCGATATCTAATCCGGAGAGGGCCAGGCCACAGAGCTGACGATGACGGAGCGCACGGCACATCAGACGGCGGGCCCTGCTCACCCTCACCGATGCGGTGCGCCACCGCCGACCGGTCTCGATCCGCTACACCGACCGCGGCGGACGGCGCATCAAAGCGGCCGGGGGGCCTGGTACGGCACAGCGCGTGTTGGATCCGCGCGCACCTCCACGCCGGCGCCCCTCGCGCCACCCTCTGCCCGCCAAGCCTGACAACCAGGAACCGATGTCGTTCGTGAGACGGCACACCTAGGGCATCCCCTGTCGATCTGACCGGCTGAGGAAAACCAGGTGTGGCCGGTCGCCCGCATGGTGTGAGATACGGGACATGACCATCGTTCTGAACGAGCCCGGTGTTGACGGGTTGACCGGGGCCGTGGAAGCCCTCCGCGTATGGCAGGACGACCGCACGCCGCTGCAACTGCACCCGGGAGACCTCGGCTGGGCCTGGGCGCTGGGCGCGGAAAGGCTGGCCGCGGCCGTCCGCACCTGGAGCGTGGACGGACGGATCATCGCCGTCGGATACCTGGACGCCCCTGATGTGCTGCGCCTGACGACCGCGCCCGACCTGCGACAGGACGAGGCTCTGGCGCGTCAGCTGCTGGCGGACCTCAACGATCCGGAGCGCGGGGTCCTGCCGCCCGGGAAGGTCAGCCTCGAAATCCCCAACGGCGCCCTGCTCCGCGAGGTCCTCTTGGAGGCAGGCTGGAATCTGGACGAGCCGTGGACCCCGCTGCGCCGCGACCTCACCGAGCCGGTGAAGGACTCCGGCCTGCGGATCGAAGTAGCCGGTCCGGAGACGGCGGGGGTGCGGACCGCGGTGCACCGCTCGGCGTTCGGCAGCCCGTGGTTCACCGAGGAGATCTGGCACGTCCTCGCGGCCGGGCCCTTCTACGCCCATGCCCGCTGCCTGGTCGGCTACGACGACCAGGACAACGCGGTGGCCGCGGTGACGGTCTGGTCGGCCGGGCCCGGCAAGCCCGGCCTCCTGGAGCCGTTGGGTGTACACGCCGACCATCGCGGCCACGGCTATGGGACGGCGATCAGCGTCGCCGCTGCGGCCGCGCTGCGTGAACTGGGCGCATCAAGCGCACTCGTCAGCACCCCCAGCGCGAACGCTGCCGCCGTCGCCGCCTACAGGGCAGCCGGATACGAGCCGTCGCCCGAACGGCTGGACGTCAGCCGAGCCGCCTGAAAACGATCAGGCGACGGTATCGGACAGGCCGCGTAACTCTCCCTGAGGGCGGAACAACTCGGCGGACAGGAAGCTCCTTTGATCGACCCAGCCTGATATTCAAACCGTCCAAGGAAACCTGAGCGATGCCGCGTCCGCGCCGTGCCGCGGCGTCGACACGCCACGCGAGCGCGGTGGCGGCGTCGGGTGCGGAGGTGTCCTCGCGCGAGAGCAGACCGGACTCGGGCACCTCAGCCATACCGTCCGCACGGAATTGCTGGTGCGCCGCAGCGATCAGGCGTGCGCCGAGCCACGCACGGTCCTCGACCGACCCACGTACGTAGAGGCAGTCGAGCACCAACGAAGCCGAGAGCAGGCGCCACCTCACGTGAGGAAAGGGCGCGTACCCACATGCGTGTCTCCCAGGGGGCCATGGGTTGCCGCCGGGCCGAGGTCGCACGAGCGAGCGGGCCGATGTAGGTATCCGCGCGTCAACCCGACGCCTCCGATGTACACCTCACGGGCACACCCACCGGCACCCGTGCCGCCACACCGACAACTACGCTACGTATTCGCTCCTGTCGGTGTCGTATCAACCCAGAGGTTCCGAGGTCTCGATGCTCCGTCGCATGCTCGCAGTGGCCCTCCTTTCCCTCCCCCTCGTCGTCGCGGCGGGGACCACTACGCAGGCCGCCGCGCCGGCCGAGACCACGCAGGCCGCCGAGGTCCCGGACCTCCGGTCGGAATGGCATTACAAAAGCACCTTCATCCGCTACCGCTATTGCGGCCTCCGAGGAGCCGAGGGTGTGCCCAACGAATGGACGGCCTACCAGTGCCGACCGGTGGACGTGGGTGGTGTCACCCAATTCGAACTGTGGGTCTGCTACGAGAAGGAGTGCCGGGCCCGAGCCCGGCCCTGAGCCCCTCGGTGCGGCCTGAGTTGATCCGCACCCGCGTCGAGCAGGAGACGACCAGGACGTAGCCGGAACACCCTATGATCACGCGGCTACCGTAGCTGTGGCCCTCCGGGCCCCCCAGCAAGATCCCAGACTGAGGTATCAGAAGCGATCGAACAGACTGACTACGCTCTGCGGCGCCTCCTGGCCGAAGAACACCTTCAGGTTCTGTGCCGAGCGCCCGGCGGAGTCGCTGCTGCGCGGGAACAGCCGCTCCTCGTAGGCAGCGAGCGCGGCCTCGGTGTCGGATTGCTCCACCAACCTGTGTGCCAGGTCCGCACCGTCGAACATGGCGAGGTTCGCGCCCTCGCCGGCGAATGGGGACATCAGATGCGCGGCATCGCCGACGAGCGTCACGCCGGGTGACCTGTCCCATGTGAGTCCGACAGGAAGCGCATAGATGGGCCGGAGCCACGGTTCTGCGTCGCTCTCCGTCACAAAGGCGGTGAGCAAGGGCGACCAGCCGTCGAATTCGTCGGCGAGCCGGCGGAGGCCCGCAGCCGGGTCACCGAAGTCGATCGACCTCATCCATTCCTCAGACTTGTTCAGCGCCACATACCCGCGCACATGCCCGTCGGCGTAGCGGTGGGCGATGATGCCTTTGCCCGGCGCGACCGCCATCAGCGTGCCGCCGCCGATCGCGGCCACGCTCGCCTGACAGTCATGGTCATCTGCGCTGAGAGCGATCTCGATGAAGCAGGTGCCGCTGTAGAGCGGCTTGGCGGGCGTGAGCAGTGGCCGCACCTTCGACCAGGCGCCGTCCGCGCCGACGGTGATGTCGGCACGCGTGGTGGAACCATCTGCGAAGGTGAGGTCCTGACCGCCTTGCGGACGGTGCCGGATCGCAGCGAGCTTGTGCCCCCACCTGATCGTGCCGGGCGCCAGCGAATCGATGAGCAGGCGCCGCAGTTCGCCTCGGTCCACCTCTGGACGGGCCGAACCGGGGTCCGCGGGCTTGTCGGACAGGATCGTGCCGTGGCGGTCGACCACGCGCTTGGCGTCCTCACCGGGGCGGACCAGGGTGAGGAACTCGTCGTAGAGCCCGGCTGCGCGAACCGCGACCTGTCCGGTCTCTACGTGGATGTCGAGCAGGCCGCCCTGCGTACGGGTCATCTCCGACGCCTCGGCCTCGTAGATCGTCGCGGCGATGCCGTGGACTTGCAGCACCCGGGCGAGCGTCAGCCCGCCCAGCCCCGCTCCGACAATGGCGATGGTCTTCTGCATGTGGCGCTCCTCGGTTGCGCCGGCACCGGCCGACGACGGTCTTTGCCGGCGGACGAGATGTCCGGCTCCGGCCAGGAGACGCTCAACGATCAGAACCATCTGCATCGATGTACGGGCGATGTCCGGCGGCGAACCCCCGGAACTTCGCTTTTCGCGACGCTGTGACTATAACTCGGGGTCCGCTTCGCAGCAGCCGGGGTCCTGTGTACTGGAAGACCGAGAGGAGGCTGCCGGCCACCGACCGTGTGGACGTGTCTCACGTGGTGTCACTACGCCCGTCCCGTGGGCCGAAGGCTGCGAGAGCGTCGGCGTCGGTTGCCTGCGCTCGAAGGAAGTAGTCGGCCCACGAGGTGATTTCGGGGTAGGAGGAGTCCTGGGTCACCTGGGTGATCGCGGCTTCGACATCGAAGTTCGTGGTCCGCAGTTCGACGCCGGGGCCCAGGAGCGCCCAGTGGGCGCCGGGGTGCCCGTAGGGCATGCCGACGCTGCCGGCGTTGACGACGAGTCGGCCGTGGACGAGGCGGACGAACGGCATGTGGGTGTGCCCGAGGACCACCGTGCGGACGTCTGCATCGAGCTCGCCGAAGACTTCTTGCCAGCGGTCGAGACGGGAGTCGACCAGGACGACTTCCTCGTCGTCCCGAGGGGTGGCGTGGCAGAACATGACTCGCCCCATGCCTTGCAAGGACAGGGAGAGCGATTGCGGCAAGCGCGCGAGGAGTTCGAGATGATCCGTGCGCAGTTGTTCGGCAGCCCAGGGAGCGATCGGGTCGGGGATGGTGTCGCGCTGGCCACGGCGGTACTCGAGGAGCTCACGATCAGCGTTCCCACTGACCCAGGCGACACGGTCTCCAAGGGAGGTCAACAAGTCCAGAACCTGGGCTGGTTGTGGGCCGGCGGCAATGTCACCGGTGAGCACCACGCGGTCCGCGGAACGCACCTCTGGTTCGGCGAGGACTGCCTCCAGGGCTGGCAGGACTCCATGAATGTCGGACAGGACGGCGACTCGCTCAAGCATGGTCACCACTGTGCAGTGACGTTCCGCTGGGTGGGCGATTGTTCTGCTACCCGCGAAGCCCGAGTTGCCTCTCCTAACGTCCCTTCTTCGAGCGACCGTAGAACACCATGGCAATAAGTACGGTCACGGCGATGAGGAAGATGACAAGACCTCCTGCCCCGTCGGGATACCAGCGGCCCGCAGCGATTGTTTCGAGCATTGCTTCCTCCAGGCGGTACGGCGACGACGCAGCCGAGCGCATCGGTGAGGTACGAGTAGGTCCTCTTCCTGCTACCCCGAGCCACCGATTCTGCGATCCCACCGTCCCGCGCAGACGGAATGCGAGCAAGAGATACATGCTGCAGGATCAGCGAACGCGCCGCCCAGGCTGTCGTCCTGTACGCCCGGTGACGTGCAGCGCAGGGTCGGCGTGGAGCCGCGCGGCGGACTGTTCAGGCGGGTGCGCAGCGGTTGTCCCGGCCCGGTCTGACACCTACGGACGCGGGGTCTCGCTCACCGGGTGAGCAGATCACGCAGGGCACCGCTGACCGTCGCCGGATCCTCCTCCGCCATGAAGTGGCCGCAGGAGACCGTCCGGTGGTCGAGATCCGGCGCCCAGGCACGCCACAGGGCGGCTGCGTCGAAGCCGAGAGCCGACCCCCAGTCCTGCTGGAGCACGGTCACCGGCATGGTGAGACGGTTGCCCGCGTCCCGGTCCGCCCGGTCGTGCTCGACGTCGATGTGGGCCGAGGCACGGTAGTCCGCGACGATGGACGGCACGGCTTCGCGGGACGCCTTGAGGTAGGCGGCCCGTACGTCGGCGGGGATCGCCGCGGCGTCGCGCGTCCAGAGGTCGAGGAAGTGGCCGAAGAACGCGTCAGGGGCGGCCCCGATCAGCTGCTCGGGGAGACCGGGCGGCTGCGCCATCAGGTACAGGTGGAAGCCCACGGCGGCGGTCGTACCGTGCATGACGTCCCACATGTCGAGGGTCGGCAGCACGTCGAGGGACATGAGGTGCGTGACCGCCTCCGGGTGGTCGAGCGCGGTGCGCACGGCGACCAGGGCGCCGCGGTCGTGCCCGGCCAGGGCGAACCGGTCGTGGCCGAGGGCACGGGCGAGCGCGACGACGTCGGCCGCCATCGTGCGCTTGGCGTACGTCGATCCGTCGACGTCGGTCGGCTTGTCGCTGGCACCGTACCCCCGCAGGTCCGGGCAGATCACGGTGTGCCGTTCCGCGAGGTCGGCCGCGACGTGCCGCCACATGAGGTGTGTCTGCGGGAAGCCGTGCAGCAGCACGACGGGGCTGCCGGAGCCGCCGACGGCGACGTGGAGGCGTACGCCGTCCGCGACGGTGACGTGGTGATGATCGAAGCCGGGGATGATCGGTGTCATGGTGTGGCTCTCCGGGAGGGGAAGATGGGGTGGGCGGTGTGCCGCCGTGAGGATGGGTCGGGCCCGCCGGGCGGCGAACGCCTTCAGCTTGCCGCCGCTGAATCAGCAAGTGATCAGCGGCGATCAGCAGTGATCAGCAGCCTTCAGTAGTCATCAGCAAGAGATCTGTACGGAGAGAGCGCGGTGGTCCGCACGTGTCGGGCATGACGGGGACGGAGACGGGGGCCGGGAGCGGGCCGGGGTCGGCGCAGGTCGTGTTCGGGGTGCTCGGCCCCGTGGGCGCCTGGGACGCTGACGGGCCGCTCGCCCTGCGGGGGCCACGCCAGCGAGCCGTCCTGGCCCGCCTGATCGTCGCCCGCCGCCATGTCGTGCCCGTCACACGTCTCATCGACGACCTGTGGGAAGACCCGCCGGAACGCGCTCTGGGAACGGTACGGACCTTCGTCGGCGCCCTCCGCAAGGCCCTGGAACCCGACCGCCCGCGCAGGGCCCCCGCCCGGCTGCTCGTGACCGAGGGCCCCGGCTACGCGTTGCGGGCCGAGCCGGACGCCGTGGACGCCTGGCGCTTCGAGACGGCCGTGGCCGAGGCCCGACAGCTGCCGCCGCAGGAAGCGCTGCACCGCCTCGACGAGGCACTGGCGCTGTGGCGGGGCCCAGCCTACGCCGAGTTCGCCGAAGAGGAGTGGGCGCGCACGGAACGCTCGCGCCTCGCCGAGCTGCGCGCACTGGCCGTCGAGCGACGCGCCGAGGCGGCGCTCGGCCTCGGCCGGGCCGCCGAGGCCGTACCCGACCTCGACGCACACGTGGCCCGCCACCCGTGGCGCGAGGACGCTTGGCAGCTGCTGATCCTCGCGCTGTACCGCACGGGCCGCCAGGGCGACGCCCTCGCGACGCTGCGGAGGGCACGCGCCACGCTGGCGGAGGAGCTGGGCCTCGATCCGGGCCCGGGCCTGCGCCGCTTGGAGGCGGACATTCTCGCGCAGGACGCGACCCTGGACCTCCCCAGTCGACCCGGTCAGCCTGGTCAGCCCGGTCCATCCGGCCCGTCGGCGACGGCATCCCGGCTCTGGAGCGAGGCGGCCGCATCGTACGACCGCACCGTCGAAGCCGGAGCCCGCGCCCGCCTCGAGTCGACGGTCGGCCTCATCCGCAGCCTCGCCGTGACCGGCGCCGGGGGCCTGGAAGCCGCCAGGAAGCACCGCATGGCGGCGATCGAAGCGGCCGAGGAGTACGGTGATCCGGAACTGACGGCCCGCGTGATCGGCGCCTTCGACGTCCCCGCGGTCTGGACGCGCGGCGACGACCCGGAGCTCGCCCGGCACATCGTCGAGGCCGCCGAGCGGACCCTGGCCCGGCTGCCCAAGGACGCCTCGGAGGCGACGCGGTGCCGGCTGCTCGCCACCGTCGCGGTGGAGACGCGCGGCGCCAGGACACCTCGCGGACCTGGCGCCGCGCGCGAGGCGGAGCGGCTCGCGCGCCGCCTCGACGACCCGGCGCTCCTCGCCTTCGCGCTCAACGGCACGTTCATGCAGTCCTTCACCCGCGCCGGCCTCGCCCCGCGGCGCGACGCGACCGGCGCCGAACTCGTCGAACTGTCCGCCCGGCATGGCCTGTTCACCTTCGAAGTACTCGGCCACCTCATCCGCATGCAGGCACGCGCCGCACTCGGCGACTTCCCGGCCGCCGACGCGCACGCCGCTGCTGCGACCCGGCTTTCGCAACGGCACGAACTGCCGCTGGTGGGCATTTTCACCCAGTGGTACGAAGCCCTGCGCCTGGCCGCCTCAGGCGACGTGCCCGGAGCCGATTCCACCTTCCGCACCGCAGCCGCGAGCCTGGACAGCGCGGGTATGCCGGGAATGAGCACCGGCCTCCTGCCGCTGGCCCTCGTATCCCTGCGCCTGGCACACCGGCTGCCGCCCCACGTCGATCTGACGGCAGACTGGGGCCCTCACCGTCCCTGGGCCGAGGCGCTCGCCCTCGCGGAGACCGGCCACCACGCCCAGGCCCGCGCGGCACTGCGTGGCCTCCCCGAACCGCCACCGGACCTGCTGTACGAGGCGTTGTGCTGTGTGGAGGCAGAGGCGGCCCTGCGCTCGGGCGACCGGGCCGCACTCATGAGGGTCCGGTCACGCCTGCTGCCCGCCGTCGGTCAACTGGCCGGTGCGGGCAGCGGAGTTCTCACCACGGGCCCCGTCGACCGCTGGCTCACCCGCATCGCGGAGGCAGTGGACGCGCTGGGCTGAGGCTGTACGCACTGGGTTGAGGCCTTACGCACTGGGCCGAGGGGGCTGAAATCCGTCCCGGCTGCGTCGACGGACGTGGGCCAAGGCCCGGACAGGAACTGGGTGGTCATGGCCGACCCCGAGGGCAACGAGTTCGACGTCCTCCGCACCTTGGCGCCGCAGGACTAGGGCCTGCCCGCCGCCCGAAGCGGGGCAACGGACCATGCGTGCGGGCTGCGGGCCTACTTGTCGGCCGTGCCGGAGTTCCGCGCGATGGACTCCTGGTAGACCTCCGCGTACGTACGTGAATCCTTGATCAGATCGTCGCAGAACGCGGCGACGTCGGTGCCGATGAGTTGCAGCACCCCCTTGCCCGAGGCGGCGCCCTCCTCGAAGAAGTCGACAATGCCGGGGAGCAGGGGACCGTCGTGAAGGTCGACCGGTCCGACCTTGAAGAGGTACCTCTGCATCTCTTTGTAGACGATCCGGTAGTCCGGCGGCAGCGCCTTGACCCGGGCCATGTGTGCCCGCCACTGCTTCTTGCCCTCGATGATGTCCTGGATGCCCACGTCAGCCTCCCAGCCGCTTCAGTTTCCTCGCGACGTTCCTGTTCAACTGTTCGCGCCACCGGTCGCGATGGGTCCGGGCTCCTTCTCCACCGGCCAGAGCCGTGGAGAAGCCTCGGATGTCGTCGCCGAGCACCTCGTGGACGCTCTGTCCGTCCGCCGCGGTCTCTTCGAGCAGTCCGAGGGCGGCGTCGAGGATCGGCATCAGGTTGCGGCCGGTGAAGTCCCCGTACGGAAAGAGGTGGGCGTTGATCTGTTCCCACGCGGCCCGGTGGTCGTCCGGCAGGGCCGCGGCCCTGACCTCGAACGCCTTCCAGTCCCTGGTGAGATCGCTGCCTGTGACGGTCTCCCAGAAGTTCATCTCCCGCCCTCCCTGAGCTTGTTGATACGCGATGACACGTACTGCCACTTCGTCCAGAACTTCGCGAGCTCCTCGCGGCCTGCGTCGTTGAGTGCGTAGAACTTGCGCGGCGGACCGACCCCAGAGGGTCGTTTGGTCACCTGGACGAGTTTGTTCCTCTCCAGCCGCAGCAGGATGGTGTACACCGTCCCCTCGACGACATCGGCGAAGCCGAGCTCGTTCAGGCGGCGGGTGATGGCGTACCCGTAGGTCTCCTCACTACCGATGATTTCGAGCACGCATCCTTCGAGGGTGCCCTTCAGCATCTCCGTCAGGTCGTCCAAAGCAGGTCCTCCTCGGCCTCCTGGGTACTGCCCGCCCCCGGTACTACGTAGTACCGAGTACCACTACACAGTATCACTGAGTAGCACCGAAGTCTCTGCTCGGCCGCACATGAGCTGTCGCCCTTTAAGCCGTGGCTTAAGAGCTGGACCGTGGGTGGCCGGCTCACCCAGGATGCGAAGCCATACGCCACTCACTCCGTGGCCTGTGATGGGGGACCGCGACCACTTGGCCCTGCGGCGCCCACCGCCACCGTAAACACACCGACTGAAGGAGAGGGATCGACCATGCCCGGATCGAAGTTGCGGACAACGACCACCACCATGGCCATGGCGGCGGGGCTCATTCTCGCGGCCCTGACCGCGCCCGCGGCAACGGCAGCACCGGCCAGGGCTGACGCCAGCGGTTACGACCGGTGCGCCAGCCCCAACTTCTGCCTGTTCGAGCACATCAACGGAGAGGGGCGCGTCATAGGCCTGCAGGGGGAACGCAGAACTCTCCCCTACGACTTCGACAACATCACGTCGTCCCTCCGAAATCGCACCGGTCGAATCTGGTCCGTCTATACGGGGATCAACTTCACGGGGCGATGCCTGCCCGTCTCGGCCACCTACGCGGGAAACGTCACCCAATACAGCATGAATGACCAGATCAGCTCCGTGCGGCCCGGCCCGTGCCCGACCTGATCGTCACCTCCTGGTGCCTGCCTCAGCGCCCTTACGGGAGCTGAGGCACTGCACCAGTTCAACCCGCGCGGACGGCCTGCACCGGCTGCTGGCGCAGCGTCACCGGCACCGTGCTGGGCCTAACGGTTCCGTCAGGGTGCCGGTCCGAAGCAGGGCCAGCCCGAGGGGAGTGATGAGGTGCAGCACGGAACCGCCTCGGCGGCTCGTGGTGATGAGGTCCGTGTTGCGCAGCACGGTCGCGTGCTGACTGGCCGCGGCGGCCGTGACGTTGAGGCGGCGGGCCAGTTCGCTCGTCGTGCAGCCTTCCGCTGTCACGAGGAGGGCGGCAGCCCGTGTGCGGCCGAGCAGTGCCTCCAGATTCCGCGCGGCGGAGCCGTTCGCTTCTGCCGGTCCGGCGGCGTCGGTCAGCGGCCGGCGGAGAGCGGGCACGGTCAGTCGGGGCGGTTGGGCGGTATCGAGCGGGTCCCATAGAAAGCTCACCGGGTGCTTCGCGAAGACCGTGGGAGTGATGATCAACCCCCTTCCCTGGAGACGCACCTCGACTTGGCGCGGGTAGGGAGCTTCGAGCACCGGCGGACGCCACCGCACCAGCGGTGCGCAGACCGAACGCAGCAGCAGGTCGATGCCTCCCTCCAGCATCAGGTTCGCGCACCGGGTGGACAGGGCGACCAGGTCGGAGCGGCCGCGATGCCAGTAGGGCTCCACGGTCAGCCGGTGGCAGGCGCGCACCGCCTCGGCGAGTTCCCGGAGCGCGTCGCGGTCGCCCTCGGACACCTGCCTCGCCCACGACAGGTGTCCGGGGTGGAAGTCGAGAGCCTCGAACTCGCGTCGCAGCCGGGACGTCGGAACGTGCAGCAGGTTGTCCACGGCATGGTCCAGAGAGGGCGCATCGCCCATCAGGGCCAGCAGATCAAGTCCGGGACCACGCAAGGGAATCAGGGACGTCAGGGGGCGGGTCTCCGCTCCCATCCGACCGGCGACCGCCGACCGCCACGAACGGAAGTGGGGAAGCTGTCGTTTCTCCCTCAGCAACTCCAGGCTGTAATAGACCTCCGCTGCGACACCGATCGTCGCGGCCACCCGTGTCCGGGCGAGGTCTTCCGCCGTGAAGTGGATGCGTAACACCGATTGGCCCCCTGCCATCGACGTACAGAGCGTAAGCGCACCCTCAGCATGCCCAATCGGGGGCCCGGGCCACATGGTCCGCGGCGATGATGCTGTCGACCAACTCGGGGAATGTATGGGGCAGTTACCGACCAGAGCGGACTGGTCACACCGAACTCGCCCCCTTCGCTGCCCTGATCCGGTCAGCTCTGCGCGGTCGGGCGTACGACGATCTCGTTGACGTCGACGTCAGCGGGCTGCTCGACGGCGAAGGCGATGGCCCGCGCGATCGAAGCCGGAGGGATGGCGAGCTCGTCGCGCATCCGCGCGACGTCCGCGCGGACCCTTTCGTTGCTCGACGCGTCGGCGAAGCCGGTGTCCGTCACCCCGGGCGAGACGGTGGTCACCCGCAGCGCGGGTCCGGCCTCCTGGCGCAGCCCCTCGCAGATGGCCCGGACCGCGACCTTCGTCCCCGCGTACACGGCCATCGTCGGCACGATGCGGTACGCCGCGGTGGACGCGGTCACGACGAACTGGCCGCTGCCCTGGGCGCGGAAGACCGGCAGCGCCGCGCCGATGCCGTGCAGCAGGCCCTTGATGTTGACGTCGACCATGTGGTCCCACTCGTCGGTCCGCAGGTCGTCGAGGGGCGAGATGGTGCCCACTCCCGCATTGCTCACCAGTACGTCGAGGCGACCAAATCGTTCCCCGGCGAGCGCGACCAGGGCATGCAGGTCGTCGCCGCGGGTCACGTCCGTACGCAGGTGGACGGCTTCGCCGCCCGCGTCCACGATGCGCCCGGCCAGGTCCTCGAGGCGTTCGGTGCGGCGGGCGCCGAGGACGAGCCGCGCGCCCCGTTCCGCCAGGAGCAGTGCGGTCGCCTCGCCGATGCCGCTGCTGGCTCCCGTGATGGCGACGACTTTGCCCGTGATGCCTGTCATGCGATGCGCTCCTCAGTGGTGCTGGGGGTGCTGCTGGTGGTGTGCTGCTATTCGTCCTGCTTCACCGCCAGTCTGCGGCGCACTTACTCTGGTATCCAGAGCCGACTTATTCTGGAATCAAAGGTGGTACTCATGGCAGGGGCGCAGGACAGGCGCACGGAGCTGGGCGCGTTCCTGCGCAGCCGCAGGGAGCGGATCACGCCCCGCGAGGTGGGCCTGCCGTCGACACGGCGGCGCCGGACGCCGGGGCTGCGGCGGGAGGAGCTGGCCCTGCTCGCCGGAATGAGCGCGACTTGGTACACGTATCTCGAACAGGGCCGGGACATCCGCGTCTCGGACCAGGTCCTCGACGCGATCGCCGCCGCCCTGCGCCTTGCCCCGCACGAACACGACCACCTGCTGCGGCTCGCCGGACGCGCCCCTGCGGCCGGGGCGCCGGAGCGGGCGCCGGAATCGCTCGCCGCCGAGGTCGCGGCCGTTCCGCTGCTGCTCCAGCCGCACCCCGCGTACGTCATCGACGGCACCTACGACGTACTCAGTCACAACCCCGCCGTCGAAGAGGTGTTCCCGCGCCTGAGTACCGGCGCGGACCGCCCGCCCAACTTCGCACGCTGGGTCTTCCTCGAACCCGTGGCCCGGGAGATCCTGGTCGACTGGGAACCCGAGGCACAGGGCCTGCTTGCCCGCATCCGCACACTCGCCGGCGCCCATCCGGGCGACCCCCGGTACACGCGGCTGGTCGAGGAACTCCACCTCGGCAGCCCCGAAGTGCGGGCGTGGTGGCCGCGATTCGACGTCGAACAGCGCAGGGGCGGCCACAAGCGGCTACGACCGCCGGGACGCGGTGTGATCACGTACGCCTACACCGCGTTCCACGTGGCCGGTCAGCCGGAGCAGACACTGGTCATCTACGCGGAGTCGGACGGCGGGGCCGACCGGGCCGGGGGAGGAGTGCGGGGCGCGACCGACGGCGTCTGAGCGCGCGGGGCGACACCCAGCACACGACTCTTTCACGGTGAGGTGCTGCTTTGGTGATGGCTTTCGGCATGGCCTACGGGCAACAGCACCACATCCGGAACGATTCACTTCACCGACGGGTACACCGCCAGCGCCCGACCTCGGTCTAGCAGTGGCCCACCCCACCCCAGCCTGATTCTTGAGCCTGTGCCATGGCACCTACACGCCCGTTCGCCACAGGGGCGCGCACTGCGGAGGTGCAGGGCAGAACGTCATTGGGATGCTCGTAGTTGGTCTCTTCGACTGCCAGCTGCTCAGTGCAAGCCGGTGACCGATGTGGCCTCAGGAGTTGGCACGGCAGCAGGCGGCCTATCCGGTCGGCCGGTGCTTGACCTGAACCTTGGTTGATGTACGAGAGTCGTGTCATCGAACGGCGAGACGAGGAGATTCCGATGACACAAACCAGGATCCTGGTGACTGGCGCGACTGGAAAAGTCGGCGGCTCGGTGGTGACTCAACTGCACGCGAGAGGCGTGCCCGCCCGGGCGCTGGTGAGAAGGGAGGCAGATTTCCCGGAGGGTGTGGAGGTGGTACACGGCGATCTCGGTGATCCCGCGTCGCTGGAGACGGCTTTGGAGGGCGTCGATTCGGTCTTCCTGGTATGGCCGTTCCTGAGCGCTGCGGGCGCGTCGGACGTGATCAAGATGATCGGGAAGCGCGCTCGACGGGTGGTGTACCTGTCATCCGCCGGGGTCGGGAGCGAGAAGGAAAAGCCGGGCGAGGCGATCACCATGTTTCATGCGGAGCTCGAGCGGCTGATCGAGGCATCGGGCCTGGAGTGGACGGCGCTGCGGCCCACCGGGTTCGCGAGCAACACGCTGGGCTGGGCGGAGGAGGTCCGCACCACCGGTGCGGTCCGGGCGCCACTGGCAAGGCTGGCCCGCCCGCTGATCCACGAGGCGGACATTGCTGCGGTAGCCGTTCAGGCTCTGACGACCGATGCCCTGCTCGGCGCCCGCCCGCTGATCACCGGCCTCGAACTGCTCACCCAGGAACGGCAGGTGGCTCTGATCAGTGAGGTGATCGGGCGGCCGGTACGGTTCGAAGAAGTCTCACTGGACGAGGCCATCGAGCAGATGAAGGCCGCGGGCTACCCGGCAGAGCTGGTGGAGGCCGTGGTGCCGGCCCAGGCGCAGATGCTCGACAATCCGGAGCCGGTCAACGATGAGGTGGAGCGCATCACGGGCACCCCGGCCCGATCCTTCCGAGAGTGGGTGGCGGACCACGCGGCGGACTTCCGCTGAGAGGGGCGTCCATCCGTGAGCTGTGTTGTTCACCGGCCCCTAACCAACGACGAAGCAGGGTCAGGGCTTTGACGCACGGTCGGCGAGTTGAGGCCGCCCTGGAACGTACAGCTCCGATGGCAAAGCCGCAGGTCTGCGACTTCACTGGATATCAGACGGGTGACACCAGAGGAGCGGGCCGGCTACCGATCGAGGTCGGCCTGAACCGTGAGCTGGCCGGGGAGCTGAGGCGCGATGGCCTGGTGGGAACGCTGTCGGAGATGGAGCTTCTGAAGGACAAGCTGCACGCCGCTGGGAGCTCCCTGACGTTCCCTCCTGCCATCGCGATCTTCTCGCAGCCAGCGCCGTCAGCGCGACAGGATTCAGGGACACCCGCAGCCCACACACGACTGGCTGTCGTGCTCATCACTCCACTCGTCACACCTGGCGCGGCTGCGCACCGGTGTCATCCGTCCGGTCAAGTGGCATCCACAGAGAACAGTCGCAAGGTCATGCGATCAGGCGCCTCCACCAAGCCGAAGGAGCGCGTTCAGGGGGCGCTGGTGCAGGCAACCGAGTTGGAGTGGCAACCGCAGGTCAGGGCACGGACCAGGCAGCGCGCTACAGGCTTGTTGGCACCAGCGCCCATGACTTCACGCCCTACAGCCTGGAGGATTACACCCGCATCAGGCACGTCATGTCCTCCCTGGGATTGTGAACGTACCTGCTGGCGGCAGTGGGTCAGCGCAGTGCGATGAGCCCAATCGCGAGTGTCGCGCAGACGAGACCAGCGGCCTGTCGGCGGTTCAGGCGTTCCTTCAGCAGTACGAGGGCGAGGATGACGGGGATGGCGGGGTAGAGAGCGGAGAGCACGGTGGCGATGGCCATGAGCTGTTGTCTGGTGGCCTCCAGATACAGCACGATCGCAAGTGTGCCCAGGGCGCCGGCCGCCACCGTTGCCCCCCATGGCCTTCCCGTCAGACCCCACGGGGCGCCATAGGCGCCCAGGACCGCGGCGATGACCACGACGGAAACCATGCGACTCAGCACTACCGGCCACAAGCCGCTGTCCGTACCCACCTGCGCCATCGCGAGGAACTGCGCGCCGAAGCCCAAACTGGCGATCGCGGCACTGGGAACCCCTGGGGAGACCGCCCCGCGCTGTTTGTCACCGAGGCCCGGCGAGTTCTGTGAGACCAGCCACAGCGCCGGCAAGACGGCGGTGATCCCCACCCACGCAGGCATGGCTGGGCGTTCCCCGAGCAAACACACCCCGACCAGGACCGGAAGGGCCACAGCTCCGACATCGCTGACCGGGACGACCACGCTCATCGCCCCCTGTGACATCGCCCGGTACAGGAAGGCGACCCCCAGTCCTGTGCCCGCCCCCGACAGCCCACCCCAGCCGTAGTCGGCGAGCGAGGCGGCTCCACCGGCCGGAAACAGTGCCAGGAGCAGCCCGAGCACGGTGCCGCCCAGTTGGGCGTGAAGCGCGACGGTCAGCCCGTCGTGTCTACGCGAGACCGAGCCGTTGACGAAGTGCGTGATACCGAAACATAAAGCGGACAGCAGAGCGAGCAGCTCACCCATGGTCGCGCTCGTAGCTCGCCCGGTGGTCCCGGTCCGCCTGGCCCACCGGGCAGGTCGCACCGTCCCGGACACAGACACACCGGTCGCACAGCCGGCAGATGCGTTCGGCGTCACCGGGCTGCTGGTACAAACCCGTCAATACCTTGCCCAGCAGCTCGCCAAGCTGCTCCCTCTCGCTGTCGTCGAGGCGGTTCAGCGCCTGTCGCAGTACATCGCTGCGGCAGGCCAGGAGAGTGTGTGCTGCCTGTACGCCCAGATCACTGAGCTGAAGGCGGACCCACGCTCCCCAGCTGGCTTCTTTCCGTACCAGCCCCTGTTTTGCCAGGCCGTCAACCATGCGGGCCGCCGCGGACTGGCTCAGTCCTACCCGCCGACCCAGCTCGGTGACGCTCAAGCCAGGGTCTGTGGACAACACCACCAGCGCGGCAGCTCCGCTCGAACTCGTGCCGGCCGCCCGCGTCGCCTCGGCGACCACCACGTCGCTGAGGGCAAGCGCGGCGGCTCCCAAAAGATTCGCCGTACGGGGTGCTTCATGCATGAGTCATGCATACCCCTAATGGAGTGCGTAAACCTTGCTGTCGTGGCTGAACCATCTCACTCGGAACAACTGCCAAGCTTTCGATCGCCGCTTCTGGTGACAGAAGACCCGCTGAATGCACACCGTCGGTCGCCGCCTCGACGAGCTTCTCCTGCCGAGTCTCAGCACCGCTCCACAGGTCGTCGCGGCTGATACTCACTCCGCTCCGGCCCGGAACCAGACACTCCGAGCTCGCTTGACCGAGGCTTCTCGGCTGTCCCTGATTCGAGCAGTGAGCTTGCAGTTGGCCTGGCCTGCAAAAGACCATGGCCGGGAGCACCCGGCCCTCCTCCACGTTCTCGCCGGGTGATGACGGTCGGTGCCGGCTCAGGAGCCTTGGGCCAGGACGATGCCGCTGGTCCCAGACGCCAGGTCAAGTGCCGCATCGGGGCACCCGTGAGCACCGGCCAGCTGATATTCGCTTCTGGCGACAGAAGGAGTGCGGAATGAGCGCATGTGACGAGCGCCCCATGCATCGTCGGTGACAACCAGCTGCTTTGACATCTCCACTTCGCCAGCTCACTTGGCTCTGTCGGTGACAGCCATGGTGCTTCGGCGCATCCGTTGAGCCGAAGCAGGGTAGTTGTCGCATAGGCAGGCTCGTTGACACTTACGTGGCTGGCCGTTGGCCGCATGCAGTGCCTGAAACGCGATAGTTGGATGTTGAACACGCCAGCTGGGCCCGCACCTCAGGTCACCTCAGGCAAGCCGGGCGCCCGATCGAGGTACTACCGGAGCCCGTCGCTAGGCTTCGGCACCATGACCAGTGATCTTGGGTTCACCTGCTCGTGCTGCGGGGCCCAGTACCCTGAGCTTCCGATGAACTACACGGCCGAGGCCCCCGCCGTTTGGGATCCGACCTTCGCCGAAGCCGACGACTGCTTGCTCTCCGCGGACCATTGCGTGGTCCGTGGTCAGCACTACTTCGTCAAGGGCCTGATCGAGATGCCGGTCATCGGCACTGACGAAGTGTTTTCCTGGGGTGTCTGGGTCTCGCTCAGCCGAGAGAGCTTTTCCCGGGCCTCAGATCTGTGGGACAGGCCCGGACGTGAGGCAGAGAAGCCGTACTTCGGCTGGCTCACCACCGAGCTTCCCGTGTACCCGACGACGACGCTCAACCTGAAGACACACGTCCATACCCGCCCGGTCGGCGAGCGCCCTTTCATCGAGCTGGAGCCCACCGACCATCCCCTTGCCGTGGAGCAGCACACAGGAATCAGCCTTGAGCGCGTGCGAGAGATTGCGTCGGCCGTGCTCCATGCCGGAGACGGCGAGCAGCGGTAATGGCTGACCAGCCCGTATCGCCCGTCCCGGTCGCGCCTGCCGATCTGAGCCGCAGGGCCCAGCGGTTCATCGAGACGGAGGGCATTCGCGTTCGTCGGCAGGACATCCGGCGACACCGCGACGCGTGGATCGAGGACGGGATCCCCGCTGAGGAGATCGAACGGGCCACTCAGGAGAAGGCCGGGTGTCCATGGCCTGCAGCTTCATGATCGGCCTCGTCGGCTGCGGGCAGCGCTGTGGCTGCACACCTGGCCGCAGCGCGGGTACGCGTGTGAGCGAGCCGGCCGCGCAGGTCATCGACGTCGGGCGCCCCGAGCGCTGTGCTCGCCAAGGTTCTGGCGAACGGCCTCTGACAACGAGGGCCTGTCTGACAGTTCGGCTCATTCGGTCTTGTGGCAAGATCGCGGGATGCTACGACTAACCGACTTCATCATCGACTGCCCGGACACGATGGAGCTGGCAGCCTTCTACTCCGAGGTGCTGGGGCTCCCGGTCAAGGAGGACAGCAACGAGAACTGGGCCGGTATCCAATTCGGCGAGATCGAACTGGCCTTCATGCAGGTCGAGGACTACCGCGCCCCGCAGTGGCCCGACAGCGAGCACCCCAAGCAGTTCCACCTCGACTTCGAAGTCGACGACATCGAGGCCGAGCAGCGCCGCGTCCTGGCCCTCGGCGCGACCTTGCAGCGGGACTGCACCGGCCCCGACGGCTACGGCTTCCGCGTCTACGCCGACCCCATCGGTCACCCGTTCTGCCTCTGCCGCAACAAGGGCGTCATCTGGACCGACCACGGCCTCATCTGGCCCAAGCGCGACCAGTAGGGCGCTTTCGACGTAGGTGAAGCCATTCGTTGATGGCGGTGATGTGGACGTTCCGGGCGGTCGGGTCGGCCCTCGAAGTCGACGGAGCGGTACCTCCGGTCAGAACTCTTGCCGGAGGTACCGGAGACCGATCCGGATACGCCGCCGCTCGGCTCACTTCGCAACACGGCCTAGCCGATCGAGAAGGTGGCCTCGGGGGCGGCGTAGTCGACGGGACCGTCGAACCGTGTCGAGACGCGTGCCACCGCTTGCTGCGGTGTGAGGGAGCGGCCGACGTGCGTGACGATCAGTCGGCCTGCTCCGGCCGCGCCGGCTGTGGCGCCGGCGTCCTCGGGCGTGTGGTGCACCTTTTCGCCCTCGACTGGCTCCTGCGCGTAATCGGCTTCGCACAACAGCACGTCGCATCCCTCGGCCA
This sequence comes from Streptomyces sp. NPDC018029, assembly GCF_044327655.1. Lineage (NCBI taxonomy): Bacteria > Bacillati > Actinomycetota > Actinomycetes > Kitasatosporales > Streptomycetaceae > Streptomyces > Streptomyces sp. NPDC018029. The sequence goes on along the minus strand of NZ_JBIRFV010000008.1, from coordinate 134,216 downwards.
GCTCCGTGAGGCTCGGGCACGGTGCCGTGTCCCCGGAGTACACCAGCGACTTGCCCGCCGCCTCGATGCGTACGGCGAAGGCCTGGATGCCGTGCGACACCGCCCGGCTGGTCAGTCGGAGCGAGCCGATGACCGCTTGATGCCCATCGAGCAACTCGTTTACCGCGAAGGCGGATTCGACCGGGCTGCGAGTCGAAGCGTTGGTGAGGAAGTCGGCCAGCCGGTCGGCGATTCCCGGCGGGCCGTAGAGAGGGATCGGAGCTGCGAGGTCGATGTCCGCGTACAGGGCGCCGTAGTACGCGGTGAGCAGGTCCGCGCTGTGGTCGGCGTGCAGATGCGAGATCCAGATCGCGTCGAGTTCGTCCAGTCGCACATGACGCTGGAGCGGGCCGAGCGTCCCGCTGCCCGCGTCCATCCAGATACGGGTGTCCCCGCTCGACACCAGGTAGCCGGAGCACGGATTGCCCACGCTCGGGTAGGGCGTAGCGCTGCCCAGGACCGTGAGATGAAGAAGCTCGTCGCTCATCACGAGAGCGTAGAACACGAGATCCATATCCTGGTGCTCGGGAGTGACTTGGTAGTGCTCGGCGGCAGGCGCAGCGCGGTCAGGTTCTCGACGGGGACGTCAATTCAGTTGGGGCGGGGCCCAGTTGTGGTGCCTGAGGATCATGCGCAGGGCGGCGCGTGAGGGGGTCAGCCGCATCGCTGTGTTGCGCAGGGCGACGGGCAGTGGGTGGGAAAGCTGATGGCCCATCCGCCCGGCCTGCCGGGCGGCGTGTGCGACGGCTTGGCTGCGTGGTCGACGCTCGGCGTCGTACCTGGCGAGCCCGGCTTCTGTGGTGGGCTCTGCGGCGAGCGCGGCGGCCAGGGTGACCGCGTCCTCCAGCGCCTGGCAGGCGCCCTGGCCCAGGTTGGGAGTCATCGCATGGGCCGCGTCGCCGAGCAGCGCGATCCGGCCGACCGTGTACGTGGGGAGTGGGGTACGCAACTCGTTGACGTCGTGGTGCAGCACGGCGCCGGTGTGGGTCGCGTCGAGCAGGGCGGGGATCGGGTCGTGCCATTCGCGGAAGCGGTGGCGCAGTTCGGCCAGGGGGTCGGCGAACCGGGTGCCTGCCGAGAGGGTGAGGACCGCGTGCCACTCGGCGCGGCCGTCGGGGAAGGCGATGTGCCCGAACTCGGCGCCGTGCCCCCAGGTCAGCTCGAAGTCGGTGTCCAGTTCGACAGTGTGCTCGGTGATGGCACGCAGCACTGTCGAGCCGCTGTAGACCGGACCGGGGTGGGACGGGAAGAGACGGTGGCGGACCTTGCTGCCCACGCCGTCGGCCGCCACCACCAAGTCGGCGTCCAGGGCCTTGCCGCCGCAGTCGACACGAACCGTCCCGGGTTGGATCTGCCGAACCGGGCCGGCCTCTGATCCGATCAGCAGCGTCTCGGCGGGCAGAGACTCGCGAAGCAGTCGGTGCAGGGTGGCGCGAGGGATACCCATGATGGGTGTGCCGACCGCCTTCTCCAGTGCCGCGCCGTCCATCCGGGCCAGCCAGCCGCCCTCCGGCGTGCGAGTGCCGCCGCTGTACTGGCCTCGCGAGGCTTCCCGCACCGCCGTGCCCACGCCGAGTTCGTCCAGCGCCCGGAGGCCGTTGGCGGCCAGTGAGATGCCCGCCCCCACGTCGTCGAGCACGGATGCGCGCTCGACGACCGTCACTTCCCATCCGATGCGGCGCAGTCCGATCGCGGCGGCCAGCCCGCCGATGCCCCCTCCGACAACCACAGCCGTCTTGCCCATAACAAGCCCCCACTTCTTCTACACCTGTAGAAGAATGATCTTAACTGAAGCTCTACAGGTGTAGAAAGGGAACATGGCTACGGACCGGCGCACCCTCCTCGCAGACGCGGCTCTCGACGTACTCGCCGACGAAGGGATGCGGGGCCTGACCCACCGCGCGGTGGACCGCCGGGCGGACATGCCGCCCGGCACTACATCGGCGTACTTCCGCACCCGCGCCGCACTGCTCACCGGCCTCGTCACACGCCTCGTCGAACTCGACCAGGCGGAACTGCACACGACGGCTGAGCAGCTCCTGCCCCTGCGCACGGCCGAGGAGCTGGTGAACGGCCTGGCTCTGCTCACCCGGCAACGGCTCACCGGCGAGGGCCGCCGACGCTCACTTGCCCGTTACGCCTGCACCCTGGAGAGCGTGCGCGACCAGGAGCTACGGGAGATCCTCGTACCCCGCGAGAACGCCGGCCGTGAGGCCGTTCGCTCGTTCCTCGCAGGGCACGGCGTGACGGACGTGGCGAACCGCGCCCAGACGCTGCTGACCTGCGTCGACGGCCTGGTCTTCGACCGGCTCGTATGTGGAGGGGAAGTGCCGCGCGAGGCTCTTGAGGGTCTCGTGTCCGCTGCCATGCGTTAGCGCTCAGGCCTGTTCAGACCTGACCTCTTCGGTCCTATTCGCTCCTATTCATGCCCATTTAGACCTGTTCAGACCTGTTCAGACCTGTTCGAAGTGGAATGCCTTGATGAAGCAGTCACGAGGCTGGGTGACCGCAAAGAAGATGCACTCCACGAGCGACTGCGCGGTGAGGTCATCCTTGGCCTCCCGTGACGTGGACTTCCACTCCTCGGTGAGCGGGTCGGCGTTGTCGAAGTCGGGCGGGTAGAGCGATATCACGCGGACACCCTTGGGGCGTAGGCGCTTGGAGAGGATCTCGGTGAACCCGGCCTGTGCGCTCTTGGCCGCATAAAAGGCGTCGTGTGCGTCCGAGCGGTGATGCCCAGCCGTGCCACAGGCGGAGACCATCGTCACCACATCCGGCTTGTCCGAGTTGAGCAGGAGAGGGAGGAAGTTCTTCACGGTCAGGACCGTGCCCGTGGCGCCGGATGCGATGGTGTCGACGACATCGGCGTCGGAGACCGACTGGAGATCCGGCCCTTCGAGGTAGCGCGAGCCGTTGTTGATCAGGATGTCGACGTGGTCGGTGTGCCGGCTGACGTTGGACGCGAAGTCGCGGATCGAGGCGGGATCCGTCAAGTCACAGGCGTACGCGTGGACTCGCCGATGGCCTCTGTCTCGGATCTCGTCGCGGACACGCTCAGCGGCAGCGAGGCTGCGTGCGGACAGGAAGACCTCGGCGCCGAGGTCGGCGAACCGGATCGCCAGAGTGCGCCCGAAGTCGCGGCCGGCGGCGGTGATGACGACGCGGTGGTTGTCGAACCTCATGAGTGTGCTCCTTGTTCGTGGATCTGGGCCGGCGGCCCTCGTCCTCCCGATCGCCAACGGGTCAGCCACCGACGGATGTTGGGCGAATCGGCTCGCGTGCTGGGCGCGGGCAGTTCAGCGAGTCAGTGACTCCGCAGAACGCGAAGATGGGGCGCTGCCGCTGAGCGAGGCAGCCGGAGCGGTGGATGCTACCGACGGCGTCAGGCCGATGGTGAGAAGCGTGGCCGCCGGGTAGGCCGGTGCTTTCTCGGCCGTTTCGCGGTAGGCCGCCACCAGATCCTCGTAGACGGCGTCAAGGTCGGCTGCACCGCGTGCCACCAGCAGCCATCGTTGCACCAGTGGTTCGCCCTCCATCTGGCGGACCACCCTGCCGTCGCCGCCCGACGCGGTGGCCTGCGCAACTGTGACCGCGTGGCCGGCTGAGACCAGGAGGTTTGAGGTGAGGTAGTCCCCGTGCGACAGGCGAGGGGACAGTCCGACCGCGTGCAGGGCCCGGCAGACACTCTCCCATTCCTCGTCCGCCGCCGAATTCAGCACCCACTGCTCGTCCCCCAGGTCCTCCAGCCGGACAGTGGTACGGCTTGCCAGCGGGTGGTGTTCGGGAAGGGTCAGGCACAAGGGCTCGCGTTCGACGAGGACACGTTGGCGCACTCCGGGCGGGAAGCGCAGGGGGGCGCCCTCCGCCTCGTAGACGAATGCGATGTCGAGCTGTCCGGTAGCCAGCATCCGGAGCAGGACATTGGGAGACACCTCGGTCTGGACGGAGGGTCTCGCGCTGGGGTAGCGGCGATGCAGTCGGCTTATCCAGCCGGACAAGGCACAACTGATGATGGAGCCGATGCGTGGCGCTTGAGCGACGCGGGCGGCCGCGGACCGCATTTCGGCGGTCAGCGCCGTCATTTCGCTCACCAGGGGACGGGCCCGGGCCAGCAGCTGCTGCCCGAGCTCGGTGGGGCGGCTGCCCTCCTGGTGGCGGGTGAACAACTGCGCACCCAGAGCCCGTTCGATACGGCGCAGCTGCGCGGTCAGGGTTGGCTGCGCCACCCCGAGCGCGCGGGCGGCCTTGTGCAGGCTGCCGTGGTCGGCGACCGCGCACACCACCTGCAGATGCCGCATCTCCAGTTCCATGGGGGGTGATCGTATGGGTGCCACCACCTCAGGGCCAGTCCTTGACCACCACGGATCGGACTCGCTGCGCACCAAGGGGGCACTTGGGCCGCTAGGTCAGTCGATAGCCGTGGGCTATCCGTCGATCGCATTCTCCCGGCCTGCGTCACGTCGACACACACTCGTCGCGCACCACTTCACACCCTCGACCACAGTGAGGAACCTCCCCCCATGAAGCTTCTTGCGCCATCCTCGCGCATAACCGTCGGCGTCCTCGGTCTGGCTTCCGCCGCTGCCCTGGTCGCCGCGGGCCCCGCGACGGCCGCACCAGCGCCCGTCGATGCCCGGCCGAGCACCATCAATCGCACGGCCTCCGCGGCCACGACCGGAGCTCCCGGCGGTGCATCTTCCGTGGCACCGTCGTCGGGCAAGGCGAGGCCGATCATCGGTGGCAGTGAGACCCAGGCGCAGCCGTACCACGCCCGCGTACTCCTGAACGACAAGGGGATGTGCACGTCCACCCTGGTGGCCTCCCGCTACATCCTGACCGCCAAGCACTGCGTCGACACACCCGGCAATTACACCTTCCGGATCGGCAGCACCTACGCGGAAAGCGGCGGAACCGTGGCCGCCGCCGCCCGGATCACCCTCCACCCGTCGGCTGACCTGGCGATGGTCCGGCTCGACCAGCAGGTCGGCAACGCCCCCGCCCGTCTCGCCGCCGGTTCGCCGCAGGTCGGTTCGAACGTGTCCATCTACGGCTGGGGCGCCACCTGCCGGGGCAACGAAGGTGCTTGCCAGTCGCCCGTCCTCAAGACCGCGACGATGCGCATGACGGGCTTCGGCCAGGACCACTCCGGCGGCACCGCCTTGCAGCTCCAGCACCTCAACGGCGTCGCGGCCGGCGGAGACTCCGGCGGCCCCGCAATGGTGGCCGGTTCCGTGGTCGGGGTGGCCTCCACCAGCAACCGACAGACCGTCAGCTCGTACACGGCCACTGCCACATATGCCGACTGGATCAGGACCCAGGCGGCCAACGGCTGACCCTTCCCCCATGGTTGGTACGGCCGCCCGCACCCTCCGGTGCGGGTGGCCGTACCAGCGCGCTGCTTGGGTGGATACCGCCGTCCCCCGTCATGCCGCAATCGCGTCCTCACCCGCCAGGAACGGATTCAGCAGCGTGAGCAGGGAGTTCGGTCGGTGCAGGGGGATGATGTGGCCGCAGTCTTCGATGACGTGGCCGGTGAGGTCGTCGGTGACGGGGCGGAGTTGGCGTTCCAGTGCGGTGCCGACAGGTTGGGCGCCCAGCGCCATCGTCGGCACCGTCAGATGGGCGGTGGTGACGGCCTGTGAGATCTGCAGTGCGCTTTTGGGCAGGGCCCGGTAGTACGAGAACGCGCGGCTCAACGCATGTCTGCCCGTGTACGCGTGGACGAAGGCGTCCCGGATAGTCGGGGCCACTCCGTCGCCGAGCGTGCCGGTGTGCAGGAACCAGTCGACGTAGGCAGCCTCGTGGCCTTCCAGTACGGTCTCGGCGAGGCCGGGCGCGGCGGTGTGGAAGCCGAACCACCACGGCGGCCCGTCGGCAAGGAAGTCCTCGGCGCCGGGTAGGCCGCCCAGCACGGACTCCATGACGACCAGACGCCGGACGAGACCGGGGTGGCGCAGGGTGAGGAGGAAGGCCGGCGGGGTCCCCGCGTCGATGCCCACTACCGCGGCAGAAGACACGCCGAGCTCGGTGAGAAGCGCTGCGGCGTCCTCGGCCAGGGTGCCGGCGTCGTACCCGGAGTCGGCCGGGCTGCTCGCGCCGAATCCGCGCAGGTCCGGTGCGATGACGCGGTAGCGGTCGGCCAGGCCGGCCATGACGTCCGTCCATAGCTCCCAGGTGTGCGGAAAGCCATGCAGTAGCAGGACGGCCGGGCCGGAACCGGCGAGGGCGACGTTGAGTTCGACACCGTTGACAGGGACGCGCCGCAGTTCGGGCATGGAGGGGCTCCAGGGGGAGGGGAGAGGAGGAAGGGGGTGGTGAGGAATGGTGACAGGGTCACGCTAGGGAACTAGCCTGGCCCTTCCAAGACGGCACTTTCCCCTCAGGTGGTGAGCCCCGGGTGACCACGTCCATGCCCGCCGAACCCGGTCGCCGGTCGGGTGAACGCGGTGATCTGCTGGACCCGCTCTGCCCGACCCGCCAGTTGCTCGACCGCATCGGCACCAAGTGGACGTCAATGGTGGTCAAGGTGTTGGCCGAGGCAGACCCCGACGAGCTCCGGTTCGCGGAACTTCGACGTCGCATTCCGGGCATCTCGCAGAAGATGCTGTCTGTGACGCTGCAGAGTCTGGTCCGTGACGGCCTGGTCGCGCGCCGGGTGGAGCCCACGGTTCCACCCGCCGTGCACTATCGACTCACCGAGCTCGGTCTGTCCCTCGAAGGGCCGCTCTCGGCCCTGCGGGTCTGGGCCGAGACACACATGCCGGAGATCGACCGCAGCAACCGGCTCGCCGAGGCCCGACAGACATGACAGACCTGACACGAGGGCCCGCCAGTGAGAACGCCATGTCGGCCTGTCGATAGCCTGCGTCACCATGATGCGCGCTTGGATCTTGCCGACGCTGTTTGTGCTCTGCGGCGCCGCCGTCGCGACCGGGCTGATCCTCGCGGGGAGCTACGGCACAGCCGCAGCATGCCTGTCGGTGCTCCTGGTGCTCGCGGGCGTCAACTCGCCCCTGGCCTTCCCGAGGCCGATTGGTGCGCGGGAGGCGCAACGCCGCAGTGCGGTCGACGGGCGGCCGGTCGTCTTCTGGCGGCCGGGCTGCAAGTACTGCATACGGCTGCGCATCCGGCTGGGCCGCGACGCCCGCCGGTTGCACTGGGTCGACATCTGGCGAGACCCGGCGGCAGCCGCAGCCGTCAGGGCAGCCAACGGCGGTAATGAGACCGTGCCGACCGTCGTCGTGGCGGGCCGCCCCCACACCAACCCCCATCCCTCATGGGTGCGCGGGCAGCTTCCCCCTGCCATGTGATCGCAAGCCACGCCTTGCCGGAGGTGACCGCCCCAGGCCTGGGCGGTCATCTCCTCGGCTGCCGACCGGTTGGAAGGGGTACGTGGCCGTCCGCGTCCCCGGCCGCGGTCAGCCACCCGGGACGCTCACCCTTCCTGGCGGCTGAAGGGCCCGGGCCGGTAGGCGGTGTACCGCGCCGGAGTGGACGGATCAGCCTGTCGTGCACGGGAGTTGAGGACAGCGGGGGACGTGCTGCCCCAGTGTCCCGTCGTGAGCCGCCGCTCGACCGTATGCAGGGCACCGAGCTGTTCCGCGGGGCTGAACGTGCAGTGCCCGGCGTTGTCCGTGTACGCCTGACGCAGCAGGGGAGTGCGGCCTGCGCGGGCCACCGCGTGGCGGTAGGCGCTCTCCACCTGGACCGGGACGAGCGCGTCGCCGGTGGTGTGGATGTCGAGCTGGGGCTTGCGCAGGCGGCCCGAGGGCGCGGCGTGCTCGGCCATGTAGCGGACCGCGTTGGGCTCCGCGCCGATGCGGGGCGCCCGGGCGAGCGCACCGAGGTCACCGCCGAGGGACAGGCCCGCCGACTTGTAGAGGGCCTTGACCTGCTTGTAGTGGGCGGAGCGTGCGAGCATCGCCGAGTAGTCGACGCCTGTGTTCCAGGACATGTTGCCGCCCGCGCGGCGCTCGGCCTCCGCCCGCCACAGGAAGCCGGGCTGGGCGACCAGGCCACGTACCGCCGTGTACTGGTTCGCCTGCCGGGCGGCGTGGTCGTCCGGGGCGGGCCGGGGTGTGGCCGGGTCGTTCCAGCCCGGGATGTTGTGCAGCGCGGCGGCCAGCGCGATGCGGGCCCGGTCGCGCGCGGTCTGCTGGGCCGCGCCGAGGCTCTCGCCGAGCCGTTGCGCGGACGCGGCGGCGTCCGAGGCGTCCTCGAATCCGGTGAGGCGGATGCCGGAGTGCGGGGCGAGGAGCGTGCGCAGGGCGAAGGTGGCGTCCAGCGTGGAGTTCCAGTTGGCCACGCCGCCGTGCACGAGGCCGCACATGGCGAGGGAACCGTCGATACGCTCCGGGTGGCGCTCGGCGATCGTCGTGGTGATGAGCCCGCCGAGCGACTGGCCCCACGCGAGCGTGCGTTCGGCCTCGCCGACCCGCTGGGTGAAGGTGTCGAGCGCGGCCAGCTGATCGGGCACCGCCTGTTGCACGGACCAGCCGGTCGTCGCGTACGAGGAACCGACGAGCGCGTACCCCTTCTCCAGGAGCAGTTTCTTCGTGGCCGCGTCGGGAGCGTCGACGGCCGGGTTGGGGGAGCCTTGGGGGCGGTAGCCGTGGCTGAAGAGCAGCACGGTGCCGTTCCAGTCGGCCGGAGTGTCGATCATGTAGGCGGCGCCGGAGGGCAGGGTGCCTTCCAGGTGGCGGCCGGGGCTGCCGGGGGACGAGGTCGCGGCGCCGGCGGGGGCCGACGTCGCCGCGAGGAGCAGCAGGGCGGCGAGGCCGATGGCGGGCCGCCGGGCGGCGCTCGGCAGGATGTTGGCGCGTTTCATACTGATTCTCCTGGTGCGGCGAGGTTGCGTGTGTTCGTCTCCCTGACCCGCCACACGGCGAGCGCGGTGATCGCGCTTCCGGCGGTGAGCAGCAGGGCGACGGCGTCGCTGGAGTGGTGGGCGGTCAGCAGGCTGCTGGCGATCAGCGGGGAGAATCCGGCGCCGAGCAGCGTCGCGGTCTGATAGCCGAGCGAGGCGCCGGTGTACCGCACCCGGGTCGAGAACATCTCGCTGAACAGCGCGCCCAGCGGCCCGTACATCACGGACTGGGCGATCCCGTGTCCGATCACGCAGGCAAGTATGAGCAGTCCAGGCCGGTGGCTGTCCACGAGCGCGAAGACCGGGAAGGCGGTAGCGGCCGAGAGCAGGGCGCCGGCCAGTACCACGGGCCGGCGTCCGAAGCGGTCGGAGAGGTGGTTCGCGCAGGGCAGGACGATCAGTGCGACGGCGGAGGCGACGGTGACCCCGGTGAGTACCTGGGGGCGGCTGTAGCCCTCGTCGACGGCGTAGGAGATCAGGAAGCTGGTCATGAGGGCCTGCGCGGTGAAGGGCCCGATGCCGACCGCCGAGGCGAGCAGGACGGGGCGGGGCGCGCGCAGGACGTCGAGCAGCGGCATCCGTGCCCGCTCCCGGCTCTGCGTCAGCGAGGTGAAGAGCGGGCTCTCGGCGACCTTCAGGCGTACGTACAGGCCGGCGCCGAGCAGCAGCAGCGAGAGCAGGAACGGCACCCGCCAGCCCCAGGAGCGGAAGTCGTCGTCCGGCAGCATGCTCACCAGGGCGACGACCCCGGTGGACAGGACCGTGCCCAGTGGGGCGCCGAGTTGGGTGAAACTGGTCCACAGGCCGCGCGGCCGGTCGCCCGCGTGCTCGGCGACCATGAGCGTCGCGCCGCCCCACTCGCCGCCGATCGCGAGGCCCTGCACGACGCGGAGCAGGACGAGCAGCACGGGCGCCCAGACGCCGATCGTGTCGTAGGTGGGCAGCAGCCCGATCAGGAAGCTGCCTGCGCCCATCAGGAGCATGGTCAAAAGCATCATCGACTTGCGGCCGAGCCGGTCGCCGAAGTGCCCGAAGACGATGCCGCCGATGGGCCGGGCGACATAGCCCGCGGCGAACGTGCCGAAGGCGGCCACCGTGCCCACCGCCGGGTCGGCCTCGGGGAAGAAGAGGTCACCGAAGACGAGTGCGGCGACGGTTCCGTAGACGAGGAAGTCGTAGAACTCGACCGCGGTGCCGAGCAGTCCGGACAGTGCGACGCGGCGCAGCTGCCCGGACCCGGCCTGTTCGGACGGCGCGGCGCGGCGCGGCTGTCCGGTCCCGGCCTCGCGTCTCGCCCGGGGGCCGTCCTGGGGTCCGGGCGGGGAGCCCGGCTTTCCGGTGGGCGGGTGTGTCATGGTGGCGGGCTCCTCAGGCGTAGAAGCGGGACAGGCTCCGCAGGACGCACGCGGGCTTGTCGCCGCCCTCGATCTCGATCGTGCCGTCGACCGCGATCTGCACTCCGCCCGCGACCTCGTCGACGGAGGCGAGCGTGGCGCGCAGGCGTATCCGGGAGCCGGCCTTCACGGGCGAGGGGAAGCGCACCTTGTCCAGGCCGTAGTTGACCTTCGTGGTGACGCCCTGGACGTCGAGGAGGTCGGTGAAGAGCGGGATGAACAGGGAGAGGGTGAGGTAGCCGTGGGCGATCGGTGCTCCGAACGGCCCCTGCGCGGCCTTCTCGGGGTCCGTGTGGATCCACTGGTGGTCGCCGGTCGCGTCGGCGAAGGTGTCGATGCGTTCCTGGCCGACGTCGAGCCAGTCGGTGAGGCCGAGTTCGCTTCCGGCGAGGGCGGCCAGTTCGTCGAGTCCTTGGACCGTGCGGGTCATCGCGCTTCTCCTTCTTCGGGTCGGGTGTACGGGGTCGGGTGTGGGCCGCCGTGCTCGCGGCGCAGGCTGGGTTTGTGGAGCTTTCCGGAGGCGGTGCGCGGCAGTTCGGGCACGAACACCAGGGAGGCGGGGATCTTGTACTTGGCGAGCCGGCCGGCCAGGAAGCCCAGCACCTCGTCCGGGTCCGGGTCGCTGCCCTCGCGTGGCACGGCGACGGCGCGCGGCACTTCGCCCCACCGCGGGTCCGGTACGCCGATGACGGCGCACTCCACCACGTCCGGGTGGGCGAGGACGGCGCTCTCGACCTCGGCGGGATAGACGTTCTCACCGCCGGAGATGATCATGTCCTTGAGGCGGTCCGCGATGGTGACGAAGCCGTCGGCGTCCACCCGCGCGGCGTCGCCGGTGCAGAACCAGCCGTCGGCGAACGCGGCGGCCGTCTCCTCGGGCAACTGCCAGTACCCGGCCATCACATGGGGGCCCCGCACCAGCACCTCGCCCGTCTCGTCGGGTGCGGCCGCGGTGCGGTCGGGACGTACGACACGTACGTCGGTGAAGAAGTGCGGCACCCCCGCCGAACCCGCCTTGGACACCGCGTGCTCGGCGTCCAGGTAGAGCGCGCCGGGCGCGGCCTCCGTCATCCCGTACCCCTGCTGGAAGGCGAGCCCGCGCCGCGCGTACGTCTCGATCAGCGGGACGGGCACGGGCGCCCCGCCGCACATCAGGATCCGCAACGAGGACAGGTCGGCCGTCGGCCAGCGCGGCTCGCGGGTGAGGCGCTCGTACATCGTGGGCACCCCGAACATCGCGGTCACCGCGCTGCGTTCGACGGTGTCGAGGGTCTCGGCCGGGTCGAAGGACGCGGCGAGCACGCAGGTGCCGCCCTTGAGCAGGACGGGCAGGGCGAGCATGCCGAGCGCGGCCGCGTGGAAGAGCGGCGCGCAGACCAGCGCGACGGTGTCGGTGACGAGATCGGTGTCGACCAGGACGTTGACGGCGTTCCAGGTGAGGTTGGCGTGGGTGAGCATGGCACCCTTGGGGCGGCCGGTGGTGCCGGAGGTGTACATCAGGAGACAGACGTCGTCCATCCCGACGGCCTCGTCCAAGGGCTCCTCCACCGCCCCCTCGACCAACTCCTCGTACGCAGGCCCCACTTCAACGACGACGTCCAACTGCCCTGCCGACCGCAGCTCGGCCACGACGGGGGTGTGCGTGGGGGAGTGGATCAGCGTGCGGGCGCCCGCGTCGGTGAGCTGGTAGGCGATCTCGGGCGCGCTCAGGCGGGCGTTGAGCGGCACGAAGACCGCGCCGAGCGCGCCTGTCGCGAAGAGGGTCTCCAGGAAGGCGGGGTGGTTGGGGCCGAGGAAGGCGACCCGGTCGCCGCGCCGGACGCCGCGGGCGCGCAGGGCGTGGGCGAGCCGCAGGACGCGGGAGTGCAGGGCCGCGTAACTGATCGTGCGGCCCTCGTGGACCAGGGCGGTGCGGTGCGGGGTCTTGCGGGCCCGGCGGGCGGGCCAGGAGCCGAGTCCTTCGTTGCGCATGATGCCCCCTCTACTTGAGCCCGAGCAGGCGGGCGGCGTTCTCCTTGAGGATCTTGGGGCGGACCTCGTCCTTGATCGCGAGCCGCTCGAAGTCGGCGAGCCAGCGGTCCGGGGTGAGGACGGGGAAGTCGGAGCCGAAGAGGACTTTGTCCTGCAGCAACGTGTTGGCGTAGTGGACGAGTTGGGGCGGAAAGTACTTCGGCGACCAGCCGGAGAGGTCGATGTGCACGCCCGGTTTGTGGGTGGCGACGGCCAGGGCCTCGTCCTGCCAGGGGAAGGACGGATGCGCCAGGATGATCTTCAGCTGCGGGAAGTCGGCGGCGACGTCGTCGACGTACATCGGATTCGAGTACTTCAGACGGATCCCGCCGCCGCCCGGCACGCCCGCGCCGATGCCGGTCTGCCCGGTGTGGAAGAGGGCGATGGCGCCGCTCTCCTCGATCACCTCGTACAGCGCGTAGGCGAGGGAGCGGTCGTTGGGGAAGAAGCCCTGGATGCTCGGGTGGAACTTGAAGCCCTTGACCCCGTACTCCGTCACCAGTCTGCGGGCCTGCCGCACGCCCGCCTTCCCGCGGAACGGGTCGATGGAGGCGAACGGGATCAGCACGTCCGGGTGGGCGGCCGCGGCCTCGGCGACCTCCTCGTTGGGGACGGGCGGGGTGCCGGTGGCGGACTCGGCGTCCACCGTGAAGACGACAGCGGCCATCGCGCGCTCGCGGTAGTAGGAGGCCATCTCCTCCAAGGTGGGCTTGCGCTTGCGGCCCTCGACCTTGAAGTACGCGCTGGAGGCGGCGTCCAGCTCCTCGTCGAGCGAGGCGTGCCCGCGCGAGGAGACCTCCGCGTGCGTGTGGACGTCGATCGCGGTCAGCTCGCGGAGATTCAACGTCCTCACTTCCCCGGGATCTTCGGCGCGGGGATGCCGACCGTCTCCGGCGCGCTGCCCACCGAGGTGTGCCAGGCGGCGGCGATGGCCTGCGGGGTCCAGCCGCCGTCGGCGTACGCGACGGAGGTCTCGCGGGGATGCGACCACAGGGTGAGCCGGTCGCCACCGATGCCGACGCACTGTCCGGTCACGTCCCCGGCGGCGTCGGAGGCGAGGAAGGGGACGAGCGCCGCGCAGTCCTCCACCGTCCCGAACCCCTCACCCTTGCGGAGGAAGTCCGGCAGCGGCTGCCCCTTCCGCATCGCCTCCACATACGGGGCGAAGGCGGGGATGGTCTCGGTCATCGCGGTCGCGGCGACCGGCACGATCGCGTTGACGGTGATGTCCGCCCTGGCCAGCTCCATCGACCAGGTACGGGCCATGGCGGCGATACCGGCCTTGGCGGCGGCGTAGTTGGTCTGGCCGAAGTTGCCGCGCTGCCCGGCGGGCGAGCCGACCAGGATGAGGCGGCCGCCCTCGCCTTGTTCCCGCATCCGCACCGCCGCGGCGCGCGCGCAGGTGAAGGTGCCCCGCAGGTGCGTCGTGACGACCGCGTCGAAGTCGTCGTCGGACATCTTCCACAGCACCCGGTCGCGCAGGATCCCGGCGTTGGTCACCATCACGTCCAGGCGGCCGAACTCCTCGACGGCGCGGGCGACGAGGCGGTCGGCGGCCTCGCTCGTGCCGACCGCGACGCACTCGGCGACCGCCCGGTGGCCGGCCGCCACGATGCTTTTGACGACGCTGTCGGCGGCCGCCGCGTCGACGTCGTTGACGACCACGGCGGCCCCGGCGCGGGCGAGGGCAGAGGCATAGGCGAGGCCGAGGCCACGCCCCGAACCGGTGACGACAGCGACTTTGCCGCTCAGGTCCACGGTGTTGGTGTCCAGCACGGACTGATCCCTTCAATAGGCGTCAACAAGCGTCAAGGGGCATCAACGGGCGCCGACAGGCGTCGAAAGCCGTCAACAGGCATGGGAAGCAGGGGAGTTGTGGGGCGTACGAGCGCCGGGAGTGTCGGCGGGCCCGATCGGTGCGGGCGGCGTCGGCCCGCGGAAAGGAAGCTAAGACAAACCGTTGTCGACGTCAATGGTTGTTGTCGACACCGGTGGTACGGCATGCTGGGCGGGCGGGCCACCATCGCCGCACGTACGCATGGAGCACCGAGCAGGGAGAGCGCCCTTCATGACCACCCGGAAGACGACCACCGAGCCCATGGGGGAGAGGTCTGTGCCTGTGCAGGAGGGGTCCGTACCTGGGCTGCAGGAGGGGTTCGTGCCCGCGAAAGAGAGGTCAGCCCCAGTGGAGGAAGGGTCCGTGGACGAGGGAGCCCCCTGGATGCGCGGCCTGCACGCGGACGCGGGCTACCTGCTGTACCGGCTCGGCCTGCGCTCGGGCCAGCTCTTCAACGCGGCCCTCGAAAGATCGGGCCTGCGGCTGCGCCACTACGCACTGCTGCGCTACCTGGCCACCGTGGAGGGCGCCGCACAGCGCGAGTTGAGCCGACAGCTCGGCTACGACCCGAGCGCGATCGTCGGCCTGGTCGACGACCTGGAACGCCTCGGCTTCGTCGAGCGCCGCCCCGCCCCCGACGACCGCCGCCGCCGCATCGTCGCCCTGGCCCCGGCAGGCAGCGACTTCCTGCGCGACTCCGACGAGGTGGCCCGCGGAGTCACCGACGAACTCCTCGCCCCCCTCACCCCGAACGAACAGGACACGCTGCACGCACTGCTGGCCCGGATGGCGCGTACGGCGGGCGGGGGGTGAGGGGTTCGCCGGCGGGGGCGCCTCCCCATCCAGTAGAGGCGCTCACCTGTGCCGCCGCCGTGCGCGTCTCGTCCGGCGAGGAGGGGAAGGGCGATTGGCTTTGTGGAACCGCTGGTTCTGCTGGAGGCGGTGGAGCTGCCCGAGCCTTGGTCAGAGCACCCGCACCGCGACGATTGCTGTTGCGGCACGCACCTCGGCGCTCCGGCAGCCTCGTAGGACCGCTTCGCTCGTTCACCCCGTGCAGGCCTGCGCTCCTTCGGTCGTCGAGTAGCAGCCGCAGCCCACAATGGCGCGCGTGCGTGGTGTTGCTGGGCAATCGGTCCTGGGGCGGATCAGATGGTGCCGTCGTCATCGAGTACTTGCTGAGCGAGTCCGGTAAACACACCCAGGAGATCGTTCAGCTTGACGATCAGTTGGTGCGCTTCGAGCTGGAGCCTGTCAACGCTTTCCAAGAGGTCGCCGCTCTGTGACATGGCGTAGATCGCGGGACCGTAGGCTGCGAGCTCCTTTGAGCAGTCGTAAATGTCGGTCGCGGCCCTCTGCACGCTTCGCGGCCCGGCGAGAGTTACGGTCAGCCAGGCAGTCACGACGGCTTGCAGGCGAAGCTGGGCTTCGCGAAGGAACTCCTCGGTGATGGGGGGCCTGTCGAGGATCTCCTCGTAGCCGAAGAACATAGGAAGCGCGTGATCACGCAAGGCGCTGCCTGCGCCGATGAACGCTGTGTAGGCGTTCTCTCTGGGGCCCTGCCTGACGCGCCGGTGCTCCGCTCTCGCTGCGATCCTGGCTTGCTCGCGCGAGGCCCAGCCGGCGGCCATGCCTGCCAGGGTGGTACCGATGCCGCCTGCCAGCGCCCCGAGTACTGCTGCTAAGCCCGCGTCCACGGGGCGAGTATGGCGCGGTGACGGCCTCCATGGGCGGTACCTGTGGGAAAGCGAGCGGAGAAGGGCAGCCATCAGTGCTACGACGGGAGGACTCCGGTCATTACGGTCGGGATATGGAGCCCCTTCTAGGAGCGATCGGCAACCCGCGCCCTGAAGCCCACGATGCCTGCCGGCAGGCCGAGTACGCAGTACGCGTGCGCGCGCACAAGGCACAGCTGCGCCGCGCGGCCGAGCAGCGAGCAGGACATGCAGCCAAGGAAGAGGTCCGTGTCGATGGGGCCGGGCGAGGGGCGTTTGCGGTACCCGGCGACGACCCTGTCCAGGCGTACTCCCGTCACGGCGCATCGAAGAGGGCGGCGCGCTGCTCGGGCGTCAGCTCGCTCTCGTGGACGCGCCGCAGCAGCGACAGATGCCGGACCGCCTTGCACATGCCCAGGCGGCGTGGACCGAGCCGGATGGTGGTCACCGAGGCACCGGGCACCCACGTCCCCCGGAAGACGTGGCCCTTGCCGCACGCGATGATGCTGTCCGCGGTCATGTGTCTCTCCTTCAGCCGATGTGGGGGTGAGGGGTGGGGATCTGTTCTGTGTCGGTTCTCTGCCGGCTCTCGGCTTCGTCGGCGTCCCCGGCTTTACGCGGTACGCAACGCGTGTGCTCCTCGGGGTTCATGAGCTCCACACGGGTCCGGCGTCGCGGCGACCGTGCGGGACTGATCATGATCAGGGAGAAGCTCCACAGGCCGATGGTCGCGATGATGGCACCGCGCAGCAGCACGTCCAGCCGGAAGGCGAGCTTCCGTCGGCGCTCCGGGCCAACCAGCAATGAGGCGATCATCAGCTCAATGATGATCGCACCCCAGGCCATCGCATTGACCAGCAGTCCGTTTCCGGACATTTTTAGCAGGGTGCCGCGAAGGGCCCGGCAACCCCGAAGAGCGGGTCGCGCAAGACCGAGTACTCGGGCGCAACACCGAGTACTCGGCCGGACCTTTCAGCCAGTCCGGGACGGGACGCCGAACCTGCTGACGCCGGACTGCAGATAGAAGATCACCAGCTGCACCCGCAGGCCCCAGGAGGCGACGAAAGCCCTGGTGGTCCAAGCGCCGCAGGCCGTCCGAGCGACTCCCCTCGGACGGCAGGACTGCTCAGGAATTGAGCTGAGTGCCGACCGTTCCGTCAGCCGGCAGACCTCCGCTCTCCCCGTTCCAGCGTGCGCGGCGCGGGCCCTCCGGCGGGGGAGGGGGCCTGACCGAGCAGGTCGAGGCCGGGGTGGCCTCGACTCATCGGCGGCACCGAGCGCCTGACCGAACTCGCCAACAACTGATGGGCATGCCGTCACCGTCCAGCGCGACCGCGGCGACAGCAGGAGCCGAAAGTCTGTCACCCCGTGGGCTCCCCCCAGTGTCACCCCGCGGGTCCCGCCTGGCCCCCTTGTCTCCGCCATGTCATACGCTGCGCCCCAGCAGCCGCACCCGCCCCGCACGTCACCACGCTTCAGCGGTCACGTCCAGGTGCAGCGCGGCGCTCTCATCTCCCGGCCATCCACCGGGATTCTCTGTGGGGGTACAACACTGTGCGTACGCGCACCCTTTCGACCGCGACTGCTCTCGCGGTTCTTTTCAGTTCGGCGGCCCTGAGCGTCGTCACCGCCGGGCACGCGGCGGCCGCCACCGCCGTCGTCGCATCGCCCGGCGGCATCGTCGTGGACGGCGGCCTCAAGCGGGTCTTCGTCGGGGACCGCACAGCCGGGAAGGTGCTGGCCGCCGATTACTCCGGCGCGCTCACCGGCTCGGTGAGCGGCATCAGAGGAGTCTCCGGCCTCGCGCTGTCCGACGACGGCGCCACCCTGTACGCCGCCGCCGAAGGCAGCAACGAGATCGCGGCCATCGACGCGGCCACCCTCGGCGTCAAGGCCCGCTACGCCGTCACCACCGACAAGGGCCCGCGCCACATCGCCTTCGCCGGCGGCAAGGTCTGGTTCACCTACGGCGACCAGTGGGACGGCAACCTGGGCTCGCTCGACCCCAAGGACGAGACGGTGGCTCTCGGGCAGTTCCCGGCGGGCCCGCAGGGCGGACTCTGGGGTCCGGCCCTCCTCGACACCGACCCGTCAGTTCCCGGCCTGCTCGCCGTCGGCCAGACTGGCCTGTCCACGGACTCGATGGCCGTCGTCGACGTCACCGGCAGCACACCGCAGCTGACGGCCTGGCACAACGGCGACTACACGCTCAACGGCGGCATCAGTGACATCGACCTCGTGCCCGGCGCGCCCCAGGTCCTGGTCAACGGCGCCCAGCGCGACTCCTACGCCGACGGGAAGTTCAAGGCCGCAGGTGCCTACCCCGCCGGACAGCGCGCCGACATCGCCCCGAACGGGCTCGTCGCCCAGGTCGACGGCGCCAAGGTGTCGGTCTACCGCCCCAATGCCGCCCAGCCGGTCCGTACGTACGCCAACGGCACGTCGGGCACGTCCGGCACGGCGGCTTTGCGGTGGGCCCCGGACTCCTCGCGCATCTTCGCGCTCGTCGAGGCGGGCGGCGGCTACACCCTCAAGACGCTCACCGACCCGACCCTGAACGCGCCGACCCTCACGGTCAACGCCCCCTCGACCGCCACCCGCGGCAAGGAACTCACCGTGAAGGGGAAGATCACGGCGACCGTGCCCCTGCCGAGCGGAACCAAGCTCCAGGCCACCCGCACCGACCTGGAGAGCCCCGACGGCAAGGCCCTGACCGCCGTCACGGCCAAGGCGGACGGCTCCTACAGCTTCACCGACACCCCGCCGGCCGGCGGCAAGGTGACGTACCAGGTCGCGTACGCGGGCGACGCCACGCACACGACAGCCACCGCATCGGACAAGGTCGACGTCTCCCGTACCAAGGCGACACTGACGGTGAACAAGAACGGCAAGGTCTACGGTCACGGCGCCGATGTCCCCTTCACCGCGCACCTCGGCCCGACGTACAAGAACCGCACGGTCGAGATCTGGGCGGACCCCTACGGCGGCGACAAGCCCAACAAGCTTGTGAAGACCGGAAAGGTGAACTCCAGCGGCAACATCTCCGCCACGGTCGACATGAAGCGGGACACCGTCGTGACCGCCGTCTACAAGGGCGACGCCCGCACCGCACCCAAGACGGCGAAGTCGACGGCGTACGCCAAGGTCAACATCTCCACCTCCGTCTCCAAGCATTACAAGAAGGCGAAGATCGGCTCGACGCCCTACTACTGGTTCCACAAGAGGACAGACCCGCTCCTCACCACGACCATGAGCTACTACAAGGACCGCAAACAGCGCTTCGACCTGCAGATCCGCTCGGGCGGCAGGTGGCACTCCGCTGACTCGCAGTACTTCCTGATCGGCACGAACGGCAAGTCGGCCATCACCCTGGAGGGGCCGGGGCAGTCAGGCATCAAGGCTCGGATGCGCTCCACGTACGTCAACGGCTCGTCCGGCGACAACGTGAATTCGACTACCCACGGTGCCTGGAAGTACCTCTACTGGTCCGACTAGGGTCTGTTCTGTGCCGTGATCGTGGTTCTCGTGATCGATCCGGCGATGGTGGTTGGACTGGGTAAAACACTTGCATGCCGCGACGTGAACTGAGCGATGCGGGCTGCGAGTTGATCAGCCCTCACCTGCCGATCGGGGAGTATGGGCCCTGCCCGGAGCACCTGTGTGACCAGCTGGAAGGGGTCATCTGGCGGTTCCTTACCGGCAGTCCGTGGCGGGACGTGCCGGAGACGTTCGGGTCCTGGTCCTGGATTTACGGCCGGTTCGCCCAGTGGCGCGACACGGGAGTGTTCGCCGCGATTCCGGAGGCCGTGATTGCCGAGGCTGCCTGCCGCGGGCAGGTGGACTTGTCGCTGGTCAGCGTCGATTCCACCGCTGCCCGCTCCCATCACGAAGCGGCGGGCATGGTCGTGGACGAGGAGGCCCTGGCCGCCCTGGAGAAGGCCGCGGAGACCGAAAAAAGGGCACGCGCAAGGGTCGGAAGCGACGCAAGCGGCAGGCCGCAAGCCAGGCAGTGACCCTGGATGAGGAAGCCGAGCCGGATCCGGAGCGCAAGGCCCGTCGCCGACTACGGCGTCGACGGCGGGCCCGGCTGAAGGCGGCGGCCCTGGGCCGCTCCCGCGGCGGGTTGACCTGCAAGGTCCACCTGTCGGCCGACCTGCGGGTCCGTCCGCTGTCGTTCGTGAGCACCCCCGGCAGGCTGCCGACAGCCCGCGGTCCACGGCAGTGCTGGCCAAGGTCAGGGCGCGCGGACCGGCCGGGCGACCGCGCACCCGCCCGGACGCCGTGGCCGGCGACAAGGCGTACTCCTCCCGCGCCAACCGTGCCCACCTGCGGAAACTGGCTCGAACTGCGCGGCACCGTCATCTGGTGGCGCAGTCTCCGCCCCGCCATGTGACCACGACGCAGAACAGGCCCTAGTTGCGGGGAGGCTCTGTGCGCCTTCGGCGGTATCGCGCAGTGCGTACCGCTCCTGCCGGATTCCGCCGGCGGATGCTGGGCGCACGCTCGGGGCTCCGGGAGGACCGCCGTCGTAGCGTGAGGACGGCAGCGCCCGCGGCAACGAAGACAGGGACGGCCGCTGCGAGCACGGCCGCGCTCGTCACGACTCCGACCAGCCAGTGCCACGCACTGGCCAAGCGTGACGTCGCGCTCTGGTCAGGTTCCGGCACGACGACATTGATGATTTTGGGCTTTGTCTCCGCCAGCACGCTGTCACTGTCACGGTAGTAAGTCGTCGCTGTGAGGGCGATCTTGACCTTGCCAGGACGTTTCACGCTTACGCGCCAGGACCAGTACGCCCGATCCGACCTTCTCACCACGGGCTTGCGCTCCGACCCGTACGGCCGACACCGGACGCCGGCACCGGAACAGTGCAACCGCACCTCCAACTGGGCCCCCGCCTTGACCGGAAGACGATTGCCTGGCGCCGCCTTCTCATAGGCGGTGCCTGCCGTCCAAGTGCCGCTGATCGTGGCGCTGAACAGAGCCGTCCCTTCGCCCGGGGTCAGAGACAGAGATCTCGCGTCGGTGTGTTCGAGCCGCCCTGTAAAGAGATCATCCTGAGCTGCTACGACGTCGTTCTGGTAGTCCTGCTGGCCTGCACCCGTTGGTCCATCGCTCATCGGAACGAAGAGGAACAGGCTGGATGCCAGGAAGGCGGCGCCAGCAAGGACTGCGACCCAGCCGAGACCGCCTCTCGGGCGCAGCGGTTCCGGGATGAGGGCCAGCGTGGATGCGAAAGGCGCGTGGCCATGCGGCTTCTCCCGTTCGGCTCCCATGTCCACCCTCACACGGCACAGTCGGAGTTCTTGACGCCCCATCGTCCTCCAAGTCGCCTGTCTGCGTCGCCCGTTGTGGCCGAACAGTGGCTGCTGGCTGTTGAGGCTGAGTAGCTATGGTCGATCCCTTGTTCCGTGACGCTCGGTGTACGGCGTGCGCTCCTGACGGATCCGGCTCTCGGGCGTGACAGATACACGTGCCGTAGTGCCCACTGAGTGATGTGACGGTGGAACCCCTACGGCGGTGACAAGCCCAAGCAACGCCAGCACGAGTTTGCCCTACGGGCCGACATGGTCCGTAGGGCGAACTTTGTTCGTTCAGGCTGTAGGCACGCGGTCCAGGAACCCGTGAACGGTACGGATTCGTCCGTCGTCGGCGAGTGTGATGACGTCGAACCCGGCGACGGGCGCGGACCCGTCCGCGAGCGACACGAGCTCCCAGCTGAAGCGTGCGATGTCGTGGTGTCCGTCGACCGTGCCGGTCTGGCGGAACTCGAAGCCGGGGAACTGCTGTTGGGCCCCGTTGATCACGGCGGCGAGGCCCTCGTAACCGGAGACGTCGGCCAGCGGGTCCGTATAGCTGCCGTCCTCGGTCCAAGCGGCGGCCACGGCCTTGTTGATGTTCTCGGCGCCCTCCGCGTTCCACGCTTCGAAGTAGCGGGCGACGGCGGTCTCGTACGCGGCGGTGTTGTGTGTAGTCATGGCGGGTCAGCCTCCTGTGAGGTGGTTCTCGTCTTGCGGGGCGATGACTCAAGACTGCCGGTAGTCCGCACGGTGGTCGATTACGTCCGGGGTAATGAGGGACTGGCAAGTGCAGCTCTCACGCTTCGGCCGGCTCCTGGAGGGGCGCCGCGACGCGCTGCCCAGATACCACACGACGGAGCTCCGGGTCACGGACCCCGACGTCATCGCGGTCAGCGGAACCGACCGGCACTTGCTGGTCGTACCGTCGGACGACCCCGCCGACTCGGTCGAGGGCGCGGTGCTGGAGCTGAGCAGCGAGGAACTGGCCGCAGCAGACGACTACGAGGTCGACGACTACGCGCGCGTCGAGGTAACTCTCGTGTCGGGCACGAAGGCGTGGGCGTACCTTGAATCCGCCCGAAATGCCGTTTGAGCAGCCGTTCGCGTGGTCGGAGTCTCGGGTGATGTCCCATGGCCCCAGATGGCAGCTTCAGGCAACAGGAACCGGCGCGGGCAGCTGATCGTCATGCAAGGCATGCCTTCTGCTCTCATTCTTGGTTTCGATCCGCACGCAGTGCCTGGTATGGACGGGGACGCCGTGCGCGCGGTCCTGGACAAGGAACTGGCCCGTTTCGGCGAACATGGCGTCGATGCTTCCATGACGCTGATTGCGCCGGACGAATCAGCCGAGTCCACGGTGGTCGCGGCGCTGTCCGAACGAGACTGGGACGTCGTCGTCATCGGCGGTGGGATACGCAAGCCCGAACCTCTGCTGACGTTCTTCGAGCAGGTCGTGAACCTTGTCCGGCAGCATGCACCGGGAGCCGCCATCGCGTTCAACACCGGCATCGACGACAGCGTCGAGGCAGCCATGCGGTGGCTATGAGACCTGGCCCGGCAAAGACCGACTGGGGTGGGGGGAAGTCGGGGCTTGACGTGGAAGCGGCTGCACGGGTTCATGACGGCCTGCTGAGCGCGGGGAACCGGCAGGTCAGCGTATTGGGCCGCGCATCGGGCTGAAGCAGGCACGCCCCCGGCGGGTTGTCTCCACGGAAGCTGTGCCGCAGCCCCAGAACCGACAGCAGATGTGCGTCACTTCGGGAGACGCCCGGGCGAGACCCGGACTCGAAATGCCTGAGCCAAGTGCCATCCTGTGACGCCTTCGCGGCAGGCGTCACAACAGGTTGGGTGCGCTCTCCCCAGCGGGATCCTTGAGTGTCGGGTGATCTGGACCGCCAACCGGGGCGGCGGCCCGCAGCGCCGCCTCGACTCGGCGGTTGCTGGTCATGGATGCCGTGACGGCCGTCATCGCCAGGAGGAGGCCTCCGGCGGCGTAGAGCGGGGTGCGGATGTCGTGGGTGGTGGCCAGCCAGCCGCCGAGGAAGGCACCGAGGGGAGCGGCGCACATGGCCAGCATGCGGGAGGTGGAGGCGACGCGGCCCATGAGGTGGGCCGGGACGATCGCCTGCCGGAGGGAGGGTCCGAGCACCATCGTGGCACCCATGCCGGCCCCGCAGACGGCGAGCGCCAGCCCGGCCACGTACGGGTTCGGGGCAGCGGCCAGGCCCAGGATGGCAAGCCCTTCGACGGCGGCCGTGCAGGTCAGCGCGGTGCCGGTGCCGAGCCGTCGGCCGAGGGAGGAGGCGATGCCCGCGCCGAGCAGGCCACCGGTGGCCTCCGCCGTGAGGAGCAGGCCGAAGCCGTAGGTGTCGATGCCGAGGCGCTCGTGCGCGAAGAGGGCCAGGACGGTCTCCACGGCGAGGAAGGCGACGTTCCCGACCGCCGGGCGGAGTGCGAGCCCGAGCAGCAACCGGTCCCTGAAGACGTACGAGGCCCCGGCCCGCGCCTGCCGCAGCAGCGACTCGCGGGCCAGCGGCACGGGCGGGGGTATGGCGGGCAGCGTACGTACGAGCAGTGCGGAGAGCATGAATGACACCGCGTCGGCGAGCAGCGGCACCGCCCGCCCGAGCGCGAGCAGCGCACTGCCCGCAGGGGGTCCCGCGAAGCCGGACATGGCGGTCTGGGCGCCGCGCAAGCGGGAGTTGGCGCGCTCCAGGAGTGCGGGATCGCGGCCGAGCAGATCCGGCAGATAGGCCGTGGCGGCCGTGTCGAAGAAGAGTCCGCCGAGGCCGAGCAGGAAGGCGGTGGCCGCGAGCAGCGGAATGCTCAGTACGTCGAGCGCGGCCGCTGCCGCCGGTATCGCGAGCAGCACCGCACGTGCCGCGTCCATGATCCACATCGTGCGTCGGCGGTCCCAACGGTCCACCAGGGCACCGCCGAGCACTCCGAAGAGCAACCACGGCAGCGTCCCGGCGGCCGTGACGACGGCGAGCGCCATCGGATCCCGCGTCAACGTCAAAGCGAGCAGCGGCAACGCGGCGTGCGACACGCCGTCACCGAGCGAGGACACCGTCTGCGCGGTCCACAGCCGTCCGAACCCGGTCGGCAACTTCCGGACATCTGAGGTCACTTGGCGTCCCCTTCGGCCTGCTCACGCGGTGCCGGGTGGAACAGTGCGAAGACGAGTGACGCGTCCGGCAGCGAGGGATCGGACAGCTTCTGGTACTCGTCCGCCAGTGCCTGCAGGCGCGCCCCCAGCTGCGCGAACTGCTCGTCGGTGAGCCGCAGATGCGCCATCCGTACGTGCCGCTCGGCGTCCGGCGGCGCCGCTTCCAGGTCCGCCACCGCATGGCGCATGAGCACGTCCGGCCCGCCCTCGCCCGGATCCGGCAGCGTGATCGCCCGCGCGGCCATGGCGTAGTACCGCTCGGTGACCCCTCGTACCTTCCGCGTCCGTACCACCTTCACCAGGCCGGCCCGTTCCAGCAGCCGCACGTGATAGCTGGAACTGCCCTTCGCAAGGCCCACCCGCTCGGCGATCTGCGTGATCGTCGCCGGCTCGAAGCGGAGCACGGCCATGATCCGGTGGCGCGTGAGATTGGAGACGGCGCGCAGCTGCTCGTCGGTGGTGACGTGAAAGGTCTCAGGGAGATCATCGGTAGGCATGCGAGCAATGGTCAACAGTTCTTGACCATTGAGCAAGGGGTTTTACGAGGACTTCCAGAATCTGCCGGAGCCCGGCCCGGCACGCCGATAGCGCGCACCGCACGACGCTCCTTCTGCCACGGAGGTCCTCCCCGATTGCCCGCCCCACCGCTAAGGCCCGCCTCGACGCCCTCACCCGGCAATGCGACGCCCGGGCCGCCGAACGGTTCAAGTCGGGTTCTGGGGAGCGACGCCGAGGACGGTCTTGGTCTCGCGGTAGGCCCCGAAGCCTTCCGCGCCCATCTCCCGGCCGATGCCCGACGCCTTGAAGCCGCCGCCCGGTGCACCGAAGTCCGGCATGTAGCCGTTGACGCCCATCGTGCCGGTGCGCACTGCCCTGGCGATCCTGAAGGCGCGTTCCGCGTCTGCGCTGAAGACCGCTCCGCCCAGGCCGTAGGCCGAGTCGTTGGCGAGGCGGACGGCGTCGTCGTCGCCATCGTGCGGGATCAGGACCAGGACCGGGCCGAAAATCTCTTCCTGCGCGATCTTCATGCTGTTGTCGACGCCGGTGAACACGGTCGGCTCCACGTACCAGCCGCGCTCCAGGCCCTCGGGCCGGCCGCCGCCGGTGGTGATGTGCGCGCCCTCGGCCAGACCGGACGCGATGTAGGCCTCGACACGGTCCCGCTGCCGCTCGGAGATCAGCGGACCGATCTGGGTGTCCTCATCCCACGGGTCGCCGACCTTCAGCGCCTTGACGGCGGTGGTGATGGCCTCAGCGAACTCGTCGTGGCGGGCGCGCGGCAGCAGGATGCGGGTGAGCGCCATGCACGCCTGGCCGTTGTTGGGCACGATGCCGCCGGCCAGGGCGTACTGGACCACTGTGTCCAGGTCGGCGTCGTCCAAGACGACGGCCGCGGATTTTCCGCCCAGCTCCAGGCTCACTCGCTTGAGGTCGTTGCCGGTGATCGACCCGATCGTACGGCCGGCGGCGGTACTGCCGGTGAAGGACACCTTGTCGATGCCGGAGTGGCGCACCAGGTACTCGCTGACCTTGCGGTCCGCGGCGACGATGTTCAGCACGCCGACCGGAAGGCCGGCCGCTTGCGCCGCTTCGGCCAGGAAGTAGAACTCCAGCGGGGTCTCCTCAGGCGCCTTGGCGACGACCGTGCAGCCGGCGGCCAGCGCGGGTGCGACCTTGGCCATGAGCAGGAAGAGCGGGCTGTTCCACGGCACGATCGCGGCGACGACTCCGACCGGCTCGTGGCGCACGGTGAACGCGGTGCCGCTCAGGCCGGTCCGCACCTCCTCCACGCCGTCGGTCTCGGCCATGTCGGCGTAGTGGTGGAGCAGGCCGGCGCCGGCCTGGCCGATCCATAGGTTGTTGGTGCGCGTGGTTCCGACCTCGTCGGTCATCACGTCGGCGATCTTCTCCCCGGCTGCCGTCAGGTTCTCCGCCAGCCTGCGCAGGATCACCCCGCGCTCGTTCGGCGACATCCGCGGCCACGGGCCCTCGTCGAACGCGCGGCGCGCGGCGTCGACGGCCAGGTCGATGTCCTCGGCGACGCCCAGCGGCGCTCGGCCGACCACCTCCTGGGTGGAGGGAGAAACCACGTCGGTCATCGATTCGCCGGCCGGCTTCTGCCACTGGCCGTCGATGAAGAAGTGCTCGTATTCGTACTCGTACATGTCGGCTCTTTCGTCGGGGGCCTGGGGGAAATCAGGAGGGTGCAGGAGAGGTCATGTCACCGGCGCGCGTCTCCACCCTTTTTAAGTACTGCCGGTATCTTGTCCCGCTTCCACCGTAACGGACCACTGGTCACTTAGCAACGGACCGGTGGTATGTACGATGCTCAGGTGGACTTTCAACGTGCTCGCAACGACGACCAGCGGGAGCAGAGGCGGCGCCACATCCTTGAGATCACGGCAGGGATGCTGACGGAGATGCCGGTCGCGCAGCTGAGCCTGAACGAGCTGAGCCGGCGCGTGGGCCTGGCGAAGGCGAACGTGCTGCGGTACTTCGAATCGCGAGAGGCGATCCTGCTGCAGCTGCTGGACGCCGAGCTGCAGGATTGGCTCGCCGAGCTGGAGGACGCGCTCACGCCCGTCGAGGGAACGCCGCGCGAGCGTGGCGACCGGCTGGCCAGGGTGCTGGCCGAGTCCCTGGCCGAGCGGCCGGTACTGTGCGATTTGATCAGCGCTCAGGCAGCCGTACTCGAGCACAACGTCTCCGCCCAGGTGGCCATCGAGCACAAGAAGGCCAGCCTGCGCACCTTCCAGGCCCTTGCCCAGCTGTTTCTGCGGTACCTGCCGGAGCTCGGCGGCCAGGACGTGTTCCGGCTCGTGGGGCTCAGCATTCTGGCGATCAGCGCAGCCTGGCCCTACAGCAGCCCTCCCGATGCGCTGCTCGCTGCGTACGCCTCCAGTCCGGCGCTCGCGCCGCTGCAGGCGGACTTCACCGATCTCGTACGACAGTCGGTCGAGGTGACCATCTCCGGACTGCTGGCCCGTGCGGAGAACGTGCCGCTGGGAACCGGTCCCGTGCAGGAATTCCCTGATCGAGAACACAGGGAGTGAACTTGGGCGCTCTGTTCACGGGGGTGACTGTCGTTCGCAGGCAGGGCAGGGCAGGGCGGGGTCGGGCGGTGCGGGCGCGCCGTGCATATAGGACTGGATGAGGAGCGCTCTCCAAGCCCCGACAGGGCGTGTGTGCGTTGAGCGCGAGGCGGCCGTACTTCTAGGCTCCCTCCGGTATGCCTCGGAAGATGACGGTGTGTCTGGCTGGTCCGTAGCGGGCGCTGCACTCGACGGGGCCGGTTCAGCACTCGATCCGTATGCCGGAAGGCGGCCGCGATGCCTGCACCTACTGTCAATCGTGTGGAGGCCGTGCCTTTGCACCGCATCGTGGGCCAGTTGGCGCGCGGGGGACCCCTTGGGCTGGTGGAGGACGTCGGGCGGCGGGCGCAGGGGGCGGTGGCGCGGCTGGAGCTCGGGCCGTTTCGGCCGTTGCTGGTCACGCACCCTGATCACCTGCAGTACGTGTTGCGCGACGGCGCGGAGAACTACGTGCGCGGGGCGGCGATGTGGGACGCGCTGGGGCGGCTGACGGGCAGCGGCATCGCGGGGGAGGGGGCGGGGTGGCTGGCCAGCCGGGACATCCTGCGCAGGGGAATGTCGGGCGGGTACCTGCAGCAGTCGGGGGCGGGCATCGCCGCCTCCGTCGAGCAGGGCGTGGAGGAGTTGGCGGGCCTGGCGCGGCGGCAGCCGGTGGACGCGGTGGTGCAGATGACCCGGCTGGTGCACCGGGTCATCAACCCGGTCTTCTTCGGCTCCCGGATCAGCGCGGAGCAGTGCGACCGGCTGGGCAAGGATGTGGCCACAGCGCTGGGTGCGCTGCTGTGGCGTATGGCGATGCCTATCGTCCCACACCGGGTGCCGATGCCCGGAGACCGTGCTTTTCTGCGGGCGACTCGCAGTATCAATGCCACGTTGCTGCCGGTCATCGAGGCGGCCCGCCGCGAGGACGACGCCGGCGGCACGGACTTGATGAGCGGTCTGCTGCGGGGCAGCGGAGCCGATGGCCGGCCGTTGAGTGATGAGCATGTGAGTCAGGACATCGTGGCCTTGTTCGTGGCCGGGTCGGAGTCCAGCGCCTTGACGCTCACCTGGGCCTGGGCGGTCCTGGCGCGGCATCCGACTGTGGTGGCCGCGATTCGTGAGGAGGCCGACCAGGTGCTGGCGGACGGACCGCCGCGGCCGGAGCACGCACGCAAACTGGCCTTCACCCAGCAGGTGATGGCCGAGGTGATGCGGCTGTACTCGATGGCCTGGGCCGTTCCCCGGGTCGCGAGGAAGGACGATCACGTCGGGGAGGTGGCGGTGCCGGCCGGGACCACGCTGGTCATCTCCCCTTATCTCACCCATCGGCTCGAGGAGTTCTGGCCCGACCCGTTGCGCTTTGACCCCCACCGCTTCGACAGGCCGGCCGTACGCGCGCGGCACTCGATGGCCTACCTGCCCTTCGGGGACGGTGCCCACCAGTGCGTGGGCCAGGCATTCTTCGCCATGGAGTCCGTGCTGATCCTGGCCACGGTACTGAGCCGTTACGACGTGCACATCTCCGGTGACCCGCGCCCGCGGCTGGCCGTGGCCCTGCCGCCGCGCGGCCGCGTCGACCTCACCCTCACCCCACGCCGCCGATGAAGACCCCCCTGCCTTTCACTCTCTGAGGACTTCGATCACGACCGAACCTGTGCAGGCTCCCCTACGACAACTGGGCGGCCTGCCAGTCGCGCCTGGAAAAGGCCGTCGAGTCGCCGGCGTGGCGTCCATGCCCGCGTTGCGCCCCTGAGGTGAGCCACGTCAGAGGTGAAGCAGGCTCTCGGCGTTGAGGTGGCAGATCTTTGCGCGGTCGGTCTCGCTGATCGGTGCGGTCTCGATGAAGCGGACGGCGTCGTGGTTGCTTTCCAGGGGATAGTCGGTGGCGAACATGATGCGGTCGGCGCCAAGCGCCAGCAGGCTGCCGAGCAGAGGCGCGTGGGCGCACACTCCGCTGGTGGTGATCATGATGTTGTCCCGGATGTAGTCGGAGGGGCGCGGCTTGGCCAGGCGGATGCCGCGTTGGTCGAGAAAGTTCCAGCGGCTGTCCAGGCGCCAGAGAATGCCGGGGAGACCTTCCCCCATGTGACCGAGGACGAGGGTCGCGCCGGGGAAGCGGTCGAAGACACCGCCGAAAAGTATGCGCAGGGCGTGGGTGGCGGTCTCCACGCCCCAGCTCCACATCGGCCCGATCAGTTCCTCGTGGCCGCGCAGGTTGTGCCACACGTCGTAGGAGTTCGCCGGGTGCAGGTAGATCGGCACACCGAGGGCTTCGGCGCGTTCCCACACCGGCCAGAATCTCGGAGAGTCCAGGTACTCACCGTGCGTGTGGCCGTTGATCAGGGCGCCGCGCAACCCGAGTTGCGAGACTGCGCGTTCCAGCTCGGCCGCGGCGCCGTCCGGGTCTTGAAGGGCGAGTGACGCGAAGCCGGAGAAGCGGGTGGGGTGCTTGCGGATGATCTCGGCGAGGAAGTCGTTGGCCTGTGCCGCGCGCTTGGCGGCGAGAGCGCTGTCGGCCTCGGCCTGGATGCCCGGTGCGGTCAGGGAGAGCACCTCCATGTCTATGCCGAACTCGTCCATTTGGGGCAGGCGTACGTCGGTGAAGTCCAGCAAGTGCCGCATGGCCGAGTCCCATTGGGGCGGGTCGAACAAGGTGGCGGCGGGCAGGCTGTAGTGGGCCAGGGCGGATGTGGTGAAGTGTTCTTCGATCGCGATTTTCCTCATGGTGGTGCTCCTCCTTCTGATGCCTGATGGCTGATGTCTGATGCGAGGCGAGCTTCCGGTGGGGTGACGCCCGTTGGGAACAGACGAGATCCGGTGGCGGCGAAGAGGTAGGAGTTCCATTAGCAGCGGGCCCCGAGGGTGTCGGCACAGGAACCCGCCACGGTGATGAGGACTACACGGTGCGAGCCCCACGATGCGGACTACACGGGTCCGAAGTCCGTTTCGATACGGTCCTTGGCCTGCAGCAGGGCATCGGCGATCGCCTGCTCACATCCGGTGAAGCGTTGCGTCGGGGTGGGCACGCTGATGGCGGCGGTACCCCAGGCCGCGGTGCGGATGGCGACGCCGGCCGCCGAGATGCCGACGGTGTGCTCTTCGCGGTCGAAGGCCACGCCGGTGCGGCGAATGCCGTCGAGTTCGCGGTGCAGGGCGAGGCGTGCGGTGAGGGTGTGCGGCGTTTCGGCGGTGAGCCGGTTCGGTACGGCGTCATCGAGCTCGGTCGTCGGGAGGGCGGCAAGCAGCGCCTTGCCAGGTGCGCAGCAGTGCAGGGGGAAGCCGGCGCCGACGGCGCTGACCGCACGCAGCCGACGGTCGGCGATGACCTGGTCGACGAAGACCACCTGGTGGTCCTCAAGGACCGACAGGTCGACGGTTTCTTCGAGTTGGCGGGAGAGATCCTCCAGATAGGGACGCAGGTCGACGATCATGGCCGAGCGCACGGAAGCGGCCATGCGTGGGATCTCCGGCCCCAGCCGGTACCGCCCGCGGGTGCCGGCCACGGTCACGAGTCCTTCCGCCTCCAGTGCACCGAGGATGCGGTGGACCGTGGACTTGGCGAGGCCGATCCGCTCGACCACCTCGGCCTGGGTCAGGCCGGACGGGGCTGCCTGGAGCAGGCGCAGCACCTCCGCGGCCCGTGCGATGACCTGGATGCCCCCCGAGGTGGTCTCCCGTTTGGTCTCCTGCCCCACCGACTCTTCGGTCACCGGCATGACTGCTCCCCTCTCCCGTCGTTCTCCGGGGCCAGCCTGCCGTATCGCTTCGGGGGCGGTGAGCGCGGGCCGCAGGTCGGTGCCTGGCCGGGCTTCAGCGACCACATGGAGCAGGCCCGCGTGACGCCATTCGGAAGGAGTCGAGTGCGGCGCGCTGGGGGCACGGTCCGCGGCGCGAGCGTCCCGGCGACGTGGCGCCTCGGCCGCCGACGGTCAGGCATGGGCCGACAGGCCGAGGAGCCGTTCCGTCTCCTCGACGTCGGCGACAGTCAGGTCCAGGTCGTGGACGAGGGTGACCGCCCGGTCGACGAGGGGCCGGTTGCCGGGGGCGAGTTCGTCCTTGCGCAGGTGCAGGGTGTCTTCAAGACCGGCGCGGGCGTTGCCGCCGAGTGCCAGACCCATCGCCGTGAGCGGCAGGTTGTGCCGTCCGATCGCGATGACCTGCCAGATCGCGCCCGGCGGCAGTCGGCGGACCATGGTGAGGAGGTTGTCCGCCGTGGCCGACATGCCCCCGCGTACGCCGAGAACCAGAGAGAACTGCAGTGGTTCGGCGAGCAGGCCCTCCTTCCACAGCCGCAGGCACGCCTCCAGATGCCCCGTGTCGTAGATCTCCAGTTCGGGCTTGATCTGCAGTTCCCGCATGCGGGCCGCCAGCCGGCGAACGGCGTCGGGCGGATTGCGGAACTCGCCGTCACCGAAGCTCATCGAACAGGGGTTGAGGGTGGCCATGCGGGGCCGCAGCTCCACCAGCCGCTCACGCTCCTCGAACGGCACGCTCAGCCCCACTCCCGTGGAGAGCTGGATCAGGATCGGGCAGCGTTCGCCGATCAGGTCCATGGTTCTGCGTGCGATGTCCAGGTCGGCGGTCGGCCGTTGGTGCTCGTCGCGCAGGTGGATGTGGGCGACGGACGCGCCTGCCCGGTAGGCGTCGGCGACGGCCTCCGCGATCTCCTCCGGCGAGGTCGGCAGGCCGGGGTTGTCGGCCTTGGTGGCGATCGGCCCGGTGGGCGCGACGGTGATGACGACGCCCATGTCAGTCCTCCCCGGGCGGCAGCGCGATGATGACGAGCAGGGTGACGGGGCGCTTGGAGCGGTTTTTCACCGAACGGGTCTCACCCTTGGGCAGGTGTACGGAGTCGTACCGCCGCAGCGTCTCCTCCCGGCCGTCGGCGGTGACCACGACCTCGCCGTCGAGGACGACGTACACGGTCTCCTCCACGGTGGGCGCCGCGTCCGCCGCTCCGCCGGGCAGGTAGTACGACAGTCCGGACCAGAATCGTGCGGTCGGCCCGGCCTCGTGGCCCTGGAGCCGCAGACCGCCGACGCCGTGGTGCAACGGCGGCCGGTACGGCGGCGCCTGGTCGAGCCGGGTGACCCGCATGGGACTCATCCGCGCTGCCCCGTCTCGATCCGGTACTCACCGGTCGGGTCGACGATGGCGACCAGGCGGACGATGCAGCCGTCGCCGCCGGTCCAGCGCCAGGGGAACGCGGCGAAGGTGACCCGCTTGCCGGTGACCTTGTCCAGGTCCCCGCCGACGTTCTCGAATCCGATGATGCCCTCGGACAGGATGGCGCGGTGGCACGGCTCCCACTCGGGGAAGTCGTCGAGGACCTTGCGGCCGGTCTCGGCCTCGTACTCCTCGCAGGCCCACGGCAGCAGACCGTTCGGGGAACCAGGACCGTGCGGGCCGATGGCGGTGGCCAGGGGGTGGTCGAGGGCCTGGGTGTCGGTGCCGACGGCCTTGACGCCCTTGGCGGCGAACCATTCGCCGGCCTCCTTGTAAAAGCCGGGCGAGTAGGCGTAGTAGTCGCTGTTGTCGCCGTACGTGTGATGCCAGCCGGTGTTGACGATGACGATGTCGCCGGGGCGGATCTCGGGGGTGGCAGCCTCCAGGTCGGCGGCGGTGACGACCTCCCACTTCTTCTTGGGGATCGACACGACCACGCCGGTGCCGAAGAAGGAGCTGAGCGGTATCTCGTCGAGGAGCGGCGCGTTCTCCACGACGTGGCCGGGAGCGTCGATGTGAGTGCCCGAGTGCATCACTGTGGTGACCTTCTGGGTCAGCACGCGGGACTTGGACATGCTGTGCAGACGCTCGACCTTCACATCCTCGAAGTACGGCCAGCACGGCGTTCCGTGCCCCCACGGGTGGGAGAGGTCATAGAACTCCAGCCCCTGCTCGTCGGGGCCGAGCGGCCAGGTGAAAGGGGTCTCGGTCATGGGAAGTTCACCCTTCTCGGGACTACGGTTTGGTCAGTCGGGCGATGTGCCGGGCCAGGCGTGCGCCTGCCCGTTCGCGGCTGCCCTCGGGCCAGCTGAGGAAGCCGCGGCCGCTCTTGGCGCCCAGGTCGCCTGCCGCCACCAGGTCGCTCAGCAGTGGGGAAGGACTCGGGGAGCGGTTCAGGTCGGGCAGTACGGCCTCGTGGATGGCCAGGGTGAGGTCGAGCCCGACGTAGTCGGCGTTCTCCAACGGACCCATCGCGGCCAGACGCAGGCCGATGGTGTTGCGTACCACCGTCTCGACCGTCTCCGCGGTGCACACTCCGTCCGCGACGAGCCCGATCGCCTCGCGCCACAGGGCGTGCTGGAGACGGTTGCCGACGAACCCGGGCACGTCGCGCTCCACGCGCACGGGCAGTTTGCCGAGGGAAGTCAGCAGAGCGGTGGTGCGCTCCATCGTCTCCTCGCTGGTGTGCTTGCCGCGGACGACCTCGACCACAGGGATCAGGCCGGGCGGGTTCCACCAGTGGGTTCCG
This sequence comes from Streptomyces sp. NPDC018029, assembly GCF_044327655.1. NCBI lineage: Bacteria > Bacillati > Actinomycetota > Actinomycetes > Kitasatosporales > Streptomycetaceae > Streptomyces > Streptomyces sp. NPDC018029. Next base: position 100,340 of record NZ_JBIRFV010000008.1, on the reverse strand, counting down.
ACCACCCGCTCCGGGCGGGCGGTGTGTTCGGCGATGCTGCTCACCGGCAGTACGGAGGTGTTGCTGGCCAGCAACGCGTCCGGCAGCAGGCGGTCCAGGCGGGCGAACAGCTCCCGCTTGGCGTCCAGGTTCTCGGCGACGGCCTCGACGACGAGGCCGGCTCCCGTGACGGCTTCGGCCAGGTCGGTGCTGCCGTCGACAGCCCCGTTGAGTCCCCGCAGGCCGCCCACTGTGCCGCGCAGGGCGTCCACTGTGCCGCGCAGGGCGTCCACTGTGCCGCGCAGGGCGTCGGCGTCGACATCGTGCAGACGTACGGGATGGCCCGCGCCCGCGAACACCTCGGCTATGCCCCGGCCCATCAGCCCCGCGCCGACGACGGCGACGGTCAGCATGCGGTGTACCCGCCGTCGAGGTACAGCACTTGTCCGGTGACGAAGGAGGAGGCGTCGCTGAGCAGGTAGATCAACGCCCCGGCGAAGTCCTCCGGTTCGGCGAGCCGGCCGAGCGGGATGCGGGCGAGCATGGCGTCGCGGGTCGCGGTGGCCTTCTCGTCGTCCTCGTACATCCAGGCGGTCAGTTCCGAGCGGAACACCGTGGGAGCGAGCACGTTCACCCGGATCCCGGCGCCACCCCACTCCGCGGAGAGGCTGCGGCCGAGCAGGTCGACCGCGGCCTTGGACGGACAGTACGCGGAGTACCCGGCGGGGTGCCCCAGCCGCCCACGGGTGGAGGAAACGAGCACCACGCTGCCGCCACCGCCCTGACCGAGCATGTGCCGCCCTGCCGCCCGGCACATCAGCCACGAGCCGCGGACGTTCGCCGACTGGACCGCGTCGAAGTCCTCGACCTTCATCTCGGTGATCGGCGCGACGTGGTTCGTGCCGGAGGCGACGAGCAGACCGTGTACGCCACCGTGCGCGCGCACCGCCGCCGACAGGATCGCCTCGGCGTCTTCCGGGGTGTCCGGCCTGCGCCGGACGGTCTCGACGGGACCCGGCCCGTCAAGGTCCGCGGCGAGCGCGTCGAGTTTGCCGGCGTTGCCACCGGCGAGGGTGAGACGAGCGCCCAGAGCGTTCAGGGCGCGCGCCGCCGCGCTGCCGAGGGCGCCGGTGGCACCGGTGATGACGATGGAACGTCCGTCAACCGTGAAGCGGGAGAGAGGAGAGACATCAGGAGCGACAACAGAAGTGAGTGCCACGAGAACCCCCTAGGTTCCGTGATGCGAATCAATCGTGCCGGAATGCGGTTCAACGTAGGGCTGACACGGCTCACGGTCAATGGGCGGTGAGCAATACGTAGTTACCGCGAACCCCGACTCCTGGCCCCGGTACGGCCGTTCCGACCTCTCGACGTGGCCGCGACCTTCTTGCACACTGACCGCTACGGCTTGGACGAGTCGCACAGTCGGGAATCGGTGAGGGCGCCTTGAAGGACTCGCTCGTACGTGGTCCGCAGCGTCCGAGGCCCGTGCTCGGCCGCGCGCTGCAGATCCTCGGTGCGTTCAGCGCGAACTGCCCGGAGATGACGTTGAGCGAGCTGTCCCGGCGGTCAGGGCTTCCGGTGTCGACCGTGCACAGGATGCTCGGCGAGCTCGTCGCCTGGGGAGCACTGGAACGCGCGGACAACGGGTGCTACCGCATCGGCCTGCGGTTGTGGGAAGTCGCCTCCCTCGCGCCGCGCGGACAGGGCCTGCGTGAGCGGGCCCTGCCGTTCCTGGAGGACCTTTCCCAGATCACCCGCGAGAACGTTCAGCTCGCGGTGCGCGAGGGTACGGAGGTCGTCTTCGTCGAGCGCATCGCGGGCTCCGGCGCGGTACCCGTACTGACGCGCGTGGGCGGGCGTTTCGCCCTCACGGCCACCGGCGTCGGTCTGGTGCTGCTCGCGCACGCCCCCACGGAGGTGCAGGAGCAGGCGCTCGCCGGCCCCCTCAAACGCTTCACGCCGAGCACGGTCACCGATCCGCGTGTGTTGCGGCGCATGCTGGCCGAGACGCGGACCAACGGCCACGCGGTCAGCGACCGCCAGGTCACGATGGACGCCCTGTCGGTCGCCGCACCGGTGCGCGGCGGCAACGGCGCGGTGATCGCAGCGGTTTCACTGGTGGTACGCCATGGCAGCACCTCCGCGCACGCTCTGGCCCGGCTCGTCTCCACGAGCGCCCGGGCGATCTCCCGCGCCATGACCACGCCGCAGGTCTGAGCCGCGCCGCCCCGCGCCTGATCATCGGCACCGGCCCATGGCTGCCGGTCTTGCGCAGCTGCTTCCCGGCATCCGCGCAGCTGCTTCCCGGCATCCGGGCAGATGTTTCCCGGCATCCGGAAAGACTCCTGGTGACTTGGGGGCGGCGACCCCACGATGGTCCGCACCGGTCGACACCCGCGCACCGGCCCGCCGGGGCCGCACCCGCCTGACGGACCGGGTGTCTCCGCCCACCGACCACGCAGTCGACAACGGAGTGCTGCCATGGTTCTGCCACCCGCCTGCCCCCTTCCCGGATTTCCCCGGTGACCGGCCCTTCTCTGCGAGCCGCCCTCGACGAGGGGCCGATGAGCCCCTTCCAGTGGTGCGCGATCGCGGTGTGCGTCCTGCTCAACATGCTCGACGGCTTCGACGTACTCGTCATGGCCTTCACCGGCAAAGCCGTGTCGGCGGACTGGGAGCTCAGCTCCTCCGAGCTGGGTCTGCTGCTGAGCGCCGGCCTCGTCGGCATGGCTCTGGGCGCCATGTTCGTCGCCCCCTGGGCGGACCGGATCGGCCGCCGCCCGGTCATCCTCGGCTGCCTGTCGGTGGCCGCCGTCGGGATGCTGCTCTCCTCGGTCAGCCAGTCGCCCGCCCAGCTCGGAGCGCTGCGCGTACTCACCGGAGCGGGCATCGGCGGCGTCCTTGCCTGTAGCAACGTCCTCTCCGGCGAGTACGCCTCCCACCGCTGGCGCGGCCTCGCCGTCAGCCTCAACTCCGCCGGTTACGCGGTCGGCGCCACGGTCGGTGGGTTGCTCGCCGTCTCCATGACCGGCCAGTTCGGCTGGCGTTCGGTCTTCCTGACCGGTGGCCTCGCCACCGTCGGCGCCGTCCCGCTGGCCTTCTTCTGTCTGCCCGAGTCCATGGACTTCCTGGCTGTCCGCAGGCCCAAGCGCGCCCTGGAGAGGATCAACGTCCTGGCCCGGCGCATGGGGCAGCCGCCGCTGGAGAGCCTGCCCGCGCTCACCGCCGTACCGAGTGGAATCGCAGCTGGTTTCCGCGAGTTGCTCTCGCCCGCGCTGCGCCGCTCGACGCTGCTGCTGTGGTCCGCGTTCTTCCTCGTCATGGCCGGCTTCTACTTCGTGACCAGCTGGACGCCGACGCTGCTGGTCGAGGCCGGGCTGTCCGGCAGCCAAGGACTGACCGGCGGGACGCTGCTCAACGTCGGCGGCATCTTCGGCTCGGCCGTCCTCGGGGCGCTGGCCGCCCGCTTGGCGCTCCGCTCCATCCTCACGGCCTACCTGATCGCCACCGCCGTGCTGCTGTCCGCCTTCATCGTCTCCACCTCCTCCCTCGGCGTCGCCTTCACCCTCGGCGCGCTGATCGGCCTGTTCGTCAATGGTTGTGTGGCCGGTCTGTACGCGCTCACCCCGGCCACGTACGGCACCGGCATCCGGGCCACCGGTCTCGGCAGCGCCCTCGCGGTCGGCCGCATCGGCGCGATCCTCGCCCCGACCATCGCCGGCAGCATGCTCGACGCCGGCTGGACCCCGCAGAACCTCTACCTGGCCGTCGGCCTGATCTTCCTCGCCGCCGCGGCCCTCGTGCTGCTGCTGCGTCCGGGCCCGGCAGGGGGCACGGGGCCCGCCGCGGTGACCCCGGCCGCCGGCACCTCGCACTGAACGTCCCACTCCGAAGGAGACGAGCATGACTGCATTCATACGTAATCAGTGGTACGTCGCCGCTTATGGCCGCGAGGTCGGGCGCGAGCTGCTCGGGCGCACCGTACTGGGCGAGCCGATCCTGCTGTACCGCACGGAGGGCGGTCAGGCGGTGGCGATGTCGGAGCGCTGTGTGCACCGGCGCTTCCCCCTCTCGCAGGCGCCGAGCCGGCTGGAAGGCGACCGGGTGGTGTGTGGCTACCACGGTTTCACCTACGGGCCCGACGGCGGCTGTGTCTTCGTGCCCGGCCAGCAGCGCATTCCGCGCACGGCGCGCCTGAAGACGTACCCGGTCGTCGAGCAGGACTCCTTCGTGTGGGTGTGGATCGGCGACCACGAGCCCGGGGACGCCCTGCCGCCCCGCGCTCCATGGATGGACTCGCCCGACTACACGGTGGTGTCGGGCATGGAGCCGATCGACGGCGACTACGGTCTGCTCGTCGACAACCTCATGGACCTGTCCCACGAGACGTACCTGCACGGCGGTTACATCGGCACCCCCGAGGTGGCCGAGACACCCATCACCACCGAGGTCGACGACACCGCAGGCGTCGTCCACGTCAGCCGCCACATGGACGACGCGGAGTGCCCTCCCTTCTACGCCAAGTCCACGGGCATCGAGGGCCGGATCACCCGCTGGCAGGACATCGAGTACCTCGCACCCGGTCTCTACCTGCTCCACTCGCGCATCGCCCCCGTCGGCGCTCCCGGCCCGGATCCGGACGGCAGCGACCCGCACGCCTTCCACGTGGAGGTCGTCTACGGCATCACCCCTTCGACGGAGAAGACGGTGTACGACTTCTGGGCCGTGGCCCGCGACTTCGCCCTCGACGACCAAGAGGTCACTGACTTCCTGCACGGCAACAACCACACGGTGGTCATGCAGGACGTCGTGGCCCTCAACGTGCTGCAGAAGTCCCTGGACACCGAACCGGCCGGCTACCAGGAGCTGAGCATCAACATCGACACCGGCGGCCTCGCCGCCCGCCGCATCCTCGCCCGTATGGCCGAGGAGCAGGCCGCGAAGGCCCAGGAGGAGGCGGCGAAGCAGGTCCGGGCGGCGGTCCGATGACCCGGCTCCACCCGCCCGTCCTCTGCGGCGAGAACGTCCACCGCATCCACTGGGTGCTGGGTACCGACCGGCTGCTTGCCGTGTGCCACTGCGGAGCACAGCGGGAGTTCGAGGATCCGGTCGAGTCGTGGGACTGGCTGCTCCGCCATCCCGAGGACCACCGACCCGGCCCTGTTCCACAGGGCACTCACGCATCCAGCCCTCAGCGTCGGCACGCGACCTCCGCCTGAAGCCGACCCGGACCCCGGTCCCAGTCTTGACCCCACCCCCGGTCCCGGTCCTGAAAGAGAACCACCATGACCATCACGATCCCACCACGCGCCGGGGTCGAACTCGACCTGACCCTGGTGCGCAAGGAGCCCCTCACCGAGGGCATCGTCCGGCTCAGCCTGACCCACTCCCGCGGCGAACGGCTGCCCGCGTGGACCCCGGGCGCCCACATCGACCTGGTGCTGCGCCCCGACCTGGTACGGCAGTACTCGCTGTGCGGAGACCCGGGGGACTCCTTCCTCCTCCAAGTGGCCGTGCTGCGCGAGCCGGAGAGCCGGGGCGGTTCCCACTACGTGCACGACACCCTGACCGAGGGCGACACGGTACGGGCGAGCGTCCCCCGCAACCACTTCCCACTGGTCGACTCGCCCCGCTACTTGTTCATCGCCGGCGGCATCGGCATCACACCCGTCCTGCCGATGATCGCTGCCGCCGAACAGCAAGGCGCCGACTGGTGGCTCGTGTACGGCGGACGCAGCCGCGCCACCATGGCCTTCGCCGGACAGCTCGCCAAGGACCACCCCCGCCGGGTGGCACTGTGCCCCCAGGACGAGACCGGCCTCCTCGACCTGGACGGGCTGCTCGGCAGCCCCGCGCCCGGCACCCTGGTCTACTGCTGCGGTCCCGAACCCCTGCTCAACGCGGTGGAACAGCGGTGTGCCTCCTGGCCGGAAGGCACGCTCCACACAGAGCGGTTCACGCCAAAGACGCGGGAGATGCCGAAGACGAGGGAGACGCCGAAGACAAGGGAGACGGGGGAGGACGACGCCGCTTCGGCCTCCTTCGACGTAGAACTCTCCCGGAGCGGCATCACGGTGACCGTCCCGCCGGACAAGACCGTCCTCCAGACGGTCGAGGAGGCCGGCGTGCAGATCCTGTCCTCGTGCCGGGAGGGCACCTGCGGCACCTGCGAGACCACGGTCCTCGACGGGACGGTGGACCACCGGGACTCCCTGCTCACCCCCGCCGAACAGGCCCGCAACGACACGATGTTCATCTGCGTCTCGCGCGCCGCCTGCCCGCGCCTCGTCCTGGACCTGTGACCCGCCGACGCCTTCACGTTGCGCTTGGGACCGACATGCTCCGGGCGTTACAGCCCCTTGCCGTCAGCGGCGATCCTGCTCATCAGGCTGTCCAGGTGTGAGCGCAGTACGGCGTGCTCTCGTCGCTGCGGCGCTGTTAGCCGCGTGGTCGGTTGCAGGTCCAGCCATCGGACCGGGGCGGCCTCGGCTAGGCCGCATAGCTGCGCATTGCACCAATGGCACGCCCTCGACGACAACTCCACGCTCGTGGATCCGGCTGATATCGCGACTGACTGTTGCCCCCTTCGTACTGGCCCTCATGCTGACTGCGCCGTACGAGAACCTGGCTGGGCGCAGGAGCTTCGGCTGGTGAGGACCAGGTGGGATCAGACGATGCTGCTGCCGCGCGCTACAGATTCAGGTCCGATCACAACGTCCGCACCAACCACATGCCGTACGCCACAAGACAAGCCGCCGCGAGAAGGCCAATACAGCAGCCCAGCCATACAGGCATGTCGGCTACAGCCCGGGGGGAAACCTCACGCACTGGAGCATGTACTCCCAACTGAGTGACCTTGACGGCCCGCAGCTCGCCTCCCTTGTCGAGCTGGAAGTCGAATGACACACGCTCGCCGGGTTCCAGGGTCGCCCACCCGTTGTACTGAATATCGATGCGCTCGACACGCACTTCCCAGTCGTCGGGAACAGGGACGTCAAAGCCCCGATCGCTGTAAACCCAGCGACTTCCACGGTCGGGGACGATGAAGCCATAGCCCCGAACGTCATCGAACCACCGGACCGTGCCTTCGGCCATCACGCCTCCCCCTACGGTCGTACCTCGCGCCCCTTCCACTTACCCCGTTACTACCGAGACAGCGCGGGGTGGGGAACGCAGCAGGCACTCGCTCTGCACCCTACGAAGCAGCATTCACGGCCCTGCTCCAAGACCGCCGAGGTCCAGGAACGGGTACGGAACTTGCCGCTTAACGCCCGGCCGAGCCGCGTCGGGGGACGCGAGCCGACAAGCTTGCTTGAGGCGCCAGCACCGACGCCACCCGGCCGCCTCGATGGATCTCCGAGGCGCGGCCGACTACCGCCCCCGGTACCGCAGCGACCGCGAGCGAGGGCAGTCTGCGCCCCAGGCCCGGCGCCTTCGGCGTTCGACCGCGAGGTGCAAGCCCCTCCTCAACGCGTGGCTGCAGTCGACCCCGTCCGATGCTGACCTGATCGGTTGCCCACCCGAGGAGAGGATCGGCCGACGGGGGCCAGAGGCTACGGCGTGGTCAGCGAGAACGGCGACCACATTGTGGGTGCCTCCGAGGACGCCTTGTTCGAAATGATCGGTGAACTCGACGACACGGACAACACGTTCATCGTCATCGAACCCGGCCGCTCCAGGGGCAGCCGGCCAGACGGGGCATCGACTTCTAGAACACCACCCGACACCGCACGACCTCTGGGCGACTTCACGATGATGGGCATGCTGAACGGGCGCGTACGCAGCCGCTCGGTCTGGAAGTGACTGCCCGTCAGACATCGGGTTGCGCGTTGACCGTGTCGTGAAGACGAGCGGCCACGGCCTCATACGGGTGATCGAGGCGACGAGCCTGTAGCGGTACGAGCAGCCGCACACGGTCAGACGTCGCCATACCGCGCACGTTTGAGGCAGCCACCTCGCGCTACGACGAGGGTTGACCGCGCCGCAAACCGTGAGGGCAGGGTCGCAAACCATGGAGGTAGGCAGGAATCACACCGTCGGTTGATGTATCGCGGTGGCCGTCTTCCTAGCGTGGGCAGTGCCCGGGCATTCCCATCCAAGGCGGCCCCGACGCCGCCCTTTCACCAGGGAGCGCACATGCCCATCCACCGCACTGCCGCGACCTTGCTGGCCGCGGGCCTCCTCGCCGGGACGGCGGTCACCGGAGTGGCCGCCACCGCGTCGGCCGCGACCCCATCGGAAGCCGCCCCGTCGACAGCACCGTCCGCAACCCTGGCCGCCTGTGCCTACTACTCGAACTTCGGCTACTACTGCGGTTACGACGTCAACAACACGTACGCCGACTACGGCGACCGCGGCAACAAGGTCAGGGAGATCCAGGCGATTCTCCAGTACCGGGGGTACAACATCGGCCGCTACGGAGTCGACGGCACATTCGGCGGGGACACCCTCAAGGCAGTGAAGAAGTTCCAGCGCACCTGGGGACTCGATGACGACGGCATCGTCGGCCCCAAGACCTGGACGCGTCTGCGCGGCTGAGGTCTCAGAACGCGGCACCGGAACAGCGAGACCGTTCCGGTGCCGCCGGGGTGTACGGCCCTACGAGGGGGACGTGCCGGAGCGCCTTGCACGAGCGGGTGACATGAGGATGAGTGCGGTGAGGTGGGCTCCGGCCTTGTAGAGTCGGCGAGTTCAACGAGACGGGCGGCGATCGCGCGGAGCTGCTTCAGGCGGCCGAAGCAGCGTTCCTCCACGTTGCTGGCCTTGTAGAGCTCGCGGTTCGAGGCCAGCGGCCTACCGGCTCGCCTGCGCCGTGGGACGCATCATCTCTTCCTGCGCTCCGGCCTGGCCGCGCCGCTGGCGGGTTGGCCTGTTGGTCGGCCCGCGCCTCCGCCCCCCGGATACCCCGCCCGCGCGGAACCTGGCAGATCGCCCGGGACGGACAGATACGCCCTGTCCGCGATGACCGCGTCGGGCCTGCGACGGGGTTGGTCGACACCGGCCCGGGCACCCTCGATGCACCCAGGACACGGCGTCCCGCCCCGGGGCCAGGCCAACTGCGCCGCGGACTTCCAGAAGAGGGGGTCGCGGGTGTCGGTCGTCGACCTCGGCACCGTCGACCACCAGAGGTGACGAACGCCTCGGCTCGAACGTGCGGGCAACAGCAGAAGTAGTGCGATGGTTCAGCACGCTCCGTACGGCCGGCAGGCGATGACCAGCCTCCAGCCTCTGAGCCGTGGAGCCCAGCGCGACCAGCCGGCCCACGTCCGTCGGTTGGAGTGATGGCGGGCAGGTTGTCCATCCAGTATCCGGTCGGCTCCACAGCTTCTTCGGAGTCGGGCTGTTCGACCGGCGGCAGCGTCTCCAGCGGCGGAACGCCGTCCCACCGACCGCCTCCGCCGACTTGTTCCCGGGCCGTACGGCTGGCCGGCACTGTGACCACAGCCGGCATCGGCCACGAGCACCGGCACGTACCTATGCCCCTAGGTCGCCGCGCGCACGGAGACGTGGCCGGGTGGTCCCGGGCGTACCGGGGGTTTTCCCCCTGGCAGGTTGGCGGACAGCACCAGCGCGCCCCGCAGACCGCCCGAGCCATGATCGTTTCACCGCACCCCCGGCGGATCACCGAAGCGAGGAGAGATCAGGATGACCGTGCACCCGCAGGCGATAGACCGACGGAAGTTGCTGGCCGCGACGGCCGGACTCGCCGCCACCGCCCTCCTGGCCCCGGCAGCCTACGCAGCCCCTGCCACCAGACCGGAAGGTCGTGCACACGCGGGCCAGGCGGCGAAGAACGGCCAGGCCGCTGCGGTTCGCGGGCTGGAGCGCGCCGCGCATCGTCTGAGGTCGACGGAACCAGGCGGACGTACTTCCGACCTGCGCGCACTGGGCGCGATGATCGGCGACGCGGAGGTCGTCGGTCTGGGAGAAGCCACCCACGGTTCGCACGAGTTCTTCGCCATGAAGGAACGCGTCTTCCGTTACCTCGTCGAGGAGAAGCGCTTTGCCACCTTCGCCCTGGAGATGAGCTGGACGGCCGGCCTGCGCATCGACGAATACCTGCAGGGCGCCCCCGGCACCGCCCGGCAGGTCGCCAAGGAGGCGCTGGCCGGGTCCCCTTGGGAGCGCGAGGAGTTCGTCAGCCTCCTCACCTGGATGCGCGGGCACAACGACCGCCACCCCAGCCGCCGTGTCCGCTTCATGGGCAACGACGTCGGGGCACCCAAGCTCGGCAGCGCGATCTTCGAGCGGGTCCTCTCGTACGTCCGTGTGAACCGCCCCCAGGACCTCGCCCGCCTCGAAGCGCTGTACGCCCAACTGCCGCCGCTCGACGACATATTCACTTACCTTGGCCAGCCCTTGGACGAACGACGGCGCAACGCCGTCACCGCCCAGCAGGCCTTCGACCTCATCGCCAGGGGCAAGAAGACGGGTGGAGAGGACCATGCGTGGGCGGAGCAGCACGCGCGTAACATCCACCAGACCTTCGCGTTCGCCTCGCTCGACCTCTCCGACCCGGAGTCCGTCTCTGCGGCGGAGCACCTCCGCGACCGGGCCATGGCCGCCAACACCGTCTGGTGGCAGCGACGTACCGGCGACAAGATGCTGCTGTCGGCGCACAACGGGCACGTGGGCTACCTGTCCACCGACCCGGTGATGTACCCCACCACACAGGGCGTCTACCTGCGCAACGCCCTGGGCAGCCGCTACGTCGCCATCGGCTTCACCTTCAACCGAGGCTCCTTCCTCACCGCCACCACCCTCGGCAGCCCCTGGAACAAGGTCACTGTCCCACCCGCCACCCCCGATATGCAGGAGTACACCCTCGACCAGGTCCACCACCGCGACTACTACGTCGACCTGCGCACACTCCCGGCCGCGGCCCGCAGTTGGCTCGACACCCCGCGGCCCGTGTACGACGCCGGCTCGTCCTTCAAGAACGACCCGCTCCCCACCCTTGCCGTCAAGAAGGCCTACGACGTCCTCATCCACCTCCACCGGGTCCACGAGGCCGTCCCCCTCTGAGGCCCCGTCGTCCCGCCGGCCCACCACCCCGTCCGTCCGGGAAGCGCTCCTCACCGGAGCGGGAGAGCTGACCCGCCCCGTACCGCGAACAGGCATCTGGCGGATGCGGACCACATCCGGGCCGGGCACTCCGCGGTACACGGTCGGCCGGAGCCGTGGGAAACCACGTCGGGGCGGGCGGCCGCTCTGCGCGCGCTCCTACCGCGCGGGTTCACGCTTGCTGCTGGGGGCCAACGGTTTGACGGTCCGGGCTGGTCGCCGTGGTCGCCGACGGTGTGGTGCGGGGCCAGGTCCAGGCGTAGCGCAGGATGAGGGCGAGAACGATCACTTCCAGTACGACGCCAAGGCCGTAGAAGTACGTCCAGGACTCACCCACCGCGTTGAATGCCGCGAAGGGGACCTGTATCGAGGCCACGATGAGGTTCGTGATGCGGTTCGCCCGGGCGGGCAGCGTCATCGACAGCACGACCATGAGGATCGGGATCGCCATGAGCACGAGGAAGGCGGTCAACAACGTCTGGCTGATGTTGAACTCCCAGACGACGCCGGCCTCGATGTCATCGATGACGCCGGGCTTGAAGAAGGCGAGAATGTCCACGTAGACGTACAGGAACATGAGGCTTGTCCACGCTGCGGCGAGCTTGGCTCTCACCGGGATCCGCTGGTCTTGCAGTGCGGTCGTGGTGGGTTGACGCATTCTCATCGTGGGCTCCGTTGTCGTGGTGAGGACTGGTAGGCCCACGATTGCCGAGCCCGGCGGCGGTCACATCGGCGTCGAGGCCGGACCCGCCTCGGCCGTTGGGAGAAGCGGCGTCTCGTTCTTTCGGCCGGTCCCCGACGCCTCGGCGGTCCCTAAGCTGGGAGTGTGACCACCAACGCCCTGAGCTCGCTGTGGGCCGAGCCCCGCGCCACGGACGCTCCCGAACGGGTGCCGCGCGACTGGGTGTTGGTCGGGGTGTTGATGGTGACGGCGCTGCTCGAAGGGGTTCTCCGGGACGACGTCGCCTGGCGGCCGTTTGCGACGATCGTGGCGGTCGGACTTGCGCCGGTACTGTTGTGGCGGCGTACCCATCCGTTGGCGTGTGTTGTCGTGGCCTTCGGCACCGCGATGGCGTTGGGGCTGGCGAGCCTGCTGGGCGGGGCCCCGAGCGTGGGCCTCGACACGATGGTCTACATCCTGGTGTTCGTCTACGCGCTGGTCCGCTGGGGTTCAGGGCGCGACATCGTGATCGGGCTGGCGGTGGTGGCGGTCGCTGCGGGAATCGGTACGGTCGCCGACTACACCGGGCCGGCCGACGTCATCGGCGGACTCGCCGTCCTGACGGCGGCGGCGGACGGAGCGGCGTTCCGCTACCGCGCCGAGAGCTGGCGCCGGGCGCTGGACCAGAGCCGCAGCCAGGAGCGGGTCGGCCTCGCGCGCGAGCTGCACGACATCGTCGCCCACCACGTCTCGGCGATCGCTGTGCAGGCGCAGGCGGGCCGGGCGATGGCCGGGCAGCGACCTGAAGCGGCGCTCGAGGCGCTGGTGGTCGTCGAAAGGGAAGCGTCGCGAACGCTCGCGGAGATGCGGGCGATGGTCCGCGTGCTGCGCGACGGAGCGCCGGCGGAGTGCGCCCCTCAGCCCGGCGTTGCCGACCTGGTGTCCCTCGCCCGACGCACCCCGGTCCCGATCGTCGACGTGAAGTTGCCGGATGACAGGGACGAACTTCCGCCCCAGGTCGACGCGGCGGTCTACCGGCTGGCGCAGGAGGCGCTGACCAACGCCCTGCGGCACGCCCGCAACGCCTCGCGTGTGGAGATCCGGGTCGTAGAAGACGCGGGAAGGCTGCGACTACGCGTGACCGACGACGGACAGATCGACCCGGCACGGTCGGCGAACCACGGCTTCGGGCTGCTGGGGATGACCGAGCGCGTGCAGCTGCTCGGCGGCACGCTGCGTGCCGGACCGGCGCCCGAGGGCGGGTGGGCGGTCGACGCCGAAATGCCGACGAAGGTACGCCGATGACGGTACGCGTGCTGGTTGCCGACGACCAAGATCTGGTGCGCACCGGCCTGTCGATGATCCTTGACGCGCAGCCCGACATCGAGGTCGTCGGTCAGGCCGCCGACGGCCACGCCGCCGTCGAGCTGGCGCATCGGCTCCGCCCCGACGTGTGCCTGGTCGACATCCAGATGCCCGGGCTCGACGGCATCGAGGTGACCAAGCTCCTCGCAGGGCGGGGCGTCCCGGACCCGATCGCCGTGGTGGTGATCACGACATTCGACCTCGACGAGTACGTCCAGGGCGCGCTCCGGGCCGGCGCCCGAGGCTTTCTGCTCAAGGACGCCGGACCGGCGCTGCTCGTCCAGGCCGTCCATGCCGCCGCCGTCGGCGACGCCCTGATCGCGCCGAACATCACCCGGCGGCTGCTGGCCACCCTCGCCGCCAAGGAACCGTCGAGCCGACGGACCCAACCGATCGAGCCGCTCACCGAACGCGAGGAGGAGGTGCTGACGCTGGTCGCCCGTGGCCGCACGAACGCCGAGATCGCCGCCGAGCTGTTCATCGGCTTGACGACCGCCAAGACTCATGTCGCCAGCCTGCTGACCAAAATCGGCGCCCGAAACAGGGTCGAGATCGCGATGTGGGCGTACGACACCGGCCGGGTGGGGGCCTGAACATGCATCCATCGCGCTGTAGTTGGTCCGTGGACGACGAAGCGAGAAGAGGTGCCTGCTGACCTGGGGTGATGGGAGCTCCTACGCCAAGGCCGTGAAGAAGGGGACTTCGGCGATCTCGGCATCGGAGATCCAGCCCTGAGCGCGACGGTGAGCGAGAACCGTGCGCCGGCTGCGCGGCATGCCTGTACGACCTTGTGGGGCCCAACTCATCCAAGACACCCAGCAAGCCGCTTGGGCAGTTCCTCGGCGAGCGCGTCCAGCTCGCTCCGGCGCGCCGTGATCCGCTCCAGCTCGGACCTCCCCGCTCCCTCCCGCGATCCGGCGGTGCAGCCGCCGGCGACGGATCGTAGGTGGGTCCCCACGACAGGCGCGCAGATCCACGATGTACACCGCTCAGTGGGGTGGCAGGATGCCTTCCTCCTGGGCCACGTGGGTGCAGGCCATGGCTGCTGCCGTCATTCCGAGTTGGTCGAGTACTTCGATGGACTCCAGCAGGATCCGGGCGTCGGTATCGGCCATGGCGTTGCCGCAGCGGTCGCGTTCGGCCAGGTCTTCGGCGGTCGTGGCGGTGCGTAGCGCTGTGACGCGGTCGGCCAGCGCTTCGCGGGAAGACTCCATGGCGGCGATGCCGCGCACCGCACGGACGATGTCTTCATCGGTCATGTCGTTCATGTCCTCCCAGACGGTGCCCGGCTGCCTCTCGTCACACCGCCGTCCCCGCCTGTGAGGCAGAACACGGCGCCGTCTGTGCTTCTTGGCCGAGGTCTGAAGGACGGACGGCCCCGCCACCGGGGGGGGATGGTGGCGGGGCCGTCGTGCTCGGAAGGGGGGAGCCGAGCTGTCTGATGTGCTGGTGCCCCGGATCTGAGGCGGTATGCCTGCTGCCGCGTACATACCCCAGGCTGGAGGCCGCCGGCTGCCCGTACGTACCGCCAGCTGCCGGCTACCTGTTGTCCTGTGCGCGGCGCCGCCCCCTTCGGGGCTTCGCTTCGCGGCCGACTCGGCAGCTGTTGTGGCGACACGCGCTGATCAGTTGCGTGCCGTCGCCCTCGAGTGGGTGGTGGCGAGACTCGCGCTCAGGTCCTCGGCGAGGGCGGTGTCGTCCGGTGCCGTACCTGCCCAGGCGATGTGGCCGTCGGGGCGGACGAGGGCGGCGCGGACACCGGTGAAGCCGGCAGGGAGCTGGAACGGGGTGGCGGCGTGGACGCGCAGCCAGGCCCGGGCGTACCCGGCGAGGCCGCCGCTGCCGGTGAGGTCCAACAGGAGGTGGCTGTCGGCGCGCAGCAGAGCGAACAGGGTGGTGTCGCCGAGGGGGAGGTCGGGGGCGCGGGTGCCGGTCAGCGGGTGGGCGTCGGGGGATGTGGGCGCGTAGGTGACGGCGAGGGAGCTGACCTGGGCGGCCAGGCGGTCGTTGAGGTTGGGCAGGGTGGTGATCAGCCGGGCGAGCAGGCCGCGCAGGTCGCGTCCCTCGGGGGTGAAGGCGGTCATCAGGGCGACCTGGGCCCGGCTGGTCTCGGTGAGGTCGGCGCCGACCGGGTGCCGTTCGGAGTGGTAGGTGTCCAACAGTCCATCCGGCGCCCAGCCGTTGAGCGTGGCGGCGAGCTTCCAGGCGAGGTTGGCGGCGTCCTGGATGCCGACGTTCATGCCGACACCTCCGGCGGGGAAGTGCTGGTGGGCGGCGTCACCGGCGAGGAAGACGCGGCCCTTGCGGTACTGGTCGGCCAGGCGAGTGGCGTTGCCGTAACGGGAGAGCCAGACCGGATCGCGCATACCGAAGTCGGTGCCGGCCACGGAGACGACGTTCTCGCGCAGTTCCTCCAGTGTGAGGTCGCCGGGCCAGGTGGTGGTCAGGTCGCGGGGGGTGATGCCGACCAGGCGGTGGATGCCGCCGGGCATGGGGACGACCATGAGGGAGCCGGTGGGGCCGAAGCGGCTGTAGCCGGGGGCGGGCGGGTCGTCGAGGACCACGTCGCCGAGCCAGCCGAGAACAGTGGAGGGGGTGCCGGGGTATCCGATGCCGGCCGTGGTGCGCACGGTGCTGCGGGCGCCGTCGCAGCCGACGAGGTAGGCCGCCCGGAGAGTGGTGGTGCCATGGGGTCCCGTGGTGTGCACGGCGACGTGGTCGGAGTGTTCGGTGAAGCCGGTCACCTCGTGGCCGCGCAGGATGTCCGCGCCCAGGCCGAGGGCCTGGCCTTCCAGTAGTGCCTCGGTGCGCTCCTGGGGCAGCGCGAGGGTGTAGGGGAAGGGGCTGGGCAGGCGGCGGAAGTCCAGGCGTGAGTCGAGGGTCCCGAAGTGGCCGCCGGGCAGCGGTATGCCCTCGTTCACGAAAGGCTCGTGCACGCCGCGGGAGGCGAAGGTCTCGATGGTGCGGGGATGCACGGTCAGGGCGCGGGAGCGGGTATCGCGTTCGGTGCGGGGCTCGATCACGGCGACGGCCACGCCGGCACGGCGCAGTTCGCCGGCGAGCCACAGGCCCACGGGTCCGGCACCGGCGACGACGACCTGGTATTTCATGATCTTTCCCTTTCTCGACGCGCGCGCTCTGGTACTCGACGCGCGCACTCTTGGTCGATGACCAATGCTTGCCGTGCAGTAAACTAGGTCGGTGACCAAGAGGCAAACCGGGAAAGACGCCACGGGGCAGCTCACTCGCACCGCCGTGATCGATGCCGCCCTTGATGTATTGGACGAGCGGGGACTGGACGGGCTCTCGACCCGGGCGGTCGCCGATCGCCTCGGCGTACGCATGAACACCGTGCTGTGGCACGTGAAGACCAAGGCCCGGATGCTGGAACTGATGGCCGACGCCGTCCTCGCCGGCATCCGCTACGAGGACCTGCCCGACGCCCCCCTGCAACGCGCCCGCGAACTCGCCGGCCGCTACCGGCGCACACTGCTCGCCCACCGTGACGGCTCCGCCCTGGTCACCGGTACCTACCCGGCCGAACCGAACACGCTGCGCTTCGCCGACCGCCTCATCGGCGCACTCCTGGAAGCCGGTGCGGACGAACAGCGGGCGGCATGGACGGCCTGGACGGTGAACTACTTCGTCCTCGGCCTGACCCAGGAGGAGCAGGCCGCCCCCGAGGCCGAGGAAAGCGACAAGAGACTGGCCCAGGCCGTCGATCCCGCTGCGCACCCTGCACTGCAACAGGTCCTGCCACACCTCCGGCACAACTTCGAGGAGCGCTTCACCTTCGGTCTTGAGGCGATCCTCTCCCGCATCCCTGCGTGACAGCGCGACATCGACGACGCGAGCGCGGTACGGGCCGCAGGCCTTCACCGGCCTCCTGGAAGGGGTAGCCGCACACGAGCGGGCGGCCTCAGAAACAGAGCTCATCGCGGCGGCACATGGCTCTCGCGCGTGCGTAGTTGACGCGCGAGGGGTGGGGACCCAGTGGCCGTTCCAGGAGACTGGCCGGTGAGGTGGGCAGCGGGCGCCAGAGGGGGAGGCACATGGGGCACGTGGGGCTGAGCCATCAGGACGCCGTCCGGCTGCTCGGGGGCCGGGAGGACGCCATGGTGGCGGCACTGGATCGGCTGACCGGCGGGCTGCTGCTCGCGTCGTCGGCCACGGGGGCGGGTTTCGCCGCGAGCCTGTTCGACGTCAGAGGCGAACTGTCCAGGCTGGGCGCCGGTCTCGTACACGGCCTCGGCGAACGCGCACGCGGCCTCACCCGCTTCGAGCGCGGCGAACGGATGGCAGCTGCCCACGCCGTGGTGGTGCTCTCGGCGTACTTCGAGGTGCTGGCCGAGACCGAACTCCCGTGCGGCGCAGAAGACTTGGAGTTGACCAGGGCCGAACAGGTAGGGCTGTCAGCGGGGGAGCAGCCCCACTCCCACCGGCTCCACGCCCTGGCTGACACCCTGCTCCGTTCGGACGTGCCGATTCCCTCACCCCACCGGCCGTACGAGGAGACCCTTGCGACGCTCAGCGGGTTCTACCGGCGTCTGTCGGGGGAAGTCACCCGCTTCGTGTCCGGACTCGCGGTCTGGGACCGGCTCGGCGACACCCAGCGGACCCGCTTCCAGCAGACGATGTCCGACGGCCTGCCGGACCGGGCCGGCACACGGTACGAGGAACTGTTCCGGCAGCTCGCCATGGATTTCCCGGAGGTCGCCTTCTGGGCGAACCTGGTCGATCACCAGGCCACTCGGTCGCAGCTCCGCTCCTTGCGGGCCGGCCTCGACGAGCTGGGCCGGGCGCTGTCCGAGTTGGCGTCATGCCGGACCCCCGATCCCTGGCTGACCGGGCTGGCCCGCGCGCACCACGCAGTCCTCGACCGCCCGATCCTCACCTCGCGGGACGTCCTGGACGGACTGAGCCTTCCGCCGCTCGGCGCCGCGTATGTGAGTCCGGACTTCCGGGTTGCCGAAGTGGGACCCACCGATCGCTTCGCCGAGGAGGGGTGGTGGGCCGAACAGCAGGTTCGCGAGGACCTCGACCACTTCCTGCTCGGCCACCTCACCTCACCGCGGGCTGTCCGCGCCCCGCTGGTCGTCCTCGGCCAGCCGGGGTCGGGCAAGTCCGTCTTCACCCACGTCCTCGCAGCACGCCTGCCGCCCGCGGACTTCCTCGTCGTACGCGTGGAACTGCGCGACGCGACCGCCGAGGCGGATCTGCAGACACAGATCGAGCAGGCGGTGCGGTCGGCCACGGGTGAGGCGGTGACCTGGCCCGAGCTGGTGCGGCGCGGGGCGGGGGCGCTGCCCGTCGTTCTCCTCGACGGCTTCGACGAGTTGCTCCAGGCGACGGGCGCCAGCCAGAGCGACTATCTGCAGAAGGTCGGTGACTTCCAGCGGCGCGAGATGGCCCAGGGGCGCCCCGTCGTGGTCGTCGTCACCAGCCGTACCGCGGTCGCCGACCGGGCGCGGCCTGCGGAGGGCATGCTCGCCCTGTGCCTGGAACCGTTCAGCGACGCCCAGGTCACGTGGTGGCTGCGGATGTGGAACCGCACCAACGCCACCGGCTTCACCGCTCGCGGTCTCCACCCCCTGGAGCCCGAAGTCGCCTTGCGCTACCGGGAGTTGGCGTCCCAGCCACTGCTGCTGTTACTCCTTGCGCTCTACGACGCCGACGAGAACGCGTTGCAACGCCGCGACGAGGCGCTGGGGGAGGGGGAGCTCTACGAACGGCTGCTCACCAGCTTCGCCGCCAGGGAGGTCCGTAAGGCCGCCGCGGGCCTGGACGACGAAGAGTTCGACGCGGCGGTGGAACGACAGCTGACCCAGCTGTCCCTGGTCTCGTTCGCCATGTTCAACCGCGGAAGGCAATGGATCGGCGTAGCGGAACTCGACAGGGACCTGTCCGTACTCGCGCCTGACATCGACCCGGCAGGCGCCGGCCTCGGCGGCCTGAGGGCCAGTCTCAGCACGGCGGACATCGTGCTCGGCCGCTTCTATTTCGTCCACGAGTCGCGGGCGAACCGTGACGGTCTGCGCCTGCGCACCTACGAATTCCTGCACGCCACCTTCGGGGAGTACCTGATCGCGCGGCTCGTCACCCAGGAACTGGACGACCTGGCCGCCGAGTTGAGCTCTTCGGTGCGCCGCAGCCGACCCGCGGTGATCGACGACGCATTCCTGCACGCCCTGCTCTCCCACATGCCACTGACCACGCGCGGGACGACCCTCTCCTTCGCCTGCGAACGGCTGCGCGCTCTGCCGGAGCCGCGCCGCCGCGGCGTGCGCGACGTGCTGCTCGACCTGTTCCGGCACACCGGGGAGATACGACACGACACCCGGTACAGCGACTACGTGCCCAACCCGCTGCCGGTGACCGCCGGGCCCGCCCGGTACTCGGTGAACCTGCTGGTGCTCGCCGTCGCGACGGCAGGGGAACTCACCGGCAGCGAGCTGTTCCCGCTGGAGCACGACGTCGTATCGGCATGGCGGGCCGCCGCACTCCTGTGGCGGTCACAGTGCCCCACGGAGGCGTGGCACGGACTGGTCGCCACACTGGCGCTCGAACGCGTCTGGGACGGTCGCCGACGGGATATCAGACTGTCACTGCGGCCGGACTCGGAGCCTGATCCCGTGCCACTGGACGCGCACTGGACGTACGACCGTGACCGGGACGACCACTACCGGCAGGCCGCACGGAGAGACGGCGGCTGGTTCTCCTGGATCACGCACCAGAACACGAGACTGCGAGCCCAGTCCCACTTCCTCTGCGACGTTCTCGACGACGTCCTCGCCCACGGCCTCGAACCCCTGGCGGGCCCGTGGGACACGGCGGTCACCACCTTCTTCGACGGCGGAGACGACCCGCCCGTCTCGGCGGCCCACGCGATGATCACCCTCTGGCTGCGCATCGACGAGGACTGCACCGCACGAGAGCTGACCGCGGCCTTCGACGTCTGTCTGCAGACAGCCCTCAACAGCTTCGCGCCCACCGACGACGAGACCAGACAACGCTTCCGCCTGATGTTCCTGCGCCGCCTGGCGGCGGACTGGCGACGCGTGGAACCGGAGTGGGTGGAGCGTGCGATGAGGAGCATTCATGATGGTGGCAAGGACGCGACGGTCGACGGCGGCGCACTGTTCTACGAACTCGCGCGGGACATACATTCCCGACGCGCTGCAGGCGGCACACTGGACGGACGACGGACACGGTCGAGGGTGCGCCGACCACACAGGCGTCTGATCCGCTCGACTGGGCCCAGGAGGCTTCGTGCAGGGCGGCGCACGCCATCGACCGGTGGCATATGCCCTCGCGACGCCAGGCCGTCCGGGCGGGGGCACCGGCGGGAACACCAGCACCGTCACACAACGGATGGCGACATCGCACAGGGCCAGAGGACACGCACCTCATCGCCCGGAGACAGCAGCACGGGACGATTTCTACAGCCCGCCCAGTCGCTTGTTGATCGTGTCGAGTGTCGGCCAAGGAGGACCGTCGTGCAGTACGCGCAACAGTTCTTCTCCGAATCGCCTCCCGTTCGGAAACTGGTCGCCAAGCTCCCAACGCCACGCGGCGACCATCGCAAGGACGAGCTGTCGGCACTCGTCCAGCAGCCCTTGGTCGATGTTCGGGTAGTGCTCGCAGACCGCCTCGGGGACATGGGCGAGGTCGAACTCGACGGGTCCGCGGCAGCATGTCTCAAGGTCGATGAACAACGGGCCGTTCGCCGTGCTGAGCACATTTCCTGGATGCGGCTCGCCGTGGAGCAGCTGCTCCACGGCGCCGCGGTCGTCGATCGCTCGTCGCACGCTGGCCAGCTTGCCGCTGAGAAAAGCTCGGTCCGCTTCGGCGAGTTCCGGCGAGCGAGCCGGATCGGCGACAACTTCTTCCGCCTCGGTGATCCGGTCGGTGAACCTCGGGCTGGGCACATCGACCTCGCGCATGCGGGCGTGCAGCTGCTCCAGTGCCTTGGCATAGCCGGCTGGGGAGGTGTGAGGTGTCACGGGCTCGTAGTAGGTCCACAGCGTCACTGCGAAGCCATCGCGCGTGTACACACGCGGGTCAGCCCGAGGCTCCAACGGACACACCGGGCTCCCGGCCCCGGTGAGCCGCTGAGCGAGGTCGACTTCGAACTCTGCAACCTCTTGTCCCACAGGGGCGACCCGGGCAAAGACGTCACATGGCGTCAGCCGCAGGGCCAGCTTGTTCGAGTTGTGCAGAACGATAGCGTCGTCGGTCGGCAGGTCGAGCGATGCGGCGACCGAAGTCGCAGCAGTGATCGCACGCGTCACGTCGGTCATCTCCACCCTTGAATCTTGGCATGGATGAGGGAGGACGGTGCCAACTTGGGTGGCTAGGGGTCAACGTCCCTTGCTTGGCACAATAGAGGGGCGCTACCAGACCGACTTCAGTGGCAAGCGGTCTAGGTTCAGGGACAGGGGATACCAGCGAGGGCGACTCTGGCAGGATGACGGCATGTTCGATTTCGGCATCGCGGGTTACCAGCCAGCATGGTTGGACGGCTGTGGTGACGTCGTGCGGGAACATGGACATCGCCTGCGGGGTCTTGCCGGCCGGACGCTCACGAGGGCCTGGATGGTCTGGGACCTCAGGGATGACAAGTGGTTCTGCGACTGCCCGGTGCTGTTCGACTTCGATGGCCAGCAGGTCGAGATCAACCATCAAAAGCTGGGCGATCTTTCCCTGACGTGGAACATGATCGACCCTACCCACCCAGTCCGATGGCCCGGCTTCGACCTGCAATGGCGACCCGAACCTCTTCCCGAGCTGCACGCTCCGCAGGGGCTGCCAGTCAAGGGGGCCGAACTGCTCGAATGGGTGGGCGGGGACGTCGCTCAGGGAAACGTCGACGTCAGCTTCGCCTTCGAGACGGGTCGAGTGACCGTCTTCAACGCACTCGACGAGAACGGGGTGAGCTTTGACCCTCCCGGGATGACCGAACTTTGACAGGGGCAATCGGCGAGCTCAGCTTTACGACGCGAACTGTTGCCACCGGGACGGTGAAGCTGATTGCGGTCAGGGACATGCTCTGCCAGGTCAGCTCCTTGCCCGTGTCGAGTGCCGCGTTCGTGGCCGTGGAGGCCGAGTCGACCGTGACGAGAGCCGGCAGGCTGTTGTGTACGCCCCGGTGACGCGCCGGTACTGACAGACGGTCACGGGCCGGGTCGCGAGCGCAAAACCCCTACATGCAAAAGGCGTTGGGCCCTGGCGCTGCCCGCCCATGGGCCCGTTAGGGTAGCCCGGTGACCGACGAGAGCGTGGATGGACTGAACCACTTCCGAGCCGAGGCGACATCCCGAGGCCTGGCGTCGGAGGAGGTGGATGAATGGATACGTGGCGCCCTGCCGGCGGTGTACCTGGCCGAGGGCGGTGACGGCCCCCTCGTGGCCCGCGTCGGTGGCAACCCCCTGCTGCCGCATGACGTGCCGAAGCCCTCCGACCCCTTCGTGGCCTCCGTCGACCTCGCGGCTCTCCCACCGGGGGCGACCAACCTTCCACTGCCCGCCGACGGCTACCTGCTCTTCTTCTCCGGCACCGATGTGCAAGGCAGCGAGGGACAGGTACCCGATGCGGTGCTGTACGTCCCCGCCGGAACCCCTACAACCCCGACCTTCCTCGAACACAGCTGGCGCGAGCCGTACCGGCCGCGTGAACTCCGCACGGTCTGGCACCAGCCGAGCGCGCAGATGCCGGAGAGCTTCGCCCTCGACAGATGGGGTGCCTTCCCCGAGGAGGAGCAGTTCGAACTCGCCGACGAACTCAGTGACGCCTGGGCACACGTTGGCGGCTACCGCCCTCCCTGGGTCTTGCAGATCGGCGGCCATCCGGTCTCACCCCAGAACGACCCCGTCCACTACGCTCGTACGCCCGAGGAGGCCGACCACTGCGAGCAGGGCGGTGCGGCCCACGAAGAGGCCGCCGGCGACTGGGCCCTCCTGGCCACCTGGAGGTGCGGTGACGACGTCACGGAACTGGACTCCGGCGTGGCCCACTGGGTGATCCGCCACCGGGACCTGACGGCCCGGCGCTTCGACCGGGTCCACCGCTACGTCGAAATGGCCTGACCCCGCGGGGCACGTGGACGTCGTACGGCTGGATCGTTCAGTGCGCGGTGAGCCCGCCGTCGACCACCAGCTCCGCGCCGGTGACGAACGAGGAGTCGTCGCAGGCCAGGAAGAGGATCGCGGGTGCGATCTCGTCGGCGCGGCCGGCTCGGCGCATAGGGGTGCGTCGGATGTCCGGCTGCTGGTCGCCCTGGTCGTCCAAGAGGTCCTGGATCATCGGCGTGGCGATCACCCCGGGATGCACCGAGTTGATCCGTACTCCCTGCCGCGCGTACTCGACCGCGGCGGTCTTGCTCAACAAGCGCACGGCCCCCTTGGACGCCTGGTAGGCCGCAGCCGCACCACTTCCTACCAAGCCGAGAACCGACGACGTATTGATCACCGACGCGTTGCCGCTCGCACGCAGGAGCGGCATCGCCGCCTTCATGCCGAGCCACGTGCCTTTCTGGTTCACGTCGATGACGCGGTCCCAAGCCTCTTCCCGCGTGCCCTCGATACCTGGCCAGTCCAGGATGCCGGCGAGGTTCACGAGCACGTCCAGCGTTCCGAACCGGTCGCGTACGACGGTGATCACTTCGTCCCACTCGCGCGCGGAGGAGACATCGAGGCGAGCAGCGACGACCTCCGCACCGCATGCCCCGATCTGGTGGGCCAGGTCCCGTAGGGGGCCTTCGGCGATATCGGTGATCACTAGCCTGGCGCCTTCGCGGGCGAAGAGTTCGGCGGTCGCTGTGCCGAGGCCGCCGGTCGCGCCCGTGATCAGCGCGACCTTGCCGTCAAGTCGTTGTCCTGTCATGGATATGGTCCTTGATTCTCGTTGCTGCTGACTGACCGGCTGACTGCCGTGTCGGGATTTCTCGGTCCGCCGGCGGCAGATTCGCCCCTGGCGCCCCCGGCGCCTCCGGCGGCCCGGGGCGCCCGTGGCCCGGCCTCCTCTACGACGACTCCCGCTCCCGGTAGAGCACGAGATGCTCGTGATAGAGCACCCCGCCCCGGATGTCGCCCGTGGCGGTGAACCCGGTGTCGTCGACGTAGTCCAGGTGGCTGCCGGTCACCGTGTACCGGCCGGTGTACGCGCTGCGCCGCTCGCCGCGGGCTTCGTCGTAGCGGCCGTCCGGCAGCAACTCCTGACGGATGTGACCATCCGCGGTCACCCACATCCCGACCACATCGACGTGGTCGCCCTCAACGGTCCCGGCCATGACGGACTCCTCTCCTCGAATGGTGTGGTCCTTCCTGCTCCACCGAGTCTGGGCAGGTCAGCGGCCATCAACCAGGACGCGTACTGCCTGGGTGTGGCACACCCAGGCAGCTCACCGGGCCGCCGCCTAGCCTGAACACATGGACGACAACCACCTGGGAGACTTCCTGCGCACACGCCGCAACGGCCTGCGGCCGGAGGACGTCGGCATGGCGAGCCATGGAACCCGCAGAGTCGCCGGACTGCGCCGAGAGGAGGTCGCCGTCCTGGCCGGAGTGAACGCCGACTACTACACCCGTCTGGAACAAGGACGAGAGCGCAACCCCTCATCCCAGGTGGTCGACGCGCTCAGCCGCGCGCTGCGCCTCGACACGGACGCACGCGCGCACTTGTACCGGCTGGCCGGGGCCACGCCGAATGACCGGCCCTCCGTCCACGCCGCCGAGCGGGTCAGCCCTTCGCTGCGACAGCTCATGGACGGCTACCCGAACACTCCGGCGTTCGTCATGAGCCGGACCCTGGACTTCCTCGCCGTCAACGCCCTGGCCGATGCCCTCTACGCGCCGTTCGAGCCGGCGGACAACTTGGCCCGCATGACCTTTCTCGACCCGGCGGGCCGAAGCTTCTACACGGAATGGGACCGGGCGGCACAGGCCACCGTCGCCAACCTTCGCGAGGCAACCGGATTCGACCCGGACAACCCACGGCTACGCGAACTCGTCCGCACCCTCACTGAGCACAGCGCGGACTTCACCCGCCTCTGGAACGCCCACGCCGTGCGCGGCAAGACCCAGGACGCCAAACAATTCCTCCACCCGGACGTCGGCCCCCTCACCCTCACCTACCAGGCCTTCGACGTACGCGACGCCCCCGGCCAGCAGCTCGTCATCTACCACGCCGAACCAGGCAGTCCCAGTGCCCAGTCCCTAGATCTGCTCGGTTCCATCCACGCCACCCGGCGCCGCCCCGACCTCGACAGCGTCCACGACTCCCTCTAAGCCCAAGAACGTGAATTTCGCAGGATCCTGTACGCACGGGCCGACCACCGACCGGTGCACTGAAGCCGTCCCATCCCGGTCTTCTTCGGCCAAGGCCTGCGTGAGGACCACCTGCGCAGAGGACACGAACGGGAGAACCAGAATGGGAGGACCAGACCCTCGACCACTTCCTTGAGGCTCTGGCGGCATGGATGCACGACTCGCCTGCCTGGTGCTTCAGGCCGCCACCGTTTATGAGTGAGAACGCGTCTTGGAACCTACTTCGAGGGTGCCAAGACGCGTACTGAGTCTGGCAGCAACGCCATTGAGGCCGGCATTCGTATCGCCTCGTCGCCGCCTGCCCAGACGCTTTGACGGACCGACCACCGACGGAGGGCTATCGAACAGGACCGCACTCGTCGACCAGAACGGTCGGTTCCGACAGGAACACGTTCGGGTCGACGGGCCCAAAGGCAACGTTGAACGTGTCGAGCCAGTACGACCAGTCCCGTATTCCGGCGGCGCTGCTGAACCGGTAGTTCAACTGCCATCGAACCCACTGCCCCGGGACCAAGCGCACCGCCGGCGGCCGCCGCGGGCGCGGCGGCAATCCGAACAACGGCTCCACACGCGCCAGCACCCGCAGCCGACCGCCTTCGTCTCGCAAACTGAGTCCGACCCGGCGCAAGTCACTCTCGCTCTCGCGAGGTTCGAAACCGTCGTGCTCGGACATCCGGATGACCTGGGCGAAGGAAGGCGGCACCGGTGACACCAGGAACCCCGTTGGCGCCGCGTTCCTGCGGGCAGCAGCCTCACCGCCCCTGGAGTGCTTCGTCCAGGACGTCCTGATCCACTGCACCGTGATCTCCACTGCAACCGCCTCTCGCCCGGGACACTACGGCGACCACAGCCTGAACGGCACCCCGGTTTCGGCGTGCTGCCCGGCAGCCCGAAGGATTCCGGCCGAGACGGACCTGTTCCACGGCGCTAGAGTCCAACAGCGGAGGAGGTGAAGATGGCGCTGAATAAAAAGGGTTCCAGGCGCATAACAGTCGACGGGATCGAGTACCGCTGGCGAATCCGCAGGAAGCCCTCCTACATGCAGGGACTCTGCTGGACACCGATGACCTACGCGGTCGAAGCGGCCAGCGACAGCCAGCCGGGCACGACCTTGATCGTCACCAGCGGCCAGGCCCATCCCAGCAACTGGGTGAGCGTCGAGACGGAGCCGATTCGTCCCGCTCACGTTGCTGAGAGCATTCGCGAGGCACGGCGGCAAGGCGGGGATCCAACCCGGTTCGGTTCTCCTTTCCAGCTCGACCGATCCGCAGGATTCACTGCTCAACCGTGAGACGAGGTCGAGTAGCGCGGCGCATCTGGCCCGGCATCATGGCCTGGTGACCACATGGATGCGCTGCTACTGGGACGAGGAAGACACCTGGTTCTACTTCGAAGTCGACGCCGAAGGCTGGGTGACCCGGCAAGTCGAACTCGAAGGGCCTGAACTGATCCCGATCACAGCTGCCTCCCTCGCCGTGTGGCAGCGTGCCCGCGACGCAGGCCGCCTCGGTGAGTACGACAGCAGGTTCGGAATCACAGCCGAGCTGCCCGTCTCGGAATGGGAAGGACACGACCCCGAACAACTCACCTCCGAGGAGTTCGAGAAAGTCTGGGGCTGTGCCCGCCAGCAGATCGCATCCCAGCCCAGCTGACTTCTCGCCGCCGCAGAGGCTTCTTGGCGTCATCGCGGCATGACACCGAGTCCTTCCCCGCACCGTCCGGGCCGTCGACACCGCTCAACTCCTGGGCTTGGCCCAGGAGGCCGCCAAGGGGGCCGGAGCGGTCCGCGTACAGGTGAGCACCCGAGTGGTTCGCACCCTCGTCGTCCGCGACGCCCTGGCGGGACAGCGCGGAACGCGGCGGCCGCCCGGCATCGAGGAAGCCCGTTTCAACCCGGACGGGCGCACGCTGATCACCCTGGAATGCCGTTCCGGGCAGGGGAGTTCCGGCTGTGCGACGGTCGCGACGGCACGGTTCTGCGTGCGCTGCCGGGGCGAGTGTGCGCCGACTGCGGTGGCCCGGCCCTGGCCTTCTCCCCGGACAGCGCCGCTCTCGCCTACCGCGTCGAGGAACTCATGGGCACAAGGATCCGCCGATGGCACCAGCGGCACGGCAAGGAGGAGGCGTCACCGACGGACCTAGCGTCGTGGGTGGACAGCCTCGTCCTGCCCGGGGCCGGCGAGCCGCCCGTGACGGCGGGCTCGGCCGACCGGGATGCAGGACGTCGACGACACGCGCCCCGGCACCGGCAGGCCTGTCCTCACACCCGACGGCCGTGAACTCCTCTCCCTGGACAGCTGGATGACCGATGTTTGGGCCGGGCGTTCGCGACCCGTGCTGCGCGGCGAGAACTCGCTGGTGTCCGGCACGTTCAGCTCCGACGGCCGCTTCCTCGCCGTCGCCGATGAGAACGGCAGGCTCACTTTGTGGGACGGCCGGGCCCGCCGCGCCCTCGCCGTTTTGGCGGAGGACGGGCCGAGAGGGGGTGAACCGCAGCGGGTCGTGGCCTTCTCCGCGGACGGCCGCTACGTCGCAGCCAGTGCCGCCGAAGGCTCCGTCCAGGTCTGAGAGAGGGACACGCCGCGGCTCGACGGCGCTCGGTACGCGGGTACGGGCGGCCCCGTTCTCGCCCTCGGCTTCAACGGCGAGGAGTTGCGCGTCATGACCTCGCGCGGCGCGGTACGTGGCATCTCCGTCACGGCGGGGCGCGCCGCGGACAGCGTGTGCGCGCGAACACGCGGCGGACTGACCCGGCAGGAATGGCGGACGTACCTGCCGGACTTCCCGTACCGGCGGACGTGTTGAGCCAAGGAAGACCAGCGCCCGCTGTGGCCGTCATCAGCTCAGGCTCGCCATCGGTGGGCATACCCCTCCATCAACGGTCCACCGAACAGGTCGAGCGCCTGCTTCACTGCGGTGGCCAACGGCAGGGGGTCGGCACGCTCGGCTACAACCTGATGGCCGTCCAACAGGGCTTTGCCAAGTACGGGGTCCGCACCCAGCAACCGGCGGGGAACCCATTTGCCAATGCCAGTCCAGGCTCCGTGGTGGGCGGTGACCAGGTCTGCCGCTTTCCGCAACACCTGGTCAGCGAGAGACAGCTGTTCATACCGGTTACCCGCCGGAGTATCGATCAGGTCGTCCAGGAAGCAGGTCAGAACGTAGCGACCGTGTTCCCACTCGGCCTTCGTGAGCGGGGGAGGCCCAGAGGCGAGTACGTCTTGGGCGAGCTGACGCGCACCGGCAACATGCCCGTGCGGATCAAACAGCGGTAGACCCTGGGCATAGATGAACAGGACGGTTCCGCGACGTCGAGCGCGGTCCCACGCGAAGAACTCCGGCACGTCCGCGAGGGTGTTCAGGAACAACTCGACGATGCGGCCCTCATGACGGATCACCTCCCGGCGGCTGGTCTCCGAGTCAGGGAGCAGAACGGCCACGTCCAGATCGCTGGACGAAGTGGCGCGCCCTTGAGCGGCAGAGCCTCCGAGTATGGAACCCAGGGCATGCGGAGAGTGCTCTGTGACTACACGGAGAGCATGGGCTTGGACAGCTTCTTGATCATCCATGGGTGCTCATCGTGCCAGCTGCCAGCTGCCAGCTGCCAGAGACAGATCGCTAAGCATCGCTTGGCTTACGACCTTGCATTTCTGGGACGGAGTCCGAACGCGAGATACCGGTTGAAAGCTGCGTGGCTGTCGGGGGCGAAGTTCCACTCCAGCAGGGCCTGCCGCAGTTCCGGCTCGGTCAGCCAGCCATGCCAAGCGATCTCATCAGGATCAGCGGCCACGGCGTTCGGCACCACGGCTTCGTGAACGCCGAGCCAGTGAGGGCTCAAACCGCTGCGGTTGATGAACGTGAACAGCAAGCGCGGCTGCGCATGAACGCCCAGCTCTTCGGCCAGCTCCCGCGCGGCGGCCTGCTCATAGGACTCACCGACACCCACGGCTCCACCGACCACGGCCTCATAGAACCCGGGGAAGCGCGACAGCTGGTCCGACCGTCGGGTAACGATGATCCGCCCACCCTCATCACGACACACCGTAACGGCGACCCGGTGTAGCCAACCCTCCCGAACTGCCTGCCGACGACTGACCACCCCCAGGACACAATCCTGATCATCGACACGCTCCACCAGTTCGTCCACGCCGCACACCCTGGCATAGCCCACTGACAGCGCTGCTTCTCGGGATCTGTCGGTTCTCAAACACTCACTGAGATGGCGTTTAGCCCGCTTCTGTGGCGCTTAAGACCGTTTAATGGTGAGTGATTGGTGGAGCGGGAGGGGGCGGTAGTTCGGTTGGGGTGGAGGAGACAGTGAAGTCGTTTTTGCGCCCCATCTGCTCTTGTTTCATCCCAACAGGAGCTGGTTCACGCCGAATATCTCAGCTCCGGTCTCGCACGCCCTGCCGTCCCGCTCGCGCTTGCCGCCTCCTGGCGGTATGAGAGAACGGCGGCGGTATCCCAGCGACCTGCCCGATGCCCGATGGGCCCTGGTAGAACCGCTGTTGACGAGCTGGCGGGACGGCAAGGCCCGCCACGGGCTCAACATCGGCACCCCGCCCCAGCACGATCTGCGTGACCTGCTTGACGCCATCCTCTACGTCGCCCGCACTGGCATCCCCTGGCGTTACCCGCCGCACGACTCCCGGCACTGGAACAACCCTGCTGAGGCGCCGGATCCGCGAGGAAGAGGGCCGCAACGCGGAGCCGACGGGCTTCGTGATCGACGCCCAGAGCGTGAAGACCTCGACGAACGTTCCCGCCCGTGAAACAGGGCGCTGACGTGGGCAAACGGATCGTCGGCCGCAAGCGCAGCATCATCATCGACACCACCGGCTTGATGCTCACCGTGCTGGTCACCGCCGCCAGCATCCAAGACTCCGCCGCTGGCGAACGCCTCCTCAACCGCTCCGCCGCCGACCATCCCGGCCTCCGCAGAGGCTGGGCCGACCGCGGCTACCGCGAGTGCCTCGTCGACCACGCCGCCCACCTCGGCGTCGACCTCGAAGTCGTCCCCCGAGCCCCCGGCACCAAGGGCTTCAAAGTCCTGCCCCGCAGGTGGGTAGCCGAACGCGCCCTGGGCAGGCTCATGCACCACCGCCGCCTGGCCCGCGACCACGAAGCCCTCCCCGCCCGCTCCACCGCCATGATCTACATCGCGATGACCGCCCTCATGGCCCGCCGCCTCACCCACGAACCAACCTGGCGAGGAGCATGAACCGCATCAACCGCGCGGAACGGGATGAAACAACGGGTAAAAGGCCCTCTTAGGGCACGACGACGGTGATTACGTGGCAAGTGGTGAGGGTGCCGGATCCAGAGCGGTGGGGACCGTTGCCAGCCGAGGGAGTGCTGGGGGTACGGGACTTGCCGGAGGCGGTGGCCCGGATCGGTCTGAGGACGGGGGAACCTGTGTGTGCGACCGGTGGCATGGTCGACATGGGGCTGCTGGATTTCATGTGCCCCGGAACGACTGCCCGACAGGCGAGACGCCACCGGCTGGCTCTGGCATCTGCCGTTCAGCGACGTCACGATCAGCCCAAGTCTGCGTCGACGAAAGTGAGGAGCAACCACATGTCGGTTGAACAGTCGTGGGAGAGGATCGAACGCTGGTTGGCCGAACACGCGCCGAATGAGGAGCCATTACCCGGCCCGTGCACCGAGACCGATCTGGAGAGGCTGTATGAGCGAATCGGGGTCCAGCTCCCGCCGGATGTCGAGGAGTCGCTACTACGGCATGACGGCTCAGGTCTGATCACGGTGCTCCCCATCGGGTGGACCCTGCACAGCTGCGGCAAGATCGCCGAGAGGTACGCGGAGTGGGCCCGGGACGCCCGCAGATTTGAGCCGCAGACGGGGCCGTTCATACCCGTCGGGGAGATCGGCGGGAACTTGCAGCTCCTCACCGATCCGCGCACGGGTCGCCTAGGCGAGTGGGACCGTGTGCAGGGCCACTCATGGGCCGAGGACCAATTGTGGAGTTCTTTTGCCAGCGTCCTGGAGTTCACCGGAAACGTCTTGGCCTCGACGCGCCCCTGGATCGCGATGTTACCCGGCGACGAGGAGTGGGAGGCGACGGACCAGGACCCGGACTTTCCCGGAACTCTGTCCTGGACCGAGGACCTGCTGCACGAGGTCGAGTGGGACATGGAGCGGCTGAACCGCGAATACGGATTTACCGATGACCGGTGAAGACGCAGGGCCCAGGGAACGCCCGAGCGCCGCCGGTGCCACTACCGCCGACGACAACGGCCTCCTCCGCGGCAATCCGCCGCCAGGGCCACTGGTCACCCAACTCCAAAGTCGCCGACGGCTACAGCCGCCACCGCGATGAATGGAGCGGCAACGTCAGGGCCAGGGCCCCCGCGTCCCGAAGGTCTACTGAAAGGGCCGGTTGCGGGGCGGGCGGTCGAGAGCCTTGGGAGTCGGCGGCGGGCCCCCGATTCCCTACTGAGGGCCAGGACCTCCAGAGGGTTGAACAGAAGGACTTGCCAGGGAAGGGGGTTGTCGGGCCTACGGCTGGGACGGCGAGAAGCTCACCCAGTGGAGCACCGACCAGACCATGGGGCAGTGTCTGCGCTGGAACGGCGGCATCACCGTTGAGATCGCGGAGACCCAGGACAACTGGTCGCGGCTCGGCCTGGCGCAGGCAAGGGAGATGACGTGCCGCCAGCTGGAGATCCCCGGCGACGTTCCCGTGGTGCTGCTCGTCAGCGACCGGATCTCAGACCAGGTGGACCTGGAGGCCGCCGAGGCCCTGTGTCGGGAACACGTTGACGCCCCGCAGGCACTCGCGGACGCACTCGTCGCCGCTGCCGGGGGTGAGGTCGAGGAGGACACCGGGGAGCTGTACCGCGACGATGAGACGGTGGTGATTCTGCGCAGGCCCGTTGCCTTACTGCCGCAACAGCTTCTTAGCTTGTCCTACATGGTCTGAGCCGCCTCGAGAGTGCGTGACGCGACCTGATCGGATGCTGAGTAGGGTTGTGGTCATGGCCAAGGGGATGGGGCGACGGCCCAAGGTGGATCTGGACAGCGGCGTCGAGGACGTGACGCTGTCCATCCTGGAGTGGCTTGGCGAACAGGGGGTCGGTGCCATGATCCGGGTCGACGCTGAGCGCATGCGTGACGGTCAGCCAGCGTGGACGTTTGCCGCTTCTGGTGGGCCGCTGGACGGTGGGATGAGGGCCGACGGGGCCTCGGTCGCTGAGTGCATGGGCATGGCACTGCTTCGATTGCGCGAGGCGGGGCTGGCCGTTCCATTTTGAAGTCGTGATCCGCCTTTTAGCTGATCGCGTTCTGTGATGCTTTCAGGGCCTCTGGTGGTCTTGCCCATGTCGTAGCGGACGGTGAGTGAGACAGTGCAGGACGAACCGTCGGTTCCGGCCTGGATGCACGCCTCCCGCCCCCCCCACCGCCGCTTCGCGTTCGCGGCCTGGGGTCTGGCAGTGCCTGCGGCCCTCGGCTCCTGCAGCGCGAGCTCCAGCAGCGTCGGGAAGGGCCGCCACCCCGGCTCGTGTTCCGGCCTGGGAGGGCTCTGCTCCTCGCTGTCCCGCTCCTGTGGCAGCCCATCGCCCACGGCTTGGACGACCTCAGCATGCGGCTCTTCGCGGTCTTCATGATCATGGGCGTCGGGATGCTCGCGGGAATGCTCGTCCTCGCCCTCGTCTCCGGAGCGGCCCGGCTGTTCGGAACTGAGTAGGCACCTGCCCACGGCGTGAACCGGGCTGGCCAAGCGGCATTGGCGTGGCTCGGAGGCGGAAAAGTGGATGCGTAGTGTCGTCGCCGCTTCCTGCCCATGACGCCGGAGTTTCAGGGCAGCGTGAGGCCGGCGGTCACGGCGTCGAGGTCGCGTTCGAGGTGTTGGGCGAAGTGCCGGAGGCTGGGCAGCCGCGCACCAGGTCATGGGGAGGCTGTGCGCGTCGGCGGTGGCCGTGGCACGGTGACTGAGGAGCGGGACAGCAGAGCGGGCAGCGGTCGCTCGCCTTCGAGTCGGCTCCTCACGCTGCCGTGGAGTTCCGGCGTCGTCGAAGGGCACGTGAATTTGGGTAAAAACGCTCAAGCGAGCCATGCATGGACGCGTCTCGACTCCGCTTTCACCGCGGCCCGCCGGAGATCCGCGCCTCATGGACACGTGAGCATAAATGCGGATCATCCGGGACTCCAGTGACCTGGTTGGCGATCCGGCCTCATTGGCAGTGCCCGTTCGAAGCGGGGGGGGGAGCATCCGATGCGGCTCTTATGGCCGGCAGGGGTCGAGCGGCCACAGAGGGCGTGCCTGGGGGGATGTGTTGCTCGTGCGCGTTCTCGCTTCGAGATGGGCCGGAGGGCAACAAGGTGGTGAGGTCGGTGGCGTGCGGCAGTTCGGTGAGGGGCTGTCGGGCAGCGCGGGGATCCCGAGCCGTGCGCGGGCCTGGTGGCCCGGCGGCGAGTTGGTCGGCCGCCGGGAGTCCCCAGTCGAAGAGCTCCAGGGTCTGCTCGGTGTGGCCAGGGCTCGGATGTGGGTGCGGCCGGTGGCAGGGTCGAGGGAGGGCGGGCCGAGGCGGGTGAGGGGCGCGGCATAGCGGAGGCGGGCGTATGGCTTGTCGGGGTCGCAGAGGTGGCCGAGGAACAGCGGCTCGCCGAACTCGGCCGCGGCTCCCTCGCGTACCTCCCGGCGCAGTGTGATGAGGGGGTTGCTGTGGTCTGGGGGTTCGGGGGCGCCGCCCGGCAGGAGAGCCGCGCCGGTGTCCGGTTCGAAAAGCACCAAGACGCGGCCGTCAGGGCCCAAAAGCCAGCCCCCGACCTGGCCTACCGAGGGCTGCTCTGGGGCGGGGTCGGCGTGGAAGGGCAGGTGGTGCCGGGCGCGGACGGTGCGAAAGGGGCCAGCCCTGTTCAGGACGGTGGGGGCGATCAGGAGGCCGTTCTCCAGCAGGGCGGGCCCGGCGGCATTGATGCGGGCGCGCAGGGCGGACAGGGCCCGGCGGGCGTCGCCGGGGGACACAGGTCCGGTAGCCGGGCGGGTTCGACGAACTCGACGGACTTGATCTCGCGGTGGGCAGCCGGATGGCGGTGATCTGCTCGTTGTCCCACGTGCCGCCGTCGTAGACGTGCAGGATCTCGCCAGGAAAGCGCATGCTGGCGGGCGCGTTGAGGCTGTCGGCGCTGACCCAGTCCACGGCGAGCCCTCGGTCGACGGTCATGGTGACGCCGAGCTCCTCCAGTAGTTCCCGCGCGGTGCCCTGGGCCGGAGACTCGTTCGCGTCGACGGCGCGGTCCGGCAGGAGGCAGGTCGTGCGGTAGTCGACTTGCTGGATCAGGACCCGGCCGCGCTGATCAGTGATCAGCACGGACGTACCGGTCCACAAGGCGGCCGAGGCGCGTAGGGCCCCGTACTCCTCGTTGGTCATCATCGTGCTGGACGGCGCGTCAGGGGAGGGCGTGGCGGTCGTCTCGTCTTCAATGCGGGCGGAACCATGGGAAAGCGGTCGGTCAGGCGACGAGCCGGTGAGGGGCACCCGGTGCGGGGCCGGGGGTGAGCCGGGTGAAGGACTCGGTGCGGATGATCTCGTCGCGTTCTGCTTCGGGCAGGCGCGCGAGCAGGCCGGGAAGAGGCCGCTCGCGGCGGCTTCGCTGCTGCCGGCCCCGACGCTCACGCCCCGCAGGGAGACCGCGGCGGGGAGATCCGACACCGGGCTCACCGCCGGACGGCACGCAGTCCGTCCAGGAGCAGCCGCAGCCCGAACTCGAAGTGTGCCGTGAAGTCCGTACTGGTGAGCACCGGGAGGGTGGCGGCAAGGTGTGGATACGTCCCTGCCTCCACCACCGCCTCGTGCAGGGCCCCCGCGTTGGTGGGCCCCCCGTCCTCCGGCCGGAGGGCGGCCTGTTCCTCCAGGGTGTGGCCGACGGTGAAGTGGGACACCGTGTAGAGCGCCCGCGCCGCCTCATCGTCGCTGAAGCCCGCCGCACGCAGCACCCCGATGAGGCCGTCGGCGAAGCCCAGGGTGTTAGGGCCGGTCGAGTGCGTACCGGCGTAGACGCGGGCGCCGTCGCGATGGGCGAGCAGGGCTGTGCGCAGTGCTCGGGCCAGGCACGCCACTCCCTCTCTCCAGTCGCCGTCCCCGGCCGGGCCGGTGGCGTCGGCGACGCCACCGACCATGTGCTCGGCCATGGCGGTGAGCAGGTCCTGTTTGGTCGCGAAGTAGCGGTACAGCGCACCGGCCTGGACGCCCATCGCATCGGCGAGCCGGCGCATGGTCAGCGCGTCGAGCCCGGACTCGTTCAGCAGGTCGAGGGCGGTCCGGACGGTGCGGGCCTGGTTGAGCCGGGCGGGTCGGCCCCTGGCTGGGCTTGACGGTGTGCTCATGGACCCCACTATATTGAACACCGTTCACGTGAACGCCGTTCACTAAATAGAGGAGGTCATCTCTGATGAACCCCGACGTGATCGTCGTAGGCGCGGGCCCGACCGGGCTGATGCTCGCCTGCGAGCTGGCACTGGCGGGCGTACGGACCCGGGTCCTGGAGCGCCGCACCGAACCGCAGCGCCATTCGCGGGCGCTGAGCCTGCACCCGCGCAGCGTGGAACTGATGGACCAGCGGGGGCTGCTCGACCGGTTCCTCCCGCTCGGCCGGACCGTGCCGGGCTGGCACTTCGCGGGGTTGCCCACCCAGCTGGACTTCGGTGCCCTCGACTCCCGGCACGGTTACACCCTCTTCTTGGCCCAGGCGCGCACCGAGGCGATCCTCGAGGAGCGGGCACACGAGCTGGGGGTGGAGATCAGCCGGGGACACGAGATCCTCGGCGTGAGCCAGGACGGCGACGGGGTCGAGGTGGAGACCTGCGTTCCTGGCGGCGGCACCGAGACCGTTCGTGCCCTGTACGCGGTCGGATGCGACGGCGGGCGCAGCCTCGTACGGCGGAGCGCGGAGATCGGCTTCCCCGGCACGGACGAGACCCTGACGGGGATACTCGGGGACTTCGCGGTTGTCGACCCGCGGCCCGGCGCCCTCGATGCGGCACGGGCCCGTGGCGTGATCGTCGCGCCGCTGGAGGGCGGGCTCACCCGGTTCGTCTGCCTGGATCCGGAGCGGATGCGGGTCCCGTCCCGGGAGCCGGTGACCCTGGAGGAATTCCGTACGTCGCTCACCCGTCTCACCAGCTCCGACTGCGGGGTCGCCGAGCCCGACTGGCTGTCGCGCTTCGGCAATGCCACGCGGCTCGCGGAGAGCTACCGCTCGGGACGGATCCTGCTGGCGGGCGACGCCGCCCACATCCACTTCCCCGCGGCGGGCCAGGGGCTCAACACCGGGCTCCAGGACGCCATGAACCTGGGGTGGAAACTGGCCGCCGCGGTACACGGGTGGGCCCCGCCCGGGCTGCTGGACAGTTACGACGCGGAGCGCCGACCGGCCGGCCGGTCGGTGACCGAGAACACCGAGGTCCAGACACTGTTGGCGGAGTTGACGCTGACCTCGGGGTACCAGCGCCCGGCCGCGGCCCTGCGGTCGCTCCTCGACCAGCTGCTGGGCATCGCGGAGGTCAACCACCGGCTCGCCGATCAGGTCTCCGCGCTCGGCACCCATTACCTGCCGGCGGACCCGAGCGCCGACCCGCTGGTGGGGCGTCGTATGCCCGATGTGGGACTGACCGCCGCCGGTTCGGCGGCGACACGGGTGTACGAACTCTTCACCCAGGGCCGCTTCGTTCTGCTCGCTCTGGCGAAGGACCCCGCCCTGCGGGAGGCCGTCGGCACGGACCGGGCCGCCCGGGTCACGGCCGTATCCGTCGACAAGTACGACGACCACGCCGAGCTCGACGGGGTCACCGAAGTGCTCGTACGCCCCGACGGCCACATCGCGTGGGCCACCCGGACCGCCGACCACGCCACGCGCCGCGACGAGCGGGTCCAGGCGCTGACCGCCTGGGCGGGTACACCTTCCTCAAGGAGCTGATCATGTCGGTGACCCGCGTCAACCCACCGTCCGTGCACAACCCGTCCGACCAGATCACCCAGGTCGTCACCGTCGACGGAAGGCAGCTCGTGCATCTCTCCGGGCAGGTCGCCTGGGATGAGCAAGGACAGCCCGTGGGACTCGGTGACCACGGGGCCCAGGCGGCACAGATCGCCCGTAACCTCGACGCCGCACTCGCCGCAGTCGGCGCCACCCGTGACGACATCGTCGACGAGACCGTCTACGTCG
Source organism: Streptomyces sp. NPDC018029 (assembly GCF_044327655.1). Classification (NCBI taxonomy): domain Bacteria; kingdom Bacillati; phylum Actinomycetota; class Actinomycetes; order Kitasatosporales; family Streptomycetaceae; genus Streptomyces; species Streptomyces sp. NPDC018029. The sequence goes on along the minus strand of NZ_JBIRFV010000008.1, from coordinate 62,759 downwards.
TCGACTACACCCCGGAACTGCTGCCCGCGATCTTCGGGCCGCTGCGGGCCGGTGTCGCGAAAGCACCCGCGAGCACGCTGGTGGGCGTGTCCGCGCTCTTCGCGCCGGGGTTCCTCCTGGAGGTCAAGGTGGTCGCCGCGCTCCCCGGACCGGGGAGCCAGGACCGGGCCGTACCGGCCGACGCCGACACCGAGGCGGGCACGTCCGCCAGGGCACACGAGAGGGACGAGGACCAGGATCTCAAAACGGACGGCACTCACCCGCCCGGCCTGGAAGGACCCGTCCTTCGCCGCGCGACTGGAACGCGAGCCTTTGGAGGCCCTGGCGTCGATGGGGGTGCGGGTGGCCCCGGGGGTCAAGGTGCAGGTTGGCAGTACTGCGGTGCGGTAGGCAAGCGGGCCAACTGCCAGGTCACGGTCAGCGTGCAGGCTGCCACCGACACGGCCTCGTGTCCCCTGCAGTGGGCACTGTTCCTGCCCGAGGAATGGGACCAGGACCCGGCCGGAGGCGGGCGGCGGGGGTGCCGGACGAGGTAAGGCATGTCCCCAAGCCCCGGCTGGCCCTGGACCTGCTCGATCAGCTGTCCGGTTCGGCGGAGCGGGTGCCGGTGATCGTGGCGGATGCCGGTTACGGCCGCCGCGTCGGCTTCCGGCAGGCCCTGGAGGAACGCGGCTTGTCCTATGTGGTGGCCGTCGAGGCCAAGGAGGCCGTCCAGCCGGAGGCGGCGGAGCCGTATCGGCCGCCCTATGGCGGGCTGGGGCCACCGACGCGGTCCTGCTACCGCGAACCACACCAGACTCTGGCCGATTCCGTCGAGGCCTCTGCCCGCTTTGAGGAGGTGACCTGACGCCAAGGCAGCCAGGGCCGTATGACCTCCCGTTTCGCCGTGCTCCCGGTGCGGCCGACGGGCAAACTCGCCCGCGCAACCGCCCAGGAACAGGCCGGCGGACGTGCCCGCTGGAACGGCGTGCTGCCGCTGCGCACCTTGCTGGTCGAACAACCCGACGACGCCGGCGAGCCGACCGGCTTCTGGCTGAGCAACCTGCCCGCCAGCCCCCCGATCGCCGACCTGGTGCGGTTCGCGAAGATGCGCCGGCGCATCGAGCACGACTACGCGAACTCAAACACGGCCTGGGCCTGGACCACTTCGAGGCCCGCACCTGGCGCGGCCGGCACCACCACGTCACCCTCGTCACCGCCGCCCAGGCCTTCCTCACCCTCCGGCGGCTTCACCCAAAAGCACCGACTCCAGCCTGAGCCTCTACCAAGTCCTCGACACTCTGCAGGACATGCTGCGGTGCTGGACCGGCACCTGCACCACCACCTGCGGCCGACCACTCACCAGAGCCAGAACCTAACGAAGCACTACTAGGGCGTGTCCGGCGGAACAGAGCCCAGGGGGCGGAGATCCAAACCCGCGACGGATGTCGAGGGCGGAGCGCCCTCGGTCAGTAGAAGCGTGGTGATGGCGTCGGCTGGGCCGGGCGTGAAGTGCACCTCCCCGCCAGGCAACGGCACCACGTTCCTCGCCTGGTCGACCGGGATGCCGAGGAGCTCGCCCAACCATGTGGCGGATGCTGCCGGGTCGGGTGTTTCGATGACGAAGCCGGCCAGGTCGTGCGGCCCGCGCGCGACCCGCCCCGAGCTGTACCGGTCGAGTATGACCTGTCGGTCCGGGGTGTACGTGATGAAGAACGGGGCCCATGTGGGGGCCTCCTGCAGCACGGCTTCGGTGAATGACACCGGTGAGCCTTCACGGGCGAAGACATGCAGGTCCACCTTGTGTCCGGCGCGGCGGAGCCGCTCCGTGGTGGCGTTCACGTCCGTCACGTGCGTGGCGAAATTGAGTGCGCCTCCGCCTGCGGCGAGCAGCGCGTCGACGTGCGGCATCCATGCGGTCATGGCCTGGCCGAAGGGTGAGTCGGTGAACTCGGCGCGGTCCACCACGGTGAGGATCTCGACATAGCGGGCGTCGAGCCGCCAGGCGCCGTTCCGGAAGCCCAGATACGGCTGATTGGCGTGTGCTGGAAGGCCGGCCGCCGTGTACGCCTCGGTGGCCGACTCGACATCGGGGACGCAGTGCAGAAGGTGGTCGAACTCCGGTGACTCGGGCTGCATTTCACGCTCCTGGAGGGTTCCGTGGGTGGCGATCATGCCATCCTGCCACCGGCAGTGTGCCTTGCAGCGGGAAGCCGGTAGCAGAAGGCCCCGGAGGAGGCCGACGATCCTGGCGTGTGGTGATGGGTCGGGGGGGGGAGACTGACATCCGGCTTGACCCATCGGACAGTCCCTAGGGAACCTTGTTGACGACGCTGTCCGCGTCGGCCGCCTTCGCCACGCCCAGGAGCAGGGCGTCTTGTGCGGTGGGGGTTGGCCGTTCGGGTGGCGTGGCGCGTGTACGAGATCGACAGAGGTTCAAAGGCGGGCTCGATAGCCCCGAAGTGTCCCGGTCGGGACACCGCTTCGCCCTGGCGCAGGCTCGGGGCTCTGTACCGGGGCGTAACGGAGGGCTGGGCCCAGGAGACGGGCGGCTGATCCTTTGCCGTTCTTGGCGTCGCTGTCGGTGATGGGGCCGTCGATGGCGCGGTGGCCGCCATCCTGGTCGTTCGCCGCCCGGCACCTGGGTGTCGGCGCCGGTTCAGGTGCCCGCAGCGCGGTCCAGGCGCTCGTAGCAGTCGTAGTTCCGCTGGGCATGGATCTTGCCGTCCCGGAACTCCAGGAAGACCGCGATGTGGGCGCGCAGTTCGTGGCCTGCGGGGAGGTCGCCCAGCGGAACCGCGAGGGTGCCGGTCCAGGTGACTTCGAGGGCGACCACGTCGTTGGCCGCGACCGTGTTGTGCACCTCAAACCGCTGCTGGCTGATGACCTGCTGGCCGCGCTCAGAGTCCTTGAGCACAGTGGCCAGATCGCGGCGGACGCCGTCGGGGAAAAGGGAGTTGGGGAACTCCTGCTGCACCACCTCCTCGTGGAAGAAGCGGGCCAGCTCCTCGCCCGTGGCTCCTTGGGAGACCGCCTGGTGGTAGCGCAGGGCGGTTTCGATATTGGGGTGCTGCGACATGCAGACCAGCGTAGGACGCACCGGGGTGCCAGTGGTATAGGGCTGAGAACTGCGAAACTCCGCGCGAAGCGCAGGGGCTGGTCGGTATCCGCGTCCAGGGCCCACCGTCCGTGGTGCACGCACACCCGCGCCCAGCGCCGCGCGTAGCGCACCATCCGCATGGAGCGTTCCCAGGTGCCCGATACGGCCGGGCGAGTCCTCCCGCCGGGCCGCGGCGCACCACCTTCGCCGTGAACTGCGGATCGCCCCCGTCACATGACGGCTTCCCGCTTCCAAGGATCGCCGGCGCGGGGGGTACTGCGTGCTGGCGGTCCCTGCGGCAGAGGGCTGGCCCTGCGACGTCCGCGCCCTGCTTTCGCCCAGCGCGCGGTGGTGGACAACGGCCGAACGGCGGGACGCGGACGTGCGGGTGGAGCCACGCGTGCTGCTCGACCTCTTCGACGGTTACTGGGAGGGATGGCTGCCCGACGGGGTGGTCTCCCTCGAGTGAGCCCAGGAACAGGAGAAGCGACCTGCGGGGCCGGCACTCGTGCAGCAGCGGGCCCTGCCGTCTCAGATATGGGCACTGGCACCCGACAGGGTGCCTTCGACCACGTCGCGAAGCTGTGATCGGACGGTGATACCCAGTTTGGGGAACACCCGGTAGAGGTGGGAGCCGACCGTGCGCGGCGAGAGGAACAGTTTCTCTCCGATCTCACGGTTCGTCAGGCCGCGGGCGGCGAGCTGGACGATCTGCTGCTGCTGCGGGCTGAGTTCGGTGAAGGCACTGGGCACTACGCTGCCGGCGGCCTCGACGCCGGCGGCGCGCAGTTCTGCTTTGGCCCGCTCGGTCCATGGCCGAGCGCCCAGCCGCTGGAAGATTTCCAGGGCGGCGCTCAGCAGCGGGCGGGCCTCGGCGATACGGCGCCGCCGCCGAAGCCATTCCCCGTAGTCGAGCTGTGTCTGCGCCCGCTCGAACGGCCACTGCTCACCTGCATCCTCCGCCAGTGCCGCTTGGAAGTACGGTTCCGCGCACTCCGGTTCGGCGAGCAGGGCGCGGCCTCGGTCGAGCAGTGCGGTGAGCCGTGCCGACATGCCCGTACTCAGGCGCCGCGCCGATCGTTCCAGCAGTTCGGCGGCGTCCTCCTGTCGGCCTCGGCGGACGGCCGACGCGGCGAGTTCGGCCAGGACGGTGTAGGAGACGTGGTAGTGAACCGGATCGCCGGCGTCGGTGAACGCGGAGCGGAACTGGGTGTACGCGGTGTCGTAGTCGCCGTCGGCCACCGCTGCCAGGCCCAGGGCCCGACGCGCGAAGACCGCGACGGAGCGGCTTTCCAGCGGGTCGACAAGGGTCAGCGCCTGCTCGGCTCTCCGTCGCGCGTCAGCCGACTCGCCGAGCAGGGCGAGCGCCGTGGCGTCGAGTGCCTGGGCACACGCCTCGGCGTGGTCGAGTCCGGCCGACGATGCCATGGCCGCGATATCAGCCGCCACCGATCGGGCCTCAGCCCATCGGCCCTGCTCCAGGAGGGTCCAGCCAGCCGCGCATCTCAGTCCGTCCGGGAGCTGCCCACGGGCCTGCCACTGGTCGAATGCCTCGTCGAAGGTCCTGGCGGCGAGGGTGGTCTGGTCGAGCAGCCAGGCGACGATGGCCAGCGCGGTCAGGCGACTGGCGTCGCCCTTGGCCTCGGCGATGAGCCCGGGCAGCACCGGTGCGAGGGAGGCTCCTGAGCTGCTGGGGTCGGAGACGGCCAGTACCCAGACGTGCAGCGCCGCTCCGGCGGCATCGTCGGGCATGCGGGAGAGCAGGCTCTGGATCTGCCGCTGTTGGGACTCCTCGCCCGAGTAGTAACGGACGACCGCCGCCGCGGCCAGCGCGTCGAGTACGAGGGGCGACCGGGCGTCCGCCGCCTCGTCGGCGACACGCATGAGCAGGGCGAAGGCTGCTGTGTGATGGGGGCCCAGGGACATGAGCTGTCCGGTGGCCAGCGCGGCCTTGTCCAGCAGCGCCTGGTCGTCGGTGCATTCGCGGACTGCGGCGGCCAGGTGTTCCACCCAGCCGAGTTGACCGGTGAATACGGCGGTGGCAGCGGCTTCGGTCAGAAGACGCGCCCGGTCCTCGCGGCGCGGGCTGAGTTCCGCGGCGCGCTCCTGGGCCGCGGCAGCGGCCGCGAAGCCACCCCGGCGCCGGGCCCGGTCCGCCGTCTGTTGCAGGGCGGCCGACACGTCCTGGTCGGGGCGTACGGTTGCGGCGGCGAGGTGCCAGGCGCAGCGGTCGGGCTCCTCGCGCAGCAACTCCGCGAGAGCGAGGTGGGCCCGGCGGCGTTCCTCGAACGACGCGGAATGGTAGACGGCGGAGCGGACAAGCGGGTGCCGGAAGGAGATCCTGGACCCGTCCTGGCGTACGAGACCGGCCCGGTCCGCGGGTACCCATGCCTCGTCGTCCGCCTCGGGAAGTCCCACGGCCGCCGCCTGAGCGTCCGCCGCGTCGGCGGCCGCGAGCAGCAGCAGGATGCGGCGGATCGGTTCCGGTAGGTCCGCCGCGTGCCCCGCGAAGATCCGCTCCAGTCGGTCGGTGACCGGCAGCGGGCCCTCCACGCCGCTACCCTCGGGGCGCCGGATCGCGGTGGCGTGGGCGAGTTCCACCAAGGCCAGCGGGTTGCCGGCCGCCTCCTCGAGGATCCGCACCCGGGTTCGGCCGGTGGGCGGCGTGGGCTGCCGGTCCAGCAGCCGGTTGGCCGCCGCAGCGTCCAGCGGGCCGAGTTCGAGGCGCTCGTATCCCTTGTCGAAACCGGGCAGTGCGTCCGCGGTGCGGACTCCGAGCAGCAGTGTGACGGGCTCGCTGTCCATGCGTCGCGCCACGAAGGAGAGAACGTCCAGTGATCCGCGGTCGATCCACTGGGCGTCATCGACCACCACCAGCAGCGGGGCGGTTTCCGTCAGGTCCGACAACAAGGTCAGGACCGCCAGACCGATGAGCATCGCGTCGGGAGTCTCCGCACACTCTTCGAGCCCCAGGACGGCACGGAGCGCGGAGCGCTGCCGCGACGGCAGTCCCTCCGCTTCACCGAGTACCGGGCGCAGCATCTGATGAAGACCGGCGAATCCAAGGTGCGTCTCGGATTCGCTCCCGACCGCCCGCAGCACTCGGCAACCCGCACCCTGTGCGCGATCGGCCGCGAGGCCGAGCAGCGTGCTCTTTCCGGCACCGGGGTCACCCGTGACGATCAACACGTGGCTGTGGGACCGATCAGCGCCCACACGCCGGATGATTTCTGCGGTCTCGGTTTCTCGGCCCACCACGGCCAGACCGGAATCGCGCGTCGAGCGCTGGTCCCCACGAGCCCTTCCATCGTTTTCCACGGATGCTCCAGAATCGAGGTACCCCCAGACACTAACGTGGGGGAACCGCTACAGCGCCCGCAGGAGCGGTGCCGAACCAGGCGCTGTCATGGTCGCTGGACGCTCGTGGCTGGTCGGCCTCGGGTTCCGTCCGCCTGCGGTCGGCTTGTACGCCATCTCTACGTAGTGGGCCCTGCGTCTCGACGACGGCGATGCCGAGATGCGCCGAGCGTCGCGTGACCCTCTGGGTACCTGGCGGCTGTCTGTCCCCAGTCCGTGCATGCCAGCCCCTGGAACCGTAAGCCGTCGTCGACGGGCGCAGGATCGTCCGGCGCAGCGCGGTCGTCAACGCCGACACGGACGCCTTGTTCGGTTTCACCGTCCAGGCCACCGCGAGCTACCCCACGGTTCTCCACCTGCGTGCCGCAGAACCTCCGAGAGCAGCCACCTGACGCATACAGGACGGAACCTCCGCGCTCCGACACTGGCGACGCAGGCGGTGGCCGGCCAGAACTCCGAGACACCCCTCACGGTCGTGCACCCGCGAAAGGACCTACGGAGATCACCATGGCGGCAAGGGCAACGGCATCGTTGTGGAACCGCTTCGCCGCCGTTGACCCCGGGCTCATACCTCTGACCTCCGCGATGCGCGCCGTGCTCGGCTCAGCCGCGGCCCTTGCCGTGCTGACAGCGCTGGGAGCGCCCGAAACGCCGCTGGTGGTCGGCGGCTTGACCGCGATGACGACGTCACTGGCGATCAGCGACCTGCATCCGCGCGACCAGCTCATCACCCTCGGACTCGGCGCTCCGCTCTCTCTCGCGTCCCTGGCCGCCGGAGCCGTGCTGACGCCGTACCCGACGGCAGCCAAGCTGAGCTTTCTGGCGGTGACCTACCTCGCCGTCCAGGCCCGCCGGTTCGGCCCACGAGGGCTGGACTTGGGGATCTTCGGTTTCATGGCCTTCCTGCTGTCTCAATTCATCCAGGCCCGAGCAGACCAGCTTCCACGACTCGGCGCATCGGTACTTGTGGCTTTCGGGGCCGTCACGACAGTGTGGTACTGCGCCGGCCCCATCACGGAGGCCGGAGCTCCGAGGTGGCTGCGGCACGCATTCGACGTGCGTCTGCACGACATCCTCCGGGACATGGCCTCGGTGGTCGCCGCCGGGCAGGACGACGGCACCCGGAACCGCTCGTTGCAGGACCGCCTCGACAGACTGCACGCTTCCGTGCCGCTGATCGAGGACTTTCTCGACGAGCGCGCCGTCGACGAGGGCACCGAGGACCTGCCGCGGCACATTGGTCGTGTGGAGGTGGCCGCGCAGCGCCTGACCGTACTCACGGTCCGCGCGGCCCGCACACCGGTGGCCCGCAACGATCTGGCGGAACGGACGGCGCGGCAGCGGCTCGCGCAGCGGATCCGGGCTCTCCGGCACCAGCCCACCGTGGGAACGGCTTGTGCATCCGAACAGTGCGAGGAGAGGTGCGAAGGCGGCCCGGCGAACCGGCCGACCGGCTCCGCACATGTGCCGGGCTGCTTCCCCGCGGTCGACGAACTCGCCGCAGCCCTGCGGTTTCTCGGCCAACGCGGCCGCCCGGCAGGGTTCGGGACACCTCCTCACAAGCCCGCCCCACCAACCTTCGGGGCCGTGCCACGCAGGGACACAGACACCGAGAGCCTGGCGCGCCAAGCCACCCGTCAGCCTTTCCAGGTGACGACGGCCTCGGCCCTCGCCGTCGCGGGCGGTCATCTCCTGTCTCCGCACCTGTGGTACTGGGCCGTCGTCACTGCATGGGTCGTCTTCATCGGGACCGAGAGCACCGGCGAGGTGCTGCTGCACAGTGCCCGGCGGTTGGCGGGCACTGTCCTCGGCGTGGTGTTCGGCTACGGCCTGGCCGCCCTCGTCGGCGGAGACGGCCCTGCCCTCCTGATCCTGCTCCTGCTGTGCATGTTCGGGATGTTTTACACCCCGTCACAGGCCTGTTGGGCCGTGACGATCTTCATCACGGCACACTCAGCATGCTGCTCGCGCTGATGGACACCCTCGCGACGCAGTTGCTGCTCCTCCGTGTCCAGGAGACTGCACTGGGAGTGTCCTGCGGGATCCTTGCCGCCGTCCTCGTCATTGCCGCCGTCCTCGTCCTTCCCACGACGGTCCGCCGAGCCAGTGACGAGGAGCTGGTCGGTTTCCTGCGCGTCCTCGACCGCCTCCTTCGGGGCACTGCGTCAGGCAGCACAGACGCGGAAACCCCGACGAGCTTGGACCGCGCGGCACGCGACCTCGACCAGGCATTGGAGTCTTTCCGCAAGGCCTGTCTGCCTCTCACCCATCCGCTCAATCCGCGGCGCGGCCGACGTCAACATGCCCGCCACCTGCTGGAACTTCTTGAGCTCGGCGCGTACCGCGCCCTGGGCCCGGCGGCCACGGCCGAGCGTCTCCCGGCGGGCCATGCCCCCGATTGCGCCCCCGCCTCAACGCCGCGGCCGACCGTGCGCACGAGACCGTGGCCCACCTGATCCGCATCACTGGCCAGCGCCCCGGAATCTCCTCGCACACGGCACGCCCCAGGGTCGTCAGGGCACTGTCCCTGCTCTCGGAGGAGCGGCGGTGAGCCACAGCCGGCCGTCGCCGGAGCACCGCCTGCTGCAGCACATCAATCGCCTCGACTCGACCTTGACCGCACTTGTGCGAGCCCTCGACCCGCTGATCTCGGACCCGGCCGCACCACCATGGTCCCGACAAGTGCGAAGGCGCCCAAGCCGTCTGACACCCCGACAGAACGCATCACGGAGTGACCGCACACCCTTGCATTTCGCTGGTCGTCAGGCATCAAAGCCGCCAACATGAAAGGCAGGGACAGCCGCCACGCACGACACGGCCCGCAAGGGCGAATACGAATTCGGCCGCCGTCTCGTGAACGCGGCGACGTAGCCACGAACTCGTCCACCAGATATCCGGGAATGGAGCTCGTAACGGGGATCCGCCTCGCCTCTCACTGGGGCTAAGAGAGGAAACACCCCTGCTCAGAGCTGTACGCGCAAGTGCAGTCACGTGACGGATACCGCGCCCGCCGGAGCCGCTCGTACGGTTGGGTAAACCTTCCGAACTCCAGGGAAATCGCATGGAACAGATTACGCTCGGCAATGTCACCATCACCCGCGTCCGGGAATACTACGGCCCCGTCGAGATGGAGCCCCACGCCTTCTTCCCGGAAAGCTCGCAGCAGGTCTGGAAGGACGGCGTCCACTGGCTGGCCCCGCATTTCCTGGACGCTGAGACCAACATCGTGAATTCCGCGATCCAGACCTGGCTGCTACGCAGCGGCGGCAAGACCATCCTCGTCGACACCGGTGTGGGTAACCACAAGGAGCGCCCGTACGCGCCGGTCTGGAGCCACCTGGAGACGGACTTCCTGGCCAACCTCGCCCGGGCCGGCATCCAGCCCGAGAACGTGGACATCGTGATCAACACGCATCTCCACATCGACCACGTCGGCTGGAACACCTATCTGGACGGGCGGCAGTGGGTTCCTACGTTCCCCAACGCCACGTATCTGATGCCGAAGGAGGACTTCGACTTCTGGAACCCGGCGAACGGCCACCAGCCGGTGCTCGGCCGCGGCAACCAGAACGTCTTCGAGGACAGCGTGGCCCCGGTGCACGAGGCAGGGCAGACGCTGCTGTGGGAGAACAGCCACCAGATCGACGCCGACCTGCGCCTGGACGCGGCTCCCGGACACACCCCCGGCTCCTCCGTGCTGACCCTCAGCTCCGGGACGGACCGGGCGGTGTTCGTCGGTGACATGCTGCACAACCCGGTGCAGATCGTCGAGCCGGACGCCAACAGCTGCTTCTGCGAGGACCCCGCGGGCGCCCGCGCCACCCGCCGCAAGGTGCTGGGCTGGGCGGCCGACAACAACGCGCTCCTGATCCCCGCCCACCTGGGTGGCCACGGTGCCGCCGAGATCGCGCGTAACGGCAACACGTTCGACATCAAGGGCTGGGCGCCCTTCGCTCCGTACTCCGAGCAGGGCTGACACCCCGGAAAGGCACAGCTGTGAGCCACGAACCCGACCCCGTCGTCACCACCGCGCAGGGAGCCGTCCGCGGTCTCCGTCAGGACGACGGCACCGCCACCTTCCTGAACATCCCCTACGCCGCCCCTCCGCTGGGCGCCGGCCGGTTCGCCCCGCCGCAGCCGCACGAGCCCTGGGGCGGCATACGGGACGCCACCGCGCCCGGCCCCAACGCCCCGCAGTCCGAGCGCAAGCTCGGCAGCATCGACATGGCCCCCTACTTCGGCCCCGGATGGAGCCGCGGCGAGGACTACCTCACCGTCAACGTCTTCCAGCCCGCGGCCGGCGACCGTGACCTGCCCGTCATGGTGTTCGTCCACGGCGGCGGGTTCGTCGCCGGGTCGACCCGGTCCGCGCTGTACGACGGTTCCGCCTTCGCCCGCGACGGCGTCGTCCTGGTCACGCTCAACTACCGGCTCGGCATCGTCGGGTTCCTCGACATCCCCGGGGTGCCCGCCAACCGCGGGCTGCTCGACGTCGTTGCCGCACTGCGCTGGGTGCGGGAGAACATCGCCGCCTTCGGCGGTGACCCGGACAACGTCACCCTCTTCGGCCAGTCGGCCGGGGCGACCGTCGTCGGCGGCGTCCTCGCCACCCCCGGGGCCGCGGGCCTCTTCCGCCGGGCGATCGTGCAGAGCGGCAGCGGTCTGGGTGCGTTCACCTCCGAGCAGGCCGCCCGTGTCACCAAGGCCGCCGCCGAGGAACTGGGCATCGAGCCGCACGTCGACGCCTTCGCGGACATCTCCGACGAGCGCCTGGCGGAAGCAGCCTCCAAGCTCGCGGGCATCGATCTGCAGACCGCCACGCACCACGACCCGCTGATCGGTCTCAGCCCCTTCAGCCTGGTGCTCGACACGCAGCCCGCCGTATCCGTCGCCGCCGGCCTGAGCGCCGATGTCGACCTGCTCGTCGGGATCAACACCGAAGAGGGAAACCTCTACCTGGTCCCCGTGGACAAGTACGCCACCTCGACCGCCGACGATGTCGACGACACCGCGGCGCGCTCGCACCCGAAGCCCGCGCAGCTCGTGGAGACGTACCGCAAGACCCGCCCCGAGGTGTCCTTCGGTGAGCTGCGGTCGGCCATCATGGGCGACGCGCTGTTCGGCGCGGGCAGCTGGGCCCTGGCCGGCGCACACGCCGCCCACCCCCAGTCGGCCACGTTCAGCTACGAGTTCGCCTGGCGCTCCCACGCCCTGGACGGAGACCTCGGCGCCACCCACGCGATGGAACTCCCCTTCGTCTTCGACATCGCGCAACTCCCGCAACTGGTGGGTGAGGGCGCCCTGCTCGGCCCCGAAAAGCCCCCGCGGACCTCGCCGCCCGCACGCACGAGGCCTGGATCCGCTTTGCCAGGACCGGCAACCTCGGCTGGGAGCAGTACGACACCACACGCCGGGCCACCATGCGCATCGACGCCGAGTGGGCCCAGGTCGACGACCCCCGCAGCCAGGAACGACAGGCTTGGGCGTGACCCCTCACACAGAGCGCTGTGTGCGCCCTTCCGCCAAGGACACACCATGACAAGAACCATCATCACCACCGAGAACGCACCCACCCTGCCGGCCCCGCTGTCCCAGGGCATCCGCAAGGGCCCGATCCTGCAGGTCTCCGGGCGGCTCCCGTTCGACCCGGAGACCGGCGAGGTCGTCGGCACCACGGTCGCCGAGCAGACCGCGCAGACCCTGCGCAACGTCACCGCCGTACTCAAGGCGGCCGGCGCCGGCCTGGCGGACGTCGTGATGCTCCGCGTCTACCTCACCGACCCCGCCCACCTGCCCGAGCCGAACGAGGCGTACGCGGCAGCCGTTGACGAACTCGTCGAGGCGCGTGTCGGTGCCCGTCCGTCGTCTGTGACGGCCATGGAGCCGTTGGGGTAGAGGGCGATGCGGCAGTGTCCGCCGTTGCCGCATTCGGCCAAGTCGGCCGCATAGGCGACGACTTCGAAGATCAGGCGCAGGATGCCACTGGGGGTGACGCCGGCGGGGTTCTGGCGGATGTGCTCGAGATGGTCGAGATGCTCGAGGTCGACGGTGCTCGCCCGTCGTGTGTGGTGTTGTGCCAGGAAGCCCTCGGGGCGCTCATCCAAGAAGTGTGCAGGGCGCCTCCGAAAGCCCGAACCTGACGATCAGCCCTGGTCGGCCCTGTTCTCGTATAGCTACGGCGAGGTGGCGTGTAGCGCTGTGCAACGAATCGAGCTGTCGTTTCCACCAGACCCGGATACAGGTGGTTCAAGGCCAGCCACATGCCGCGCGCCGTGTCCGCCGGCGGCGCGAGCCGGCTGCGCTGCGTCCACCCGTCGCCCGTAGTGATCTCCGCGCGGAACGCGGCGGACAGGAACAGCCGGTCGAAGCCGGCACCGGCCCGGTGCCCGAATTCGACCGCCCGCAGCTGGGCCTCCACGCTCCCGTCCCGTCGTCTTTCGATCACGGCCAAGTCCGGCCACGACGGCGACGACGTCGCAAGCGTCATCAGCGCCCGCCCGCCCGGCGCCAACTGCTCCACCAGGGCCTGCGGCACGCGACGGACGGCGAAGGAGACGAAGATCCGGTCATACGGGCCACCGGCGGCCCACCCGGTGGTGCACACTGCCGGTTCCTGGAAGCCCGGCTGCACACCTACGCGACAGCCATCAACCTGCTCTCGCTGGAGAACGCCGCCCTTTCAGGACGAGACCAGAAAGCAGCCACGGTCCGGACTCTGCCCCGCCAATGGCAACACCTGCCCTGAAGGATCACTGTGTGTTGCCCGAGTATCAGACGGCCTCAGACACCCGTAGAGGTCGAGTCGACGGTGTGCAGCGCCGCATGTGGCGGGCGGGGTGTGGCAGGGGACAGGAAAAAGGCCAGTGCCATCAGTGCGGCAGCGGCCACCGGAACGTAGGCGACGCCGAGCGTGCCGACAGCCGCACCGCCCACGGCTGCGGCGACGCCCGTGCCCAGATAGAGGCCTGAGATATTCAGGGACAGGGCGGTCATCCCGGCGGCGGGGCCAGCGGCGGCCAGGACGCTGCCCTGTACCGGTGGAGTGAGGGCCCAGGCGAAGACGGCCCAGCAGGCGATGACGGCTGTCAGCACGTATCGGTTGCCGATGCCGCTGAAGATGAGTCCGGCCGCCAGGGCGAGCGCGATCGCATGCCCGGCCAGGACACGGCGCAGGCTTCGCTGCGGGCCCCACGCATCCGCCACCCGCCCCGACAGCAGCGCCCCCACGAGGCCGGCGGCGCCGACGAGGAACTGCACGAACGTCAACAGGCCGTAGGAGCCTCCCGCGACCTTGGCCGTGTACGGACCGAGGTAGGTGTAGAACATCAGCCCGCCGCTCGCGGCGAGGAACGTGACCGTCACCAGACGCAGCACGGCGCGATCCCGCAGCGGCGCGAGGCGCTCCCGCAAGGGTGCTGGCGCGTTGCCGGGCACAGCCGGGGCTGTGGCCAGCAGGCCCAACGCCGCGAGTGCCGCGACGGCAGCGATCAGCCAGAAGGTCGCGCGCCAGCCGAAGGCCCCGCCCAGCCACGAGCCCAGCGGTACGCCGCTGAACAGCGCGGCGGTCATTCCGGCTGTCACCACCCCCAGGTACCGGCCCTGCGCGCCCTCGGGTGCCCCGGCCGCCGCCGTGGCGAAGGCTGCGGAGGTCACCACCGCCGCGAAGAGAGCGGCGGCCACGCGGGCGCCCAGCAGGAACCAGTATCCGGGGGCAAGGGCTGCGGCCACGTTGGCCAGGGCGAACAGCAGGAGACCCACCAGCAGAACCGTCCGCTTCGCGAAGCGTTCGCAGACCACCGACAGGGTGGGTGCGCCGACGGCATAGATGACGGCGAACGCGGTCACCAACTGCCCGGCGGCGGCGACGCTCACCTCCAGGTCGTCGGCGACGGCGGGCAGCACGCCGGCGATGACGAACTCGTCGGTGGCTGTGGCCAGCAGGGTCAGGAACAGGATGTACAGCCAGCCCGGCAGGGCAGTTTTTCTCATCAGTCGACTACCTCCGTGGAACGCGGTGCGTCCGTCGCACGCTAGGTAGTGACACCAGTGTCAGGGTCAAGCGCCGGAGCGCAGGAGCTCCGCGAAACCCTCTGTGTCTGATGCATCGGCGCGCAGGCGGGCGATGCGCGCGACGAGTTCGGCACGGTGCCGCTGGAGCTCCGCTGCCTTGGCTTCCACGACGGCAAGACGCTGCTCGTACATGGCGAGCATCTCGTCCGGGCCACTGTGACACGCCAGGAACTGCTCGGTCTTCATGTCCAGACACGGCCCCACCACCCGGATGTCCTCCGCCGTGAGCCCCGCCCCGAGCAGCTCCCGGACGTTCAAGACCCGGTTCACCGCGCGCTCCTCGTACTCCCGCCAGCCCTTCTGGGTTCGTGAAGCTTCCAACAGTCCCTGCTGCTCGTAGTAGCGAATCGAGCGGCGGCTAGCACCGGTGCGTTCAGACAGCTCCCCAATGTGCATGACCCCTCCTCGCGAGATGGTGCCCACGGTACGCGGCCCCAGCCGCTCTGGACCTTTGCCGGACCCCAGCATGGGCACGGGCGATCGGCCGCTCCCCCCAGAGCGCCCGATCACTCCGCTCCTGTCTCCCCCCGGGCCCGGGGCGGGGCATCCAGAGGCCGAGCATCAGGCCAAAGCGTCGAGTGCGCCGAGGATTTCGATCGGTTCAGCACGCGTGGTGTAGTCGCTGTTCACAAACGCCCACTGGATGGTGCTGTTCCGGTCGATGACGTAGGTGGCGGGGAGGGGCAGGGTGCGCGGGTGGCCGTTGTTGACCCGCTGCAGGTCGAAGCCGAGCTTGTCGTACACGGCGGCCAGGTCGTCGGGCAGGTCGAAGGCGAGGCCGTAGGACTTGGCGACGGTGGATCCTTCGTCGCTCAGGACGTCGAAGGCCAGGGCGTGCTTGTCGGCGAGCGAGAGTGACTCATCGGGGATCTGCGGGGAGACGGCGATCAACCGTGCGCCGCGTTGCGTGATGGCGTCGTGGTGCTGCTGGAGGGAGCGCAGTGCGATGTTGCAGTAGGGGCACCAGGCGCCGCGGTAGAAGGTGAGCACCACGGGGCCCTGGGGCAGCAGTTCTTTCAAAGTGACGGTCTTGCCAGTGGCTGTGGGGAGGGAGAAGCCGGGAGCCTGGGCGCCGGTTGTCAGGGCTCGGTCGGCTTGGCCGGAGGATTCGAGTTCCTCTCCGGCTCGCTGCATGATCGCCCGGATTTCGGCGGGGATCTGTTGCTGCCGGGCGTCGTAGAAGGTGCGCAGTTCGGCGTTGAGCGACATGGTTGGGCCTCCGCTTGGGCAGGGGCGCGCCCCGGATGCAGAGGCATCCGAGGACACACGAACTCGGAACGACCATTCCAAGATACGGGCAGGGGGACTTCTTGCCAACTGCTGCACGGCCGGGGGCTAGAGGGTGGTGAACGGCCGGTGGTCGGCCAGGGCCAGCGCGCGGATGAATGCTGCGGCCCCGACCGCCCGGCGGGCCAGGAAGCGGCGTGCGGGCGAGCCGTGCGAGCCGTAGGCCGTCGTCCAGAGTGCGGGTATCCGGTTCATGCGCCCAGGGTGGGAAAGGCCGGGGAGCGTGTACCGGATCGTGGACGAACCTGGACGGTAGTTCGCGTCAGGGGCTGTGGAACGGCGCTGGGCGGGAGTATCTTGGAACTTCTATTTCAAGTTGGTGAGGTGGCCTATGCCGGACGTCAAGCATTTCGACCCGGACGCGGCGCTGGAGGCCGTGGTGCGGCTGTTCTGGCGGCAGGGTGTGGCCTCGACCGCCATGCAGGAGGTCGTGGCGGCGACGGGCCTCAACCGGTCCAGCCTCTACTCCACCTTCGGCGGCAAGCAGGAGCTGTATGTGGCGTCGCTGCACCGCTACCTCGAGAACCGCTCGCAGCCGATGTTCGTCCGCCTGGCCGAGGACGAGCGCGGGCTGCCGGCCGTCGAGGAGTTCTTCCTCGGCTTGATCAAGGCACGCTGCATGGGAGAGTACGCGCGCTGGGGCTGCATGGTCTCCAACGCGCACGCCGGCGCTGAGAACACCGACGCAGAGGTTGCCCGGGTGCTGGACCGGCACCACCGGGGCCTGCGGGACGCTCTGCACGCCGCTCTGGTGACGGCCCGGACGCGCGGGCAGCTGGCAAAGGGCGTCGACCCTGCTGCCGCCGCCGACGTCCTGGTGCTGGTCGCCTATGGGGTGAACCTGCGCTCGCGCGCCGGAGCAGACCCCGAGACGTTGCAGCACAGCGTCACGACGGCGCTTGCCTCCATCACCGCGCGCCCGCCCGCACGGTAGGAAGCCAGCAAAATGCCGGGGAGTCTGTCGCCTCCCCGGCTCCTGCTTGCCCGTTGAGCCGCTTCCCTCAGTGCGCGGCTCCCGTGGCGGCGGCGGGCAGCGGGACCGCTACGTCCCTGTCGCCCGCGTCGGCCGTGTAGTCTCCCGGCGCCGTTTCGTCCGTACCCTCCGGCGCCTTCATGGCCTTCAGGACCAAGGTCAGTACCACCGTCACCACCGCGTTCAGCACGAACGCGGTCAGGCCGATGTAGCCGATCTCCCCGATGCCCGGGATCTGCTTGGCGGAGCCGCCGAAGTGGGCCTGCGTCGGCGAGGCCACCTGGTAGGCGGCGACGGTCCCGTAGACCATGCCGACTCCCCAGCCGGCCAGCAGCGCCCACCGGTGGAACCAGCGCGTGAACAGGCCGCCGACCAGCGCGGGCATGGTCTGCAGGATCCAGACTCCGCCCAGCAGCTGGAAGTTGATGGCGACGGTCTTGTCCATGGTCAGGACGAAGGCGAGCGCGCCGACCTTGACCAGCAGCGAGACCAGCTTGGACACCCTGGTTTCCTGCGCGGGCGTGGCGTCGGGCTTGAGGAAGTCCCTGTAGATGTTGCGGGTGAAGAGGTTCGCGGCCGCGATGGACATGATCGCGGCGGGCACCAGGGCGCCGATGCCGATGGCGGCGAAGGCGACGCCTGCGAACCAGTCGGGGAACATGTTCTCGAACAGCTGCGGGATCGCCAGCTGCCCGTTGTGCACCTTCACTCCGGCTGCGATGGCCATGAATCCGAGCAGCGCCAGCAGGCCCAGCATCAGGGTGTAGAGGGGCATCACCGTGGTGCTGCGGCGGATCACGTTGCGGTTCTTGGACGACAGCGTCGCCGTGATCGAATGCGGGTACATGAACATCGCCATCGCCGAGCCGAGCGCGAGCGTGGCATACGTCCACTGCGCGCCGGGCCCGCTGGTCAGGGCGCCCCGGGGTGCACCGGTAGTCGGGTTGGTCTGTTGAAAGGCGTGTTCCGCGGCGGCGAAGATGTCGTCGAAGCCGCCCAGCTTGATCGGGATGTAGATGACGGCCACGGTGATGACGAGGTAGATCAGGCCGTCCTTGACTAACGCGATCAGCGCGGGGGCACGGAGCCCGGCGGAGTAGGTGTAGGCGGCCAGCACGGCGAAGGCGATGAGCAGGGGCAGGTCCTTGATGAACCAGTGGGTGTTCTCGCCGCCGCCGATGCCCAGCACGTCCAGCACGGCCTGGATGCCGACGAGCTGCAGGGCGATGTAGGGCATGAGGGCGAGGATGCCGGTGAAGGCGACGGCCAGGGACAGGCTTTTGGAGCCGAAGCGGCCGCGGACGAAGTCGGCTGTCGTCACGTATCCGTGCCGGTGCGAGACCGACCACAGGCGCGGCAGGAAGGTGAAGATCAGCGGGTAGACCAGGATCGTGTACGGCACGGCGAAGAAGCCGGCCGCGCCCGCCGCGTAGATCGCCGCCGGCACGGCCACGAAGGTATAGGCCGTGTAGACATCGCCGCCGAGCAGGAACCAAGTGACCCAAGGGCCGAACGAGCGGCCGCCCAAGCCCCATTCGTCCAGGCTCGCCTCGTTCTCAGGCTTGCGCCAGCGGGCAGCCATGAAGCCCATGACGGTGACGGCCAGGAAGAAGAAGATGAAGACGGCGAGAGCCACGCCGTTGACGCCGTCTTTCATAGGGGCGTTCCCCTCTCACGGGGTGCGGGGGCCGTCGTCATGACTGGCTGCGGGTCGGTGAGGCGGGCAGGGTCGCAGCGGAAGGCGTACGGGGCCCGTGGTCCGGGGCAGCGAACCGCTCTGTGACCGGGGCGGGCTCGCTCTCCAGAAGGGCATCGAGTTCGGCTTCCAGAGGGCTGTGGTCGCTGAGGGGGCCGGGCTTCGTCTGGGGGCTGCTTCCGCGGACCGCGACGGCGATGGCCGCCAGGGCCATCGGCAGGGCGACGAGCAGGGCGGCGGTGCGCATGCCGCCCGGCGCCGACAGAAGCACGGCGATCAGGGGCGGGCCGAAGGCTCCGCCTGATTTGCCGACCGCGGCGGCCCAGCCGCCCGCGGTGCCGCGGATGGCTGTGGGGTAGACCTCGGCGGTGTAGGGGCCGAGCAGGGCGATGACGCCGGCGGTGCCGGCGAACAGCACCATCACGGCCGTCAGCAGGAGGGGTCGGCTGCCGTGGGTGCCGATGGCGGCCAGGGCGAGCAGAGCGGTGACGGTGAGCGCCCCGTAGACGACCATGGTGCCCTTGGCCGACCAGCGCGTGTACATCCAGGCGGCGACCGCGCAGGCGGGGATGGACAGCAGGGAGGAAATGAACAACAGGGTGGCCGCGGACATGCCACCCTCGCCCGAGGAGTCCTCCAGCAGGCTGGGCAGGAAGGTGATGAAGCCCCAGTAGATCAGGCCCCAGGCCAGCGCATAGCCGCTGATGACCAGAGTCTTGGCCCTCTGCGGGCGTTGGAACAGGGCGGAGGCCGGCACCGGCTCGGGTTTGACGGCGCCAGCGGTGAAGGCGGCCGATTCGGGGATCCACCGGTTGAGGGCGATCAGTACCAGGACCAGCGGGAGTTGGGCGAACCACAGCAGGCGCCAACCGGCCACCGGGAGGAGCAGCGCGGCCAGACCGGAGGCGGCCATATAGCCGCCAGTGGTAGTCAGCCCGGCCTGCAGCACCATGATGGCGGCCCGCCGGCCCGGGGGCAGGCTCTCGGTCATCAGGGCGTAGACGACCGGCAGCATGCCTCCGGCCGCCATGCCCATCAGGGCGCACATGATCAGATTGCCGCTGAAGGTCGGCATGGCGCCGCACACAGTGGTGCCCAGGAAGAGCAGCGACGATATGAGGATGGTCGCCCGGCGGCCGATGCGGTCTGCGGCCCGTCCCCAGACCAGGGAGCCGATGACCGTGCCGGTCAGGGCGACCGTGGGAAGCCAGGCGACTTCAGAGGCGCTGAGATGAAACTCCTCGCGCATGCCCGGAGAGACGAACGCCAGGGTGGCCGGCTTCATCTGGTCCACCATCAGCGCGAAGCTCAAAATGGCGACCAGGCGGCGGCGTCCCCCTGTGGTCAGCTGAGCCGGCGGCGGTGCGGGGCGGTCAGCGGCTGCGGTCGGCTGTATCAGGGCGAACCCGGAGATCAGCACGCCTACGACGATGGCGACCATGGCCTCCCACATCAGCGGGGTCATGCCCATCGACGACATGTCGAAGTCCATGTGGGCGGAGTCGATGTACATCCACAGGTGTTCGGCGACTCCGGCGAAGGTCAGGGCTACCCCGGACCAGAACGCCACGGGGCGCGGTATCAGGGAAGTGGGCGGTGCGGGCATCGTCGACTCCTTGTCGAAGGCAGTTGGGGGCGGGACCGGGGCAGCCGTGGACACGGCGGAGGTGCGGGCGCGCGTCGCGCCGGCCGCTGTCCGGTCCCGCTGCTGTGGACGTCAGGGGCGGGCGGGGCTGAGGTCTTCTCCGGCCGGCTGCTCGCGTGCGGGGCGCTGGCCGGGCAGGCCCAGGACGGCGGGCCAGCGCGCGTCGTCGGGCGCGACGACCAGGAACCGGGCGTACCAGCTGTCGAAGAAGGCCAGGAGGAACATCGGCAGCAGCGTCCAGATGGCCACCTGTTCCAGGCCCGTGTTGCCGGTCAGGGCGGCGATGATGACCACGACGAAGATGTTCGGATACGTCATGGCGGTGTAGTCGTCCAGGCTCTGGACATGGCCGCGGCGCTTGAAGAGGGCCGCCACCAGCCGCAGGCCCACGGCGATCCCCGCGGCTGCCGGGGCATGCGACGTGAAGCCGGACAGATCCAGCTTCAGGGAGACCAGCACGATGAACGCGGCCAGCAGCAGCACGGCCACATAGCCGTTGCGTTCGCCGTACTTGGCGGTGCGGATCGGGGAGCGCTGCCTGAGCTGGCGCACCAGGAGGTAGGCCGCTGAGACCACTCCGGTGGAGGTGGCTGCACTGATCGCGATCGCGGGGCCCACGCCTTCGTGCAGCGTCAGCGCCAGCACCGCGGAGAAGGAGACGGTGGCAGCCAGCGACGACAGCAGGACCTGCGCGAACGTCGGCATAATCATTCCGCCCAGGCAGCGGCTGACCGTCATCGCCACCACCGAGCTAGGCGTGGCGAGGAAGATCGCCACGTACACCGCGGTGCTGGTGCTGTTTGCACCCCACCAGTGCACGGCGCCCGCAAACGCAATAGGCAGCAGGAGGTAGCGCAGGGCGACGGACCGCAGAATGCCCCGGTCGGTGACGAAGGCGCGGGCGTTCTCCAACTCGATGCGGCACATCGTGATCACGCTGGCTGCCACCAGAAGCAGCAGCAGCAGATAGGGCGAGGTGGAAAAGCGCAGGCCGGACAGGTTGCCGACGAGGCCCGCGAGGAGCCCGGCGCACAAGACGACCGGGTGGTTCACGACGATCCAGTCGTAGACCATGTTCATGGTCTCGTTCTCGTTCTGCACATAGCTGCCGATCCGGTCGCCCTGCAGCATCTGCGAGTTGGGCAGCCGCAGGTCATAGGACTCCTCGGCGGGCCGGTCCAGAATGAACCGGCAGATCAGCTCGACAACGTACTTGTGCGATACCACGCAGACCGTCTCGCCGCGCCGCAGCGCCGGCAGCAACTCCTGCTCGTAGAAGAGACGCACCCGCTCCCTGAACTGCCCGAAGGTCTCGCCGCCATGCTGGGTGGGGCTGTCGGCGTTCATGGCGCGCTCGTACTCGGCAATGCCGTGGCGGCGCTGGAGGATCGACTTGCTCTCCAGGGTGTAACTGCCGAAGTCGCGCTCCATGAGCCGGGCATCGACCCTGACCTCGGGTGCGCTCTCGCCCGGTTCATCGAAGATGATCCCGGCGGTCTCGAAGGCGCGGGTGAGCGGGGAGACGAAGACCCGGTCGAAATGCTGGCCGCGGTGACGGCGAGCGACCTGCTCGGCCTGGATGCGCCCCAGGAGGGTCAGCGGAGCGTCCCGCTGGCCGGCGATGCGGTGCACGGAATTGCAGGTCGACTCGCCGTGCCGGACCATGAACAGTCGGCCGAGCTGTTCCTGGTCGGGCGGGGCCTGACGGGAAGTTGGCGTCACCGGCCGGACTCCTTGGTGGGAGCGTGCTTGATCTGCTCGGCGTAGGGCGAGTCCCAGCGGGCCAGCTGCGTGATGTCGCACAGGTTGTGAACCGCATGCTTTTCCACCAGCACGGTCAGCAAGGACACCACCCGGCCGGCCTGCTCGGCGGTGAGCGGGAACTCGCGGGCCAGTGCCGCCGCAGTGTCGGCCAGTTCGTCGGCCAGAACCGTGCGGTACTTGTCGCGTTTGGTGCAGTCCTCGGCGTGCAGGTAGTCCAGGGTGGCGGGGTAGGCCCGCTCCCGGGCGAAGGACAGAAGCCGCTCGCGCAGCCGGGCCGCTTCCCGCTCTTCAAGCGGAGGGACGATGTCGGCCACGATCCAGTCGGTGGAGCGCACCAGGCAGTGGTGGACCCCCTCGGGCAGGGCCGCTCCGGCCCGCGCGGGTTCGCCTTCCATACGGCGCAGGACCTCCATGGCCGTGTCGAAGCACTGGTTGCGCAGGGTGCCGATACTGAACACGAACGCGCCGAGCCGGCCGCGCCGGGTGGTCTCATCACCCTGACGCATCGGCCCCACGCAGAGCAGGCCCTCGACCGCACGGCCCTCGGCGCCGATCAGCTGGCCGTGCGCACCGACCTCGATGCCCCGGTGCGTCTTGGACTGAGGCTGGGCGTATCGGTGCTGGTGGACCAGACCGGACCACAGCGGATGGCCGGTGCGCTCGTAGTCGGTGTTGTTGCCCAGGCAGTTGACCACACGGTCGACAACGATGTCCGGACGGTCGGCGAAGACCACACGGATCTTCGTGCCCCCCTCGGCCAGACGCATGTCCTGGATCGTGGACGGCAGGGAACTGACCGTCTGCGGTGCGCCGTTGAAACCGCGCATCCGGTCGCGGACCACACTGCCGATCTCCCGGACCGTGCTGGTGCGGTTGGTGACGATCAGGCTCTTGTACCGGTCGAGGAGCATGCGGACATCGCTCGCCTCCATCCGCGAGACCAGTTCGATGACGTAGGGCTCCCATGCCTTCATGACACGCTCGGCGAAGATCGAGGCGGGCACTCCGTCACCGTGCTCGGCGCGAAGGTGCGCGTACTCGGCGGTGATGCCCTCGACCACGACGTCCGGGGTGAGCTGGTCCGCGTCGAGAAACGGGGGGCGGCGGGCCTGCCAGATGTCGTGCTCGTGGTCCACCGGATAGGTGTCGTGCATGTGACCGCCGCGGGAGCAGATGAGGATCTGCCCCTTGTGCCCGGCGTGCACGAGAGAGACGACGGTGTCGAACGCGGACAGCGCCGAGCCGGTGACCAGCACTGTCTCATCGCTGGCTACTGCACGGAATCGCTCCTGCGCATCGGGCGCGTAGGGGTCGGCGATGAACCGGTCGTGGTTGTGGATGCGGTGGTAGAAGGGCGCCTGCGCCGGCGCGAGGTGACCGGTGGCGAAGACGACTTGATCGGCGGCGAGCTCCTGGACACCCCCTGCCTCCGAGGCGGTGTCGGCGTACTTGACGACGTAACCGTGCCCCTCGTTGGCGCGTACGTCGATGGTCTCGCCGCTCAGCTCGCGCAGCGTGACCTCGGGGCGGGCGTCGGCCACGGCGCCGCGCAGCCGTTCGGCCAGGTACTGGCGGAAGATCCGCCGCGGTACCACGCAGGCGACGCCGAAGGTGTGGTACTGCCATTTCAGCGGCCAACCGGTGCGGTCGGCCTCGGCGTTGGCCCACTCCAGGAAGTCCTCCGGCCGTTCGCGCCGCAGCGTGATGCGTCCGGCCTGGATGTTGAGCATGTGCTCCCAGTTGGTGGATGCCTGACCGAAGGCCAGGCCGCCGTAGCGAAACCCCTCTTCGCGTTCCATCAGGCATATCTCCACCGGTCCGGTGGCGAATTGCAGCAGTCGGATCGCGGTGAGCGTGCCGGAGAATCCTGCGCCGACGATGATGATGCGCCCGGTGCGTGAAGACGCGCCGGTCATGGCGGCGTCAATGGCCATGGTGGTCTGGGTGTGCACGGTCCTGTCTCCTTCGGTACGGGGTGTCATATCCACGTGTGCGTGAAGCGGACGGCGATGGCATCGCGGATGGACTGGTGGACGATGCAGCCGCGCTCGGCTTTCACCAGGGGCTTGTCGAACAGGTCCCGGTGTGCGGCCGGTGCGCTGGCGGACACGGTGATCTCGGTGAAGCGGGTCGGCGCCGGGGTGAGGGAGCCGGCCACCGTCAGGGCGAGGTCGGTCGCCTCGGCTTCGGGGTCCTCTGCTCGCAGTGCGGCCAGGAACGTGCTCAGGTAGCAGCCGCCGAGCGCGAGCAACAGGTACTCGCCGCCCATCGGGCCTGCGTCCTTGCCGCCCTTGTCGAGGGGACGGTCGATGGTGATGGCGTGGCTGCGGGCCTGCCCGGAGACAACGCTGCCGCCGGCCGGAGAAAGGGAGACGGAAATTTCGGTCATGGCGCGGCCACAACTCCAGTTCGGAAGGCAGAGATTGGCGTCGGCATCGTTGGACTAGGCCAAGCGCCGATCGGGAACGGCACACAGCTTCAGCGCCGGGGAGCGGACGGGCCGCGGATCGTGGACGAACCTGGACGCGGCCGGGCGCTGCCTCTCAACCCGTGGAAAGTGCTTGACAGTAACCAGCCCGCTACAGCTAACTTGAAACGCTCGTTCCGAGATTTCGAGTTCGACACCCTGGGGGAGGGCGTTCGTGCCGCAGGTACTGCAACCCGGCAAGGCCCGCACGATGGATGAGTTCATCGCCGAGCTGAGACTGCTGAAGGCATGGGGAGGGAACCCCTCCGTCAGCGAAATCACGCGCCGTGTCCACGCGGCATGGCAGCGGGCTGGGCGCCCCCGCAGCGAATGGCCGGCCCGCTCCACCGTCGGAAACTGCTTCCAGGTCGGCCGCCGCCGGCCCAACACCGACCTTCTTCTGGCCGTGGTGCACGCATTGGTCGGCGCCGACACCGCGGCCTTCGCCACATGGCGGCTGGCCCTGCACGCCGTCCTGGGGGAAGCCGAAGCAGCCTCGCGGGCCACGGCCTACGACCGGCTTCCCGACGGGCCGCCCGAGCACGTCACCCGCCACGCACTGCTCCAGCAGGCCAAGGCCCTGATCGCCGACGCCCCCGGGGCAGTCCTGGCTCTGCAGGGCATGGCTGGCTCGGGAAAGACCGCCCTGGCTCTAGACCTCGGCCGCCGGCTCCTGGCTTCCGCTCCGGCAGCGGCCCCAACTCTCTACGCAGACCTCCACGGGCGCGACAGCGACAAGCCGGCTACCAACCCGGCCGCTGTCCTCGACACTTTCCTGCGTCTGCTGGGTGTAGCCGGGGACCGCATCCCGCGGGACCTGGAGGCCCGATCGCGCCTGTTCTCCCAACTCCTGCACAACAGAGGGGCACTGGTCGTGCTCGACGACGTGGCCGAGGAGGCGCAACTGCGCCCCCTCCTGCCCCGGGAGCGCACATGCAGGGTCCTGGTCACCAGCCGCCGTGTCCTACAGGGCAGCGACGGCATGGCGACGATGCACGTTCCGGCCTTCACTCCGCAGGAGGCAGCGGACCTCCTGCTCCGCACCGCCGGACCGGGACGCGCGGACGCCGACCCCGAGGCTGTCCGTCTCATCGCCGAACGACTCGACCATCACCCGCTCGCGCTGTCCGTCATCGGGCGCCACCTGCGCGAGCACCCCGCCTGGGGGATGCCCGACTATCGGGGAGAGCCGTTGCGCCTACTGGCCATGGAGGGCGGCGTCCGTGAGCCCCTGTCCCGCTCGGTTGCCCAACTGGCCCCACACACACGTCACGCGCTGCGCCTTATCGCCCTGCATCCACCCCGCGACATCGACATACGTGCCACCGCCGCTCTGCTCGGCAGCACCGTCGACGCGGCCGAGCAAGACCTTGCTGCCCTGGCTGCCGAGCACCTGATCCAGCAATCGGGGCCAGGGATATTCCGAATACCGCGGCTCACCCGCGCGTATGCCGAGGAGCGGCTGGGCATCGACGAACCCGCCAGTGTGCTCCGTCGGGCTGCACGGCAACTGCAGGAGCACTTCAAAACCGCTGGGGGGCAGCACGCCGCACTGGCACGGCCTCGAATAGCAGGCGTCCTGCCGGAAGCAAGCCGAGTACCGGCCTACGTACGCTACGTGTGGCAAGAGTCCGCCCTGACGGCCAACGCAGAACGGGCTATGGCGGCATAGATCTCCACCGCTGGGTTACCGCCGGAGGCAGAGCGGCCTCCAGCAGGACATGAACTCCGCCGACGGGATCGCGGCAGAGGGGCCTCCAGACCGGTACGCGGCATCAAGAGCAGCTGCGCCCCAAAAGCCGAGATGACGATGGCATGGCTCCGCAGGGCAACACCGCCCCCGTGTGCCGCCCATCCTCGTCCCGCCGCAACGCTTTTCAGAGGATGGGAAGACGCATGAGAGACCCACGATGCGACCGTGTCGGGCAACGTTCGGGCGGCAAGTCCCCGCAGTTGACGAGCTGTACCTTGGCGCCGTGGATTATCTGACTGAACTTCGCCGTGAACTGGATGCGTTCGGCGCCACGCTGGATGGTGACCTGTTGGCACCGGTCGAGCACTGCGGCGATTGGAAGCTCGTGGATCTGGCCGCTCACATGGGAGCGGGAAATCTGTGGGTCGTCGCGGCGGTGCTGGAAGGGCATGGCGACAGCTACGCCGAGAATGCCGCACCCCGTGACCGGGCCGGTCTCAAGACTTGGTATGCCCAGACAGCGGACGCGCTCGTACAGGCCCTATCGGTTGATCCCTCGAATGAGGCATGGACGTTCTTTCCGCCTCACACGGTCGGATTCTGGCGTCGGCGCCGCAGTCAGGAGACGCTGATGCACCGGTGGGACGCCGAGCACGCGCTCGGCTCGACGACACCGATGGGCCCGGCACTCGCTGCCGATGGTGTCGCCGAGGTCTTCGACACCATGGCGCCCCGCATGATTTCCAAGGGAGCCGCCTCCTATCCAGAGCAGGCCATGCGGATCACCGCCACCGATTATGGCCGCTGCTGGACTTATGGGAACGGTGAGCCGATCGCGGAGGTCTCGGGCACTGCCGAGGACCTGTTGCTGATGCTGTGGGGGCGCAAGCCTCGGGATTCCGGATCGCTGACCTGGGAAGGGGACCGTGAGGCGGGGTTGAGTGTCCTCACCGGTCCGCTGGTCCCCTGACTTGGCATCAGATGATCCCTAGCAGCACCTGCCCTCGTCGTCGCAACAGGGCAGACGTTGCCTGACCCGCACGAGGAGGGGAGGTGTGCAACATGTCTGTTGCACACCTCCCCTCATTTTCGACCCACTGACCTGCAGCTTTGCACTGTCAGGGACTTCACTCGCCGCTTGAGATATGGCGGGATAAAAAAGGCATTCCGGCCGCGGTCGGGATGGACACGGTAGAAGGTCATCGACCCGACAGCGGCTTCCTCCGCGGTGCACGAGGCGCAGTTCTCATCGACGCAGAAGGCAGCCGGAACGGATGCGTCGCTATGGGTGCGCCGACGGTGAAGAATCGACACGTCCCACCGCTCGAGGGTGTCGGCCTGCGGAGTGTCGCCGAGGTCGTCGTCGTAGGAGATGCGCAGGCGCAGCTCGGTAGGATCGCCGGGAAGCGAGGAAGGCTCATTCACCGCGGCAGACTACCGAGACGCGCCCAGCGCAGCGATCGGACCTCCGGGCTGTCAGCCCCTCGAACTAGCATCCGCTCGTGCCCCCTGAACTCCTTGCCTCACTGGTTGTCACGCTCCCGCAAGGCCGGATGATCACATCCGACGAAGGCGATGGCGCTGTGCAGCCACTATGGCTGAGCGACACCCCGGCCTCCGCCGAGCTGTGGGCCCGCTTGCTGGCCGAACGCGGCATCTCGGGCCTGTGGCCACTCCTTCTCGACGCCCACGGCCAAGGCAACGAGTTCAGGCCCTGGGCGTCCGGCGAGCTCTTTCCCGAGCACATGTCGTCACCCCACGCGCACGACCCGGCCGTTCTCCTGGCGCAATGGTGGAGCCAGTACACGAAGACCGACGAGGACGATGACCTGCTCACGCCGGACCAACGTGCCGCTGTCACCGCACCATTCGGGCAGACCTGGCCAAGTCCAGTTCTCCGCCCCGAGCCCGTGATCGGCCCTGATGAGATGGCCGCTCAATATGCACGGGTCTTCACCGAACAACATCCCCAGGCACGTCTCGGGCTCGTCGCTGCTGCCTGCGGTGCACACGCCCTCACCACTCTCGGCTGGGCAGGGCCCGCCAACTACGACAACGACACCGCCAAGTTCTCCGCCGTCGTACGCGACTGGGAGCACCGCTTTGGGGCCCGCGTCGTAGCCGTCGGCTGCGACACCCTTCACCTCAGCGTCGCGGCACCGCCGATGGGGACCGGGGACGCCCTCCTGGTCGCCGCCGAGCACTTCGCCTTCTGCCCGGACAACGTCTGGCAGGGCTCCCCTCCCTACACCCTGGCCGCCTACGCCGAACGCATCGTCGGCATGAACAGCTGGGACTTCTGGTGGGACTGAGCCGAACGGCATGAGTGCCCGCGCCGACGGTTGGGGCGCCGACCTGCCGCTGTGGGCGGACATCGCCCTTGCGGCCCGTGCTGGCCATGACGTTTGAGTCGGCCCCGGCCGGGCGGTTGTGACCGGCCCCGGCAAGGGGCGGATCCGAGGGTGGTGGCGGCCTGAAGCGGACCCGGGTCTCGGCGTAATGCGGCCCTGACGGATAGGTCGCTGTCCTTTGCCGGGAGAATCAACTGGTTCGAGTGCGGCCAGCGAAATGACCGGAGGATCGAGTGACTGCTCAGCAGCCCCTTGACGAGGTCCCCGCGACGGTCGTCACGGACGCCGGAATGCTCGTCCTGTGGGATCCACAGAGGTTCGAGAAGGTCGTCGATTACGACACGTGGGAGGACGAGCTCCTGGAGGACGAGGACATCGTCCGTCATATCCAGGCCGGTGCTCTGGTTCCGCTCAATGTCGGCGCAGACGGCTCGTTCGCTGTTCTGGTCCGGTCAGGCACCGCGGCCGCGCCGGCTGCGTTGACCGATCGGGAGACAGCCCATCAGCTGGTCGCTTCCCAGCCCTACCTCTTCGTCTCCCGTGGCCGCGCGCTCGTGGGTGGCATCGAAGACGTCAGCGCGGACCCCTCGGACGGCGTGATCGAACACCCAGTGCCCGAGGGCCGCTATGCCGCGGTCGTCCACTTGATCGACCGGCAGGCCGAAGTCGACAGCCAGGACCGGGACGCGGTCGGGCACCCCGGTCCGGGAGCCCTTCCGGACTTCGTGGTGCTGATCAACCCTGCTCAGCCCGGTCAGGGAACCTTCCGGACCGCGGTGAATACGTTCGAGGCCCCGAACGACTGATGCCCACGGATCCGGTTCAGACAGCCTTGAGCTGCTGCTGAGCCCTGGTGTGGGCGAGGCTATAGGACTCGGTGCCGGTCTCGATGATCCCACCGTTGCAGTGAGGTGGTCGACGACGGCAGCGCAGAGCCGGGGTCACTGAAGGTCTTGGTCCAGCCTCCGAACGATTCGCTCGAAGCGATGGCCACACTGTTCTCTTCCTCCCTTTCGGTCAAAACTCGGAAGAGCATCTCGGCACTCCGCCGGTCGAGTTCGAGCACGCAGAGCGGATGAGCCTACCCGCGGGCCGCTGTCGCGGACTTCAGGAACTGCCACAACCACGAACGACCCCACACAGGCCCTGGCGGTCGACCGCCCCGGGCTACCGCGAGGACCGCGGTGGTGACCCCTGCATGAGGATCAACCAGAGACGACGTCCCGTTCGTGGGCAACGGCCCACGTCCAGTACTCGGCCACCGTCCGATTCGCTGCTTCCTCGCCGGCGGCTCGCGGCCCGAGTGGAGCGGTGAGACTCGTGTAGGAAGCCGGTGTGGTCTCCAGGAGAACGGCGTGGGTGTGGTGGGCGGGCACCCGGCCCGTGGCGAAGACGTAGGAGGCGCCGGGCGACAGCGACGTGGCTCCCTGCTCGCTGCTGACGGTGACCGTGCCGTGCAGACCGCCCTTGAAGCTTCGCTCGACCCGCACCCGGTAGAGGTCGGAGAGAATGCCGTCAATGTCGCGCCGCCCGGCCCGGTCCACGACTTCGCCGGCGAAGACATCGTCCGCGGTACCGGCGACCTGCCTGGCATCATGCGCGTCGTACAGAGTCACCGCCTCGCCCGCGCTGGGCGCATCTGCCGCATCGGTGAGGCGGTACACCCCCAGCGCGGCTCCGCCGACGACCGCCACTCCGGCCGCAGCGAGCGCCAGTCGGCGGCGAAACATGCTCATGAGGCTGCCTTTCAGCCCCACAGGGCACGGTAGTTCTTGCGGTCCCGTGCGGTGGGGGCGCCGTTGGAGGGCATGTCGAACGTGTGCGGAGCCATCAACGAGCGGTAGCGGGTCGGGTTCTTGTGACAGAACCCCAGGGCGTGCCCCAGCTCGTGCGCAGCGATCATGCGTCGCGACGCGCGGTCCCCATACCGCTTACCCGCCCCGAGGTAAGCCTTGTTCAAGAGCAGGAGGTCGGTGCCGCGCATCCCCTTCCAGCGCCCCAGAACCCCTTTCCACGGCGGCCGCGTCCGGGACACATCCGACCATTCCAGATCAGCGATCCTGCCGGCGTCATCAGCGGGGAACTTCACCCGATCGAGGCCGCGCCGCGACCACACCCTGTGGGCGTGAGCGCGCGCATCGTCGAACACGGACTCGTCTTCCCACGCGATCTCGCCGCCATCCACGGAGGAGCGGCCCCGTGAATCCCGCTGGCCGTTCATGCACTGCGCCGCGGCCACCGCCTGAGCCGATACGGAAGGCACCGAGACCACGGACAGGGCAAGCAGCGTCGCCATCAGCAGCACGAGGCCCGGCCTGTGCCGAAGATGCCCTACGTCGCCCACAGGACGGGCAGCACTGGCTGGTCGAGGCCGGACACTGACAGCGGGGCACAACCGAGGACGCACGACGCTCCATTCGGAAAAGGGGACGAGCTGGAAGACCGTTCGTAGCGTGCCCGTCACGGCTCAGTGATGCGCCGCGGCCCTGAACTCCCTCACCCAAATGAGACCATCCTGACCGGCACTGGACCTAGGGCCTGTCCGGCGGATCAGGTGACTGCCTCAGGTCCAAGTCGTTGGCGTGTTCATGGGGCGGGGAGATCTGACGAGTGATGAGTGGGATCGGTTGAAGCTGCGTCTGCCCAGGTCCGGGCAGCGAGGCGGACGTTGGAACAGCCACCGCAGGGTGATCAACGGAATCCTCTACCGCCAGCGGACGGGGGTGCCGTGGCGGGATCTGCCCGCACGTTTCGGCAAGTGGAAGACTGTCCATGAACGTCACCGACGCTGGTCGGCGGACGGTACGTGGGACAAAATCCTTGCGGCCGTCCAGGCGGACGCTGACGTGGACGGCCGCACCGACTGGTCGATGGTGAGCGTGGATTCGACGTCCTGCCGTGCCCACCAGCACGCTGCCGGAGCACGCGAGAGACCGCCGCGAGTACCGGGAAAAGATGCACGCCCCAGCAGCACCGCCCCGACGAGGGACTCGGACGCTCCCGGGGCGAACTGACCTGCAAGATTCATCTGGCCGGTGAGGGAGGGCGCCGTCCGCTTGCGTTCCTGCTCACGCCTGGCCAGTGGGGCGACGCCCCGCAGCTCATCCCGGTCCTGGAACGCATCCGTGTTGCCCGCCAGGGCGGCGGTCACCCCCGCACCCGGCCCGATCACCTTGGAGGTGACAAGGCGTACTCGTCCCGGCGTGTTCGCCGTTATCTGCGAAGACGTCAGATCAAGCACACCATCCCGGAACCCAAGGACCAACGGGCCAACCGCCAACGGCGCGGCAGCAGTGGCGGCCGGCCCACCGCCTTCGATAAGACGATCTACAAGCGCCGCAACGAAGTTGAACGGACGATCAACGCGCTCAAGAACTTCCGGGCAGTGGCCACCAGATACGAAGCGCGCCTACGTCTTCTACGGCACGGTCACCGTTGCCGCGCTGCGACTATGGCTTCGCTGAGGCAACGCAGAACTCATTGCCCTCCGGGTCGGCCATCACAACGTGGTGTCCGTCGAACTCCTCCAGGACCCTCCCGCCCGCCGTCGCCAAGCGACCGGACTCTGCCTTGATCCGTGCCCATCGCTCCTCGGGGCTGCCGTGTCCAGGCACCCGGACGTCGATGTGGAGCCGGTTCTTTGCCATCTTGGGCTCCGGGACTTTGAGGATGGACAGGCGGGGGCCGACTCCGTCGGGATCGCAGAGCCACGCGCCATCGTCCTCGGTGTCGTCTTCCGGGAGGTCGAACTGCGCAAGCCACTCCTCGCGTGTTTTGAAGGGAGCGGGCGGTGGCTCGTCGACGTAGCCCAGTGCCGTTTTCCAGAACACAGCAAGGAGCTGTGCATCCGTGCAATCAAGCGTCAGATCGATTTTGACTGCCATGGCAGGACAGTACTGCGCGCCTCTGACAATGCTTCATGGTCAACAGAGCGTCTATCGCCGATCCATCGTGATCCGCCGGACAGGGCCTAGCCCCAAGCGACATCGAGGGCATGTTTGCGCCGTTCCCGGCGGCAAGGTGCGCAGGATCGTGCTGCTCGGCGCTCGGAAGCAGGCCGGGGCCCGCGCGCAGGACTACCTCTCGGGACTGAACACCGTTCTCCCGGTTCTGGCCCCGGCCGTCCCGTACATCAACGACAAAGCAGATGCCCGCGAGCAGCCGACCGTCGGCGCGGCGTTCGAGCGGATTGCCGAGATGTTGTTCTTCGGATGATGGCTGAGGGCAGCCCACGCCTCCCGCAGAACACCGCTGCCCACACCAGAGCGTCGAGCCCGCGCGCCCGACACCACCCGTGCTCTGCTGGCCGCTGAAGACGTGCCGACCGCGTTCGTCCAGCTACAACTCGTGGAGCGAGACGCACCGCGCGAGGCTCGCTGCTCCTCGGTATGCGCGCTAACGCCCGACGTCGCCGCGCGCCAGCCAGGACTGCCCGGCGCCACTCTGCCTTCGCCCGCCGCACCGCCCCGTGCTCAGAACCCCTCTCGGAACCCTCCGAGAGGATGCCGAGAGGGGTTCTGGGGTTGTTGGGGGGGGGAGAGAGAGGGGAGGGGGCGCTTGGGGGACTTTGTTACGGACTTCGTCCTCCTCTCGCTCTCGCGGCTCGCCAAACGGCATAGCGTTAGTCAGGGCGGCGTGCGGAGTCACCGATGTTGGTCCCCGGTTTACGCGGGCGCCGGTGGCCACTGATGGCGGCCCAGGCCAGCGTCAGGATCAAGACGGTGGCTCCGGCTGCGGCCATGATGTTGGGGAGGTCGACGACGAGCGTGTCCAGGTGGAGGCGGCCACCGTCCAGCAGCCCGTCCCGGACTGTGTACGCGCCGCCGATACCGGCGGCGTCGGCACTCAGGACGATGGGCACGAGGAAGCCGTCCCGGGCCCGCAGCCAGAGGACGGCGGTAACGCCGATCGCCAGCGCCACGACCGTGCTTGCCAGGCTGGCCAGCTCCACACCGGAGTCGATGACGAACTTCGAGTCGAGCCACGCTCCAGCGGCCACAACCCCACAAGCGGCCAGCATCATCACCGCCCCACGCCATAGCGACCCCGGCATGGTGCGGCGAGGCCTCTCTGCAAGGGCGGGGGAAACGGACGTGGATGCGGTCATGCCAACATCATGGCCCACGCCCCCCGACGGTGGTTTGCGAGGGGCGGCGTTCATCGAGTTGCTCGCCTCGCCGCAGGTGCACGCCTACCTCGGCAGCCCCCGCCCACGTGACGAGCTCAAGCGCGAGTTGTCCGGGGAGCCCGAGTGGTGGCCCGGGAGCTTCGTCGTCGATCTCGACGGGTCGATGATCGGCCAGATCCTCCTCAGGAGGGCAACAGGGCACCGCCGCCCGACTGTTGTGGGGAAAGACGATCTCGGCTATCTGTTCCTGCCGCAGGCCTGGGGATCCGGTACGCCCCTGAGGCGTGCGCGGCGTTCCTCGGCTGGCTTGCCGGCGTGCTTCCCGGCGAGCCGGTGGTGCTCACCACCCAGAGCGCCAACGCCGCCTCGATGCGTCTCGCGGTGAAGCTGGGGTTCACCGAGGTGGAGCGGTTCGAGGCATGGGGCGCCGAGCAGTGGCTCGGCATGCGGTCCCCGGTCACGCCGTCCGCTTGAGCTCACAGAGCATCAATGTGGACTCGCTGGCCGCTGCAAGCCGTCACCGTGACGCGCCAGTGAAACGGCAACTCATTCCCGCCGGCACGTGACGACTCTGACCTGTGATCTTGAGGTATCCAGACAGGCACTGAGGAAGGGTAGCGGCGCTTCCGGGGTGAACGGCGCCTGCCCCGGGGTGTACCAGATGAGCTTGAGGACGACCGACGCCAGCTGGTCGTACGGGTGGATGAGACGTCAGAGCCAGGTGAGCCTCCGCTCTCCAGCATTCTCGCGCTGGCGACCCACAGCTGGCGGAGGCGTACCGGGCGTCGGTCAACCGGTTCGGCGGGCAAATCCCCGCACCAGACCGCGAGTTGTTGCGAGACGTGATCGACAGGCTTTGGCTGGCGCGCGACGCCGGACACCGGCTCCTTTCCGCCGCCACAGGCTTGTCTCGGGTCCTGCCGCTCTCGCTGTTCTACACCGCTGCGGAGCCAGCCCGAGACCCCGTCACGCTGCGCCCGCGCTGTTCCAGCCTCGCCGTCAGGTGCTGGTTGTTTAGGCACGGCACGCGGTCTACTTGCTTCCGTAACGTCGCGTCGACGAGGGCCACTTCGACGGCCGACGGCACGAGAGAATTGCCGCGGAGGGCAGGTCAGCCGACAACCCACATGTGGAGGATGAGTACGTGACGAGTAGTGGCGCAAGAACCCGGGCTTCCCTGCCGATTCTCGTGACCTTCGCCATCGGTATCGCCGCAGTTGGCTGCTCCAGCCCGCCTGCCGAGTACAGCCCTCCAGACTCGTTGTGCGGCATCGCAGTCCCTGCACGTCTGCTGAAAGCCGTACTCCCCGCAGGGCAGCACATCTCCGTTCACCCGACCTCCAGCACCTGGAACAAGCGCTGCCGCCTTCGCGTGGACGGCCGTGAGGCCTTCTCGGCGACCGTTGAGTGGTGGGGGCATGACACCACGCTGAGACGTGTCGCTGAGGACGCAGTCGCTGTCGAACCTTTCGACGAAATGACGAAGGACCACCGCTACATCTACTCGAACACGGGAGCAGTGGGGACCGTGAACTGCCCGAACCAGGGCGGACTCAAGGACAAGCTTTTCGCGTCGGTGCGAGTCACTCATGACGACGCAGCCGAATCTGACATGAAGAAGCTCATCACCGCCTACACCGAATCGGCCGCCTCACCCAAGGAGTGCACAAAACCGCGGCTATAGACAGGTAGTTCCTGAGCGTAGTGTCTGAAGAGAGCTGCTGGCGCCCAACGCCTCCAGCCGGTCGGCTTCGGCACGCAGAGCTGCGGCCTCCATCAACCACATGCGTCCGTCGCCGGTACGCGGGCCTGCGGACACCGGCAACATCCGTCCCTCCAGATCGGCGGCGGGTGCACGCAATTCAGCCAGAGTGCTCATGTTGGTCTCTCTGCAGAGGTGGCACCCAGCACTGCCCACCACCTGGTCAGCTGGGCGTTGGTCACCAGGCAGGTGTTGAGTTTCCAGGCCGGATGCCTCTGCGGCCGAATGTGACTGAGGATCTCGCGCAAGGTGTTCTCCAACTCCTCGGTGCGACGGATATCGACCGTCCCGGCGCTCATCGCCTTTGTGAAGTTTGCCTCTGGGGGGGCAGGGGTGCGGCGACGAAGCTGCCCCGGCCGTGCACGACGTCGATCAGTCCTTCGGCGCGTAGTAGGCGCAGCGCCGCTTGGACGGTGCCGCCGGCGATCGCGTACTGCTCCTGGAGGCTTCGCACGGAGGGCAGTTGTTCTCCCGGCTGCAGTTGTCCTGACAGGATCTGCCGCCTGAGGGCTGCGGTGGTCCGTTGGTAGGGGGGCAGTAGCCTTATCCGCCATGTTCACCGGCTGCCCCCGGCTGCGCGGAACCTGGCAGGCATGGGGGAGCCAGATGATCACACCAGGTGCGGCAGCAGCACGCGGTTTGGTGGTGGTTACTGTGAGCGGACCTCCCGGGTGGACCGCCCGGGAGCCGGCGAATCGTGACCGATTGAGTGACGTGGGGAGCGGGGCGTGGGCCGACTGCCCTCAAACAAGTACGCGGCGGTGTGCGCGGCCGGGCACTGCGAGGTGTACGTACAAGCAGGCGCCGGTGTCCGTGTCCGCCGGGGATACTGGTGGCACGTGTACTGCCCGGCCGATGTTCCGCGCGAAGGCGGGGTCGCGTCTCGGAGCTGAGGCGGTATGGACACGGCGAGCGGACATAGCAGGCACACCCAGGGCCTCGCGGGGCACGTCTGCCGGCGGGACCGTGCAGACCGGTCAGCTGATCTGCGCACGCGGACGTGAAGACATCGCGCTCCCCGCCGACGAGCTCGGTGATCGCCTCGGTATCCAGCCCCAGCCGGTGCTCTTCCATCCTGGGCGGCGACACCGCCCGCCTGCTCCTCCTGGCACCACACTGGTCCGGCAAGTGCCACGCCGCTTACGCCGGGCTGCGCCCTCTTCTCGCCTCCGGCTACCGCGAGGAGAGCATCACCGTCCACCAGGTCCACGATCTCGGGCGCAGCTACGAGCCCAGCTTGATCGAGAACACCACCGCCGTCACGGTCATCGACGGCCTGACCTCTCCGTCGACCTGGTGCGCGAGGCCAAGGTGCTGCTGAAGCCTGACACACCGGACGTCCAGGCCATGATGGCCCTGGAAGCGGGAGCACTCGCAGACGCCGTCGCCCGCCTGAGGCTGCTGCCGCGGCGCTCCTGGCTCCTGATCACCTCGAACCTCGACTGCCTAGTCGAGGCGGTCGACCAAGAGGCCGCCGAGCGCCTCGTCGCCGTCGCCGAGCAGGCCGAACTCGCCCCCCGCCCCCGGCCGACCCTGCGCTGGTAGCAGCCGGACAGCCAGCACGCCCGCCGCACCTCAACAAGCTGGTCCACGCTGCGCGTTGTCGTCAGGGAGAAAGAAGGGCGGGCCGTGGCCAAGCGGACGAACGGCTCCGAGAAGAACCGCAAGGAGCCGGTGTCCGGCGTCGCACGCCAGCTAAAGCCTGTTGCAGAACGGCGATATCGCTCAGATCCGGCCACCTGAGCCAAGGTCGACTGCCCGATTGTGCTCCCATTTCCGCTGCTC
Organism: Streptomyces sp. NPDC018029; assembly: GCF_044327655.1. NCBI lineage: Bacteria > Bacillati > Actinomycetota > Actinomycetes > Kitasatosporales > Streptomycetaceae > Streptomyces > Streptomyces sp. NPDC018029. The sequence continues at coordinate 25,702 of NZ_JBIRFV010000008.1, read as the reverse complement.
TGGGAGACGCCGTGAAACAGTCGCGGGAGACCATTTCGCGGTTCTGCAACAGGCTTTAGCGAAGGACCTGCTCGATGTGATGGTCGAGGAGACGTTCGGCGGCTTCTGGGGTGCGGTAGCCGAGGGCGACGTCCACGCCGAGGCTGGTGGCGAGGGACCAGCAGATATCGGCGTCGGTACGTTCCTCGCAGCGTGGCTTGCTGCCCCGTTCCTCCCGGGCTGCCGTGATGAGGCCGGCGGTGAAGGTGAGCAGCTCGTCGTCGCCCGGCGCCAGGACCTTGGCCATCGTCGGATCGGAGACTGCCCGGCCCGCGGCCGCCAGCGCGAAGCGCATCAGCCGGGTACTCTCCTGGGTCGGGCTGATCAGGGCGTAGAGACAGGCGCGGAGGACAGCCTCCGGGCTGGTCGTGTCGGCGGCGGTGACCGCGTTCTCGATGGTGGCGTTGACGGCCCGTACGGCTCGGTCGAGGGCGTCGCGGATCAGGGCTTGCATCGAGGAGTAATAGTGCTGGATCTGGCCCATCGAGACGCCTGCCTCCTCGGCGACCTTACGCAGCGACACCTGCTCGATACCGCCGCGCACGGCCAGCGACCAGACGGCCTCGACGAGGCGCGTCCTGCGCGCTTCGTGATCCACGATCTTCGGCACGGTATCGCCGCCTTCCTCTCCACCTTCACCATGCGATCGCATTGTAAAAGCGGGCATCGCCGGTTTACAGTGCAACTGCATGGTAAAACGCAATCTGACTGAGAGGATCCCATGAAGTACGGCCTCTACCAGGCGCTCGGCATGGCGCTGCTCGTCATCGGAGCCCAGGGCGCAATCCGCCAGCTTGTCGACCACGACAACGCCGGCCTGCTGGGCTGGCTACCAGGAGGCTACGCCGCGAGCATCACCGTGTACGTATTGGCCGTCGTGATCGGCGCGATCATCGCGGGGCGGGCGCACGAGGCTCGTAAGGCGACTGGCAACTGACTCGGTGCGAGTGGATGAGGGACTGTTCGGCGGATCACGGGCGGAGCCATAAGCGGATTGCTGCTGCGGTGACGGGGCCGTGGAAGACGTAGGCCCTCTTGTCGGAGCGGGGCTCGAAGGCGGCGCCGAAGTAGTGCTTGTCGCCGAGCAGACGGTTCCGTCGTGGTACCACTGCGCCACTTCGTGTACGGGGGCTGGGAGTTCACACGGGAGGCTTGGCGGTTGAGCGACCACGGCGTCCTCGCCGAGGGTCGGCGGGTGTACGCCGGTGCCTACGAGTTCACCGACCTGGAGGGCCGGGTCCGCCAGGTCACGGGTACGTCCGAGCGCGCGGGGCCAGTAGAGATCCTGCACGACCCGGAAGGCAGGACGGAGGCACAGGTCGGTCGCGACACCACCGGCACACTGATTGTCGCCGTCTTCGTTTCCTCGTCAGCCTCGCCAGGGCCCCGGCCCTGGCAGTCCTCGCCCTGGCAGGTCCGCTCGGCGCCCAACCGACCAGTTGCCGCATTGAAAGAGGTCATTCCTTCAAATTGTAGAAGTGGATGGGTGAGTTCGGCGTGAATCCGATACGCGGGTATACGGGGGCCCCGGCGACGGTCGCGTGCAGAGTGGCGCGGGTCAGCCCGGTCGCTCGGCCGCCCTCGTGCAGCGCCTTGCGCGTTACTGCCTCGCCGTAGCCCCTGCGCTGCCACTGCGGGTCGGTGGCGACAAAGGCGACGAAGAGACGGCCTTGCGCTTCGACTGTCGCGGCGCACGCCACCGGAACGTCCCCCCGCAGGGCCAGGTACGCGTACACCTCGCTCTTCCAGAGGGCGGATCCGACCAAACCGTCGCGGCCTTCCTCCACAGGGAACCCGTATGCGCGTGATTGGAGGTCCGCGTAGGCGCGCAAGTGCTCGTCAGTGCGTACACGCACGAACGTCAGGTCGGGGTGGACCGGGTCGGGGACAGGCAGTAGGTCTCCGGCCATGCCCGTGCCGGGGAAGGCGTACTGCAGGCCGGCCTGCTCGGCCGCCGCGGCCAGCGTGGTGCGGGCCTCGTCGGCCAAGAGGCCCTCGAAGAGCCACAGGAAGCCCGGGTGCTTCTTCGTACGCATGATGTCCGCCGCCTGGGTCAGACGTTGCGCGAGGAGATCAGCCCCTGTTCCTGGGTCGGTCAGGGTGATGCAGTTGTAGAACGAGAATCGGCAGTCGGCCCAGCGGACGGCGATGCCGGGGAGGTCGCGTACATCCGCGTCCGCCTCGCGGTCGAGCACCAGGGCGCGCCAGGCGACGGTGAGCTGCTGTGCCGATTCGATGGATTCCGTGAAGCCAGTCACCGTACTCCAATGGGGTGTTGAGGGGGCTGTAGAGGTTGTTGCGGCGGTTGGGGTGTCGTTGAGGGGCTCGGCGTCGTCGTCATCAGATGATGCCCTCGAACTGCTTGTCCTCGGTGGGGGAGCCAGATCGCGGCACGTGGTAGGAGTCGCGTCCGAAGCGCCGCCACAGGGCTGCTATGAGGAAGGCCACCACTACGGCGACGGGGGTGTAGTTGAAGGTGGTGGCAGTGACCGGGCTGCTCTGCGGCAGCAGGAACAGCACCGTGACCGCAGCCGCCCACACCACCGCGATCCAGCCGATCGGCCGGCTCCAGCGGCCCAGGTGCCAGGGCCCTGGGGAGAATCGGTCTCGGTGGATCAGGCGCAGCAGCACCGGGATGGCGTAGGCCGAGGTGAATCCCACGACCGAGATGGCGGTCACCGCCGAGAACGCCGTGCCTGAGTACAAGGAAGGCAGCGCGAGTACGAAAGCCACGGCCACCGCGAGCCAGACCGCGTTGGCGGGGATGGCGGTGCGGCGGCTGATCTTCTTCCAGCGGGCTGATCCGGGCAGAGCGCCGTCCCGGGCGAAGGCGTAGATCATCCGGCTTGCACTGGCGGTCACGGTGTAGCCGCACAGGAACTGAGCCACGATGATCACCAGCAGCAAGGCCTTGGCCGCCGCCATGCCCAGCGCGTCAAGAAGGATCTGCGCCACGGGTACGCCGGTCGGGCTGTCCACGGTCGCGGTGTAGTCCTGGACGGCGAACAACAGCGTGACCAAGAGGATGCCGCCGGCGATCCAGGACACGGCCACCGAGCGGAAGACCCCGCGGGCCGCGGCGACGGAGGCGTGGTTGGTCTCCTCGCTCAGATGGGCTGAGGTGTCGTAGCCGGCCAGCGCGAAGACCGGCAGCAGCATGCCCAGCAGGATTACGTATACCGGGGCGCTCCAGCCGGTGTTGTTGGTGAACTCGGAGAAGACGAAGCCGGCCGACTGGTGGTGAGAGGGCACGAGTGCCAGGGAGCCGATGATGACGACGGCCCCCGCGAGATGCCACCACGCGCTCACGGACGTCAGGATGTTCATCAGCCGAGTTCCGAAGAGGTTCAGGACCGCGTGCAGGGCGAGGATGACCGCGTACAGGGCCAGCAGGGAGCCCGGGGTCGGCGTGTAGTCGAATTGCAGGTTCATCCACGCGGCGGTGAAGGTCGCGATGCCGTAGTCCTGGGCGGCGATTCCGCCGAGCAGGCCCAGAAGGTTGAGCCAGCCGGTGTACCAGCTCCACCGCTCGCCTCCGAGCTGGCGGGCCATGTAGTACAGGCCGCCACTGGTGGGGTAGCGGGAGGTGATCTCCGCCAGCGCCGCGGCCAGGCACAACACGAGCGGCCCGACGGCGAGCCACCCCCACGTGATCACCGCGGGGCCTCCCGAGTTCAGGCCGTAACCGAACAGGAGCAAGGTCCCCGACATGATCGAGATGACGGACAGGGACGCTGAGAAATTGCCGAAAGCCCCCATCCGGCGGTGCAGTTGCTGGGTGTAGCCCAGCGACTGGAGGATGCGCGCGTCTTCTTCCTCATCGTCGTCGATCGGGTTCGGCTGCTGGCGCGGTGTTCTTACCGAAGTCATTTGTTCTCCGCACAGGAAAGCTGCAAATGGGGGGAGGCGCAGGCGGGTGGCTGCCGGGCCGTTAGTGGGACGTGGTGGGGGCCAGGTCGGAGGTCATGGGTGTTCTTCCGCATGCCGCGGGCGGGATCCCAGGCGGGACCTCTGGCGGGATCTCCGGCAGGCCTCACGGTCCTCCTCGAATGCCTTCCGCCACTGCTTCTCGGGGTATCGGACGTCGTAGTGCCACGGGGCAGGAGTGGCAAAGTCTCCGATGGCGTCAAACACTTCGGTGGCCCACTGAGCGAAGCCGCCCCTCGCCAAGGCGTATGCGAGGTAGTTCAGGTCGAGCTGGGAACTGGTGGCCGACTCGCGCTTACGGAACCAGCCCTCGAATGCCTGCGTGACTGCCCGGGTGGTGTCTTCCCTGGTCCACAGGAGGTTCAGCATGGCCGCGGACCCGTTGACCTGTCGTTCCCGGTGCTCCTGCACGCGGGCATAGAGGGGCAGCAGAAGCAGCGGCGAGTCGGGCGGTGCGAAGGAGACTGTCCAACGGGCAAAATCCGTCGCGACAGCCTGGCGGCCCGCTGGACCTGGGCGGGCCTGGAGCGCCTGGGACATGCGGTGCCATGCTTCGCGGTTGAACGGATCTCGGCGGTGTACTTCCGCGAGCAGGCCCCATGGCCCGTCAGGCAGTAGATACTCGTGGGGTGGCGGAGTCACGTGATGCTCCGGGTAGCGGCCGGCCACGTCCGTTTCGGCCAGGGCCAGGCGGCATATCCAGGGCACTGGGTCGTCGGGGTTCTCCTCGCTTGCCCGGTGGCACCCCTCCCGGGCCCGGGCCACCAGTTTCTCCAGGTCACCTGCCTTCCGGTAGTCACGCGCCCACTGCTTCCGGTGGGCTTGCAGCACCCGTTCGGTGGCGACTCTGGCGTACATCACCCGGGCGGCGAGGCTCGACGGTTCCTCTTTCAGCCACAGCTCCACGACGTTGGCCTGCGCCGCGACGACCCCCAGCACCTGAGTGCGGGATATCCACTGCGGCCAGTTCTCCGTCCGTGCCAGTACCTGCCGCATCTGCAGCCAGTAACCCGCCTGGATGTCCTGCACTGCCGCATAAAGGTCGGTGTCCCGGCCGGCCGGATTCACCGCGCCGGCCGCGTTGGTCCTGTCCATCAGCGCCTCCCTGGGTCGACCGGACACAGGGTGGGCAGCGGAGAACCGGCAGTTGGAGCCGCCGCGGTCATGGGTAGGGCGGGCTTCATGCCGGGTGGCGGCCCGTTGGGCTCCTTTGGTGCCTGCAGTCGTACGCGGTGGGTCTTCGGTCCGTGCTTCTGCGCATGCCGTGTCGGTGGTCCGGTGGTCTTCACGCGGCGACCAGCCGGTGCTGACGGTGTTGGCGGTGCTGCCACGACCGCTGCCAAGACCTGGCGGCGCCGAGCCCGGCGGGCCGCAGGGTCTCGGTGTCCTCGGACTCGAACCGGTGGCGCAGGGCGCGGCACGGCTGCTCGAGGCATCCTCTGCGGCTCGCCGCCTGTCGGCCGCTGTCATGAGCGCTGCACGTCACCGGGTGGTGTGAGCACGACGGGTGGTGTGAAGACGACACCGACCGGTGTGCACTGGCGGCCATAAGCAGAAGGACTCTCGGGGCAGTTGGGACACGGGGTGGGGCGGGTTGGCGCGGGTCGGCACGGAGTGGCACGGTCATGTGGAGCACAGCGGTGGGGCCGACGAGCAGCGCGGAGGCGGCCGTGGCGCATGGCCCCGACCGGCGGCTTTCGCCCGTGGCCGCTAGCGAGTGCCCGACAGGTACTTAAGTGCCTGGAGTGGCGGATGACTAGTGAAACCAAGATTGTTCGGTGGTTCAGACGCAGGTTTCGGCCATGCGGCAGGAGAGCGTCGCCATCCGTGATCGGACCGATCGGTCGAGGCCCTGAGACGGCGCGTTGTCGGGGCCCGGACGTTTGATGAAACGTGCGACCGCTGCCGACGAGCGCGCCCGGTCCACGCGAACCCGCTGAGACTGCCGGACAGCGCTGCCTTGTCGCCGGAGGGGAGGCCGGGGACGGGCCGCAGCGCCTTGCGTCGGTACCGTCACGTTGCCGGGGTGTCGTGTCACGTTCTTCTTCGTGGACGCTGATGCCGTTCACCGCACAGGGGCCACCGCTACCCGAAGGGAGGAGACCTGCAATTTGTTGGCAGATGAGCGAGTTGGTTGTGGAGCAGGCAGGCTGTGTGCGGTGCAGGCAAGAGGCAAGCGGTTGGGTGCATAGGCGCTGTTAGGGGCGCTGCGTTCCGGCGACGGGTGCTCCCAGTGGTGGTCTCCAAGGCGCAGACTTATTCGGCTAGTTCGGTGCGGTGGTCACTGACTGTGATCGGATGGTTTCACGAGCGGAGATGCACCGTGCTTGGAGCCGCTACGGTGCCTGATCTCGCCTCATCCATGAGGGTCTGGAACCAGTACGTCTGCCGGTCACCCCCGATCCGTCCAAGTTAGGCGTCACGGAAAGCTCGAAAGCCGCGGCGGGCTCGGGCCGGTCAGTTTGATGAACCTGAAGCCCACGGAGTCCGAGCGTCGTGTCTGTGCGCGCCGACGCTCTGGACCGTATGTCCAGGCGCTGTCCGGTGACCGCTTCTCGAACTTTCCGGGGTATAGTAGATCTTGAACTGGTCGCCACAACACGTGGTGTCTGGTGATGCGTTGGTGGTCCAAGGAAAGACGCCCCGCTTCCTGCGGGGAGATGCAGGTGCAAGGCCTGCCCGGCGCTCGGTCAGGGGCCTGTACGCGCACTGCGCGTGCAGGCCCCGTTTTGTCGTTTTGTCGCCGCCCCATCACTGAGTGCTTGGCGGGGCCCAAAGCGGGCTCAGCCCGGTCGACCGCGCCCGGTCGGGCAGTAAGCACCACCTCATCGTTGACGGACATGCATACCGCTCGCGGTGTCGTTAACAGGCGGAAACCGCAACGATGGAACCCGACTTGAGCCGCTGCTCGCCAAGAACGTCCGCCGTCGCAGGCCGGGTCGGCAGCCCCCCGACGCGCTGCTGGCTGACTGCGGCTATGACCACGACCACGACAAGTACCGTCGCCTGCTCTGGCAGCGAAGCATCCGCCCCGTGATCGCGAATGGAGGCGAGCCACACGACGCCGGCCTGGGCATCTTCCGCTAGGTCGTCGAGCACACGAGCACCTGGCTGCACGCCTGCGCCGCCTACGGATCCGGCGGGAACGACGTGACGACATCCGCGAAGCCTTCCTTGGTCTCGCCGGCTGTTTGATCAGCTACCGCCACCTCCAACGCTTGCGGTGAATTCCCAGGCTGGCTCGCCCAGTTGCTGTGGGTCAGCACAATTTGAATTCGGGGTAGTAGGTTGCGGCGGCGGTCGCCGTGTCGATGTTCCGTGGGAAGAGCGCGGCCTGGTAGGCGCGGATGGCCGCGTCGACGTTCTGGGGCTGTTGGGCGATGGCGTTGCCGAGCTGGCCTGCGTCGAAGAGTGCCCAGTTCGCTCCTTCGCCGTCCGGCGGTGCCAGGTGGGCAGCGTCGCCGATGAGCGTGACCCCGGGGACGTGTTCCCAGCGGTGTCCGATCGGTAGCCCGTACAAGGGGCGGAAGATCGGTGGGATGTCGCTGTCCGCGACCAGGGCGACGAGCTCCGGCGCCCACCCCTCGAACATCGCCGCGACCGTACGGGCTGCCGCAGGGCCGTCATTGAAGTCGATGCCGTCGAACCAGTCGAGCGGCTGGTCGAACATGGCGTAGGAGTGCAAGGTGTCCGCGCGCTCACGCTGCACGCCGAGACCGATGCGAGTGGTTTCGTCGTAGGCGGTCATCGACCCGCCACCGACCAGCGCCAGGGTGGCAGGGTGCCGGGTGTCGCTCTCATACAGGTACGTCTCGACCATCGAGCGTCCGGCATAGGCGGGCGTGGCATCGGAGAGCAGCGGCCGGACCTTCGACCAGGCGCCGTCGGCACCGACGAGGATGTCGGTGTCGATCGTCGATCCGTTGGCGAAGTTCACTTCGTGACGACCGTCAGGGAGGGTCCGAACGCTCTGAGTTCTGTGTCCCCAGACGACTGTGCCGGGGGGCAGGGATTCCAGCAGCAACTGCCGAAGCTCGCCACGCTGCACCTCGGGGCGGCCTCCGGCCGGGTCATCGGGCCGGTCCGCCAGGATGGTGCCGTCAGGTGCCACGTCGCGGGACGCCTGGCGGCCTTCGAGGACAAGGGACCGGAAGTCGTTCATCAGGTCGGCGGCACGGATTCCGTGCTGTCCGTTGTAGTCGTGGATGTCGAGCATGCCGCCTTGGCCCCGGGCCTGAGCAGACGCCTCCGCTTCGTACACCGTGGACGGGATTCCGTGAACTGCCAGGGTTCGTGCCAGTGTCAGCCCCGCAAGACCGGCACCGATGATCGTTATCTGGGTCATGTCTGTGTTCCTTACTGCTGCTGGAGGAACCGGCGGTCCTGCCCACGAGGCTCCCGCCGCCGTAGGGGGCGGTAGAGCCGGGTCAGGGAGAGCTGGGTGGCTCGATGCGGGACGCGAGTTGTTCCAGCAATTCATGGAGCCGCGCCTGCCCTGCGGCGCCCAGCGGCGCGAGGATCGACTCCTCGACACGGTCCATGGCCTCTTCGAACCCCTGGATCAGCTCGGAGCCCGTTGCGGTGACATGCACCCGGCGGCTGCGCGTGTCGCTCTCCTGCGTCTGGCGCTCCACGAGTCCGCGCCGCTCGAGTCCGGCGAGGAGCCGCGAGACGCTCGGCGCACTGGTGCGCATGGCCCGCGCGACGTCACGCTGAATGGCGTTCGGGTTCTTCGACAGGTACGACAGCACGGCACTCTGCTCGTGCGTGAGGCCGCGTTCCCGTATCCAGTCTTCAGCGATGCGCCGCTGCCCCCACACAACCCACCGCATCAGCTCCAACGTGCTCTCTCGGTTCGATCTATCCATAGTTAACACGCTAACTGTTGTTGGGCTAACTATCAAGCTTCAGGGCTTTGCCTCACCGCATGGGCGCACACGCTGCCGCGCCGGACCTCCGCACGCAGAACCTGGGCCGAGAACCGCAAGGTCGCAGTACGATTCCTGTCAGAGTTTCTAAGCAGCCTGGACTTCCACTCTTGCCGCCACCGGGCAACCGGACAGATACCCGCGAGTCGCCTCGACGCCGAACGCACCACCCTGCAGGTCCTGCCCATCGAGCCGCTCGCACTCGCACTGGGTGAGGAGAGACTGGTCGGCGAGGAACTCTCCATCACCGCCCGCCACCAATTCCGGTGGCCTGTCGAAGTTTGGCGCGACTAGATCTCGACCCCGGGTGCTCCGCAGATCATCGACGAGCACTACCCCGACCATCCCGACGGTCACAGCATTCGTCAGCCCCGGTTGCAGCCCTGCTCGGAATCGGAGATCGCGTTCGTGGGCATCGGCCCCGGAGTCGGACGCCGACTACCCGCCGGGGAGGACGCCGCCGAGGCCTCCTCCCGGATCATCGACGCCGCCTACGAGCGCCGCTCCATCACAGAACCTCACCGAGACTGCCGAGTTGCCCTGGGAGCGGATGGTCACCTCGGTCAACTCGTCGTGGCCGACGTCGTGCGTGTGAGTGCTCATCGGTTGAACAGTAGGCCGACCTGTCGACCGGCGGCATCGTGATTTCCTGTCAGGCGGGTGGACGGGCGCTCAGGCAGACGGTCGGGATCGGTGGTGTCCATCAGGGGAACTTGGCAGGAATGTACCTGTGCTTGTCTTTCTGGTCTCTCGGCCAGGAGGTCGGATTCGGTCACCGTCGTCCCATGAGTAACAAAAGCGCCGAAGCGAAAGTGCAGCGGACCACCGTTCAGGTCGACGGTGAGAAGGCCAGTTACCTGACCGTGGAGCGGGACGGCCCTGCCGTGTTGTTGTTGCACGGAACGTATTGGAGCCGGGTCTGGCTCCCCGTACTCGGACGCCTTGCGGAGGCAGGGCTGCGGCCCATCGCCGTTGATCTTCCCGGACTTGGGCGTTCGGGGGGTGAGCTGACCGCGGAGACGGCCACCGTCCCGGCCCTTTCGGAGTGGGTGGCTCGATTCGCCACCACGCTGGGACTCTCCGAGCCGATTGCCGTGGCAGGCCACGACATCGGTGGTGCCATCGCGCAGCATCTTCTCGCCCGCGATCGGCTGGAGGTATCCCGGCTCGCATTGGTCAACTCGGTCCTCTACGACTCCTGGCCGGCACCCCACGTGGCCCGGTTCCGGGATGCGGGCTCGGGCCCGGGCAAGGGCCCGGATACGGACACGGCCGAGGGTGTGTTCGAGGCCCGTCGGCAGGCGGTGACGCGAGCGCTCGCCGGTGCCGCCACCGAGTCGTTGATCGCGGACTACGTGGATCCGTGGCACGACGCACGGGTTCGCCGCTCCTGGCTGGCCCTGGCAGGAGCGGCCGACAGCCGCTACACCCTTGACCTCGTCCCCGCGCTGAAGCGGTCCACGAAGCCCAAGTTGCTCGTCTGGGGCGAGGACGACCTCCACGAGAAGGTGGAGTACGCCGAACGTTTCGCCGCGGAGATGCCGCACACCACGCTCATCCGCGTCCCGGACGCGGATCACATCCCCACGGAGAACGCCCCCGGTCAGGTCGCCCGCGCGCTCATCGACTTCTTCGCGGCGTAGAGGCCGCGCAGCGCATGGGTGCGGCTGAACGGCGCCTGGACGGCCCTCGCCGAGCGCATCTCTTGCCGAGCACCGCCTTCGTACTGACACACTGATCCCATGATCAGGGCTACACGGGAACCACTGCCTGGGGGCGCGCTCGTCCTGACCGTTCCGGGCGGAGGGCAGGTCACCCGGCCGCCCCTGCGCTTCGAGCGGGCGACGGAGCGCCGTTGGTCCCTTCTCCAGGACGAACAGCCGCTCATCCAGGCCCGGTCCGAGGGCGAGGGTTGCTGTCGCGACCTCCACCTGCGCCGTCTGGCTGGCTATCGCTCTCTGCTGCCGCCTCTGACCGTGGCTGCGATGCGGACCGGTGCCAACTGGCCCTACCGAACCAACTGGCCGCACCAATACGCGCGTTGGCTCGAAGAAGCGGAGCATGGCCCCCTCCACGACGGCCGCTGGCGGCTCACCCCGCGTACCACCTTCGCTCCGGGCATCTGGAGCTGTGACCTCGTCCGTGACTGGCCCGAGGCAACCCTTGAACAGCTCTGTGGGGGTGGCTGGCACGGCATCCTGCCGCTGCGCCCGCTCCCGGCACCGGACGCCGCCCGCGTGAAGGCCTACCGCAAGCATGTCAGCGAGGGCACCCTCGCCCCCGTCCTGCTGTGGTGGGTGTCCTTCCTGGACGGATGGCTGCTCCTGGACGGTCACGACCGGGCCGTGGCCGCACTGGCAGAGGGTACGGAGCCGGCCTGCGTGGAGCTGGCCCGCGTGCCGGACGACGCCGACTGGCGTGCGACTGCCGACCAGATCACCCAGGCCCACGAGGAACATATGGCCCGCCTGGCCGCGCTCCCCGCCGACCCGCGCACCGCACGCCAACGGCGGGCCATGGAACGCGGTTACGCCGACGTCCTCTCCACCCTCCCGTACGACGCGGATGCCACCCCCGTGTTCGAGTATCCCCGTGACTGAGGGGCTGAGGGGCTGAGGGGCTGAGGGGCTGAATGGTCCGACGGTCCGAGTGACTGGCGTGCTGGCCTGATCGCGGACCGGCGTGTGCCCCCGAACGTCACCGCGTGAGCGCGCGGCGCGTCGGCGGAACCGGTGTCAGCCGATAGGCGTCCCCCTGAGGCACCACGCGACCGGCAGTGGGGTCGGGGAAGTGGGTGCCCAGCACGAGGGCGTCGGTGTCGGCGAGCGAGGTGAGGAGAGCGCGGCGCGAGGCTTCGGCCTGGGCCGGGTCGATGTCGACGCAGCTGCCGATGTGCGGGTGGGGGAGTTGGACAGGGTGGTGGATCAAGTCGCCGGTTATGACAGCCGTTTTGTCGTGATCGCTCACCTGGACCGTGATGTGGCCCGGGGTGTGACCAGGGGTGGGTATCAGGCGTAGGCCGGGGGCGATTTCGGTGCCACCGGCCGGGACATCGATGAGGTCGAGCAGTCCGGCGTCCTCGATGGGATGCACGGAGTCGCGGAACATCTGCTGTCGCGCCTCGTCCATGTCGTACCCGGCCCAGAACTCCCGCTCGGTGCGGGAAGTGATGTAACGGGCGTTGGGGAAGGTCGGGACCCACGCGCCGTCCACTTCCCGGGTGTTCCAGCCGACGTGGTCGGTGTGCAGATGGGTGAGGACGACCAGGTCGACCGAGTCCGGGGGAAATCCGGCGTCGGTGAGGTGTTGCAGGTAGCCGGTGTGGAGGTTGTGCCATGCCGGGTTGGCTCGTGTTTTGCCGTTGCCGATACCGGTGTCGACGAGCACTCGCAGCGTACCCACGACGAACGCGAAGCTGTGGCTGTCGAGATGCAGGACGCCTTGGTGGTCGGCGAAGTCGGGGCGGAGCCAGTGCTGTTGTGCGACCACGTCGGCTGTGGCGTCGGGCAGCAGCCAGGGCCCGGTCGCGGGCGGCAGAGGTGTTTCGTCGATGCGGTGGATGGTGATGTCGCCGACGGTCCAGTAGGGGAGCGCGTTGGCGTCGACGGGTGACGCGGGCGGCCTGGCCCGGTCTGGCTGTGCCGATTGGTTGGTCTCGGCGGGCTGGGTGACCTGGTTTGTTGATGGGGCGTTGTTCGTTGATGGTGCCTGCATATCGGTCCGTCCGTTCCGAGTCGAGCGCTAAAAGCTAACTATTTGCGTTTAAGTGAGCGTAGGTCCTACCGTTGGCCTAACGCAAACGCTTAGCTTTTGGTGGTGGCGGCGGAGTCGACGCCCGCCCTCGGAACGCCTGAGACATGCGACCTCACCCCGACACGGAAGGGATCCCCATGCCCACCCCCATCGAAGAACTCACACCACCTGAGGCCGCCCGATGGGCAGCGCGAGCCGGCCTCCCGCTGGCAACAGATCGGCACCAGGCCGTCGCCGCCACGGCGGACCACATCCACTCCGTCGTCGCCCTCCTCCGCGAACTGGACTTCGCGGACACCCCACCCACCCCGCCGCCCCCGCTTCCACCGTCCTTGCTCCCGCCGACCCCGGTCCCTCCGTCGCCTCAGCCCACCACCCACCACACCCCGGAGGAGAACCACCATGCAGCCGTATGAGCTGTCCCTCGCCGCTGCCGCGGACGAGATACAGGCGCGTCGACTCTCGCCCGTGGAACTCGTCGACTCGGTACTGAACCGGATCGAGCAGACGGAACCCCACCTCCAGGCCTACGTCACAGTGACGGCGGAGCGGGCACGTGTCGCGGCGCGCGATGCCGAACGCGAAGTCGCCGCCGGGCACTTGAGGGGCCCGCTGCACGGAATCCCCGTGGCGCTGAAGGACCTCATCGACGTCGCCGGTGTGGCGACCACGGCCAGCTCCCGGGTCCGGGCGGACCACCGGGCGGACGCCGACAGTGCGGTCGCGGCGCGCCTGGCCGCGGCCGGCACCGCCCTGGTGGGCAAGACCCACACCCACGAGTTCGCCTACGGACTGACCACGCCGCAGACCAACAACGCCTGGGACCTGGAACGGGTGGCCGGCGGCTCCAGCGGCGGTTCGGCCGTCGCGGTGGCGGCGGGTGCGGCGACCTTCGCCCTGGGGACCGACACGGGCGGGTCGATCCGCGTGCCGGCCGCGCTGAACGGCGTCGTCGGCCTCAAGCCCACGTACGGTCTCGTTCCCCGGCACGGCGTGACGTCCCTGTCCTGGACGCTGGACCACGTCGGCCCCCTGACCCGTACCGTCGAGGACGCGGCCCTGGCGATGTCCGTCCTCGCCGGACACGACCCGCGCGACCCCGCCAGCCTCTCCCTGCCTCCCGTGGACTACCGGCCGACCCCGGGCACGGACCTGACAGGCCTGCGAGTCGGCGTCCCCCGGAACTACTACTTCGACCACGTCGACCCCGAGGTCGAGGTCGCCGTGCGAACCGCCGTCGCCCAACTGGAAACCCTCGGCGCGACTCTCGTCGAGGTCGAGACCCCGATGACCCGGTACGTCCAGGCCACGCAATGGGGCCTCATGGTCCCGGAAGCCACCGCCTACCACGAGCGGACCCTGCGCTCGGACCCCGGACAGTACGGCGCCGACGTCCGGATCCTCCTGGAAGCCGGCGCTCTCATGTCAGCCGGCGACTACCTGCGCGCGCAACGAGCCCGCACGCTCATGCGCCAGGCCTGGCTGCGCATGCTGGACGAGGTCGACGTGGTCGCCGCGCCGACCGTTCCCGCGACCGCGGTGCGCTCGGAACAGAAGACGATCTCCTGGGCCGACGGCACTTCGGAGAGCGTCTCCGATGCCTATGTACGCCTGTCCGCCCCCGCCGACATCACCGGCGTACCGGCACTGTCCGTGCCGGTCGGCCGCGACCGCGCGGGCATGCCCATCGGCATGCAGCTCCTCGGCCGCCCGCTCACCGAGGCCGTGCTCCTGCGAGTGGGTCATGCCTACGAGCGGACAGCCCCTGCCCACTCGTTCGCCCCGGCGGCAGTGGCTCTCTGACGGGTACTGGGCGCGGCACCCTGCGTGAGTGCTGTCGCGACGCGCGTGCTGTCACGTCATGCGCGCTGTCACGACGTCTGCACACACGACGTCTACACATACGACGCCTACACATACGACGTGTGCGCTGTCACGACGTGTGTGCAGACGTGCCCTCGACAGCACACACATCACACATTCAGCCATGTGACGGATTCGCTCTAAGGTGGTGACGTGAGTCGTAAGCCGATGGCGCGCCCGGGCGGGCGCAGCGCCCGAGTACAAGAAGCGGTGCACACCGCCGTGCGCGAGCTCGCGGCCGAGGTGGGCCGTGACGCACTGACGGTTCCACTGATCGCCGCCCGCGCCGAAGTCACCCCCTCGACCATCTATCGCCGCTGGGGCGACCTGCAGGCGCTCCTGTCGGATGTGGCGGTCGAGCGCCTGCGGCCCGAGGCGCCGCCGGACGACCGAGGGGACCTGACATCCGATCTCGAAGCCTGGGCGGAGCAGTTCCTCGACGAGATGTCGTCCTCCGCAGGCCGGGCCTACATCCGCGACGCGCTGCTCGGCGATCCCGATGGCAGCAACGCGGGGCAGTGCTCTGCCTACGCTGCCGAACAGATCGACGTCATTCTGGCGCGTGCGGCCGACCGCGGCGAGGCCGTCCCTGACGTCGAGACGGTCCTGGACCACGTCGTCGCCCCGGTGATGTACCGCATCCTCTTCCGTCCGACCGGCCACGACGCCGCGTACGCCCGCCGCCTGGTGGCCGGAGTGCTCGACACCTCTACGGGATAATCCCTGGCCGCCATCGGCGGAAGATGTTCATACTGCCGCAATGGATCCGGTGACTCGAGAGACCGACCGTCTGGTGCTGCGGGCCTTCACGCCCGGTGACGTGGACGCGGTGTATCACGCCTGCCAGGACGAGGACATTCAGTACTACACGCCGGTTCCGGTGCCATACCGGCGCGAGCACGCCGAGAAGAGCGTCTGCGAGGAGTGGCCGGCTGGCTGGGCCACGGACAAGGACTACAACCTTGGTGCCTTCCGCAAGGGCAGTGGGGCGTTCGTCGGTACGTACTGCCTCACCCGGATGAGTCGGGGCGTCTTCGAACTCGGCTACTGGGCCGTCAAGGAGCAGCGTGGCCACGGCTATTCGGTCGAGGCCGCGCGAGCGCTGTGCGACTGGGGATGGGCCACACTCGACGTCCACCGCATCGAGTGGTGGGCCATGGTCGGCAACACCGGCTCGCGCGCCGTCGCCGAGAAGCTGGGCTTCACCGTGGAAGGAACACTGAGGAACCGCGCAATCGCCAACGACGGCAAGCCGCACGACTGGTGGGTGGGCGGCCTGCTGAGACTCTGAGATTTCGAGCAGCTCGGAGCAGCTTCGAGGAGATGCGGCGGCATATTGCTGCTGGTCCGGCCGTCCCCGGGCCACCCGGGTCGGACAGCCGGACCAGCAGCAGCGCGGTCAGATCCTCAGGCTCTCAGGTCCCTAAGCTTCCGGCTTCCGGCTTCCGGCTCCTCAGGCATCAGGCCCTCGTCCCTCCGAACGCAGGCTCAGGACGAGGTCGCGCGGCAGGCCATGGGTGTCGTGCAGATAGTGCAAGTCCTCCTCGTCGAGAGGCCCTTGGAAACGGGGCTGGGCGAGGATCCGCTGCCCGCGCTCAAGAAGCCGACGGAACCGGCGCTCCTCGTCGAGCAGGATGACGCGTACGTCGACGGGGTCCACGTCCTGGTGGAAGTGGTCCAGAGTGTGCTGGATCAGATCGCCAGGCAGGTCGCCGAGCCCGCGTGTGGGATCGTCGCGCCACAGCACGGTGAGCAGGCGCCGGATCAGACGGCGCACCACGTAGCCGCGACCGGTGTTGCTCGGGCGCACCCCGTCGCCGATCACGACCACGGCCGAACGCAGGTGATCGCAGACGATCCGCAGCGACGGTTCGTCGAGCTGCCACAGCCCCGGCACCAGCAGACGCCAGGGATCGAAGACATCGCACTCGAAGACCGACGACTTGCCCTGCAGCAACGAGACCAGCCGCTCCAAGCCAAGCCCCGTGTCGACATTCTGCTGAGGGAGCGGCACAAGCGAACCGTCGACAAGCCTGCGGTAGCGCATCGTGACGTGGTTCCACACCTCCACCCAGCGGTCGTCATGCGTGGGCGTCGACCGGGGCGGGGTGTCGCCGGTCCACAGGAAGATCTCGGAATCAGGACCGCAGGGGCCGGTCGGCCCGTTGGACCACCAGTTGTCCTCCACGGTCAACTCCACTGGAACCCCGAGCTCTTCCCACACTTCCAGGGAAGAGGTGTCCGGCCCGGTGCGGTCGTCGCCGCCGAAGACCGTGGTGTGCATCATGCGGGGATCGATGCCGAGGCCCTCGGTGAGCAATTCGTATCCCCAGTGGAGACTCTGCGGCCCTTCGTAGTCGCCGAGTGACCAGGTGCCGAGCATCTCGAAGACGGTCAGATGGGTGGGATCCCCGACTTCTTCGAGGTCCGTCGTGCGCAGACAGCGCTGCACATTGACGAGCCGGCTGCCAAGTGGGTGCGGGCGCCCCTCCAGATAGGGGGTGAGGGGGTGCATGCCCGAAGTGGTGAACAGGACGGAATCCCCGGGCGGCGGCAGCAGAGTCGACCCGGTGATGCGGTGATGGCCGCGCTCCTGGAAGTACTCGACGAACGTGCTGATTACCGAGTCGGTGTTCATGAGGTGGCTCCTTCGCGTGTACGAGCGGGGGAGGCACCGGACAACGGGTCCGCGCGGTCGTCGGATCGTGGCGAGGGAGCCGGCGAGAGAGCCAGGGGCCACGGGAACATCGGCGGGCCGTTTCCGGTCGCCGATGGAAAGAAGGAAAGACGTCAGGCGGCGGCAACCGGCGAGCTGGTCGCTCGCGCGGTCGCGGTGTTGCGTGGGCCGGTGACGTTCATGCAGCCGACGATAACGCGCCCGGCCCGCCGGGTCACACGATTTTCCGCGAGGTGCTCGACACCCGGGCGCTGCGGGGGGGCACTGTGGTGGGTCCGCTATGCGTGTGTGACACCCGCGGTCTGATCGGTCGGCCGGCGGCCCGGGTCACCACCAGTAGGCGGGGTAGCGCGGCGCGCTGGGGCGGGCGCACGAGGCGGCCCAGCCCACGAGGACGAGGAGAGTGGCGGAGCCCACGAGCAGAGGCACGAAGGTCGTGGGCCGCGGTGTGTTGAGGACGATGACGACGGCGGTCGCGCACGCGGGGGAGTGCGGGGTCCGAGCCACGGTCATCACGGCCAAGCTGACCCCGGCGGCCATGGCCGCCGCCCACGGCGAGCTGCCCGAGGCGGCGACGACCGCATATCCGACGGCGGCGCACAGCAGATGGCCGGCGATCACACTGCGTGGCTGGGCCAGCGGCAGCCTCGGCGCACCGTGAATGATCGCGGCGGACGCGGCGAGCGGGGGTATGAGCACGGGCTCATGAATGAGGGAGCCAATGGCCACCAGGGCCAGGAGCACGGCGGTGGCGACGCTGACGTTGTGCAGCGCAGTACCGGCCGGCGGCGGGGCGGGCGCGCGCCCGGCGAGACGAGCGCGGATGCGGGACCGGGTGGACGAGGATGACGCGGGGCACGAGGCGGGGGACGGAGACGGGGACGGCTTTGCGTCTATGACTGTTTCGGTGATTTCTTCGGTGACTGCTTCGGTGCTCAAGACAGTGGTGTTCCGGGGGCTGGTCCGGCGGGAGGCCCGGACGGCGGGGCAGGCGGGCAGGAGTCGGCCCGGCTTCCCTCGGGGTCGGCAGGGACGGGGGCGCCGGCGGCGGTCCGGGGTCTGGATATCCGCGTACTCGCCCCGAATTCTATGGGGCGGTGACTCGTCGCTGCAGGTCAGGGTCGCTGGAACCGGGCCGGGCCGGGCCGGGCCGGGGCCGTCGCCACGTCGGTCCGGTCGGGTCCGGTCCCGTCCGGTCGCGTCCGGCCGGGAGGTGTTGGCCGGCGCCGATGGCGTCACTGTGAACCTGGCCGTCCCGCCGCGCGGGCACCTCTGCTCAGTCACCTCACTCGCTGACGGGAGGTCAGCCGACTGGCAGCAGGCACGGCCATTTCGGCGCGTGCGTGAATGCAAGTGGTCATCCCTGGTGGGGCCTGAGGCGCACTCAGGGTGGGGGCAGGGACGTACACGGACTGAGCTGGAACGTGGGCGCGCTGAGCACGGACCGGCAATCGCGGTGTAGCCGCCGACAGGGTGGGGCCCGCCGGCGGTCCGTGCTGTGTGGATGGGCCCGGGAAGGGTGGGGGGAAGTGTTGCTGCTGCTGGTCTACGTGGGCGTGTGAGTGGTGGTGTGAGTGAGGGTCGTGGTGTGGGTGGCGTGGTTGTTCTGGTGGCTGGTCACGGTCTGCGTGGTGGTGTGACCGGTGGGGGTGATGGTTGTGGTGGGGGGAGTAGTGGTGATGTGGCAGGGGGTGTTGAGTTCGACGTAGTGGTGCCACTCGGTGTGGCTGTGCGTGAGATGGGTGGTCGGAGGGTGGGGGTGGGTGGCTTGGCGGGCCGCCTCGATGAGGACCATGCCGGGAATGTGGTCACCGTCGTGGTCGAAGAGGATGGGGTGGGTGGGGTCGGGGTTGAGGCGGTACCGGTGGGGCTCGTGGGTGGGGGCGAGCACGAGGTCGCGGGTGTGGACCCTGCCGTAAGTGGTGGGGTCTTGGTGAATAGGGGTGTGCTCGAGGGCTTCGAGGGTGTGGTCAGTGGGGTTGGTGGAGTGGGGGTTGGTGGGGTTGGCGGCGCGCAGACGCTGGTAGGCAGCCGGGGATATGCAGGTGAAGTGGCCGTAGCCAGTGGCGAGGGTGTGGTGGTGCTGATTGACGATGGCGAGACTGACGCTGAAGTTGGGACTGCGGCCAACGCGGGTGACTGTGGTGTTCAGGGTGATATTGGTGGGGGTGGTGCCGATCACCAGGTGTTCCGGGTGGGTGGTGACGGTCAGGTCCTGCATGACGAATTTGTGGCCCAGCGGTATGCCGAACTCGGCGTGGGCCAGGTAGATGCCGGTCTGGCGAAAGGTCTCGCAGGCCAGGAGGTGATCGTGGTGGCGTCCGTCCGACGTGGTGAAGAAGGTGTGGGCGCGGGGCCACTGGCCGGTGAGGACGAAGGAGCTCTCACCGGTTTTTTCGCAGTCGGTGAGGAAGACTTCGGCGAGGGCGGCGCGGTGGACGTATTCCGCGGGAACGGTCGTGGTGAGCCGGGGTAGTTGGGCCGGCTGACCGTCGATGCGGGCGGTGTGGGTGTTGCGGTTGCCCTGGGCGTCTTTCGACTCGGGCATGGCGAGACTGCTGCTCATGAACCTCTCCCCCGGAGGTGAATGAAAGTGACGCCATAACATACATACCCACCGGTTTCCTTTTCAAGGGTTGGTGGCGATTACACGGGTTGGGCACAGGGTAAATGGGGCTCCTGGAGATTCGAGTTTCTGTGACGCTGAGTAGTGATGGTGAGTTGCGTTCCTGGTGGGAGGCGGTCTGGAGTTTTCTGTGAAAGGGGAATTATTCCGTCCGCTTATCCATGGAAAACCGGCAGTCCGGTTCCCTTGTTATGCTTTCGCGTTGATCGGTCCTTGCCCGACCGGCCATCACTCCGCCTGCCCACTGTCCCCTGTCCGCCTGTTGTCCGCTGTAACTCCGGTCCGCTCCCTGCTGCCTTTCTTGCTGCCTGTCCGTATAGTCCCCGTTCGGATCACCCGCCGGTTCGTTGGCTTCGGGAGGTTGCGGGACTGTTCAGCTCTGGTTTGCTTGGTGCGGGCCGGGCTGCTCCGCCAGGCCTGAGCGGCTGCTTGCCGGTTGGGGTGGCGAGGCTGGGGTCCCTGGCTGAGCGCGGCTGTTGGGTTGCTCCAAGGTCAAGTCTGTTCGGGGCGCGTCCAGTTGGGCTTGTTTGGGTTTGTTGTGCATCGGTCGTCAGATTGTGGGGGTTGGCGTGGTGGGTCATCAGGGTTCGTCTGAGGTTGGTTCGGTCGGCTCGGATCTGGTCGAGGCTGGAGCGGTCGGCTCGGATTCGCGCGTTCATGAGGGAGGACGTCCGAAGGGGTTGGCGCACCTGAGCCTGGTGGCAGTAAATATTGACGGGGTGTTGCTGAATGACAGTTTCGGCCCGGTGATCCGCCGCTTGGTGGAGTCGCGGGGCGGTCAGTACGGACCTGGGTTGGAGCAGGCGCTGTTGTCGCAGTCGCAGCGAGTTGCAGCGCAGGCGGCGGCGGACGTATTGGGGGGCACTGCGGAGGACTTGCTGACCGCGTATTTCGAGGAGCGGGAGCGCTATCTGCTGGAGCACCCGGTGCGGGTGCTGGAAGGCGCGCATCGGCTGATGGAAAGGCTGCGGTCGTTCGGCGTGCGGACCGTGTGTTACGGCGGTTTGGAGCGTGCGCACTTCGACCGCTATCTGGGTGATTTGGCGGAGTATTTCGACGAGCCGGTGTATGTGTGCACCAATGATTTCCGTCCGGGTATCCGGGAGATCACCGAGGATGTCTTCCGGCTCCGTTTCGACCAGGTGCTTTTCATTGACGATGTGGCACGGGTGGCGCAGACGGCACGGGAGCTCGGCGTGGCGTTCATCGGGCACCCCAGCGACTACGAGTACGGGTACCAGCGGCCGTTGATGGAGCAGGTCGGCGTGCGTCATGTGGTCCGATCGCTGGACGAGATCGACGAGGAGCTGCTGCGCAGGGTGGACGCGGAGGCGGCGGCCGGACGCAACTGGCCGGACGAGCGTTCGCGGCAGAGCTGAGGAGCGTACGCAGGAGGCCTGGGGAGCGTACGCGGCAAGCCGCACGCATGTACGCTCCCCGGGCCCGATGGCCCAACTCGCCCTGAGGGGACGGGTGTGCAGCTGGCGCCTCGCCGTGTCGAGCTGAAATGGGGTAGGTGGGAGCGAGGCGCGGGCTCATGGGAGTGCGCCGTGGTGGCCCGCTCGACCTGCCGGACCGCACGCCGTCGTGAGCGCGGCTGGTCTGCTGGTGCGATACCGGCCATCAGCCAGCCCTGCGTGGCGTGAATGGCGTCCATCATCCTCACTGCTATGCGCCCCTTCTCCTTCGGGGGGCCGGTTGCTCAGCGGCCGGCGTCGGCAAAGGTCTCGTTCCGGCCTGCGTGCGGTCGTCGCCCGGTCAACGGTCCACGATCCGAACCTCATTGCCGTGTCACTCCCCCCACGTGCCGGGGCCCAGAGAACGGTGTGTGAGTGGGGCGATGCGTGAGTGGGGAGGCGACGTTTGGCGTGAGTTGCCCTTGTGAAGAGGGTGCCTTGGTGGGTTGAGTGTCGATTTGTCGGGCGGGTGGAGCCAAGGAGAACGGTGGGGAAAGATCCCGGTCGGGTCCGCAGGTGGTGTTGTGGGTAAGGTACCTCCACGACGGTTTCTTTTTCGGGTCCGCTGCATACCCGATACGGGCACGAGTGCAGGGGAGGTCACGTGGCGCAGCAGGAGCGTGCTGTCAGAACCCGCCGCGCAGTACTGGAGGCGGCTGCGACGGTCTTTGCCGAGCATGGATATTCGGCGGCCACGGTGTCGGACATCCTCCAGGAGGCCGGGGTCACCAAGGGCGCGTTGTATTTCCACTTTGACTCCAAGGAAGCCTTGGCGCGCGGAGTGCTGCAGGCGCAGGTCGCCTACGCGGGGCCGCCACAGGATCTGAAGGTCCAGGAGTGGGTGGACGCGGGGCTGTTGCTCGCACACCGGCTGCCGCGTGACCCGGTGGCACGAGCCGGTGCGGTGCTCTCTTCCGACCCGCAGGGCCGGGAGCACTATGGCAGTGCCTGGCCGGCCTGGATAGAGCTGTCCGCCCAGACGCTCGCCGAGGCCAAGGACCGCGGGGAGATCCTTTCCCACGTGGTGCCCCGGCAGACCGCGGAGCTCATGGTCAGCTCTTTTCACGGGGTGCAGCTCTTCTCCCAGCTCGAGAGTGGGCTGGCGGACGTCGAGCGGCGTATCTCGGTGCTCTACGACCACGTGATACCGGCGATCACGGTGCCCGCGGTCCTGGCCCGTCTCGACCTCGCCCCTGACCGGGGAGCACGCTTGTACGCACAGGCGGTGTCCGTCCCTCAGCCTGTCCTGGTCTCCTCGACCAATCCATCAACTGACGCCGACCAGCCTGTACTTAACTGAGCTGAGCTGAGCCTGAGCTTGCTTTGCGCTGGCATTGCTCAGGCCAGCCTTGTCTGTGCCTGTGCCTGTGCCTGTGCCTGCGTTGCGGCTGGGCTGCGCTCGCGTCAGTGTTCGCATTTGCTTCAGCTTCAGGTCTTCGGCTTCAGGCCTCAGGTGGAATGCGCACTGTGGTCGTCGCGGTGCTGGCCTGCTGGAGTACTTGGTTGGTCGGGTACCTGATTGGATGCCGAGGAGGTGGCTACCAGGCGGTGGCGCCACCGTCGACGGGCACGGTGGCGCCGGTGACGAAGGAGGCGCGGTCGCTGCACAGCCAGGCGGCGGCCTCCGCGATCTCCTCGGGTTCGGCCATGCGGTTCTGCGGGGAGGAGGCTTTGCTCTTGGCTTCCTGTCCGGGGAAGCGGGCGAACCAGTCCTCGACCATTTCGGAGCGGGCGAGGCCCGGAGCAATGGCGTTGACGCGGATGTTGCTGGGCGCGTACTCGACCGCGGCGACCTTGGTCAGTCCGACCACGGCGTGCTTGGAGGCGATGTAAGGGGCCGCGACCGAGGTCGCGACCAGGCCGGCCACGCTGCTCGTGTTCACGATCGCTCCGCCGCCGCTCTCCAGCATGGCGCCGATCTCGGGGCGCAGGCAGTTCCACACTCCGCGGACGTTGGTGTCCATGATGAGGTCGTAGGCAGCGTCGTCCATGAGGTGCAGCGGGCTCTTCGCCACGGCTGCTCCCGCGTTGTTGAACGCGACGTCCAATTGCCCGTAGGTCTCCACCGCGAAGTCGACGGCCCGCCGCATGTCGGCGGCGACCTGCACGTCCGCGACGCAGTAGGAAGCAGCCTCTGCCCCCTCGGCGTGCAACTCCTTGACCAGGGCCTGGAGCCGGTCCTCCCGCCGGGATATGAGCACCACCTGCGCGCCCTCCCGCGTGAACACCCGGGCCGCCGCGGCGCCGATCCCACTGCTCGCCCCGGTGATAAGGGCGACCTTCCCCGCAAGCGAACCCTGACCCTGCGTCATCTGGAGCATCCTCCTTGCCTCGGGCGGCACATGCCGCTGCAACGCCGTTCCCGCCGAGGCGTGACGACCTGCCGGTAGCCTAGCGTGCCTGTTCGATAACAGAGGTCGCATTGCTGGATCTTGACTACTTGCTGACCGGGTCGGCGGTTCGGTGAGCGAAGGGGAAGCGGACTGGCGAAGGCGACAGCTGACTCCGCACCGCCCGGCCCTCGCCCCTGCCCCCGCCCGCGGCGTCGACAGGCTCCGCTCCCTTTCTCGAGCCTCGGCTCCGAACCTCCGTTCCCGAGCCTGCGCCCCGAGTCTGTCCAGCGGTTGGTTGGCATGGGTGCGCCCGTCGCTGTGTGGGGAGGTAGCGCTAGGCGTGCAGGGCGGGGCGTGATCGTGACTTGCCGAGGGGTGGCTGTGCAGGGCTGCTATTTGGCGGTCTTGGCGGTGTCGGCGGGTGCGGGGCTGCCGTTGGGGTGGAGGGTGGCAAGCGTGTGGGGGTGGGTGATGGTCGGGAGCAGAAGTTGCCAGAAGTGAGTGAGGGGGGTGGGGGTGAGCATGTGCGGGTTGGTGCGGGTGAGGACTTCGAGGCCGGTCGTGGTGACGGTGATGGTGGTGGTAAGGGCTTCAGGGGTGGTTTGGGGGGTCAGGGTGTGTTCTCGGGCGGCTTGGGTGGTGAGTTGATGGATGTAGGTGTGCCATTGGTTGCGGAGGTCGTGGGTGCGAGGGCCGGGGTCGTGAGTGAGGCGGAATGCGGCGCGGACGGTGATGTCGTGGTGGAGAAGGTGGATCATGCGGTGAGTGAGGTCCATGAGGTGCTGTAGGGCGCTCACCTTGGTAGGGGCTGTGGGGTGGGCGGTGTGGTGGAGGGTGCGGACTGCGGTTTGCTCGATGGCGTCAGCGAGGGCCGCCTTGTTGGGGAAGTGGAAGTGCAGGGCACCGCGGCTGACGCCGGCACGGGCGCTTATCTCTTCCAAGCTGGTGCGGGTATAGCCGCGTTGGTCGAAGAGGGTGGAGGCGGAGAGGATGAGGGCGTTGCGGGTACGGGTGGCCCGTTCCTGCTTGCTCACTGGTGACTCCCGTCAAGAATGATTTCCCGTCGGCGTATAAAACCAACTTGCCGGTTTGATCTCCAGGGCTGGGGCATGCCGGATCTTGGGGGCGGCTGGGGTATGACGCGTTCCGCTTGTCGGTGGGTGGGGGCGGACGGGTGGTCACCTCGATGGCTCCCAGGGCGTCGGCGGGATGGCAGGGTTGGGGCTTTGGCCGGAAGGCGGGGGTGAGTCGAGGGCGCGGGTCCAGGCGTCACAGGGACGGTTGTGTGCTCCGGGGTGGGTGGGCGCGGCTGTTTAAAAACCGTTCACGCGGTTTTTAGGCTGGGTCAACCGTCCGGGTCGGTGAACCCGGGTTGTCTGTGGGTCTGGTCTGGCTTGGGGTGGGGCGCCACAGGGGGTGGGGTCGGTAGTGGAGTTCGGGCGCCCGCTTGGATGGGTTTGCCGTACCGGCCATCCGTTGTCGAGTCCCGGATTGCCCCGGCGGGCGGTCCGGGTCGGTGAGATGGCTGCACGGTCTGCTGACGCAGATTCACCGTTGCAGTAACGGGTGCTCAGGTCTGGGGGGGGGCAGCATCCGGCCGGTGCTCGCGTCGCTGGAGAGGTTCGGATGACCGGCGTCCGCGAGTCCGGCTCTGTCGCCTTGTCGGGTGCGGCCTCCAGGGGGCCGGGGTGGGTGGTGCCGTGTCTGTTGACTTGGCGTTGTGGGCTGTTGGTGTCCCGTCCGGTCCCGCATCGTGGCGCCTCTGTCTATGCCGGTGTTCGAGTGGGCCCGCGTGCTTGGAGGGCGACGGGTGCGTGTGGTCTGCCTGGTTCCCCCGGTTGTGGGCCCGCGGTGCAGCTGGTGTCAGTCGGGGTGCGGAGTTACCGGGTTTCAAAGCTGCTGGGGATTTGGTGGCGTGCTGTGTTGAGGTGGCTGGTGGGGCCTCTGGGGCTTTTGGGGTTGCGAGGTTTCCGGCTGCTAGGTCGGGGGGGCGGGTGTCCGGCTGGTGGGTTGTGGGTGTGTGGTGGGGTGGTGGAGGGGTGGTGGTGTGGGGGTAGAAACCAGCTGCGCGGTTTTGTATTGACAGGGGTGGGGGTTTG
>NZ_JBIRFV010000007.1:0-559979 GCF_044327655.1 Streptomyces sp. NPDC018029 | reverse complement strand
TCGCAGTGGGACCCGCGCCGCCAGCGCCCCGAGCTGTGGCAGCTCTACAACGGCCGCCACGCCCCCGGCGAGCACGTCCGCGTCTTCCCGCTGTCCAACTGGACCGAGCTGGACGTGTGGCAGTACATCGCCCGCGAGAAGATCGAGCTCCCGCGGATCTACTTCGCGCACGAGCGGGACGTCTTCAAGCGTTCCGGGATGTGGCTGACCGCCGGGGAGTGGGGCGGCCCCAAGGAGGGCGAGACGGTCGAGCGGCGGCTGATCCGCTACCGCACGGTGGGCGACATGTCCTGCACCGGCGCCGTCGACTCCGACGCCACCACGCTGGACGCCGTCATCACCGAGATCGCCGCGTCGCGGCTGACCGAGCGCGGGGCGACGAGGGCCGACGACAAGCTCTCCGAGGCCGCGATGGAAGACCGCAAGCGCGAGGGGTACTTCTAACCATGAGCAACAGCACCACTGAGCCGGTCCAGCCGCTCTCCACCGAGCAGTTGTCGGCCACCACCCTGCTGCGGTTCGCCACCGCCGGCTCCGTCGACGACGGCAAGTCCACCCTGGTGGGCCGCCTCCTGCACGACTCCAAGTCGGTCCTCACCGACCAGCTCGAGGCCGTCGAGCGCGTCTCCCTCGGCCGTGGCCAGGAGGCGCCCGACCTGGCGCTGCTCACCGACGGCCTGCGCGCCGAGCGCGAGCAGGGCATCACCATCGACGTGGCCTACCGCTACTTCGCCACCGCCCGGCGCCGGTTCATCCTCGCCGACACCCCCGGGCACGTGCAGTACACGCGGAACATGGTCACCGGCGCCTCCACGGCCGACCTCGCCGTGGTCCTCGTCGACGCCCGCAACGGCGTCATCGAGCAGACCCGCCGGCACGCCGCCGTCGCCGCGCTCCTGCGCGTCCCGCACGTCGTCCTCGCCGTGAACAAGATGGACCTGGTCGCCTACGACGAGACCGTCTTCGCGAAGATCGCCGAGGAGTTCACCGCGTACGCGGGCGAGCTGGGCGTCCCGGAGATCACCGCGATCCCGATCTCGGCCCTCGCGGGCGACAATGTCGTCGAGCCGTCCTCGAACATGGACTGGTACGGCGGCCCCACCGTCCTGGAGCACCTGGAGACGGTCCCGGTCAGCCACGACCTGACCACCTGCCACGCGCGCCTGCCCGTCCAGTACGTGATCCGTCCGCAGACCCCCGAGCACCCCGACTACCGCGGCTACGCGGGCCAGATCGCGGCCGGCGCGTTCCGGGTCGGCGAGTCCGTGACCGTGCTGCCCTCCGGGCGGACCTCGAAGGTCACCGGGATCGACCTGCTGGGCACCCCGGTGGACGTGGCGTGGACGCCGCAGTCCGTGACGCTGCTCCTCGAGGACGACATCGACATCTCGCGCGGCGATCTGATCGTGCCGAGCGGCGACGCCCCGCCGACCACGCAGGACGTCGAGGCCACGGTCTGCCACGTCGCGGACACCGCGCTCACCGTCGGCCAGCGGGTGCTGCTCAAGCACACCACCCGTACGGTCAAGGCGATCGTGAAGGAGATCCCGTCGCGGCTCACTCTCGACGACCTCTCCCAGCACCCCGAGCCCGGCCGGCTCGTCGCCAACGACATCGGCCGGGTGAAGGTCCGTACCGCCGAGCCGCTCGCCCTCGACTCGTACGCCGACTCGCGCCGCACTGGTTCGTTCCTGCTCATCGACCCGGCGGACGGCACGACGCTCGCGGCGGGCATGGCGGGCGACGCGTTCGCCGCGCCCACCGACGCCGTGCCGGAGAGCGGCCCGGCCGCCGACGACGAGGGCTGGGACTTCTGACCATGACCTGCGTCGACGTGTTCGCGACGTTCGCGAAAGAGGGCGGCCGCATCGGCAGCGGTGCCCTCGGCAGCGGACAGGGCGGGGTGGCGCGATGTGCTCGATGACGTACGCGCACCGCATGCGCGCCCACGCCCGCCGCTTCCTCGCGGGCGCCCCCGTACGAAGACGAAGACCTGCCGACCTCCCGGCCACGACCTGACGGCGTGAGACCGGGCCAACGAGAGGACCACCTCCCGTGCCTGCACCACGCACCCGACTCGCCGCCCTCGCGGCACTGCCCCTCCTCGCCCTGGCGCTCGGCGCCTGCGGCTACGGCTCCGAGGCGGCCGACGCCGACGAGAAGTCCAAGGTCGCCGAGGGCGCCGAGAAGATCGACGGCCTGGACAGCGTGAAGATCGGGTACTTCCCGAACCTCACCCACGCCACCGCCCTCGTCGGCAGCCAGGAGGGCCTGTTCCAGAAGGAACTCGGCGGTACGGAGGCGAAGTACTCGCAGTTCAACGCCGGCCCCTCCGAGATCGAGGCGCTCAACGCGGGCTCCATCGACATCGGCTGGATCGGCCCGTCGCCCGCCATCAACGGCTACACCAAGTCGCAGGGCAAGAACCTGCGGATCATCGGCGGCTCCGCGTCCGGCGGCGTGAAGCTCGTGGTGAACCCCGAGAAGATCAAGTCCCTGGCCGACGTCAAGGGCAAGAAGATCGCGACGCCGCAGCTCGGCAACACCCAGGACGTCGCCTTCCTCAACTGGATCGCCGATCGGGGCTGGCAGGTCGACGCGCAGAGCGGCAAGGGCGACGTGTCGGTCGTCCGCACCGACAACAAGATCACCCCGGACGCCTACAAGTCCGGTTCCGTGGACGGCGCCTGGGTGCCGGAGCCGACCGCGTCCAAGCTGGTCGCCGAGGGCGGCAAGGTGCTGCTCGACGAGGCCGACCTGTGGCCGGACAAGAAGTTCGTGATCACGAACATCATCGTGCGGCAGGAGTTCCTGAAGGAGCACCCGAAGGTCGTCGAGGCCGTGCTGCGCGGCGCCGTGAAGACCAACGCGTGGATCGAGAAGAACCCGGAGAAGGCCAAGGCCGCCGCGAACGCCCGGCTGAAGGCGGACTCCGGCAAGGCGCTGCCCGCCGAGGTGCTCGACCCGGCGTGGAAGTCGATCGAGACGACCGACGACCCGCTGGCCGCCACCCTCGAGGCGGAGGCGGACCACGCCGTCAAGGCCGGCCTCCTGGAGAAGCCCGACCTCAAGGGCATCTACGACCTCGGCCCGCTGAACAAGGTTCTCAAGGCCGCGGGCGAGTCCCCGGTCGACGACGCCGGTCTCGGCGTCAAGTAGCCCCGGACCACGACCCGTTCCCAGGAGGTGACGACCATGGCGACCACCCTCGCCACGGCCGCGGAGGACACCCGCACCACGGCCGGACACGCCGCGCGGATCGAGCACGTCTCGAAGTCCTTCGGCGGTCCCGCCGGACCCCAGCTGGTCCTGGACGACATCACGCTCGATGTCGCGCCGGGCGAGTTCGTCACCCTCCTGGGAGCCTCCGGCTGCGGCAAGTCGACGCTGCTCAATCTGGTCGCGGGGCTCGACGAGCCGTCCGCGGGCAGCATCGCGACGGACGGCCGCCCGGCCCTGATGTTCCAGGAGCACGCCCTCTTCCCGTGGCTGACCGCGGGCAAGAACATCGAGCTCGCCCTGAAGCTGCGCGGCGTGCCGAAGGCCGAGCGCCGCCCGAAGGCCGAGGAGCTGCTCGAACTCGTCCGGCTGCAGGGCGCGTACGGCAAGCGGGTGCACGAGCTGTCCGGCGGCATGCGCCAGCGGGTGGCGCTGGCCCGCGCGCTGGCTCAGGACAGCCGGCTGCTGCTGATGGACGAGCCGTTCGCGGCGCTCGACGCGATCACGCGCGATGTGCTGCACGACGAGCTGACCCGCATCTGGCGCGAGACGAACGTCTCCGTCCTCTTCGTCACGCACAACGTCCGCGAGGCCGTGCGCCTCGCCCAGCGCGTCGTGCTCCTCTCGTCGCGTCCCGGCCGGGTGGCGCACGAGTGGCGGGTCGACATCCCGCACCCGCGCCGCATCGAGGACACCGCCGTGGCGGAACTGTCCGTCGAGGTCACCGAACAACTGCGTGGGGAGATCCGCCGCCATGGCCAGCACTGAGACGACAGAACCGGTCAAGGAGTCCGGGGACGGCCAGGACCTCGCCGGCCTGGAGGCGGGCCTCGACGCGCTGGAGACGAAGGCGGGCCCCGTCCGCACGCCGGTGCGGCAGGTGCTCGTCCAGAAGGTGGTGCCGCCGCTCACCGCGGTCCTGCTCGTCCTGCTCGTGTGGCAGGCGCTGGTCTCCTTCAAGATCGTCGACGATCCGACGAAGCTGCCCTCGCCGTCCGCGGTGTGGGACGAGGTGACCGAGGCGTGGCTGCAGGGCACCCTGCTCGACTACATCTGGACCTCCGTCTCGCGCGGTCTGCTCGGCTTCCTGCTCGCCCTGGCGATCGGCACACCGCTCGGCCTGATCGTCGCGCGGGTGCGGTTCATCCGGGCCGCGATCGGCCCGATCCTCTCCGGTCTGCAGTCGCTGCCTTCGGTGGCGTGGGTGCCGCCCGCGGTGCTGTGGCTGGGCCTGGAGAACAAGATGATGTACGCCGTCATCCTCCTCGGCGCGGTCCCCTCCATCGCCAACGGCCTGGTGTCGGGCGTCGACCAGGTGCCGCCGCTGTTCCTGCGGGCGGGCCGCACGCTCGGCGCGACGGGGCTGCGGCACACCTGGCACATCGTGCTCCCCGCGGCGCTGCCCGGCTATCTCGCGGGGCTCAAGCAGGGCTGGGCCTTCTCCTGGCGCTCGCTCATGGCCGCGGAGATCATCGCGTCCTCGCCGGAGCTCGGCGTGGGTCTCGGCCAGCTCCTGGAGAACGGCCGCAACGCCAGCTCCATGCCCATGATCTTCCTCGCCATCCTGCTCATCCTGATCGTCGGCGTCGCCATCGACCTGCTGATCTTCAGCCCGCTTGAGCGGCGCGTCCTGCGCAGCCGCGGCCTCCTCGTGAGGAGCTGAGTCCCGTGCACCGTCCCGTCCTCCTCGTCGTCGCCCACGGCAGCCGCGACCCGCGGCACGCCGCGACCGTGCACGCGCTGGTGCGCCGGGTGCGGTCGCTGCGCCCCGGGCTGCGGGTGGAGACGGCCTTCCTGGACTTCAACACCCCTTCCGTACCGGCGGTGTTGGAGCGGCTCGCGGCCGAGGGCGTACGCGACGTCGTGGCGCAGCCCCTCCTCCTGACGCGGGCGTTCCACGCCAAGGCGGACATCCCCGCGGTGCTGCGCGAGGCGCCGCCGGTGCTGCGCGTCCGGCAGGCCGCGGTGCTCGGCCCGTCCCCGCTGCTCCTGTCTGCCTTGGAGCAGCGGCTGTACGAGGCGGGGCTCGACCCCGCCGACAAGTCCTCGACCGGGGTCGTCCTGGCCTCGGCGGGGTCGTCGGACCCGGAGGCGATCGCAGTGATCGCTGACATCGCGCGGGAGTGGCGGCACACCGGTTGGTGCGCCGTGCGGCCTGCGTTCGCCTCCGCGTCCCTGCCGCGCACGGAGGACGCCGTGCGCGAGCTGCGGGCCGTGGCGGGGGTGCGGCGGGTGGCCGTCGCCCCCTATGTCCTTGCTCCCGGCTTCCTGCCGGACCGCATCGCGCGGGGCGCGGCAGGTGCCGATGTCCTGGCCGACGTCCTCGGACCGGCGCCTGCGGTCGCGCGGCTCCTGGTACGGCGCTACGACGAGGCCTATGCGCCTGGCACCTGCCCCGTTGCTCCCCTGGCGCGGACTCCCGCACTGGCCTAGCTTGTGGGTTCATGACCCCGAGCCGATCCCGCACGCTGTGGCTGCGCACCGAACCCCTGCACGCGGTGGTCTACTTCGAGGAACGCTGCCGCGGCCTCGGTAGGGCCGTGGGCCTCAAGGGCTTCTGGATGGGGTACTTCGCGGCCCGCACCGCGCCGATGGGCCGCGTCGGCCCCGGGGTGGCCGCCGCCGCACTGGGTGTCTTCGCGCCCGGCATGGTGGCGCGCGCCCTACCGTCCGCGTGGGAGTACGCGTCGCCGGACCGGGTCGTCGAGGAACGCGCCCGCCTCACGGCCGCCGCCCTGCGCCAACTGGTCCCGTCGGTCGGCACGTTGGCCGCCGCGGTCAACGGACCCCTGATGGCCATGGTGGAGGACGCCCCGTCGCTCGCCCGCCCGCTGTTCGCCGCCAACCGCGACCTGGCGGACCGCGCCGACCCGGTCGAGCGGCTCTGGCAACTGTGCACCTGCGTCCGGGAGTTCCGCGGTGACGCCCATGTCGCGGTCCTCGCCGACCGCGGCCTTGACGCCCGCGAGAGCCTCGTCCTGGCCGCCGCGACCGACCGGGTCGACGCGGCCGGCATCCGGCAGGACCGGGGCTGGACCGAGGAGGAGTGGGAGGTCTCCGTGGACCGGATGCGCGGCCTCGGCCTGCTCGACGCACTGGGCCGGGTCACCGAACGCGGTCTGACGGAGCGGGAGTTGATCGAGGACGACACGGACCGCCTCGCGGCACGCATGCTGCGTCCGCTGCACCACAAGGAGACGGATGCGCTCCTCGCCGCGCTGGAGCCGGCGGCCCGCCACATCCTGGACGCGGACGTCCTGCCGTTCCCGAACCCCATCGGACTGCCGCGGGCGGTCGGCTGAGCGCCGCCCGGGAATCCGTTTGCGCCCCCGTGCCCCGCCCCCTACCGTCACGCGGATGACGCCCGAACTGCGGTCCGAACGCCTCGCCCTCGCCCCCTATGCACCCTCCGACGAGGAGGACTTCGTGGCGCTGTTCCAGGACGAGGCGGTGGGGCGCTGGTTCGGGGACGGGATGCAGAGCGAGGCGGAGGACCGGGCGCTGTTCGGACGGATCTTCAGCCGTGTGTACGCGGAGGGGCGCTTTCCCGTGTGGGCGGTCCGCTACGAGGGGCGCTATGCCGGCCACGCCGAGGTCAAGCCCTCCCCGGAGAGCTGGCTCGACGGCCACGAGATCGTCTACGGCCTCACCAGGGAGAGCCAGGGGCTCGGGCTCGGCACCGAGCTGGCGCGGCTCCTCACCGCGTACGGTCACGAGACCCTGGGCCTGGCCGAGGTCCACGCCACCGTCGACGCGGAGAACGCCCCCTCCCTCTCCGTCCTCGAGCGCATCGGCTACACGCAGATCCGCGCGGTTCCCGAGGAGGGCGGCACGATCACCCTCCAGATGACCTCGCGGCGCCCCATGGACTGAACGCCCGCGGCCGGGGCCTCAGGAGAAGTCGAGGCCACCGGTGCGGGTGCGCTTCAGCTCGAAGAAGTCCGGGTGGCCCGCGAGGACGCGGAAGCTGTCGAAGAGCCGGGCCGCCTCCTCGCCGCGCGGGATCGCGCGCAGCACGGGCCCGAACCAGACGGTGCTGTCGACGTGGATCGTCGGCGTGCCCACATAGCCGTCGGCCTCGGGGTCCTTGCCCGCGTCGTGGCTGCGGCGCAGCACGTCGTCGTACGAGGCGTCGTGCGCCGCCGCCGCGAGATCGGCCGGCAGCCCGAGCTCGGCCAGGGCCTGTTCGGCGACCTCCCCGAAGTCCTCGTTCCCGTCCTGGTGGATGCGGGTCCCGAAGGCGGTGTAGAGGTCGCGGAGGACCTTCTCGCCGTGCCGGTCCGCGGCGGCCGCGGCGATCCTCGTCAGGGTGAGCGAGCGGTCGACCAGGTCCCTGTACCAGTCGGGGAGTTCGTTGCCCTCGTTGTGGAGGAAGAGGCTCATCACGTGGAAGCGGACGTCAAGGTCGCGTTGGGGCTCGACCTCCAGGATCCAGCGCGAGGTGATCCAGGCGAAGGGGCAGGCCGGGTCGAAGTAGAAGTCGACGGTCGTCATGCCCCGACCCTATGCGGCGAATGGCTCCTGCTCCTGGGCCATTCGAGGCCTCTGAGCACGGGCCACTTCGGGTAGCAGGACCGCTTCGGGCACGCCGGGCCGGGGGATCAGTCGTCCTCGAACGGGGTCGCCTGGTGGAACCAGAGCCGCCAGGTGCCGTCGGTACGCCGCCACAGTGAACTGCGGTGCGCCCGGCGCCCGTTGTTGTCCGTGTCGAAGGTCAGGTGCACCAGGTCGTCGGCGAGCTGGACGCCCCTCATGCGGGAGGTCGTGAAGGGGCGGGTGCCGGGTGCCGGGCTCGCCGTGAGGACCCGCACGATCGACGCGCGGTCCCACTGTGCGCCGGAGGCGCCGAACTCGGTGAACTCGGGGTGCAGCAGCGCCCCGAAGAGTTCGGGCGACGCGCGCACCTCGGGATCGAGGAGGCGCAGCTCGCCCTCGATGGCGGCCTGGACGGCGGGGGTGCGGTCAGTCACGGGTCATCTCCACGAGCTGGGTGACGGTGTTCCAGTTGCGGGTGGTGGCGACGACGCCCTTGGTGAGGGCGGGTCGTGCCAGCTGTTCGGCGAGCTTGGACCGGCCGAGGCCGTCGGGGGCGTACAGGTAGAGGACCCGGTCGCCGAGCCTGAACTCCTCGGGTAGGAAGTCGGGTTGGCGGAGGGAGGCGAAGCGTTCCTCGGTGACCGGCGCGGAGAAGTAGGTGACGTGCAGTTGCTTGGGCTGCAGGTCGGCGGCGGGGAACGGGCAGGCGTCGGCCACCGCCTTCAGGTAGGCGCTGTCGCGCACGATGACGTCGACGGCGAAGCCGAAGCGCTCCTCGATCGCCGCCCGCACCTCGGCCGCCAGGGACTCCTCGTCGCCGTGGTCCGCGGTGAAGACGGCGTTGCCGCTCTGCAGATACGTCCGTACGCCGCCGTGGCCGAGCCCTTCCAGGAGCGCCCGGAGGTCGGCCATCGGCACCTTCTTGTGGCCGCCCACGTTGATGCCGCGCAGCAGCGCCGCGTATGTCTTGATCGCCATGCGCACACGATAGAGCGGCCGCCGTGCCCCGTGGGGGTGGGCACGACGACCGCGGCTCGGGGAGCGGCGAGGGTTACTCGACGACCTTCAGGAGCTTGTTGGGCGTGCCCTCGCTCGGGTTGGAGATCTTGTCGGGGGTGGCGCCGTCGGTCAGGGCCTTGGCGACGTCCGCGGGCTTGGCGTCCGGGTGGGCGGCGACGTAGACGGCGGCGGCGCCCACGACGTGCGGGGTCGCCATCGACGTACCGGAGATGGTCTTGGTGGCGTCGTCACCGGTGTTCCAGGCGGACGTGATGTCCGAGCCCGGGGCGTAGATGTCCACGACGGAGCCGTAGTTGGAGAAGTCCGACTGCTTGTCGTCCTTGGTGGAGGAGGCGACCGTGATGGCGTCCTTCACCCGGGCCGGGGAGCCCTGGGAGGCGTCGGTCGACTCGTTGCCCGCGGCGACCGCGAAGGTGACGCCGGCGTCGATCGCCTTCTGGACGGCCGCGTCGAGCGCTTCGTCCGCTCCGCCGCCGAGGCTCATGTTGGCGACGGAGGGGCCCTGGTGGTTCTTGGTGACCCAGTCGATGCCCGCGACGACCTGCTCGGTGGTGCCGGAGCCCTGGTCGTCCAGGACGCGGACGGCGACGATCTTCGCCTTCTTGGCGACGCCGTGCGCCTCACCGGCGATGGTGCCGGCGACGTGCGTGCCGTGGCCGTTTCCGTCGTCGGCGTTGTCGTCGTTGTCGACGGCGTCGAAGCCGGAGACCGCGCGGCCGCCGAAGTCCTTGTGGCTGACGCGGACACCGGTGTCGATGACGTACGCGGTGGCGCCCTCGCCTGCGGCGTCCGGGTAGGTGTACTTCTTGTCGGCAGCGGTGTCCGCCTGGTCGATGCGGTCCAGGCCCCACGACGGCGGGTTGTCCTGGGTGGCGTCGATGGTGAACTTCTTCGACTGGACGACCTTGCCGACGGACGGGTCGGCGGCCAGGCGCTTGGCCTCGGTCTCGCTCAGGCCCTTGGCCGAGAAGCCGTTGATCGCGGAGGAGTAGTTGCGCTTGAGCTCGCCGCCGTACTCCTCGGCCAGGTCGGACTTGCCGGCCTTGTCGACCTTCTCGTCGAGCATCACGATGTAGCTGCCGGCCACGGCGCCCTTGGCGTTCAGGCCGTACACCTTGCCCTCGGCGGGGGTGGCCGCACCGGCGAAGGAGGTCGCGAAGACGGTGACACCGACCGCGGTGGCGGCGGTGGCTATCGCGGCGGTGAGCTTCATCGTGCGGGCACGCTTGTGAGTTGCCATGAAGAGGGGTCTCCTCAGTGCTGTGTGGGGGGATGTGGGGGGTTTATTCAGCTGTTTCGCCCAGGGCCTGCCGTGGCGACAAGTTCGTCGCGACATCCCTCG
The DNA here is from genome assembly GCF_044327655.1 of Streptomyces sp. NPDC018029. Lineage (NCBI taxonomy): Bacteria > Bacillati > Actinomycetota > Actinomycetes > Kitasatosporales > Streptomycetaceae > Streptomyces > Streptomyces sp. NPDC018029. The sequence goes on along the minus strand of NZ_JBIRFV010000007.1, from coordinate 549,862 downwards.
AGGGCCGGAAGATCTCCGGGTGTTGGGACGAAACCCTGACTGATTGACGCGCGCAGATCAATACCTACATACAGCTGTGACTTGTTCAACAAGGTTCCGTAATAACAAACCGGATCTGTGCTGCCGGACCGGACATCCCGGGCCACAGCACCCCCAACTCGCGGTAACAGAAGGCGTTTCGCGCCACACGGGCAACGCCGGACGCGCTGGCAGAACCAGCTCGTCCGGCGTCGGGACCATGCGTACCGGCGTCGCGCCTCAGGCCGCGGCGGGGACCTTCTGCTCCTCGAAGGAGTCGATCGTCCGCGTGAAGTCACGGGTCGAGAGCAGCAGTTTGTAGATGATGGCGAGTTCGAAGACCAGCAGGAGCGCACCCGAGACGATCGTCGCGGGGATCACCGCGTCGAAGAGCGGGCCGATCATGAAGACGCCCATCTGGAACTCGATGCCGCTCACCAGGTGCGCGCGGATACGGTGGCGCAGCAGGAAGGAACGGGCCCGCAGATACGCGGGGAACTTCCGCCGGAACTCCTGGTGCAGGTCGATCACCTGAGCCTTCGGAGCCACCGCCGCCGTCTCCCCCTCGGCGCCGGCCTCCTGGGACGGCTGCGGGGCGTAGGGCGCCTCGCCCGCGGCCCGCTGCAGGTCCTGCTCGATGTCCGCCGAGGGGTTGTCCCGCAGCAGGTCCTCCATGAAGGCGAGCTCCGCCTCGTTCTGCGCGCGCCGCGCGGCCCGCATGCGCGTCTTGATCTGCTTGCGCATGGTGTGCCGGATCTTGAAGATCTCCAGCGAGTTGATGTAGCGCAGGGTGTCGAGCGCGACGACGGCGAGCGCGAGCCAGATGTAGAGGGTGTCGCCGGTGCGGTCGTACTGGCCCCACATCAGCGCGACGCCGCACACCATGACGCGGATCCGGTCGAAGACGAAGTCCAGCCAGGCGCCGAAGACCGAGCCCTGCCCGGTGAGCCGGGCGACCTTGCCGTCCATGCAGTCGAGGATGAAGCTGAAGTGGTAGATCACCGCACCGAGGGCGAGCCACTTCCAGTCGCCGAACGCGAAACACGCCGCCGAGCCGAGCCCGAGGAGGAACGCGCCCCAGGTGATCTGGTTCGGCGTGATACGCGTGTACTTGGCGGTGAGCCGCACGAGCGGCGTGGCGACCGGGTCGACAAGCAACACGGTCCACCACGCGTCACGCTTCTTCTCGGTGATGCGGCGCACCTCGGCGAGGGGCGGTATGTCTCGACGCATGGGGGTCAACTTCCTGGCGTTCGGCGAAAGTTCACCTCACGCTAGGAAGTAGTTCGCCCAAGGAACAAGATCTACGCTGTGCAACCTTTGGCCGGGGGTAACGGTCAACCTTTCAGGGCGAGTCAATGGGCCTTCCAGCACGGTGGCGCGTTATCAGAGCGTTATCCAATAACTGGGCCACCGAGGGAACCGCGTCACGCAGCGTCACGTCAGGGCCGCCCCGCCCGCGCCTTCTCCAGCTCCTCCTCGATGAGGTCGGCCGCCCTCTCCGTGCCGCCCTCCGCCGCCATCGACCGCTGGATCTCCCCCAGCCTGCGGGCCACTTCGGGGTCACCGGCCAGTGCGAGGACCGCCTCGCGCAGCGTCTCGGCGGTGGCCTCCTCCATCGGCACGTGCCGTGCGACACCCAGCCCCTGGAGCATGTCCGCGTTGCCGAACTGGTCCGTGGCCAGCGGCACGGCCACCATCGGCGTCGCGGTCGCGAGGCCCTCCTGGCTGCCGCCCGCGCCGGCGTGGGTGATGAAGGCGTCGGCCTTTTTGAGGACCGCCAACTGCGGCACCCAGGGGTGCACCTCTACGTTCTCCGGTACGTCCCCGAGCTCGCCCGCGTCGACGTGCTTGCCGACCTGGAGCACCACGTGCCAGCCCGGCAGGTCCCCGAAGGCCTTGACGCACTCACGGTAGAAGGCGGGCTGCTTGGTGAAGGCCGAGCCGAGCGAGACGAGCAGCACCTTCTCGGCGTCCGCGGGCCGCTCCCAGTCGCCCTGCGCCGCCCGGTCGCCCTGGCAGGCGCCGACGAAGGTGTGGACGCTCTCGTCGACCCGGTCGGCGTTCGGCTGCAGGGCCTTCGGGATCAGCACGAGGGAGCGCGGCGGCCTGCCGACGAAGGGGTCCGGCTGCTGGGTGATGCCGTTCTCGGCGAGCCAGCCGGTGAAGCGGTCGTAGTACGCCCGGCCGCGCTCGGTCTCCTTCAGCTCCGCGTACATCGGCTCGGCGACCTCCTCCTCGTAGCCCTCCCAGGCGACGAGGTTCGGTGAGAGCGAGATCTCGGGGACGCCCCAGCGGCGGGCGAGGACGCGCGCCGGATAGGAGGTGATGTCGTACAGGACGAGGTCGGGCTCGTCCCCCTCATAGGCGCGGGCCAGCTCCGGCAGGACCTGGATCGCGTCGGCGAGGAACGGCTCGATGTTGTCGATCAGTTCGGTGCCCCAGGCGTCCGGGTCGTCGTCCGGGGAGGGCAGCGTCGTGGTGTAGGGCCGGGGCTCGGCACCGGTCTCGGCGACCTTGTCCACGAAGACGTGCGGGATGGCGTACGTGACGCGGTGGCCGCGCGCGACGAGCTCGCGGATCACTTCGAGGCTCGGGTTGACGTGCCCGTGGGCGGCGATCGAGAACATGGCGATGTGGGCAGGCCCGGATGAGGTCATGCCCAGACCTTAAGCGAGACGAGACGTCTCGTGCAAGATGTAAACAGACGGCGCTCGCCCGTGACCTGTGCTCGCGCTACGCCGGATTGTCGTCGGCCGCCGCCGCCTCGTTGTAGCGGAGCAGATACTCGGCGAACCGCTCCAGATCCGCCCCGCTCCACCCCGCGAGCCGCTCCTGGAACGCGACCCGGCGGGCGGCGCCGACCTGCGCGAGGACCTCATTGCCCCGCTCGGTCGGATGCAGGACGTGCACCCGGTGGTCGGCCGGATCGAGCCGCCGCTCGACGAGCCCGGCCTTCTCCAGCGCGCCCACCTGCCTGCTGATGGTCGACTTGTCGAGCGTGTAGTGCGCGGCCAGGTCCGTGGCCCGGCAGCCGCCCTGGTATTCGAGATGGCTGAGCAGCGTGAAGGACACGAGCGAGAGCTCGGGGTGCATCCGCGCGGCGGTGGCGCGCGCCCGCCGGGCGAACGCGGTCATCTCCCGCTGGATGATCTCGATGGACTCGTCCCGGCCGCCGGCCCTCGCTCCGGCCCCGGACCCGTCTCGATCGGTCACGATTTCTCCCTCTCCATGAATGGTTGTACAGTACAACACAACGAGAGTTGTATATGCCAACCATCTCGACCGTCTCTGTCGAACCCGAACAAGCCGAGCCCGAACAAGCCGAGCAACCGGAGTCCCCCCATGTCCGCCACCCCCGCGGAACCCGCCGCCCGACTGCGGGACGTCCTGCGCCACGTCCTGCTCCACCTGCTCACGCCCCTGCTGATGTGCCTCGGCATGGGCCTCGCCTACATGGGCGCGTTCGTCACGCCCGAGCCGAACGACATGCCGATCGCCGTCGTCGGCTCAGGACCGCAGACCCAGGCCTTCGCGCAGACCGTCAAGGACAAGGCGGGCGACGCCCTCGACGTGCGTACCCTCGGCTCGCGCGAGCAGGCCGTCGACGCGCTCAAGTCCCAGGACATAGCGGGCGCCTACGTGCCCGACGCGAAGTCGCCCGAGCTGATCGTGGCGACCGCGGGGTCCGACATGAGCGCGACGGCCGCGCAGAAGATCTTCACGCCCGTCGCGGCGGAGCAGGGCGAGCCGCTCAAGGTCACCGACGTGGCCGCGCCGGTCGACGACGACCCCACGGGCCAGGGCCTCTTCTTCCTGCTCGTCGCCGTGAGCATCGGCTCGTACGCGTCGGTGGCGGTGCTCGGCGCGGCGGGCGCGGGGCTGCGGATGCGGGCCCGCGCGGGGCTCGTCGTGGGTGTCTCCTTCGCCGTCAGCCTCATCGGCGCGGCGCTCGCGGGCCCGGTCTTCCACCTGGTGCACCAGGGGCTGTGGGGCGTGTGGGCCATGTGCTGGCTCTATGCGGCCGGGATCCTCTTCATCGGCGTCGGACTGCACACGTTCCTGAAGCGCTGGACGACGCTGGCGATGATGGTGCTCTTCGTGATGCTCAACTTCACGTCGTCCGGCGGGCTCTTCCGCCCCGAGCTGCAGAACGGCTTCTTCGGCTCCCTGCACGCCTTCTGGAACGGCGCGGGCTTCGTCGAGGGCATCCGCAGCCACCTCTACTTCGGCGGCCACGGACTCGGCGGCCACGTCTGGACGCTGGCCGGGTGGCTGCTGCTCGGCCTGGTCGTGGTCGGCGTCGCGGGGCTCTGGGAGCGGCGCGGGCGTGCCGCGGTGGCCCCGGCGGCCGCTCAGGACGCGCAGATGGAGGAGGAGATGGAGGAGTCGGTCGCGGTGTGACGGCGGGCGGTACCCGGGCCGGGCGGCATTGAAGCCGCCCGGCCCGGGTGCGGTTCGGGGCTACTTCCGGCCCGTGCCGGTCGGGCAGGTGCAGTCCTTCGCCGGCGTTTCGCCGGTCAGCACGGAGTGCGGGGAGTCGGCTTCATGTGCGTCCTTCGTCGGTCGTGCGCGGGGGTGGCGGTCATCGGGTCGGCCGGTGCTGGGCGCGGGCGGGGTCAGCCTCGTACGGCTGGTACTCCGGGTGCTGCGAGGGCTGCTGATACGGCGAGGGCTGTCCGTACGACTGATACGGCGAGGGCTGTCCGTACGGCTGCGGCCGGTACTCCTGCTGCGGCGCGTGCGGCCCGTCCGGGACGCGGTGGTGACCCGGCGTCCGTCCCGACCTGCGCGGCCACCACAGACCGCGGCCGAGCATCGCGGCAAGGGCGGGCACCAGCACGAGGGAGAGCACGAGCGAGGAGAGGAGGATGCCCAGGCCGGTGGCGAAGCCGATCTCCTGGGTGGCGGGGCTCGCGGCGAGGCTCGCGAAGGAACCGGCGAGCACGATGCCGGCCGTGGCGATGGCGGGCGCGGTGTGCCGCACCGCCTCGGCCACCGCGTGCCGGGCCGGGACCGGCTTCTCCATCTCCTCCCTGATCCGGTCGGTGATCAGGATGTTGTAGTCGGTGCCGAGGGCGACGACGAAGAGGAAGAGCACCAAGGGCAGCGTGAACGAGACTCCCGGCCGGTCGAGGCCGTGCTGGAAGAGCAGCGTGCTCGCGCCGAGCGTGGCCAGGAAGCCGAGCCCCACGGCGAGCATCAGCACGACGGGGGCGAGCAGGGAGCGCAGCAGCAGGAAGAGGATCACCGCGATCAGCAGGGCCGCGACCGGGAACACCAGGCGCAGGTCCTTCTCCACGGCCGTCGAGATGTCGGCGAAGATCGCGGCCGTCCCCGTGACATACGCCTGCGTGCCTTCCGGGGCGGTCCGCGCGGCCGTCTCCCTGACGGGACCCGAGACCAGGTCGCGCGCCTTCTGCGAATCGGACCTGACGCTCAGGAGGAGGTCGACCCGCGCGGCCGTGCGGTCCTTGCTGAGCACCGGCTTGCCCACCTCGCCGACGCCCTCCGCCTTGGCGAGGGAGCGGGTCATGCCGGTGAGCGAACTCTGCTTGATCTCCTCGCCGTTCGTGCTGCGTACGTACACGGTGTGCGGGTCGGAGACGCCCGCGGGCAGACTGCGGGAGATCTGCTCGGCGGTCCTGACGGCGGCGGTCTCGTGCCGGCCCTGCTGGTCGTAGCTCATCTTGATGCCGAGCGCGCCCGCGCCCAGCGCGCCCAGCAGCACCAGGCTGCCGAGGGCGTACCGCAGCGGCCGGCTGCTCACCGCGTGGCCCAGGCGTGCGGCGAAGCCGCCGGTGTGCTCCTTCTTCCAGGCGCGTGCGGGCCAGAACATGCCGCGTCCGAGTACGGCGAGGAGCGCGGGCATCAGGGTGAGGCTGGCGAGGAGCATGACGAGCACGGAGATCGCGATCGCCGGGCCGAGGACCCGGAACTGCCCGAAACTGGCCAGGCCCAGGGTCGCGAAGGCCGCCACGATCGTCAGCGCCGCGGATGTGATCGCGCTGCCCACCCGCCCGGTCGTCTCGGCGGCGGCCGTCCGGGCGTTCTGCTCGGGGTGGTTCCGCAGCTGTTCCCGGAACCGGAACATCAGGAAGAGGAAGTAGTCGATGCCGATCCCGAGGAGGACGACGCCGATGAGTGAAGGCGTCGACGCGTCGAGGCTGATGTCGAAGAGCTTCGCCGCGCCGACCACGGCACCCGAGGCGACTCCGCCGATCAGCGCCACCGCGATCAGCGGCACGAACGCGGCCGCGAGAGAGCGGAACACCAGCACGTTCAGCAGGACGATGAGGCCCATCGTCAGGCTGGAGACGATTTTCGCCGTGTCTTCCTCGGCCTCGGTGTCGTCCACCGTGGAGGCGATGCCGCCGGTGAATCCGACCCGCATGTCCGCGTCGGCGAATTCGTCCTTCGCGGTGTCGCGGAATTCCTTGTAGACGTCCTGCAGACCCGGGTCACTGGGATTTCCGTCGAGGGAAACGGTGAGGAGCCGGAAACTCTTGTCGGGCGCCACCGCCCCCGCCGAGACGCGCGGGGTCTGCGAATGGTCCTTCATGAGCGGTTCGGGCTTCGCCGCGATGATCCGCTCCCGGCCCAGATCCGCGGCGGTGTCCGCGATGCGCCGCTGGTCGCCCACCGTCAGCCGGCCTCCGTCGTCCCTGGCGACGAGCACGGTCAGGGCGTTGGGGTCGGGCTTCGCGCCGAATTCCTCCTCGGCTATCCGGAGCGCCACCGCCGAGTCGTACTTCTTGGGCAGGAAGTCCCCGGCCTGGGAGTCGGTGACGTCGTACATCATCGAGTTCCCCACGAACGACAGGGCCGCTCCGAGGATCGTCCAGACGACGATGGTCATCCATCGATGCCGGGTGGAGAAAGAGGTCAGCTTGCGGATCATGCCAATAGGTCATCACGCGGGGCCCCTTGAGCACGTCGGCCGCCGGAAGGGTCCGCACCCCTGACCGTGGTCCGGTACTTCCTCGCGGGCAGTACTCCAGTACTGGCCGGAAGAACCGCCACCGCGCCGACTCGGGGCTCCGTCGGGCGGGATCTAATGGTGCCCAGAGACGGGACATCAGGGCCCGCCGGACTTTCGACTCGGAGGCGCCAGGATGGCCCGCGACTTCTTCCCGACGGTACCGCCCACGCGCGGGGTGCGGCCGACGCCGGGGGACGTGGTGGTCGCCGCCCTCGCCGTGACGCTCGACCTGCTGGCCTACCTCGTCCCGGGCGAAGAGGGCCCGGACGCACCGGTCACCGTGCTCGGCATCCTGCTCATCGCCGTCTCCGTGGTCCCGCTGCTCTTCAGACGCCACTACCCCGTGCAGGCGCTCGGCGCGGCCCTGGCCGTGCAGCTGGCCGTCAACCTCGGGCTCGCCGTCGACCCGGGCGAGCCGGTGTCGAACACGTACGGCGCCGCCGTCACGATCGGGCTCTACACCGTGGCCAGGTACAGCGGACGGTGGGCCCTGCTGCTGGGTGTCATCGCCACCGGTCCCGTGCAGCTCGCGCGGCACTGGCAGAACGACGTGCCCTTCATCGGCATGGGCATCACCGACCTGCTGGTGACGCCCTGCCTCATCGTCGCCATCGGCCTGGCCGTGCGGCAGTGGCAGTCGCAGCTCGACATCAACCGGAGGCTGCTCGCCGACCGCGCGGTGACCGAGGAACGGCGTCGCATCGCCCGGGAGCTGCACGACATCGTGGCCCACCACATCACCACCATGTACCTGATGTCCGGCGGCGCCAGGTCGACCCTGGACCGCGACCCCGACACGGCCCGCGAGGCGCTGGTGACGCTGGAGGAGTCCGGCCGCACGGCGCTGCACGAGATGCGTCAGCTCCTCGGAGTGCTGCGCAGCACCGACACTTTGGAGGAGGCGCCGTCGGAGCCCCAGCCCGGGGTGGACGGCATCGAGCGGCTCGTCGCCGATTCGGGCGCGGCGGGCCTGCCGGCCGAACTCCACGTCACCGGGCGGCCCCGCCCGCTGCCGATGACCGTCGGCCTCACCCTCTACCGCATCGTGCAGGAGGCGTTGACCAACGCCCGCAAGCACGCGGGGCCCGCCCGTGCGACGGTGCGGCTCGCCTATCTGCCGGACCGCGTCACCGTGGAGGTGACCGATGACGGCGCCGGGGCGGGGGCCACGGCAGGCAGGGCGCCCGGCGGGGGCGTCACGGGCAGCGGATACGGTCTTCTCGGCATGCGGGAACGCATCGCCCTGCACGACGGCTCCCTGCGCGTCGGCAGCCGTGCGGAAGGCGGGTTCGAGGTGGTCGCGAGCGTGCCGCTGCCGGCCGACACGTACGCGGCCGACACAGCTGACACTTCTGGTACCGCCGGTACTGCCGGTACCTCCGGCACACACGACAAGGACGGGACGCGATGACCTCCACCTCCGAGCCCGAGCGCGGTGCCGAGCGCGGTGCCGAGCCCGAGCGGATCACCGTGCTCATCGCCGACGACCAGCCCCTCGTGCGCCGGGGCCTCTCGCTGATCCTCCGCTCGGACCCCGCCATCGACGTCGTCGGCGAGGTGGGCGACGGCGAGCAGGCCATCACGGCGGCCCGCGAACTGCGCCCCGACGTCATCCTGATGGACATCCGCATGCCGGTGCTCGACGGGGTCAAGGCCACCGAGCGCCTGGCCGCCGAGCTGCCCCGGTGCCGGGTCCTCGCGCTCAGCACCTTCGACATGGACGAACACGTGGTCGGTGCCCTGCGGGCCGGGGCCTCCGGCTTCCTGCCCAAGGACGTCTCCCCGGAGGAGCTCGTCACCGCGCTGCGCACCGTCCACCGGGGCGAGGCCGTCGTCGCCCCGCGGCTGCTGACCCGGCTGCTCGCCACCTTCGTCACCCCGGCCCCGGCCCCGGCCTCGCACCCGCCGGCCGGGGGCATCTCCGGGCTCACCCCGCGCGAGGTCGAGGTGCTCCGGCTGATCGCCGCGGGCCTCGACAACAGCGAGATCGCGCAGCAGATGGCCATCGGCGTGCAGACCGTGAAGAACCACGCCACCGGCATCTTCGCCAAGCTGGGCGTCCGCGACCGCGCGCAGGCCGTCATCGCCGCGTACGAATCGGGGCTCGTGCGGGCGGGCCAGAACCACGGGCTCCGCCCCTGAATCCCGCGGCCCCTGAACCCCGCGCCGAGGGCCCGCCGACGGCCTACCGCTGATACCTCTTGAGGACCAGATTGCCGTCCTCGACGAGCCGTTTCCTGAGCTCGTCGAGGTCGATCGCCCCGCTGTAGTACTCCTGGAGCGCGGGCGTCGCGACCTTGTCCTTCCACTCCGGGTAGCCCCGCACCGTCTGCGCGGGGGCCGGGCGCAGGTCCTCGGCGAGGGCGGTGCCCGCGGCCCAGTCGTCCTTCTCGGTGCGCAGGGCGGGGTCCTTCAGTGCCTCCTTGCCGGTCGGCAGCATCCAGTCGCCGCGCGCGAGCTTCACCATGTTGTCCGGCTGGAGGAAGAAGTCGATGAACTCGGCCGCCTCCTTCTTGTGCGGGCTGTCCTCGGAGACGGACAGGGTCTGCGGGCTGACGCCCTGCGCGAGCCCCTCCTCGCCCGCCGGGGCGGGCAGCACCTGCCAGTCGAAGCCCTCGGGCGCCTGCTGGACGATCTGCTGACGGTACGAGAAGCCGAGCGGGACCATCGCGTACTTGCCGCCGAAGAAGCCGGGCAGCGTGTCGGAGCCGCCCATGCCGAGAGTCGTGGCCGACGCGCTCTTGTCCTCGTTGACCTGGTCGTGGACCGTGCGCGGCATGATCGCGTCGGCCGCGTCGAAGCGGACGTCGACCTTGCCGTCCGCGCCCCGGTGGAACATCTTCCCGCCGGTGGACAGCGAGAGGTTGAGCGTCGCGGAGACCGGCTCCTTGAGCGGCCAGGCGACGCCGTACTTCCCGTCCGTGCCGTCGCCCAGCTCCTTGGTGACCTTCCGGAACTCCGCCCAGCTCCACGGCTTCTCGGGCGTCGGAATCCGTACGCCCGACTTCTTGAGCCACTTCGCGTTGGCGATCAGGACGCGCGGCTCCTGGAGGAACGGCACGCCGTAGACCTTGCCCCGGAAGGTCGTCGTCTCCCAGCTGCGCCGCGGGATGTCGGACTTGAGGCGCTCGGGGAGCAGGTCGCCGATGTCCGCGAGATATCCGCCGTACGCGAAGTCGGCGAGGTCGTCCGACGCGTCATGGATGATGTCCGGCGCCTCGCCGCCCTCGAAGGAGGTGAGCAGCTGGTCGTGGACGCTGTCCCAACTGCCCTGGACGTACTCGACCTTGACGTCCGGGTGAGTGGCGTTCCACTCGGCGACGAGCGCCTTGTTCGCGTCGACGGACTCCTTCTGCCAGGCGAGCGACTGGAACTGGAGGGTGACCTTCCCGTCGTCGTCGCCGGAGTCGCCGCTGCAGCCGGCGAGCAGCAGCGCGAGGGCCGTGGCGGTGGCGGCCAGCAGGCGTGGGGCCGTGCGCGGGGGCGTCATGCCTTCACCGCCCCGGCCAGCATGCCGCCCGTGATCCGCTTCTGGATGATGGCGAAGATGACCAGCGAGGGGATGGTCGCGAGGAACGCCGCCGCGGCGAGCGGCCCGAGGTCGGCGACGCCCTCCGAGCCGATGAAGCGGTTGAGGATGACCGGCAAGGTCTGCTTCTCCGGGGTCTTGAGCAGGACGAGGGCGAAGAAGAACTCGTTCCACGCGGTGATGAAGGCGAACATCGCCGTGGCCACGATGCCGGGCGCGAGCAGCGGCGCGACGACCGACACGAACGTCCGCACCCGGCTCGCGCCGTCCACCGCCGCGGCCTCCTCCAGCTCGGCGGGGACAGCGCGGACGTACCCGACGAGCATCCACAGCGCGAACGGCAGCGACCACACCACGTACACCATGATCAGACCGACCAGCGAGTTGATCAGGTGGAGGTTCTTCAGGATCAGGAACAGCGGGATGATGACCAGGACGAACGGGAACGCCTGGCTGATCACCACCCAGCCGGTGGCCGCCTTCGCGAGGCGGCTGCGGTGCCTGGCCATGACGTAGGCCATCGGGGTGGCGATGACGACCGCGATCAGGGCCGCGCTGAGCGCCGCGATCAGGGAGTTGCCCGCGGCCCGCAGGAGCGGCTGCTCGTCGAAGGCCTGCCGGAAGTTCTCCAGGGTCGGATCCTTCGGGATCCAGGTGGGGTGCAGGCTGCCGAGCTCCCGGGCGGGCTTGAAGGCCGTGGAGATCAGCCAGAGGAACGGGAAGGCGAGGAAGACCAGATAGGCGGCGAGTGCCACGTACTGCGCGGCGCGCGTCGACTTCTTCGTACGCATCATGCCTCGTCGCCTCCCTTCAGGCGGCCGACGAGGTAGCAGGCGAGGATCACGGAGATCACCGCGACCATCACGCAGCCCATGGCGGCGGCGTAGCCGAACTGGCCGTAGCGGAAGGCCTCTTCGTAGGCGAAGAGCATGGGCAGGCGGGTGCGGCCGCCAGGGCCGCCCTGGGTGAGGACGTAGACCAGGGCGAACGAATTGAAGTTCCAGATGAAGTTGAGCGCCGTGATGGCGAGGGCGATCGGCTTGATCGCGGGCCAGGTGACGGTGCGGAACCGGCGCCAGGCGCCCGCGCCGTCCATCGCGGCCGCCTCGTGCAGCTCCCGCGGGGTGTTCTGCAGTCCGGCGAGCAACGCGACGGTGGTCTGCGGCATGCCTGCCCAGATGCCGACGACGATCACGGCGAGGAGCGCGGTGGCCGTGCCGGTCAGCCAGTCCTTGCCCTCCCCCAGGCCGACATTGGAGAGCGTTTCGTTGAGCACGCCGGCGTCCGGGTGGTAGACGAGCCGCCACATGATGCCGACGACCACCTCGGGCATCGCCCACGGAATGATCGCGAGGGCCCGCGCCAGCCAGCGCATCCGCAGCGGCTGGTTGAGCAGGAGGGCGAGGCCGAGGGCGAGGAAGAACTGCGGCACGGTGACGCCGAAGGCCCACAGCAGGCCGATCCTGAACGAGTCCCAGAACAGCGTGTCGTGCAGCAGGTCCTGGAAGTTGAGCGCGCCGATCCACTGGGTGGGTTCGGTGCGGCCCGACTGGGAGTCGGTGAAGGCCAGCGCGATGCCGTAGAGCAGCGGGCCGACGCTGAGGACGAGGATCGGGATCAGCGCGGGCAGCACGAGGAACCAAGCGCCGTGGTCCGCGGCCCCTCGTCCCGGCGCGCCTCTCGCTGACCGCTTCGTCGCGGTCGCCAATGTCACGGAATCGGCTCCTTCGGGCGGCTGATGCGGGTCCGGCCGCCCCGGCGGCCCCCGTCATCGTGCTGATGTGATCTTGATACGTCAAGCAGCTGCGCGCCCTCGCACACCGGTTGGCCTGTGCGAATGCGAGACTGTCGGGCGAACGGGGCAACGGGTGCGGGAGGCACGGGATGGACGAGGCGCGGGCACGGGACGTACTGGACGCGGCACAGCTGCCGGTTCCGGTGAGCGGGGCCCGGCTGCTCGCGCTCGGCGAGAACGCGGTGTTCGCCGTGGGCGAGCTGGTCGCCAAGGTCGGCCGCGCCGCCCCCGAACTCCTCACGAGGGCGCGGCGCGAGCTGGCCGTCGCCGCGTGGCTCGAGAAGGCCGGCGTCCCCGCCGTGCGGGCAGCCGAGACCGAGGCGCGCCTGGTGGACGGCCATCCGGTGACGCTCTGGCACCGGCTCCCCGAGGCGGTGCGCCCCGCCGAGCCGCGTGATCTGGCGGCGCTCATCCGTCGCGTGCACGAACTGGACTCCCCCTCCTTCGAGCTCCCGCGCCGTGAACTGCTCGGCGGTGTGGAGCGGTGGCTGCGGCTCGCCGGTGACGCGATCGATCCGGCCGACGCGGACTATCTGCGCGAGCGCAGGGACGGGTTCGCCGTCGCCGCGGCGGCGCTGACCCCGCATCTCACGCCGGGGCCCGTCCACGGCGACGCGCTGCCCCGCAATGTCCTGGTCGGTCCCGGTGGGCCGGTGCTCGTGGATCTGGAGACGTTCTCCTCGGATCTGCGGGAGCACGATCTGGTCGTCATGGCGCTCTCCCGCGATCGGTACGGGCTCTCGCCGGAGGCCTACGACGGGTTCGTCTCCGTCTACGGCTGGGACGTGCGGGAGTGGGAGGGGTGCGCCGTGCTGCGCGGCGCCCGGGAGACGGCCAGCTGCGCGTGGGTCGCGCAGCACGCGCCCGCCAATCCGAAGGCGCTCGTCGAGTTCCGCCGGCGGGTGGCGTCCCTTCGGGACGGCGACGCGGCCGTCCGCTGGTACCCCTTCTGAGGGCCCGGCCCCCTTCGAGGGCTAGCCCTCGACCCTCAGCGGCCACACTCCGTCCACCACCGCGTCCGGATTGCCCTTCTTGCGCAGGAAGTTCTGGAAGTCCGCCGCCCATTCCGCGTACCACTCGATCTGGCGGCGGTGCAGTTCCGCCGGGCCGAGGGACGCGACCTTCGGGTGGCGGTCGGCTATCGCGCAGGCGAGGCGGGCCGCTGCCTGGGCGTCGGCCGCTGCGTCGTGGGCGGCCTCAAGGAGCACGCCGTACTCCGTGCAGACCGCTTCGAGGTTCCGCTTGCCTCTGCGGTACCGGTCGACGGAACGGTCGATGGTGTACGGATCGATCACCGGGCCCGGGTCCATGCCGCCGAGGCGGTCGCGCAGGGACGGCAGGCCGTACCTCCGGAGCTCGGCGGAGAGCAGGGTGAGGTCGAAGACCGCGTTGTACGCCACGACCGGGACGCCCGACTGCCAGTACGAGGTGAGGACGCCGGCGAGCGCGTCCGCGACCTCGTCGGCGGGCCTGCCCTCGGCCGTCGCACGCTCGTCCGTGATGCCGTGCACGGCCACCGCCCCGGCGGGGATCGGGATCCCCGGGTCCGCGAGCCAGGTGCGACGCCCCAGCGTCTCGCCGGCCTTGACCTCGATGACGGCGCCGGTGACGATGCGCGCCTCGCTCGGGTCCGTCCCCGTCGTCTCCAGGTCGAAACCGATCAGCAGCTCCTGGTGCCAGCCCATGGCCGCCCCCTTCTTTGTGGTGCTTTCCCCCAGTGACCACCACGATCCCATGCGCCACTGACAATCCGAGGACCGCATTCCGCTTCTGCCCGGCCGAGGCGGCGTCGGGAGGGCGCGGAGACGGTCAGGACACCGGCCGCGAGTCCGCCCACGCCAGCTCGAACTCCTCGCGGTATGTAGTGAAAAGCCCGCTCTCACCCGGATCGCCCGACTTCACCACCCGGCTGCCGCCCCGCAGCACCAGGACCGGCGCCTCCATCCCACGGGTCCTGCGCAGATACGACTGGACGACGGCGATACCGTCCGCGCCGTCCCCGTCGACCAGGTACGCGGTGAAGCGGGGCGTCTCGTCGAAGACCTGGATCTCGAAGGCGCCCGGGTCCCGCAGGCGCGCCCTGACCCGGCGCATGTGCAGGATGTTCATCTCGACGGAACGGCTCAACTCACCCTTCTTGATGCCCAGTTCGCGCTCCCTGCGCTTGACCGAGCTGCTCGCCGGGTTGAGGAAGAGCAGCCGCACCCGGCAGCCCGACTCGGCGAGCCTGACCAGGCGGCGCCCGGAGAAGTTCTGCACGAGGAGGTTGAGGCCGATGCCGATCGCGTCGAGGCGGCGGGCGCCGCCGAAGATGTCCTCGGCGGGGAACTGCCGCAGGAGCCGCACCCGGTCGCCGTAGACGCCCACCACGTCCGCGTACCGGTCGCCGACCAGGTCCTCGACGGCGTCGACGGGCAGGCGGCGCGCGGAAGGCGTGTCGGTGCCCGAGCCGAGTATGTCCAGGAGCCTGGCCGAGGCGCGCTCCGCCTGGGCGAGGACCGCCTCGGAGAGGGCGCGGTTGCGGGAGACGACGTTCCGGGTGACCTCCAGCTCGTCGAGGGCCAGCTCGACGTCGCGCCGGTCGTCGAGGTAGGGCTCGAAGCAGGGCCAGTGCTGCACCATCAGCTCGCGCAGCTGCGGCAGCGTGAGGAAGCTGAGGACGTTGTCGTCGGCCGGGTCGAGCAGATAGCCCTTGCGGCGGCTCACCTCCCGCACGGCGACGGCCCGCTGGACCCACTCCTGCCCGGCGGGGCCCGCCGCGGCGACGACCCAGTCGTCGGCGTGGACGGGTTCGTAGACGGGACGCAGAACAGCGGCCACGACCGCGCGCAGCCGCTGCTCCACCAGATTCAGCCAGATGTAGGCCCGCCCGGCGCGCTGGGCGCGCGTACGGACCTCGCGCCAGGCGTCGGCGTCCCAGTCCAGTTCGGGTCCGATCTGAGATCCCGTCTCCATCGGCCGAGCCAGGGACACCGCTCCAGCGGGTACGTCCGCGGAGCTCCCCTCGTGACCCTCGTCACCAGGGGGCAGCCCCCGACCACCCGAGCTCACCCGCGCACCGCCTTCCGCTCCCGGACTCTCCCCCGGTCAACGATCAAGGAAGGGTACTCCGGGAGCGGCAGGAGGTGCAGCCCGATGGGCAGGGTGGTTTCTCAACCACCGATCGGCGGCTGGCCGTTCTGGTTCGCGAGGTCCTGCGGAGTGAGCGGGCTCATGGCGGTGACGTCGCGCGCGGCCAGCGAGAAGCCCTGCCAGTGGACCGGCATGGGCTGCTGGTCCTCGTCACGCGCGATGTGGTGGTAGCCGATGTGCACCCAGGAGATCGGGTGGTCCATGGTCTGGCCGTTCACCCACTTGTCGACGCTGTCCGGGGTGCCGTTGGGGCAGCCCGGGTTGTTGCTCGCGTACTGCTCGCACTTCTTGTACTGGGTGAAGTACACGTCGTGCTTGGTGAAGGGCCGCCCGGCGTGCTTGGTGCTGGGTCCGGGGACGAACTCGTACGACCGCGGGTGGCCGTCCTTGTTCTTGCCGGCCCCGCTGACCACGCGCCACCAGCGCATGTCCTTGCGGTCGCCCGCGATCTCCTTGGTGACCTTGGTGCGGGTGGTCTTCGTGGTCGGGCTGCCGTTGCCGGTGGGCGGGGTGACCTTGGAGTCGTACTGCTCGACCTTGGCCTTCGGGGAGCCGTCCAGGCCGAAGTTGAGCCGCCAGAAGACGTTGTGGGCGTGGCTCTCCGCCTTGGCCTGCTGGCCCTTGCCGATGGGCCAGCCGCGGTCGTCGCCGCCGTCGTAGTCGTACGGCGAGAGGCTGCCGGTGGCGCCCACGTTGGACGTGATGGTGCCGTCCGAGGAGAACCGCCACTCGGTTATGTACTCGTACCAGGAGGCCTTGTTCACGGTGTAGACGAGCAGGTCCTTGGCCTGGGCGGAGTAGACCTTGCCGGTGCCGCCGGTGCTCGCGTCGTCGTTGAGGCGGTACGCGTGCCCACGCGCGCGCGTGGTGGTGCACAGGCCCTTGACGTTGCCGCGGTTCGGGACCTTGACGGTCTTGATGGTGCCGCCGGGGCATTCACCGGTGTTGAGGTTCTGCAGGGCCTGGCCGAAGTCGGTGCCGGTGACGTCGTCGTACTCGGCCTGGCCGTCGTCGTAGGGGACGTGCACCTGGGCGAGCCGGGCGCTGGTCAGGACGGGGATCGGCTTGGGCTCGCCCTTCGGCTGGTAGCTGATCTTGTCGAGGATCAGGCCGGAGAGCGAGTTGTAGTGCCAGCACATGCGCCAGGTCGTGCCGCCGTCGACGGTCTGCTCGATCTTGTAGGCGTCGCTGCAGTCGGCCGGCGGGGCGGGGGCCTTGGCCGGGGCCGCCGACGCGGGGGCGGCGACGGTGACGGCGCCGCCGAGGAGCGCGGAGACCGCGAGGGCCATCGTGGCCCCCTTGCGGGCGCGCGAAAGTCTGTTGACGTGCATGGTGGAGTGAACTCCCTCGTACGAGGAGAAGTTGGTGTGTGGTCTCGTGCGCGGGCGCGCGGGTCAGCCGAGGCGGCCCACGGTGCGGGTGCTCAGGTCGACGACGAGGGCCCGGGTGTCGATCCACGGACCGTTCTTGACCTTGGTGACGACCTGGAGGCACCGGTGCTTGCCGCACTCGGTGAGGTCGGACGGCACGCGCTTCACGGTCTCCTTGCGGAAGACCATGCCGCTCAGCTGGAGCTGCTGCGGGCCGGTCAGGGCCTTGCCCGTGGCGTGCTTGAAGTCCTTCTTCAGGCCCTTGCCGAGCGGGTCGGCGATCAGCAGCCTGGCGCCCTCGGCGAGCTCTTCCTGGCTGGGCGGCGGCTGGACGTTCCGCGTGGTGACCGTGTCCTCGACCTTGCCGGTCTCCACATTGACCGTCTTGGTGATGACGGCGTCCTGCTTGTAGTCGTAGTAGACGACCTCGGCGCGGCGCGGCGCGTTGCCGGTGTCGGCCGGGTCCGGCTCGCTGAGGTTGGTGGACAGCAGCTGCGGGCCGCGGTCCCCCTCGACGTCCCGGGCGCTGGAGCGCAGCCGGCCCGAGGCCGAGGCCTTCTCGGCGCGCTCCATCTCCTCGTCGGTCAGCGGGTCGCTGCCGATGCCCTTCGCGCCCTCCTCGGGCGCGGCCTCCACGACGCCGTCCTTGGCGATGGCGTCCTGCTTCGCCGCTGCCGCGTTGGCCTGGCGGTCCCCCGACCCACCTGCCTCCGAGCCCGGCATGTTGACGCCCACCAGCACGGCGGTGGCGGTCGCCGCGACCGCCGCACCCGCCACCACCTTCCCGAGGTGGCGTCTGACTATCTCTCGCACTACTCCCCCTACTCCCCTGGCGCCCCATTCGTGGGCAAGCCGAGTATGTGGTCAGACGGTTAGACGGGTACAACTCCTGGGTGGTTGCCCCACTTTCCGGGCGACTGTGGCCGAAGTGGCCCCATCTTGCGGGGGCGTGAGTGGAAGAGTCGTATTCATGCAGGTCTGGCCTGGGCAGGCGTATCCCTTAGGTGCCACATATGACGGAGCCGGCACGAATTTCGCGGTCTTCTCCGAGGCCGCAGAGCGCGTGGAGCTGTGTCTGCTGCACGACGACGGCTCGGAGACAGCCGTAGAGCTGCGCGAGTCCGACGCCTTCGTGCGGCACGCGTACCTGCCCGGCATCATGCCGGGACAGCGCTACGGCTTCCGGGCGCACGGCCCCTACGCACCGGAGCAGGGGCACCGCTGCAACTCCGCGAAGCTGCTGCTCGATCCCTACGCGCGCGCGGTGAGCGGGCGCGTCGAGTGGGGCGAGGAGGTGTACGGCTACCACTTCGACGAACCGGACGAGCGCAACGACCTCGACTCGGCGCCGCACATGATGACGTCGGTCGTGGTGAACCCGTACTTCGACTGGGGCGACGACCGCCCGCCGCGCACCCCGTACCACGAGACGGTGCTCTACGAGGCCCATGTGAAGGGCCTGACGATGCTGCACCCGGACCTTCCGGAGGAGCTCCGGGGGTCGTACGCGGCGCTGGGGCACCCGGCGATCATCGAGCACCTCACCGGTCTCGGCGTCACCGCGCTGGAGCTGATGCCGGTCCACCAGTTCGTGAACGACCACCGTCTGGTGGACATGGGCCTGAACAACTACTGGGGCTACAACACCATCGGCTTCTTCGCCCCGCACAACGCGTACGCCTCGTGGGGCGACCGCGGCGAGCAGGTCCTGGAGTTCAAGCAGGCCGTGAAGGCGCTGCACGAGGCGGGCATCGAGGTGATCCTCGACGTCGTCTACAACCACACGGCCGAGGGCAACCACCTGGGCCCGACGCTCTCCTTCAAGGGGCTCGACAACGCCTCGTACTACCGCCTGATGGACGATCCCCGCTACTACATGGACACCACGGGGACCGGCAACTCGCTCCTGATGCGCTCGCCGCACGTGCTGCAAATGATCATGGATTCGCTGCGGCACTGGGTCACGGACATGCATGTGGACGGGTTCCGCTTCGATCTCGCGGCGACGCTGGCCCGGCAGTTCCACGAGGTGGACCGGCTCTCGTCCTTCTTCGACCTCGTGCAGCAGGACCCGGTGGTCAGCCAGGTGAAGCTGATCGCCGAGCCCTGGGACGTCGGCGAGGGCGGCTATCAGGTGGGCAACTTCCCGCCCCTGTGGACCGAGTGGAACGGCATGTACCGCGACACGGTGCGCGACCTGTGGCGGGGCGAGCCGCGGGCCCTCGCGGAGTTCGCCTCCCGGCTCACCGGCTCGTCCGACCTCTACCAGGACGACGGGCGGCGTCCGCTGGCGTCGATCAACTTCACCACCTGCCACGACGGCTTCACGCTGCACGACCTCGTCTCGTACAACGACAAGCACAACGAGGCCAACGGCGAGGACAACCAGGACGGCGAGAGCCACAACCGGTCCTGGAACTGCGGCGCCGAGGGCGAGACGGACGATCCGGACGTCCTGGCGCTGCGCGCCCGGCAGATGCGGAACTTCACCGCCACCCTGATGCTCTCCCAGGGCGTGCCGATGCTCAGCCACGGCGACGAGTTCGCGCGCACGCAGGGCGGCAACAACAACGCCTACTGCCAGGACAGCGAACTGGCGTGGGTGCACTGGCCGGACGGCGAGAACTCGCTGCTCGCCTTCACCCGCACGATGGCGATGCTCCGGCGCGACCATCCGGTCTTCCGGCGGCGCCGGTTCTTCCACGGCCGGCCCGTCCAGGGCACGCACGACGAGCTGTCGGACATCGCCTGGTTCACCCCGGAGGGCGAGGAGATGGAGGAACAGGACTGGGAGGCCTCGCACGCCAGGGCGCTGAGCGTGTTCCTGAACGGCAACGCCATCTCGGAGCCGGGGCCGCGCGGCGAGCGGATCTCCGACGACTCGTTCCTGCTGATGTTCAACGCGTCCCCCGAGCCGATCGAGTTCGTGGTGCCGGTCAACCACGGCCGCCAGTGGCAGCTCGTGATCGACACGGCGCACGAGGACGGGGTGCCGCCGGAGCCGGGGCCGAAGGTGCGGGCAGGCGACCGGCTCACGCTGACCGACCGGAGCCTCACGGTGCTGCAACGTCCGGCGTGACGCCGGCGCGGGACGGCTGGTGACGGTGGGGTTCCTGACGGGCCGGGTCGACCGGGTCGGGGCGGTGGGGTTCGTGACGGGCGATCAGGGCGATCACGAACGCCACCGCTGCGGCCACGCTGCCGAGGGCGAACGCGGCCCCCGCGCCGTGCGACTCCGCGAGCCGCCCGGCCACCGCGAGCGTCACCGCCTGGCCGCCGACGAAGGCGCTCGCCGCGAAGGTCATGCCCTCAGCGAGCCGCTGCGGCGGCACGGCACGCTCGGTGAGCGCGAAGCCGGTGATGAGGTTCGGGGCGTAGATCGCGCCGAAGAAGGTGACCACTACGTAGAGGCCCGCCAGGCTGTCGGTCCACACCAGGGGGAGCGACAGGAGTGCCGCGGCCGCCGTCGCCACCCGCCACCGGGCGATCAGCCCGAAGCGCTCGGGCAGCGCGGCCATGGAGAGCCCCACCACCGCGCTCATCACGCCCATCGCCGCGTACACGAGCCCGGCCTGGCCCGGCCGGCCCAGCTCCTCGGTCAGCGCGGTGATGCCCGCGCCGCAGGCGCCGAGCAGCACACCGAGGAAGAGGAGCCCGGCCCGCACCACGTACACCGAGCGCGGCAGCGGCGGGCGTGCGCCACGCGCGCGTGCCGGTCCGGAGGTGTCCGCCTTGGGAGTACGTCCCGTGGGGTGCAGCGCGAAGGCCGTGCCGCAGACGGCCACCAGCAGCGCGGCCGCCCCGAAGGCGTACGCCGGGTGGCCCGCCACGGCCGCGAGGCCCACGAGGGCGGGGCCGAGCACGAAGGAGAGCTCGTCCATGGTGCTCTCCAGGGAGAGCACGGTGCTCGCCAGCCGGTCGTCGCCGCCCTTGGCGCGCACCAGCGGGACGACGCGGGCCCTGGCCAGCGGCCCGATCCCCGGGATCGTCGCGCCCGCAAGGGCGCCCAGGGCGACGAGACCGGGCGTGGGCAGGTCCGCGAGGGCGCCCAGGGTGTACGCCGCGATCGCCACGGCGTTGACGAGCGAGAGGACGAGCACCACGGCGCGCTGCCCGTGCCGGTCCGCGAGCCGCCCGACGAACGGCCCCAGGGACACCTGGCCGAGCGCGAGGGCACAGGCGACGATCCCGCCGGTGGCCAGCGACCCGCTGGTCTCGGTCACCAGCAGCACGCTGCCGAACTGGATCATCGCCACGGGGAGCCTGCCGAGGAACGACACGACGGGGAGCGCCGCCCCCGTCATCCGGATCACCGTGCGGTACGCGTCGCGGGTGTTCTGAGCCATCGTCCGACGCTAACGACGCCGTAGGGCGGACACGCATGAGTCGATGACACGAAAGCCTCCAGACCGGGTACGTACGTTCGCATGACGCGCATGACACCGGAGCGGCCCGGCTCCGCGGTACCACCGCCGCCCACCGCCACGTACCGGCTCCAGCTGCAGCCGGACTTCCCCTTCGCGGCCGCCGAGGCGGCCGTCCCCCATCTGGCCTCGCTCGGTGTCTCGCATCTGCACCTGTCACCGGTGCTCGAGGCGGTCCCCGGATCGACGCACGGCTACGACGTGGTGGACCACGCGCGCGTGCGGGACGAGCTGGGCGGCGAGGAGGGGCTGCGGTCCCTGTCCCGCACCGCCCGGCAGTCCGGGCTCGGCCTGGTCGTGGACATCGTGCCGAACCACATGGCGGCGGTCCCGCGGCACAACCACGCGCTGTGGGAGGTGCTGCGCGAGGGCCCGGGGTCGCCGTACGCGCGCTGGTTCGACATCGACTGGGACGCGGGCGGCGGGCGCGTCCTGCTGCCCTTCCTCGGCGGCCGGCTCGGGGACGAGCTCGGACAGCTGCGGGTCGACGGGGCCGTGCTGCGCTACCACGAACACGCGTTCCCCATTCGGGAGGGCACCGCGGAGCTGCCGCTGCCGGAGCTCCTTGACGCCCAGTGGTACCGCCTGTCGTGGTGGCGGCTCGCCCGCACGGAGCTCAACTACCGGCGCTTCTTCACCATCTCCGATCTCATCGGCGTGCGCGTCGAGGACCCGGACGTCTTCGACGCGACGCACGGGAAGATCCTCCAGCTGCTCCGCGAGGGCGTCGTCGAAGGCCTGCGGATCGACCACCCGGACGGCCTGGCGGACCCGGGAACGTACCTCCAGAGACTGCACGAGGCGACCGGCGGGCGGTGGACGGTCGTCGAGAAGATCCTCGCCGACGGCGAGCGGCTGCCCGCCGCCTGGCCGGTGGCCGGCACCACCGGCTACGACGCGCTGCGGCACATCGACGGCGTCCTCACCGACCCGGCGGGCGCCGGCGAACTCCTCGGCCAGTACCGCCGCTTCGCCGCGCCGCCCGCCGACCGGGGCGGCGACTGGGACGCGACGGTGCGCAGGGCCGCGTACAAGGTCGTCACGCGCGAGCTGGCGGCCGAGGTCGACCGGCTCACGCGCGCGGCGGGCGCCATCTGCGCGGCCGTCCCCGCGCTGCGCGACCACGCGCCGTGGATGCTGCGCACCGCGCTGCGGGAGCTGCTGGTGCGGCTGCCCGTCTACCGGCCGTACGCCTCCGGGGGCGACGCGCCCGAGACGGTGCTCACCGCCCGCGCCGCCGAGGAGGCCAGGGCGGCCTTCAGCGTGCCCGAGGAGGCCCGGACGGTCGATGTCGTACGGGACCTGGCGCTGGGGCGGCTGCGGGCGGCAGAAGCGCGCTCAGAGGGCCCGGGGTCCGCCATGGCTCCGGATCCTGACGTCCTGTCGGCCGTGGAGGAGTTCCGGGCGCGGTTCGCGCAGACCGCGTCGGCGCTGCGCGCCAAGGCCGTCGAGGACACCGCGTTCTACCGGCACGCGCCGCTCCTCTCGGCGGCGGAGGTGGGCGGGGCGCCCGAGCGGCCCGCGGTGCCGGTGGAGGAGTTCCACGCGTACTGCGCGCGCGTGCAGCGCGACTGGCCCTACTCAGGCACTGTCCTGACGACCCACGACACCAAGCGGAGCGCCGACGTCCGGGCCGGTATCTCCGTCCTGACCCAGTGCCCGGACCGGTGGGCCGACCTCCTCGTCGACGTCACCGAGCAGACCTCGCGCGTGGGCGGCACGTGCGCACCCGACCCCCAACTGGCCTGGGCCGCCTGGCAGACGGCGGTCGGCTTCGGCTTCCCCTACGACATGCGGCTCCAGAACGCCCTCCTGAAGCACGTGCGCGAGGCGGGACTCCACACCAGCTGGACCGAGCCCAACGAGGCGTACGAGAAGGCCGTGGGCGCATTCGTGGAGGCGGGCCCGTGCGGACCGCCGCTGTACGCGGTGGCGGCCTTCGCGCGCGAGCTCGGCGACCACGTGCGCGCCAACGTCCTGGGGGCGGCGCTGCTGCACCTGACGATGCCCGGGGTGCCCGACCTCTACCAGGGCACGGAGGGCGAGTACCGCGCCCTGGTCGACCCGGACAACCGGCAGCCCGCCCGCTTCCAGCCGCACGTCCTGGAGCGGCTCGACGCCCAGCGAGAGCCGTGGGACCTGTCGGAGGAGAAGCTGGCCCTCACCGCGACGGCGCTGCGGCTGCGCGGGCGGCGGCCGGAGCTGTTCGGTGGCACGGGCACGTACGAGCCGCTGGCCGCCGAGGGGCCCGGCGCCGCGCACTGCCTGGCGTTCGTCCGCTCCGGAGAGGTCGTGGTGGCAGCGACACGGCTGTCCCTGCGGCTCGCGGACGCGGGCGGCTGGCGGGAGACGGAGCTGGTGCTCCCGGCGGGCCGGTGGGCCGACCTGCTCGCTCCGGAGCGGGAGTTCGAGGGCCACGCGCGCGTGGCGGAGCTCTTCGCCGTGGCGCCGGTGGCGCTCCTGGAGCGCATCGCCGACGCGGGCGGCACCGAGGATGTGACTGAGGGCGTCAGCGAGGGCGTGACTGAGGGCATCACCGAGGGCGTACGAGAAGAGTCCGCGGGCCGCGCGTCAGCAGCCCCCGGGGGTCCGGTCTGAAGCCCGGCGCCCAGCGCAGTCCCGGCAGGGCGTCCAGCAGGGCGTGCAGGCCGTATCCGGCGGTTCGGGCCGCGAGCTCGGCGCCCGGGCAGGCGTGGCGGCCCGCGCCGAACGCGAGGCGGCCCGGGTCGGCGCGGCGGATGTCGTAGCGGTCGGGGTCGGCGAACCGCGCGGGGTCCCGGTTCGCGGCGCCGACCAGGCACGCCACGACGGCTCCCGCGGGCAGCGCGGTGCCGGCCACGACGACCGGGCGGACCGCGCGGCGCAGCACGACGGGGGCGGGCGGGTCGCGGCGCAGGGACTCCGCCCAGGCGGCGGGTATCAGCTCGGGCCGCTCACGGACCAGGGCCAGCTGCGCCGGGTCGTCGAGGAGGTTGGCGAGGAACGAGGCGAGCGCGAGCGCGGTGGCCTCGCCCCCGGCGCCGAGGAGCGAGCCGACGAGCCCGGCCACGGTTCCGTCCGCGAGCGGCCGCCCGTCGACCTCGGCGGCGCAGAGCACGGAGAGCAGGTCGTCGCCGGGCCGGGACCGCCGCCGCGCCAGGTGGGGGCGGAGCCGGGCGTCCAGTTCGTGGTGGCCGCCGCCGAGGTGGCCGAGGCCGTCGCGGCACCACCGCTGGACGCGTGCGGTGTCCTCGTGGGGCAGGCCCAGCGCGGCCACGACCGCGGCGGTCGGCAGCCACCGGCAGAACTCGGCGACGAGGTCGGTCTCCGGGCGGGCGGCGATCCGGCGGGCCAGGACGTGGGCGGTGCGCGAGGCGCCCGCGGCCAGGGCGGCGACGGCGCGGCCCCGCAGCGCGGGTTCGACCAGGGCGCGGTGCGCGCGGTGCGTGGCGCCCTCCATGTGCGCGAGGGTGCGCCCCGGCGGCAGCGCGACGAGCTCGTCCCGCGCGAGGGCCTCGCACACGTCCCCGTACCGGCTCACCAGCCACGCGCCGAGAAACTCGTCCCGTGCCAGGGGGAAGCTCTCCCGCAGCACGCGGAACGCGGGGTACGGGTCGCGCGCGACGGCGGGTGACAGGAGACCCGGCGCCGGGCCGAGAGGCGTCACCGGCACTTCGACGCGTGCGACGGCGGGGGTGGCCGCGGGTGGCGGATCCTCGGGCGGGACGGAGAGGCAGCGCACCGCGGGGCTCCCACCTGTGCGTCGGCGCGGCGAGCGGCCGCGCGGGTGTGTCCAAGACGACCACCGCGCGGCCCGCGCCGCAGGCCTCGTACGCCCGTCCGGGTGATGCTGCCCTGTCAGTTCACCGCGAGCCGGAACGCCATCCGGCCGAAGCTCACGGAGTCGCCGTCGCGGACGACTGCCGCGCCGGTCACCCTGCGGCCGTTCACCGAAGTGCCGTTGGTGGAGCCGAGGTCGCGCAGCACCCACATGCCGCCCTGCCACCGCAGCTCGGCGTGGACCCTGGAGACCGTGTCGTGGCTGAGCCGCAGGCCGTTGGCCGGGTCGCGGCCGATCCGCAGCGGGTGGTGGCTGTCGGGCGACGGCAGGAGCAGCTTCGGCAGGCGCTCGGCCTCCCAGGCCCTGCGCAGCTTCATCGTGAACCCGGAGACGGCTTCCACACCGCCGAGCACCATGCGCGACCAGCGGCCCTCGGTGCGCAGGTCGTCGGTGAGTGCGGCCAGCTCGTCGGGCCTGCGGGCGGCGAGCACGAGCTCCATGCGCCGCAGGAACGTGTCGTGCGAGAGCCTGCCGACGGCCGCGCCCTCCTTGAGTGCGTCCAGCGCCCGGTCGCGCTCGGCGTCCGTCACCCGCGCGGGCGCCGCCGGGAACGTGGAGAACTCGAAAGAGGATGTCACCAGGCAATTGTCGTGCACCCGCGCCCCGGGTGTCCAGAACGGGCGGACCGACGGCTGATCGTCCGCTTCCTCCCACGGCGCGACGGCTTCTGACGCACCATGGGACGCACGGTGTGATGGACAGCGGACGAGGGAGAACCGTCGGTGAGGTTCGAAGTGTGGGCGCCGGAGGCCGAGCGGGTCGTGCTGGAGTGTGCGGGCACCACGCGCGCGATGGAGCGCGACGCGGACCGCGAGGGGTGGTGGACGGCGCAGGCGGCGGCCGACGACGGCACGCGGTACGGCTTCTCGGTGGACGGGGGCCCGGTCCTGCCCGACCCGCGCTCGCGGCGCCAGCCGGACGGTCCTGACGGGCTGAGCGCCGTCGTCGACCACGACCGGTACGCGTGGCGCACGCCCTGGGCGGGGCGCGGCGTGCGGGAAGCGGTCCTGTACGAGCTGCACGTCGGGACGTACACGCCCGAGGGCACGCTGGACGCGGCGGCGGACCGGCTCGGACACCTGGCGGAGCTCGGCGTCACGCACGTGGAACTGATGCCGCTGTGCCCCTTCCCCGGGCGGCACGGCTGGGGGTACGAGGGGGTGTCGCTGTGGGCGGTGCACGAGCCGTACGGCGGCCCGGAGGCGCTGAAACGGTTCGTCGACGCGGCGCACGCGCACGGTCTCGGCGTCGTCCTGGACGTCGTCCACAACCACCTCGGCCCCTCCGGCAACTACCTGCCCGCCTTCGGGCCCTACTTCACGGAGACGCACCAGACACCCTGGGGCGCCGCGGTCAACCTGGACGCTCCCGGCTCCGACGAGGTGCGCGCGTATCTGATCGGCAGCGCCCTCGCCTGGCTGCGCGACTACCGCATCGACGGCCTGCGGCTCGACGCCGTGCACGCGCTGCGGGACACGCGCGCGTGCCACTTCCTGGAGGAACTCTCCACGGCCGTCGACTCCCTGGCCGCGGAGCTGGGCAGGCCGCTGTCCCTGATCGCCGAGTCGGACCTGGGCGACCCGCGGCTCGTCACCCCGCGCGCGAGCGGCGGCCTCGGCCTGCACGCGCAGTGGAACGACGACTTCCACCATGCGCTGCACACCGCGCTCACCGGTGAGGCGCAGGGCTACTACGAAGACTTCGCGCGGGCCCCGCTGGCCGCGCTCGGCAAGACGCTGACGCGCGGGTTCTTCCACGACGGCACGTACTCGACGTTCCGGGGCCGCGCCCACGGCCGTCCCGTGGACCGCGCGCGGACGCCCGCGTACCGCTTCCTGGGGTACGCGCAGACCCACGACCAGATCGGCAACCGCGCGCAGGGGGACCGCCTCTCGGCCTCCCTCTCCCCCGGCCTGCTCGCCTGCGCGGCCGCGATCACCCTGACGAGCCCGTTCACGCCGATGCTGTTCATGGGCGAGGAGTGGGGCGCCTCGACGCCCTGGCAGTTCTTCACCGACCACACGGACCCCGAACTCGCCGAGGCCGTGCGCCGGGGCAGACGCAGGGAGTTCGCGGCGCACGGGTGGGCCGAGGAGGACATCCCGGATCCGCAGGACCACGGGACCCGCGACCGGTCCTGTCTCGACTGGTCGGAGCCCGCGGAGGGCCACCACGCCCGGCTGCTCGCCTGGCACCGCGAGCTCATCGCGCTGCGGCGCTCCCGGAGCGATCTGACCGACCCCGACCTGGCGGCGGTACGGGTGGCGTACGACGAGACGGCCCTCTGGTTCGCGTTCCGGCGCGGCGACCTGCGGATCGCCGTGAACCTCGGCGGGGAGCCCGTCGTCGTACCGCTGGACGGGCGCCACGCGCGCGTGGTCGCCGCGTGGGAGCCGGTCGAGGCACCGGGCCCTGACGGGGTGGTGCGGCTGCCCGCCGAGTCGTGCGTGATCCTGGCCACCGCCTGACGCACCGCGCGGTCCACCGGCCGTGCGGCGCCTCGCCTATCTTGAGGGGCCTCACCAGGGGAGGCGAACCATGAAGCAACGATTTCTGGGCCGGACCGGGCTGCGGGTCAGCGAGTTGTGCCTGGGCACGATGATGTTCGGCAGCGCCGCGGACGAGGCGACGTCGCACCGCATGCTGGACGCGTTCGCGGAGGCCGGCGGCACGTTCATCGACACGGCCGACATGTACGGGCGCGGTGTGTCGGAGGAGATCCTCGGCCGCTGGCTCAAGGGCCGCCGCAGGGACGAACTCGTCGTCGCCACCAAGGTGTTCGCGACGATGAGCGACGCGCCGAACGCCGGCGGGCTGAGCCGCAAGCACATCCTGTCGGCGGTCGACGCGAGCCTGCGGCGGCTCGGCACCGACTACATCGACCTCTATCAGACCCACGTGTGGGACGCGACGACGCCCGTCGAGGAGACCCTGTCCACCCTGGACACCCTCGTGAAGGCGGGCAAGGTCCGCTACTTGGGAGCGAGCAACCACTCCGGGGCGCAGCTCCAGAAGGCCCTCGACGTGGCGCGGGCGCACGGCTGGGAGCCGTACTCCTGTCTGCAGCCCTTCTACAACCTCCTCGGGCGCGAGATCGAGTGGGAGCTGCTGCCCCTCAGCGTGGCGGAGGGCGTCGGTGTCATTCCGTACAGCCCGCTGCAGGGCGGCTGGCTCTCGGGGAAGTTCCGGCGCGACATGACGGCACCGCCCGAGGGCACGCGGGGAGCGGCATCCTGGAAGGAGCGCGCCACCGAGGGGACCTGGCAGGTCGTCGACGCCGTCCTCGAGGTCGCCGAGGAGGCCGGGCGCACTCCGGCCCAGGTGGCGCTGCGCTGGCTCCTGCAGCAGCCGGGGGTGACCGCGCCCATCGTCGGGGCGCGGTCCGTGGAGCAGCTGGCCGACAACCTCGGCTGCGTGGGCTGGGAGTTGACGCCCGAGCAGCACGAGCGGCTGACGACGGCGAGCGCGCGGCCGCTGCCCTACCCGTACGACGTCCTCGCGTACTACCCGGGGCGCGAACCGCGCACCGGCCCCCGCACGGACTTCAGTTGACGGCCCCCGGCTGACGGTCCTCAGTTAGTTGACGATCGCCATCTCGCGGGCGGTGGCGTTCAGCCGCCGCCCGCCCTCCTCGGTGACCGTCACGATGTCCTCGATGCGGACTCCGAAGCGACCCGGAAGATAGATTCCGGGCTCTACGGAGAAGCACATTCCCGGCACCAGCGGCTGCTCCTCGCCCTCGATCATGTAGGGCGGTTCGTGGGTGGTGACGCCGATGCCGTGGCCGGTGCGGTGGATGAAGTACTCGCCGTAGCCGAACTCGGTGATCACGTCGCGGGCCGCGCGGTCGATGTCCTGGCAGGCGGCGCCGGGCCGCACCGCCGCGCAGCCCGCCGCCTGCGCCTCGCGCACCACGTCGTGGACGCGCTGCTCCTCGGCGGTGGGCTCGCCGACGTGGACCGTGCGGGAGGTGTCGGAGCCGTAGCCGTCCAGCAGGCCGCCGAAGTCGAGGACGACCATGTCGCCGTGCTCGATGACGCGGTCGCCCGCCTCGTGGTGGGGGTTGGCGCCGTTGGGGCCCGAGCCGACGACGGTGAAGTCCACCTGGGAGTGGCCGAACCGCCGCAGCAGGTCCGCGAGGTCGACGGCGACGTCCGTCTCCCTGCGGCCCGCGAAGGGCACCTTCTGGATCTCCTCGTACGCCGCGTCGGCCGCCGCGCCCGCCGCCGCGAGCCGCTCAAGCTCCGCGGCGTCCTTGACGGCACGGAGCATCGGGAGCGCCTGCGTGAGGGAGACGTAGGAGGTGCCTGGCAGCGCCTGCTGGAAGCCGAGGAGATGCATCGCCCAGGCGTTGTCGCTCACTCCGAAGCGGCCCGACACGTCCAGGAGAGGCGCGGTGACGGCGTACGGGTCCTTGCCGTCGGTCCAGTCGCGCAGGGTGAGCGCGGGCGCGCCCGCGGCCCGTGCGGCGTCCGGGGCCTCCAGGGTCGGCACGACGAGGACCGGGTCCTGCCCGGCGGCGAGCACGAGGACCGTCAGGCGTTCGGTGGCCGCGGTGGGCCGGTATCCGGTGAGCCATACGAGATCGGGTCCCGGGGCGACGAGGACGCCCGCGAGGCCGGCGTCCGCGGCCGCCTCGGCGGCGCGGTCCATGCGTGCTCGGTAGTCGTCGGCGGTGAAGGGCTCGGGCGCGCTGCTCATGAGGACCTCCTGTTGGCTACGTCAGGAATCCTGCACCCGGCGGCGCACGACCGCGAACCCGGGTCCCGCCACGGGTTCACGTGACGGGCTCACGACGCGGGCTCCGGGGCGGGCTCACGACGCGGGTTCCGGGGCGGGCTCACGTCACGGGTTCGGGGGCGGGCTCACGTCACGACGCCGGGCCTGACCGACAGGGCCTGACGAGCGCCGCCCGCATGGCGCACCGTCAGGGTGACCAGCCCGCCGGGTCGCGCGGCACCGACGGCCGCGGCGAGTTCGGCCGCCGAGTCGATACGGGTCCCGCCGAACGCCAGCAAGGTGTCGCCGCGCACCAGCCCGGCCGCGTGGCCAGGGCCGGGGATGTGGACGCCGACCAGCAGGGCGCCGGACCCACGCAGGGCGTCGACGGCCTCGACGCCGAGGGTGGCGGTGCGGGGGTGGGCCGCGGACGAGCGGCGGGCCTTCTCCTGGGGGCTGGAGGGCTTCGCGCGAACGGCGGCCGAACCGCGAGCGGAGTCGGCACCGGGGGCGGCACCGGCGCCAGGAGCGGCGGGTCCGGGAGCCGGCTGTCCCGTCTCGCTCCGCATCTCCGCGAGCTTGCTCATGCCGACGACCGTGGCGCCCACCGTGCCGAGGCCGATGCCCGTGAGCACCAGGACCGCCGCGCACAGCAGCCCGAACAGCAGGGTCGTCAGGCGCTTGCCGCGCCGTCTCGCGGCGTGCGGCCGGTGGCCTCTCCCGGGCCGGGCAGGCTTTGCGGGCCCGGAAGGCCCAGGTGGCCCGGGTGGCCCGGGCGGATTGCCGGGCCGGGGCAGCTTCCCGAGGCGCCTCCCGGGGGCCGGACCCTGGCTGTGGCCGGGGTGCCGGCCCGGCATCGGCTTGGGTCGCAACGTGGTCTGATCCATGGCTCGCCTCCGGCCACAGCTCTACCCGGCGTGACCCCACGGCGACGCCTCACGAACGAGTGACGTCCAGCTGTGCGGTCAATGGTGGGCCGGTTGTGCGGTCAACTGGGTGGCCAGTGCCGCCGCGGGCCCGCGCAGGGCGCCCGCCTGGAGCAGCTCCGTGCGGTGGACGACACGGGGCGCCGTCAGCGGCACGGCGACCGTGCCCGGCGCCTCGTCGGCGACCGGCCGCGGCAGCAGGGCGAGGCCGTGGCCCGCCGCGACCAGCGCGGCGAGGGTGCGCAGGTCCGTGCCGTCGTAGCGCAGCGCGGGCCGGAAGCCCGCGGTGCCGCAGGCGGTGCGGAGCCGGGCCAGCGGCAGGCCGGTGCCGGGGGCGTCGAGCCAGCGGGCGTCGACGAGGTCGACCAGCCGCAGACCGGCGCGGCGGGCCAGCGGATGACCCTCGGGGAGCAGCACGGCGACGGGCTCCTGCGCGATGCCGCGCGCGGTCAACGGCGCCACGTCCGGGAGACGCAGGGGGTCGTTCGGGGCGGCGAGGCCGTCGACGAGGCCGAGGTCGGCGGTGCCGGTCGCGACGGCCGCGGGTATCTCTTCGCGGGGCAGTACGGACAGGGTGACTCCCGCGAGGGGCAGGGCCCGCACGGTGTGCCGAGTCAGCGCGGTCGGCGTGGCCGCGAGCGTCAGGCCCTGCTCGGGGGCGGCCGCCATGCGGACGATCTCGGCGCGGGCCGCGTCCAGCCGCAGCAGCAGGGGGTCGGCGTGCTCCAACAGGCGCGCGCCCGCCGGGGTCGGGGCCACCGGGCGGCGGGTCAGCAGGGCCGCGCCGAGGTCCTGCTCCAGGGCGGCGATGTGCTGGGAGACGGCGGACTGGGTGTAGCCGAGCTCGCGGGCCGCCTCGGAGAAGGAGGCAAGGCGGGCCACTGTCACATAGGTGCGCAGGAGATGGGGATCCATGCCCCCAAGGATCGTGCAGGGCATCAGCAGCGCTTATGGAGGGTGCAGATTTCATCGTTGGACGTGAACCACGGGCCGCGCCCAGGATGTTCGGCATGACCACTGCAACGCACGCCTCAGTCCTCGATGCCCCCGCGGCCCGCGCCGCCCGCATCGCCCTCGTCGGCGACCGCTCCCCCAACGTCACCGCGCACACCCGGATCCCGCTTCTCCTGGACTCCCTCGCGGCCCAGGACCACCTCGCGCTCGACCCGTACTGGATATCGACCGAGGACGCCGAGGACCCGGACGCCGTGCGCGGCTTCGACGCGGTGTGGGTGCTGCCGGGCAGCCCCTACCGCAGCGAGGCGGGCGCGCTCACCGCGATCCGCACGGCGCGCGAGAGCGGCACCCCCTTCCTCGGCACCTGCGGCGGCTTCCAGCACACGCTCCTCGAATACGCGCGGAACGTGTGCGGCCTGACCGGTGTCGCGCACGCGGAGAACGACCCCGGCGCGGACGACTTCCTCATCGCTCCGCTCGCCTGCTCGCTGGTGGGCCACGAGGGCACGGTGACCATCGCCCCTGGCTCGCTCGCCGAGTCCGTCGTCGGTGCCCGCACGTCGATCGAGCGCTACCACTGCTCCTACGGCCCCGCCGCCCACCTCGACACGCTCCGCGAGCACGGGCTGCGCTTCACGGGCGAGGACGAGGAGGGCCGGCCCCGGATCGCCGAACTCCCGGGCCACCCCTTCTTCCTGGTCACCCTCTTCCAGCCGGAACTGGGCGGCGACGGCTCGCGGCCGCACCCGATCGTGCGGGCGCTGGCGCGAGCCGCCGTGCACCACGCGGGCGTGCCCGCCTAGGGGCCTATCCGGAGTGGCCTCCGTGCCCGTCTAGGGGCCTACCCGGAGTGGTCCCCGTGGCCGCCGCCGTGGCCCGCGCCGTGGTCGAACTTCAGGGCCTCCTTCGGCATGACGACGAAGGGCCGCATCATGCCCATGTCCTCGTGCTCCAGGAAGTGGCAGTGGTACATGAACCTGCCGTACGCCCCGTCGAACTTGCCCATGACGCGCAGCATCTGTCCGCCGGGGACCCGGAAGACGTCCTTCCAGCCGCGCTCGTTCGGCGCCAGCGGGATCGGCCGGCCCGGGTCGGCGGCGACCGGGGTGCGGGTGCCGCCGATGGTGACGTCGAATCCCGAGACGTCGTACGTGTCCCGGCCGAGGAGCTGGAAGTCCGCCAGGTGGATGTGCATCGGGTGGAGCACCGGCGGGTTCGCGGCGAGGTTCAGGAAGCTCCACTGCTCGTGGCTGCCTTCGGCGATGGTGATGCCGAGGCCGTCGTTGAACGTGCGGGCGATGCGGCGGTACGTCTTGACCTTGCCGTCCTCGCCGCGCACCTGGATGATCCCCTCGGTCGGGACCTGGATGTCGCCCGGCTCCTTGACCTCGGCCATCTCCCATATCTCGGGGTGGCCGCCGCCGCCCTTGGTGGCGGGCGGGGTCAGCACGATCAGCCGGTGGCCGTGCTGGACGTCGTGCGTGAGCGGGCGGAACGAACCCGAGAGGACCTCCGGCAGCTCGAAAGTGTCCGGCTCGGCGCACTCACCGACGCGGAACTCCATGACCTCCGGATAGCGCACGTCGTTCGCCACGTCGGGCACGCCGGGGGCCTGGCCACGCCCCTTGTTCACCAGGCGGAGCCGCTGTCCGGCCAGTCCCCTGAAGTCGACGAGGAGGTCCATGCGCTCGGCCGGCGCGACGGTGAGCGTCGGCAGCGCCCCTTCGAAGTCGATCGGCACGGGGCGCGGCAGGAGGCCGCCGTCGCTGCCGATCTGGTGGAGGACGCCCTGCACGGGGTTGTCGTCCTCGTCGATCAGGACCAGGTCGTAGATGCGGGCGTTCGACGCGTTGACCAGGCGGAAGCGGTACCAGGCGGCGTCCACGTCGGCGTACGGCCAGATGCGGCCGTTGACCGTGGTGAACGGGCCGGTGAAGGGCAGGGAGACCGGCTTGCCCGTCTCCGCGTTCTTCGGGTCGACGATGGTGGTCTTGTGCAAAAGGCGGCCGTTCAGCCGGTTGTCGCCCTCGTCCGTGTCAAGGTTCCGGTCAGCGATGAGGAGGGGGATCTCCCGCTCCCCGCAGGGGAGTTGGAGCGCGTCCTCCTCGTCGTCCCGGACGAGGTAGGTGCCGTACAGACCGGCCATGACGTTCCACCGGGTGATGTTCATGGCGTGGTCGTGGTACCACCACTGGACCGCCTGGTGGTCGTTCGGATATTCGGAGAGCTGGGCGTCGCCGTACCCCACGGCGTTGTCCGCCCAGCCGTCGTTGCCGCCGCCTGTCTGGGCGCCGTGCAGGTGCGTCACCGACCAGGCGGGCAGCGCCGCCACGTCCTTGTTCGGCTCGACGCCGGCGCGGCCGGGCAGGGTGCTGGGCGGCGGGTCGGCGCGCGGGACCTCGACGGCCGTGACGGGATACTCGCCCTGCGGAATGCGGTTGGTCCAGGCGATGCGGATCCGCTGCCCGCGCCGCACCTCGATGGTGGGTCCTGGCACCGAGCCTTCGTACCCCCACATCAGGGTCGGCGGCAGTTGCGGGTGCAGGCGCACCCAGGTCGGCCGCAGCGCGATCTCGGTCTCCTCCCGCACGTCCGCCGGATCGGGCCGCAGGACCGGCGGGACGGTCAACGGCGCCACGAACGGCACCAGTTCGCCGTCGGCGGGCGCCTTCGCCTCTGCTTCGGCCTGGGCGTGGTCACCCGTCAGCCGGTCCGTGCCGCGCTCGTGATCAGTGCTGCGCTCGATGATGTCGGTCATGATGGAACACCCCCGTGTTCATCCCCCGTTGCGCGGCCGCTCGAAGGCCGCCTTCACTTCAGAAGACTCCCGGCGCCCCAGGGAAGTTCCACGAATCCTGCATTCCGGATGAAACCATCCGAAGGGGGTCCGCGATCGAGGGCACCCGCGGCACCCGCGGCACCTGGTCGGGCACGAAGCCGTGTGCGCGCCTCGCCAGGTCCTCCGCGCCGTAACGCCGGCACTCGCGGTGCCAGTTCACGATGCCCGCCAGCCAGTTCCGCAGATCCGCCACATAGCCGTCCAGGGCCGCCCTCGCTGTCCGCGACAGCGCGAAGTCGTCGTACAGGACGGGGAACTCGTGCGCGGCGACGTGCTCGAACTGCCGCATGCGCTGGGTCGTCAGATCGTGGACGACGCGCAGCGCGGTCGGATAGTCGCAGCCGAAGAAGTTCTGCACGACCAGGATGCCGTTGTGGATCTCGCCCTCGTACTCGATCTCCTTCTGGTACGAGAAGATGTCGTTCACGAGCATGGCGTAGTCCATGGCGGCGTTCTCCAGGGAGCGGACGGGTCCGCTGCGGTAGATCTCCGGCGGCACGGACGGGCCGTGGCCCATGCGGCACAGGCTCATGGTGAGCTCGGAGCCGAAGGTGGCGCGGCGCATCTCCAGATAGTCGACCGGGTCGGGGATGCGGCCGTACAACTGGTTGAAGACCTCCCACACCCAGCTCTCCGTCATCACTCCCACGGCGTCCCGCAGCCCCCGGCGCTGCGCGTCGGTCATGTCGCGGGTCGTGCGCCGCCACAGGTCGACGAGGCCGCGCTCCATGGCGTTCGCGGGCGTCGGCACGGGGTCGCCCGCGAGGGTCATGCAGGCGGAGAGACGCTCCGTGCAGAGCTTCGCGGCGGCGAGGTCGCGGCGGTGGCCGAAGACCAAGGGGTAGTAGTCGTCTCCGTAGGTGCCCCAGGCCAGCCACTGCGAGCTGAGGTCGAGGGCCTCCTGCGTGCCGTCGGGGTCGAGTCCCGCGGCGCACAGCGGAAGGTCGTACGCGTCGAGCTTGTCCTCGTCCCAGACGCCCTCCGCCAGGATGCCCGTCTCGTGCGCCCACCCGGTGAGCCGCTGCCGCGCGGCGTCCAGGCCCGGGTTGAGCCGCAGCGGGAACGGCATGTAGAGGTCGGGCACTTGGGAGGGGCCCACCTTCTGGAACGGCACGTGGGTGAAGGACCGCAGCCGTTCAGCCCCGGCGGCCGCGAGCAGTGCGCCCATGTCGGTCGCCGAGGTCCCGAGACCGGTGGGCCCGGCGAGCGGCGAGCCGTCGAGCGCGCCCTCGTTCATGTACCGGCTGGAGCGCAGGTGCCACTCGTGGCCGCCCGACTGCCAGTCCTGCAGTCCGCGCGTGTAGGCGGTGATCGCGGCGAGTTCGGGCGGGGTGAGGCCCTTCTCCAGGGCGAGGGCGGGCACTTCGGTGGCGGCCGTGTGCTCGAACTGGTGCAGCCGTGAGGTCAGGATGTCGTTGACGATGTCGGCGGCTTCCTGGGTGGAGCAGTCGAAGAAGGTCTCCAGGACGAGCACTCCATTGCTGAGCTCGCCCTCGTCCTGGACCTCTCTCTGGTACGAGAAGAGGTCGTTCCGCAGGTGGACGCCGTCACTGAAGGTCTCCATGAGCACGCGCAGCGGCCTGGTCCCGGCGACAGCCGCGGGCACTTCGGCGGTCGCGTACTCGATGAGACCCGCCGACCAGGGGGCGCCGCCCACCTTGCGGCGCATCTCGATGTACTCGACGGGGTTGGCGATCCGGCCTTCGTTGATGTTGGAGAGCTCCCACATCGACTCGTTCAGCAGGTGTTCCGTCGATTCCGCGAAGCGGCGGCGCCAGTCCTTGGACATCGAGGGCACGGTGCGCGCCCACAGGTCGGCCAGGCCCGCCTCTACGGGGTTCTGCGGCTCGGGCACCGGGATCGACAGGTCCATCGGCATGAAGAGCGGCAGCCGGTCCAGGTGGGCCTTGCCGGCGGCGCGGTCCTGGGTGCGTTTGTACATGTCCAGGAAGTGGTCGTCGAAGAAGAAGACCCACACGTACCAGTCGGTGATCAGCGACAGCGCGGGCCCGTCGCAGTCCGGGTGGGTGTAGGCGCACAACAGGCCGTAGTCGTGCGCGTCGAGGTCGCTCTGCTCCCAGATGCCGGAACCTTCCAGCATGCCCATCTCGCGCGCCCACTCCGCGGAGTGGGCGCGCGCCTCCTCCAGGTGGGGATTGAGCCGCGCGGTGTACGGCATGTAGAAGTGCGGCAGTTCGAACGGCTGCGTCATGAGCCCCGCCCTACCCGAGCCCTCCGGCCGGCATCCGCGCACGGGCCGATGATCGCACCATCGCGTGAATCGGGGGCGCTTCGGGGCGTGTCGGGGGCGCGCGGCGGTATGGGGCGACGGCGGGCAGGTCGGTGCTGGTGGCGCGGTTACGGGGCGGGGCCGGGGCGGGGTCCCGGGACCGGGCCGGGGCGAGGTCTGGGACCGGTCCGGGGCGGGGCGGAGGCGAGGCCGGGACCGGTCTCACCGAATCACCGGTTTCGCCGCGTACGCACGGCTCACGCCTCTAGGCTGCCGTCCACGCCCCCTCCGGAAGGAATCACCTCCATGACCGATGCGCCGGATGCGCTGGACGCGCTGGAGTCGCCGAATGCGCCGCATGTGACGCCGCGGGCGGAGTTGCTCCTGGACCGAGAGGTCCCCGAAGACCTGCGCCAGGAGCTGGTCGCCGCGTTCGACCGGCTCGGCGCCCCACCGGTCCGGGTCCGGCGC
Organism: Streptomyces sp. NPDC018029; assembly: GCF_044327655.1. Lineage (NCBI taxonomy): Bacteria > Bacillati > Actinomycetota > Actinomycetes > Kitasatosporales > Streptomycetaceae > Streptomyces > Streptomyces sp. NPDC018029. The sequence goes on along the minus strand of NZ_JBIRFV010000007.1, from coordinate 512,650 downwards.
ACCCTCGCCCATCGCGGGGCGGCCGACATCCCGTGGATCGTCCTGGCGTCGCTGCCCCTCCAGGCGTTCCTCAGCGGCCTCGGCGCCGAGGCGGTCAAGGACGCGTACGACGCGTTCAAGGGTGTCGTAGGACGGGCTGCGCGCCCCGCGTCGCCCGCCCCCGGCACCTTGGGCGAGGCCCGCGAGGCGCGGCCGATGGTGCTGCGGGACGCGGTCACCGGCCTCGATGTCGTCCTGGAGCCCGATCTACCCTCCGAGGCGTACGAGACGCTCACCGCGCTGGACCTGACGGAGTTCGCGGTGGGGCCGCTGCACTACGACCGCGCCCAGGGTCGCTGGCGTTCCGTCCTTGACGAGGCCGCCGGCTGACCCGCCGGCCGGAGGACGCGGCGGTCCCGCCGCCGCGGATCGGGGGCTGACTGTGACTGCGCGGATCACGTGTACGGACCTGACCCGGGCCGAACAGGCCTGCATCGACGGCGAGTCGGCGCTGACGGAGGGCGCGACTACGACGGCGGAATCCCACTTCCGGCATGCGCTGGCGTTGGTCGGGGTGGGCGTAATGGGGGGTGCCGTTGGGGGTGGGGGCGGTGGGGGGTTGGGGTCTGGGGGTGGTGGATCTGGGGACGGTAGCTCTGGGAGTGGTGGCTCTAGGAGTGGTGGCTCTGGGGGCGGTAGCTCTAGGAGTGGTGGATCTGGGGGCGCTGTCTCCGGAGATAGTGCTTGCGGGGATGGCGCCTTCAGGGACGGCGCCTCCAGGGGTGGCGCCCTCGGAGACGGCCCCTCCAGGGGCGGCACCGTCGGGGGTGACGCCGACGGGGGCGGTCCCGCCGGAGGCGGTGCCTCAAGGGACGGCACCGTCGGGGATAACACCTCCGAGGACGGGCCTGCCGGAGACGGTGCCTACGGGGATGGCGCCTTCGGAGGCGGTCCCTTCGGGAGCGGTACCTCCAGGGGTGGCACCGTCGGGGGTGACGCCGTCGGGGATGACGCCTCCGAGGGTGATGCCGTCGGGGGCCGCCCCGCCGGAGAGGGTCCCGCCGGGGATGGTGCCTTCGGAGAGGGTGCCTACGCGGGCGGTGTCTCCGTAGACGGCGCCTTCGGAGACGGGCCCTCCGGGGGCGGTACCTCGAGGGACGGCACCGTCGGGGGTGACGCCTCGGGAGGCGGTGCCTCCCGGGGTGGTGCCTCCCGGGGTGGTGCCTCCGGGGGCGATCCCTCCGGAGAGGGGCCCTCCGGGGGCGGTGCCTCAGGGGACGGCGCTGGCGGAGGTGACGTCGTCGGGCGTGCGCGGGTCGTCGCGCGGGCGTGGACCGGGGTGGGGCGGGTGCGGCTCGCCCGCGGGGATGTCGAGGCCGCCGAGGCCGAGTTCGAGCGGGCGCGCGGCCTGCGCCCCACGGCCGCCGGGCCCCTGCACTGGCTGGGCTGCGCGGCCGCGCACCGCGGGGACCTCGCTGCGGCGGAGCGTCACCTCACCGCGTCGCTCGCCTGCGCCGTTCCGCACCGCCGCAGCCTCGTCCAGCGCGCCTATGTCCATGTCCGCGCGGGCCGCCCGGACGCCGCGCTGAGCGACCTGCGCGCCGCCGCCCTGGCCGGGCCGCTCGACGACGAGGCCCGCTGGGTCGTGGCGGCCCTGTCGGGCTGCTCGGCGCGCGAGGTCGCGCTGCGGCTGCGCAGGGCGGCCCTCACCTCCCTGACGGGCCTCACTGCGCGGGCGAGCGCCAGTGACGGGCGCGCGGGGGAGGGCGGGGTGGGGGGCTGTGTGTGGGGTGGCGGCCGCCGGAGTGGGGAACTGGGCGGAGAGAGGGGCGGGGAGCGGAAAGGAGCGCTGAGCGGGGGGCAAGGCGGGGCGCGGGGCGGGGAGCCGGGAGGGGCCCCTGGCAGCGGGCGAGGCGGAGTAACGGGTGGGGAGCGTCGCGAAGAGCGGGACGGAGACCGAGGCCGGGAGCGCAGCGGGACACACGCCGAGGAAGGCCACGGAGAACAGGACCGGCACCAAGGCCAAGGACCGGACAGCACACCCGACGGGAAGCGTCGCGGAGAACAGGGCCGAGGCCAACGCCGGGAGTACGCCGGGGCACACGCCGAGGAACGTCATGGAGAACAGGACCGGAACCAAGGCCAGGGGCCGGGCAGCACACCCAACGGGCACCCTCGCGGAGAACAGGACCGAGACCAAGACCAGGGGACGGACAGCCCACCCGACGGGCAACCTCACGCAGAACAGGCCCGAGACCAAGACCCGGACCACGACGGGACACACGCCCAGGAACGGCACGGAAAACAGGACCGAGGCCAAGCCCAAGGGGCAGACAGCACACCCGGCGGGCGACCTGACGGAGAACAAGGCCGAGACCAAGACCGGGAGCACGCCGGGACACACGCCGCGGAACGGCACGGAAAGCAGGACCGGAACCAAGGCCAGGGGCCGGGCAGCGCACCCGATGGGCAGCCTCGCGGAGAACGGGACGGAGAGCAGGGCGGGAAACAGGACAGCGAGCGGGGCGACGGCACGGGCAGGGAGCCGGGTGAGGGCCTGCGTAGCGGGCGGGAGCCCGTAGCGGATGGGGCGTGGGGCCTGCAGCGGTGGAGGCGGGTCGGGGAGCTGATCGAGGCCGCGCGGGGCATCGATCGCAGGCCCTGGTCCTTCGCCCCGCTGTACGCCGTCGCCCTGGTGCGGAGTGGACGGCGCGCGTCCGCCGTCGCGCTGCTCGGGGACGCCGTCCAGCACGACCCCGCCGACCATCGGGTCACCCACACACTTGCCGTGGCTCTCCTCAACTCCCCCGCGTCAGAGGGTGGGTGCGCGTGGGAGCGGTGTGTCGCTGCCTGGGCCGCCCTGCTGCACGACGCCGGGTTCTGGGAGCACGTCCTGAGCGCCGCCAGCCGTCGGTACGGCGTCCCCGTCGAGCCCTCCCTCGTACCCGTCCTGCGCGCCGGGTTGCGCGAGGTGCTCGAACAGCGCATGCCCGACGACACCGCCACCACCCGCGTCGCGCCCGGCCCACTGCTCCAGCGCGAGGCCGACGCCGCGAAGCTCCTCGCGGCTGTCGGCGGCTTCCCGTCCGCCGGGGGTGGCGGGGCGCCGCTGTTCTGCGGGCCGCTGCGCATCGCGGAACTCGGCAGATCGGCGGATTTCGGCGCCTTCGCCGCGACGCAGGGCACGGGGTACGTGGCGCAGGATGCGGGGGCCATGGCGCAGGACGCAGGGGCCGTGGCGCAGGGCGCGGGGGCCGTGGCGCACGACGCGACAGCCACGGCGCCGCACGCGGGGGCCATGGCGCAGAACGCGACAGCCGCAGTGCAGAGCGCGGGGCCTGAGACGCAAGGCGCCCCGGCCCTAGCGCACGGCACAGGGGGCACAGCGCACGGGGCCGGAGCCGGAGCCGGAGCGTACGGCACAGGAGTCGCAGCCCCCGGGACCGAGGCCGGAGCCGGGGCCGGGGCATACGGCACAGGGGGCTCAGCCGGGGCCGGGGCGTACAGCACCGGAGGCGCAGCGCACGGTGCCGAGCCCCTCGCACCGAGCGGCGCCGACATCGCCGCCTCGACCGCGCCGCCCCCACCCCACCCCGGCCCCCTCGCCTTCGCCTTCTCCGAACTCGGGTTCGCCCAGCTCCTGTTGCGGCAGGACAAGGCGGCCGACGCGCTCGCCGCGCTCAGCGAGCTGCGGTGTGCCGAGTGCCGGGCGGCGCGGGGCGGGCCCGGGGCGGGGGCCGTGTGTGAGCCGGGGTGTGTGCGCTTCGATGAGCTGAACCCGGGGTACGCGGGGCTCCCGGACAAGCACCGCAGGCTTGCCCTCGACGCGCGCGGGCTGGCCCTGGAGGCGCGGCTCAGCATGGGGCGCGCCGAACTGAGGGAGCCCCGCCCCGACTTCGGGGCAGCCGCCGCGTACTGGCGGCGGGCGCTGGTGCACAGCAGGGAGCTGGACCGGTACCGCGAGACGCAGACCGCCATCGTCGACATGGCGCTCGGCGCGGCGCGCGACGCACACCGCGCGGGGCGGCTGACCCTCGCCGTGGACACGTTGGACATGACCCGTTCGGTGATCGGGGCCAATGAACGGGGGCGGATCGAAGGGCAGTTGGCGCGGGTACTGGCCGATCGGGGGATCTCCGTCGCCAACGACGACGAGGCGTTGCTCGACCAGCCCGCGGCCGACCTGCGCCGCTCCGTCGCCTTCAACCCGCACCTGCTGCGGGCGCAGGTCAGCCTCGGCGTCGTGCTGCGCGGGCTCGCCCTGGCCCGCTGGAGCTCGGGCAGCCTGTCGGGCGCACGGGCGACCCTGCGCGAGGCCATCGACCAACTCACCGCCGCCCTCACGTACTTCCCGGACGACCCCTACCTCGAAGAGCAGCGGGAAGCCGCCGTCGCCGACCTCGACCACGTCATGTGGCAGCCCGACGAGAGTGGGCAGTGACGGCCGTGCTCACCTACGAGGAACTCCGCATCCGGGTCCGCCCCGTCGGCGCCGCCCGCTATCTCGTGACCGCCAACGGACCGGCGTGCGCGGCCGAGGTCATCGCGGTCGGCGGTGAGCCCGCGGCGTTCCGCGAGCAGTGGGACCGGCTGATCTCGGCGGAGCTCGGCCTCGCGCCGATGGGCGAGCAGCACACCGTGGCGCAGCTGCGGACGCTCGGCCGGGGCGTCTTCCGGCTGCTGTTCGGCGAGGCGGGACCGGTGGAGGAGGACGGTGAGGGCGAGGCCTGCGAAGGGGTCGGGGCCCACGTCGGGGCGTGCGTCGACGCGGCGCTCGACCGCGCCCAGCGGATGCGTCCGGCGCGCGGGCTGCGGCTCCGTTTCGATCTGCCGCCGGAGCTGCGCGACCTGCCCCTGGAGTCGCTCTGCGCGCCGCCCGGCAGCCCCCAGCAGTCGCTCGCCCTCAGCCACGGCTACTCCCTGGTGCGCTCGCTGGCAGGCGGGCCGCTGGGGCAGCGACTGCCCGAACCCGCGGACGAGCCGAGCCTGATCCGGCTCCTGGTCGCCTGCGCCTCGCCGCGCGGCCTCGCCCCGTTGCGGGCCGCCGCCGAGGTGGCCGCGCTCCGCCAGGACCTGCCCGAAGTGGCCGTACAGACCACGGTGTTGGAGCGGGCGACGCGCGCGGGCCTGGAGTCGGCGCTCGGCGCGCACTCCGAACTCCCCACGGCCGTGCTGCTGATCGCGCACGGTTCGTACGACCAGGAGATCGGCCAAGGCGTGGTGGCCCTGGAGACGGAGACCGGCGGCGTCGACCGGGTGCCCGCCGATCTGCTCAGCGCGATGCTGCTCAAGGCGCGACGACTCCGGCTCGTCGCTCTCAACCTCTGCTCGGGCGCGGACAGTTCGCACCTCGAACCCTTCTCCGGGCTCGCCCAGGCCCTGATCGGCGGAGGTGTGCCCGCCGTGGTGGCGATGCGGGGGCGGGTCAGCGACGTGTCGGCGGGCGTGTTCAGCCCCGAGTTGCTGAAGGGCATGGCGACCAACAAGACCGTCGACGAGGCCGTGGCCGCCGCACGGCTGCGCATCTCCCACCAGCCGGGGCACACGGCGGTGGAGTGGGCGACGCCCGCGCTGTTCCTGCACGAGGGGTGCCGGCAGGGCTGGCTGTTCAAGGCGCGCGAGGTGCGGGACGACGAGTTCGGTGCCGGGGCGGCGGCGGACCCGCTGCGCGAGGGCGAGGACGCGCTGCGGACCTTCCAGAGCCCCGTCGGCCACGTCGGCTCGACGGTCCTGATCGGTGCGGCCCGCTTCCAGCGCGACCTCGGGCACTGGGGGCAGGTGCTGCGGATCCTGCGGACGGCGACGCGGAGTTACGCCGACGAGCAGCGCCGGATGCGGGCGGAGGCCGCCTTCGAACTGGCCTGGCCCGAGCTGGAGAAGCTGTGCGCGCTGCTCGCCGGGGAGCGGGACGCGGCGGCCGCGGAGGCGCAGCTGGACGTGGTGCGTGAGCTGTTGCCGGGGCCGGTGCCGGGTGTGCTCGCCGCGGAGGTCGCCGGGCTGCGGCGGCTCGCCTCCCTCGTCGCCGAGGCGCGCGCCGCGGAGACGGCCGGCGACTGGACCACGGCCATCGGCCGGTACGAGGAGGTGCTCGCCGCCCGGCCCGGCGGGCTGCGGGACGTGCCGGAGCGGCTCGCGGCGGCACGGGACGAGCTGCACGTCGCCCGCACCTGCGAGGCCGCCGAGCGGGCACGGCAGGCGGGCGACTGGGGCGCCGCGGCCCATGGCTACGCCGCCGTCCTCGCGCTCCGCCCGGCCCACGGCACCGCCACGGCGTGGTCCTCCTATGTGGCAGGACGGGCCGCCGAGGAGCGCTCCGACTGGCGTACGGCCGAATCCGCGTACGCGGCGTGCGCGGGGCTCGACGACGCGGCGCCGCGGGCGGCGTACGCGCGGGGGCGGGCGGCGGCGGAGGCCGGGGACTGGCCCGCGGCGCGGGAGGCCTTCGCGCAGGCGGGACCCGACCACGGCGCGTGGGTGGCCTACTCCGCGGGCCGGGCGGCCGAGTTGACCGGTTCGTGGGCCGCGGCGGCCGAGAGCTTCGCGGCCGCGGACGGCTTCCTGGACGGCGGCGTACGGCTGCTGTACGCGCGGGGCTGCGGCGCGGCGGAACAGGGCCGCTTCGCCGCGGCCCTGGCAGACCTGGAGGCGGCGGCCGCGCACGGGTGGCGTGCCGCGGAACCGTTCCTCGGCGACCTGCGCGCGCATGTGTACGAGGCGGCGCTGGCCCGCGTGGACGCCGCGGACTGGCCGGCCGTGCTCTCCCACCTCGCCGCCCTGCCGGACGACTTCCGCGCCACCCGGCCTCTGCGGCAGTACGCGCGGGGCCGGTCGGCGGCGGCCGCGAGTGACTGGGCGGCCGCGGCGGAGGCCTTCGCGGGGTGCGGGGGCCCCGGGGCGGCGGAACACGTCCCTGCCGACGCGCAGGACCTCTGCGCCTACGCCCGGGGACGCCTCCGTCAGACGGAGGGGCGGTGGGACGAGGCACTCGCGCTGTTCGGGGGGCTGCCGTCCGAGATGGGGGACGTACCCGACCGGGTGCTGTACTCGCGTGGGCGGGCCGCCGATGCGCGGGGCGAGTGGAACGGCGTCATCGACGGGTTCGGGCGGCTGCCCGACGATTACGCGGACGGTGAGGTGGGCGTCCGGCGCCTCTACGCACGCGCACGCGTGGCCGCCGATCTGCGCGGCGACTGGTCGGCCGTGCTCAGCCTCCTCACCGGCGTGCCGGACGCGGCGCGGGAGGGCGCGGTGGGCGCCCTGCGCCGGAAGGCCGAGGGCCGCCGTGCGGAGGAGAACGACGACTGGGAGACGGCGTGCGCCATCCACGCCAGGGCCTTCCCGAACGGCCTCCCGAAGCTCCCCGGAGCAGCCGGTCACGAAGCCGCCCCGGAACCCCCCGAGGCCTCCGACCACGCAGCATCCCCGGCGTCTCCCAGGGCCCCCGGTCACGAAGCCGCCCCCGAACCTCCCGGAGCCCCCGACCACCAAGCCACCCCGGCACCTCCCAGCACCCCCAATCACGCAGCCACCCCCCAATCCCCCGCAGCCCCCGACCACGCAACCACCCCCCAACCCCCCGAAACCCCCGAACCCCCCGACCACGAAGCCCTCCACCTGTACCTCTACGCCCTCGCCCGTACCCATGAGCTCGGGGAGCGGTGGCAGGACGCCCACGACGTCTATCGGGAGATGGACGACGCGTGGGCCGATGTCGGCGTGCGGCGGCGGTATGTGTGGGTGCGCGTCGAGGAGGCGAGGGCCGTGGGGGCCGAGGCCTGGCGGCGGGTCGTCGAGGCGTACGCGGCGCTGGAGCGGGAGGGCGTGCGGGGCGTGGACGTCGCCGCGCGAGCCCGGTACGCGCGCGTGCGGGCCGCCGAGGCCGAGGGGGACTGGGCCGGTGTGGCCGCCGAGGCCGACGCGCTGGGGACCCATCGGGACGCGCCCGCCGTCGCCGCCTACGCCCGCGGCCGCCTCGCCGACGCGCACCAGGAGTGGCAGCGGGCCGCCGACGCGTTCCGGCAGTGCCCCGGGCACCGGGACGCCGAAGCCCATCTGGCGTACGCGGAGGGCAGGTTGCTGGAGGCGGCGGGGCGGTGGAGCGCCGCCGTCGCCGCGTACGAGCGGGCGGGCGGCGCCCTGGACCGGGCGGACGTGCGGTGCCGCAGGCTGCGGCGGCTCGTCGGGCTGCTGCCCTGGGCGGACGGGCTGACCGGCGCTCCCCTGGTCGCCGACCCGTTCGCCGTGCGGGACCAGGCGTTCCCGTACCTGGCGCTGCGGGACGCGGGCGTCGACCCCGGCGCCTCCATGGACGTCGTCAAGAACGCCTCGTACGCCCTCCTGGAGCGCGGCTCCATGTCGTGGCACGAGCGGGTCGCCCTGGAGCGGCTGCGGCTGCCGGGGCGGCGCCTTCAGCTCGACGCGCTGCTCTACCGCTGGCACTCCCCCGCCGCGCTGCGGGACGCGCTGGCCGGGCTCTCGCCGGACGACGGGCCCGGCCTCCTCGACGCCTTGTGCGAGCGGTCCCCGCAGGACGCCCCGCTGCTGCTCCTGCTGGCCAGGGACCGGGAGGCGGCCGTCGCCGAGTGGGAGCGGCGGCTGACGGCGGCGCCCGGCGACATGGCCGTGCTGCACGGGCTCGCCGCGGCCCGGCTGTGGCAGGCACAGGAGCTGGAGCAGAGCGGGGCGTGGGAGCACGCGGTGCGGGCCTGGGAGTCGGCGCTCGCGTACTGGGCGACGCTGCTCAGCGACGACGAGTACTGGGACGGCTGGCGCGCCGAGCGTGCCGCCGCCTATGAACGCGACGTGACGCACGACGACATGGCGTCGCTTCGCTGGGAGCTGAGCCAGCACCTCTTCGGGCAGCTGTCGGCGTACGAACAGCGGCACACCGAGCAGGACCGGCCCCAACAGGCGGACGCCTACCAGGCCTTGGCGGCCCTTCTGGAGTCCGAGCTGGGCGGCGCGCGGGTCCTCAAGGACGTGGGCGGGCTGCCGTCCGTGCCGGGCGCGGGCGCCACGCTGGCCTGCGGGCCGCGCTATCTGCGGCTGCTCCGCCTCCAGGAGCCGCTCGCGGAGCTGGCCGCGGGTCTCGACGCGGCCGCCCAGCAGGGCAAGGACCCGGGCGAGTACGCGGTGCGCGAACTGCGCTGGGCGTTCTCGGAGTTGGCGCCGAGCTTCACGCTGTCGGAGGTGCGGAAGTTCGAGGCGGCGCTGCGCTCGCTGCCCGCCTTCCGCACCCTGACCACCCTGCCGGAGGACTGCGCAGGCCCCGCGTCGCAGGCGTCGCACCTGGAGGAGTGCGAGCACTGCCAGGACTTCCTGCGGCGCAACCCCGCGTACGTACGGCTGCCGCGACGGCACGCCCGGCTCCTCCAGGACGGCGTCGAGCTCGCCGTGCACGTCCGGCTCGCCCTCGCGAGGACGGCCCTGACGCGCGGCGACGGCGGGCTCGACGAGGCGTTGGCGCACTGGGGCGAGCTGGTGAAGGTGTCCCGCAACGCCGGGATGCAGGCCCGCTCCAAGAAGGCCGTGATCCGCACGGTGCTCGGCCGGGTCGAGGCGCTCACCGACGAGGACGGCGTGCAGCTCGGCGGCTGCCTTGACGAGGCCGTCACGCTCGTCGAGTCGGCCCTCACCGTCCTGCACCCGCTCGACCGCGACCTGCTCAGCCAACTGCACGCGAAACTCTCCGCGTTGCTGTCCATGCGCGGCGTGTGGCGCGGCTACACCCGCACCAAGCACGGCATGCGCTCCGACATGCACGGCGCGGAGGCCGATCTGCGCCGCGCCCTCGCGCTCAACCCGGAGTCGAGCCACGCCCGCGACAACCTCGCGCGGGCCTTCGTCTTCACGCTCGACGAGCGGACGTACGAGGTGCCCGCGCGCCTGAAGCTGCTCCACGAGGCGCTCGGTCTCCTCGACGTGGGCCTCGGCCAGGCGCTGACGCACCGGTACCGCGAGACGCTCGGCGAGGCCCTCGACGAGATGGAGAAGCTGCTCACCCGGCACCTCGGCGTCGCCGGCATGGGCGCCCTGATCCGCAGCGACGGCCAGGAGGCGCCGCCCGACGACAACGACCTGGCGTCGTGGGCGGCCGAGCTGACCGACCGGGCGGAGCGGGCGCTGCGCCGCGGCGACATCCTGTGGGCCCTGCACCACCTGATCCGCGCCACCCGCGCGGAGCCCACCGACAGCCGGATCAGACGGGCCCTGCTCGACGCCGTGCACCGCTGGCTCGCCGAACTCGCCCCGGACACCAAGCCGCTTGACAACGGAGAAGGAGGCAGCGTCGCGTGATCGAGGACCCTTCCGCCGACGGGGGCGGACCCTCACCCTATGAAGTGCTCGCCCCGGCGGGCGTGACGCCCTGGACGTCCCACAAGGACATGCAGGACGTCTCCTTCGAGCTGCTGGCCCGGCATCTGATGACGCCGGTCACCCAGCAGGCGTGGGACGAGCTGCGGGGCGTACGCCGCAGACTCCTCGTCGACCTGTTCCTGTACGACGTGGACCCGGCCGCCGAACTCCCCCTGGCCCTGGACGACATCGACCGCGCGCTCGCCGCCGAACCGGACACGCCGCCACGGGACGCGGTGCGCCTCCCGGACGAGCTGCTCGACCTGATCCGGTTCGATGTCTGACCCGACGGCCCGGCTCGCCTACGAGCACGCCCGCGACCTCGCCGCCCGTGACGCCGCGCACCGCGCGCTCACCGAGCGGCTGTTGCTGCGGTGCGCCGACGCCCTCGACTCCTTCGACCGGCTCCTCGCCGACGGCGCGGCGACCGATGTGGAGACGTACCGCCGCAGCCTCGCGCTGATCGCCGGACAACTGGAGAGGGACCTGGCGGAGGAGGGGCTCGAACGCGTCGGGCACGTGGGTGAGCCGGCCGAACCGGCCACGCACCACATCGTCGAGGTGCGCGCCGCGCCGCCCGGCGCGGCCGCCGACGAGGTCCTGGAGATCGTGCGGCGCGGATGTCGGTACCGGGGGCACGTGCTGCGCGCCGCCCGGGTGGTGGTCGCCGTCGACGGCGGCACTGAGCAAGGGACGGAGCGGGAATGAAGGCCATCGGTATCGATCTCGGCACCACGAACAGCGCGGTCGCCGCCCACGATCCGCACCGCGCGGGCATCGCGGTGCTCACCAACAGCAAGGGCGAGCGGCTGACGCCGTCCGTGGTCGGCGTCATGCACCGCGACGGCAAGGACCAGCCGCTCGTCGGCGAGGACGCGCTGAACTGGGCGGTCAGGCAGCCCAAGGAGACCATCGTCTCCGTCAAGCGCCTGATGGGCAGGGACTTCGCCGACGCGTCGGTGGCGCGGGCGCGCGACCGGATGAGTTACGACATCGTGGCGGGCCCCGACGACGACCCGCGGGCGTACGTGCTGCTCGGCGGCCGCGCCCGCACCCCCGCGGAGATCTCAAGCGTGATCCTGGACAAGCTGGTCAGGGACGCCTCGCGGGTCCTCGGCGAGCCCGTGACGCACGCCGTGATCACCGTGCCCGCCTACTTCCGGGACGCGCAGCGGGCGGCCACGCGCGAGGCCGCCGAGAAGGCGGGCCTGGTGGTGAAGAAGATCGTCGACGAGCCGACGGCGGCCGCGGTCGCCTTCGGCCTGCACAAGCCGGGCGGGGCGCGCAGCCGGGTGCTCGTCTACGACCTGGGCGGCGGCACCTTCGACATCTCGATCCTCAACACGGTCAAGGACCAGGAGGGCCGCAGCCAGTTCCAGGTCCTGCGGGCGGCCGGGGACATCTGGCTGGGCGGCGACGACTTCGACCTGGCGATCGTGGAGCGGATCATCGCGTGGATGCGGGAGGAGCACCACGTGGACCCGGCCGGGGACAAGGGCTTCCTGTTCCAGGCGAAGAAGGCCGCCGAGCGCGCCAAACGGGAGCTGAACGACATGCCCGAGGCGTACATCGTGATCCCGGCGGCGTACCGCAGCGAGAACGGCGTCCTCGACGTCGAGATGAAACTGACGCGCGGCGAGTTCCAGTCGATGATCGCGCCGCTGGTGGCCCGCACCATGGATCTGGTCCAGGAGTCCCTGGCCCGCTACGAACTCTCCACCGACGACATCTCGGACGTGCTGCTGGTGGGCGGCGGCACGCTCACCCGCCCGGTGTACGAGGCGGTCGAGGCGTTCTTCGGCGCGGACAAGGTCCGCAGGAACATCAACCCCATGGAGTGCGTCGCCTTCGGCGCGGGCGTGCTCGCCGAGACGCTGCGCGGCGTCGAGTGCTCTGACCCGGAGTGCGCCAAGGTCAACGAGTACGGGGCGGAGGCCTGCGGAGCCTGCGGCCGCGGCCTGGCCGACGGGCGCTCCAAGGGCGACACGGGGCTGTACGAGTCGACGCCCATGGCGATGGGCATTGCCGCGATCAAAGGCAGCCAGCGCGATGTGTTCGTCGAGATCATCGAGGCCGGCTCGCCCTATCCGCTCTCCGAGCCGCGCCGGCGGACGTTCCACGCGACGGACAGCCGCCGCATCCGCGTGCCGGTCTACGAGGGCGACAGCAAGGTGGCCAGCGAGAACCACGAGCAGGGCGTCGTCGAGTTCGAGCTGCCGCAGGAGATCGAGGTCAACCGCCAGGTGGACGTCTCCTTCAACTACTCGGCGGACCGCATCATCACGGTGAAGATCTCGGTGCGCGGCACGGACATGGTCCACGAGGCGACGCCGAGCCGGGAAAAGCCGCGCACCCCGCCGCCCGAGCCCGTCGAGGAGCTGGACAGCGCGGTGCTGCGCGAGCAGCTGGGCTACGCCGAGCGGGAGGCCGACCACTTCCTGAAGCGGTACGGGCCCTACATCGAGCCGGTGCAGGCGATGAAGGTGCGCCGCGACATCGAGCAGGCGAAGCGGGCGGTCGCGATGGGCGACAGCGGCGAGTACAAGCGCCTCACCGAGCTGCTGCTCGACGACATGTACCGCCAGTGCGGTCTGGCCAGCCAGTTCCGGCAGGCCGAACTCGCCTCCGAGGGCGCCCCGCCGGAGACGGTCCGGCAGATCAACGAAGCGGTGGAGTACGTCAAACAGGCCCACCGGCAGGGCAACAGCGTCGGCACCGCCCAGCAGGCCCGCAACCTCGTGAACCTGGTCGCGGTCGCCCAGTCCGAGCGGGCCGTGCCGACGCTCCCCGACAAGCCGGACTACGAAGGCATCCTGCGGTTCGCCGAAGAGACGGCGGGCGGATGACACAGGCGCGGCCCGCGGCGGGGGAGGCGGCCCCCGTCAGCCTCGGCATCGACTTCGGCGCCACGGGCATCCGCGCGCTCCACGCGCTGCCGAACGGGCCGGGGCGGCGGCTCGACGCGGAGTGGGGCGACGGGCCGTGGCTGCTGTGCGAGCCGACCGACATGGGCGAGCTGCCCGTGACCTTCCCGAGCCTCAAGAGCCGCCTGGGCAGCGGCCGTCCGGTGCACGTCGGGGGAAAGCCGGTCGACGCGGACCGGGTCGTGGTGCGCCTGCTGCGGTCGGTGCGGGAGCGAGTGGAGGCGGCGGCGCCGGGCCGCGTGGCACAGACGGTGATCAGTGTGCCCGCGCGCTTCGGCTCGGCGCAGCGGGCGGCGCTGCGGGACGCGGCGCGCGAGGCGGGCCTCGACCCGGCGCGGCTCGTCAGCGACTCCATGGCCGCGGTGATCGGCCACATGACGGACCGGGACAGCGGCACCTGCCTGGTCTACGGCATGGGGTACGAGGGGTACGAACTCGGCCTGATCCGCAGTGTCCGCGGCCACTTCCGCTCCCTCGGCTACGAGGGCGGGGCGACATCGGGAGGGCGCGCCTTCGACGCGGAGACGCTGTCGTCGGCGGTGCGGCTGCTGCGCAGGCACCGTGGCGCGGCCTCGGTCACGGGCGTCGACCCGGCCGTCTGGCAGGGCCTTCGCGCGCGCGGACAGGAGGCGCGGGAGGCGCTCGGCGCGCCGGGCGGCCCGGAGGCGGCCGTGCTCGACCTGGAGCTGGGCGCCGGGCCCGCGCTGTGGGTGCGGTTCGCGCGGCCCGACCTCGACGCGTATCTGGACCGGCACGTGGGGCGCACCCTCGACCGGGCGCAGGCCCTGCTCGACCAGTCGGGGATGACGCCGTCGGACGTGGACACGCTGCTGCTCGTGGGCGGCAACACCCGTATGGAGCAGGTTCGTTCGCGGGTCGCGGGGCTCGGCGGGCAGAGCGTGCAGGCGCCGCCCGAACTCCTCGCGCTCGGCGCCCTGAAGCACGCGGTGCGCCTCGCGGGCGGCGCGGCGTCCTCCGGCCCCGCCGCCCTGGAGGAGGGCCCGCTGGAACCCTCCGGTTCGTCCCACGACACCCTCTCCGACGCACCGCCGCTCACGGCGACGCTGGTGGGGCTGGAGGAACGGGGGGGTGCGCGCGGGGGCGACGCTTCGGAGGGTTCGCGGGGCGAGGCTGGGGCGAGGACCGGTGAGGTACGGGAATCGGGTGATGTACGGGGTTGGGGTGCCCTGCGCGAGTCGGGTGGCGGACGGGGCGGGGGTGCCCTACATGAGCCGGGTGCCGGACGGGACACGGGTGCCGGGGACGCAGGTACCGGACGGGGCGCAGGTACCGGACGGGACGCAGGTGTCGGACGCGACCCGCGTGCCCGACGTGATTCCGGTGCCGGACACGACCTCGGTGCCGGACGCGACGCAGGTACCGGACGGGACACAGGTGTCGGACGCGACCCGCGTGCCGGACGTGATCCCGGCGCCGGACGGGACGGAGGTGCCGGACACGGCCCGGATGTTGTGGGTGAGGTGCGTGTCGGGCGGGATGTGCGGCAGGCGCGGATGTTGGTTCGGCAGGGGCGGGAGGGCGAGGCGGCCGCATTGTTGCGGGAGATCATCGCGGAGGCGCGGGAGTTGCTGGACGAGCTGAACCGGCGTCCCCCACCGCCGCCGCCCGATCCCGTACCGCCCGCCCCCGACACCGCCCCGCTCACCAGGAACGACCCCTTCTCCGCGACCGACCCCTTCCCCTCGACCGGCCCGCCCCCGTCGCCGCCCGCCGGGCCCACCTCAGGACCGGCCCTCGACCACGTCTCGCGGCGCCGGCTCGCCCGCGCCCGGGCCCTCCTGTCGCTCGGCCGGTACGACCACGCCGTGCAGGCCGCGCACCTCGCGTGGCAGGACGCGGCGACCAGGCCGACCGGCGCCGACATGCTGGACGCGATGATCGACGTGCACTGCGCGGCCGCGATGGCGGACATGGCGCCCGAGCACTTCGCCGACGCCGAGCGGTGGCTCAACTGCGCGTACAACCACGATCCGACGAACGTGCGCGTACGCGGCCTGCTCGCCGAGCGCACCTTCCGGCACGCCGTGGAACTGGACCGGCGCGGTGCGCGGGATGAGGCGATAGAGGCCCTGGGGAAGTGCCTCACGTGGGATCCTGAACACGCCGAAGCGGATGCGCTGTTGCGGCGATTGAACCGTGATGGCAGGAACCGGCGCGGCAGGGGGGACGTCCTCGGGCAGAGACCCCTCGATCCGCCCCCATGAAGCACTTCACAAGCACTCCACAAGCACGCCGTAAGCCAGGCCCGTACGCCAGGGAGGGTTCCGTTTGACGCCCGCACAACTGCTCGACAAAGCCTTGGTCGTCAAGGAGTTGCGGCGGCTGGCGGTCCTGCCCGCGCTCGCGCCGCGGTCGGCCGAACTGACCGTGCTGCACCAGGACTTGAGCTCCGGCAACCAGCTCGACCGGTGGGCGGAGATCGACCTCGTCCAGGCCTATGTACGCCCGGAGAGCGTCCGGGTCTCCCCCGACCGGCGGCCGGGGCGGCACGACCGCCTGCTGGAGGCGGCCCTCGGTGTGCTCGTCTTCGTACCGCTGCTGATCACCTGGTTCGGCCTCCGGGAGGCCGTGCGCGCGTACGGGGAACTCGCGAAGGAGGACCCCGAGCAGTCCACGCGACCCTTCCTCCAGCTGTGGCAGTCCGGCTTCGGCGGGCACCTCTCGTCGCTCGGGCGCTTCGAGAACGTGGCCCTGATGGCGGTCCTCCTGATCGCCCTGCTCGTGGGGCTCTCCGTGTGGCACGCGCGCGTGCGGGTGCGCTCCGAGCGTGCCGAGGACGCGCAGGAGGCGACACAGGACCGGCTGCTCGCGGAGCTGGCTTCGGTGCTCACGCGCACGCAGATGCTGCTCGCGTCGCACCGCAGCGCGTCGCCGCAACAGTTCACCGCGGAGCTCACCAAGGCCGCCCTGAAGATGCAGCAGCTGACGAACAAGGCGGAGCGGAGCCACAACGCGCTCACCGGCGCCACGACCTCCGTCAGCCAGGCCACCGACGCACTCAAGCAGGCGGCGCAGTCCCTGACGAAGGAGGTGCCGAAGCTCGGCGACGCGGCGGACCGCATCAACACCACGCTGCGCACCGGCGCGGAGGAGACCGCCAAGGCGGGCCGGGCCAACGCGCTCGCGGCCCGCGGGATCGCCGACCACGTCAAGACGGCGGGCGACACGGTCGAGGCGTCCCTGAAGGCCCTCGTCGCGGCCCAGCAGTCGCTCGTCGCGAAGTCCGAGTCGGTGGCGAAGGCGACCGAGCTGGCCTCGCAGGCCCTGGTGACGAGCACGGGGCGCACGGGCGACGCGGTGGACGGCATGCGTGAGGCCACGGAGCGCTGGGACGCGGCGGCGGCCCACTGGCAGGACGCGGCCGCCCGCCTCGACGCCCGCATGGGCACGCTGGCGGGCGCACTGCCTCCGCTGTCGCCGCGGAGCGGGACGTACGGCGGGGGCGACGGGGCGTACGGTGGCAACGGTGGCTCTGTGAATGGCGGGGGCCGCTCGCCCGGCGCGGCGGCCGCCAACCACCCCCCTAACGAGGGGAGTTCCGTGCCGGCGCCGAGCACAACCGTCGATGCACCACTGGACCCACCCCTCGACACACCTCTCGATCCCCCGACGACGCGCCTGCCGCCGCCCCGGCCGCAGGACGGAGGCGCCGCGTGAGCCGAGGCGGCCGGAGCCGGCCGCGGCGCGGCGGCCGGCCCGGCGTCGTCGTGCTCGCGGGGTGGCTCTTCGCCGATCTGCTGCTCGTGCTCGCGCTGGTGTCGATGGCCGACCGGCCCGACCCCCAGGCAGACGACCGGCCCGAGCCCCGCCCCTCCAAGAGCGGTTCGGCCACCCCCACCCCGACGGGACCGCGTGCCGTCGACCGCCACCCCCAGGAGTTCGAGGTGGCGGGCCGCAAGAAGGGCGACCTCGTCGAACAGATCAGGAAGGACACCCGCAAGTGGGCGGGGCGCGAGGCCGCGCTCGTCCTCACCTTCGGCGGCAGTTCGAACGGCACGGCCTACGCCCACCGCGTCAACGGCCTGCTCGGCAAGGCACGTCCGGAGATGTTCACCAGGAAGACGGCGACGGACGACTACCACAGCCTCGGCAAGCGCGCGGAGACCGCGGTGGTCCGCGTCTACTTCTACACCGCGCCGGGCGGCTGAGCCATGGCGGTCCTGCGTCCCGGCGAGCACCCGAAGGCGAGCGGCGCGCGCCCGCCGCTGCCCGTCCTGCCCCGCTGCCCCGGTCTGCGCGGTTACGTCCAGATGCACGACGCGATCCGGCAGTTGAACTTCCGGCACGCGGCGGACGCCCTGCGCGCGCCCACCCCCGCCCCCGCGCACGACGCCGTCTTCGGCACGCTCCCCAAGGCCCGCACGGACGACGGCTTCCGTGTCCTCGACGGGCTCTGGTTCCCCGGCCGCGGCGGCCTCTGGCACCGCGTCGACCTGCCCTTCGTCCGGCGGGCACGCGGCCAGTGGCTGTCCTCGTCGGATCCGCGCGCCGACACCGCGGCGGCCGTGGTGGACACGCTGGAGACCCTGGTGCGGGACGACACGATGGGGCTGCGGCGCCTGGTCCTGTGGGAGGTGTGCTGCCTCCTCAGGGACGGCGGCGAGCGGCCCGGTGAGGCCGAGGCCGTCGCCCTCGGCGTGCACCGCAGCGAGGCGGGGCTGCTCGCCGCGGCCGTCGCCGCCGGGTTCCCCGCGACCGGTCCCGCCCGGCACGCCGCCGAGACCCTGAACGACGTGTGGCCCGGTGTGCGGCTGCGCGCGGCGGAACGGCTCGTGGCGCGGCTCCCGCGCGCGTCCGAGTACCCCGACGGACCGGCCGACCACCGCCTTGCCGCACTCGTCGACGGCATCCGCGCGCGGGCCGACGAGGTCGGGCGGCTCGCCGCCGACGCCGCCGCGGCCGAGGCCACCGGCGCGTGGCGCACGGCCGCCGACGCCTGGCTGGGCGCGCTGCGTCTGGCCAGGGACGACCCGGAGGCCCAGGCGGGGCTGCTGCGCGTGGCCGCGTTCCTCGCCGACGATCCCTTCGTCCCCGCGGGGTCGCGGGTGACGGCCGTGACCGACGACCGTGCCGTACGCCTGTCCTGGTGCGCGCCCGAGCGCGGCGGCCGCCTCGACGACGTGTCGTACCGCGTGCTCCGCTTCCCCGACGGCGCCCCGCACCTGGCCGTCGAGACGGCTGCGGGCGAGACGGGCCTCGACTCCGTCGACGCGGACGCGCCCGTCGGCCGGCCCCTCCGCTACGCCGTCGTCCCGCTGCGCGGGGAGCGCCTCGCCGGTGTGCCGCGCGTGACCGCCCCGGTGCTGCTCACCCCGGTGGTGACGGAGGCGCGCGCCGCCGTCGTGCCGGGCGGGCTGCGGCTGCGGTGGCGGCCCGACCCGGCGGCGGCCGAGGTGCGGGTGACCCGGTCGGGGACCGGGGCGGAGACCGGCGGCTGGGGCGAGTCGTCGTTGGTGCGGGTGCCGTGCGCACACGACCGGGTGCTCGACGTGCCGCTCGCCCCGGGCACGTACACGTACGAAGTGCGCTGCGGCTACCGCGACCCGGACGGCGACCTCGTCTGGTCCCGCGGCGTGACCGTCACCGCCCGCGCCGAGCAGTGGCCGTCACCGGTCGAGGAGCTGACCGTGCGGCGGCACGCGGACGGCGAGCGGGTGACCATTGCCTGGCGGCCGCCCGCACTCGGCGACGGGCTGCTCCTGCCGTGGACGGCGGGCCCCGTCGAGCCGGGCACGGACGTCTCCCACGTCGTGGGTCTCGTGGACCGGATCCCGGCGACCGCGGTGGGCGCGGAGTCCCACGTCGAGCTGGTGCCCGCGCCCGAGCAGCGGGTCCGGGTCACGGCGGTGAGCGTGCTGGGCGGGCGGGCCGTGTCGGGCCCCAGCGTCATCATCGAACACCCGGCGCGGATCGGCGTGTTGACGGCCCGCAGGGTCGCCGCCGACCGGGCCGAGCTGCACTTCGACTGGCCGGAGCCGGCGGTCCTGGTGCGCGCCGCGTGGACCGACGGGCGGCGGGGCGGGGAACAGCGCGTCGCGCGCAGCACCCACCGTGCCGGACACCCCGTCGTCATCCCCGTCCCGGCCACGGAGTGCACCGTCACGGTGACCCCGCTCCCCCGCCCCGACGCGGTGGCGATCACTCCCGCCCCTGCCGTCACCACTCTGCCCGCGGCGCCCCCGCCACCGCCGCCACCGCCGCCTCCGCCGCCGCCCGCCCTGTCCCGCTGGACCACCTGGTGGCGTCGGCACTGGCGCCGCCGACGCCCCTGAGAGGAGGGCGGGGGCTGTCTCACCGGGCGAAACGCTCGGTCATTCCTTCACCACCGCCTCCGTGCCCCCGCCGAACTCGATGAGGAGGCCCGTGCGGAGGGCGATGGTCTTGCCGGGGTCGACGTCCCGTACCGTGCCGTCGTCCTTGCGGGCCGTCCAGACGGACTTGGTGCGGTTGGTGAGGCCGAACCTGCCGCGCTGCTGCGGGTGTTCGGTGACCTCGCCGACCACGGCGGAGAAGTCGTGGCGGTCGGGGTCGTCGCGCAGGTGGTGGGCGTAGACGCGGGCGCTCGGGGCGAGGCGGATGCCGCGCCGGGTGCGGAGCGAACCGGTGCCGGTGACCAGTTCGAGGCGGGGCGGCAGCGTCAGGGTGGTGCGGCACTTCCAGCAGTCGGGCGGCGCGCCGTCGGGCTGGGTGAGGTTCTGCTTGCCGCAGGTGCCGCACTGGGTGATGGCGTCGAGGACCTGGCTGAGCGCGTCGCGCCACACCGTCTCGCGCACCCGCTGCGTGGGGTTGCTCAGGCCCTTGGTGAACGTGTGGACGAACAGGTCGCGCAGGATCTGCGGCAGCGCGCCCCACGTCGCCACGACGGTCGGCTGCTCGCCGGGCACCGGGCGGTTGCGGGTGTCGGACGGGTCGTAGACGAAGACCGGGTCGGTGCCGTACAGCCTGCGTTTGGCGGCCTCGTCCATGCAGCGGATGTTCAGGGCGAGGGCGCCGTTGAACGGGTGGTCGTTCATCAGGAGCAGGAAGAGCAGCACGGCCAGGGAGTGCAGGTCGGTCTGGGTGCCGGGCTCCTTGCCCTTGTCGCCGCGGACCAGCTCCGGCGCCATGAAGTCCATGGTGCCCGCGACGGCGGCCTCTGCGCCCTCCACGACGGCGTTGTCGTTGTCGCAGATCAGGACGTCGCCGGTGCGCGGGTCGAAGAAGATGTTGCCCCAGTTGATGTCGCGGTAGGCGATGCCGCGGGAGTGCAGGGCGCGGTAGGCCTCGACGGTGTGCAGCGCCACCGTCACCAGGGTGCGCATCGTCGCGGACGCCACCGACGGGTCGCGGCGGAAGAGCGCGGGCAGGTCGCAGAAGCGCGCGGGCCGTACGTCCATGAGGTAGCCGAAGCCGGGCTGCTTGCCCTCGGGGTCCATGACGATGGAGCGGGGCCACAGGAAGCGGGGGTCGTCCCAGCCCTTGGCGATGAGCCCTTCGAGGATCTCCCGCTGGCGGGCGTCCGCCAGCTGGGGGTAGTACCACTTGACCGCGCGGTCCCCGGTGGCCGTCTGGACGCGGTACACCTCGCCCTGGCCGCCCGAGCCGAAGAGGTCGGCGACCTTCAGCTTCTCCCCCGACTCGGCCACCAGGGTCTTCCCGGCGGCGAGCATGCCGTTCACCATTCTGTTTCTGTTCCTCTCTGCGCTCAGGGCTGCTGCCCTCGCGGTTCGTCGCTGCGCTGTGGGGGCACCGCTATGGCGCCCACGAGGGTCGTGTCGTCCCCGGAGTACTTGGCGGCCCGCCCGAGCCAGTCCGGGAGTTGGGCCTGCACCGCCGCCACGCCCTGTCCCGCGGCGCGGTCGCCGAGGCCGGTGGCGAAGTCCAGGAACCCCTGGTGGTCGGCGAAGCTCTTGGAGAGCCCGTCGGTGGAGAGCAGCACGCACGGCGGCGCGCCGCCGGTGAAGGGCTGCCAGTGCGACCGCATCTTGCGCCAGGGCTCCGGCTCGCAGAGCGAGTCGGTCTCGTCGCCCATGTCGGGCCCGGTGGAGAGCGGGGTGTGCGGGACACCGCGGTCGTCGACGAGCACGATGTCGCCGTCACCCAACTGCCAGCAGAACAATGTGTGTTCGGTCAGTACGGCACCGATGAGGGTACTGCCGTACGCGGCGAGGTCGGGGGCCTGCGGGCGAGCGCCGCGGCCGGTCCTGTCCTTCGTCGCGAGCGGCCGGGCGCCGTGGGCGGGCGAGTTGCTGTCGTACAGGACGGCGCGCTCGCGCCAGCGGTGCCCCACCTGCTGCGGCAGCCGCCGGGCCTCCTCGCGCAGCGCGGACCACCCCGCCGCGTCGGCGCCGACGCGGGCGGCCTCGCGCGCGAAGGCCTCCGCGCACCGGGTGAACTCCTCGACCGCCCAGTACGCGCCGAGGTCGCTGCGGAAGTGCGCGGCGCTGCCGTGCCCGTCGGCGACCGCGAGGACGGCCGCACGGCCCTCGGCCACCGGCAGGGCGACACCGCGGTCCTGGCTGTACTTCTTCGCCACTCCCTTGACCGCGCCGCTGAGCAGCGCCCAGGGCCCGGCCGCCGCGGGCCCCGGCCCGGTCGTCGTCTCCGGTCCGGTCACCAGATGTCGTCTTCGCCCTTGGTCATCGACGGCACGTCGAGCGGCGTCGCGGGCTTCGCGCCGTCGTCGACCTTGGGGGTGGAGGCGTCCTTGACGACCGCGGTGGACATCCAGCGGATGGCGGCGGCGAGCTGGCGCGGGTTCTTCGCCTGCAGGGGCTCCAGCTCGGGGTTGCCGAGGAACTCCTTGAGCATGCTCTTGTCGGCGTCGTCGCCGATGGCCACCGCGACGCGGACGGCCCGCTTGCCCCACGGTGTGCCGTCGATGGCGCGCAGTCCGGCCCGCCAGTCGTCGGTGGGCTGCCCGTCCGAGGCGAGGGCGAGCACGGGCGGCAGGGCGCGCTGCGGCATCGGCGGGGTCTGGAGCGCGCCGGCCGCCAGCTTGAAGGCGGCGCCCATGTCCGTGCCGCCGTAGATGTGGACGTCCTCCCAGGTGAACCGGTCGACCGGGGTGGCATCACCGACGTGCCAGCTGGCGCCGCTCGCGAAGGTGATGGCGCGCACGAGGAGGGACGCGGCGGGGTTGGACTGGGCGGCCTGCTGCATCTCGGGGATGGCTTCGCGGATGGCGAAGTTCAGTTCGCCGATCTTGCCGTTCACCCCCATGGAGCCCGAGCAGTCGAGCATCCAGATGAAGTGCACGGGGCGGCTCGCCATACTGCCGCCGGGGAAGTTGTCGACGACGGTCTCGCTGGTGTCGCTCACACTGGTCCTTTCGTGGGGTGTCGGTAACTCGCTCAGCTCTGTTTCCGGGCGACGGTCTCTGCTTCCGGGCGACGGTCGGCTCTGCCGCTGGGGGACGGTCAGCTCTGCCGCCGGGGAGGGAAGGTCAGCTCTGCTCCTGGGCGACCCGGTGACGCCATGCCGTCCATTCCTGTACGTCCTGCTCCTCCCGCTGGAGGACGGTGGCCACCTGCCCGAGGTGGTGGTGGTCGAGGTGCGCGAGGACGGGCGCGAGGGCCCGGTCGAGCAGTTCGGCGGCGACCTCGCGCCATTCCGCGCTGACGCCGTGCCGCCGCCGGGGCCGCCAGATGTGGTAGTAGGCGGCTAACTCGGCGGGCCTGCCGGGCAGTTCGCGTACGAGACGGTCTCGGGTCCGCTCGTCGAGGAGGTGCGCGCGGTAGGACCGCAGCAGGTCGGGGCTCGCAGCGACGAGGATCTGCAGTCCGTGCGCCTCGCACACGTCGAGCGGGTTCGCCCCGGCGAGGGCGCGGCCCACCCGCTCGTCGACCCCCCGCCGCAGGACCGTGCCGAGCGGCAGCACCTTCCGGTTGAGTTCCCGTAGGCGGGCGACGGACGCCCTGGTCAGGGCGAGCCGCCCGTCGGCGAGGTCCTGGGCGGTCACGAGCAGGTCGGCCGTGTCGCGGTCCTGGGCGCCCAGCTTGCCGTCCTTGCGCATCTCCCGTGCGAACTCGACCAGTTCGAGGTCGCAGTGGTCGGGTTCCTTGAGCCAGCCCATGACGCGGCGGCCGAGGTCCGCCTCGATGATCAGGCGGGGGGTGCAGGTGCGGGCCACCCAGGGCTGTTCGGCCCGGTCCGGCGGGTCGTTGCGCCAGACGATGCGCCAGAGCAGGAGCAGGGTCGTCGTGTCCTGGACCCGCTGCCCGGTGAGGAGTTCGGTGAGCCGCTCGAAGAGTGCGGCGCCGTGCAGCCGGTCCGGGGGGCCGCTCCAGTGGGCGGCGGCCGCGGCGAGGCGGACGGTGAGCGGCGCGTCGTCGATGTGGCGCCGCAGCCAGTCGCCCTGGGGGGAGTCGGCGAGGTCGCGCAGGCGGTCCAGTTTGCGCTCGGTGAAGTCGGCGATGAGCAGCCGGAGCACGCGGCGGGTGAGGGCGAGGCTGTCGAGTTCGGTCAGGACCTGGACGGCCTGTGCGCAGTCGCGCCGCTCGGGGTGGAGCAGGGCGTCCGCGAGGCGTTCCATGGCCTTGGCGAGGCCGGGGCCGCCGTCGGCTCCCACGGCGAGGGCGAGCCGCAGCGGCTCGGTCCAGGTGGACATGGGGTCGCGGAGCCTGGCGCGCAGGGCGTCGTCGGCGCGGCCGCCGTACTCGTCGCGCAGTTCCCGCCAGGCCTCCTGGCCGAGCGGCAGGCCTTCGAAGGCGGCCAGGTCGGGCAGTGTGCCGCGGCCGCGGGACGCGTCGAGGCGGTGCTTGACGAGGGCGAGGGCGAGGGGCCGGGCCGCGAGGGCGTGGTCGCCGTCGAGTCCCCGGCAGAGCCTGTCGAGTTCGTCGAGGGTGCGCGGGTCGGCCTCTCCCCTGGTCACGCTCTGGGCGAAGGCGTCGATGACGGCGCGGAGGGAGTCGCCGCCGAGCCCGGCGAGTTCGGCGCCCGAGAGGGCGCCGGGTCCGGAGAGGGCATCCGTCCCGTCGCCGCCTGCCGTCCCGGTGTTTCCTCCGGAGATCAGCGGGAGCAGCGCGAAGGGGCCCTCCGGGCGTGCGGCCGCTCCGGGGGCGGGGCGCGGCGGGTTCCCGGCGAGCCACCGCTCGGCGGTCAGCCGGGCCCAGGCGTCGGGCTCGGCGGGCGGGCTCTCCGGCCCGCCCGTGCCGTCGTGCACGCGGTACAGGTACTCGACCGTGGCGTCGTCGGAGCGGTCGAACACCGTGTCCGGGCCGGTGCCGATGATCTGCTGCGGGGCCCGGCGCGGGTCGGTGGTCCAGGTGGTGAACGTCAGTGCGGCGACGTACTCCTCGGGCAGTGAGGCGCACGCCAGCGCGATCCAGCGGGCGACGGTCTCGGAGTCCTCCTCCACGAGGACGATCTGCCGCCCGGCGGGGTCCTCGAAGAGCCGGCGCACGTCGGCGAGGAAGGGCGCGACGCGGTCGGCGCGCGCCCGGGCGAACGCGACCAGGAGCTCGCGGTCGAAGTGCGCCTCGGGCACGGGCAGTTCGGACTCGACGAACCCGGCGCCGAGCGTGTCGTCGGCGTCCGCCTCCCAGCCCGCGGAGCGCCAGGTGTCGATGGGCCACACGGGTCCGGGCCCGGGGGTGTCGGCGCTCAGATGCAGCGCTTCCACGCGCCGGCCGGGAAGCGCGGCGCACAGCAGTCGGCCGCCGTCCGGGAGGAGGCTGTAGCTCAGCTCGGTCCCGGCTCCCATGACGCGCGCGACGACGGCACGCAGCGCGCTCGCGTCATCGGGCGTGTTCTCGTGTGGTTGCTGCCCACGCCCGTCCTGGTCCGCGGGGACCAGGAGGAGGGTTCCGGTGTCCGGCTCGTGACCGAGCCGGTAGCTGAGGCGACGGATGGCCATGCCACATTCTGACCAACCGCGGCACCGGACCGCAGGCCGTCCGCCAAGTTCACCCCCGCCCCTCGGGCAGGCCATTCGCACCTGGTCGAACACCGGGCGTACCGGCGTGCGCCCTTGCGCGGCATCGCGGTTGGGGACACCGTGGTCACGGTCCCGCACCGACCGGTGCCGTCCGTGGCCTCCCCGGCGATCGGAGTCGCTGTGCCTCCTTTCCTGCTCCCCCACACCCTGCTCGGCGAAGGCCCGCACAAGGTGATCGCGGTCCACGGCTGGTTCGCCGACCGGTCGGCGTACGGGCCGGTGCTCGCGGACCTGGACGGCGCCGCGTTCCAGTACGCGGTGGTGGACCTGCGCGGGTACGGCGAGGCGAAGGACGCCGTCGGCGCGTACACCACGGGTGAGGGCGCCGCCGACGTCCTCGACCTGGCCGACGGGCTCGGCTGGGAGCGGTTCTCGCTGATCGGGCACTCCATGGGCGGCAGCGTCGCCCAGCGCGTCCTGGCCGAGGCCCCGCACCGGGTGCGCCGCCTGGTCGGGGTGTCACCGGTACCCGCGAGCGGACTGCAACTCCCTCCGGAACAATGGGAGTTGTTCGCCTCCGCCGCGCACACCCCGGAGAACCGGCGCGCCATCCTCGACATCACCACGGGTGGCGTACGTCCGCGGGCGTGGCTCGACCGGATGGTGCGGCGCTCCCTGGAGGTCAGCGACGCGAAGGCGTTCCGCGCCTGGCTGGACTCGTGGGCGAACGACGACTTCCACACGGAGGTCGACGGTTCGCCCGTGGCCGCGCTCGCCGTCACCGGGGCGCTCGACCCGGCCCTGTCGGCAGACCTCATGCGCCGCACATGGCTGCGCTCGTACCCGCACGGCGAACTCGCGGAGCTGCCCGGGGCCGGGCACTACGCGATGGATGAGGTGCCCCTCGAACGGATCCGTACGGTGGAGGACTTCCTGCGCGCGGAGGACGGCGGGGGCGAGGCCGCGGGCGGGACCGCCGACACAGGTAAGGCCACTGGCACGGGCGAGGCCGCCGGCACCGGCGGGGCCACCGGCACCGGCGAGGCCGCGGATCTGGACCACCCCCGGGACGGCGGCGGCCGCGCGTGAGCGTGCGTGACGCGCCCGCCGCGATACCCCCCGTTCCCGACGTCTTCGATCCCCGCCTCTACGCGGAAGGCATCCCCCACGACCACTACCGCGTGCTGCGCGACCACCACCCCGTGGCCCGGCAGGAGGAGCCCGCGGTGCTCGGCTGGCCCGCGGGCCCGGGGTTCTGGGCGGTGACCCGGCACGCGGACGTCGTACGCGTCCTGAAGGACCCGGCGACGTACTCCTCGTACCTGGGCGCCACCCAGATCCGCGATCCCGCCCCGGACGACCTGCCGTTCATCCGGCGCATGATGCTCAACCAGGATCCCGCCGCGCACAAGGGAACGGGCCCCAACGACCACGGGCGGCTGCGCAGGCTGGTCAGCCGCGCGTTCACGCCGCGCCGGATCGAGCGCTTCGAAGCGCGGGTGCGCGAGCGGGCCCGGACGCTCCTCGCGGCCGCCCTGGCCGACGCCCGCGACGGCGACGGCACCTTCGACGTCGTCACCGCCGTCACCGACGAGTTCGCCCTGCTCAACCTCGCCGACCTGCTGGGCGTCCCCGCGTCCGACCGCGGCCTGCTGCTGCACTGGACCCAGCGCGTCATCGGCTACCAGGACCCGGACGAGGCGGCGCCGCCCGTGCTCGGACCCGACGGCGAGCCGGTCAACCCACGCTCGCCCGCGATGCTGCGCGACATGTTCGCGTACGCCAGGACGCTGGCCGCGCACAAACGCGATCACCCCGGCGACGACGTCCTGACGACACTCGCCCACGACCCCGAACTCACCTCTGCCGAACTGGAGATGTTCTTCTTCCTCCTCACCGTCGCGGGCAACGACACCGTGCGCAGCGCGGCACCCGGCGGGCTGCTGGCGCTCGCGGAGAGCCCCGCCGAGTACGCGCGGCTGCGGGCCGGCACGGTCACCACCGCCACCGCCGTGGAGGAACTGCTGCGCCGGCACCCGCCGGTGCTCAGCTTCCGGCGCACGGCGGCCCGCGACACCGAGCTGGCGGGGACGCGCATCGCGGCCGGGGACAAGGTCGTCGTCTTCCACGCGTCCGCCCACCACGACGAGCGCGCCTTCACCGACCCGCACCGCCTCGACCTGTCGCGCGCGCCCAACCCGCACGTGGCGTTCGGCGACGGCCCGCACGTCTGCCTGGGCGCGCACTTCGCCCGGCTCCAACTGCGCGTGTTCCACGAGGAGTCGGCCCGTGCGCTGCCGACCCTGCGGCTCGCCGCACCGCCACGCCGGCTGGTCTCGCACTTCATCAACGGCCTGAAGTCGCTGCGCCTGGTGGCGCCCGCGTAAGGTGCAAGATCGCGAAACCAGCGCAGCGCCCGAGCGGAGAAGCACGCCCATGCACGACGACGAGCTCCACGACCATGAGCTGCACGACGACGAGCTCCACGACGGCGAGCTCCATGACGACGAGCTCCACGACGAGGTCTTCCCCGACTTCCCCGCACCGGCGGACGGCAGCCCCTGGCAGGCCCCCGCCGACCTGGAGCAGCACCTGTACGAGCTGTGCCGGGCGGACGACGCCTACGGCTACTTGCGGGCGATAGCCGTCGAGGGCCTGTACCGCCCGGTCTCGGCCACCGGGACGGAACGCGACGCCACCGAGAGCCCGTTGCTCACCGTCGACCTGCCGGACGGCAGGAAGGTCGCACAGGTGTACACGGCGGGCGTCCTGCCCCGCCCGCATCCCGCCGTCGTCTACGAGTACGTCACGCTGGACTCGCTCGCCGTCGGCTGCCCGGACGACGTCGACTTCCTCGTCGTGAACGCGGCGACGCCGTGCCAGCAGTTCTATCTGACCACCGACGACGAGCGGCAGGTCTGGTCGGACCTGCACGACAAGTACCACCGCTCCGACGGTCTCGCGAACCGCATCGACACCCGCCGCACGAGGACCCCCGAGCCCGGCAGCGCGCTCCTGCACGGCCTGGCGTGCGGCGCGCACCTGTGCTTCACCAACGGCGACGCCTGGAACACCGTCGACTGGCACGGCGCGGGCCACCACAACGAAGTCGGCCGCCTGGCGGAGTGGTGGGGCGTGCAGGACCGCGACGACTGGCTGTCCCTCCAGGAGCGGCTGCTCACCCGGGACGTCAGCCCCTGGTACTGGGACTTCGTCCTCGACGCCCGCACCGCCCTGATCCGGCGGCACGGGCCCCGCGTCGACCCGGAGGTCTGGCGCGACGAGGTGGAGGCGGCGCTGCGCCGCCGCGTGGTGGAGACCGGCGGCCCCGACGAACCGCACCGCCCCGGCGAGGACGCCGAACTGGACCAGTTCGTCGGGCACTTGCGGGGCCTCGTCGGCAAGGTGCTCCGCTACGAGGCCCGCTTCCGCGCCGACGGGCTCCTGCCGCCCGACGGTCACGTCACCACCGTCGCGGCCTGGGACATCGGCCGCGCATCGAAGATGGCCCGCTGGGGCCGCGGCGCCCGGTACGCCACCCACGCGGAACTGATCAAGGCCCTGGAACGCGCCTCCGACGCCGCGCGCGCCGCGTACCCCTCCTGGGAGACGTTCTCCGCGGGCTACGTCCTGGGCCGCTGCCTCCACTTCGACGAGGAGTCGT
Organism: Streptomyces sp. NPDC018029; assembly: GCF_044327655.1. Classification (NCBI taxonomy): domain Bacteria; kingdom Bacillati; phylum Actinomycetota; class Actinomycetes; order Kitasatosporales; family Streptomycetaceae; genus Streptomyces; species Streptomyces sp. NPDC018029. The sequence continues at coordinate 483,849 of NZ_JBIRFV010000007.1, read as the reverse complement.
TCGGCTCCTGGTACACGGACGTGCTGCGCGCCCACCGGGCTCTGACGACGGACCCGGACAGCCCTTGGCTCACGGTGCCGTTCCAGCAGGCCTGACCCGTAGCCTTCGGCCTTGCCCCGCGCCCGCCCCGTCAGAAGCCGCAGTACACGTCGCTGCCGAAGTCACTCATGGTGTCGGTCCGCAGCCAGCCCTGGACGCCCGTACGGGTGTTCCGCGCGTACGTCCACGCGGTGCGCGTCTCCCCGATCCAGGGGCCCCAGGTGTAGCAGTGGTAGTCCAGCTTGTCGCCGCGCGCGGCGAGGCCGTTGGACCGGCATCCCGTGCTGGAGCCCGAGCGCATGTTGACCCCGTTGGCCGTGGCACGCCAGGTGCTGTTGTCCCGGTCGGGGGCCGTCTTGCCGCACGGGGCGGCGGCCTGGGCGGGCGCCGCGGTGACGACGGGCGTGAGCACGGCCGCCGCGACGGCGAGCGTGGTGGCAAAGGTGGTGGCGCATATGCGTGGCTTGGAAACGCGCATGGCTGACTCCCCCGGTTCATGGACGCGTCGGCGGTCCCGCAAGGCAGGCCGCTGACGATCCGGCGATCTGATGGTCTGACGGTCTGACGCGGCAGGACTCTACGGACGCCTCGTCGAGGACACGTCAAACCAGCGGTGCAAGTGCGGGTAAACCTCTGCGGTACGCAGGCACACCCCCGGCCACCTCTGCGGTACGCAGGCCCCCCGGCAACCATCACGATCAGGTCTCACTCGCCGTTCACCGCCCTCTCCCCCCTTGTCACAGCCCCGTGTAATCGTTTCCAATCCTCCGTGTAATCGATTCCACGAGGAGGTGGACCGACGATGACCCCGAGTTCGGTGAGCATCAAGGACGTCGCGGCCGAGGCCGGTGTGTCCGTTGCCACCGTGTCGCGCGTCCTGAACAGTCACCCCTCCGTCAGCCCCGCGTCCCGCGCCCGGGTCGTCGCCGCCGTCGAGGCGCTCGGTTACCGGCCCAACGCCGTCGCCCGGTCCCTGCGCACCGACCAGACCCGCACCCTCGGCCTGGTCATCAGCGACGTGCTCAACCCGTACTTCACCGAGCTGGCCCGGTCCGTCGAGGAGGCGGCCCGCGCGCTCGGCTACAGCGTGATCATCGGCAACGCCGACGAACGGCCCGAGCTCCAGGACCATCACGTACGCACCCTGCTCGACCGGCGCATCGACGGGCTGCTCGTGTCGCCCACCGACGGCGGCTCGCCGCTGATGCTCGACGCCGTGCGGGCCGGCACCCCGATGGTCTTCGTGGACCGGTGGATCCCCGGCGTGGGCGCCGACGTCCCCGTCGTCCGCTCCGACGGGCGGCAGGCCGTCCGCGACCTCGTCACCCACCTGCACGGGCTCGGCCACCGCAGGCTCGCCATCATCGCGGGCCCGGCCGCCACCACCACCGGCAGCGAGCGCGTCGAGGCATTCCGGGACGCGCTGCGCGAGCACGGCACCGCGCTGCCCGACGCGTACATCGGGCAGGGCGACTTCCAGGCCGCCAGCGGGCGGCGCGCCACCGAGCGCTTCCTCGCCCTGCCCGAGCCGCCCGACGTCGTCTTCGCCGCCGACAACCTGATGGCGCTCGGCGCGCTCGACGCGATCCGCGCGCACGGCCTGCGCGTGCCGCACGACATCGGGCTCGCGGCCTTCGACGACATCCCGTGGTTCGTGCACACCGACCCGCCGGTCACCGCGATCGCCCAGCCGACCGCCGACCTCGGCCGGGCCGCCGTGCGCGCCCTTGTCGACCGGATCGAGGGCAGGAGCCCGCGCTCGGTGACCCTGCCCGCCCGCCTCGTCGTCCGCCGTTCCTGCGGCGAGGAGACCGGTGAGGCGACCGGTGAGGGCGCCGGCGCGCACACCGGTACCGGTGAGGACACTTCCGTACGATCTCGAAGGAGCAACCCGTGAGTGACCAGAGCGAGTTGCTGCGCATCGAAGGCATCCGCAAGACGTTCCCCGGCGTCGTCGCCCTGGACTCCGTCGACTTCGATCTGCGCCGCGGCGAGGTGCACGTCCTGCTCGGCGAGAACGGCGCGGGCAAGAGCACCCTGATCAAGATGCTCTCCGGCGCCTACCGGCCCGACAGCGGACGCATCTTCGCCGAGGGACGCGAGGTGCGCATCAACGGCGCGCAGGACGCCGAACGGCTCGGCATCGCCACCATCTACCAGGAGTTCAACCTCGTCCCCGACCTGACCGTCGCCGAGAACATCTTCCTCGGGCGGCAGCCGCGCCGCTTCGGCCTCGTCGACCGGAAGAAGATGGAGGCCGACGCCGAGGTGCTCCTCGCGCGGGTCGGCGTCCAGGTGTCGCCGCGTGCCAAGGTGCGCGAACTGGGCATCGCCCGGCTGCAGATGGTCGAGATCGCCAAGGCGCTGAGCCTGGACGCGCGCGTGCTCATCATGGACGAGCCCACCGCCGTCCTCACCTCCGAGGAGGTCGACAAGCTCTTCCGGATCGTGCGCACGCTGCGCGAGGACGGCGTCGGCATCGTCTTCATCACCCACCACCTGGAGGAGATCGCGGCGCTCGGCGACCGCGTCACCGTCCTGCGCGACGGCCGCAGCGTCGACCAGGTGCCCGCGTCGACCGACGAGGACGAGCTCGTACGCCTCATGGTGGGCCGCAGCATCGAGCAGCAGTATCCGCGCGAACGCCCGGACGCAGGACCACCGTTGCTGTCCGTCGAGGGCCTCACCCGGGACGGCGTCTTCCACGACGTCAGCTTCGAGGTGCGGGCCGGTGAGGTCGTCGGCCTCGCGGGCCTGGTGGGCGCGGGCCGCACCGAGGTGGCGCGGGCCGTGTTCGGCGCCGATCCGTACGACGCCGGGTCCGTCGACGTGCGTGGCGAGCGGCTGCCCCGGCACGACGTGAACGCGGCGATGGGCGCGGGCATCGGCCTGGTCCCCGAGGACCGCAAGGGCCAGGGGCTCCTCCTCGACGCGTCGGTGCGGGAGAACCTCGGTCTGGTGACGCTGCGTTCGGCGACGCGCGCCGGGCTCGTGGACCTCAAGCGGCAGCAGCGGGACGCCGCGCGGATCGCCGAACAGCTGGGCGTGCGGATGGCCGGGCTCGGCCAGCACGTCCGCACCCTGTCCGGCGGCAACCAGCAGAAGGTCGTCATCGGCAAGTGGCTGCTCGCCGACATCAAGGTCCTCATCCTCGACGAGCCGACCCGCGGCATCGACGTGGGCGCGAAGGTCGAGATCTACCAGCTCATCAACGAACTGACGGCCGCCGGGCACGCGGTCCTGATGATCTCCAGTGATCTGCCCGAGGTGCTCGGCATGAGCGACCGGGTCCTCGTCATGGCGCAGGGCCGGATCGCCGGCGAGCTCACGGCCGAAGAGGCCACCCAGGACGCGGTGATGGCGCTCGCCGTCGGCACCGCGGCGGTACGGAACGAAGAAGAAGCGGAGGGCTCCCGTGGCCACTGAAACCCTGAAGCGCGACGCGGGTGGCGCGGCCTCGCTCCGCCGCGTGCTGCTCGACAACGGCGCGCTGAGCGCCCTGATCGTCCTGGTCGTGGCGATGTCGCTGCTGTCCGGAGACTTCCTCACCACCCAGAACCTGCTCAACGTGGGCGTGCAGGCCGCGGTGACCGCGATCCTCGCCTTCGGTGTCACGTTCGTGATCGTCTCGGCGGGCATCGACCTGTCGGTCGGCTCGGTGGCCGCCCTTTCGGCCACCGTCCTCGCCTGGACGGCGACCTCGGAGGGGCTGCCGGTCTGGCTCGCGGTGGTCCTCGCCGTGGCGACCGGCATGGCCTGCGGGTTCGTCAACGGCCTGCTCGTCTCGTACGGGAAACTCCCGCCGTTCATCGCGACGCTGGCGATGCTGTCGGTGGCCCGCGGCCTCTCCCTGGTGATCTCGCAGGGCAGCCCGATCGCGTTCCCCGACTCGGTCTCGCACCTCGGTGACACGGTGGGCGGCTGGCTGCCGGTCCCGGTGATCGTGATGGTCGTGATGGGGCTCGTGACGGCCGTCGTCCTCGGGCGTACGTTCATCGGCCGCTCCATGTACGCGATCGGCGGCAACGAAGAGGCCGCGCGCCTGTCCGGGCTGCGCGTCAAGCGGCAGAAGCTCGTCATCTATGCCCTCTCCGGCCTGTTCGCGGCCGTCGCGGGCATCGTCCTCGCGTCCCGCCTCGTCTCCGCGCAGCCGCAGGCCGCGCAGGGCTACGAACTCGACGCGATCGCCGCGGTCGTCATCGGCGGCGCGAGCCTCGCGGGCGGCGTCGGCAAGGCGTCCGGGACGCTGATCGGCGCACTGATCCTTGCGGTGCTGCGCAACGGGCTCAACCTCCTCTCCGTGTCGGCGTTCTGGCAGCAGGTCGTCATCGGTGTCGTCATCGCGCTCGCGGTCCTCCTGGACACGCTGCGGCGGCGGGCCGGGGCGACGCCGGGCGCCTCGTCGGGGGCGGCCGGGGGCATCCGCGGGAAGGGGCCGCAGGCGGTGAAGTACGCGGTCGCCGCCGTGGTCGTGGCGGCCGTCGTCGGCGCGGTCTCCTTCTTCAACTCGGGCTCGTCGGGCACGACCACGAAGATCGGCATGTCGCTGTCCACCCTCAACAACCCCTTCTTCGTCCAGATGAAGGAGGGCGCGCAGGCCGAGGCCGAGAAGGCGGGCATCGACCTGACGGTCACCGACGCGCAGAACGACGCCTCCCAGCAATCCAACCAGCTGCAGAACTTCACCGGCGAGGGCGTGAAGTCGATCATCGTCAACCCGGTGGACTCCGACGCGGCGGGCCCCGCCGTGCGCGGCGCCAACAAGCAGGACATCCCAGTGGTCGCGGCCGACCGCGGGGTGAACAAGGCCAAGACCGCGACGCTCGTCGCCTCCGACAACGTCGCGGGCGGCAGGCTGGCGGCGAAGACGCTCGCCGAGAAGCTCGGCGGCAAGGGCAAGGTCGTCGTCCTCCAGGGCACGCCAGGCACCTCCGCGAGCCGCGAGCGCGGGCAGGGCTTCGCCGAGGGCATCAAGGCGTACCCGGGCATCGACGTCGTCGCCAAGCAGCCCGCGGACTTCGACCGGACCAAGGGCCTGGACGTCATGACGAACCTCCTGCAGTCCAACAAGGGCGTGAACGGCGTCTTCGCCGAGAACGACGAGATGGCGCTCGGCGCGGTCAAGGCGCTCGGCGACAAGGCGGGCGACTCCGTCCCGGTCGTCGGCTTCGACGGCACGCCCGACGGCCTCAAGGCGGTCGAGGCGGGCACGCTGTACGCGTCGGTGGCGCAGCAGCCCAAGGAGCTCGGGAAGATCGCGGTCCGCAACGCGGTGCGGGCCACGCAGGGCAAGAAGGTCCAGGAGACGGTGAAGGTCCCGGTGAAGGTCGTCACGGCGAAGAACGTGCACAATTTCTCGTGACCCGCGACGTCTCGTGACTCTCGCCTCCACACCGTACGAAAGCAGGAATCAGCGCATGAACGCCGACAACACCGACTACGAGCTGCTGGTCGTGGGCTCCGCCAACGCCGACCTGGTGATCGGCGTGGAGCGGCGTCCCGCGCCCGGCGAGACGGTGCTCGGCTCCGACCTGGCCGTCCACCCCGGCGGCAAGGGCGGCAACCAGGCGGTGGCCGCGGCCCGCCTCGGAGCCCGCACCGCGCTGCTCGCCCGGGTCGGCGACGACGCCCACGGCATGCTCCTCCTGGACGCGCAGCGGGCGGCCGGCGTGGACACGGCCGGTGTGCTGGTGGGCGGCGCGCCGACCGGGGTCGCGCTGATCACGGTCGACCCGTCGGGCGACAACAGCATCGTGGTCTCCCCCGGCGCCAACGGACGCCTCACTCCCGAGGACATCCGCGCGGCGAGCGGCCTGCTCGCGGCGGCCCGGGTGGTCTCCAGCCAGCTGGAGATCCCCTTGGACACGGTCGCCGAGGTCGTCCGCACGCTGCGCCCCGGCACCCGCTTCGTCCTCAACCCGTCGCCGCCGGCCCCGCTGCCCGCCGAGGTGCTCGCCGCCTGCGACCCGCTGGTGGTGAACGAGCACGAGGCGCGCGTCATCCTCGGCGAAGAGGCGGGCGAGACCCCGGAGGAGTGGGCGCGCGGGCTGCTCGCGCTCGGCCCCCGCTCGGTGGTGATCACGCTGGGCGCCGAGGGCGCGCTGACCGCGGACGGCTCCGACGGTTCCGAGGCCGTGCGGGTGCCGAGCCCGAAGGTCGACGCGGTGGACACGACGGGCGCGGGCGACGCCTTCACCGCGGCGCTCGGCTGGCGCCTCGGGCTCGGCGAGGACCTGCCGACGGCGGCGGCGTACGCGGTACGGGTGGGTGCGGCGGCGGTCACCCGCAAGGGGGCGCAGGACTCCTACCCGACGGCTTCGGAGCTGCCCGGCACCGCAGGAGAGGCCTCGACCCGGTGAAGAAGTCGGGCATCCTCAACCGCCATCTCGCGGGCGCGCTGGCCGAGTTGGGGCACGGGGACACCGTGCTCGTCTGCGACGCGGGCATGCCGATCCCGGCGGGCCCGCGCGTGGTGGACCTGGCGTTCCGGGCCGGGGTCCCGTCCTTCGCCGAGGTCCTCGACGGCCTCCTCACCGAGCTGGTGGTGGAGGGCGGGACGGCGGCGCAGGAGGTGCGGGAGGCGAATCCGGCGGCGGCGCGGCTGCTGCGGGAGTGCCTCCCGGCGCTCGACCTCGTCCCGCACGAGGAACTCAAGCGCCGCTCGGCCGCGGCCCGTCTGGTGGTCCGCACCGGCGAGGCACGGCCGTACGCGAATGTGCTGCTGAGGTGCGGCGTCTTCTTCTGAGCCCGACGGCCGCCGAGGAGTCGTCCGCTATACGAACACGGCTGACCGCAATGTGACCGGTTTCCGCTCTTGACGGTGGGTCGTCGCGCCCTCAACATCAGGCAACGCACAGCTCCAAAGGCGCCCCGCGGCACCCGCGTCGCGGGGCGCCTCGCACGTTCCGTCCCTCTCGCTGTTCGGAATACGGAGCCCCACATGAACCTCTTCAGACGTGCGGCCGTCGGTGCCGCCACCCTGGCCATCGGCGGCCTGCTCGCCACCGCCGCGCCCGCCGTCGCCGCGCCGGCCGCCCCCTCGCCCACGCTAGCGGCGCCCGACATACCGCTCGCCAACGTCAAGGCGCACCTCTCCCAGTTCCAGTCCATAGCCTCGGCCAATGGCGGCAACCGCGCCCACGGCCGCCCCGGCTACAAGGCATCGCTCGACTATGTGAAGGCGAAGCTGGACGCGGCCGGATACACCACCCGCATCCAGCAGTTCACCGCGAGCGGCGGCACCGGCTACAACCTGATCGCCGACTGGCCGGGCGGCGACGCGAACCAGGTCCTGATGGCGGGCGCCCACCTCGACAGCGTCTCGTCGGGCCCCGGCATCAACGACAACGGCTCCGGCTCGGCCGGGGTCCTGGAGACCGCGCTCGCCGTCTCGCGCGCGCAGCTCAAGCCGACGAAGCACCTGCGGTTCGCCTGGTGGGGCGCCGAGGAGCTGGGCATGGTCGGCTCGCGCTACTACGTCAACAACCTGCCGACGGCGGACCGTTCGAAGGTCAGCGGCTATCTGAACTTCGACATGATCGGATCGCCGAACCCGGGCTACTTCGTCTACGACGACGACCCCACGATCGAGAAGACGTTCAAGGACTTCTACGCGGGCCTGAACGTCCCCACGGAGATCGAGACCGACGGCGACGGCCGCTCCGACCACGCCCCGTTCAAGAACGTCGGCATCCCGGTCGGCGGTCTCTTCACCGGCGCCGAACGCGCCAAGTCCAGTGCCCAGGCGCAGAAGTGGGGCGGCACGGCCGGCCAGGCCTTCGACCGCTGCTACCACTCGTCCTGCGACACCACGTCGAACATCAACGACACCGCCCTGGACCGCAACAGCGACGCCATCGCCCACGCGGTCTGGACCCTCGGCGCAGGCACCACGGTCCCGCCCGGCGACACGTACGAGAACACCACGGACGTCGCCGTCCCGGACAACGGCCCCGCGGTGACGTCCACGGTGGACGTGACCGGCCGCACCGGCAACGCGCCCGCGACCCTCAAGGTCGACGTCGACATCCGGCACACCTGGCGCGGCGACGTGGTCGTCGACCTGCTGGCGCCCGACGGCACGGCGTACCGCCTGAAGAACTCCAGCGGCAACGACTCGGCGGACAACGTCATCGCGACGTACACGGTCGACGCGTCCAGCGAGCCGGCCAACGGCGCCTGGAAACTGCGCGTCCAGGACGTCGCCGCGCAGGACACGGGTTACATCAACAGCTGGAAGCTGACGTTCTGAGGCACTGAAACCGCTGGGCGAACCGCCTGCGGGCGGCTCCTGCAAGGATCCCGCAAGCCTCGCGCAAGCTTTCCGCCCGCGCTCCGGGGCACCCCCGACCCGAAGCGTCCTGTCCATCAGGAGAACACAACACCGGGGGGCACCATGGTGGTTGAGAGCAGAGCCGTCGCGACGAAGCCGTTACCCGGGTCCGGGCTCCGCCCCGGATCCGGGCACGACGCGCAGTGGCTCACCCTGACCGACTGCAAGCGCGTGCTGGTCGTCGTGCACACCGAGGTGTACGGCGGCCGGCTGCGGGATCTGCTCCCGCTCCTGGAGTCGGACCTGCGGATCCAGACCCACTTCACGATCGCGCCCCACGCCTTCAACGCCGGGGCGGAGCGCGTGCTGCGCGCCCTGGGCGACACGGTCCTGCCGTGGGAGGCGGCGCTGCGCATGGAGTTCGACCTCGTCCTCGCGGCCGGCTCCCAGGGTGTCCACCGGCTGCGGGGCCCGCTGCTGCGGATGCCGCACGGCGCGGGACACATCAAACTGTCCCGCCTCACGGACGACCGCGACCCGGGCGCGCCCCGGACCGTCGGCGAGCTCGGACGGCAGTATCTGACGCGGCACGGGAAGGTGGTGCCGAAGGCGCTGGCGCTCGCCCACCGCGAGGAGCTGGCCACGCTCGCCCGCACATGCCCGGAGGCCCTGCCCGTCAGCGAAGTCGTGGGGGACGCCTGCCACGACCGGCTGGTGGCGAGCCTGCCGCTGCGGAGGCGGTACCGGGCGGCGCTGGGGCTGCGCCGCGGGCAGCGCCTGGTCCTCGTCTCCTCGACCTGGGGTCTCGGTTCGTCGTTCAACCGTCTGGACGCCCTGCTGCCCCGGCTCCTGACCGAGCTCGACCCGGCCCGCCATCTGGTCGCGGTCCTGGTGCACCCCAACGTCTGGTCCGGGCACGGCGACTGGCAGGTGCGGTCCTGGCTGGCCGCCGCCCGGCGCCGGGGCATCGTCGTCCTGCCGCCGGACACCGACTGGCGGGTGCCGCTGATCGCCGCGGACTGGGTGATCGGCGACCACGGCTCCGTCACGCTGTACGCCACTCTCACCCGCGCGGCCGTCCTGTTGGCCCGCTTCCCCGCCGCGGACGTCAACCCCGATTCGCCCGCGGCCGAGCTGGCGAGGACCGCGCCCGCCCTCTCGCCCGTGCACCCGCTCGATGAGCAGCTCGCCTACGCGCGGGCCGAGTACCCCGCCGCGGAGTACGCGCGGATCGGTCGGCGCATCTCCTCCGAGCCCGGCCGGTTCGCCCGCAACACACGGAAGTTGATGTACCGGCTCCTCGGACTCGGCGAGCCCGCCTACGAGGCGTCGCTGCCGCCGCTGCCGGTCCCGGCGCCTCCCGGCGAGCTCCCGGCATGAGCGCGCTCGCCGACCCGGACGATCCGGTGATCGCCTGCCTGGACTGCCGCGGTTGCCGCTGCTCCGGTCGGCCCGGTGGGTGCGATTGCTGCCGTACGGGCGAGACGTGGCGGCAGTGCGCCGACGTGCTGTACGCGGGCCGTCCGCGCCCGTGCCGGGCCGCCGCGTCACTGGCCTCACGCGCCCTGCGGCGCTACCCGGGGTGCGAGCTGGTGGTGGTGCGCCGGGCGGAGGGCGGCTGGATCCCCCACGCCCGCCGTTCGTACCGCCCACCCGTGCGCTGCCCGGCCGCGGCAGCCCTGACACACCGCGAGGTCATGCGGCTGCTGTGCGCGTGGTACGCGGAACTCGTCACTCCGGGCCCAGGGCTTCGCCCCGGCCCCGCAGCCGCTCCTGGATCCGCCGCACGTCGGGAGCGCTGACGGATGCGTAGCGGGCCAGGGACTGCTCGTACCAGCGCCTGGCCCGCTCCGGTTCCCTTCGCTCCTCGGCCGCCTCGCCGAGCATCTCCAGCACACGCGCCTGCCAGTGCACGGAACCGGTCTCCTCGAACTCCCTTACAGCCTGTTTCAGTTGCGCCTCCGCCGACTCGACGGCGGAGGCGTCGTCACCCGCGCACCGCAGTGCGGCCTGCCCGAGGAAGGCCAGGGCGCGTGCGGCGTCGTAAGGGTCGTCCTCGGCCAGCAACTCCGCCCGGGCCGCGGCCAGCTGGGGCAGCGCCTCCTGGGGACGCCCGTCGGCCAACGCCACGTCTCCCAGGCAGATCCTGGTCAGGGCGGCACCGCGCCGGTACCCGATCGCCTCGCGCAACGGCAGAGCGAGCCGGAAGTACCGGGTGGCCTCGGCGAGCCGCCCGGCCAGCCGGTGCGACTGCCCGAGCCCGTGCAGAGCCTGAGCCTCGGCCCGCCGGGCGGCGGTCCGCTCCTCCTGGCCGACGGAGCCCGTGCCCTGCGCCCGGCCGCTCTCCAGCGCGGCCACTCTCTCCCGCGCCACCTCCAGCGCCTGGCCGAACCAGGCCACCGCTTCGTCGTGCCGGCCCGCGTTGCGCAGGCCCGTGCCGCCGGAGGTGAGCATCTGGCTCTCGGCCGCCCGGTCACCGGCGCGGCGGGCCGCCGCGAGGCCGATCTCATGGGCCTCGATCCACAGGTCGTACGGACGCAGGCGCAGGAAGAGCGGGAACATGGCGTCGGCGAGCATCCATGCGGTCTCGTCCCAGCCGCGCTCCGCCGCGGTGCGCAGCGCCGCCATGAGGTGGGTGCGTTCGGCGTCGAGCCAGCGGAGCGCGCCGGGCGCGTCCGTGAACGGCGGGCGCTGGGCGGGGTGCCGGGCGTAGCGGCGGGGCAAGATGCGGTGGCTGGGGGTCAGGAGGGATTCGGCCTCGGTCGCGGCGTACAGGTAGAAGTCGACGACGCGCCGCACCGCTGCTTCTGCGTCGGCGCGCCCGTCGTGGTCCGCGGCCAGCTGTGCCGCGTGGGTCTTCACCAGGTCGTGGAAGCGGTACCGTCCGGTGCCGGTGCGCGGGTCGGGGCCGAGATCCTCCAGGAGGTTCACCTCGGCCAGCTCGTCGAGGAGGCGGTCCGCCTCGTCCCCGCGCAGGGCGCAGGCCTCGGCCGCGACCTCGACGCCGAGCAGCTGCACGGGGGCGAGCCCCAACATGCGGTAGCCGCGGGCGTGTTCGGGCGGCAGGAGGCGGTACGACGTGTCGAGGGCGCCGCGCACCGCGTACTCCCCCTCCACTCTCAGCGCGTCGAGGGCGCCGCCACCTCCCCTGCCGTCCAGCGCCCCCGCCATCGCGGCCAGCGGCTGCCGGGGCCGCGCCGCCACGCGTGCCGCTGCGACACACACGGCGAGGGGCAGCCCGGCGCAGGCCCGGGCGACCGACAGCGCGGCCTCGGGCTCCCGGGAGACGCGGTCGGCACCGATCCGGCGGCTGAGCAGCTCCACCGCCTCGTGCGTGGCGAGGACGTCCAGCGGATGGAAGGCCGCGCCGTCCATGCCGAGACCGCTCAGGCGCCCCCGGCTCGTCACCGCCGTCAGCGCGCGGGCGCCGCCGGGCAGCAGCGGGCGCACCTGGGCCGCGCTCACCGCGTTGTCCAGCAGCAGGGCGATCCGCGCCCCGGCGGTGGCCGACCGCCACAGGGCGGACTGCTCCCCGAGGTCCGCGGGGACCCGGTCCTCCCCGACGGCCCGCAGGAGCTGCCCGAGGAGTTCGCCCGGGCGTGCGGGGTCGCTGTCGGAGTGGCCGCGCAGGTCGGCGTAGAACTGCCCGTCGGGGAAGGCGTCGGCGAGGCCGAGCAGCCAGCGGCGGGCCAACGTGGTCTTGCCGACGCCTGCGGGGCCGCTGATGACCGCGAGCACCGGGCCGTCCGGTGACGTCGCCGCCGTCCGGTCGAGGGCGGCCAGCTCCCGCTCGCGGTTGGTGAAGTGGGCGGGCACTGCGGGGATCTGGCGGGGCACGGCACGCGCCCGTTCCGTGCCGGGCGCCGCGGGGTGGATGTGCACTCCGCCGTGGATGCCGTGTGCCTGGACGACCGTTCCGTGCACGCGGGCGTCCCCGCCGACGGCGTTGGCGACATCGGCCGGGGCACAGGCCAGTGCCGCGCCGAGCCAGGCGCGGAGGTCCCCGGCGAGTCCGGGCCGGTGCGCGGCCTGTTCGGCCAGGGCGACCGCTAGGGACCGGGTCAGCTCCTCGCTGTCGGTGCCGGACCGCGGTGACGCCCACGCGTCGGCGAGTGCGGCCGTCGCGGTGTCCGCCCGGGCGCGCACGGTGTCCAGGAAAGCGCGTGCCACCGCAGGGCGAGCGGCCGCCAGCGCCAGGCCGGCCTGCAATTCCGGGGCCGTCACCTGGTCCATCGCCCGCCCTTTCCCGCGTTCCGCGGCCTGCCGTGACCCACAAGGCGCCCGCGTCTCTCACGGCGCGCCTGCGTCCTACCCGTCCGCCGTTCCCGTCAGACCGAACTCCGCGCACTGAAGAGTGTTTACGCCAAAACAAGCCAATGAAGTGAACCATCTAGCGCCACTATTTGAACGATATTGACATCATGCGATTCTTTGACGCCTATTCAGAACACAGGCCGGCCGGCGGACGGGGGCACTGGTGGAGATCGGAATTCGCGTCCTCGGAACCGTCGCGCTGGAATACGACGGCCGTCTCGATCTTCTCGGCTCCGCGAAAGAACGCCTGATCGTCGCGGCCCTTGCCCTCGACGCGGGCCGGCCGGTCTCCCTGGACACCCTGATCCACCGCCTGTGGGAGGACACTCCGCCCGCCAAACCCCGCGCGGGCCTGCACACGTACGCCGCCCGGATCCGCCGCCGCCTCCGGGCCATCGGCAGCGGCGAACCGCTCGTGCAGCGGGCCCACACGTACCTGCTCGACATCCGCCCGGAGCAGGTCGACTGCCACCGGTTCGAGCAGCTCGCCGCGCGGGCCCGCACCCTGGCGGACGACGCCGACGACGGCGCGGCCCTCGACCTGCTGCGGGAAGCGGCCGCCCTCTGGCGCGGCGAGCCGCTGGCCGGGCTGAGCGGTCCCTGGGTGGAGAGCGTGCGCGCGACCCTGTCGCAGAAGCAGCTGGCCGCCCATCTGACCCGGTTCGGGATCGAGCTGCGCAGGGGTCATTTCGCCGAGCTCGTGCCCGACGTGGCCGCGCTCCTCGACCGGCATCCCGGCGACGAGACGCTGGCCGCCCAGCTCATGACCGCGACGTACGGCTGCGGCCGGCAGGCCGACGCCCTCCAGGTGTACGAGACCGTCCGCCGCCACCTCCGCGAGCACCTCGGCGCCGACCCCGGCGAAGCGCTCGCGCGCCTGCACCACCTCATCCTGACCAGGGCTCCCCTGGGCGAGCTGCTCCCCCGCAGGGAACCGCGGGTCGCCACCCCGCACACCCTGCCCCGGCACGCGGAACTCGTCGGCCGCCAGGAGGAGTTGACGACGATCATCCGGGCGGCGGGCAGGGCGCCGGGCCGGTCGGCCGGCACCGTGATCGCGTTGCAGGCCATCTCCGGCATGGCCGGCGTCGGCAAGACGCTGCTGGCCCTGCACGCGGCCCGCGGCCTGGAGCCGCTCTTCCCCGACGGCCAGCTCCACCTCGACCTGCGCGCCCACTCGCCCGGCCAGGATCCCCTCTCCACCCGGGCCGCCCTCACGGCGCTGCTGCGGATGCTGGGCATCGCGCCCGGCGACCTGCCCGACGAACTCGACGACCTCATCGGCCTGTGGCGCACGCTCCTCAGCCGCCGCCGCGCCGTCATCGTCCTGGACGACGTGGCCGACCCCGACCACCTGCGGCCGCTGCTCCCCGGCCCCTCGCCCTCCCTGATGATCGTCACCAGCCGTCGCCGGCTCTCCGGGCTCCCCGGCGTCCGCCCTGTCCTGCTCGACGTACTCCCCGAGGAGGACGCCGTCGCGCTGTTCCGTGAGCTGGCCGACGAGCCTCATGCCGCCCCGGACCGCGAGGTCACCGCGATCGTGCGGCTCTGCGGGCGGCTGCCCCTCGCGATCGAGCTCGCCGCCCGGCGCCTGGCCTCCCGCCCCTCCTGGACGGCCGGCCATCTGCTGCACCGGCTCACGCACGGCCACGGCAGACTGCGGGAAATCCGGGACGGCACACAGGAGATAGCGCGGGCATTCGAGGTCTCGTACCACACACTCGACGCCGAAGAGAGAGCGGTTTTCCGCATTCTCGGCCTCCAACTCGGCCCGGATTATGACGCATTCACGACGGCCGCCCTTGCGGATCTCCCGCTCGACCGTACGGAGCGTGTTCTGGAGGGACTTCTCGACGCCCACCTGGTCCAGGAACCGGCACCCGAGCGTTACACCACTCACGATCTTCTCGGCGAATACTCGCGCATGCTGGCGTCCTCCGAACTGGCAGCCGCCGAACGGGAACAGGCACTCCATCGACTGATCGATTTCTACGTACAGGCATCCGACGCGGCGGACCGGCTGATCGCCCCGCGCCGCCCGCGCCCGAATCTGCCCCGCCATGTTTCCGCCTACCGGAAACCCCTGTGGAACAGCCCCGCGGACGCCCGGCGCTGGCTGGTGGCGGAGTGCTCGGGGCTCATCGCGGCCGAGCGCCACTGCCGGGCCAACGGCCGACCGCACGAGGCGGCGCTGCTCGCCGGCTCGCTCGCGGGCTTCCTCCACGAGGAGAGGTACTCGGCCCACACCCAGGACATGCACCTGGCGGCCGCGGCGCACTGGCGTGCCGCGGGCGAGCCGGCGGCCGAGGTGTACGCGCTGATCAACCTGGGCACCGCGCTGTCCCGCAGCGGCCACTACGACCGGGCCCTCGTCACCCTCGGGCGGGCCCTCGGGACGGCCCGGGGCATCGACGACACGACGGTGGCCGAAGTGCGGCACGCGCGGGGCGTACTGCGGTGGAACCTCGGCCGCCTGCCGGAGGCGCTCGCCGACCAGGAGGAGGCCCTGGCGCTGCGCACGCGCTCGGGCGACCCCTGGCAGATCGCCCGCTCGGAGAACAATTTAGGCATCACGCACCTCTATCTCGGCAACCACAAGGTCGCCGACGAGCATTTCCATTCCGCGCTCGTGAGATTCCGCGCAGTGGGTGACTCTCACGAAGAGGCGCACGTACTCAACAATTTATCCGACCTCGCCCTCCGCATCGGGCAGAAGGAATCCGCACGGCACCTCCTCCAACAGGCCCGAAATATACTTGCGACGTCGGGTACCACTGCGGAACACGCCATGGCACAGGTCAATCTGGCGAACACCATGAATGCGTCGACGGAACTCAACGAAATGCTCGACCTGTACCAGGACTCATTGACCTCGTTCCGCCGTCTCGGCGACCGACGGAACGCGTCGATAACGCTGCACGGAATGGGCAGCGCGCTGTATTCGGCGGCCCGTTTCCGTGAGGCGGCCGAGCATCACACGCGCGCCCTCGAACTGGCCAGGAGCATCGGCGCGACGCACGAGGAGGCGCAGGCCCTGCACGGGCTGGGGGCGGCCGAGCACCGCCTGGGCCGGGCGGCTTCGGCGGCTGCCCACCTCACCGCCGCCGTGGCCGCCGCGGACCGCACGGGGGCGGCGGACGAAGCGGCGCGCGCCCGGGCCGCTCTCGCCGAGGTCCGGGCGGAATTCTCCGTTCCGGATTAGCCCCAAAAAAAGCGGATGGGGAGATTCGGCGAACTTCTTGCGTCGCGTGCCGCCCCTGCGCTTTGATTCCGGCGGGCAGCGAAATACCGCCGCCCCGGACTACTATTGAGTAACGGAGAACGTCAGCGCATGGCACGAAAGCACTTTGCGGGACGCCCGAAGAAGGTCCCGCTATTCCTGGTGGTCCCGGCCATCGCCTTTGCCGTGGGAGCATTGATCTGCATGCCCTCTGCATTTAAGTTCACCGAGGAAACAGAAGCCGCCCAGGCCTCCGCCCGGACGGCGACTCCCCATCCGGGAACACCTCGCGCCTGACGGCGACCCGGCACGGCGACGGAGACCCCGTCGCCGTGCCCGCGCGGAGAGGCTCAGCCCTCGTCCGGCGTAAGGCGCAGCGAGATCGAGTTGATGCAGTACCGCTGATCCGTGGGGGTCGGATACCCCTCCCCCTCGAACACGTGCCCGAGATGCGACCCGCACCGGGCGCACCGCACCTCCGTGCGGACCATGCCGTGCGAGGTGTCCTGGACCAGTTCGACCGCGTCGGTGTCCTTGGGGTCGAAGAAGCTCGGCCAGCCGCAGTGCGACTCGAACTTCTCCGACGAGGTGAACAGCTCCGCGCCGCACGCGCGACAGGAGTACACGCCCTTCGTCTTCGTGTCGGTGTACTCACCGACGAAGGCGGGCTCCGTGCCGGCCTGGCGCAGGACCGCGTACTCCGACGGGGTCAGCTCCGCGCGCCACTGCTCGTCCGGCTTCTCGACGTCGTACGACATGACTCTGAACCCCTTACTTCGACAGCTCGGCCAGGATCTGCGGGCCGAGGTCCGTGACGTCGCCCGCTCCCATCGTGAGAACGAGATCACCGGGCTTCGCCATTCCCGCGATCATCCGCACGGCCTCCGCCTTGTCGTGCGCGGCCGCGACCTCGGCGCCCGCCGCGCGGGCGGCGTCGATGATCAGGGCGCTGGTGATGCCGGGAATCGGGTCCTCGCGGGCGGGGTAGATGTCGAGGACCACGGAGGAGTCGGCGAGGGCGAGGGCCTGGCCCATCTCCGTGCCCAGCTCCTGGGTGCGCGAGAAGAGGTGGGGCTGGAAGAGGACGAGGATGCGGGAGTCGCCCGCCTCGCCCGCGGCGGAGCGCATCGCCTCCAGGTCGGCCGTCATCTCCGTCGGGTGGTGGGCGTAGGAGTCGACGACCTGGACGCCCGCCGCCTCGCCCTTGAGCTGGAGGCGGCGCTTGACGCCGGTGTACGACTTCAGGGCGCCCGCGAGGTTGCGGGACGGGATGCCGAGTGCGATGCCGGCCGCGAGGGCCGCGACCGCGTTGTTCGCGTAGTGGCGGCCGGGCACCGAGACCGTGAAGGTCAGCAGCTTGCCGTCGAGGAGCACAGTGACCTCGCTGGTCAGGCCGCGCGCGGTGATCTTGTGGATGCGCAGGTCGGCGTCCTCGGACTCGCCGTACGTGACGACCTTGAGCTGTCCGAGGTCCCGGACGCGCTTGGTCAGCTCCACCGCGCCCGGCTGGTCCGCCGAGATGACCAGCGTGCCGCCGGGGACGATCTTGCCCGCGAAGATCTCGAAGGATTCGTAGATCTCGTCCATCGACGCGTAGTTGGCGTGGTGGTCGAGCTCCACGTTGAGGACGATGGCGACCTCGGGCGCGTACTTGTGGAAGCTGCGGTCGCTTTCGTCGGCCTCGGCGACGAAGATGTCGCCCTCGCCGTGCAGCGCGTTCGACCCCGGCACGTCCAGGTCGCCGCCGATCGCGTACGACGGGGCGAGGCCGAGGGTGGCGAGGGTGACGGCCAGCATCGACGTCGTGGTCGTCTTGCCGTGCGTACCCGCCACCGCGATCGGGCGGCGGCCGTCCATCAGCGACGCGAGGGCGTCCGAGCGGTGCACGACCGGGATGTCCAGCTCGGCGGCGCGGGCCAGCTCGGGGTTGTCCGCGCGGATGGCGGAGGAGACGACGACGCAGGTCGCGTCGGACGCGAGGTGCGCGGCGTCGTGGCCGATGTGGACCGTGACGCCGAGCGCGCGCAGCGCGTCGGCGGTGGCGGACTCGCGGGCGTCGCTGCCCGCGACCTTGGCGCCGCGCTGGGCCAGGATCTTCGCGATGCCCGACATTCCGGCGCCGCCGATGCCGATGAAGTGCGGTCGGTCCATGTCGGCCATGGACTGGGGCAGGCCGGGTGCCATGCGTGTGTCTCCCCTGGTGTTACGACGACTGAGCAGGCCCCAGCCTATGGCCTCGCGCGGCCCACGACGCCCGAGGCACCCGGCTCCCGGCTACGCCTCGTCGGCCAGGCTGTGCGAGAACAGCTTCAGGACCGGGACGCCCACCTTGTGGCGCGCCCGCGAGGCCCAGTCCCGGTGGAAGAACTCCTCCACGTAGTGCGGGTCGGTCAGGACGATCACCTCGTCGGCGCCGGCGTCCTCGACCAGGGTCTTGAGCGCATCCAGTGGGTGGTCCTCGATGAGCCGCCCCTGCGCCGCGCAGCCGGCCGCGCGCAGCGCGGTCAGCGAGACCCGCAGCGCCTGCTCGCCGGGGCCCGTGGCCTCCTCGCCCTCCGGGGTCTCGCCCTCGCGCGCCGCCTCGTCCAGCTCACCGAGGGCAACGTCGTCGATGGCCCGCAGCAGCCGGTCCGCCTGATCGCCCCTGGGCTGGAGCAGTACGTGGAAGGCGACCGGCTCGTCCCCGTGCAAGGTGGTGACGAACTCCACGTCGGCGGAGGTCAGGGCCTTCTCGATCATCAATACGCTTGTGAACACGCCAGGCGCCCTTCTCATCCGTGGGCCCCGCGTCCTGAGGCCCTTGCGGAAACCATCCTGCCCCGTGGCCGCACGGGGTCTGCGAGATCTAGTGTGCCCAGCCGAAGCCAAACGGAACGGCTGATTCCGCTGATTGTCAGGTTCGACGGTATCGGGTGAAGAGGAACCCGGCCTCCTCCAGTACGGACGCCAGCGCGAAGCGCGCGGGGACCTGGAGAGCGGACCCGCCCGCGATCCGCTGCGCGTCCCCCGCCGTGAGCATCGGCGACACCGTCAGACAGAGCTCGTCCAGCGCCCCGGCGGCCACGAACTGCCCGAGAAGGCGGGGCCCGCCCTCCGTGAGCAGCCGGGTGAGACCCCGCTCGGCCAGGGCGGGCGCCACCCGCTCCGGCTCCACGGTCGCGCCCTCGCCGGCGATCACCACGACGGCGCCGGCCTTCTCCGCCGCGGCGATCCGGTCGGCGGGCGCGGAGGCCCCGGTCACCAGGAGCGTGGGCGTCACCGGCGCGGTGAAGAGCGGAAGCGAGAAGTCCAGGTCGAGACCGGCGCTGACGACCGCGATGGCGGGCGCCGCCGTCTGTCCGGCCGCCGCCCTGTGCCGCTCGAAGACCGCACGTGCTTTCGCCGGGCGATAACCCTCCTTGCGGACGGTCTCGGCGCCGACGACCACGGCATCGGCGAGGCTGCGCAGGGTGCCGAAGATCCGCATGTCGGTGTCGCCGGAGATCGGGTGGGCGCGGCCGTCGTGGTGGGCCGCGCCGTCGAGGGTGGACACCATGTTGGCGCGCAGCCAGGTCGTCTCCCCCTCGGGGTAGGCGTAGGCGTCGGCCAGCTCGTCGAGGCTCCACTCCCGGTCGGCCGTCTCATCCGTCCGAGGGGGCGTCCGGTCTGCTGTCCGATCTGCAGTCCGGTCCGCCGTCCGATCTGCCGTCTGGTCTGCTGTCTGGTCGGTCACAGGGAACAGGCGTCGCATATCCGCAGTCTTGCACGCCCCTTAAGCTGGGGAACCGTGTCGTCCTCCTCCGCCGCCTCCGGGCACCGCCCCATAGCCGAAGTGGCTCCGCTGTCCCTCTGCGCCCGTGAGCCCCACGTCCCGGCCGACCGACTGGTCGCCGAGATGGTGCCGCCGCCGCGCTTCGACTCGGTCCGCTTCGATACGTACATTCCGGACCCGAACCAGCCGAGCCAGACCGAGGCGGTCCGCGTCCTCAGCGGCTTCGCGGCGGGGCTCGGCGGGGCGCACGCCTCCGGCTCCGGCCGGAAGCGTTGGTTCCAGAGGAAGGCCGCCGCCCCCGCGGGCCCGCGCGGCATCTACCTCGACGGTGGCTACGGCGTCGGCAAGACCCACCTCCTCGCCTCCCTGTGGCACGCGGCGCCCGCCGCGCCCGAGCAGAAGGCCTTCGGCACCTTCGTCGAGCTCACGAACCTGGTCGGCGCGCTCGGCTTCCAGCAGACCGTGCGCACCCTCAGCGGTCACCGGCTGCTCTGCATCGACGAGTTCGAGCTCGACGACCCGGGCGACACGGTCCTGGTCTCCTCGCTGCTCTCCAAGCTCGTCGAGCAGGGCGTGGCGCTCGCCGCGACCTCGAACACGCTGCCGGGCAAGCTCGGCGAGGGCCGGTTCGCGGCCACGGACTTCATGCGGGAGATCCAGGGCCTGTCGTCCCACTTCAAGGCGTTGCGGATCGACGGCGAGGACTACCGCCACCGCGGCCTGCCCGAGGCGCCCGCCCCGTACTCGGAGGAGCAGGTCACCAAGGCGGCGTACGCCACCGACGGCGCCTCGCTCGACGACTTCCCGCACCTCCTCGCACACCTGGCCAAGGTCCACCCGAGCCGGTACGGCGCGCTGACCGACCGGCTCGCCGCCGTCTGCCTCACCGACGTGACGCCGGTGCCCGACCAGTCGACCGCCCTGCGCCTTGTGGTGCTCGCCGACCGGCTGTACGACCGAGAGGTACCGGTGCTCGCCTCCGGTGTGCCCTTCGACCGGCTCTTCAGCGAGGACATGCTGAACGGCGGATACCGGAAGAAGTACTTCCGGGCCATCTCGCGGCTCACGGCGCTCGCGCGGGACGCGAAGGGCCTCGTCGGCGAGTAGCCCCGCTCCGGCGGAGACCTCCGGCGGGGCCCCGGCGGGGACACGGGACGGCGCGCGAAGTCGGCACGTGAAACGGAAGCTACGCGCGTGGTTCCCGCGAACTAATGCGCGTGGTACACACATCCGGTCACATTCCTGTCCGCCAGCAGGAGGTTGCCCATCATGTCCGCCACTCGACGTCAGGTTCTTGCCCGAACCGGTGCCCTCGGCGCCGGAATCGCCTTCACCGGCGCCCTTTCGGAACTCTTCGCGGGCACCGCGGCCGCGCACGGGAAGGCCGGTTACGGCCCTCTCGTCCCCGACCCCAAGGGTCTGCTCGATCTGCCGAAAGGTTTCCGCTACCAGGTCCTCTCCCGCGAGGGCGAGCCCCTGCGGTCGGGTGAGGGCAGAGTCCCCAGCAACCACGACGGCATGGCCGCCTTCCGGGGCAGGAACGGCGGCGTCCACCTCGTGCGCAACCACGAGAACCGCGTCACCGGCAGGATCGGCGTGCCGACCGTCAAGGAGCTGACCTACGACCCGGCGGCCAAGGGCGGGTGTACGGCGCTCGCGCTCGACCGGCGGGACAAGGTCCTGGACGAACGCGTCGCGATCGCCGGGACCGCCGTCAACTGCGCGGGCGGTCCTACCCCTTGGGGCACCTGGCTCACCTGCGAGGAGACCGAGGACAAGGCCGGCACGAACGGCTACACCAAGGACCACGGCTTCATCTTCGAGGTCGACCCGGTGGACCCGCGGCGCACCGGAGCGGTGCCGCTGACCGCGATGGGCCGCTTCCAGCACGAGGCCGTCGCCGTCGACCCGAAGCGCGGCGTCGTCTACGAGACCGAGGACGCCTTCGAGAAGCCCTTCGGCCTCTTCTACCGCTTCCTGCCCAAGAAGCCCGGGGGCGGCCGCGGTTCGCTGCGCGCGGGCGGCCGACTGCAGGCCATGCGGGTGCCCGGCGTGCCCGACCTGTCCTCGATCCAGGAGACGGGCGCGACCTTCGACGGCATCGAATGGGTCGACGTCCCCGATCCGCTGGCCGTCCGAACGCCCATCCGCCACCAGGACTTCGGCAAGAAGGGCATCACCCACGCGCAGAAGCTGGAGGGCTGCTACTGGGGCGGCTCGTCCGTCTACTTCGTGTCGTCCTTCGCGCGCAGCGGCGACGGCTCGGCGGCCGACCACTTCGGCCAGATCTGGCGGTACGACCCGTCCGGCCGACGGCTCACCCTCGTCGTCGTGTTCGGCCCGAGCACCGACATCCAGCTGCCGGGCGAGTCCCCCGACAACATCTGCCTCGCTCCCAGCGGCGGCCTGATGGTGTGCGAGGACGGCGACGGCGCCCAGCACGTGTACGGCGTCACCCGGGGCGGCGAGGTCTACGCGATGGCCCGCAACCGCCAGAACATCGGCACCCCCGATAAGCCCGAGTGGGGCGAGTTCGCGGGCGTCACCTTCTCCCCCGATCACGACACGATGTACGTGAACTGCTACACGCCCGGCACGACGTTCGCGGTGACGGGGCCCTGGCACAAGTAGGCCCGGCACAAGTAGCGGCCCCCGGCCCGGCCCGGTGGCCCGGCCCCCGGTGACAAATCACTGGACGGGCCGGGCCCGCACGGTCGACCATGACCCGCATGAGCGACCAGAGCGACCAGAGCGGCGAGAACGACCGGAGCGAGCACCCCACGCGGTGGACCCGGGCGACCACCTATCCCGACATGTGGGCCGACCCGGACCAGGACCCACGCAACAGCGAGGGCGGCAGCCCGGACGGCGAACTCCCCACCCTCCTCGACTTCCTGACGAACTACCGCCTGACCCTCCGCATGAAGTGCGAGGGCCTGGACCCGGAGCAGCTGGCCCGCCGGTCGGTGCCGCCCTCGACGATGTCGCTCCTCGGTCTGGTCCGGCACCTCGTCGAGGTGGAGCGGGACTGGCGCAACTGGGTCAGCGACGGCGACCCGGTGCCGAAGCTGTACGGCGAGCGCGGTGCGGACTTCGACGGAGCCGTCGCCGACCAGGCCGTGGTCGACGCCGCCTTCGCCGACCTGGCACGCGAGCAGGCGGCCACCGACGCCGTGCTCGCCGGCCACCCCGACCTCGGTGAGCGGCTGGGGAAGGAAGGGATCTCGGTCCGGGAGCTGCTGGTGCACCGCATCGAGGAGTACGCCAGGCACTGCGGCCACGCCGACCTGCTGCGCGAGTGCGTCGACGGCAGGGTCGGCCAGTGACAGCCGGTGACGTCCGCTAGTACGCCGTCACGGGGTAGTGGTCCGACAGGTTCGTGTACGTGTACTCCTTGCCCCAGCTGGAGACCGTCCAGGGTGCGCTCTGCTCCTTGATCACGTTGTTGCGCCAGGTGGCGGGGCGGGCGTGGCCCTTGCGGTGGAGGACGTGATCGAGGTCCTCGCGCGGGTCGTCGGGGTAGCGCTCGGCGGCGATCGAGTTGTCGCGGGTGTCGAAGGAGTACGGGTGGCCGGTGCGGGTGTCGGCGGGGGCGAGGCCGCCGTCGGCGAGCATCGAGGCGTACTCGGAGCTGTGCGAGTCGACGTTGAAGTCGCCCGCCACGATGACCTGTTCGCCCGCGGGGATGTTCTTGGCGTCCAGGAAGGCGTCCATCTCCTTGAACTGCTTCGCGCGGGTGGCCGCGGCCTCTCCGCTGCCGCAGCCCGGGTCGGTGGACTGGGCGTGCGTGCCCACGACGTGCGCCTTCGTGCCGTTCACGTCCAGGACGGCGTAGACGAAGCCCTTGTTGGAGTACGAGTCGGAGCCGCACGCGTCCGTGTAGACGTACTGCTCCTTGCGCACGATCGGCCACTTGCTCAGGACCGTCACGCCGCCGTCCTCCGGCGTCACCGAGGAGTACGCGCCGCCGGTGGCGTCCCAGCCGCTCTTGCCCCGGCCCATCACGGGCGTCTGGTGCGGGTAGCGGGCCGCCGCGTTGGCCTTCAGCGCGTCGGACGAGGAGTTGTCGAACGCCTCCTGGAGCACGACGACGTCCTGGCCCCGGAAGAAGTCGGCGGCCGGTATCGCCTTGGCGCGGTGGTCCTGGCCCCAGTTGGGGTAGAGCGACTTGCTGAACAGGAAGGCGTTGTACGTGAGCACCTTGAGCGAGGGCGGAGCGGCGGAGGCGTCGGCGGCGGTCGCGGACGGGGCGACGGCGGCGAGCATGGCGGCGGCGAGCACGGAGGTGATCGCGGCGGCGTGGGTCCTGCGCAGCGCGGTGTGCGGCACTGAAACTCCTGGATGTGTGGGGGTGGTTGCTGCTGTGACGGCTGGTGCGGGAGGTGCGGGAGGTGCCCCCGTTCGGGCGCTCGAACATCCAAGCAGCTGTGATTACTTCTGGGGATACTTCACGTGAACACGTGGTCCCGGCCTGGCGCCGGAAGGGCCCTTGCCGGCCGTCCAGGGGTGCGCGGACGCCTTTTGGGGCGGTGAGCGGGGGCAGCGTCCGGCGCGCGCACATCCGGCCCGCGGGCGCCCTCACGGCGCCTTCCAGCGGCCATCTCAAGAAGCCTCTGACCTGCTGTTTTCACCGCCCGGCCCATACAATTGCCCCTCGGGAAAGGGGACTTGATGGATCGCAGCATTCGCACGGTCGACGATGTGATGAGACTTCTGGACGGCCTGTTCGAGCCGGCGGCCGACCGCTGGACGGCCGACGGGGCCCGGTGGTGGGACGGCTTCTACGCGGACCGCGGCAAGCCGGTGCCGTTCTTCGCGGCCAAGCCGGACGAGAACCTCGTCTCGTACGCCGAGCGGGGCCTCCTCACGCCGGGCCGCGCCCTCGACCTGGGCTGCGGCCCGGGGCGCAACGCGCTGCACCTCGCCGCCCTGGGCCACGAGGTGGATGCCGTCGACCTGTCACCCGCCGCCCTCGGCTGGGCGGCGGAGCGCGCCCGCGAGGCGGGGGCCGACATCCGGTTCCACCTCGGTGACGCCTTCGCGCTCGCGGAGACCGAGCTGGCGGGACCGTACGACCTGATCTACGACTCGGGGTGCTTCCACCACCTGCCGCCGCACCGCCGCGTCAGCTACCTCGCCCTCCTGGACCGCGTCCTGGCCCCCGGCGGCCATCTCGCCCTGACCTGCTTCGCGGCCGGTGACGGGGGCATGGGATCCGAGCTGTCCGACGCGGACTTCTACCGCGACGCCCGGCTGCACGGCGGCCTCGCGTACACGCCGGACGCACTCCGCGGGATCTTCACCGGTGCCGGTCTTACGGAGGTCGAGCTGCGCAGGATGCGGGACGAGCCGTCCGATGCGGAGCTCTTCGGTGAGCCCTTCCTCTGGACGGCCCTGTTCCGCCGCGAGCCCGGGACCGGAACCGTCACCGGGACGCGTTAAGGCCTGCCGCGGACGAGCCGCACCTTGTCGACGCCGAGCAGTCCCGCGAGCGGGACCTTCGCGGTGGTCTGCCGGGGGTCGACCGTCACCCCGTCGGAGCGCAGGACGTCGAGCAGCATCCCGGCCAGCGGCATCACCATGTGCCGTCCCCAGCAGCGTTCGGAGGCGTGGCCGAAGGGCAGGTAGCCGGGGTGGTCGTCGGGGTCGAGGGCGGCCCACCGCTCGGGGCGGAACGTGTCCGGGTCGTCCCAGAGCTCCGGGTCCCGGTGGCTGAGCAGCGGCAGGAGCAGGACGTCGTCGCCGGTGCCGATGCGGTCGTCGAGGGCGGGGTACTCGGGGGACGCGTTCCGCAGGATGTTCCAGGACGGCGGCAGCAGCCGCATGGACTCGTACAGGATGTGCTCGTTCGGCGTCTCGTCGTCGAAGGGCGCCCCGAGCCAGTACGCGTTGGCGACGAGCGTGGAGACCGTGAAGCAGACGGGGGCGGCGGCACGCCGGTACAGGCCCATGGCGTAGCGGCGGTCGCCGTAGGTGGTGGCGTCCGCGGTCAGGCCCGCGATGCTCGTGACGGGTGCGCCCGGCCGGAGTCGGCGGGGCAGGGCGGCACCGGTGGCGATGACCGTCCAGGTCAGCTTGGGCGTCAGCTCCAGGGTGCGGTCCATGAGGATGCGCAGCCGGTACGGGTCGGCGCCGAGGATCAGATCGCGCAGGTGGACGTGGCCGACGTGCGGCCACTCCCCGGTGAGGTCGAGGTTTCCCGGCACCGGCTTCTTCAGCGCCGCCCGCACGTCGCGGCCGATGGCCCGCATGACGGTGGACGCCTCGGTGCGCGGGATGGAGCGCCCGTGCAGCGGCTTGAAGGTGGGGCGTTCGCGTTCGGTGGCGGGTCGCGCGGCGAGGATCTGGTCGGTGAGGGCGGGCCCTGCGACGCCGACGGTGTCGGCGTCGAGGCGGAACACGTCCTGGCCGCGGTGGTCGCGCAGCAGGGCGTCGAGTCGCGGCGTGAAGACGGTGGTCCGCGCGAGCCGGTCGGTACCGGATATGGCCATCGGAGATCTCCAGGAGCGGGAGGCCCGTGCCCGGCGGCCGGTTGGGGGCGGCACACCGGGCACGGGCCTCAACGGCGCATTACGTCCCTACGGGATGCGCATCCGCGCGGGATGCGCGCGGTGAGTGGCTCGAGTCGGCCTAGTACCAGTGGTACCAGGCGTAGGCCTTCAGGCTCTTCTCGCCGGTGATCTTCTTCTTGAGGGAGCGGACAACCTTCATGTGCGTACCTCCGGTCGATTCCGTCGGACCCATGCCCGAACAGGGGCGACATGGACTCGTGGAGCGTCGCGGCACCCGATCAACATCCGATAAACGGACGAGCGGGACGCGTGAGCGGGGCGTCAGCGCGCCAAGAGGCCGCGCGCCCCGCGAGGTCACAGGTCGGCGAGCGCCCCGTCCACCGTGGCGAGCAGCGTCTCGCGGTCGTCCTGTACGCGGCTGAGGACGCGCAGGCCGTAGTACGTGCTCTGCACCCGGCGCGCCACCGTCCTCGCGTCGCCGGTGGACCGGATCTCGCCCGCGCGCCGCCCCTCCTCCACGACGGCGCACAGCTCGTCCTCCACCCGGTCGAAGTTGCGCCGCACCGCCTCCTTGACCTCGGGGTCGAGCCCGGCGATCTCGATGGCCGCGTTGATCGCGAAACAGCCGCGCGCGCCCCTCTCGTCGAGGTCGGCGTCGACGGCGTGGACCATCATGGCGCGCAGCCGCTCCTTCACCGGCCCCTTCCCGCCCAGGATCTCGACCTGCTCGGCGGTGGCGGTGTCGTAGTAGCGCCGGAGGGCGCGGAGGTAGAGCTGCCGCTTGCCGCCGAAGGTGTTGTAGAGGCTGGAAGGGCCGAGACCCGTGCTGTCGCACAGGTCGCGCGTCGAGGTGCCCTCGTACCCGTGGCGCCAGAACGTCTCCATGGCCGCGGTGACGACCCGGTCCTCGTTGAACTCTCGTGGTCTGGCCATGCGCCCACGGTAAAGGTTTTGGAACGTGCTTACAAAACAGGAAGGTCACCCTCCGACGACACCGACGGCCTCTATCTCGATCAGCCACGCCGGGTCGGCGAGCGCGGCGACCTGGACGAAGCTCTCCGCGGGAGGGGGCGTGCCGTAGAACTCCGCGCGGAGCGGGGCGAAGGCGTCCTGGTGCGCGACGTCCGTGACGAAGACCGTCAGCTTGACCAGCCGGTCGAGCCCGGAGCCCGCGTGGGTGAGGACGGTGGACAGGTTGGCGAGGGCCCGGCGCGCCTGGGCCTCGAAGTTCCCGGCGCCCACGGTGCGCCCGTGCTCGTCGACCGGGGCCTGCCCCGAGGTGAAGACGAGGTCGCCGACGCGGATGCCGAGCGAGATGCCCGCCGACTCGTACCAGTCGGGGTCGGCGGTGACGCGGACGCGCGAGGCACCGTCCCGGTGCTGCCCGGTGGTGCTCATGCTTCGGCCCTCGCGGTGTCGTGAGCGGTCACGGTCTTACGGTGCCCGGGCAGCGGTGGCCGTTCCCGCACCACCCTCTGAAGACGGGCCGCCCACAGCACGCCCACCGCTCCCGTGGCGGCCAGCGCGGCGCCGACCCAGGCCACCGAGGCGTAGCCGTGCCCGGCATCGATGGCCATGCCGCCGAGCAGCGGGGCGACGGTGTTGCCGACGTTGAACGCGGCCGTGTTGGTCGCGCCGACCAGCGTCGGCGCGCCCGGCGCGAGGCCGAACACCCGTGACTGCAGGGCCGGGTTGGTGACGTAGCCGACGAGGCCGAGCAGGAAGACCAGGACGATCACCACGGCCGTCACGTGCGCCGTCAGCGCGAGCAGCGCGGAGAAGACGGCGAGCGCGCCGAGCCCGAGACCGAGCGTGCCGAGGGGACGGGTCTGGCCGGTGCGTCCGCCGATCACGAGGCCCGCCATGCCGCCGACGCCGAACAGCGCGAGAACCGCGGGCACCCACCCCTCGGAGACCCCGCTCGCCTCGGTGAGCAGCGCTCCCAGATAGCTGAAGGTGACGATGACCGCCCCGAAGGCGAAGGCGGTGATGGCGTACGAGAGCCACAGCTGCGGTCGCGCCATGGCCCGCAGCTCGGCCCGGACCGAGGGGCCGGTGTCCTCGCCGCGGCCGCCGGGGACGGCGAGCAGCGTGCCGACCAGGCTCACCGCGGTGGCCGCGGCCACCGCCCAGAACGCGGCGCGCCAGCTGGAGAACTGGCTCAGCACCGTGCCCGCGGGAACGCCCACGACGGTGGCGAGCGTGAGTCCGCCGGCGACGACGGCGACCGCCCGCGCCTTGGCGTCCGCCGGTACGAGCGCCACGGCGGTGGCCACGGCGACGCCCCAGTACCCGGCGTACGCGAGGGCGCTGACCACGCGCGTCACGAACAGGACGGTGTAGCCGGGCGCGAGGGCGCCGATGACGTGGGCCACGACGAAGGCGGCCTGCAGGGAGACGAGCGCCGTGCGGCGCGGCCAGCGGAGCGTGGCGACGGCGAGCAGGGGCGCGCCGACGACCATGCCGACCGCGAAGGCCGAGATGAGCAGTCCGGCGTCGGGGACGGAGACGCCCAAGTCGTCGGCCATGCCGGGCAACAGGCCGGACAGCATGAACTCCGAGGTTCCCTGGGTGAAGATGCCCAGCCCGACGATGTACACCGCAAGCGGCATGGCGGCGGCCCTCCCGGTCGCATGCGGCCGCCCCGCTTTTGGAGCGACTGCTTCAGAACTGACGAGTGACGACGCTAGCATGTTCCGAAACGGTTGCTTCAAAAAGGTCCGGCCCACCTGACCGGCCTGCCCGGTCAGTTCACGCCGGGGTCAGCCGCCACAGCGAGGTCACCTCGGCCGCGCGGGCGGCGTGCAGCGGGTCGGTGGCGTCCGCGGCGCGCGGATGGCGCGGCGCGATGTCGTGCCGCCCCGCCACCCGCAGCCCGGCCGCGTCGAAGGACGCCAACAGGTCTTCCCGCGTGCGGAGTTCGAGGTGTTCGGCCAGGTCGGACAGGATGAGCCAGCCCTCCCCCGCGGGCTCCAGATGCTCGGCGAGCCCGTTCAGGAAGCCGTGCAGCATCGCGCCGCCCGGGTCGTACACGCCCTGCTCGACGGCGGAGGTCGGCCGGGCGGGCAGCCACGGCGGATTGCACACGACGAGCGTGGCGCGGCCCGCCGGGAAGAGGCCCGTCTCGACGACCTCCACTCGCTCCTGGAGCCCGAGCCGTTCGACGTTGTCCCGCGCGCAGGCGATGGCGCGCGGGTTGATGTCGGTGGCCACCACCCGGTCGACGCCCCGGCGGGCGAGGACGGCCGCGAGCACACCGGTGCCGGTGCCGATGTCGAACGCCGTACGCCGCGGGGGCGCGCCCCGCTCGGCCGCGCCCGGCAGCGGCACCCGCGCCACCAGGTCGACGTACTCGCCCCTGACCGGGGAGAACACGCCGTAGTGCGGGTGGATCCGGTCGTCGAGAGCGGGCACGTGCACCCCCTTGGACCGCCACTCGTGGGCGCCGATCACGCCGAGGAGTTCACGCAGGGACACCACCATCGGCCCGTCGGGCGGTCCGTACGCCTCACGGCAGGCGGCGCGCACGTCGGGCGCCCGGCGCAGCGCCAGGCCGTGGTCGTCGTCCAGGCGGACGAGCAACATGCCGAGCACGCGGGCCCGGTGGCCGCGGGCGCGACGGTGCAGGTGGAAGGAGTCGGCGACCGTGGCACCGGGCGCGGCCGCCTTGCCGGAAGCCGTCGCCTTGCGCGGCGCGGCCGCCTTCCGGTCCACGCGGCGGCCCAGGGCGCTCAGCAGCTGCCGGGCGCCGTGGAAGTCGCCGCGCCACAGCAGAGCGGTGCCCTCGCAGACCAGCCGGTAGGCCACGTCGGCCTTCGTCCGGTCGTCGGCGACGACGACGCGGCGGGGCGCCGGAGCGCCGCTCTCGGAGTGCCAGCGGGCACTGTGCACGGGAGCGTCCGGGCCGGCGCCCGTGTCGGAGCCGGTGCGGTCGTTCTCGGTCCACTCGATGCGGGGCATCAAGGACTCCTTGTGGTCGCGGGGCGCTGGGGCACGTAGAGCGCTGCGACGCGGGAGATCTCAGGGACCTGAGGGTCTACCGGGCGTACCGACGTACCGGATGTACTGGACGTACCGGAGACGAGGATATCCCGGGCCACGACCTGAACCGGAGACCCGACCTGGACCGGAGACCACGAACCGGACCGGAGACCACGACCTAGACCAGATAGAGGCCGGCGAAGTTGTTCCACCCTTCCGGCACCCAGTCGTCGGTCGTGCGCGAGGGGTCGTAGTCGAGGAGCCTGGCCAGCAGCATCAGTTCGTGCCAGGCCGCGTCGGTCTCGCGGGCCCAGGCCGCACCGGCGTTCTCCACCAGGTCCAGCGCCATGGCCACGCGCAGCTCGATGGTGGCGAGTTGTTCGCGGGCGCCCTCGGGCAGCAGGTTGCCGCGCCGGTCCATCATCGAGCGCAGCTGCCCGGCGCAGTCCGCGAGGTGCCTGCGCATGGCCCGGATGTTCGTCTCGGAGGGGCGGGGCGGCACGGACTGCTCCAGGAAGAGGCCGGAGGCGAGCGTGTGCCAGTAATGCGCTTCGTGGAACAGCGGGGCGCGCTGGTCGTCGGGCACGTCGTAGAACGCGGGAGGCGGCTCCTCGCCGTTCTTCAGCGCGTCGGCCCGGGCCTGGTCCACCCATCTCTTCGCTAACTGCCGTACGTCGTCGCGGAGTACCGGACGCATAGTGGTTCCTTCCGTCACCTTCGGGCCCCGCTCGGGGCCGCCTTCCGGGCCGTTCCGAGACTGCCTCGGCCCGTGCCCCGGTGCTGCATTGTGCGTGGCCGGAGCCCGTTGCGTGCGTCACATCGCGGAGCCCGCCGCCGGAGCGGGCGGGTCCGCCCCGGAAGATCCAGGTGTACCGCCCGCGTCTCCCGCACCAGAAAGGCACCGGCACGATGAAGCTGCACACCCACGAATGGGGCACCGGCGACCGCGTGGCCCTCCTGGTCCACGGGATCATGTCGGACCACCGGACGTGGCGTCGCGTGGGCCCCGCTCTCGCCGCCAGGGGTTACCGCGTCATCGGCGTGGACCTGCGCGGGCACGGGGCGAGCGGGCGCGGCGCGTACGGCGCGGAGATCTTCGCGGACGACCTGGTCGACACCCTGCCGACCGGCGCGGAGCTCGCGCTCGGGCACTCGCTCGGCGGTCTCGCGCTCGCCCTCGCGGCCGAGCGGCTCGCGCCCGCGCGGGCCGTGTACTCCGACCCCGCGTGGGCGCTCGGCGGCGAGGACGCGGTCGATCCCGCGGTGTTCGTGGAGTTCCAGCGGGTCCCCCGCGAGGTCATAGCGAAGTTCAACCCGCGCTGGGAGGAGATCGACGTGGACATCGAGGCCGCCACCCTCGCCGTGTGGGATCCGGACACCGCGCTGTCGCTGTCCGGCGCGGGTGCGGTCGACCGCACTCCGGCGGTCCCCGTCGTGCCCTCGCTCGTGCAGGTCGCCGACCCGAGCCCCGTCGTCGGGGGCCCGCTCAAGGAGGAGCTGGCGCGGCGCGGCTTCGAGGTGCGGACGGTCCGGGGCGCCGGGCACACCATGCACCGGGACGACTTCGACGCGTTCATGGCTTCGCTGGACGGCTGGATCTAGTCACCGGAGGGGGCTGGATCGCGGGGGGGGCGGACGCCGGACGGGTGGCGGCGCGGAGCGTTCGACGCACTCGCGCCCGATTTTCCCTATTTGTAAGCTTTACGGATATATCGTCACCGGGTGATCACTCTCGTACGGAGATGCGCCGCGCTCTGCGCCCTCGGCACCCTGACCGCCGTCCTCGCCGGGTGCGCCGGCGACACCGTCGCACCCGGCCGCCCGAGTCCCCCCGCCCGGCCCCCGGCGACCGCCCCGCCCACGCTCGCGCCGGGCCCCTCCGGTCTCACCCCCGTCTTCACGAACGGGTCCCGGACGCGCGGCCGCACCGTCGCCCTCACCTTCGACGCCGACATGACCGCGAACCAGGGCCCCCGCGCGAAGGCCGGCGAACGGTTCGACAACCCGGAGCTGGTCGCCACGCTGCGGCGGCTGAAGGTACCCGCGACGTTCTTCATGACGGGGCGGTGGGCCGAGCAGTACCCGGCCCAGGCCAAGGACATCGGCCGCGACCCCCTCTTCGAGGTCGCCAACCACTCGTACAGCCACCACGCCTTCACCGGCCGCTGCTACGGCCTGCCCGCGGTCCCCGCCGCCCGGATGCGCGCCGACATGGAGCGCGCCTTCACCGCCTTCCGCGCGGCGGGGGTCGAGCGGGCGGTGCCGTACTTCCGTTTCCCGGGCGGCTGTTACGACCGGCGGGCCCTGCGCGCGCTCGCGCCCGGCGGCGTCACCGCGGTGCAGTGGGACGTGGTCAGCGGCGACGCCTTCGCGACGGACGCCGCGGCGGTGGCCAGGCAGGTGCTGGACGGGGTGCGGCCAGGCTCGGTGGTCGTCATGCACTGCACGCGCAGCGCGGCGCCCGCGACGGAGCGCGCCCTGCGCACCATCGTCCCGGAACTGCGGGAACGCGGGTTCCGGTTCGTCCGCGTCTCGGAGCAGATCGGGACTGCGGGGGCGGCTGGGGCGGCGGGGGCGCGGAGCTAGGCTGGTCCGCATGGCGGATGAGGACCACTGCGGCGCGGACGGTTCGGCGGGCCCGGCGCCGGAGGGCGGCACGGCTCGGGAGAGCGACGCGGCGCCGGACGAGCCGCGCGCCGAGTGCGTGCTGTGCCGCGAACCCACCGAGTACCCGGAGTCCCGCAAGGGCGTCACACTCTGCCCGGCGTGCGAGTGGCAGGAGGCGCAACGGTCGGCCTGCTCCGGCTGAGGGGGTAAGAGGGTGCCCCCGGCAGACAGGGTGCCCCCGGGCAGAGAGGGTGCCCCCGCTCACCCCCGCCGCGAACACAGCGCGCACGCCGCCCACACCGCCCCCGCAGCCACGGCGAGCGCCCCCGCCGTCGCGCCCAGCGGCAGCGGTACCGTGCCCTCCCGCGAGCCCGTCGTCAGAGCGGTGAGGGCCGACTTCGCCGGGGAGCCCGTGGTGACGAGGAGGAGCAGCGACCCGAGCAGCATCGCGGGGACGGCCCGCCCAGCGGAACGCAGCAGCGGCCGGTTCGCGAGTGCTCCGAGCGCCGTGCCGAGCGACGCGCAGACCAGCATCGCGAGGAGGCCCGCCGCGCCCGCGGGGAGCCGGGGCACCGGCACCCGCGCATTGGTGCTCACCGCGTCGCTGACGGCCGTCACGACGAGCGTCGCCACGCCTCCGAGGGCGGCCGACGCGAGGAACGCGGCGAGCAGCGAGGCGAGGTGGGCCCGCCCCGGCCCCGCGGCCGCCGCGGAGCAACTGCGGGCCGCGGGCGGCTCGTTGGTCACGCAGATCCGTACCAGCCAGGCCGCCACGGGCAGCAACACCCCGGCCGCGTACGCGAGCGATTCCAGGACGGGCTGCCCGCCCTGCACGCCGACGGCGAGGAACACGGCGTACAGGATGACGGGCGGCAGCCAGCGCTGCGAGCGCACGAGCAGGGCGGTCTGATAGCGCAGCAGAGCGGGCAGCGGGGACAGCGCGGACCGCGTGGACGCCGAGGACATCACAGTTCCTCTCCGCCGTGCGCCGCCGTCGTCGTCACAGTCTCCCCGGCCCTCACCGTCACCACGTGCCACGGCGGCCATGCCGTCAGGAGCTCCCGCAGGACCCGGTCCGAGTGCGGTCCCGGGACCACGAGGCGCGTGATGCCGTCGGAGGCCCCGGGGCCCGCCGCCACGACCGCCTCCGCCACGACCGCCTCCCCCACGGCCGCTTCCGCCACGGGCGCCGGGAGCACCGCACCCTGGGGCCCCTGCACCTCGATGAGGACCGTCGGCCCCTGCCACTGCGCCGAAGTCGCTTCGGGCGTACGGCGGTTCAGGCCGGAACCGACCACCGCGTACGTCTCGTCCGCCGCACCCGCGAGTCTGCGCGGATCGTGGTCGACGAAGACCACCGCACCGCCCGCCGCCGTACGGTCGGCCACCGCGCGGTCGAGTTCGGCGCGGGCCGGGGCGTCCAGGCCGGTCCACGCCTCGTCGAGGACCAGCAGGCCGGGCTCGGCCAGCAGGGCCTGCGCCACGGCGACCTTCTGGCTGCTGCCCTTGGACAGCTCCGAGAGCGGCGTACGCGCGTACCCGGCGGCGCCGAAGCGCTCCAGCCACTCCGTCGCGCGCCGCCGCGCCGCGGTGCGCCCGAGGCCGTGGACGCGGCCCATGTGCGTGAGGTAGCCCACCGCGGTGAACGGCAGGGCGGCCGGGAAGCGTTCGGGCACGAACGCCGTGCGCGGCCGCCCGGTCACCCGGCCCTCGGAGGGCGCGTCGATGCCGGCGAGCAGCCTCAACAGGGTTGATTTTCCCGTGCCGTTGGCCCCTTCGATGCGCACCAGGGCCCCGGCCCGTATGCCGAGGTCGACACCGCGCAGCACCCACGCGCCGCCCACGCCGTAGCGGCGGCCCACCCCGTGGAGCCGCACCGCGAGATCCTGTTCCATGCGGGCCATCCTCGCGCACGCTGGCAGACTGGTGGCCGTGACCAGCGACGAGACGACCACGCCCGACGTGCGGGACAGCCCGTTCCGCCACGAGAGCACCTCGCGCGACGAGGCCCCGCAGTACGTGCTGCCCCTCGTCGCCCGCATCGAGCGCGCCGCTCCCCCAGCCCGCACCGACGCCCTGGAGACCGCGGCCCGCGCCGTCCTCGTGATGCTGAGCGACGAGCGGTCCCTCGGCGACGGCGAGTGGGCGCAGGCGATGCGCGACTGGCAGGACGCCCGCATCCGCAAGGTGGTGCGCAGGGCGCGCGGCGCCGAGTGGCGCAGGGCTGAGGCGCTGCCCGGCATCACGGTCACCGGCAAGTCGGCGGAGGTCCGGGTCTTCCCGCCGGTCCCCCTGGACGGCTGGCCCAAGGAGCTGGCGCGGCTCCAGGTGTCGGGCACGGACCTGGACGACCCGGAGCCCCCGGCGGGTGCCGACCCGGCGCACCCGGTCCTGTGGATGAGCCCCGAGGTCGACATGTCGGCGGGCAAGGCGATGGCCCAGGCGGGCCACGGCGCACAGCTGGCCTGGTGGGAGCTGCCGGCCGAGGAGCGCACGGCCTGGCGCGAGGCGGGCTTCCCGCTCTCCGTCCGCACCCCCGGGGCCGGGCACTGGCGCACCCTGACGACGAGCGGCCTCCCGGTGGTCCGCGACGCGGGCTTCACCGAGATCGCCCCGGGCTCCTGCACTGTGGTGGCCGACCACCCGGCCCTGCGCCGCTGACGCCCACGCCGTCGACGCCCGCCCGCGAGGACGATTCCGCGCCGGAGGGCGACTCCGCTCGGGAGAACAACTCCGCCCCGTCCGACATCTCGCGCGGTTGAACGCCCCGCCCGTATCTTCCGTACTCCCCGGTATCACCGGCGACACGGGAGCACCTCGGGAGGCACCTTGCGGCGCGTCAACGGCACGGCTCTGATCATCGCGGCACTCGTCGCCACACTGGGCGCGATCGCGTTCCCGGTGTGGTCGTACGCCGACCGTTCCAGTACCGGGCCCGCCAATCTGGCCGCCGGGTCCGTGGCGACCCAGTGGGGGCCGCTCTCCGCGGCCGACCGGGATCTGCTCGTGAAGGTGCGGCTCGCCGGGCTGTGGGAGATACCCGCGGGGCAGCAGGCCGTCGAGCGCGCGCCGACCAAGGCGATCAAGGAGGCGGGCGACCACCTGATCGTCGGGCACACCGACCTCGACCAGCGGGCCAGGACCGTCGCCGCGCAGCTCGGCGTGGAGCTGCCCAACCAGCCGACCGAGCAGCAGCAGGGGTGGCTGGCGGAGCTCACCGCGGCGAGCGGCGAGACGTATCAGCGGAAGTTCGCGAACCTGCTGCGCGTCGCGCACGGGAAGGTCTTCAGCGTCGTCGCACAGGTGCGGGACAGCACCCGCAACTCGCTGATCCGGCAGCTCGCCACGGACGCCAACCAGACCGTCCTCGACCACATCACGATGCTGGAGGCCACCGGGCTCGTCGACTTCGACGGGATCGCGAACGGCGCCGCGTCGACCGCGACCGCCAGCCCCACCGGGCCTCCCCCGCCCTCCGGGGCCGCGCCCCCCGAGCCCGCGCCCGCCGGACCGAGCGGCGACGTCTCCACCACGTCCCGCCCCTCGCCCGCGCCGCCCGGCCAGGTCAACACCGATCGGCCGGAACCTCAAATGTAGCTCTGAACGTCTTCACCCGAGGGTTCACCCGCTCCCGGCAGGGTCATGACCTGGGGACGCAGGGGGACGAAGGGGGAGCGACATGGAGCGTGTGGCGGAGCGGAGGCGGCTCGGGACCGGGATCGGCTGGCGGCCCGAGATCGCGGACGCCGTGGAGGCGATGCCCGGCATCGACTGGGTTGAGGCCGTCGCGGAGAACGTCTGTCCGGGGCATCTGCCGGACTCCCTGGTGCGGCTGCGCGAGCGCGGCGTGACCGTCGTGCCGCACGGCGTCTCGCTCGGGCTCGGCGGCGCGGACCGCCCCGACGAGGGGCGCCTCACCGCGCTCGCCGAGCGGGCCGTGGCGCTCGGCTCGCCGCTGGTCACCGAGCACATCGCGTACGTGCGCGCCGGTGGCGCCCTCACCGCCACGCAGCCGCTGGAGGCCGGGCACCTGCTGCCGGTGCCGCGCACCCGCGACGCGCTCGACGTCCTCTGTGAGAACGTCCGCATCGCGCAGGACGCGCTGCCCGTGCCGCTCGCCGTGGAGAACATCGCGGCGCTCGTCGCGTGGCCCGGCGAGGAGCTGACGGAGGGACAGTTCCTGTACGAGCTGGTCGAGCGCACGGGCGTACGGCTCCTCATCGACGTCGCCAACCTCCACACGAACCACGTCAACCGCGGCGAGGACCCGGCCAAGGCCCTCGACGAACTGCCCGTCGAGGCCATCGCGTACGTCCACGTGGCGGGCGGCTTCGAGCGGGACGGCGTCTGGCACGACAGCCACGCGCACCCGGTGCCCGAGCCCGTCCTCGCGATCCTCGCCGACCTCGCGTCCCGCGTCTCCCCGCCCGGCGTCCTCCTGGAGCGGGACGAGAACTTCCCCGAGCCGGCCGAGCTGGAGAGGGAGTTGGACGCCATCCGGGCGACCGTGAAGGCGTCCGGCGAGCTGCCCGCAGAGGACCCGGCCGACCGCCGCGCGGTCCCGCCCGCCACCGCGGCCGCCCGTCAGCGCACCGCCGTCGCCCAGGCCGCCCTGCTCTCCGCGCTCGTCGCGGGCACCCCGGCGCCCGAGGGCTTCGACCACGCGCGCCTGAAGGTGCAGAGCCACGCGCTGGCCGCCAAGCGGGCCGACGTCGTCGCGAAGGTCGCGCCGGAACTGCCGGAGATCCTCGGCACGGCGTACCGCGCCGAGTTCCTCGCGTACGCCAGGACCCGCCCCATGACCGGCGGCTACCGTCACGACGCGCTGAACTTCGCCGAGCACCTGCTGCTCGCCGGGCGCCCCGACGGCGCGGACGCGGCCGTCCGGCGGCGGCTGAGCGACTGGTGGCTGGAGCGGTCGGGTCCGGCGCCGCTGTCGCGGCGGCCCGCCGCCCGGCTGCTGCACGCCACCCGCCGCGTCCTGCAGAGGCGGTGACGTCATGAGCATCATCGTCACGGTGTACACGGTCGTCGTCTCGCTCGCCGCCGCCGAGCTGATCCGGGGCGTGGTGGCGGCCCGCCGCACCAGGTCCCCGCACGCGGCGCGGCAGCCGCTCGACGCCGAGCACGGCGTCTTCGTCCGGGGCACCCTGGAGGCCGCGTTCCTCTCCGGTGGGCCCGCCCGCGCCGCGGACTCGCTGATCGCGGGCCTGCACGAGGACGGCCGCCTTGTCGTCGCAGGACCCGGTGTCGTCGGCATCAGCCGCCCGGCCGCCAGGAACGCGGGTGAACAGGCGGTCATCGACGCCCACTCCGCGGCGCCCAGCGGGGCGCTGCACTGGCTGCGGGTGGCGGTGATGCGGAGCGCGCCGGTGCAGGAGACGGGCGAAGCGCTCGCGCGGCGCGGTCTCCTCGTGCGGCCGGGGCGGCAGCGGAAGTGGCGGCGCTGGGCCGGGGCGCAGATCTTCCTGACCTTCTTCGGGTTCATGGTGTGTGCCGTCCTGACCGTGGTCAGGTTCGCGAACAGCTATCTGGAGCCGGGCAGCGCCGACACTCCGCTCCCCGACATCCTGGCGCTGCTGCCCGCCGCCGCCTTCGGCATGGTCAGCGGCTTCGTCTGCCTCGCGGTCACGTCGAAGCAGCTCACCGTCGCGGGGCGGTACGCGCTGCGGGAGTACGTCGCCTCGTCGGGCCACCTCACGGGCGCGGCACACCTGGTGGCCACGCGCGGCCTCGCGGCGGCCCACCCCGATCTGCGGGACCAGCTGATCGCCGCCGCCCGCGTCCGGGTCCCGGCGATGGCTCCCGCCGGCCCGCTCCCGGCCCCGTACACGAACGCGAGCGCGTGGAGCGCGGGGAGCGGCACGTCCGTGTGGTGCGGTTCGGGCAGCAGCGGCGGGGGTGGCGGTTTCTGCTGCTCGGGCGGTGGCGGTGGTGGGGGCGGCGGGTCCTCCTGTTCCGGCGGCGGAGGCTCGTCCTGCTCCGGCGGGGGCGGAGGCGGCGGTTCGTCCTGCAGCAGTGGCGGTGGCTCGTCCTGCGGCGGTGGGGGCGGCGGCTCCTCGTGCGGCGGGGGCGGGGGCGGGTCATGTTGAGCAGCCCGCGCTCCTCCTTCTGAGGGCGCACGCCGCGACCGTCGGCGCACGGTCCCGGTACGGCAGGTGACGTACTCCCGGCCGTATCGGACCGGGCCCCGCCCGGGGCGCACTAACGTGCGGTGCCGCAACAGGAGGCGCCATGCGATTGCGAACCATCAACGGCACCGGCCTCATCGTCGCGGGCCTAGTCGCGACCCTGGCCGCGCTGATCTTCCCCCTCTGGTCCTACGAGGACCGCTCGGGCACCGCCCTCGACCAGCTCCACGCGGACACCGTGTCCACCGACTTCGGGCCGCTCTCCGCGCTGGACAGGGACTTCATCACCAAGGTGCGCCTCGCGGGCCTGTGGGAGCTGCCCGCCGGGCAGCAGGCCGAGGAGCGCGGCACCACCGAGGCCGTGCGGACCGCGGGCGGGCACCTCGTCGAGGGCCACACGTTCCTCGACGCGCGGGTACGCGAGGTCGCGGCCCGGCTCGGCCTCGAACTGCCCAGCCAGCCGAGCCGCCAACAGCGCGACTGGCTGGCGGAGTTGAGCGGCGCGCGCGGCGAGGCGTACGACGCCAAGTTCGCGAACATCCTGCGCCGGGCCCACGGCAAGGTGTTCTCCGTGGTGGCCGAGGTGCGCGCGAACACCCGCAACTCCCTGGTGCGCACCCTGGCCGACGACGCGAACACGACCGTCCTCGACCACATCAAGGTCCTGGAGGCCACCGGCCTCGTCGACTTCGACGGCCTCGCACGGGACGCGGCGACGACCGGCCCAGCAGGTCCCGTGACCAGGTCACCCGCCCCGCCGGGCCCCACCGACTCCCCCGGCTCGGCCCGGCCGGTCACGCCGTCGCCCACGTTCCCGCTGCCGCCCGCGGCGTCCCGGCCGAAACCCCGCGACCGATAGCACCAGGAAACGGAACGTTATCCACCCGTCACCGAGTGTCCACATAGTGAATGGGGCGTAGCGCCATGCGGCGCCTTCGCATAGAAAACCGCCATGTTCTGGGTACCCCTGCTCCTTCTCGCCTGGGCCGCGGCCGGTCTCTCCTGCGGTCGGCTCTGCCTCGCCGCGAGCCGCGCCGCCGAGCAGGAGAGAGCCGTGGCGCGCGGGCACGAACTCACCGTCTATGAAGCGGCGTTCCTGTCCGGCGGCCCCTCGCGCGTCGCCGACGTGACGCTGGTCGCGATGGCCAGGGCGCGGCGGCTGCTGATCGCGCACACCGGCTGGGCGACCGTCGTCGACCCGGTGGGCCGCGACGACATGGA
Organism: Streptomyces sp. NPDC018029; assembly: GCF_044327655.1. NCBI lineage: Bacteria > Bacillati > Actinomycetota > Actinomycetes > Kitasatosporales > Streptomycetaceae > Streptomyces > Streptomyces sp. NPDC018029. The sequence goes on along the minus strand of NZ_JBIRFV010000007.1, from coordinate 443,801 downwards.
GCGTTCGGTGCTCGGCGCGATCGGCCCCGCGGGTCAGTCGCGGATAGCGCCGGTACGCAGGGGCGCGGCGGCCGCCGACCCGGTGCGGGCGCTCGCGGACCGGCTCGTCGCGGCGGGTCTCGCCGTCCCCGACGGCATCGGTTCGGGGGTCGCGGCCGCGGTGCGCCAGGTGTGGGCCGCGACGGCGGTGGTCCTCGGCCTCGGCGCCGTCGCGGTGCTGATGCCGGCGCAGGAGCGGGGGGCCGCCGCCGGGCAGGTGCCGGTCGCGGTCTGGTTCGCGCTGCCGCTGCTGCTGTGCACGGCCTGTCTGCTCATCGCCCGCATGGAGATCCACCCGTACACGCGGTGGGCGTCCCCCGCGGGCCAGCGGCTCCTCGGCGCGCTGCCCGCGCGCGGCGAGGAGCTCATCGCCGTCGCCGTGCGCGGGGTGCGGGCGGCGGGCGATCCGGGGCTGCGGGCCGCCTTCTCGCAGCGGCCGCAGCGCGGGACGACGCAACGGGGTCATTGAGCCGACACCGGCAGGCCGGTGCTTTACTTCGCCAAATACCAGACGAATCATCACTTTTGTTCGAGCAGCACCCGGAACGCACGGCCGGACAAAAGAGGTAGACAGCGCGATGAGAGCAGCAGCCGCCCGCTATGGCACCGCCGGATCCCTGGTCCTGACCGCCCTCGTCGCCACCCCCGCGGGCAGCGCGAGCGGCAGCCCGCCCTCCCCCGAGATGTCCGGCACCACCGTCGCGGCGCAGCGCGCCGAGGCCGCCGGAATCCGCTGGGGCGCCTGCGCCAAGACCGAGGGCCTCCCCCCGTCCGTCCGGTGCGGCACGGTCTCCGTGCCGCTCGACTACGCCCGGCCCGACGGCAAGCAGATCAAGCTGACCGTCAGCCGCACCAAGGCCACCGGGAAGGCGGCGAAGAAGGCGGTCGGCCGGCAGGGGGCGCTGGTCTACAACCCGGGCGGACCCGGCGCGTCCGGCACCTACTTCCCGCTCGTGGGCGCCCTGCCCGAGTGGAAGCGCATCGCGGCGGCGTACGACCTGGTCGGCTACGCCCCGCGCGGGGTCGGCCGCTCGGCGCCGCTGTCCTGCCAGGACCCGAAGCGGTTCGGCAAGGCGCCCTCGCAGGCGCCGACCCACCCCGACGCCGCGTACAAGCGGGAGCGCATCGCGCGGGCCAAGGCGTACGCGCGGGGGTGCGCGGAGCGCAACCGCGGGCTGCGCCACTACACGTCGCTGAACAACGCGCGCGACCTGGAGGTGCTGCGGGCGGCGCTCGGCGAGCAGAGGCTGACGTTCATGGGCGCCTCGTACGGCACCTACTTCGGTGCCGTCTACGCGACGCTGTTCCCCTCGCACGTGCGCCGCATGGTCTTCGACTCGGCGGTCAACCCCGACCCGGCGCAGGTCTGGTACGGCAACAACCTCGACCAGTCCCTGGCCTTCGAGCGGCGGTGGGCCGACTTCCGCACCTGGGTGGCCAAGCACGACAAGGCGTACCACCTCGGCAGGACCCCCGATGCCGTCCAGCGCAGCTACGAGAAGGTGAGCGCCGAGCTGGCCCGCGAGCCCGCGGGCGGCAAGGTCGGCCCCGGGCAGCTGCAGGGCGCGTTCCTCCAGGCCGGCTACTACGACGACTACTGGCCGATGCGTGCGTCGGCGCTCTCCGCGTACCTGAAGGGCGACCCGAAGCCGCTGATCGAGCAGGCCGCTCCCGAACCGAAGGCGGCCGCGGAGAACGAGAACGGCAACGCCGTCTACACCGCCGTCGAGTGCAACGACGCGCCCTGGCCGACCGACTTCGAGACCTGGGACCGCGACAACTCCCGGCTCGCGCGTGTGGCCCCCTTCGAGACCTGGGACAACGCCTGGATGAACCTGCCGTGCGCCTACTGGCCCGCGCCGCGGCAACGGCCCGTCGACGTGCGGACGGCCCCGGGCGCGCTGCCCCCGACGCTGATCCTGGCCGCCGAGCGGGACGCGGCGACCCCCTACCAGGGCGCTGTGGAGCTGAACCGCCGACTGTCGGGATCGGCCCTGGTGACCGAGGAGAACGCGGGCACGCACGGCATCGCGGGCGGCCCCAACAAGTGCGTCAACGGACACTTCGAGGCGTATCTCCTGGAGGGCAGGCTCCCCGGGCGGCACGCGTCGTGCGCGCCGCACAAGGAGCCCGAGCCGTCGTCCGGAGCGCGGTCGGCGAAGCTGCCCCGCGAGCGTTAGAGCCTGATACGGGTTCTCAGGCCAGGCCCGCCACGAGGTCCGCCACGGACTTGCGGCGGCCGGTGAAGAACGGCACCTCTTCACGGACGTGCATCCGGGCCTCGGAGGCACGCAGGTGACGCATGAGGTCGACGATGCGGTACAGCTCGTCGGCCTCGAAGGCGAGCAGCCACTCGTAGTCCCCGAGGGAGAACGAGGCGACGGTGTTGGCGCGCACGTCGGGGTAGCCGCGGGCCATCTTGCCGTGGTCGGCGAGCATGCGGCGGCGGTCCTCGTCGGGCAGCAGGTACCAGTCGTAGGAGCGCACGAAGGGGTAGACCGAGACGTAGTTGCGGGGGGTCTCGTCGGCGAGGAACGCCGGGATGTGCGACTTGTTGAACTCGGCGGGGCGGTGCAGCGCCATGTTCGACCAGACCGGCTCCAGGGAGCGGCCCAGCTTGGTGCGGCGGAAGAGGTTGTAGGCCTCCTGCAGCTCGTCGGCGGTCTCGGCGTGCCACCAGATCATGACGTCGGCGTCGGCGCGCAGGCCCGAGACGTCGTAGGTGCCGCGGACGGTGATGTCCTTGGCGGCGAGCTGGTCGAACAGGTCCTGGACCTCTTCGGCGTAGCCCGCGCGGTTCTCGGGGAGCACGTCGCGCAGCTTGAAGACGGACCACAGCGTGTAGCGGATGACCTCGTTGAGGTCCTTCGCCTTCTTGCCGGCGTTCGGGGTCTTGCCGATGACTTCGGCGGGAGCGTCACTCATGCGGCTATTCTCCTCCGCCGCCGTGCAGGCTCTGCACCGGGTTGCGGGTGAGCTGCTGCACACCCGCGAAGTCGCCCGCCAGCTGGTCGACGGCGGCGTTGGCGCTCGCGACGCAGGCCGGGATGCCCACGCCGTCGTACGCCGCCCCGCAGACCACGAGGCCCGGCAGCCCGGCGACGTGGGAGCGGATGCGGGCCACGCGCGCGTGGTGGCCCACCGGGTACTGCGGGAGGCCGTCGTCCCAGCGGGTGACGCGGGTCGCGACGGGGGTGGCGGTCAGGCCGGTGGCCTCGCGCAGGTCGTGCCGGGACAGCCCGACCAGCTCGGCGTCGTCCCGCTCCAGGATCTCCGTCTCGCCGTACCGTCCGACGGACGTGCGGAGCACCAGCAGATCGGGGTCCTGGCGGTCGATCCAGCCCCATTTGCGGCTGGCGAAGGTGGACGCCTTGATCGTGTGCCCGTCGACGGGCGGCACGAGGAAACCGCTGCCTTCGGGGAGGTCGGTCTCGCTCCGGCGGTACACGAGGGTCGTGAGGGCCATGGAGGCGTACTCGACGGTGCGCAGCTCGGCGGCGGCCGCGGGCGACTCGGCGTCCAGGAGCTTCGCGGCGGCGGGCGCGGGCAGCGCGAGGACGACGGCGTCGGCTTCGTGGACGCCGCTTTCGGTGACCACGTGCCAGCCGTCGGCCGTCCGCCGCAGCTCCGTGACCGGCGTGTCCGTCAGGATCTCGGCGCCACGCGCGCGTACCGAATCGGCGACGGCGAGCGGCAGCCCGCCGACGCCGCCGTCGATGCCCATGAAGACGGGCCCGGTCTGCGGGCTCCGCGCGGCGGCGCGCGCCTGGATGGCGCGGACGCCCTCGGTGAGGGAGGCGTGCGTGCGGGCCGCCTCGAAGAGCTGCGGGACGGCCGAAAGCATCGAGATGCGGTACGCGTCGCCCGCGTACACCCCGCCGAGCAGCGGTTCCACGAGGCGGTCGACGACCTCCCGGCCCAGGCGCGCGGCGACGTACTCGCCGACGGCGACGTCGTCGCCGACCTCGGTGGGCGGCAGCTCGCGGTCCCGCTCGATGCGGTGCAGGCCCTCTTCGGAGAGGACGCCCGCCAGGGCGGACGCGTCGCCGGGCACGCCCATGACGTGGCCCTTGGGCATCGGGCGCAGGGCGCCGCGGGTCCAGATGGCGGCGGTCGCGGTGGCGGGCGGCTGGAGCCGGTCGGCGAGGCCGACCTCGCGGGCGAGGGCGACGGCCTCGGGGCGGCGGGCGAGCATCGACTCGGCGCCGAGGTCGACGCGGACCCCGGCGATCTCGGCGGCGTGCAGCTTGCCGCCGAGCCGGCCGGACGCCTCCAGGACGGTCACCCGCCTGTCCGGGTCGGCGGTGAGCAGGCGGTGCGCGGCGGCCAGCCCCGCGATACCGCCTCCGATGACGACGGCATGGCCGTTCCCCGCACGTGTGTCCGTTTCGCGCATGCCTCCACTCTCTCAGACCGGCGAGTCCCGACCGTGACCGCATCGGAACCGGTCGGCAACACCGTTCCGGCCCTCTCCCGCGTCGAAGGAGCATCAGTTCACCGACCCCGGGGGGTACGCCGATGCACGCGTCAAGGAACTCCGCCCACCGCACCGTCCAGGTCCTCGCCGGCCTGCTGCTCGCCATCGCGCTCGCGCTCACGGGGTGCACCTCGGGCAGCGGCGGGGACAGTGACAGCGGCGGCGACGGCCAAGCCGCGGGTGTCGCCCCCGAAGGGAAGGAGAAGGGCGTCGGCGGCGGGCGGGCCGATCAGTCCGCGAACTCCGACTCCGGCGCCCGCGACGCCGGCACGCGCAAGCCGCCCGAGCCGGCCGACACCCACGTCATCCGCACCGCGAAGCTCACCGTCCGCGTCAAGGACGTGCCCGAAGCGCTCGACGAGGCCCGGCGGATCGCCGAGGACGCCGGCGGCATGGTGGGCGACGAGAACACCTCCCGCGACGGCGACGGGCGCGAGCGCTCCCGTGTCGTCCTGCGCGTGCCGCAGGACAAGTACGGGGACGTCCTCGCCTCCCTCGAAGGCACCGGCCGGCTCATCGGCAGGGAAGCGAAGGCGCGGGACGTCACCGACCAGGTCGTCGACGTGAAGAGCCGCATCACGTCGCAGCGCGCGAGCGTGGCGCGGGTGCGGGAGCTGATGGACAAGGCCACGAAACTGAGCGATGTGGTGGCCCTGGAAGGGGAGTTGAGCACGCGTCAGTCCGACCTGGAGGCGCTGCTCGCCCAGCAGGCCTCGTTGAAGGACCGCACGAGCATGGCCACGATCACGCTCTCGCTCACCGAGAGCCGCGCGAAGGCCGGGATCGGGGCCGAGGACGACGACACGTCGTTCGGGGACGCGCTCGCGGGCGGCTGGGACGCGTTCGTGACGGCGCTGCGCTGGGTCGGGATCGTCCTCGCCGCGGTGCTGCCGTTCGCGGCGGTGGCCGCGCTGCTGCTCGTCCTGTGGCTGTGGGTCGTACGCCCGTTGCGCTCCCGGCGCCCGGCCGCGGCTCCCGCGGGCCCGGCCGTCCCGGCGCGTGAGGGGGACGACGACTAGGGAGCTTCCGTAGGGCCTGCGCGTCGTAGCGTGTCCGTATGAGCAGCACACGAGAGCGACTTGTGGTCATCGGGGGCGACGCGGCCGGCATGTCGGCGGCGTCGCAGGCGCGCAGGCTCAAGGGCCCCGACGAGTTGGAGATCGTCGCGTTCGAGCGCGGCCACTTCACGTCGTACTCCGCCTGCGGCATCCCCTACTGGGTGGGCGGCGCCGTCGGGGAGCGGGACGAGCTGATCGCACGGTCCCCCGAGCAGCACAGGGAGCGCGCCATCGATCTGCGGATGCGCACCGAGGTGGTGCGGCTCGACGTGCCGGGCCGCCGCGTCCTGGCCCGCGACCTGGCGGCGGGCGAGGAGTACTGGACGTCGTACGACAAGCTCGTCATCGCCACCGGCGCCCGGCCCGTCCGTCCGCCGCTGCCCGGCATCGACGCGCCGGGGGTGCACGGCGTGCAGACCCTCGACGACGGGCAGGCCCTGCTCGACACGCTGACGCGGACACCGGGCCGCCGCGCCGTCGTCATCGGCGCGGGCTACATCGGCGTGGAGATGGCCGAGGCGCTGGTCGGCCGTGGGTACGAGGTGACGGTCGTCAACCGCGGCAAGGAACCCATGTCGACGCTCGACCCGGACATGGGGCGCCTCGTGCACGACGCGATGACCGGCATGGGCATCGGGATGGTGAACGAGGCCGAGGTCACCAAGGTCCTGACAGGTGACGACGGGCGGGTCAGGGCGGTGGCGACGGAGGACGCCGAGTATCCGGCGGACGTCGTGGTGCTCGGTCTCGGCGTACGTCCGGAGACGACGCTCGCCCGCGAGGCCGGGCTGTCGCTGGGCGAGCACGGCGGAGTGCTGACCGACCTGGCGATGCGCGTGCGCGGGCACGACAACATCTGGGCGGGCGGGGACTGCGTGGAGGTCCTCGACCTGGTGTCGGGGCGCGAGCGGCACATCGCGCTCGGCACGCACGCCAACAAGCACGGGCAGGTCATCGGCTCGAACGCGGGCGGTGGTTACGCGACGTTCCCCGGCGTCGTCGGCACGGCCGTCAGCAAGGTCTGCGACCTGGAGATCGCCCGCACCGGTCTGCGCGAGAGGGACGCGCGGGCCGCCGGGTTCCGGTTCGTGACGGTGACCATCGAGTCGACGAGCAGGGCCGGTTACTACCCGGGCGCGGCCCCGATGACGGTGAAGATGCTCGCCGAGCGGCGCACCGGGCGGCTCCTCGGCGTGCAGATCGTCGGCCGGGAGGGCGCGGGCAAGCGCGTCGACGTGGCGGCCGTCGCGCTGACGGCGCAGATGACGGTGGAGCAGATGACGGCGCTCGACCTCGGGTACGCGCCGCCCTTCTCCCCGGTGTGGGACCCGGTCCTGATCGCGGCGCGCAAGGCGGTGGCGGCGGTGCGGGCGGATCGGAGCTGACGCACCCCCTTTTCCCGCCCCTCCTCCCAAGGGCACGTCGTCTCTTTTCCGCCACCTTTCACAGAACCAGCACAGACCCCACGGGCGGGCCGCACCATGTGACGCGTCAGAGCGGCACGGACACACACAGCGACGTGTGAACCTGCCGTTGGGGGGCGGGCCTCGGGGTGGACACACCCCCGCGGCCCGACCGTGGAGGGGACCACACACCGCATGGACCACACCGTACGAGCGACGGCTCCCGACGCCGGAGCTCTGCTCGACCACGACCGCGCGAACGCGGAGTTCACCGCGCACCGCCCGCCGCTCCTCAAGGGGGCGTGACGGCCGTGCGCATTCTCGTCCTTGGCTCCACCGGATACCTGGGCGGGGCCGTCATGGAGCGGCTGCGCGCCCTGCCGGGCGTCCGGCTGCTCCGCGGCGGCCGGGCCCCCGGGGACGACCTCCGGATCGACCTCGCCACCATCACCCGGGGCGCGCTCGCCGAGCAGCTGACGCGGGCCGCGCCCGACGCCGTGGTCAACTGCGCGGGCGCGATTGGCGGCAGCCCGCTGACCCTCGCCGAGGCCAACGCCCGCGGCCCCGCGGTGCTCTGCGAGGCCCTGTGCGCGGCGGTGCCGACCGCGCGCCTGGTGCACCTCGGCTCGGCGGCCGAGTACGGGCCGACGGGCATCGGCGAGCGGACCCTTGAGGACTCCCCCGCCCGCCCGGTCACGCCGTACGGAGCCACGAAGCTGGCCGGCACGCTCGCCGTGGTCGACTCCGGGCTCCACGCGATCGTGCTGCGGGTCACCGACCCGGTGGGCCCCGGGGCGGCGCCGGCCGGACTGCCGGGCCGTCTCACCGCCGAGCTGCGCCGGGCGGTCGCCCGGACCCCGCACGGCACGGTGCGGGTCGGCGACCTGTCCGCGCACCGGGACTTCGTCGACACGCGCGATGTGGCGCAGGCCGTGGCGCAGGCGCTCACCCTGCCGGGGCGGCTGCCGCGCCTGATCAACATCGGCAGCGGCCGGGCGGTCCCGGCGCGCAACCTGGCACACGGGCTGGTCGTCGAGGCGGGCTTCACCGGGTGCGTCGAGGAGTCCCTCGGCACGGTGGGGTGTGCGACGGCGATGCCCTGGCAGTGCGCCGACATCAGCGCCGCGGAGTGGGAGCTGGACTGGCGGCCGCGGTTCACCCTGCGGGAATCGCTCGCCGCGCTCTGGGCGTCGGACGGCGCCCCGCGCCCCACGCGGGCCGTGGGGAAGCCCCGATGACCCTGCGGGCCGCTGGACGTCGATACGGCGTACGGGTCGGCACCTGATGGCCGTGGAACAGTCCCTGCCCGGGCAGGCAGGGACCGTTTTCGGACTTTCTCAGACGGCGGTGCGCGTGTGCACGTACTCCACGAGGCGGGTCAGCGCCTCGGGGTCCGTGGTCGGCAGGACGCCGTGGCCGAGGTTGAAGATGTGGCCCTCCAGGTCCTTGGCGGCGGCGAGCACCTCGTCGGTCTTCGCCTCGACGGCCTCGCGGGTGGAGAAGAGGACGGCCGGGTCCAGGTTGCCCTGGATCGCCTTGCCGGGGCCGACGCGGCGCGCGGCCTCGTCCAGCGGCACCCGCCAGTCGGCGCCGACGACATCCGCGCCGGCCTCGCCCATGAGCCCGAGCAGCTCGCCGGTGCCGACGCCGAAGTGGATGCGGGGCACGCCGTACGAGGCGACGGCGTCGAAGACCTTCGCGGAAGCGGGCATCACCGAACGGCGGTAGTCGGCGGGCGACAGGGCGCCCACCCACGAGTCGAAGAGCTGCACGGCGCTGGCGCCCGCCTCGATCTGCACCTTCAGGAAGGCGCTCGTGATCTCCGCGAGCCGGTCGAGGAGGTCCGCCCAGAGCTGCGGGTCGCCGTACATGAGCGCCTTGGTGTGCTCGTGGTTGCGGCTCGGGCCGCCCTCCACGAGGTAACTCGCGAGAGTGAAAGGCGCACCGGCGAAGCCGATGAGCGGCGTCGACCCGAGCTCGGCGGTCAGCATCCCGATCGCCTCGGTGACGTAGTGGACGTCCTCGGGCGTGAGGTCCCGCAGCTGCGCGAGGTCGGCGCGCGAGCGGATGGGGTTCTCGACGACGGGTCCGACGCCCGGCTTGATGTCGAGGTCGACGCCGATCGCCTTGAGCGGGACGACGATGTCGCTGAAGTAGATCGCCGCGTCGACGTGGTGGCGGCGGACCGGCTGCAGCGTGATCTCGGTGACGAGGTCGGGGCGCATGCAGGACTCCAGCATGGCCGTGCCCTCGCGCACCTTGCGGTACTCGGGAAGTGAGCGCCCCGCCTGCCGCATGAACCAGACCGGCGTGTGCGGCACGGCCTCGCGCCTGCACGCCTTCATGAAGGGGGAGTCGTACGTCGCTGCGTTCTGCCGGCCCTCGGGGCGACGGCTGTCATTGGCACTCACGCGGAAAGTCTCGCACGTTGACCGGGGACCCCCTCACGGGTGTCTCTCCCTGCGCGAAGGCGCCGTTCCCCTTAACCTTCCCCGCATGGCTGCGGCTCAGGGACAACGGTCGGACGGCGCTGGCGAGATGGAGAGTTCGGAGGGGAAGGTGGCGGATTCGGCTCCGTTGCCCTTCCGCGCGGCGGTCGACGCGCTGCGGGGGGCACGGCTGCGGCCGGAGATCGAGATCGACCCGACACGTCCGCCGCAGCGGCTCGCGCCGTACGCGTACGCGGTGGAGGCGGCGGTCGTGGACGGCGACGAGGACCTCGCGGACGGGCGGCTCGTCCTGCTCCACGATCCGTCCGGGCACGACGCGTGGCAGGGCACCTTCCGGCTCGTCACGCTCGTGCGGGCGGAGCTGGAGCCGGAGATGGCGGCGGATCCGCTGCTGCCGGAGGTGTGCTGGTCGTGGCTGACCGGGGCGCTGCACGCGCGGGGGCTCACCGCGGGCGAGGCGAGCGGCACGGTGACGCGGGCGGCCTCGCACTACTTCGGGGGCCTCGCGGAGCGCCCGCCCGCCTCACAGATCGAGATCCGGGCCTCCTGGACCCCTCGGGAGGGCACCGGCGGGGTGCCGGACACGGGGGCGCACCTGGCGGCCTGGTGCGACCTGCTCTGCCAGGTCGCGGGGCTGCCGCCCGCCGGGCCCGGTGACGGGTCCGTGGTCTCACTGCCGCAACGGCGGGGGCCGCTCTCCCCTTGACTGGCCGTGCCCCCCGGCACCGTCGAATATCCACTGAACCGCCGAACACCCATTCCCCCCGTGGCCCCACGCCGCGGGGGTTTGCCTTGCTGGGGTCACCCGGAAGGTGGCGCGTTCGGTTTGATCTTCGGATGATCGAGCGCATGTCCGAATTGCCCGAATTATTGCTCACCAAATCGTGATCATCCCCTAAAGGCGGCAGGGATTGGTGCCGAAGAGGTTTGTGACCTTGAAAGCACGGATTCGTCCCGGCTTCATCCCCGAGCCGGCCCCGTCCCGCCACCCCAGGAGGCCTGGTGTCCGTTCTCCTCGAGCAGCCCGCAAGCCTGGTCGCCTACCGCCCGAACAAGCCGACCGCCATGGTCGTCGTGGCCGACCCCCGCGTCCGTTCCACCGTCACCCGCCACCTGTGGGCGCTCGGTGTACGCGACGTCATCGAAGCCTCGTCCATCGCGGAGGCTCGTCCCCGCATCGGCAACCCCCGGGACATCTGCGTCGCAGACGTCCACCTCCCCGACGGCTCCGGCCTGACGCTCCTCTCCGAAACCCGTGCCGCGGGCTGGCCCAACGGCCTCGCCCTCTCCGCCGCCGACGACATCGGCGCCGTGCGCAACGCCCTCGCGGGCGGCGTCAAGGGCTACGTCGTCACCGGCACCCGTACGAACGTCGGACTCCCCACCCGTCCCGGCGCCGCCCCCATCGGCTCGGCCGCCGCCCGCATGCACCGCCGCCCTCCGGGCACCCCGAGCCACCCCGGCGGCTACCGCGAGCTCTCCGGCCGCGAGGTCGAGGTGCTGCGCCTGGTCGCGGAGGGCCAGTCCAACAAGGCCATCGGCGTCTCGATGGGCCTGTCCGCCCTGACCGTCAAGAGCCACCTCGCCCGCATCGCCCGCAAGCTCGGCACGGGTGACCGGGCCGGGATGGTGGCCGTCGCCCTGCGCACCGGCATCATCCACTGACTGATTTACACCCCCCGCGCGCCCGTCGACGGAACGTTCCGTCGACGGGCGCTGTCCATACACAGATACCCTTGACAGGTGACCGACGCCCAAGAGACCGCAGCAGACAGCTCACTGCGAACCACCGGAGGCGGCCCTCCGGACGACGACGGCCTCGCACCCGAAGGGCTGCCGATCCCCCTGCTCGAACCGCGCGACGGCATTCCGCCGGTGGTCGAGGACGAGGAATCCCTCGCCGCGACCGTCGCCGCCTTCGCCGCGGGCACCGGACCCGTCGCCGTCGACGCCGAGCGCGCGTCCGGCTACCGGTACGGCCAGCGGGCCTATCTCGTCCAGCTCCGCCGCGAGGGCGCGGGCACCGCGCTCGTCGACCCCGTCGCCTGCCCCGACCTCTCCGGCCTCGGCGAGGCCCTCGGCGACACCGAGTGGGTCCTGCACGCCGCCACCCAGGACCTGCCGTGCCTGCGGGAAATAGGCATGGTCCCGTCGAGCCTCTTCGACACGGAGCTCGCGGGCCGGCTCGCCGGGTTCCCGCGGGTGGGGCTCGGCGCGATGGTCGAGAGCGTGCTCGGATACGTCCTGGAGAAGGGGCACTCCGCCGTCGACTGGTCGACCCGGCCGCTCCCCGAGCCCTGGCTGCGGTACGCGGCGCTCGACGTCGAGCTCCTCGTCGACCTCCGCGACGCCCTGGAGAAGGAGCTCGACCGGCAGGGCAAGCTGGAGTGGGCCCGCGAGGAGTTCGACGCCATCGCCTCCGCGCCGCCCGCGCCGCCCCGCAAGGACCCCTGGCGCCGCACGTCCGGCATGCACAAGGTGCGGCGCCGTCGCCAGATGGCGGTCGTACGGGAACTGTGGACCGCGCGCGACCGGATCGCCCAGCGGCGCGACGTGTCGCCGGGCAAGGTGCTCAGCGACGGGGCGATCGTCGAGGCGGCGCTCGGCCTGCCGCCCAACGTGCACGCGCTCGCGGGGCTGACCGGCTTCGGGCACCGCATGGGGCGGCGCCAGCTGGAGCAGTGGCAGGCCGCGGTGGATCGCGCCAAGGCGCTGCCCGACTCCGAGCTGCCGCAGCCCGGCCAGACGGTGAGCGGGCCGCCGCCGCCGCGCTCCTGGGCGGACCGGGATCCCGCCGCGGCGGCGCGGCTCTCCGCGGCGCGTGCCGCGGTCTCCGCGATTGCCGAGCGGCTCAATATGCCCCAGGAGAACCTGATCACTCCGGACACCGTCCGGCGCGTGTGCTGGGAGCCTCCGGCTCAGGTGACCGAGGACACGGTGGCGGCGGCCCTTGCCGCCTACGGCGCCCGCCCCTGGCAGATCACCCAGGTCACCCCGGCCTTGGTCACAGCCCTCTCCTAGGCCGACACTCCCCTCTAACCCAACACCCACCCACCCACTCACTCACCCCACCGCACGACGGACGGGCTGGGCGGGTGGGCGGGTGGGTGCTTTTGTCGACCGCTGTGCACTCCCGCCACTGTCCCGCCGCTCCGCGGCGGATACCTCCCACCCACCCACCCGTGCACCCCGCACCGCACAGTGACCGCGACGCCCGCACCTTCCCGCCGCGAGCCGGGGAGGAGACATCCGCCGCACAGCGGCGGACCTGCTCCCACCTGCGCCGCTACGTGCGGGGCAAACGGGCGGGGCTGCTCCTACCCGGCCTTTAGGTGCGGGGCAAACGGGCGGGCGGGTGGGGACGATCCGCCGCGCAGCGGCGGGACTGCTCCTACCCGGACCTTTAGGTGCGGGGTGAACGGGTGGGTGGGTGGGAGGTGGCCGCTGCGGAGCGGCGGGGCTGGGCCTGCCCGGGCCCGCGCGCGGGGTAGGAAAACGGACCCTGCACCGGTGCGGAGAAGCCCCACGGCCGAGTGTGACCTTCGCCTCGCCGCGGCACCACCGACCAGCCCTTGGCCACATAGTTACCGACAAGTAGCATGGCTTCAGGAAGCGCGCCGCAGGCGTGGCGCAACCGCACCCTGGAGGAGAGCCATCGTGCCTCGTACCGTCAGGGACGTCGTCTTCGTGGACGGCGTCCGCACCCCGTTCGGCAAGGCGGGTCCGAAGGGCATCTACCACGAGACCCGTGCCGATGACCTCGTCGTGAAGGCCATCCGGGAGCTGCTGCGCCGCAACCCGGACCTCGACCCCGCCAAGATCGACGAGGTCGCCATCGCGGCGACCACGCAGATCGGCGACCAGGGCCTGACGATCGGCCGCACCGCCGGCATCCTCGCCGGGCTGCCGCAGTCCGTGCCCGGCTACTCCATCGACCGCATGTGCGCCGGCGCGCTCACCGCCGTGACCTCGGTCGCGGGCAGCGTCGCCTTCGGTGCGTACGACATCGCCGTCGCCGGCGGTGTCGAGCACATGGGCCGCCACCCCATGGGTGAGGGCGTCGACCCGAACCCGCGGTTCGTGAGCGAGAAGCTCGTCGACGAGTCGGCCCTGTTCATGGGCATGACCGCCGAGAACCTGCACGACCGGTACCCCACGATCACCAAGCTGCGCGCCGACGAGTACGCGGTGCGCTCCCAGGAGAAGGCCGCCAAGGCGTACGCCGACGGCAAGATCCAGGCCGACCTGGTTCCGATCTCCGTGCGTCGCACCAACGCCGAGGCCGGTGAGACCGGCTGGGGCCTCGCCACCGCCGACGAGCCGATGCGTCCGGGGACGACCCTGGAGAACCTCGCCGGGCTGAAGACCCCGTTCCGTACGCACGGCCGCGTCACCGCGGGCAACGCCGCCGGTCTCAACGACGGCGCCACCGCCTCCCTCATCGCCTCCGAGGAGTTCGCGCGGGAGAACGGCCTGCCGGTCAAGATGCGCCTCGTCTCGTACGCCTTCGCGGGCGTCGAGCCGGAGGTCATGGGCTACGGCCCGATCCCGGCCACGGAGAAGGCCCTCGCCAAGGCGGGGCTCTCCATCTCCGACATCGGTCTCTTCGAGATCAACGAGGCCTTCGCCGTGCAGGTGCTCGCCTTCCTGGAGCACTACGGCATCGCGGACGACGACGCCCGCGTCAACCAGTACGGCGGCGCCATCGCGTTCGGCCACCCGCTCGCCTCCTCCGGCGTACGCCTGATGACGCAGCTGGCACGGCAGTTCGAGGAGCAGCCCGAGGTGCGTTACGGCCTCACGACCATGTGCGTCGGCTTCGGCATGGGCGCGACGGTCATCTGGGAGAACCCGAACCACAAGGACGCCGGAGGCGACAAGTGAGCACCACGACCACTGAGCTTCTGAAGGGTGCGGCCGAGCTGTTCCCGGACGAGGTCGTCACGCAGGCGCACGTACGCCACCTCGACCTTCCCCAGGGTGCCGGGCGCTTCGCGCTCATCACGCTGGACAACGGCTTCGACCACACCAAGCCGACCACCTTCGGCCCGCAGTCCCTCGCCAACCTGAACACGGCGATCGACCAGGTCGAGAAGGAGGCGGCCGAGGGCACCATCGTCGGTGTCGGCATCACCGGCAAGCCGTTCATCTTCGCCGTCGGCGCCGACCTCAAGGGCGTCGAGCTGCTCAAGCACCACGAGGACGCGCTCGCCATCGGCAAGGGCGGGCACGAGGTCTTCAAGCGCCTCTCCGGCCTCGCCGTGCCGACCTTCGCGTACTACAACGGCGCCGCGATGGGCGGTGGCGTCGAGGTCGGTCTGCACTGCTCCTACCGCACCGTCTCCAAGGCGCTGCCCGCCTTCTCGCTGCCCGAGGTCTTCCTCGGCCTGGTCCCGGGCTGGGGCGGCTGCGCGCTGCTCCCGAACCTGATCGGCGCCGACAAGGCCGTCTCGGTCATCATCGAGAACTCGCTGAACCAGAACCGCCAGCTCAAGGGCAAGCAGGTCTTCGAGCTCGGCATTGCCGACGCGATCTTCGAGGGCGCCGACTTCCTCGAGCAGTCGCTGATCTGGACGGCCTCCGTCCTGAACGGCTCGGTCGAGGTCGTCCGGCCCGAGATCGACCGCGGCGAGGGCTGGGACGCCGCCGTCGCGCGCGGCCGTGCCATCGCCGACTCCAAGGTGCACGGCGCCGCTCCGGCCGCCTACCGCGCCCTGGAGATCATCGCGGCCGCCAAGGACGGCGACCTGCAGCAGGGCTTCGACGCCGAGGACGTCGCGCTCGCCGACCTCATCATGGGCGGCGAACTGCGCGCGGGCATCTACTCGTTCAACCTCGTGCAGAAGCGCGCCAAGCGTCCGGCCGGTGCGCCCGACAAGAACCTGGCGCGCCCGGTCACCAAGGTCGGCGTCGTCGGCGCCGGTCTGATGGCCTCGCAGCTCGCGCTGCTCTTCCTGCGCCGCCTGGAGGTGCCGGTCGTGCTGACCGACATCGACCAGGAGCGCGTCGACAAGGGCGTGTCGTACGTCAAGGAGGAGATCGACAAGCTCCTCCTCAAGGGCCGCGTCAACCAGGACAAGGCGAACCGTCTGAAGGCGCTCGTCTCCGGTGTCCTGGACAAGGCCGAGGGCTTCTCCGACGCCGACTTCATCATCGAGGCCGTCTTCGAGGAGATCGGCGTCAAGCAGCAGGTGTTCGCCGAGGTCGAGGCGGTCGCCCCGGCGCACGCGATCCTCGCCACCAACACCTCCTCGCTGTCGGTCACCGAGATGGCGTCGAAGCTGAAGCACCCCGAGCGGGTCGTCGGCTTCCACTTCTTCAACCCGGTCGCGATCCTGCCGCTCCTGGAGATCGTGCGCGGCGAGCAGACCGACGACGCGTCGCTGGCCACGGCCTTCGGTGTCGCCAAGAAGCTGAAGAAGACCGCGGTGCTCGTGAAGGACGCTCCGGCGTTCGTCGTGAACCGCATCCTGACCCGCTTCATGGGCGAGATCCAGAACGTCATCGACGAGGGCACCCCGGTCGCCGTCGCCGAGAAGGCCGTCGAGCCGCTCGGTCTGCCGATGTCGCCGCTGGTCCTCCTCGAACTGGTCGGCCCGGCCATCGGCCTGCACGTGTCCGAGACCCTGAACCGCGCCTTCCCGGAGCGCTTCACCGTCTCGCCGAACCTCGCGGCCGTCGTCAAGGCGGGCAAGCGCGGCTTCTACGTGTACGACAGCGGGAAGCCGGAGCTCGACCCGGAGGTCGCCGCGCTCCTCAAGCAGGGCGACAAGGTCCTCACCGAGGAGCAGGTGCGGGACCGCGTGCTCGACGCGGTGGCGCAGGAGATCGGGCTCATGCTCGACGAGGGCGTCGTCGCCGAGGCCCAGGACATCGACCTCTGCCTGATCACCGGTGCGGGCTGGCCCTTCCACCTGGGCGGCATCACGCCGTACCTGGACCGTGAGGGCGTCAGCGAGCGCGTGAACGGGAAGCGGTTCCTGGCGCAGGGCGTGGCGAGCGTCCCGGCGTAACACCGCACGACAACGGCAGTGGGCCGTACGGGACAACTCCCGTACGGCCCACTGCCGTTCGGCTCAGACGCGGGTCCACGCCGCCAGTGCGAGGCCCGGCTCCGCCTTCTGCCGGGCGAGCCGGAGTGTGCCGTCGAGGCCGATCGCCGCCATGACCACGCGGCCGCGCGCGTCGAGCGCCAACGCCGGGGCGCCCAGGCACGGTTCGCCGGTCTCGGCCCACCACAGGCCCGCCCCCTCGTCCTCCGTGGGGAACGCGGCGAGCGCGGGGCGGCCCGTGCTCGTGCGGTGGGCGAGCACGGTGCAGTCGTAACCGTCTATGGCCGTCCGGAGGGCCGCAGTGGGGCCGGGGCCGGGGGCGCCGCCGAGGGGCAGCGGCGGGCCGCCGCTCGCCGGGCGGTGGGCGAGGACGCCGTCGCCGAGCGCGTCGGCCGCGTAGTACGTGAGGCGGTCGGGCGCGGTCTCCAGGGCCGTGCCGGAGCCGGGGGCGGCGACGACCGGCACGTCGTCGGCGCGCTGCGGTTCGCCGCCGCGCTGTTCCTGGGCCCAGCGCAGGGTGGCCTTGCCCGTGGGAGCGAGGACCTCGACGCGGCCCGTGGAGGTGGCGACCGCGGCCATGCCGTCCAGGGTGTCGCGGACCTTGAAGTCCTTCCACCCCTCCCACTTGCCGCCCTTGCCCTCGCGGCGCATCCGTACGCTGCCCACCGCGTCCCGCACGAAGACGTGGACGGTGCCCGCGGTGTCCACCGCGGCGGCGGGCGCGCCGAGGTGCGGGGCGCGCTCGACGAGCTTGGTGTGCGGGTTGCCGAGCGAGCGCCAGTCCATGAGCGGCCTGCCCGACTGGTACTGGATGGAGTGCACGAGGTCGACGACAGCCTTGCCGTCGTCCCCAGGCCGCTCCCGCCGGCCCACGAAGTGCACGTATCCGTCGGTGCCCTGGGCGAGTGTGAGGTAGGTGAGGTCGGGCGCATCGAAGAAGTCGGGGCCGCTCCACTCCGGTCCGCCGGGCCTGGTCTCCGTCCAGCGCAGGAGGCCTCCCTCGGCGCGGGCGTAGGCGGTGAGGCGGCCGTCGTGACCGCGCAGCAGCCAGCGGGCGGTATCCGGGGCACCGGTGCTGGTGGACCTCGACGGCATGACTCGGCGCCAACCCTTCCACGTTCACGGACGCACAGCGTTTTGCCTATTAGTTTACGTTTGCCGCATGAGAACTCTCGTCGTCGTCGATGCCGCGAACGTCGTCGGATCCGTGCCCGACGGGTGGTGGAAGGACCGCCGCGGGGCCGCGGAACGGCTGCGGGACGCGCTCGTCCCGTACGCGGAAAGAGGGGTCGCGGGGCATCCGGGGCCGGTGGAGGTCGTCCTCGTCGTCGAGGGGGCGGCCCGGGGTGTGGAGTCCGTGCCGGGTGTGCGCGTGGAGAGCGCGCCCGGCAGCGGCGACGACCGCATCGTGGAGGTCGCCGCCGAGGCGGCGGGCCGGCCGTGCGTAGTGATCACGGCCGACCGCGAACTGCGCCGCAGGGTGGGCGAGATGGGCGCGGAGTGCGCGGGCCCGAGGACGGTACGGGCCGCCCCATAAGGGGCGCGGGGAACTGCGCGACCAGCCCCGTCCGGCCCGCAGGTCACGAACAACCCGGTGAAGCGCTACAGCCGCTTCGCGCTGCGCAGCGTGGAGGCGTAGTAACCGTTGCCGTCGAGGCGTGACGTGCCGCCCTTGTCGCCGATCGTCGGGCCGTTGACCTCTTCGCGGCTGGAGATGAAGATCTTGTGGCCGTCGGCGTCGTGGCCGAGGAAGATGCCGACGTGGTCCAGGCGCTGCTTGGTGCGGGCGTCGAGCTTGAAGAAGACGAGGTCGCCCGGCTGGACGACGTCGATGGACTTGGGGCGGTCGGCCGCGCCGACGCCCTTGAGCTCGATGACGTCCGTGCCGACCTTGCCGCGCGCCATGCCGTTGGCGGTGCGGGGCAGGCCGTCGCCGACGCCGTCGCTGGCCATCAGGGGGTAGCGGGCGCGGTAGCCGAAGACCGTGCGGATGAAGCCGGAGCAGTCCATGGAGCGGGCGCGCGCCTTCTCCGGCTGCGCGGTGGTGCCGTTGCGGAACGTGTACGGGATGCCGAGGTAGTCGAAGAAGTCGGACTGTTCGAGGCGCAGGTCGTTGCCGGAGCTGCCGTCGGGATTCAGCGGGCCGAAGTTGGCGTCGCCCGCGTACGCGATGCCCTCGTCGTCCTTCTTGACCGGCGCGCCCTCCACGTACTGGAACGCCATCGCGAAGATGTCGTCCTCCTCGCTGCCGGAGAACTCCTTGTACCAGTCCTTGAACCACTTCTCCTTCTCCGCGCCCTCGCGCCAGACCTCCGGCATCAGCCGCACCCAGTCGTTGGTCACGACGCGGGACTTGGTGTTGGCGGGCTCGGTGAAGGTGCGGCTCGGACCGGTCAGGGTCGCGGTGCGGGCGCCGTCCGTGAAGGTGGCGAGGACCTTGCCGCCGTCGGTGCGCAGGACGGAGCGCTCGGGGTTCTTCAGGCGCTCCCACTTCTGCTTTCCGCCCGACTCCTGGCCGGTGCTGCTGTGCAGCCCCGGGGTGTCGGTGACGGCCTGCACCTTGGGCGCCTTGGCCTCTTCGTCCTTGCGCAGCTCGACGGTCAGGTACGCGCTGCCCGCGAGCAGGGCGAGCACGGTCGCGGCGTGCAGGACGGGGCGCTTCTTCTTGGGCGGCATGAATGGCTCCTGGAATCAGGCGGACGGCATGAAGCCGAGGAGGATCCCGGCGGTGAGGACGACGTAGGCCATGAGCGTCACCGAGCCCGTGGCGAGGAGGGTGGGGCCCTTGGGCTGGCGCACCAGCTGGTAGGCGATCAGGCCCGGCACGATGAATCCGAGGGTCTGGTTCGCGTACATGAGCGGGAACTCGATCGACAGCACGATCATCACGGTCGCCTGCAGCGTCACGCCGAGCAGCACGACCGCGGCGAAGAGACGCTTGCCGTAGAGGATCACGAACTTCTGCATGAGGAGCGTGCCGGCGTACGTCAGCACGGTCACGCCGACCACCATGGCGGCGCGCTGCAGGTCCTCGACGAGGGTCAGCGCCAGCCAGCCCGGGGTGATCATGCCGCCGGGCGAGAGGTTGGTCGTCAGATAGCAGACCAGCGAGAAGAGCAGCCCGAGTGCGATGCCGACCGCGGCGATCTCGGGGGTGAGGACGGAGGGAATCAACGGTGCTCTCCTGGGCTGTGCCACTGCTGGGTGTCGTCTGCGGCGGGCGGTGCGGGCGGCACCCGCGGCTCGAACAGGCCGCGGGGGGCGGGGGGCTCGTGGTGCTGGGGGTGCTGGTTCTGCTGCTGGTGCTGCGGGTACTGCTGGTGGTGCTGCTGCTGTTCGGGGTACTGCTGGTGCTGCTGCTCGTGGTGCTGCGGGTACTGCTGCTGAGGCGTGTAGCCGCTCTGCTGGGCGTAGGTCTCCTGCGGCGCGTACGTCTCCTGCGGCGCGTATGCCTCGTGGGACACGTACTGCTGCTCCTGGGGCGCGTACGCCCCGTACTGCTGCGCCGGCACGTGGATCGGCTGGGTGTGGGACGGCGCGTACCTGTTCTCGTACGCCTCCGGGTAGTGCTGGTACGGGTCGACGTGCGGCTCGTAGAACGGCGCGGGCTCCTCGGGGGCCTGCTCCTCGCTCTCGTCCGGCGGGAGCTCCGCGAGGTGTTCGAGGAGCAGCTCGCCCTGGCCGTGGATGTTGCCGATCGCGACGAGCGAGGAGTCGGGGCCGAGCTGCCCGAGCATCTCGCGCATGAACTCCTCGGGGTCGCGCCGGTCGCCGCCGAGGTCGACGGCGCGGGAACGCCACTCGGCGGGGATCGCGTCGATGGCGGACTTCGCGGGGTGGCCGATGACGAAGACCTTGTCCGGCTGGAGGTCCGGGATGATCTCGCCCATCTGGCCGTTGCGCTCGACGCGGTCGGGGCGGCAGTTGATGACGACGTTGAGCGGCCGGTGGATGGCGCCGAGGTCGAGCAGCTGGTTGATGTTCATCAGCGTCGACTCGGGGTCGTTGGCCGCGAAGACGTTGGCGAAGCGGAGCTTCTTGCCGTCCTCGGTGGCGTACCGCTCGACGGAGAGGACACCGGGGTCCGGCGGAGCGTCGTACATGCCCTGGAGGGCGACCTCGCGGCCGACGCCGAGGAGTTCGGCGACCTTCAGCGCGATCGCCACGTTCTCCTTGAAGGTGAACCAGCTGAAGCCGCGCAGCTCGTCGTCGGTCACCGTCTCCGGGTCGGCGTAGATCAGCTCGCAGTTCCGCGCGTCGGCCTCCTCCTTGAGGATGTCGAAGCGGTCCTTCTCCGCGGTGACGCAGATGCCGCCCTCCGGCATGGAGCGGGAGAGCGAGCGCGCCACGTCGTCGAGGGTGGGGCCCATCTCGGCGAGGTGGTCCTCACGGACGTTGCAGAGCACGCCGATGGTGGAGCGGATCAGCTTGGACTGGTTGATCTCCTGGAGGGCCGGCATGACCGCCATGCACTCGATGACCAGGGCGTCCGGGTCGTACGCGGCGGCGCGCCTGACGATGCCGATCTGCTCGACGACGTTGGCGATGCCGAACTTGCGGTAGACGGGCTCCTCGGTGGCGTCCGGGTGGATGAACCGGGCCGCGGTGCCGGTGGTCTTGGCGACCGTGGTGAGCCCGCCGCCGCGCAGCGCGCCCGCGCACAGGCGGGTGATGGAGGACTTGCCGCGGATGCCGTTGACGAGGACCCGCGAGGGTATGTGCTCCAGGCTGGCGAAGTGCCGCCGCTGTTCGACGACGCCGGCCGCCAGCAGGATGGCGCCGCACACCACGAGCACGGTGTAGAGGAAGAGCACGGGGGTTCAGTTCCTTCCGGCGAGGCCGGCCGTGACGCCGTCCCGCTTGCGCTGTGTGCCCGTCGGCAGTTGCTGCCTGATGAGTTCCAGGCTGCGGGTGACGGCGCCGACCTCGTCGTGGTGGCGCGGGTAGAGGACGGTCTTGCGGTCCCCGTCGGCGAGCGCCTCGGCCTGGTCGGCGAGGTGCCGCAGCGGTCGTACGACGACGATGTGCAGCCAGCCGAGGCAGGCGGCGGCCGCCGTGATGCCGAGCATGCCCGCGAGGACCGTGCGGTTCTGGTACGTGTACTCGGGGATGGCGAGGCCCGACGCGGGCTGCCAGCTGAGCACGCTCCAGCCGAGCGATCCGGCGGCGCCGCCGCCGACGAACGGTGCCGCAGCCGCGATCTGGATGTCGTCGCCGTCGCGGTAGAGGACGCCGCTGGGGCGCGGGCTGAGGCCGACCTTCTGTCCGGTGCCCTCGGCGAGCGCGTTGAGGCGGCCGCTCGGCAGCCCCTCGAACTCGCGGTAGCCGGTGTTGGCGCCGATCACCTTGCGCTCGTCGTCGATGACGCGGACCTCGCCGAGGCCGGGCCGCTTGAGCAGCGAGTTGAGGAAGTCGATGCGGAACTCGCCGACCACGGCGGCGCCCTCGCGTCCCGGCACTTCGGCGGTGCCGAGGATGACGGGTTCCTTGCCGCCCTCGTCGAGGACGCGGATGGGCTTGGCGGAGGGGCCCTTGCCGGCCGGGCTGCGGGGGTCGCCGCCCGCCTTCGCGACGATCTTGCCCTTGGCGTCCAGGACGTACAGCGACTGGTAGCGGGTGTGCTGGTTCAGGGTGCTTTCGAGGACCTTGGCCATGTCCGACGCCTCGGTGCGGTCGCCCATGAGGGACGCGACGGAGGTGAGGTCCGCGTGGCCTTCGTTCAGGGCGCGGCGGACCCGGTCGGTGAGGGTGTCGGTGCGCTCGCGCTGGTCGTTGACGATCTGCTGCGGTACGACGACGGTGTCGCCGGCGCGGTTGAGCAGCAGCATGAGCGGGGCGGACCAGGCGAGCAGCAGGACGGCGCAGACCGCGATGAGGGTGCGGCTGCCGAACCTGCGGCGGCGGGCGGGGGCAGCCGCCGGTTCCGCGGGCGCGCCGAGCAGCTGGCGGCGCAGCCGTTCGAGGGCGGCGCCGATGCGGGCTGCCTCGCCGGACTTCGGCACGGACACCGGCCGTTCGAGGTCGCCGCGGCTGAGCCGGCGGCCTTCCAGGAAGAGCCGGATCAGCGGGCGCTGCACGGTCCGCAGGAGCAGGAAGACCGTGACGCCGCCGATGACGAGCAGGGCGGCCGCGGCGAGCAGCCCGAAGGCCGAGCTGCTGGTGGCCGTGGGGTCCTCGGCGACCGGGACCATCGCGACGACGGTCAGGCCGAGCCGGGTGGCGACGGTGGCCTCGCCCGCCTCGGGCCCGGCGAGGCCCGCGTAGCCGGCTACGGCGCGCTCACCGAGGTAGCGCTCGCCGGTGAGGTGGCCGCTGACGCCGAGGAAGCCGCCGGAGCCCGGCTCCTTGGACATGAGCGGATGGGTGCGGGCCTTCTTCGCCGCGGACCTGGCGAAGGACTTGAGCTGCTTGTTGGACTGCTTGACCTCTTCGCGCTGCAGGTCGGTGAGGACCTGCTCGGGCTCGGGGATGCCGTCGGTGCTCAGGACGTGCCCGTCCTGGCCGACGACGGCGATGGAGCGGAACTTGCCGAGGCTGATGCCGGGGAAGCGCAGGCTGCTGGAGGCGACCAGGAGCTGCTGCGGCTGTCCCTTCCAGGTGAGCAGGGCGAAGGAGAGCAGCCGGGTCTCGCCGTTCTCCAGGCGGACCATGCGCGGCGCGAGCCCGTCGTCGTCCGCGAGCTTGCCGCGGTCGATGGCGGTGAGCGGCAGGTTCTCGCCCCGGGCGGCGAGGAGCTTGCCCGAGGAGATCTCGACGACGGCGGTGCCCATCCACTTCTGGTAGACGCTGCCGATCTTGTCGAGTACGGCGTCGGCGGGCACCGGGTCGCCGGCGCTGAAGAGCTCGGCGGTCCGGTTCAGGTCGGTGACGGACTCGTCGATGGAGGCGCGCAGCGCGATGGCGCCGTCCTCGGCGAAGTGCTGCTGGGACAGCTTGACCGCTTTGGGGACGGCTTCCTGTCCTGCGCGGCCCAAGGTGAGGGCGGTGATGCCCGCGAGGGCGAGGAGCAGGACCGACAGCACGGCAATGGGGGGACGTATGCCACCCAGCAGGGACATGTCGGTCCTTCGGCGGACCTTGTGCCGCCGCTTCGAACGCGAAGCGGCCAAGGGGTGCTCCTCTCCTGGAGTGACGCGGGGATCGGAAGCGCACAGTCATGCGTTCCGGAAGGCTTTGACCCGCGATACCCCCGGAGGGATGTACGAAGTAAGCCGAATGTGAGCTAGATCGCGTTGATCGGGGGTTTGGCGCCCGATCGGGCAGCCGGAGGGACTCAGTCCGCGGGCAGTTCCTCCAGCGGTTCGAGGCCGTCCTGGCTGGCGCCCCGGTTGAGGAGCGTGCCCTGGGTGCGCTCGAAGGCGAGGCGGTAGCGGGAGCGCTGCTGCTCGCTGAGGTGCTCGCCGTCCCGCAGCGTGGCGGCGACGTCGAGGAGCCGGTGGTCCTTGACCGCGCCCTTGGGCAGGGCGCCGGTCTCGTCCGGGTCCGGCGGGATGTCCACGAAGGTGGGCACGTACTTGGCGTCGACGTCCCACTTCCCGTCGCGCTTGACGAACTCGAACCAGCCGATGACGCCCTCCTCGGTCAGTCCGCTGGGCACGTCGTGCCGGGCGATCTGGTTGCCGAGGCCGTACGCGATCCAGGTGCCGTCGACCTTCTCCATCGGCTGGACGACGTGCGCGTGGTGGCCGAGGACGAGGTTGATCCCGGTCTCCTCGGCGATCCTGCGCGCCAGCTTGAGCTGCGAGGCGCTGGCGTTGGGCTGGTTCTCACGGCCCCAGTGGATGCTGAGGATCACGACCTCGGCGCCCGCCGCGCGCGCCTTCTTCTCGGCGGCGGCGATCGCGTCGAACCGGTTCTGGTTGACGATCCACGGCTTGTCCTTGGGGACCTCGCGGCCGTTGAAGCCGAAGGCGAAGGATATCTGCCCGACCTTGACGCCCTTCACCTCGGTGATGAGCGGTTTGTCCGCCTCTGCCTTGCTTCGTGCCGAACCGGTGTGCCGCAGCCCCGCCTTGTCCAGCGCGTTCAGGGTGCGGGTGACGCCGGCCGGACCGTGGTCGAGGGTGTGGTTGGACGCGGAGGAGCACTGGTCGTAGCCGACGTCCTTGATCGCCGTCGTGATCTGCGGCGGCACGAGGAAGTCGGGGTAGCTCTGGAAGGGCCCCCCGGGCTTGCCGACCACCGGCTCGAAGTGGCAGATGCCCAGGTCGGCCTTGCTGATGACCGGCTTGACCCCGGCCATCATCGGCCGGAAGTCGATGCCCTTCTCGCCCTTGCCCGTCACCTTGGCGTCCTTGCGGGCCTGGTCGGTGAGCTGGGGGTGGATCAGGATGTCGCCCGCGGCGGCGACGGTGAACGAGGGACCGCCGTCGGCGGACTTTTCGTCGTCGCCGAAGGGGCCGCAGGCGGCAGTGGCGAGCAGCAGGAGCGCGGAGGCCGCACAGGTCACAAGATGCCTGCGGGAGGGACGTGTCATCACAGGGCTATCTTTATACAACCATGATGAACTCCCGCACCCGGTCGGTGGCAGTCGCAAAGAAGCTCGGGGTTGTCGCCGTCGTGACCGCCTGCGTCCTCACGCTCGCCCAGTGCGGGTCCGGCTCCTCCGGGAAGGACGAGAAGCCCTCGGGAGAGCGCCGGGGGCCCTCCTCCACGGCGCCGGGCGACCGCGTCGGCGACGGCCTGGAGCAGACGGTCATCGACTACACCGCAGCCTTCGGCGAGGACACCGGATACCGCCCGCCGTCCCGCACCGACCGGCGGACCGTCGCCGAAGGCGTCGAGCTGCTCCTGGACGGCCGCCGCAAGGAGGCCGAACACCGCCTGTCCGACGTGGACTTCGCGGTCCGCACGGTCACCGACGAGGCCACCGGGCGGCGGTACGCGGAGATCGCCGACCGCTCCGAGGGCGGCGCGGCCCCGCGCGGCTGGGGGCGCGTCTACCTCGACCTCGGCTCCCCCGTCCGCTGGTCGGTCCAGATCCCGCACCCCGTCGCCGACCGGTACACCGAACGGCTCGGCGCGGAGCTCATGACCCGCGCCCCCGGCGGCGTACTCGTCATCGCGGGAGCACATCGCAAAGCTGGGCGCGGGGACGAGGCGGACGTGGCGCACCGCCGGGACACCGTGTTCCACGCCGTCTGCGACGCGTTGGTGCGGCGCGGACTGCCCGGTGTGCAACTGCACGGCATGGCGGACGACTCGGCTCCGGATCACGACGTGGTCGCCTCCACGGGCAAGGGCAGGGAGGCGCTCACCGAGGGCCGCGCCCTCGCCGACGCCCTCCGGGAACGGGGTTACGACGTCTGCCGCGCCTGGGCCAGGGACTGCCCCCTCGCGGGCCGCACCAACGTCCAGGGCCGCACCGCCACCGCCCACGACGTCCCGTTCCTGCACGTCGAGTTCGGCCCGAAGATCCGCGAGGACCGCGAGCACGCGCGGGAGGCGGTGGGCGCGCTGGCGGACCTCACGCGCACCTGGCGGCGTCGCTCCTAGGTGTCCCCACCCTGACCGGCGGCGCTCCCAGGCCCCACCCGTACGTACACCACCGCGCCCCCCACCCGCGTCACCGGCTCGTACCCGACCGCGAGGAGCCGGCGCAGCGAAGGGACGCGTGCGGGGGCGTACGGCTTGCCGCGGGAGTCGTCGATCACGAGGGCCGGCGGGTGGGTGCGCAGTTCGTCGCGGAAGACCGGCCAGGCGCCCTCGACCCCGTACTTCTCGCCCACCTGCGGGCCGTTCCTGCCGCCGCTGTAGTTGGTGAGCAGCCCGGCCGTGAGGTAGCGGCTGGCGGGGGCGCGGTCGGCCAGCCAGTACGCCTCCGGGTGTATGCCCCAGAACAGCACCCGGTCGTCCGGGGCGGTGCGTGCCCTCACGGTGTCCGCGAGGCGGGTGGCGTGGGCCAGTTCGGGGCGGGGCGCGAGCAGGCCCCAGGCCAGGAAGACCGCGCACGCGCAGCCGGAGACGGTGATGGCCCGCACGGTCCGTTCGCGCGGCAGGATCTGCAGGGCCGCCGCGCCCAGCAGGGCGATGGGCGGCATGAGTTGCAGGTAGTAGTGGCCGAAGAAGTGGAAGCCGAGCAGGACCGCGGCGGCCGACGAGGCGAGCCACAGCCAGAGCTCGGCCGCCCCGGTGCGGGCGATGCGCAGGACGCGTACGACCGGCGGCACGATCCCCGCGCAGGCCGCCGCGAGAACCGCCGCGTTCACCAGACCGCGGCCGAGGACGTGGAGTTCGGACCCGGTGAAGGAGGCGTACGCGCCCGACCCCGTCACCGTCCAGAAGACGAAGCCCGACGGGTCGGTCAGGAGGGCCGCGGCGAGGACGGGACCGCCGAGCCCGGCCGCAAGGCGCCCCGCGTCCCGCCGGGACACCCCGCCCCGGCACACCAGCCAGACGACCGGGAGCAGCACCGCTCCCCCGGTCTGCTTGGCGAGGAAGGCACAGGCCACCGCCGTGCCCGCGGCGCCCCATCTGCGGCGGTCGGCGCACCACATGGCGGCCGCCGTGCACGGCAGCATGAAGACCTCGAAGGCGGCCGCCTGGGTGTCCTCCGGGTGCAGGCCGATGGAGATCAGGAGGTACAGGACGCCCGCGGTGCGGCCGGCG
Source organism: Streptomyces sp. NPDC018029 (assembly GCF_044327655.1). Classification (NCBI taxonomy): domain Bacteria; kingdom Bacillati; phylum Actinomycetota; class Actinomycetes; order Kitasatosporales; family Streptomycetaceae; genus Streptomyces; species Streptomyces sp. NPDC018029. Next base: position 416,714 of record NZ_JBIRFV010000007.1, on the reverse strand, counting down.
GCGTCGCCCCAGCGGCGCCGGGCCAGCGAGACCAGGAGCACCGCCGTCAGGAGCTGCGCGGCCACCGCGAGGGCCTTCAGCGGGAGGAGGGTGCCGTCGCCGAAGAGCGCGAACGACCCGGCGTAGAGCCACGGGACGAGCGGCGGCTTGCGGTCGACGACGGTTTCGTAGAGCGCGCCGCCGTCCGCCAGCATCCGCGCCTGGACGGCGAGATAGCCCTCGTCCGGGTTCCACAGCGGCCACCGGAAGGACGGCAGCCGGGTCGCGCAGGCCAGGGCGGCGAGCAGCGGGAGCAGCCGGAGCCAGTAGGAGCCGCGCGCGCCGCCCTCGGGGACGTACTCCTTGCGCGGGCCCGGCACCCGCAGACCGCGTGCGGAGCCCGGTGACGCGGAGGGCGGCGCGAGCATACGGTGCACGGAGAGGGGTGACTACCGTGCGTTGTCGGCGGCGTGCGGGTCACGCGCGTGCAGGCGGCTGTGCGAGCGCCCGTACGCGAAGTAGATGGCGACGCCGAGCACCATCCAGACGCCGAACCGGATCCAGGTCTCGGCGGGCAGGTTCAGCATCAGCCACAGCGACGCGAGCACCGAGAGCACCGGCACGAGCGGCACCAGCGGGGTGCGGAAGGCGCGCGGCAGGTCGGGGCGCTGCCTGCGGAGCAGGATGACGCCGAGGGCGACGACGACGAAGGCGAACAGCGTGCCGATGTTGACCAGTTCGGCGAGCTCGTCGATGGAGGTGAAGCCCGCGACGACCGCCACGACCACGCCGAGCAGGATGGTCGAGCGGTACGGCGTGCCGAACTTGGGGTGGACCTTGGAGAACGTCAGGGGCAGTAGCCCGTCGCGGCTCATCGCGAAGAAGACCCGGGTCTGGCCGAGCAGCAGGATCATGCAGACGGAGGTGAGGCCGACGGCCGCGCCGAAGCTGATCAGACCCGCCCAGAAGGGGTGCCCGACGGACTTGAAGGCGTCGGCGAGCGGGGCGTCCGTGGAGAGTTCGCTGTATTTCTGCATGCCGGTGACGACCACCGACACGGCGACGTACAGGATCGTGCAGATGAAGAGCGAGCCGAGGATGCCGCGCGGCACGTCGCGCTGCGGGTTGCGGGTCTCCTCCGCGGCGGTCGCGACGATGTCGAAGCCGATGAACGCGAAGAAGACGACGGCCGCCGCGGTGAAGATGCCCATCACGCCGAAGTTCGACGGCGTGAACCCGAAGATGAGCTGGACCAGCGGCGCGGCGACGCCCCCCGCGCCCTCGCTGTGCTCGCTCGGCGGGACGAACGGGTCGTAGTTGGAGCCGGTGATGAAGAACGCGCCGACGATGATGACCAGCAGCACCACGGTCACCTTGACCGCGACGACGACGCCGGTCACGCGCGACGACAGCTTCATGCCGAGGACCAGGATGCCGGTCAGCGCGAGCACAAGGAGGCAGGCGAGCAGATCGAAGCCGAAGCTCCCCTCGTGCGTCCCGCTCAGCGCCTGCGGCAGATGCATGCCCGCGGTGTCGAGGAGCGACCGCAGATAGCCCGACCAGCCGACCGCGACCACCGCGCAGCCCAGCGCCAGCTCCAGGATCAGGTCCCAGCCGATGATCCAGGCGGGGAACTCCCCGAGCGAGGCGTACGAGAAGGTGTACGCCGACCCGGCCACCGGCACCGTCGACGCGAACTCGGCGTAACAGAGCGCGGCGAGCCCGCACACGAGTCCGGCGACGACGAAGGCCAGCGCCACCGAGGGCCCCGCCGTCTCCTTGGCGATCTTTCCGGTCAGTACGAAGATGCCGGTGCCGATGATGACGCCGACGCCGAAGACCGTGAGGTCGAGGGCGGACAGCGACTTCTTGAGCGCGTGCTCCGGTTCCTCGGTGTCCTTGATGGACTGCTCGACGCTCTTCGTCCTGAAGAGGGTGCTGCTCACGGGCGTACCTCCCACGCTTGTCGTCCCCGACATGATCGAGAGAGCGAGTACCCCGTACGCCCCGGCGCGGGCCCTTTCACGCGAATGGGCCGGTCCCACCACCCGTACAGGGTGCTGAAACCGGCCCTTCGGCGGCGCGCGTTGACGGCGCGGCCCGGCGGCGGCGCTCAGTCGCGGGCGGGCTCCACGGCCTCCACCTCGGCGTTGCCGCGCTCGAACCGGCCGTCGAGCTTGGCGACCAGGCCGGTGACCTGACGGGCGATGTCCGGGGCGGTCAGGCCGATCTCGGCCATGATCTCCTTGCGGGACGCGTGGTCGAGGAAGCGCGGCGGGATGCCGAAGTCGCGCAGCGGCACATCCACGCCCGCGTCGCGCAGGGCCTGGGCGATCGCCGAGCCGACGCCGCCCGCGCGCGAGTTGTCCTCGACGGTGACGACGACGCGGTGCTGCTCGGCGAGGGGCGCCATGGCCTCGTCGACCGGCTTGACCCAGCGCGGGTCGACGACGGTCGTGGTGATGCCCTGCTTGTCGAGCAGGTCGGCGATCTCCAGGCACATGGGCGCGAGCGCGCCGACGGAGACGAGCAGCACGTCCGGGCGGTCGGCGCCCGGCTCGCGCAGCACGTCCATGCCGCCGACCGTGCCGACGGCCTTGACCGCGGGACCGACCGCGCCCTTCGAGTAGCGCACGACGGTCGGCGCGTCGTCGACCTCGACGGCCTCGCGCAGCTGGAGGCGGACCTGGTCGGCGTCGCGCGGCGCGGCGATCCGCACGGTGGGCACGCACTGGAGGATGGACATGTCCCACATGCCGTTGTGCGAGGCGCCGTCCGTGCCGGTGACGCCCGCGCGGTCCAGGACGAAGGTGACGCCGCACTTGTGCAGGGCCACGTCCATCAGGAGCTGGTCGAAGGCGCGGTTGAGGAAGGTCGCGTAGACGGCGAAGACGGGGTGCAGGCCGCCGGTGGCCAGGCCGGCCGCCGAGACCGCCGCGTGCTGCTCGGCGATGCCGACGTCGTAGACGCGGTCGGGGAACGCCTTGGAGAACTTCTCCAGGCCGACCGGCTGGAGCATGGCGGCCGTGATGGCGACGATGTCCTCGCGCTCGTGACCGAGCTTGACCATCTCCTCGCCGAAGACGGACGTCCAGTCCATGCCGCCGGCGGCGATGGGCAGGCCGGTGTCGGGGTGGATCGGGCCGATGCCGTGGAAGTGGTCGGCCTCGTCCTCCTCGGCGGGCTTGTAGCCGCGGCCCTTCTCGGTGAGGCAGTGCACGATGACCGGGCCGCCGAAGCGCTTGGCGCGCTGGAGCGCGGACTCCAGGGCCTCGATGTCGTGGCCGTCGATCGGGCCGACGTACTTCAGGCCGAGGTCCTCGAACATGCCCTGCGGGGCGATGAAGTCCTTCAGGCCCTTCTTGGCGCCGTGCAGGGTCTCGTAGAGCGGCCTGCCCACGACGGGCGTGCGCTCCAGGATGTCCTTCCCACGGGCCAGGAACCGCTCGTAGCCGTCGGTGGTCCGCAGCGTCGCCAGGTGATTGGCGAGGCCGCCGATCGTCGGCGCGTACGAACGTTCGTTGTCGTTGACGACGATGACGAGGGGGCGGTCCTTGGCGGCGGCGATGTTGTTCAGCGCCTCCCAGGCCATACCGCCCGTGAGCGCGCCGTCACCGATGACGGCGACGACGTGATCGTCCTTGCCGCGCACCTCGTTGGCCTTCGCGAGGCCGTCGGCCCAGCCGAGGACCGTGGAGGCGTGGCTGTTCTCGATGACGTCGTGGTCGGACTCGGCGCGCGAGGGGTAGCCGGACAGGCCGCCCTTGCTGCGCAGCTTGTCGAAGTCCTGGCGGCCGGTGAGCAGCTTGTGCACATAGCTCTGGTGGCCGGTGTCGAAGAGAACCTTGTCCTTCGGGGACTCGAAGACGCGGTGCAGGGCGATGGTGAGCTCGACCACGCCGAGGTTCGGGCCGAGGTGGCCGCCGGTCTTGGAGACTGCTTCGACGAGGAAGCCGCGGATCTCTCCGGCCAGCTCATTCAGCTCCTCAGGGCTGAGACGGTCCAGATCGCGCGGTCCCGTGATGCGGGTCAGCAGCGGCACCCGTGCCTCCTTGCAGTAGAGCTGAGATGTGCGGTTCTAGCCTTGCCGGGTCCGCCGAGTCTAATGTTCCGCTACTGAACGCACGAACCCCGCGCCCCGATGGGCGCGGGGTTGTGACAGGGAACGCTACGCGCGGCCCGCGGACTTCTGCGTACGCCGCGAAACGGAGTCGATGACCACGGCGGCCAGCAGCACCGCTCCGGTGATCATGAACTGGATCTCGCTCGCCATGCCGAGCATGTTCAGACCCTGCTGGATCGACTGGATGACCAGCATGCCGAGCAGCGCGGACCAGACCTTGCCGCGCCCGCCGAACAGGCTCGTGCCGCCGATGACCGCCGCGGCGATCACCATCATCAGCGTGTTGCCGCCGCCGAGGCTCTTCGTGGCGCCGCCGGAGAGGCTGGCGATGAAGAGGCCGCCGAACGCGGCGAGCATGCCGGAGATGGCGAAGACCGTGATCCGGATCCGGTCGACGTTGATGCCGGCCCGTCGCGCGGCCTCCGCGTTGCCGCCGACCGCGAAGACCTGGCGGCCGAAGGTGGTGCGGCGCGCCACGAAGTCCGCGATCACCAGGACGGCGAGGAAGAGCACCAGGGCCAGCGGCAGGCCGCGGGCGCCGGCCGGCTCGTTCAGCTCGTACGCCGCGCCGCCCGCGAGGACGGCGACGACGGCCGAGCGCAGCACGATCTCGCTGACCGGCCGCGACGGGAGCCCGGCGGCCTTGCGGCGCCGGGTGTCCAGGAGCAGGGAGCCCGCGTACGCGATGATCGCGACGCCCGCGAGGCCGTACGCGGCGATCTTCTCGGCGAAGAAGTGCCCGGTGAGGTCCTCGACGACGCTGCCCTCGGGCGTGTTGATGCTGCCCTCGCCGCCCATCAGCCAGATCTGCAGACCGCTCCAGCCGAGGAAGCCCGCGAGGGTGACCACGAAGGCGGGCACGCCGATCTTGGCGAAGAAGAAGCCGTGCAGGGCGCCGATGACCAGGCCGGCCAGGACGGCGATGAGCACCGAGAGCCAGTCGTTCAGCTCGTGGGTGACGCTCAGCACGGCCCAGACCGCCGCGCCCATGCCGGCCACCGAGCCGACCGAGAGGTCGATCTCGCCGAGCAGCAGGACGAAGACGATGCCGACGGCCATGATGCCGAGGCCGGAGGTGAAGACCGCGATGTTCGCGAGGCTGCTCGCGTCCAGGAAGTGGTCGTTCTTCAGCTGGAAGATGACCGCGATGATGATCAGGCCGACGACGACGGGCAGCGAGCCGAGCTCACCGCCGCGCATCTTGCGCTTGAACTCGGTCCAGTAGCCGGCCAGGCCCTCCTCGCGGACGAGCAGGCGCGGGTCGACGGCGGCGCCGGGCGCGGCGGAGGCCGGCGCGTCGGTCGCGGCGCCGGAGGGGGCCTCCGGGGTCGTGGAGGTCTTGGGGGTCTTGGCGAGGTCGCTCACTTCGCGTCCTCCTTCGTCGCCGTGGCCGTGCGCGCCCTGCGGCGCGTGACGGCGTTGTCCGTGGCCCCGGTGATGGCGGCGATGATCTCTTCGTTGCTGGTGTCGGCGACGGAGAAGGTGCCGTTGTTGCGGCCGAGCCGCAGCACGGCGACGCGGTCCGCGACCGCCTTCACGTCGGCCATGTTGTGGCTGATGAGGATCACTCCGTGGCCGCGCTCGCGCAGCCGCTCGACGAGGTCGAGGACCTGCGCGGTCTGCTCGACGCCGAGGGCCGCGGTGGGCTCGTCGAGGATGACGACCTTGGGGTCGCCGACGAGCGCGCGGGCGATGGCGACGACCTGGCGCTGGCCGCCGGAGAGCGCCGCGACCGGGATGCGGACGCTGGGGATGCGGATGGAGAGCGTGTCGAGGAGCTCCTTGGCCCGCTTCTCCATCTTGATCTCGTCGAGGACGGAGGCCGTCTTCAGCTCGCTGCCGAGGAACAGGTTGGCGACGACGTCGAGGTTGTCGCAGAGGGCGAGGTCCTGGTAGACGGTGGCCACGCCGAGGTTCTGGGCGTCGTGCGGGCGCCCGATGCGGACCGGCCTGCCCTCCCACTCGATGGTGCCGTCGTCGATCGGGTGGACGCCCGAGATCGTCTTGACGAGGGTGGACTTTCCGGCGCCGTTGTCGCCGACGAGGGCGACCACCTCACCGGTGTGGATTTCGAGGTCTACGTCCGTGAGCGCCTGGACGGCGCCGAACCGCTTGGAGACCCCGCGCAACGCCAGCACGGGCGTAGCGGACACGTGAATCATCTCCTTCGCCGCCTGACCGGCGGGGAATGGTGGTGCAGCAAGGGCAGGTCCGGTGCCCGCCCCCCGTTTGCGGGGCGGTGTGAATGGGGCGGCCACCGGACCGGTAAGGGAATGCCGTTCCGTACAGGGGCCCGGGAGCGCTCTCGCGCGCCCGCGGGCCGCGTCTCGTACGAACGGATTTACCGCAAGCGGGAGTTACTTGATACCCGCGTCGTCGCACGCCTTCTTGTACTGGGCGGTGCAGATCTCGCTGACCTTGTACACCTTGTCCTTGACGATCGTGTCCGCGACCTCGTCCTTGGTGATCGCCTGCGCGTCGTACAGCTTGGCCGGGATGCCCTTGAAGTCGCCGCTCAGCGAGTCGACCTTGCGGTCGGTGAGGGTGTCGATGCTCTTGCCCTTGAGCAGGTTCACGGCGATCTCGGCGGTGGTCTCGGCCTCCGGCCGGATCTGCTTGTAGATCGTGTAGTCCTGGTCGCCGCTCAGCAGGCGCTGCACGCCCGCGAGTTCGGCGTCCTGGCCGCCGACCGGGACCTTGATGCCGCGCTGCTTGAGGGCGGTGATCACGCCGCCCGCCATGCCGTCGTTGGCGGCGTAGACGCCCTGGATGCCGTCCTTGCCGAGCTTGTCGATCGCGGAGGACATCTTCTTGTTCGCCTCGTCGGGCGACCAGTCCGGGATGTCCTGCTCGTACGCGATCTTCTTGACCTTCTTGTCGAGCACCGAGTGGGCGCCCTTCTTGAAGAAGGGGGCGTTCGGGTCGGTCGGCGAGCCGTTGATCATGACGACGTTGGCGTTCTTGGCCTCGGAGCCGAGCGCCTTGACCATGGCCCCGCCCTGGAGGCGGCCGATCTTCTCGTTGTCGTAACTGACGTAGGCGGCGAGGGGGCCCTCGGCGAGGCGGTCGTACGCGACGACCTTCACGCCCTGCTTCTCGGCCTGCTTGACCCACGACTTGGTCGACTTGTAGTCCACCGCGTCCAGGATGATGACCTTGACGCCCTGGGTGACGAGCGCGTCGAACTGCTTCTTCTGGTTCTCGATGTCCTGAGCGGCGTTGTTGTACTTGACCTTGCAGTCCGAGCAGAGTTCCTTGATCTTCGCCTCCATGATGGGGCGGTCGAAGGTCTCGTAGCGCGTGGTCTTGTTCTCGGGCAGCAGCAGGCCGATGGTCTTGCCGTCGCCGCCGCTCGCCTTGTCGTCGTCGCCGTCTCCGGCCTTGCCACAGGCGGTCATGGCGAGTGCCATCGAAACCGCGGCCGTGCCTATGACGACGCGACGCGTCATTGCGTTCATGGTGGGGTGCCTCCCTGACGAGGCCGCGTCGTTGCGGCCGAGGTGGCTCGAAGTCAACTCGGCCGCCACACCAGCGTCAAGGAGTAAATCCTTAACGAGATGACAACGGTGCCATGCGTTATCTAAGTGAAGGCAGGGGTGCTCGCGGGCAGCGTTCCGTCCAAAAGGGTCGAATCCCCCATCTCGCTGAGCGCGAGCGCCAGCGCGCCGAGCACCTCGGCGCGGCCGCCGAGCGCCCCGGGCAGGACCGACAGCTGACGCGCGGCGCTCGGGATCGCGTACCGCCCGACGGACTCCCTGATCGGCCCGAGCACCAGCTCACCCGCCTCGGCGAGGTCACCGCCGAGCACGACACGGGAGGGGTTGAGGAGGTTGCAGAGGTTCGCGACGCCGCTGCCGATGTGCCGCCCGACGTCGGCGATCACGCGCCGGCAGCCCGGGTCGCCGTCGCGCGCGAGGCCGACCACCCGCTCCATGGTCAGGTCGGTGCCGTGGCTCGACTGGAGGAGCGGCAGGACATAACGGGCGGCGGTGAAGGTCTCCAGGCAGCCGCGGTTGCCGCAGCGGCAGACCGGGCCCGACTCGTCGAGCGTGATGTGCCCGATCTCGCCCGCGGTGCCGCCGGGGCCCCGGTAGATCCGCCCGCTGATCACGAGCCCGGCGCCCACACCGCTCGCGACCTTGATGTACGCGAGGTCCTTGACCCCACGGCCGCTCCCCCAGACCAGCTCGCCGAGCGCGCCGAGGTTGGCGTCGTTGTCGACCTGCACCGGCACGCCGAGGCGGCCCGCGAGCTCCTCGGCGGGCTTGGTGCCGGTCCAGCCCGGCAGGATCGACGTGGAGCCGAGGGTCCCGGACTCGACGTCGATGGGTCCCGGCACGCCGAGCCCCACTCCGGCGATCTTCGTACGGTCCACGCCGGTGGCCGCGATCAGCCTGCTGACCAGCTGCTCGGCCCGGTCGAAGCCCTGCGCGGCGGACGCGTCCACGTCCAGCGGCTCGGACTCCTCCGCGAGCACCTGGTGGGCGAGGTTGCCGACCGCCACGCGCAGGTGCGTATGGCCGAAGTCGACGCCGATGACGATGCCCGCGTCACCGCTGAGCGAGACGCTGCGGGCCCGCCTGCCGCCCGCCGAGGTGGGTGTGACCTCGACCGTCCCGCCGTCCTTGAGCTCCCGGACGATGTTGGAGACCGTCGCGGCCGACAGGCCCGTCGTCCTCGCGATCTCCGCCTGCGTGAGCGATCCCGCGAGCCGCACCGCGCGCACGACCCGCTCGAGATTGGCCCGGTGCAGAGACGACTGCGACCCCGGAGTCTCCATTGACTCTCACCCTTTGCCCTCATTCGGGCGACCTGTGGTCCCCCGTGACACCGGCCTCTGGAACGGGTACCGGGCCATGTACAAGTTGTGAACTCCAAACTCCGCTGAAGGAGCTGCCGCAGTCAAGTCGTTGACGGAAATCAGGAGTCGGCGGAGCTCTCCTCGCGCGGCTTGCCGCGCATGCGCGACACGGCGACACCGGACAGACAGAGGAGACCGCCGAGGAGCGCGAGCCAGCCCGGCACCTCACCGAGGAACAGCCACGACATGAGGATGACGAGCACCGGCACCGCGTAGGTCGTCGTGCCCATCTTCCCCGCGGTGCTGTGGGAGATCGCGTAGGCCCAGGTACTGAACGCGAGGGCGGTCGGGAAGACGCCCAGATACACCACCTGGAGCGTCGCCGACGTCGGGGCCCTGCCCACCTCCGACACGAACTGCCCGACGAACGGCAGGCACGCCACCGCTCCGACGAGCGCGCCGAACGTCGTCACCTGCAGCGGTGTGGCGTGCTTCAGGGTCGGCTTCTGCAGCACCACGCCCACCGCGTACACCACCGCCGCGACCAGGCAGAGCAGCACGCCGAGGACAGAGGACGACTCGCCCCCGCCGGAGGTGGCGATGCCGACCACCACGGCCCCGGCGAACGAGACCGTCATGCCGGCCATCAGCTTCGGCGGGAAGCCCTCCTTGAGCAGCCAGCCGCCGAGGAGCGCCATCAGGATCGGCCCGACGTTGACGATCATGGAGGCCGTCCCGGCGTCCACCTCCCGCTCGCCCCAGTTCAGCGCGACCATGTACGCGCCGAACCAGAGGGCTCCGGAGGCGGCGATGCCGAGCCAGGCCTCGCGGGGCGGGAATCCCTCGCGCCGGACCAGCAGGATGGCGCCGAGCACGAGGGACGCCACCGCGAGGCGGCCGAAGGCGAGCGCGCCGGGGCCGAAGTGCTCGCCGGAGCTGCGGATCGAGATGAACGACGAGGCCCACAGCACCACCGTGACGGAGGCGGCCGCGAGCACGAGGCCTTCCCTCTTCTTCGGCTGCTCGTTCTTCTTCGGCTGCTCGGGAGCGTCGGCCGCTGTCGGCGTGCCCGCCGCTTCTGGCGTCGCCGCCTCTTGTGCCGCCCCTGTTGTTCCCGGTGTTGTTCCCGACTCTCGGCTCACGTTCGTGTCCTCCTGGAAGTCACCGGGTCCGGGCCCGCGGTGGGGATGGGGGTCGGGGTTGCGGGGTCGGGCAGCAGGAGGACGTAACGGATCTCCTGCCGGTACGCGGGGAGCAGCACCTGCGACGTGACGGTGATCTCCTCCGCCGAGACGTGCGGGAGGCGCAGTCTGAAGCGGTGGCCCTGCCGGTACGCGATGACGTTGAGGTCCTGGCTCCATCTGCTCCGGCACTCGGGGTCGTCGAGCACTTCGTCGAGGAGCGCGCCGAGTTGGCGGTCGCCGCGGCTCGTGACCAGGGCGAAGCGCAGCTGGGCGAGGTAGACGCCGGCATGGCCCGGCCAGTCGGTGAGCTGTTCGCGCGCCTCGGCCGAGAGGAGGACCCAGCGCAGGAGGTTGGCGCCGGGCTCCAGGACCCACGGAAACCAGGTGGCCATGGTCGGCGTGTGGTCGAGGATGTTCCAGGCCTGGTCGACGAGGTAGCCGGGGAACTGCTCCTGGGTGGCGAGGAGTTGGGAGAGGGCGCACCGGGGCGCTCCGTCGACGGTGCGTCCGGGTACGGCCGGGTCGGCGTCGGCGTGCACGTTCCCGTACAGGGCCAGGCGTTCGTCCGGGCCGAGCGCCAGCGCCGTGGAGAGCCGCATCAGCGCGTCGGGCGTGAGCGGCACGCCCGCGTCGCTCTCCAGATTGCGGTACCAGCGCTCGCTCACTTCCATGCGCCGGGCGACTTCTTTCTGGGGCAGCGGCTTGCCGCGCTGCATTTTCTTTCCGGCGGTGGCCCGCCACGCACGCAACAAGTCCGGGAGCCTCGCGGTGTGCTGAACCACCTGGAATTACCTCTCAGTTGCGCCATACACGCGTCGCGCACGGGCCCGAAATGGAAACGGGCCCGCCGAAACAAGATCATCACGGCCGAGCCCGCATACTACCGTCACTCCCAGAGCACGCAGTGTGATCTCCGGCACCCGCGCCCCTGACCTGCCGGTGGGCCGGTGCGGCAGCGCGGGTCGCCCAACGAGCGGCAAATATTTGCCGGTTACGCGATGCCATGCGGTGCGAGGCGGCAGATATTTGCCGCTTGACGGTGATCGTTTTTCACTGGAAGCATCATCGCCAGATGTCACGGAGAACGTTTCCGATTCGTTCCGTCTCCGATTCCTCCTTCGATTCGTTCCCGATTCGGTTCCGATTCGTCTCCGATTCGCTTCCTTCTCCGTTTCGTTTCCGATTCTGTTTCGCTTCCGTTTCAGGCCGAAACCCCATCCCATGGAGAGTTACCCGTGCAGGCGGTCGACACCCTTTTGAAGCGGGCGTGCGAGAAATTCGCTGACGCGACCGCGATCACCTCTTCTGCCGATTCGATGTCGTACTCCGCGCTGCTGGCCCGCGCCGGGCAGGTGGCGGACGAGCTGCGGGCGCAGGGCATCGGCAGGGGCGACGTCGTCGGCATTCTCGGGCGGCGCGGCGCGGCGGCCGTCGTGGCCGTCCTCGGCGTGTGGATGTCCGGGGCGATCGTCATGCTCGTCGACGACTCGCTGCCCGAAGTGCGGCGCGAGACGATGCTGAATTCCGGTCCCGCCCGCGCGACCGTCGACTGCGCGGACGGTCACCGCGTCGCGCTGCGGCCCCTCGCCCCCGGGGAAGAGGGCGCCACACCCGCGGACCTGGACGACGAGGACTACGCGTACATCGCCTTCACCTCGGGTTCCACCGGCCGGCCCAAGGCCATCGTCGGCAGCCACACGGGCCTCTCCCATTTCCTGGAGTGGCAGTCGGCCGAATTCGGCATCGGCCCGGACGACCGTTTCGCCCACCTCACCAATCTCTCCTTCGACGTCTGGTTCCGCGACGCCCTGACGCCCTTGATATCGGGCGCCACGCTGTGCGTCCCGGACGAGCGGCACCTCGACGCCGACGGCGTCCTCGCCTTCCTGCGGGACAACGAGATCACGGGCTTCCACCTGGTGCCCTCGCTCGGCAAGGTGTGGCTGTCCGCCGCCGCGCAGACCGCGCCGCTGCCCACCGTCCGCCTCTCCTTCTTCGCGGGCGAGCCGCTGGACGGCGCCCTGGTGAGCAGCTGGCAGACGCTCTTCCCGGAGTGCCAGGTGGTGAACCTCTACGGCCCCACCGAGACGACGCTGGCCCAGCACTTCCACCGCGTCCCGCGGGACCCGGCCCCCGGGATCCAGCCCGTGGGCCAGAGCCTCCCCGGCTCGCGCAGCCTCGTGCTGGACGAGAAGCGGGAGGTGTGCCCCGACGGCACCGCCGGTGAGATCCACATCGCCGCCGGCCACCCCTCGCACGGGTATCTGGTCGACGGCCGGATGGTCTCGCCCTTCGTCGAGCTGCGGATCGACGGGGAGCGGGTCGTCGCCTATCCGACGGGAGACCTCGGGCGGCGCGGCGCGGACGGTGGCCTGGAGATCCTCGGCCGGGCCGACGACCAGATCAAGATCGCCGGTGTCCGCATCGAGCTGCAGGAGGTCCGCTCCGCGATCCAGTCGCATCCGAGCGTCCGCGACGTGTTCGTCTGCGCGCAGGAGGACCGGTTCACGAAGGTCATCGTGGCCGTCGTGGAGGGCGACGCCTCGGCCGAGCGGGAGCTCCGCGACTATCTGGGCGGGCGCCTGATGAGCGTCATGCTCCCGTCCGCCTTCCTCTTCCTGCCCGAACTGCCGAAGCTGCCCAACGGCAAGGCCGACCGGAAGGCGCTCTCGGAGGCCGCCCGGGTGCACGTCCAGGAGCGGGCCCGGCGCGCCGCCGACGAGCGGGCAGCCGCCGCGCGGGAGCCGGGCGAGCAGAGCCGCTCGGTGGCCGACCGGCTCGAACGCATCTGGCTGGACGTGGCCGGTGGCGGGGCGGGGCCGCTGGCCGACCGCGAGGCGAACTTCTTCGACGTCGGCGGGACCTCGCTGACCATCGTGGTCCTCCACTCCGAACTCCAGCGCGAGTTCGGCGTGCGCTTCCCGCTCGTCCGCCTCTTCGAGCACGCGTCCTTCAACGCCCAGCGGCGCTTCCTCACCTCCGTGACCGACGAGCCGCGCGACCGCGCGCCGAGCGCCCCGGCCGCCGTGGGCCGCGCCACGCGGAGCCGTGTGCTGTCGACCCGGCGCGCCCGTCGCCGCCCGTAACCACTCCCTTTACCCGAGCAAGGATGAACATGGAAAGTGACGACGAGCTGATCGCCATCGTGTCGATGGAGTGCCGGCTGCCGCAGGCCGACGGCGTCGAGGAGTTCTGGCGGAAGCTGGTGGCCGGCGAGAGCGCCATCAGCGACCTCACGGACGCGGAGGTCGCCGCGGCCGGCGTCCCCGCGGACCAGCGCTCGCGCCCGGACTACGTGAAGCGGGCCGGAGTCCTCGACGGCCTCGCCGAGTTCGACTCCACGTACTTCGGCTACTCGCCACGCGAAGCGGACATCCTCGACGTGCAGCAGCGCCTCATGCTGGAGTCGTCGGTGTCGCTCCTGGAGCGGGCCAACATCGATCCGCACCGCACCCGGCAGCGGATCGGCGTCTTCGCCGGTTCCGGGATGAGCACGTACCTCTTCGGTGCCCTGCGCCGTCGCGACCTGGTCGAATCCCTCGGCGAAATGGTCATCCGGCACGGCAACGACAAGGACTTCCTCGCCACGCGGACCTCGTACAAGCTGAATCTGCGGGGCCCCAGCGTCAATGTGCAGACGGCGTGCTCGACCGGGCTCGTGGCCGTCCACTCCGCCGTGCAGAGCCTGCTCCTCGACGAGTGCGACGCGGCCATCGCCGGTGCCGTGCACGTGCGCCTGCCGCAGCAGGCCGGATACCGCCACCAGGTCGGCGGCGTGCTCTCGCCCGACGGGGTCTGCCGGCCCTTCGACTCCGGCGCCAACGGCACCGTCTTCACCAACGGCATCGGGCTCGTCCTGCTGAAGCGGCTGCGCGACGCGGTGGCCGACGGCGACGAGGTGCACGCCGTGATCGCCGCCTCCGCGGTGAACAACGACGGTGCGGAGAAGGTGAGTTTCACCGCACCCAGCGTCTCCGGCCAGGTCGACGTGTTGAGCGACGCCCTCCAGATCTCCGGCGCCAAGCAGACGGACATCGCGTACATCGAGGCGCACGGCACGGGCACCGCGCTCGGGGACCCCATCGAGATCGAGGCGATCAAGCAGGCGTACGGCCTCGACGGCGACCCCTGCGGCATCGGCTCGCTCAAGGGCAATTTCGGCCACCTCAACATCGCCGCGGGCATCATCGGCCTGATCAAGGCGGCGCTGGTCCTCAAGCACAAGTACGTGCCGCCGACCGTGAACGTCGACGAGGTCAACCCGGCCCTTGAGCTGGACGGTTCGCGCTACTTCGTCACCACCGAAGGCCTGCCCCTCGACCGCGACACGGACAACTGGGTCGGGGTGAGCGCCTTCGGCATGGGCGGTACGAACGGCCACGTCATCCTCAAGAGCTTCGAGCCGGACCCGGCCAAGGCCGCCGACGGGCCCGCCACCGTCCCCGGAGCCGCCGAGGGGCCGAGCGTCCTCACCTTCTCGGCCCGGTCCGAGGCCGCCCTGCGCAACCAGGCCGCCGCGCTGGCCGACCACCTCGCCGCCCACCCGGACACCTCCCTCGCCGCGGCCGCGTACACGCTGCGCGAGGGCAGGACGCTGCACCCCTACCGCGCGTCGCTGGCCGCCGTCGACCGGGCCGAGGCGATCACCCGGCTGCGCGCCGGGCGCTACCACCGGGGAGCCGAGGCGGACCCGGCCGGGATCGCGTTCGTCTTCGCCGGGCAGGGGACGCAGCGCCGGGCGATGGGCGCCGCGCTCACCGCGACGAACGAGCACTTCGCCAGGCGGCTCGACGAGGCCGTCGACGCGGTGAACGAGCACACGGACTTCGACGTGCGGGCCCACCTCGGCCCCGACGGCGAGGTCGACGGCATCGACACCTCGGTGGCACAGCCGCTCCTCTTCGCCGTCGAGTACGCCCTGGCGACCTCGCTCATCGACGCAGGCGTCCGGCCGGGACACGTCCTCGGCCACAGCCTCGGCGAGATCGTCGCCGCGACCGTCGCGGGCGTCTTCGACCTGCCGACCGCGGCGGCGCTCGTCGCGACGCGGGCGCGGCTCATGGGGCGCTGCCCGAGCGGGGCGATGCTCGCGGTGGACCGCCTCGACGCGTTCGCGGACCTCCTGGCCGGCGGCGACCTCGTGGTGGCGGCGACCAACTCGCCCGCCCAGCACGTGCTGTCCGGCACCCACGAGGCCGTCGAGGCGGCCGCCGCACGGGCCGCCGACGCCGGGGTCCGGCACCAGCGTCTCGCGACGTCGCACGCCTTCCACTCGCCGCTCATGCGGGACGCCGCGGAAGCGTTCCGCGAGTTCCTCGGCACCGTCACCCTGCACGCGCCGCGCATCCCGCTGGTCTCGAACATCACCGGCCGCCTCCTCACGGAGTACGAGGCGAGGAGCCCGCACTACTGGGCGGACCACCTGCTGCGCCCCGTCGACTTCGCCGGGTCGATGGAGACGCTGCGGGAGGCGGGCGTGCGCAGGTTCGTCGAGATCGGCCCCGGCCGCTCGATGAGCAACCTGGTGCGGGCCAACCTCGCGTCCGAGTCCGGTCCTGGCCTCGACCTCGCGCAGACCCTGGGCGAGCCGGAGCACGAGGAGGAGTCGTTCGCGGACGCGGTCGCGCTCGGCTGGGCCGTCGACCCCGAGGTGCCCATCGAGGAGTACGCGAGCGCCCCGCGGATGGTGCCCCTGCCGACGTACGCGTTCGAACGGCATGTGCACTGGGTGGAGCCGGTACTCGGCTTCGGGACGGAGGACGTGAGCGCTCCCGCCACGCCTGCGCCCGCGACCCCGGCCCCTTCCGCACCCGCCCCCGCACCCGCCTCCGCTCCGGTGGCCGCGCCTTCGGCGACACCTGCCGACGACGACCTCGACGGACCGACCGAAGAGATCCGCAAGGTCGTCGCGAAGGTCTTCGAGACCTTCCTCGGGGGCCCGGCCGCCGACCACGACCGCGAGTTCTTCGAGCTCGGCGGGAACTCTCTCATGGCCATCCAGCTGATCAACAAGCTGCGCGAGACGTTCGAACTGGACTTCTCCGTCCGGGACTTCTACGAGAACAGCTCGGTCGCGGCCACCACGAACGTCATCAAGTCACTGCTGCTC
Source organism: Streptomyces sp. NPDC018029 (assembly GCF_044327655.1). Classification (NCBI taxonomy): domain Bacteria; kingdom Bacillati; phylum Actinomycetota; class Actinomycetes; order Kitasatosporales; family Streptomycetaceae; genus Streptomyces; species Streptomyces sp. NPDC018029. The sequence continues at coordinate 400,518 of NZ_JBIRFV010000007.1, read as the reverse complement.
CAGGAGCCCGCCCGTGTCTGACAGTTCCTTCCTCGACGCCGGACAGCTGGCGAGCCTCAAGGCGAAGCTGAGGTCCGGGTCCGAGCCCGCCGCCGACGCGCCTCCGCCGCCGTCCCTGCCCGACCTGGGCGTCATCTTCTTCTCCGGGCTGAGCGGCGACAGTGACCCCTACGACCTGCTGCTCGAAGTCTCCCGCTATGTCGACGGGGCCGGGTTCGGCGCCATCTGGACGCCGGAGCGGCACTTCACCGACGCGGGCGGCGCCTATCCCAACCCGGCCGTCCTCGGTGCCGCCCTCGCGATGATCACGGAGAACGTGCGGATCCGGGCGGGCAGCATCAACCTCCCGCTCCACAACGTGCTGCGCGCCGCCGAGGAGTGGGCGCTCGTGGACAACCTGTCCGGCGGGCGCGTGGATCTCGCGGTGGCGCCCGGCTGGCACGCGCGGGACTTCGTCCTCAACCCCGACGCGTTCGAGGACCGGGCCCAGGTGCTCAACCGGTCGCGCGAGCAGTTGCAGGACCTGTGGCGCGGGAACACCGTCCAGCGCACCGACGCCCTGGGCGAGAGCCACGACATCCTGACCTTCCCGCGGCCCGTCCAGCCGGAGCTGCCCGTCTGGCTGACCTCGTCCAAGAGCGAGGACGCGTGGCGGTTCGCGGGCGAGAACGGCTTCAACGTCCTGTCGGCGCTCATCAACTTCGGCCCGCCCGAGCTGAAGAAGCGGATCGACATCTACCGCGAGGCGCGGTCCCGGGTGGGGCTCGACCCCGACTCCGGCGTCGTGTCGCTGATGCTGCACACCTACGTGGGCGCCGACATGGACGAGGCCGTGGAGACGGTCAGGCCGGCCATGATCGAGTACCTGAGCTCCTTCGTGACCCAGCACGCGACCTCCGGCCAGAGCGAGTCGCGCGACAAGTCCGAGACGCTGCGGAGCCTCGACCGGGACCGGCAGGAATTCCTGGAGATGGTGTTCCAGCGGTACGTCACGTCGAGCTCCCTCATCGGTGATGCGAAGCAGGCCCGCGCGACCCTTGAGGGTTTCCACGAGATGGGCGTGGACGAGGTCGCCTGCCTCGTCGACTTCGGACTTTCCAAGGACGAGGTGCTCGCGAGCCTCGCCCGCCTCTCCCCGCTGCTGCCGAAGAAGGGGGCCTGAGCCGTGAAGACGTACAGCTTCGAGGGCATCGAGCCGCGTATCCACCCCAGCGTCTACGCCTTCGACGACGTCGTGGTGATCGGGGACGTCGAGATCGAGGAGGGCGTCAGCCTCTGGCCCGGTGTGACCGTGCGCGGCGACAAGGGCAGTGTGCGGATCGGCCGCGGGTCGAACATCCAGGACCACGCGATGCTGCACTCGGACCCCGGGCAGCCGCTGACCATCGGGCCCGACGTGACGATCGCCCACAGCGCGGTCCTGCACGGCTGCTCGGTCGGGGCCGGCACGGTCGTCGGGATCGGCGCGGTCCTGCTGAACGGCGTCTCGGTCGGGGCGAGTTCACGGGTCTCCGCGGGTGTGGTGCTCAGTGCCGGGCCCGTCCGCCCGCCCAGGAGCCTCATCGCGGGCAACCCCGCGACCGTCCTGATGACGCTGAGCGACAGTGACGTGGCCGTGCTCGACGAGACGGCCGCCGAGTACCGGGAGCTGGCCGCGCGGTACCGCGCGGGCCTGCGCCCCCTCGGCCCCCGCCCCGAGGCGGCCGGCGTTGTCGAGTAGCGCACGCGAGCGTGGGACCCTCCGCGTCGGGTTCCAGCGGCACACTCCACCGTTCTCCTACGTCGCCCCCGGCACGGACGGCACGGCCTTCGAGCCCGTCGGCTACTCCGTCGATCTGGCCCGCCTCGTCCTCGCGAAGGTCTTCGACGGCACGGAGCCGGTGCCGCGGATCGAGGCCGTCGAGGTCACGTCCACCACGAGGGAGGGCCTGCTCGCCGAGGGCCGCATCGACATCGAGTGCGGGTCGACGACCATCACCGAGGAGCGGCTGCGGCGCCACGCGTTCAGCAGGCCGATCTTCCGGACCTCGCACCGGGTCGCCGTGAAGTCCGGTGTGCGGGCGGGCCCGCTGCGCGTGGTCGGCATCCAGGGATCGACGAGCCAGGCCGCGCTCGAAAGCGCACCGGACCCGGGCTTCGCCTTCACCTTCACCGGTGTGCCGTCCATCGGGGCGGCCCTGGACGCCTTCCTCGACGACCCGCTCGTCGACGCGATCGTGGCGGACGAGGTGATCCTCCTGTCCCTGCTGCGCGGCGCCGGCCGGGCCGGGGACGACGTCAGCCTGCTCGACGTGCGGCTCGGCGAGGAGAGCTACGGATTCCTCCTGCGGAAGGACGACCCGGAGTTCGTCCGTGCCGTCGACGCCGCGCTGGCCGACGTGTTCGCGTCCGACGCGTACCCCACGCTCCTCGACACGTGGTTCGACGAGCTCCCCGATCCGACGAGCTCCCCCGACCGGAACAGGCACCCGCGATGAACACCACCGACACCGCTCCCTCCGTACTGCAGGACACGTTCAAGGACGTCATGGCCGGCGTGGCGACGCCCGTGTCGATCGTGACGGCCCTGGCCCACAACGGCGCGCCGTGCGGTGCGACCGTCAGCGCCTTCTCCTCCTTGTCGGTCTCCCCGCCGATGGTCCTGGTCAGCCTGGACAGAAGGTCGCGGACCCTTGAGGTGATCCGTGAGTCGGGGCGCTTCGGGCTCAATGTGCTCGGCGCCGACCAGGGCGACCTGGCGATGTCGTTCGCGGCCAAGGGCGGGGCCGACAAGTTCCGCGGGACGTCCTGGAGCATCGAGCACGGCCTGCCCCGCGTCGCCCGCGCGTCGGCGTGGATCGCCTCGACCGTGGCCGACTTCGCGGACGGCGGCGACCACGTCATCGTCCTCGGCCGCGTCGACGCCGCGGAGGCCGCGGCGGGCCGGGCGCCGCTGGTCTACCACCGGCGCCGCTTCGGGACCCACCAGCCCTGCCACGACCCCGCCCGGGGGGTGCCGGCATGACGCACCGGGTCAGGATCGGGCTCCTCGGCTGCGGCACGGTGGGGGCGGACTTCGCCGCGCTGCTGGTCGAGCGGCGGGCGGCGATCGAGTCCGTCACGGGCCTGTCGCTCGAGCTCGTACGAATAGCGGTGCGCGATCCGCTCAAGCCGCGGCCGCCCGCGCTGGCCGCGGAGCTGTTCACCGGCGACGCCCACGACGTGGTCAAGGCCGACGACGTCGACCTCGTGGTCGAGCTGATCGGCGGCACGTCGGCCGCCGGTGAGCTGGTCATGGCGGCCCTTGACGCCGGGAAACCCGTCGTGACCGCCAACAAGGAGCTCATCGCGAGCGCGGGCCCCGCACTGTTCGCCGCGGCCGACCGGGCGGGCGTCGACCTCTTCTTCGAGGCCGCCGCGGTGGCCGCGGTGCCCATCCTGCGCCCCCTGCGGGAGTCCTTGCAGGCGGAGGACGTGACGCGGGTGGTCGGCATCGTCAACGGCACGACCAACTACATGCTGACCCGGATGACGGCCGACGGCCTCGACTTCGACGAGGCGCTGGCGAAGGCGCAGGAGCTGGGGTACGCGGAGCCCGACGCGACCGCAGACGTCGAGGGCGCCGACGCGGCGTCCAAGATCGCCATCCTCGCCTCGCTGGCCTTCAACCGGTCGGTCGTCGCGGACGACGTCAGCAGGGAAGGCATCGCCGGGCTCGAACGGGAGGACTTCGAGCTGGCCGACCGGTTCGGGTTCGACATCAAGCTCCTCGCCGTGGCGGAGCGCTTCTCCGGCGGCGGGGCGGTGGGCGCCCAGGTCTTCCCCGCCCTGATCGGGCGCGAGCACCCGCTGGCCAGCGTCCGTGACAGCTTCAACGCGGTGTTCCTCACCACCTCCGCCGCCGGTGAGCTCATGTTCTACGGGCACGGGGCGGGCCCCCGCCCGTCCGCGTCCGCGATCCTCGGCGACGTGGCGGGCGCGGCGGACCAGCTGGTGCGCGGCACGCACCGGCGCGTCCCCGTCGGCCCGCCCGCGGTCATGCGGCCGACGCGGGACCTGGTGCACTCGTACTACGTCCGCGCGGACGTCGACGAGGCGCCGGGCGTCCTGTCCGAGGTGACGGGGGTGTTCGCGCGGCACGGCGTGTCGATCCGCACGGTGGACCAGCACGGCTCGGAGTCGCGGGCCCGCATCGTGTTCATCACGTTCCCCGCACCCGAGCACGCGCTGCACGCCGCGCTCGACGAGCTGCGGGGCCTCGGCCAGGTGCGGCGGGTGGGCCGGGTGCTGCGCATCTACAAGTAGCCATCACCGGCGGCCCGTTGACGCCGCACAAAACGACAACACCACAGCACGACACAGCACAGCACAGCACAGCACAGCACCAGAGGAGTCCCACCCATGTCCCAGCCGATCCAGCTCGTCATCCACATCACCACCCAGCCGGGCCGCGGCAAGGAGCAGATCGCCGCCTTCGAGCGTCTCGCGCCACTCGTCCGGGCCGAGGACGGCTGCCTGCAGTACGACCTGCACCAGGTGAGCGGCGAGCCCGACCGGTTCGTCCTCATCGAGCGGTGGGCGTCGCAGGAGGCGCTCGACGCGCACGACGCCACCCCGCACATGGTCGAGGCCGACGCGGCGAGCCCCGCGTTCCGCGCCGGTCCCGCCCAGGTCGTACGGCTCGACGCCGAGCCGCTGGCCTGACGCGCGCCCGTACCCGTAACCCGAAGAACGGCCGTCCGGAGCCCTCCGGACGGCCGTTCCGCGTATCCGCCGACTACTTGACGGAGCCTGCCGTGAGGCCCGACACCACGTGCTTCTCGATGAAGGCGAACAGCACGATGACCGGCACGATCGCCACGACGGACGCGGCGAAGAGGTAGTTCCACTGCACCGTGTAGTTGCCGATGAAGTTGTTGATGCCGACCGTCAGCGGCTGCTTGTCCGGTTCGGTGGTCAGGGTGAGGCCCATCACGAACTCGTTCCAGGACGTGATGAAGGTGAAGATCACGGCCGTGACGACGCCCGGCAGGGCGAGCGGCAGCGTCACCTTGATCATGGCGCCGAAGCGGCTTGTGCCGTCCACCATGGCGGCCTCCTCCAGCTCCGGCGGGATCGAGCTGATGTAGGCCGTCAGGATCCACACCGCGAAGGCGAGGTTGAACGCCGCGTTGGTGAGGATCAGCGTCCAGACCGAGTTGAGCATGTCCAGCTGGTGGAACTGGCGGTAGAGGCCGACCAGGAGCGCCGTGGGCTGGAACATCTGGGTGACGAGGACGAGGAGCAGGAAGAGCTTGCGGCCGCGGTAGCGCATGCGGGCCGTGTAGTACGCGGCGGGCAGCGAGACGAGCAGGACCAGCAGGGTCGCGCCGCCGGCGACGAGCAGCGTCACCTGGAGGTTCTGGCCGAGCTCGGACTCCTTCCACACGTCGATGAAGTTGGCCCACTCCAGGTTCTGGGGCAGGTATGTGCGGTCGCGGAGCTCCTCCTTGGGGCGGAGCGCGGTGACGATCATCTCCAGGTACGGCGCGAGGAAGACCGCGGCAAGGAGCCACGCGCAGGCCGTGATGACCAGGGTGCGGGGCCGGAAGGCGCGCCGGGGCTTCTTCTGCCCGCCGTCCTTCCGGGGCGCGGGGCGGGTCGCCGTCGCGGTGGCCATCAGTCCTCCTCGTTCCACCGGCTGACCTTCAGGAAGATCAGCACGAGCACCACGACCATCAGGAAGTTGACGACCGACATGGCCGCGGACTCGCCGATGTCGGTCTCCTTCAGCTTGTACATGAACACCATCGACGTGGAGGTGTCGTAGCCCGGGCCGCCCTGGGTCATGGCCCAGATGATCGGGAAGGAGTTGAAGACGTTGATGAGGTTGATGACGACGCCGACGAGGAAGGCGGGCCGCAGCATCGGGAGCGTGATGTGGCGGTACGTCTGCCAGGTCCCGGCCCCGTCGATGCGCGACGCCTCGTAGACGTCCTGCGGGATGGTCTGCAGGCCCGCCAGGAGCGTGTACGTGGTGAAGGGCAGCGACACGAAGACGGCGACGGCCATCATCCACGGCCAGGCGGTCTCCGGCTTGCCGAGCCAGTCCTTGGAGCTGTCGATGAGGCCGAGGTCGAGCATCAGCGTGTTGAGCACGCCCGCGGTCTGGTTGAGCATCCACTTGAAGCCGATGGCGGTCATCAGGACGGATGCCGCCCAGGGGGCGATGAGCGCCCAGCGGGTGATGCGGCGGCCGGGGAACTTCTGGTTGAAGAGCTGGGCGAGGGCGAGCGAGAGCAGCATCGTCGCGGTGACGACGACGACCGTCCAGATCACGGTCCAGGTGAGGACGGCGCCGAAGTCGCTCTCCTCGAAGAGCTTCTTGAACTTGTCGGTCCCGGCGCTGCCGCGCACCTTGCCGGAGATGGAGATGTTGAGGAACGAGGTGCGGATCAGCTCGACGACGGGCCAGACGACGACGGCGAGGATCAGCAGGATGACGGGCGCTATCCAGGGCAGCGGGCCGAGCCGGGCCAGGCCGCTGCGGCGGCTCACCGGCCTGGGTGCGCGCCCGCCCCGTCCCCGGCCGGACCCGGCCGGGGACGGAGGGGCCTTCAGCGACACGGAAACTCCTTCGTTCGGCGTCGGCCGCTACTTGGCGTCGGCCGCCGCCGACTCCGCCTTCTTCTGGAGGTCGCCGAGGACCTGCTTCGGGTCGTCGGAGACGGCCTTGCCGCCGGTCTTCTTCATCTCGGCGGACACGAGGTCCCAGGAGGTGTCGCCGAGCGGGTAGAACTTGGCGTTCGGCAGCACCTCGAAGAACGGCTCCAGGTCCTTGTGCTTGCCGTTGGTCTTCATCTCCTTGAGCGCGTCCTGGGTGACGGGCATCAGGTTGTACATCTCGTCGAACGCCAGCATCTTCTTGGAGTACGTGAAGTCCAGGAACTTCTTCACGCCCTCCTTCTCCGCGCCGCCGTCCTTGAACGCCATCATCCAGTCGGCGACGCCGAGGGTGGACTCCAGCGGGCCCTCCTTGCCGGGGATGGGCGTGACGCCGTAGTCGACCTTGCCCTCCTTCGCCATCTGGATGAGGCTCGGGTGGCCGTTGAGCATGCCGACCTTGCCGGCCGCGAAGTCGGCGAAGGCCGTCTTGCGGTCGGTGGAGGCGGGGTTGGCGTAGGTGAGGCCGGGCTTGACCAGGTTGGTCTTGAGCCACTCGAAGGTCTCGATGTTCTGCGGGCTGTCGAGGGTGTACTTGCCGTCCGCGTCGGTGTATCCGCCGCCGTTGCCGAGCTCCCACATCATCGTCTCGCCCTGGGTCTCCTCGGGGCCGAGGGGCAGGGCGTAGGGGGTCTCGGCGGCCTTCTTGGCCTTGATCTTCTTCGCGGCGTCGGCGAGTTCGGCCCAGGTCTTCGGCGGGGACTTGACGCCGGCCTTCTTGAGGACGGACTTGTTGTAGAACATGACGCGGCTGGAGGAGACCCACGGGATGCCGTACTGGGTGCCGTCGACCTCGCCGGCCTTGGCGAAGCTGGGGATGAGGTTGTCGCGCGTCTTGGCGGACATCACCTCGTCGGCCTTGTAGAGCAGGTCGTCGGCGACCTTGTCGGCGTAGCCGCCGGTCTGCAGCAGGTCGGGCTCGTTGCCCGCCTGGATCATGTTCTTGACCTGCTTGTCGATCTCGTTCCAGTTGATGACCTGGACGTCGACCTTGTAGCCCTTGTTGGCCGCCTCGAATTCCTTCTTGACCTCGGCCCAGTACACCTTCGAGGCGTTGGACGCCTTGTCCCCGTAGTCGGCGGCGACGAGCTTGATCGTCTTGCTGTCGCCGCTGTCGCTGTCGCCGCCGCAGGCGGTAAGTCCCAGCACCATGGCGAGTGTTGCCGCGCCGGTGGCGACCATTCGGTTCCTCATGCTGTTTTCAACCCTTCGACATCGGTGTCGACTTGAGCGCTTCCAGTCGCCCCCCGCGGCGCCGTGGCGCAGACACTACTCACGGCCCGATTCGCCTCGACAGGCCTAGACCACTTTCGTGGCCAAGCTGAAATCACCTGCCTCACCAGGTCACTTGAGGGCTCCTGCCGTCAGACCGGCCTGTACCTGTCGCTGGAAGACGGCGTAGACGACGAGCACCGGGAGCATGGCGATGGTGAGGCCCGCGAAGAGCGCTCCCCAGTCGCCCCGGTAGCCCTGCGAGACGGCGAGGGAGGCGAGTCCCTGCGGCAGCACGTAGCTCTTCTCGTCCTCGTTGTTGAGCAGCAGCGGGAGCAGGTACTGGTTCCACTGGCCGAGGAAGTTGAAGATGCCGATGCTGACGAGGCCGGGCTTGGCCATGGGCAGCATGATCTGGAAGAAGGTGCGGGTGTGCGAGGCTCCGTCGACCATCGCCGCCTCCTGCACGCCGGTCGGCAGCGTGCGGAAGAAGGAGGTCAGGAAGAAGGTGGTGAAGGGCAGTGAGTACGCGATGTACGCGATCATCAGCCCCGGCCGGGTGTCGAGGAGGCCGAAGTTCTCCATCACCGCGAAGAGCGGGACGAGCGCCAGGATGACGGGGAACATCATGCCGCCCGCGAACAGCATGAAGACGACGCGGTTGCCGGGGAAGGTGAAGCGGGCGATGACGTAGGCCGCCATCGAGCCGAGCAGCATGGTGCCGGTCAGCGAACCGGCCAGGATGATCAGTGAGTTGAGGGTGTACTGGCCGATGTTGGCCTTGTTCCACGCGTTGGTGAAGTTCTCCCAGTGGAAGGAGGCGGGCCAGCCCATCGGGTCGCTGAGGATCTCCGCCGAGGGGCGGAACGCGGTGAGGGCGACCCAGATCAGGGGCCCGGCGGCGAGGAGCACCCACAGGACGAGGAAGGCGTGCGAGAAGACGTTGAGGGTGGTGCCCGTCTCCTTCTCGCGGCGGGGCGCGTCGGTGGTGGCGGGGCGGGGCGCGGTGGTGGTCGTGGTGGTCATGATGCAGTGGCTCCCGCGGTCTCAGTATTCGATCCGGTCGCGGTTCCCGACCCGCATGACGATCAGGGAGAACGCCATGCTCAGGACGAGGAGGACCACGCCGATGGAGGTGGCGTAGCCGTACTGGCCGTCCCGGAACCGTTCGTAGAGGAAGACCGGGGTCACCTTCAGGACGTGCGGCGGCACCATGACCAGGCAGATGGCGAAGGTGTCGAGGGCCTGGATGCCCATGTAGATCCAGCCGGTGCGCACCGTGTCCCAGATCAGCGGGAGCGTGACGTTGAAGAAGGTGCGGGCGCGGCCGGCGCCGTCGAGCAGCGCCGCCTCGTAGATCTCCTTGGGGATGGCGCCCATCGCCGCGGAGAAGAGCACGACGTAGAAGCCGACGAAGCTCCAGCTGATCACGGTGAGCAGCGCGACGAGGCCGAGCGTCTGGTCGCCGCCGAGCCAGGCGGGGCCGTCGACACCCACCTTGTCGAGGCCGCCGTTGATCAGGCCGCTGTTGGTGTTGAAGACGCGGCCCCACACCACGGCGATGATGGCGACGGACAGGACCTGCGGGAAGAAGTAGACGACCTTGTAGACCGAGGAGCCCGCGACGCCCGCGATGGCCTGTCCCCTGCGGTGCCGGCCACCCGAGGTGATCATGAAGGCGAAGAACATGCCGAGCACGAGCGTGACGACCGGGGCGATGACCAGCAGCAGGGTGCTGACCTGGAGCGAGTCCCAGAAGCGGTCGTCGTTCCACATCTTCTGGTAGTTGTCGAACCCGACGAAGTTCGCGACGGGGCCGCCGGACCAGTCGGTGAACGAGTAGTAGATCGCCTGGAGGAACGGCGAGATGACGAAAAGGGCGTAGAACGCCAGCGGCACGGCCAGGAAGCCGACGATGAAGCGGTACTTGTCGAGGGTGCGGTAGCGCCGGTCGTAGCGGACGCGGCGGGGGGTGAAGCGGGGCGGGAGCAGCATCGCGAGACACAGCAGCGGCCAGTTGGCCGGGCGGGGCGGAGGCTTGGCCTCCGCCCGCTTCTTCGTTGGCTTCGGCGGTGGGGTGCCGGCCACCCGGGTGTCGGTCTTCACGCCGCTCAGGCCTTCTTGACCTTGGTGATGTCGGGGTCCTTGAGGATCCGCTGGGAGGCCTTCTCCATGGTGTCCATGGCCTGCTTGGTGCCGATCTGGCCCTGCATGAACTTGTGGATCATGTTGTTGAAGTCCTCGCGGAACAGCTCGTTGTACCAGTCGTAGAACTTGGGGATCACGACGTTGTCCCCGGCGGCCTTGATCGCCGCCTGCGCGCTCGCCGCGCCCGAGGGCAGTTCGAGGCCGTCGATGGCGCCCTTGACGACCGGCATCGAGCCGATCTCCTTGAAAAGGTTGAGCGCGGCTTCCTTGCTGTACATCATCCGCAGCCACTCCAGGCCGCCCTGCCGGTTCTTGGCCTTGGCGGGGACGATGAAGGGCTCACCGGCCGGGGCGAAGAGGGTGCCGAACGGCATCTTGTCGTCGGAGTCCAGGGAGGGCGTCGCGCCCACCGTCATGCGGAAGTCCTTCGGCGTGGTGTCCTTGGCCTCGTTCTCCACCCAGGAGCCGTTCGGCACGAAGAGGCACTTGCCCTCCTTCGTCCACGCGGTCTGCATCTCGGTGTGGGCCTCTGTGCCGTCGAACCCGGTCAGCACGTACTTCTTGGCGACCAGCTCCTCCCAGGCCTCGAAGACGTCCTTGACCGCGTCGTGCTTCCAGGCGCCCGGCTCCAGGTAGTCCATGGCGGTGGTGACCTCGCGGCCGCCGCGCTGGGCGAACATCGCGTACATGCTGAAGAACATGTAGCGCGGGTGGCCGCCGGGGTAGCTCCAGCCGTGGATGCCCTTGGCCTTGGCCTTCTTGCAGACGGCGAGCATCTCGTCCCAGGTCTTGGGATACGAGGAGTCGAGCCCGTCCTCCAGGAGCTTCTTGGAGTACCAGTTGCCGTACACCGTCAGCGCGATGTTCAGGCTGTAGCACTCCCGGCCGCCGAAGCGGCCCATCTCCTCGACGATCGGCACCAGGGTCTCGCGCACGGTGACGTCCGGGTCGTCCCAGGAGGGGGCGTCCAGGACCTCGCTGAGGTCGGCGACCTGCTTGTTGTGCACGAGCTTGCCGGGGTTCATCTGGTCGGCGCCGCTGTTGTTGACGACGTCCGCCGTGGGCTTGCCCCGGACGATCTTCGGCTGGACCTGGGTGGCGATCTTCTCGGTGGACTTCTGCTCGGGATCGGACTTCGGGTACTTCTTGGCGTACATGTCCGTGACGAACTGGGCGTACTTGTCGCCGTATCCGCCGTTGAAGATGTAGACCGAGAGGCCCGCGTCCTCCTTCACCCCGAGCGGGTTCTTCTTGGACTTCGTGCCCTTCTCGGCCTTGTTCTCCCCGCCGCCTCCGCTGGCGCAGGAGCTGAGCGCCCCCACGGCCGGCACCGCGAACAGACCGGCGGCCGCCGCCCTCTTCATGACATCACGACGGTTGACGCTGGTGGATCCCATGCTCAAGTCCTCGCCTTCTCCAGGACTCAGGCGGTGAACCGGACCCTCCCCGGCACCGCGGCGGTGTGAAGCTGGGGTCGTGCGCCGGGTTCTCCCACCGGCCAGGGCAGTTGACGTCGGACGCGGACAGGTATAGTCCACTCGCCGTCGGGTGGGCAAGATCGAATACGACTTTGCCCGGCAGCCTTGTCCGAGTTGAGACCTGCGACGATCCCCGGTCGAACCTCTCGCACATCACCGTCCAAAAGCGTGGACTTTCGCGCCGGTTTCCATGGACTTTCCCTCGGGTCACCCGAGTGGCCGGGTGCGGGGCGCGGCCGTGCCCGGGGACGTGCCGCGGGGCCGTGCTCGGGAACGTGCCGCGGCCGTGTTCAGGAACGTGCCGCGTTCCGCCGGGAGCGGGACCGCTCACGGCGCGCCCGGCCCACGAGGTCGGCCGCCGCCGTCGGCCAGGCACCGTGCTCGAAGCCGAACCCGGCCTCCGTCAGCCGCCCGGGCACCACCCTCCGGCTCTTCAGGAGGAGTTCGGTGTCGGAGCGCAGCGCGAAGGCGCCGAGCCCGGCCATCCAGCGCGTCGCGGGCAGCCCGACCGGCATGCCCCAGGCACCGCGCAGCACGCGCATGAACTCCCGCTGCGGCAGCGGGCCGGGGGCCGCGAGATTGACCGCCCCCGTGATGTCGTCCCGGTCGATCAGGAACTCCACGGCACGCACGAAGTCGTGGTCGTGGATCCAGGACACGTACTGGGCGCCGCCCGCGACCGGCCCGCCGAGGCCGAGCCGGGCCAGCCACAGCAGATAGTCGAAGACACCGCCGCGGTCGGGGCTCATCACCATGGCCGAGCGCAGGGCCACCTTGCGCGTCCGGGGCGTCGCGGCCCGCTCCTGCTCCCGCTCCCAGTTCCGGGCGATCTCGACGCTGTACGCCCAGTAGTCGGGGACGCCGGGCTCGGCCCCGCCGATCACACCGGTGGCCTCGTCGTTGGGCGCGTCGAAACGGTGGGCGTAGATGGTCGCCGTGCTCATCTGGAGCCAGACCCGGGGCGGCTTCCTGGCACCGGCGATCGCCTCGCCGACCACGCGTGCGGAGTCCACGCGCGAGTCCATCATGGCGCGGAGGTTCTCGTCGGTGTAGCGGCAACTGACGCTGCGGCCCGCGAGGTTGATCACGACGTCGCTGCCGTCGACCGCCTCCGTCCAGGGGCCGGGCGTCCGGCCGTCCCACCGGACCTCACCGTCCCGCACCGGACGTCGGGTCAGGACCACGACCTCGTGTCCCGCGGCGGTCAGCGCGCGCCGCAGCACGCCGCCCACCTGGCCGGTCCCTCCCGGCAGCACGATCTTCACTGGCCCTCCCCTGACGCCGACGCCGTACGGCGAGCGTACGGGTCGGTATCCGCTGCCCCGTCAGCACCCTTGACACCACTTGACACTTGCCGCCCTACTAGACCTTGCGCAGCGATCGTGACAACGTTGTCCAACTCGCAAGGAGGGGCTCGGGGATGCCGTACTCGGCACGCAACACCGCACGCAGATCCCGCTACAGACACCAACGTCCGGCAGCCGTCATCGGCGCGCCGGTGCTCGCGCTCGCGGTCGTCGTGGCCGCTCAGGGCGCCGCCGTCGCCGAGCCCGAGCGGCCGCCCCGTGCGGAGCGGGAGTTCGCCTCGTCCTTCGAGGCGGGCGAGGCCCTGCCGGACTGGCTGAGCACCGTCGAGACGGGCCCCGACGGCAAGAAGAAGGCGTCCGGCGTGAACGGCGAGTTCAGTTCCGGGCTCCCGGGCAGCGTGAACGACCACGTCACCGAGGTCCGGGCGAGCGGTGAGAACACCGGCTCCGGCGAGGTCGCCGCGAACCTCGTCGACGGCGAGGCGACCAGCAAATGGCTGACCTTCGCCAAGGACGGCTGGGTCGAGTTCGAACTGGACCGCCCCGCCAAGGCGGTGACGTACGCGCTCACCTCCGCCAACGACCACGCCCCGCGCGACCCGAAGGACTGGACGCTCAAGGGCTCGACGGACGGCAAGGAGTGGAAGGTCCTCGACGAGCGCAAGGGCGAGACCTTCGACGGCCGGCACAAGACGAAGAAATACGATTTCCAGAACGGGACGGCGTACGCGCACTACCGCCTCGACGTCACCGCGAACAACGGCGCCGCGGACGCCCTTCAGCTCGCCGACCTCCAGCTGTCGGTCGGCGGCACGGAGGCCCCCGCGCCCGAGGACATGCTGAGCCTGGTGGACCGCGGACCCAGCGGCTCCCCCACCGCCAAGTCCCGCGCCGGGTTCACGGGGAAGCAGGCGCTGCGGTACGCGGGCACCCACAAGGTGGACGGGCGCGGCTACTCGTACAACAAGGTCTTCGACGTCAACGTCAAGGTGCGCCGGAACACCGAGCTCGGCTACCGCGTCTTCCCCTCGATGGCCGAGGGCGACCTCGACTACCAGGCGACGAACGTCTCCGTGGACCTCGCCTTCACCGACGGCACGTACCTCAGCGACCTGAGCGCCGTCGACCAGCACGGCTTCCCGCTGACCCCGCGGGGCCAGGGCGCGTCCAAGGCGCTCTACGTGAACCAGTGGAACAACGTCGAGGCGCGCATCGGGCGGGTCGCGGGCGGCAAGACGGTCGACCGGATCCTGCTGGCGTACGACGCCCCGAAGGGTCCCGCGAAGTTCCGCGGCTGGCTCGACGACGTGTCGTTGAAGGAGAAGGCCCCGGCGAAGCCCAAGGCGCACCCCTCGGACTACGCCGACACGACGCGCGGCACCAACTCCAGCGGCGGCTTCTCACGCGGCAACACCTTCCCGGCCACCGCGGTCCCGCACGGCTTCAACTTCTGGACGCCGGTGACCAACGCGGGCTCGCTGAGCTGGCTTTACGACTACGCGCGCGGCAACAACGACGACAACCTGCCGACGATCCAGGCGTTCAGCGCGAGCCACGAGCCGAGCCCGTGGATGGGTGACCGGCAGACGTTCCAGCTGATGCCGTCCGTCGACAAGGACACGCCGAGCGCGTCCCGCACCAAGCGGGCGCTGCCCTTCAAGCACGAGAAGGAGACGGCGCGCCCGCACCACTACGGCGTGACGTTCGAGAACGGCCTGAAGGCCGAGATGGCGCCGACCGACCACGCGGCGATGATGCGGTTCACCTATCCCGGTGACGACGCGAGCGTCATCTTCGACAACGTCTCGGAGAAGGGCGGGCTGACCCTCGACAAGGAGAAGGGGATCGTCTCCGGCTTCTCCGACGTCAAGTCCGGCCTGTCCACGGGCGCGACGCGGCTCTTCGTGTACGGCGTCTTCGACTCCCCCGTCACCGCGGGCGGCAAGCTGGAGGGCGGCGGTGGCGGCGACGTCACGGGCTATCTCCGCTTCCGTCCCGGCAAGGACCGCACGGTCAACCTGCGGCTCGCCACTTCCCTCATCAGCCTGGACCAGGCGAAGGCCAACCTCGCCCAGGAGATCCCGTCCGGCACCTCCTTCGGCCGCGTCAAGGGCCGGGCCCAGAAGCAGTGGGACGACATCCTCGGCAAGGTGGAGGTCGAGGGCGCGAGCGAGGGCCAGCGCACGAGCCTGTACTCCAGTCTGTACCGCCTGTACCTCTACCCCAACTCCGGCTTCGAGAAGGTCCGGTCGGCGGGCGGCAAGTCCACGTACAAGTACGCCTCTCCCTTCTCTCCGCAGACCGGCCCCGACACCCCGACCCACACGGGCGCGAAGATCGTCGAGGGCAAGCCGTACGTCAACAACGGCTTTTGGGACACGTACCGCACGACGTGGCCCGCCTACTCCCTGCTCACTCCGAAGAAGGCGGGTGAGCTGGTCGACGGCTTCGTGCAGCAGTACAAGGACGGCGGCTGGACGTCGCGCTGGTCCTCGCCCGGTTACGCGGACCTGATGACGGGCACGTCGTCGGACGTGGCGTTCGCCGACGCGTACGTGAAGGGCGTGAAGTTCGACGCGAAGGCCGCGTACGAGGCCGCGCTGAAGAACGCGACGGTCGTCCCGCCGAGTGCGGGCGTCGGCCGCAAGGGCATGAAGACGTCGCCGTTCCTCGGCTACACGCCCAGCGAGACCCACGAGGGCCTGTCGTGGGCGCTGGAGGGCTACCTCAACGACTACGGCATCTCCCGCATGGGGGCCGCCCTCTACAAGAAGACGGGCGAGAAGCGCTACAAGGAGGAGTCGGAGTACTTCCTCAACCGCGCCCGCGACTACGTGAACCTCTTCGACGACAAGGCGGCCGGCGCGGGCACACCGCCCGGCTTCTTCCAGGGCAAGGACGCGAAGGGCGTCTGGCGGGTGCCTTCGGAGAAGTTCGACCCGCGCGTGTGGGGCCACGACTACACCGAGACCAACGCCTGGGGGTACGCCTTCACCGCCCCGCAGGACTCGCGCGGCCTGGCGAACCTGTACGGCGGCCGCAAGGGCCTCGGCACCAAGCTCGACACGTACTTCGCCACTCCGGAGACCGGCTCCGCCGAGTTCGCGGGGTCCTACGGAGGCGTCATCCATGAGATGACCGAGGCACGCGACGTACGCATGGGGATGTACGGCCACTCCAACCAGGTCGCCCACCACGTGGCGTACATGTACGACGCGGCCGGGCAGCCGTGGAAGACGCAGGAGAAGGTCCGCGAGGTCCTCCGCCGCCTCTACACCGGCAGCGAGATAGGGCAGGGCTACCACGGCGACGAGGACAACGGCGAGCAGTCGGCCTGGTACCTCTTCTCGTCGCTCGGCTTCTATCCGCTGGTCATGGGCAGCGGCGAATACGCCATCGGCTCCCCGCAGTTCACGAAGATGACCGTGCACCTGGACAACGGCCGCGACCTCGTCGTCAAGGCGCCGAAGAACAGCGCCGAGAACGTGTACGTGCAGGGGCTCAAGGTCAACGGCAAGGCGTGGAAGTCGACCGCGCTCCCCCACGAGATCGTCGCGCGCGGCGGGGTCCTGGAGTTCGACATGGGCCCGAAGCCGTCGGCGTGGGGCAGCGGCAAGAACGCCCAGCCCGTGTCGATCACGCAGGACGACAAGGTGCCGTCACCGCGGAAGGACGCCCTCAAGGGCGAGGGCGCGCTCTTCGACGACACGTCGGCGACGGACGCCACGTCGGCCGCGGGCTCGGCGATCGAACTGCCGGCGGCCAAGGGGACGAAGGCGGTCCAGTACACGCTTACGTCGTCCGCCGACCGGGCGAAGGCGCCGCGCGGCTGGGTCCTTGAGGGTTCGAAGGACGGCGAGAGCTGGAAGCGGCTGGACAAGCGGTCCGGTGAGTCCTTCGCGTGGGACCAGCAGACCCGGGTCTTCACGGTCACCCGTCCGGGGACGTACGACCACTACCGGCTGGTGCCGGACGGCTCCGCGACCCTGGCGGAGGTGGAGCTGCTCCACTGATCCGGCGGGATGCCGTCGGCGCGGGGACGGGTGTGGCGCGTGCGCGCTCACCCCGTCCCCGCGCTGCCGTGTTACGACGACGGGGACTTCGTGGCGGAGGTCACCTGGCAGGAGTAGACGAGCCGGTCGTTGGTGCTGTGCGAGGCATGCACCGTGACGGAGCGGTCGCCGCCCGGGGTGACCGTCACCGTCTCGAACCGGGAGCCGATGCTCCTGCTCGCGACGGCGGAGTTGGCGGACTCGCCGATCTTGAACTCCACCGTGAAGTTGTACCGGTAGGCGAAGTCGGTCGACGCGTTCTGGATGTCGACGTCGTAGCTGATCCGCCCGGCGGAGCGCTCGTACCGGCAGTTCTCGCCGATCACCTCGCTGAGCGCGTCCGCGTTGTACGAGGGCATCGCGGTGGGAGTGGAGCTGCTGCCGCCGTAGCCGCCGCCGTAGCTGCCGCCGGAGGAGGTGCCGGGGTCGCTCGGCATTCCGCTCGGCGGGCTCAGCGTGAGCGACGGAGTCGGCATGCTCGGCATGGAGGGCGCCGAGGGCATGTCGCCGCCGAGGCCACCGAAGGCCTTGTCGTTCGGATTGTCGGTGCAGCCGGTGAGCAGGGCTATGGCGGCGAGAGCGAGAGTGGCGGCGCCGACGGCGCGACGGACACGCATGTGATGATCCCCCGAAAACAGAATGCGCAGATTGTCTGATGATGCGAACGGTTGCTTGAAGGGCGAAGAGCCCGGGGCAGGCTACCGGATCGAGCCATGTTGGTACTTTGGGCGCCGCTCGCGCACACCTGCGCGGGGATCGCATTCACCATCGGGGGAACCGGAACATGAACCAGCCCTGGCAGCCACAGCCGCCGCAGCACAACCCGTACGGGCAGCAGCCCGTGCAGCCGCAGCCGGGGTACGGCTACCCGGCTGCCCCGTACCAGCAGCAGCCGATGCAGCCCATGCAGCCGATGCAGCCCGGCAACCCCTACCCCTTCGCTCCCGGTTTCCCGCCTCCCGGCGGCGGCGCGAAGCCCGGCAAGGCCTTCTTCCTCGGCCTGCTCGTCGCGGGAGGCCTCGGGCTCGTCTACGCGGGCATCCTGCTCGCCTCCAACGAGGATCTGTCACAGGGCGGCCTCCAGGCCAGCTATCTGGCCGTCGCCGCCGTGCTCGCGGTGACCGTCGGAGCCGTGGTGGGCCGCACCGGCGGCCGCGGGGCCGGACCGCACGTCTGGGCCGCGATCCTCGCCGCGCTGGGCGCGTACTTCGGCGTCGCCAACGGTTACGTGTTCACCATCCTCGACGCCGGCGGCACCGACCTGCTCGAAGCGGTGCTGGACCACGAGCCCATGGCCCCGCACAAGTTCTGGTGGGAGCGCCTGGAGAGCGGGGTCGCCCTCGCGGGCCTCGCCGTGGCCGCGGGTGGCGCCTTCGGCGTGGCCCACATGATCAGCAAGAAGCAGCCGCACTAGACGAAATGAGTCCTGCGTCTTCAGTGGGCGAGGAGTCGTTGGCCGGTGCGGGCGAAGACCCCGGCCGGACCGGGGCCGGGAGTGACGGGGGTTGCGGTATGGCGGGCAATCGGCCGCGAGATTGGCATGTCCTGGACTTGGACAAGGATCCGACGCCGGGTGACCCGGACCGGGTGCGCAAACTCGCCAAGGACCTGCACGACTTCTCCGACGACGTCGGCAAGGTGCTTCGCGACATCAAGGGAATGGCGGGCGAGGACGCCATCCTCCAGTGGGCGGGCAAGACCGCCGATGCCTTCACCGAGAAGTTCGAGAAGGCCCCCGACAAGCTGAAAAAGCTCAAGAAGTCCTACGGCATGGCCGGCGACGCCCTCGCCGCCTACTGGCCCGAACTGGAACGCGCCCAGGCCCTGGCCGACAAGGCCCTCGTCAAGGGCCGCGAGGCACAAGCCGACCTGTCCTCCGCCAAGTCCCGCCTCACCTCAGCCGACTCCTGGATGGAAAAGGCCGGCAAGGAAGCCGACAAGTACAAGGACGACAAAGCCTCCGGTGGAGGCAAGGACGTGCCCCCGCCCGACCCGGACAAGGTCAAGGCCGCCACCCGCAACGCCGCCTCCGCCGAAAAGGCCCAGAAGTCCGCCCAGGGCGATGTCGATGCCGCCACGAGTGCGCTGGAAGCGGCCAAGAAGATGGCCGCCGACGCCCGCAGGATGCGCGAGGAGGCCGCCGGAACCGCCAAACGCAAGATCGACGAAGCCTCCGACGCGGGCATACGCAACCGCAAGTGGTGGGAAGAGATCGGCGACTGGGTCACCGACAACTGGGACGCCATCGTCGCGGTCTGCAAGGTCGTCGTCGCCGTCGTCGGCGTCATCGCGATCATCATCGGCGGCCCCATCCTCGCCGCCATCGTCATCGTCGCCGGAGCCATCGTCCTCGCGGACACCCTCAACAAATACCGAAAAGGCCAAGCCGGCCTGATGGACGTCGCCTTCGCCGCCCTGGACTGCGTACCCGGCATGAAGGGCCTGACCACCGCCGCCAAACTCGGCAAGGGCTTGAAGGGGCTCAAAGGGGCGGGCCTCAAGGGCATGGCCGACAGCGTCCGCGGACTCGCCAAGTCCGGCCGTGACACGATCACCAACGGCGCCAAGGGCGCCTACAACCGGGTCAAGAGCAAGGTCAAGGGGTGCGGTGACCCCGTGGACGCGGCCACCGGGCAGATGTTCCTGACGCAGACCGACATCGACCTCCCCGGCACCCTCCCCTTCGCGTTCACCCGCCGCGCCGCCTCCGACTACCGCAGCGGCCGTTGGTTCGGCCCGTCCTGGTCCTCCACCATCGACCAACATCTCGAAGTCGACGACGAGGGCATCGTCTTCCTTACAGAAGACGGCATGCTCCTCGCCTATCCCCACCCCTGCCCGCCCCATCAGTCCGTGCTGCCCGAGTCCGGTCCCCGCCGTCCGTTGACGCGGCTGCAGGGCGGGGGTTTCCGGATCGAGGACCCCCTCGTCGGACTCCACTACCACTTCTCCGTCCCCGAAGGCGGTGTCTCGCGCATCGAGCGCGTCGGCGACCGCAACGGCAACACCATCGACTTCGACTACGACGGACACGGCACTCCGATGGCCCTGCGCCATTCCGGGGGCTACCACCTCAAGTTGTCGGTGGAGGACGGACGTCTCACGGAGCTCGTCCTCGCGGGTGGCGGCGCGGACGGCACGGACACCGTCGTCAAGAGGTACGGATACACCGAAGGCAACCTCACCGAAGTCGTCAACTCGTCCGGCAAGCCGCAGAGGTTCAGCTACGACGAGCGGTTGCGCATCACCTCGTGGACCGACACCAATCACAGCCGCTACGACTACACCTACGACCACCGGGACCGCTGCGTGGCCCAGGGCGGCCAGGCGGGGCACCTCGCCCATACATTCCACTACGACGGCGCCGATCCCGCCTGGCCCGGTCTCCGCGTCACCACCGTCACCTCCGCCGAAGGTCACACCGACCGCTTCCTGATCAACGACCTCAGCCAGGTCGTCGGAGAGGTCGACGGGAACGGCGCGGTCACACGGAGTACGTACGACGAGCACCACCACCTGTTGTCCCGGACCGACCCGCTCGGGAACACCACGTCCTTCACCAACAACGCCTACGGGCAGCCCCTCACGGTCACCCGTGCCGACGGCACCGAGGCGCACGCCGAGTACAACGACCTCTGCCTGCCCGTGCGGGTGGTGACGCCGGACGGCGCGTGCTGGGAACACGTCTACGACGAGCGGGGCAACCGTCTCGAACTCGTCGGCCCCGACGGTGCGATCACGCGGTTCACCTACGACGGGATGGGCAGCCCCGCCTCGGTCACCGATCCCCTCGGCGCCACCACCACCGTCCGGTGCAACGCCGCCGGGCTGCACATCGAGATCACCAGCGCGCTCGGGGAACGCGTCCACCGCGCATACGACGCGTTCGGCCGCCTCATCCGGACCACCGACGCGATGGGCGCGACGACCCGTATGTGGTGGACCGTCGAGGGCCGCATAGCCCGCGTGATGGGCCACGACGGCTCTCAGGAGTCGTGGGAGTACGACGGGGAGGGCAACTGTGTCCGCCACACGAACGCCGGCGGCGCGACCACCACGTACGAATACACGCACTTCGACCTGGTCCGCGCGCGCACCGGTCCGGACGGAGTGCGTCACGAATTCCGCCACGACGCCTCCCTGCGGCTCGTCCAGGTCACCAATCCCCTGGGCCTCACCTGGGACTACACCTATGACGCGGCCGGGCATCTGGTGGCCGAGAGCGACTTCGACGACCGGCTGACCCGCTACACGCGGGATGCCGCGGGTCGTCTGGCCGAGCGGATGAACCCGGCCGGACAGCGCGTCGTTCTCTCCTACGACACGCTGGGCCGGCCGCGAGCCAAGAACGCGGACGGGCAGGTCAGCACCTTCGCCTACGACCCGGCGGGCCGCCTGGTGCGGGCCGCGGGGCCTGACTGCGAGGTGACCTGGGAGCACGACAGGAACGGCCGGGTACTGACCGAGCGCGTCAATGGCCGTCCGCTTTCCTTCGCCTACGACGCCATGGGGCGCCGCGTGCGGCGCACCACGCCCACGGGCGCCCTGGCCCACCACAGCTATGACGCGGTGGGCCGGCCGTGCGCGCTGGACTCGTCGGGTCATGCTGTGTCGTTCTCGCACGACGCATGCGGCCGCGAGACCGGACGTGTCATGGACGACTCGCTGGCGATCACCCAGACGTGGGACGCACTCGGCCGGCCGCTCGAACAGACGGTGGTGGCCCCGGACCGTCCCGTCCTGCGCCGCGCCTACGACTACCGCCCGGACCGTCACCTCGTCGGTGTCACCGACCCGTACCTCGGTGAGGTCACCTTGGGGCTCGACGCGGCCGGCCGCGTCACCGGAGTCCGGGCGCAGGACTGGACGGAGACGTACGCGTACGACGGGGCAGGACGCCAGTCGGTGGCCGACTGGCCCGACCACCACCCCGGCCGGGAGGTGCGAGGCACCCGCGCCCATGCAGGAAACCGCCTCACCGGTGCGGGGGCGGTGCGCTATGAGTACGACGAAGCCGGCCGTGTGGTGCTCCGCCGCAAGACCCGGCTGTCGCGGAAACCCGACATCTGGCGCTACTCCTGGGACGCCGAGGACCGGCTGACCTCGTTGACCACACCCGACGGAACGGTCTGGCGCTACGTGTACGACCCGCTGGGCCGCCGCACCGCGAAAGTGCGCCTGGCCGACGGCGGTACGGACGTGGTGGAACAGACCGACTTCACCTGGGACGGCCCGCTCGTCGCCGAGCAGCTCACCACGGTCCAGGGTGTGTCGCACCACATCGCTTTGACCTGGGACTACGACGGGCTGCGCCCGATCGCCCAGACGGAGCGGCTCATCGGCCAGGCCGACCGGGCGGAGATCGACTCCCGCTTCTTCGCCATCGTCACCGACCTGGTCGGGACGCCTACGGAACTGGTCGACGCACAAGGGACGACCGCGTGGCAGGCCCGCAGAACCGTCTGGGGCGTCACCACTTGGCCTGCCCGCAGCAGCGCGTACACCCCGCTGCGCTTCCCCGGCCAGTACTTCGACCCGGAATCGGGGCTCCACTACAACTATCAGCGTTACTACGACCCGGAAACCGCCCGCTACAGCACGCTCGACCCCCTCGGGCTGGCACCGGCACCCGACCCTTACGGATACGTCACCAATCCATTCCGGCAGATCGACCCGTTCGGTCTCTCGGGGTGCGAGACGGTCGTCCTTTACCACGGCTCACAGAACTGGCACGGGGATCAGTTCTCTCTGCCCCGGTCCATCCAGGACCAGCGCGATTACACGCCGGACGCGGGTGTCTATCTGACCGACGACTTCAACAGGGCCGCCACGCAATACGCGGGTCCGTCCGGCCATGTCGTGCGGGTCGAGGTCCCGCGGGAGTTCGCCGACAGTGTGCTGCGCAACCACAGTGGGCCCGCCGGTAACCTTCCGGAGTATTTTGTGAACACCCCCGAGGGTGTGGACGTCCTCAACAACGGCGGGCCACGCGTGCTGCCGCAGGGTGAGGCGATCATGCAGCACTTCATGGGCAATTTCTGAGTGGAGCAAAGCAGTTGAGGATGAGCATGTCGGAGAGCGTTCTGGGCCGTGCCGTCTTCGGACCACTTGGTGGGATCATCGAGATCGGCGCGGTCGCCGCGACCGGGACCTGGTCGCTCGCGGACGTCTCCGTGGGCGAGTTCGTGTCGGAGCGTCGGGACGACGTGACGCGTCTCCTGGAGACGATCCGGGACATCGGTGACTTCACGGAGCCGGTCATGGCGATCTTCGATGAACTGGGTTACGCGAGGGACCACGCCGTGGCGGCGCCGTCCCTGCTGCTGTGGTCCTCCGGCTACGAAGAGGTGTCGTCCCGGCTCGAAGATCCCGTCGCGGTGCGGCGGATGAGCCGCCTGGGTGCTGATCTGCAGCTGACCCGGCTTCTCCAGGCGCTGGTCGACGCAGCGATCGCGCGCGGCCCCGAGGTCGCGCGGGGCGCGGAATTGATCGCCGAGGTGTTGCGGATCGCGACCGGGCTGGTCGTGGGGGCGTCGGACGGCGACCCGGCCGCCCGGCGGGAGGTGTTCAGGATGTGGCGGGTCGCTTTCCTGGCTGATCTCCTGCTGCCCGACTCACCTGCTCGCCCAGAGGCGCGAACGCGCTACCGCGAGTACGGGCACGCGCTGGAGGAAATGCTCGGGAACTGACGCCGGTATTGATCTCGAACCAGACGATCTTTCCCGGGTCGCGCTCCGTCACGCCCCACTTGTCCGTGAGCGCGGCGACGAGCAGCAGGCCCCGCCCCGATTCGTCGGCATCGTCGTCGTCCTCGATGCCGCCGCATCGGGGCCAGCCGCCTCCGCTGTCGTGCACCTCGACGCGGAGCACGCCGTCGGCGTGGTTCAGGTGCAGCCGGAATCCCCGCCCCGGCGGGACGCCGTGCAGCAGGGCGTTGGTCGCCAGCTCGCTGACGCAGAGCGTCACATCGTCCGCGCGCTCGCCGTCGATCCCCCAGTCGACGAGGGCGGCGGCGGCGAAGGCGCGGGCCGCCGGGATGGACTGGCGTTCGCGCCGGTAGAAACTTTCTCGGTTCACGTGACGAGTGTCACGCTCCGTGGCCATGATGGAGCACTGCGTGAACCCGTACAGCTGTTATGTACGGGTTCACTGTGTGAAGGCACGGCTTCTGGTGGGGAGTTGAACCGTATGAGCAGCCCAAAGCGACGGTCACGCAGGAACGCGTCGGCGATGAAGATGGTGGGCGCGCTGCTCGCCGTCCACCGGGAGGCGGCCGGGTACACACAGCGGGCGCTGGCCCAGCAGTTGCTCATCAGCGAGGAGCTGATCGCGTCCATCGAGCAGGGGCGGCGCCCCCTGAAGATGGACCTGGCGATCCAGCTGGACGATTTCCTCGGCACGAACCGGACGTTGCAGACGGCGGTCGAGCACATGCCGGAGGTGGACCTGGTTCCGAGGTGGGCGGAGGAGTACCTGGACTGTGAGCGGGAGGCGATTGCCATCTCGTGGTACGAGGGCCTGGTGCTTCCGGGGCTGCTCCAGACGGATGCGTATGCGCGCGCGGTCTTCCGTAGCCGTGTTCCTGTTCTCGACCAGGACGAACTTGAGCAGTTCGTCGCGATGCGGGTAGAACGCCAGGAGATCCTCCACCGCAGAGTGCCACCGACCACGAGCTTCGTGATCTGGGAAGCAGTGCTGCACGACCGCCTCGGGGGCGACGAGGTCTACTTCGAGCAGTTGGACCGCCTGCGAGAGTACGCCGTACTGCCGGGCCTCGCCCTACAGATCCTGCCATTCGGTCGCACCACTCACGCCGCTCTCGACGGCCCATTCGTGCTCTTGGAGACACCCGAGCATCAGCGGCTCGCGTACACCGAAACCCAGCGCGGAAGCCAACTGATCGCCGATCCGGACGAGGTGGCGATCCTGACGCAGAAATGTGCGATGCTGCGGACGCAGGCCCTAAATCCCGAGGACACCAGGGACCTGCTGGACCGTCTGCTAGGAGAGCAATGAGCGGCACCGCGCTTATGTGGTTCAAGTCGACCTACAGCGGCAGCGAGGGCGGCGAGTGCCTTGAAGTCGCCTACGCCTGGCGCAAGTCCAGTTACAGCGGCAGCGAAGGCGGCGCCTGCCTCGAAATCGCCGCCCACCCCACCGCCGTACACGTCCGTGACTCCAAG
The DNA here is from genome assembly GCF_044327655.1 of Streptomyces sp. NPDC018029. Classification (NCBI taxonomy): domain Bacteria; kingdom Bacillati; phylum Actinomycetota; class Actinomycetes; order Kitasatosporales; family Streptomycetaceae; genus Streptomyces; species Streptomyces sp. NPDC018029. The sequence goes on along the minus strand of NZ_JBIRFV010000007.1, from coordinate 375,457 downwards.
AACCCGGACGGCCCGCACTTCACCGTCTCGCCCGAGACCTGGACCGCCTTCCTGCCCCTGCAGACCCGCGCCGGGGCTCAGCCCCAGGTCTGACCGGCCGGTTCCTTGACCGTGCGGTTGAGCCGGTTGAAGAAGTTGGTCAGCGCGATCTCCAGGTTGATCGCGCCGATCTGCTCCTCGGTGAAGTGGACGTTGACCTCGTCCCAGACCGCGTCGGTGACACCCTCCGCGCCGTCCTGGAGGCGGGTGGCGCCCTCGGTCAGTGCCAGCGCCGCACGCTCGGCGTCGGTGTAGAACGGCGCCTCGCGCCAGGCCGCCACGTTGTGCAGCCGCTCGTCGGTCTCGCCGGCCTTCTTGCCGCCGGTGACACTGGCGTAGACGCATGCCGAGCAGCCGTTGATCTGGCTGGCGCGCAGGTGGACCAGGGTGAGCAGCTTCGGGTCGACGCCTCCGGCGCCGATCGCCTTGTGGAGGTGCTGGATGGCGGTCCACAGGTCGGGGTTGTGCGTGTTCTTGTTCTTGAGACGGTTTTCCATGTGAGTGTGCTCCTCGTCATCGCGTTACGTTCCGGGGCTCGTGCCCGTCACCCCTATGACGGAGCGGCTTCGAGAGAGGTAACAACATGACCGGCACCCGGCCCACGGACTCGATCGCCGAGGCCTTCGAGTCGCAGCGCGACCGGCTCCGAGCCGTCGCGCACCGCGTGCTCGGCTCGCACGCCGACGCGGAGGACGTCGTCCAGGAAGCGTGGCTGCGGCTCTCCCGCCAGGACGCCGGCACCATCGACAATCTCGGCGGATGGCTGACGACGGTGGTCGGCCGGATCAGCCTCGACGTACTGCGGTCGGGGCGGACCCGCCCGGAGGTCTCTCTCGACGACCGGCTGCCCGAATGCACCGTGACGCTCGACGACGCGCCCGCTCCGGAGGAGTTCGTGGCGCTCGGGGACTCCGTCGGCCTCGCGCTGCTCACGGTCCTCGACTCGCTGCGCCCGGACGAACGGCTCGCGTTCGTGCTGCACGACGTGTTCGCCGTACCGCACGGGGAGATAGGCACGATTCTCGGCAAGTCCGCCGACGCGACCAAGATGCTCACCAGCCGCGCCCGCAGGAAAGTGCGGGCTGCCCGGCAGCAGGAGAGCGCCGGGCGGCAACAGCGCGAGGTGGTCCAGGCCTTCCTGGCTGCGGCCGGTGAGGGCCGGTTCGAGCGGCTGCTGGAGATTCTCCACCCCGAGGTGAAGTTCACCGTTCACACGCCGGAGGGCCGGTTCGTCACGCTCGGAGCGACCGAGGTCGCCACGCGTGCGCGGGTGGCGCGCAGCGTGGTCCGGGCGCATCCGGTGCACGTCGACGGTCACCCCGGCGTCATCTCCTGGAGCGAGGACGGCACCCCGCTCTCCCTCCTCGCCTTCACCGTCGCCGACGGCCGCATCACGGAGATCACCGCCGTGGTCGACCCGGCCGAACTCGCGCGCATGAATCTCCCCGCTGGCCGGAAAGCGCTCCGTCTGCGGGCCCACCCCTAAGGGGTGCGTCTGCACCCTGCGGAGCACGCGTCGCTTGGCCGCACGGTGGATGTGTGGGGTCACACGCGTCGTGATGGTGGTGGGTCAACCACACCTCACCGTTCGGGGGACGACCCATGACAGAGCCACGATCCGATTCATCACCCGCCCCGAGCCGCAGGCGCGTGCTCGCGGCCACGGCGGCGGGTGGCGCGGCGGCGCTTGCGGCGCCGGTCCTCGCGCCCGCAGGCACCGCGACCGCCGCAGCCGGCGCGACCGGAGCGCCCGTCGCGGCAGTCGGCACGGCCGGCGCTCCCACCGACCCCATCCGCCCCGACGACCCCCGCTACCTCTCCCTCACCCAGCGCGGCTGCAACGGGCGGTTCATCGGCAAGCCCGACTACTACCGCGTGGTGCACTCCACCGCCGAGGTCGTCGACGCCGTCCAGCGCGCCGTGCGCGAGGGCAGACGCATCGCCGTACGCAGCGGCGGCCACTGCTTCGAGGACTTCGTCGACCACCCGGACATCAAGGCCGTCATCGACATGTCGCCGATGCGCGAGATCTCGTACGACGCGAAGCAGCGGGCGTTCTGCGTGCAGCCGGGCGCCCAACTGGCCGAGGTGTACCGGGAGTTGTTCCTGGGGTGGGGGGTGACCATTCCGGCGGGCGCGACCGCCGAGGTCGGCATCGGCGGGCACGTGGTCGGCGGCGGGTACGGCGTGATGTCGCGGCGCGACGGCGTCTCCGTGGACCACCTGCACGCCCTCGAAGTCGTCGTCGTGGACGCGGACGGCACCGCCCGCGCGGTCGTCGCGAAGCGCGACCCGGACGACCCGCACCACGACCTGTGGTGGGCGCACACCGGCGGTGGTGGCGGCAACTTCGGCATCGTGACGCGCTACTGGTTCCGCACCCCCGGCGCCCGGGGCGACGACCCGACGAAGCTGCTGCCCAAGGCCCCCGGCTCCTTCCTCGCCTTCCGGGCGGGCTGGACCTGGAAGGACCTCGACGCGCGGGGCTTCAAGGCCCTGCTGCGCAACCACGGCGAGTGGCACGAGCGCAACAGCGACCCCGACTCGCCGTACGCGAACCTGTTCAGCGTGCTGATGGTCAACACCACCCAGGCGGCGGGCTCCGGCGCCGTCCTGGCCGGTGTCATCGACGCGGCGGTGCCGGGCGCGCGGCGGCTCGTGGACGACTACATCGCCGCCGTCGGACGCGGGGTGGGCGCCGAGCCCGCGATCCGCAGGCCCCCGCTGTCGTGGCTGAACGCGCTGACCTCCATCACGGACACCAGATCCTCGCCGTTCAAGGTCAAGAGCGCGTACCTGCGGAAGACCTTCACGGACCGGCAGATCGACGTCCTGCACGAACACCTGCGGCCGTCCGACGACCCGGCCGGGCGCATCAGCGGCACGCTGTGGCTCGTCGCGTACGGCGGCGCCGCCCGCAAGGTCGCCCCCGACGCCACCGCCGTCGCCCAGCGCGACTCGATCCTGAAGGCCGTCTACATGGCGGGCTGGGACGCGGAGACGCAGGACGGCACCCGCGAGACCGAGTGGGTGCGCTCGCTGTACCGCGGGGTGTACGCCGACAGCGGCGGCGTCCCGGTGCCGGGCGCCGTCAGCGACGGCGCGTTCATCAACTACCCCGACGCCGACCTCGCCGACCCGGAGCAGAACACCTCGGGCGTGCCCTGGTACACGCTCTACTACAAGGACAACTACCCGCGCCTGCAACGGGTGAAGGCGAAGTACGACCCGCGCGACGAGTTCCGGCACCGGCTGGCGATCCGCCCGGCGCGGTGACGAGCGGGGTGCGCCCGGCGGTCGAACGCGCCGGGCGCACCTCGGGTCACGCGGTGTGCAGCCGCAGCCCGTACCGCTGGAGAATCTCGTTCACCGGCTGGAACCACGTCTCGCCGCCGCTGCTGCAGTTGCCCCAGCCGCCGGACGTCACGCCCTGCGCCTGGTCGCCGCTGATGAACGAGCCGCCCGAGTCGCCGCCCTCGGCGCACACGCTGGTCTTGGTCAGCTGGCGGACGACGGCGCCGCCCGAGTAGTTGACCGTCTCGTTCTTGGCGAGAAGAGTGCCGCAGTGCCACTTCGTGGTGGAGCCGGAACGGCAGATCGACGAGCCGACCGGCGCCTCCGCCGAACCGCGCACGAGCCGGTCCGGGATGGTGCCCCAGCCGAGCACGACCGGCACGGTCCACCAGCCGTTGCCCACCGACACCCACGCGTAGTCGTTGTCCGGGAACGAGGAGCCCTGGAACGAGCCGATGGCGGACCCGTCCCAGCCGCGCACACCCGCGCCCACGCCGCCGCAGTGCCCGGCCGTGACGAAGCCGCCGTGCACGGAGAAGCCGATGGAGCAGCGGACGTTGCCGGTGTAGTACGGGTCGCCGCCCACGGTCCCGGCGGCGAAGGTGCTCGGCGCCTCGGGGACGGTGTCCACGCGTACGGGCGCCGTGGCGCGGGCGCGCCGGAGGAAGGTGCTGACATCGTTGTCGGCACGGTGCCCTTCGACGACGTCGACGACGACGCGGTTGGCCCGCGGGTCGACCCGCCAACTGGCTACATTCTTGGGCGCCTTGAGCTTGTCGACGCGCTTCTTCGCCGCGTCGAGGCGGGCGGCGCTGTGCGCGACGAACCGGACGTCGGCGCCCGCCTCACGCACGTCGGCGGCGGCTTTCCGCTCGGTCAGGGCGACAGTGAGCCGCCCGCGCCCGGCATCGAACCACGCCCCGCCGTACGCCGCACCGGCCGCCTTCCGCGCCGCACTCTCGGTCTTGACGGCCCGCCGCTCATCGGCGAGCCGCTCACGCGCGGCGGCGGGTGAAAGGCCGAGGTCGCGCTCCATGGCCCGGAGCAGACCGTCGGAGGCGGGCGCCTTCGCGGAGCCGGAGGAGGTGGTGCCCGGGTCGGCGGCAGCGGCGGGGACGAGCGCGGTGCCGACACAGGCGGTCGCGAGCAATAACGCGGACAGGCCGAGACGTGCACTGGTCTTGCGTCTCACAGGGGGACCTCTCGTCGTTCCAACAGGGGTGTGGTGGACCGGAATTGCGAGGAGCCGTGAAGATGCGGAGCGAGAAGAGAGCGCTCTCACACCGTGGTGCGGATGAGCGTAGAGAGCCCACGCGGACAAGTCCAGGCCCGATCAGGACGCGGTGCCCGTTCATCGCGGTGGCCCTGAGCAACGAAGTCACGCTGGACTTCGCCACGATTCCCGCCGAGCACATCACCCCGCAGCACTACGCCTTCCTCGCCTCGGAGGCGGAGTTCGACGCGGCGTACGACAAGATCCGCGCGCGCGGCATCCGGCACTGGGCCGACCCGCACCAGAAGCAGCCGGACGAGATCAACCGCAACGACGGCGGCAAGGGCGTCTACTTCCTGGACCCGTCGTCCCACGCGATGGAACTGATCACGGTCCCGTACGGCGGCTGGCCGCAGCCCTAGGGAGCGCCCCGCGAGGGGCGCTTTCAGGGGCGCGGGGAACTGCGCGACCAGCCCCCACGGCCCGCGGACAACACACGAGGGCCGCACCCCTGGACGAACGGGGTGCGGCCCTCAACTGTTGCTACGCGTAAGCCTACTTGCGGATCAGGCTGCGCAGCACGTACTGCATGATGCCGCCGTTGCGGTAGTAGTCCGCCTCACCGGGCGTGTCGATGCGGACGACCGCGTCGAACTCGACACCCGTGTCGGTGGTGACCTTGACCGTGCGCGGCGTGGAGCCGTTGTTCAGCTCGGTCACGCCGGTGAAGGAGAAGGTCTCCTCGCCGGTCAGGCCGAGGGACGAGGCGGTCTGGCCCTCCGGGTACTGGAGCGGCAGGACGCCCATGCCGATGAGGTTCGAGCGGTGGATGCGCTCGTACGACTCGGCGATGACGGCCTTGACGCCGAGGAGCGCGGTGCCCTTGGCGGCCCAGTCGCGGGACGAGCCGGAGCCGTACTCCTTGCCCGCGAGGACGACCAGCGGGATGCCCTGCTCGATGTAGTTGCGCGAGGCGTCGTAGATGAACGAGACCGGCGCGTCCTCCTGCGTGAAGTCACGCGTGAAGCCGCCCTCGGTGCCCGGCGCGATCTGGTTGCGCAGGCGGATGTTCGCGAACGTGCCGCGAATCATGACCTCGTGGTTGCCGCGGCGCGAGCCGTACGAGTTGAAGTCGCGGCGCTGCACGCCGTGCTCCGTCAGGTACTTGCCGGCCGGGGTGTCGGCCTTGATCGCACCGGCCGGGGAGATGTGGTCGGTGGTGACCGAGTCGCCCAGCTTGGCGAGGACGCGGGCGCCCGTGATGTCGGAGACCGGGGTGGTCTCCATCGTCATGCCCTCGAAGTACGGGGGCTTGCGGACGTACGTCGACTCGGTGTCCCACTCGAAGGTGTTGCCGGTCGGGATCGAGAGCGACTGCCACTGGGCGTCGCCCGCGAAGACGTCCTGGTAGGACTTGTTGAACATGTCCTCGCCGATGGAGTTGGCGACGACGTCGTTCACCTCGGCCTCGGAGGGCCAGACGTCCTTGAGGTAGACCGGGTTGCCGTCCTGGTCGACACCGAGCGCCTCGGTCGTGATGTCGATCTTCATCGAGCCGGCGAGGGCGTAGGCGACGACGAGCGGCGGGGACGCCAGGTAGTTCATCTTGACGTCGGGGTTGATGCGGCCCTCGAAGTTCCGGTTGCCGGAGAGGACGGACGTCACGGCCAGGTCGTGGTCGTTGACGGCCTTCGAGACCTCGTCGGGCAGCGGGCCCGAGTTGCCGATGCAGGTGGTGCAGCCGTAGCCGACGAGGTTGAAGCCGACCTTGTCGAGGTAGGGGGTGAGCCCCGCCTTGTCGAAGTAGTCGGTGACGACCTTCGAGCCGGGCGCGAGGGTGGTCTTGACCCACGGCTTCCGCGTCAGACCCTTCTCGACGGCCTTCTTCGCGACGAGCGCGGCGGCGACCATCACGTACGGGTTCGAGGTGTTGGTGCAGGAGGTGATCGCGGCGACGGTGACGGCGCCGTGGTCCAGCTCGTACGTCGAGCCGTCGGGGGCGGTCACGAGGACCGGGTTCGACGGGACGCCGTTGGTGGTGGCCGGGGCGTCGGAGGCCGGGAAGGACTCCTTGCCCGCCTCGTCGACGCTGTCCACGTAGTTGCGGACGTCGGTCTTGAACTGCTCGGCGGCGTTGGCGAGGACGATGCGGTCCTGCGGACGCTTCGGACCGGCGATGGAGGGGACGACCGTGGAGAGGTCGAGCTCCAGCTTCTCCGAGAAGTCCGGCTCGGCGGCCGGGTCCAGCCAGAGGCCCTGCTCCTTGGCGTACGCCTCGACGAGCGCGACCTGCTGCTCGTCACGGCCGGTCAGGCGCAGGTACTTCAGCGTCTCGTCGTCGATCGGGAAGATCGCGGCGGTGGAGCCGAACTCGGGCGACATGTTGCCGATGGTGGCGCGGTTCGCGAGGGAGGTGGCGGCGACGCCCTCACCGTAGAACTCGACGAACTTGCCGACGACACCGTGCTTGCGCAGCATCTCGGTGATGGTCAGCACCAGGTCGGTGGCGGTGGTGCCGGCGGGCAGCTCACCGGTCAGCTTGAAGCCGACGACGCGCGGGATGAGCATGGAGACCGGCTGGCCCAGCATCGCGGCCTCGGCCTCGATGCCGCCGACGCCCCAGCCGAGCACACCGAGGCCGTTGACCATGGTGGTGTGCGAGTCGGTGCCGACGAGGGTGTCGGGGTAGGCCTGGCCGTTGCGGACCATGACGGTCCGGGCCAGCTTCTCGATGTTCACCTGGTGGACGATGCCGGTGCCCGGGGGGACGACCTTGAACTCGTCGAAGGCGGTCTGGCCCCAGCGCAGGAACTGGTAGCGCTCCTTGTTGCGGCCGTACTCCAGCTCGACGTTCTGGCCGAACGCGTCGGCGGTGCCGAACTTGTCGGCGATGACGGAGTGGTCGATGACCAGCTCGGCCGGGGCCAGCGGGTTGATCTTCGCCGGGTCGCCGCCGAGCTCCTTCACGGCCTCACGCATGGTCGCCAGGTCCACGACGCACGGGACGCCGGTGAAGTCCTGCATGATCACGCGGGCCGGGGTGAACTGGATCTCCTGCGACGGCTGGGCCTGGGAGTCCCAGTTGCCGAGCGCGCGGATGTGGTCGGCGGTGATGTTCGCGCCGTCCTCGGTACGGAGCAGGTTCTCCAGCAGCACCTTCAGGCTGTAGGGAAGGCGTGCGGAGCCCTCGACCTTGTCCAGCTTGAAGATCTCGTACGACTCGTCGCCCACGCGCAGCGTGCTGCGGGCGTCGAAGCTGTTCGCCGACACGACAGTCTCCTTCATTTTTGTGCGCGTTCCGTCACATCCTGCCGCCACGACTCCTCGTCGATCCGCTAAGGTAAGGCTTAGTTAGGTAACCCTTACCGAGTGGCGGCTTCTGGTGCGCCTCGGCAGATATCTCGATGTCGAGATAACTCTAGTACATCACCCCTGGGTACGACGAGGCACGGCAGCCTGCCCTGTCGCAGCGAAGGCGGCTGCCGACGGGAGTGGCGCCGGTCCGGCAGGACGGCGCGCCGACGGTCCTTCGGCCCCGTCGTCAGCTCCGGCTCAACCGCCGCACGATGGCCTCCAGCAGCTCGTCCAGCGCCACCTTGCGTGTCCGGCCCGTTGGCCGGGCCAGCCCTACCCGGCTCGGTGGGACCCCGCGGACCGGACGGAACACCACGTCCGGGTGGGAATGGAAACGGGCCGCCGACGCCGGGGCCAGTGCTACGCAGCCGGCAGCCACCGCTCCGAGCCACTCGTCGGGCCGGCTGGTGACGGCGCCGATCTGGACCGGGTGCCCTTCCCGCTCCTCCGTCGCCAGCCAGTGCTCCCTCCAGGCTCCGGTCTCGGCTCCGGCCGCGACGAAGGGCTCGTCCCACAGCTCCCGGAACTCCACCGTCCCGCTGTTCGCCAGCGGATGTCGAGCCGGCAGCAGCACCCCACGCTCCTCGACGAACAACTCCCGTACGTTCAGCCGCTCCTGCCCCGGAAACGGCAAACGCACCACTGCCGCATCCACTTCGCCCCGGGCCAGGCCGGCACTCGGGTCGGACCAGTCGAACTGGCGCAGGTTCACCCGCCACGCCGGTTGCGCCCGGCGGAACTCGGCGACGACCTCGTGGACGGCGCCCACGGCGCCCGCGTCCAGGAAGCCCAGGCGCAGCGTCCGCGCCGCCCGGCCGGTTGCCTCTACCGTCTCGTCCCAGCCGTCCAGCAGTGCGGGCACCCGCGCGGCGAGCTCTCGACCGGCCTCGGTCAGCGCCATCCCGGACCGCGAACGAGCAAAGAGCGGTACCCCGAGATCGCCCTCCAAGCGCCGGATCTGCTTGGTCAGCGCGGGCTGCGAGACGAACAGCTTGTGCGCCGCCCCGGTCAGGCTGCCCTCCTCCGCCACTGCGGCGAAGTACCGAAGCAGGCGCGTGTCCACGTCCATGCCACCAGGTTATAGAAGCAGGTATTGGACGGCACCGAAGTGCCTGCGGACCCTGAAGGCATGACCGGTACCCAGCTCGCGTTCCTCGTCGTCACCTTGTTCACCGCCGCTGTCAACGTCGGCATCGCCGCAGCCGACCTCGCCGGGGCGCGCTTCGTGCTGGCCAACTCGGCGCAGGTGGGTGTGCCCCGATCCTGGCTGCCCCGGCTGGCCGCCCTCAAGCTGGCAGGTGCGGCGGGCCTCCTCCTCGGCCTCTTCGACGCGGCGCTGCGCCCCCTCGGTGCCGCTGCAGCCTGCGGTCTCGTCCTGCTCTACCTGGGCGCGCTCGCCTTCCATCTGCGCGCCCGCGTGCTCTACAACCTCGCGTTTCCCGGTTTCTACTTCGCCACCGCCGTCGCCTCGTTGGCCTTGACCGTGTCCTCCTGATGCCGGCACCGCTCAACGTCCGACGAGAACACTCGGTCTTCGCTGCGACAGGTCGCGCCTGCCCGCATCCCGTCGATGCGCCCGCTCACTCCCCCGTGGTGCGGCGGGCATAGGCGCGGGCGGCGCGTACGCGGTCGCCGCAGCGGGTGGAGCACCACTGGCGGCGCCCGTGCCTGACCAGGAAGCGGTTGCAGGGCGGGGACGCGCAGGCGGTCAGCCGGGCGGCCTCGGGAGACGTGAGCAGGTCGGCGGCGTCGGCGGCGATGACCGCGAGGGCGTGCTCGACGATCGCGGTGGTGGGGTGGGGAGTGGCGCGGTACGGACCGGTCTTCTCGTCCCACACCAGAAGTGACGCGGTCGGGACGCGGGTCATCGCGTCATTGACCGCCGCGACGGCGGCGGTCAGCGCCGGCTGCCCTGCGACGCGCGAAGCCAGCAGCGACCTGACCTGCTCGCGCAACGAGCGCAGCTGCGTCGCACACACCTCCGCCAAACCCGTGCCGGCCGGGGCGAGGTCGCGCCGCACCAGCCACTGCTCGGCCCGCGCCGGGGTCCCCAGAAGGTCGGACGTGTGCCCACCGGGCAGGGCGACCGCGCTGTTCGCCAGGGCCAGGGCGGGGTGCTCCGCCTCACCCGGCGCCGGGGGGAGGGCGACTTCTCCCGCGCCCTCTGCCGCGGCTACTTCCGCGGCTTCTTCCGTCACGAACTCTTCCATGCCTCTCATGGTACGGGTTGCTTTCATCCGTGAGACATGCGTACTGTCATCTCACGGTTAATACGCCACCTATCCATGAGGAATCTTTTTCATGTCTTCTCCGACCCCGCAGGCCACCTCGTTCCCCGTCCGCGTCTTCGGCGGCCCGACCGCCCTCTTCGACTACGGCGGCCTGCGCTTTCTCACCGACCCGACCTTCGACGGCCCCGGCGACCACCCGGCACCGGCTGTCGTGCTGACCAAGACGGCGGCGGCCGCCGGCAGCCCCGCCGATCTCGGCCACGTCGACGTGGTCCTGCTCTCGCACGACGAGCACGCCGACAACCTCGACACCTCCGGCCGTGCCCTCCTCGCCGACGTCCCGCTGACGCTCACCACCCCCGGCGGCGGGGAGCGTCTCGGGGAGACCGCCACCGGCCTCGCCGACTGGCAGTCGGTCGAGCTGGAGCGCAGGGACGGCGGGCCCGGCACTGTCACCGTGACCGGCGTGCCCGCCATCCACGGCCCCGGCCCGCGCGAGCAGGTCGAGCCGATCTGCGGCGAGGTCGTCGGATTCGTCCTGACCGGCGAGGGCCTGCCCACCGTCTACGTCAGCGGCGACAACGCCTCGCTCGACGCGGTCAAGGACATCGCCGAGCGCTTCGCCCCGGTGGACACGGCGCTCCTCTTCGCCGGAGCACCCCGCTTCCCCGATGTCTTCGACGGCGAGCTGATCGTCCTGGACAGCGCCCAGGCCGCGCAGGCCGCGACCATCCTCGACGCCGGCCGCGTGGTGCCCGTCCACTACGACAGCTGGGCCCACTTCACCGAGGGCCGCGACGAGCTCGTCGCCGCCTTCGCCGCCGCCGGTCTCACCGACCGCGTCGACTTCGGCGTCCGCGGCTGACCCCGGGCGACGTCGCGCGATACGCCGGGTGCGTGATCCCGGCTCAGCGGGCCGCCGACCGCGCCACCCGGAAGCCCACGTCGTCCACCCGGTAGGTCGGATGGCTGCGGCGGCGGGCCGAGGAGCGGCAGCTCCAGTGTTCGTCGAACCAGCCGCCGCCGCGCAGGACGCGGTACGAGCCGTAGACCTCGGCGTCGTAGACGTCCCAGCACCAGTCCCAGACGTTGCCGAGCATGTCGTACAGGCCCCACGCGTTGGGGCGCTTGCCGCCGACCTCGTGGAGACGCTCCCCCGAATTGCCGCGGTACCAGGCGATCTCGTCGAGCGGGGCGTAGTGCGGTCCCGTGGTGCCCGCGCGGCAGGCGTGCTCCCACTCGGCCTCGGTCGGCAGCCGGTAGCCGTCGGCGGTCGAGTCCCACTCGACGGTCTCGTCCGGGCCCAGGCGGTACGCGGGGGTGTGTCCGTCGCGCAGCGACAGCGCGTTGCAGAAGCGGACCGCGTCCCACCAGGAGACTCCCTCGACCGGCAGCCGGTCCCCTGGGGTGGCGCCGGGCCACTCCCCGGTGACCGCCCCGTACAGCTCCTGCGTGACGGGGAACGCCCCCAGCAGACACGGCGCGACCTCGACCTGCCAGCTTCGCCGTGTCCGGCGGTCCGACAGCGTGACCCGTCCCGGCGGGACGGCGATCATCTCCGGGCCTGTGTTGCCGGTGTTCATCGGCCGGTGCCTCCGGCCAGGCGCTCCGCCGTCAGTGCCACCGTCGCGTACCGCATCGGGAAGCTGCCGCCCATCGCGTCGACGGCCGCGCCGACCGCGTCGAGGACCCGGGCCACGTCGTCCGGCGGGAGCCGGGTGAGGGCGCCCTGTGTCGGCAGCTGGTCCAGCCAGGCGTCCCTTGTGTACGTCGCCTGCCAGTCGAAGTGCCACTGCTCGGGCTCGCCGAACGCGCCCGTCCCGCGGATGCCGTCGGCGGCCTTGGTGAGCAGCGACCAGTAGCCGTCCCCGCCCCGATTCGGTGTCGCGCGGACGTCGATCGGCGCGTCGGGGGCCACGCTCTCGTAGGCCTCGGCGAATGCCTCCGCGACGGCGGGCGGCGGCTCGGGCACGTTCCAGAACGCGACGAGAGAGCCCCCGGGCCGCAGCACCCGCGCGGCCTTGGCCGCTCCCGCGGCCGGGTCCACCCAGTGCCAGGACTGGCCGGCGGCCACCACGTCGAACTCCCGGCCCGCGGGGTCCCAGGCCTCGAACGTCGCGACCTCGGCCGGGACGCCGAGCCGCCGCGCGAAGTCCGCCATCCGCTCGTCGGGCTCCACGCCGAGCACGGTGCAGCCCGCCGCGCGGAACTGCCGGGCGGCGATGCCGGTGCCGCAGCCGACGTCCAGGACGGCGGGCGGGCGACCGGTGTCCGCACGGGACGCCACGCGGTCCACCAGGGCGTCCGGGTAGCGGGGGCGCGTCCGGTCGTAGCGCTCGGCGTCCACGCCGAAGGATTCCGCCATCCGACGGTGGCGGTGGGGTTCGTTCCCGGGGATAGTGGGCATGCGCCCACTCTGGTGGGCACATGCCCACTCGTCAAGGGAGGTACCCGTGCCGACAGGAGTAGCCATCCGTGATGTGCGCGAGCAGCTGTTCGCCGCCGCCGAGCGCGTCCTGCTCCGGGCCGGGCCGAACGCGCTGACCAGCCGCGCGGTCACCACGGAGGCGGGCTGCGCCAAGGGCGTCCTGCACCGGCACTTCGCCGACTTCGACGCCTTCCTCGCCGAGCTGGTGCTCGACCGCGTCCGCGGGGTCGAGGAGCGGGGCGCGGCGCTGCGGGCGGCCGCGGGGACGGGCACCGTCGCAGACAACGTCACCAACGCGCTGACGGACCTGTTCGGGCCCGTCGCCCTGGGCGTCCTCGGCCTGATCACGTCACGGGACGCGCTCCGGGCCCGGCTGCGGCGGACCACGCCGACCGGCGTCCCCCTCCTCACGGAGGCGGGGGCCGCGCTCGCCGGCTACCTCGCGGCGGAGCGCGAACTCGGCCGCCTCGCCCCGGACTCCGACACCGACACGCTCGCGTTCACGCTCGTCGGGAGCGGGCACCTGCTCTTCGCCGGACGCGAGGACGCCTCGCGGGACGCCGTCCGGAAGGTGGTCCGCTCGGTGGTCGCCGGGGTCGTACGGGAGTCGTGATGGTCGTACGGGAGTCGTGATTTCGGGGCGGGTCGGACCCCGCGGTCACGTGGACGGTCCCGCCGCCGGGTGAGCCCCTCGGCCGCCGCCCGACGACGCGCGGACCAGCAGTCGCGCGGGTACGACCACGGGTCCCGGCCCGGCCGCGCCGCCGTCCTCGATCAGGCCGACGAGGAGTGCGACGGCGGCGCGCGCGGTCCGCTCCGGGTCGAGGGTCACCGTGGTCACGGGCGGTGCGGTCGTCGCGTAGGCGGGGTCCTCGCTCGCGCACACCACGCGCAGGTCGCCGGGGACGCGCAGACCGTGCCGGGCCGCGGCGGCGAGCAGTTGACGGCCGCCCGGGTCGTACGCGGCGTAGACGGCGTCGGGGCGGTCACGGGCGCCGGTGTCGCGGGTCCCCAACAGCGTGTCGAACGCGTGCCCGTGGGTGTCGGCCGCGTCGAAGGGCACGATCAGCGGGGCCGCGCCGCGCTCGCCGCACCAGCGCTCGTACGCCGCCGTCACCGCGCGGGCGTAGTGCTCGTCGCCGTTGCCGGACTGGAGGGCGATCCGGCGGGCGCCGGAGGCGGCGAGGTGGTCGAGGACCGCGCGGGTGGTCGCGTCGTGGTCGTTGTCGACCCAGTGGTCGCCCGGGCGCGGGTCGCCGGGCACGCCGTCGAAGACCAGCGGGATGCCGCGGGCGCGCAGCGCGCGGACCATCGGGTCGCCGCGCGGACTGTCCATGATCAGCATGCCGTCGACGGCGAGGCCGTGCCAGGAGTCGTCGGCGGCGCGGTCGGCGGGGAGCGTGGTGAGGGCGTAGCCACGCGCGTGGGCGGCCGAGGTGGCGGCCGTGACGGCACGTGAGAAGTAGGCGATCTCCGTGTAGTTCCAGGCGGTGGCGAAGGTGGTGACGGCGATGCCAAGCGTGCGGGAGCGCGGCGGGCCCGGGGCGCCGTAGCCGAGCCGTGTCGCGGTCTCGCGGACGCGGCGGCGGGTGGCCTCGCCGATCCTGCCGGTGCCGTTGAGGGCGTGCGAGACCGTCGCCGTCGAGACCTCCGCGGCGCGGGCTATGTCGGCGAGAGTCGGCCCTGGCACGCGGCACATCGTACGGAATCCGTCGTCGGCGGCGGGTTCTGGTTAACGGATTACTCGTCGAGGGTTCCCTCCACCTCTACCCGTCACCGCCATCCGTTGGAGTGTGGTCGTGTCCCCGTCGTACGCGTCTTCGTCCTCTGCCCTCTCCCGGCGCGGCCTCCTGGCCGCCGCCGGGGCCGCCGGTGCCGCCGCCACCGTCGGCGCGCCCGGCGCCGCCGCCTCGTCCCGGCGCCGGTCGGCCGCCCTCGTCGTGCACAACGCCCGCGTGTTCACCGGCACTTCGAGCCGCGCCCGGCACGAGGCGGTGGCGGTCGGCCGGGACGGGCGGATCCTCGCCGTCGGCACGGACGCCGCCGTCAAGCGCTTCGTGGGCCGTGACACCGACGTCGTGGACGCGCGGGGCGGCACCGTCATGAGCGGCGTCCACGACGGGCACGCCCATCCGATGGACGCCGCGAGCCGTTCGCTGCGGCCTTCGCTGGGCGGCGCCGAGCAGACCGTCGAGGAGCTGCGGAAGACGCTGACCGGGTTCCTCCAGGACTCGGCGGAACAGGAGCCGGACGGGTGGCTGGTCGTGGAGGACTGGAACCCGGTCGGGCTCCTGCCGCACGGCACCGCCCCGCACCACACCATGCTCGACGCCCTGCCGACCAGGCGCCCCATAGCGCTGCGCGGCGGCGACGGCCACAACCTGTGGGCCAATCAGCGTGCCCTGGACATCGCGAAGATCACCGCCACCACCCCCGACCCGGTCGGCGGCAGGATCGTGAAGGGTGCGGACGGCAAACCGACCGGAGTGCTCAAGGACGACGCCCAGCCGCTCGTCTCCCGGCACATCCCCGAGCCCGACGAGACACGGTTGGCGCAAGCCGCGGCGAAAACTCTCGCCGAGGCCGCCGCGTCCGGGATCACCACCTTCATGGAAGCCGTGGTGGGGCGGCCGGAGCTGAAGCTCTATCAGCGGCTCGCCGAGTCGGGGCGGCTCCTCCAGCGCATCGTGCCCGCCCTGCGCGTCGAGACCGGGCTGACGAAGGATCCGGCCGCCGCGGTGGCGTACGCGAAGGAGCTGCGCGCGGAGTTCGAGGACGTACGCGGCCTGCGCTTCGGCACGGTCAAGGTCTTCCTCGACGGCGTCATCGAGCACCCGGCGCAGACCGCGGCCCTCCTGGAGCCCTACCTCGACAAGGACGGCAGGCCGACCGGCCACCGCGGCGACCTGTACGTGTCCGCCGCCGACTACGGACGGCTGAGCGCCGCCTTCAACGCCGAGGGCTGGCAGATGCACGCCCACGCCATCGGCGACCGCGCCGTGCGCACCTCCCTCGACGGATACGCGTACGCCCTGCGGAAGACGGGCCGCCGTGATCTCCGCAACACCACGGCGCACCTCCAACTGGTCGACCCCGCCGACCTCCCCCGCTTCGCCGCGCTCGGCGTCGTCGCCTGTCTGCAGCTCCAGTGGGCCGCCCGCAACACCTGGACCATGGACGCCCTGCTGCCCTACATCGGCGCGGAACGGCACCGGTGGCAGTACCCGGCGCGCAGCCTCGAAAAGCGGCGCGCGGCGCTCGCGGGTGGCTCGGACTGGCCGGTCGACCCTCTGCAGGTCTGGAACCAGATACGCACCGCGATCGACCGTACGGGCATGGAGGGCGAGGGCGACCTCTACCGCGCGCAGGAAGGCCTCAGTCGTACGTCGTCCCTGCTCATGCACACCTCGGGCACCGCACGTCAACTTCGTATGGAGCACGTCACCGGGACCGTCGAGCGGGGGAAGGCGGCCGATCTCGTCGTGCTCGACCGCGATGTGACGCGGTGTCCGGTGGCCGATATCAGCTCGGTCGACGTGCGCCTCACGCTCGTCGGGGGCACAGTGGTGCACGACGCCGAGTCGTCGGCAGGACGCGCGGCCGCCGCCCGAGTGACGCGGGCGGCGGCGGGGCCCCGGCCCACGGCGTTCACGTCGGTGCACGGCGGGCGGCACGCCTCGTGCGGTTGCGGCTGAACTGCCGCGCGGGGAAGGGTCCGAAAGGCCCCCCGGACGGCGGCTCCTCGAATGGCCTACCCCGGCGCGCGCTTCATCTCATATCTGAGATAGCCTGCGACTCATGGCAGACGACTACCTCGTACGCATCGGCAAGCTCATCCGTGACGCCCGGCAGCACAGGGGCTGGACACAGACGCAGCTCGCCGAGGCGCTCAGCACCAGCCAGAGCGCCGTGAACCGCATCGAGCGGGGCAACCAGAACATCAGCCTTGAGATGATCGCCCGAATCGGCGAGGCTCTCGACAGTGAAATCGTCTCGCTCGGGTACGCGGGCCCCATGCATCTGCGAGTCGTCGGCGGCCGCCGGCTCTCCGGCTCCATCGACGTCAAGACGAGCAAGAACGCGTGCGTGGCGCTGCTCTGCGCGTCCCTCCTCAACAAGGGCCGCACGGTGCTGCGCCGCGTCGCCCGCATCGAGGAGGTGTACCGCCTCCTGGAGGTGCTCAACTCCATCGGCGTGCGCACCCGTTGGATCAACGACGGCGTCGACCTGGAGATCGTGCCGCCCGCCAAGCTGGAGATGGACGCGATCGACGCGGAGGCCGCGCGCCGCACCCGCTCGATCATCATGTTCCTCGGCCCGCTGCTGCATCGCATGGACCACTTCAAGCTGCCCTACGCCGGCGGCTGCGACCTCGGCACCCGCACGATCGAGCCACACATGATCGCGCTGCGCCGGTTCGGCCTGGACATCGCGGCGACCGAGGGGCTGTACCACGCCGAGGTGGCGCGCGACGTCACCCCCGACCGGCCCATCGTCCTCACCGAGCGCGGGGACACCGTCACCGAGAACGCCCTGCTCGCCGCCGCGCGCAGCGCCGGCACGACGGTGATCCGCAACGCCTCGTCGAACTACATGGTCCAGGACCTCTGCTTCTTCCTGGAGGCGCTGGGCGTCGAGGTCGAGGGCATCGGCACGACCACGCTGACCGTGCACGGTGTGCCCACCATCGACGTCGACGTCGACTACTGCCCCTCCGAGGACCCGGTCGAGGCGATGAGCCTCCTCGCGGCCGCCGTGGTCACGGAGTCCGAGCTGACGGTGCGCCGGGTGCCGATCGAGTTCCTGGAGATCGAGCTCGCGGTCCTGGAGGAGATGGGCCTCGACCACGACCGGTCGGCGGAGTACGCGGCGGACAACGGCCGCACCCGCCTCATCGACCTCACCGTGCGCCCCTCCAAGCTGGAGGCGCCCATCGACAAGATCCACCCGATGCCGTTCCCGGGCCTGAACATCGACAACGTCCCCTTCTTCGCGGCCATCGCGGCTGCGGCGCAGGGCAAGACGCTGATCCACGACTGGGTCTACGACAACCGGGCGATCTACCTCACGGACCTCAACCGCCTCGGCGGCCGCCTCCAACTCCTCGACCCGCACCGGGTCCTGGTCGAGGGCCCCACCCGCTGGCGCGCCGCCGAGATGATGTGCCCGCCCGCGCTGCGCCCCGCCGTGGTCGTCCTGCTCGCCATGATGGCGGCGGAAGGCACCTCGGTCCTGCGCAACGTGTACGTGATCAACCGCGGTTACGAGGACCTGGCGGAGCGGCTGAACTCGGTGGGGGCGCAGATCGAGACGTTCCGGGACATCTGAGCCCCGGGAGGCCGTGCGCGGGCATGGGCGTGGCGTCGGACGCCACGCCCATGCCGGTGTTCCGGTACCGCCCCGCCGACTACTGACCGGAAGCGGCGAGTTCCCTGAGGTCGACCGTCTCGCCCTTGTCCGGGGCCTTCGGGCTCACCGGCTTGTCGTAGTCGCCGAACGTCGCGTCATTGGGGGTGTCGCCCCCCTTGGTGGTGACGCGGAGGATGTACGGCTTGCCCTCCGTGGCGACGTACATCGTGTTCGTCTCGCCGCCGGAGCCCTTCTTCGTCAGGGCGATCGCGTCCTTGCCGTCGACGGACGTCGTGTCGCCCTTCTTCATGCCCTTGCGTTCGGACTTGTTCTCGTCCATCGACGCGACCAGGCCCTGCTTGTCGCACAGGCCCGAGGTGGAGGCGTCGTCGGCTGGCATCTTCACCCACTTGTCGACGACCTTCGACAGCACCTTGTCGGAGCCCGACCGGCCCTTCAGAGCGGTCTTCCAGTACTCCTCGTTGCCGCGCATGTACAAGGTGGCGTTCGTGTGCCGCACCTCGGCCTTCGAGCCCTCGGTGCCGATCGTCCCCTCGCAGTTCTTCTCCTGGTCGACCGCGATGTCCACGCTCACCGGCTTGCCGTTCTGCCGCATGTCGCCCTTGATGCGCATGGAGTCGGCGCCCTTGGTGGCCTTCACCGCCTTGGCGGCGATCTGGTCGGCGCTGTCCCCGGCGAACGGCTTGTCGGAGCCGCCTCCGTCGTCGCTGTCGCCGCAGCTCGACAGCAGCGCCGCCGACAGCACGGTCGCTCCGATGACACCCGTAACCCTTCTCGAACGCACGTGGTCATCCCTCCCGCGGAACACTCGACGTTCCGTCATCCGCGGCCCCATTGGCCGCGGTCGTCGTCGAGTACCCGCGGATTCCCCGCACTCACCCGGAATCCGGCATTCCGCCCATCATGGCGAGGGTCGGTGAATAGGGACGGAAACCGGCAGCGGGCCCGGCGCTCAGTCGAGCACCGCCACTCCGTCCAGCTCCACCAGCGCGGATTCGTCCCACAGGCGTACGGCGCCCACCACCGCCATCGCCGGGTAGTCACGGCCCGCCAACCGGCGCCAGATGCCGCCCAGTTCGGGCGCGCAGGCGCGGTAGTCGGCGACGTCCGTGGCGTAGACGGTGACGCGGGCGAGGTCGGCCGGGGTGCCGCCCGCGTGGCGCAGGGCGGTGAGGAGGTTGGTCAGCGCCCGCTCGAACTGCTCGGGCAGGGTGGCGCCGGTGATCTTGCCCTCGCCGTCGAGCGCGGTCTGCCCGGCGAGGAAGACGAGCCGGGAACCGGTGGCGGTGACGGCGTGCGAGAAGCCCTTGGGCGGGGAGAGTTCGGCGGGGTTGACGCGGTCCAGGCTGCTCATGCGGGCGGCTCCTCCGGCTGGGTGTGCGGCTGCGCGTCCGGTTTGGCGTACAGCTCCTTGGCGATGATCGTGCGCTGGACCTCGCTCGCCCCCTCGTAGATGCGGGGCGCCCGCACCTCGCGGTAGAGGTGTTCGAGGAGGTGTCCGCGGCGCAGCGCGCGGGCCCCGTGCAGCTGGACGGCCGCGTCGACCACGTACTGGGCGGTCTCCGTGGCGATGAGTTTCGCCATCGCGGCGCGCCGGGCGATGCCGGGGCCCTGGGGCCCTTCCCTGTCGTACGCCGCCGCTGCCGCGTACACCATCAGGCGGGCCGCCTCCGTGCGCGTGGCCATCTCGGCGACCTGGTGGGCGACGGCCTGCAGGTCCTTCAACGGGCCGCCGAAAGCGGTCCGTTCCGCGGTGTGGGCCAGGGTGGCGTCGAGCGCGGCCTGCGCCATGCCGACCGCGAACGCGCCGACGCTCGGCCGGAACCGGTTGAGCGTGGTCATCGCGACCCGGAAGCCGCGGTCCACCTCGCCGAGCACGTCGTCCTCGGTGACGCGCACGCCGTCGAAGGCGAGGGCGCCGATCGGGTGCGGGGAGAGCATGTCGAGGGGGGTGCCGGTGAGGCCCGCGCGGTCGGCGGGGACCAGGAACGCGGTGACGCCACGGGCTCCCGCGCCCGGGGACGTACGGGCGAAGACGGTGTAGAAGTCGGCCTCGGGGGCGTTCGAGATCCAGCACTTCTCGCCGGTGAGGCGCCAGCCGCCGGAGCCGTCGGCCGTCGCGGCGAGGTGCAGGGCCGCCGCGTCCGAGCCGGCGTCCGGCTCGGAGAGCGCGAAGGCGGCGACGGCGTGGCCGCGGCGGACCTGCGGCAGCCACTGTTCCCGCTGGGCGGGGTTGCCGTGGGTGTGGACGGGGTGGGCGCCGAGGCCTTGCAGGGCGAAGGCCGTCTCCGCCTCCGTGCAGGCGTAGGCGAGGGACTCGCGGGTCAGGCAGAGGTCGAGAGTGCCGGACGCTCCGCTGTGGGGGCCGGTTCCGATCTGCGGCTCGGACGGGGCTGGTCGCGCCCCTCCGGCGGAGCCGCTCATGTCACCGCCCCGCGCCCCTGGGGGGCCTCCGTCCCCCTCGAACAGCACATCCAGCAGGCCGAGTTCGCCCAGCGCCGCCACCAGCGGGCGGTTCACCTGGCCCGGCTCGCCCTTCTCCGCCAACGGGCGCAACCGCTCCGCCGCGAGCGTGCGCAGCTCCGCGCAACGGGCGGTTTGTTCAGGATTGAGCGAGAATGCCGTCATCCCGGTCCCCTCTTTATCGCGCACCGTTGACTGTCGTCACCATCACGATACGCTCATGGAGCGAGCCCACCACAGCGCCCGTCCGGCAGGCAAGGGGGCAGAGCCGCCATGGAACCCACCGGCAATCCGGCCGAACCGGGTCAGACACCGTCCGGCCACGTCGACACGTTCACCCGGGACCACCTCCCGCCGCGCGAGCAGTGGCCCGCGCTGGTCCACGACCGCCCCGAGCTGCACTACCCCGCCCGCCTCAACTGCGGCGCGGAGCTCCTGGACCGGTCCGCCGAGCGGTTCGGCGCCGAGCGCCCCGCCTTCCACACCGCGTCCGGCGAGACCTGGACGTACGGCCTGCTGCGGCAGCACGTCGACCGGATCGCGCACGTGCTGACCGACGAGCTCGGCGTGCGGCCCGGCGAGCGCGTCCTGCTGCGCGGGCCCACCACCCCGTGGCTCGCGGCCTGCTGGCTCGCCGTGATGAAGGCGGGCGCGGTCGCCGTGACCGTCCTCGCCCAGCAGCGCTCGCAGGAGCTCGCCACCATGTGCGGGATCGCCGAGGTGCGGCACGCGCTCTGCGACGTCCGGTCGGTGGACGACCTGATCAAGGCCGGGGTGCCGGGGCTGAGCGTCACCACGTACGGCGGAGAGGGTCCCGACGATCTGCTCGTGCGTGCCGCCCGGCAACCGGCGGTCTACGCGGCGGTCGACACCGCGGCCGACGACGTCGCGCTCATCGCGTTCACCTCCGGCACGACGGGCCGGCCCAAGGGGTGCATGCACTTCCACCGCGACGTGCTCGCCATCGCCGACACCTTCGCGCGGCACGTCCTCAAGCCGGTGCCCGACGACGTCTTCGCGGGCAGCCCGCCGCTCGGCTTCACCTTCGGACTCGGCGGTCTCGTCGTCTTCCCGCTGCGCTTCGGCGCGTCGTCGGTCCTGCTCGAACAGGCCGGACCCAAGCAGTTGTTGCCCGCCATCGGACGGCACGGGATCTCGGTGCTCTTCACCGCGCCGACCGCGTACCGCACGATGCTGGACCAGCTGGACGGGCAGGACATCTCCTCGCTGCGCCGCTGCGTCTCGGCCGGGGAGAACCTGCCCGCGGCCACCTGGCAGGCCTGGCACCGGCGCACCGGACACCGCATCATCAACGGCATCGGCGCGACGGAGCTGCTGCACATCTTCATCTCCGCCGCCGACGACGACATCAGGCCCGGCACGACGGGACGCCCCGTGCCCGGATGGCACGCGCGCGTGGTCGACGACTCCGGCGCCCCGGTGCCGGACGGCGAGCCCGGACTGCTCGCCGTGCGCGGCCCGGTGGGCTGCCGCTACCTCGCCGACGACCGCCAGCTCCAGTACGTGCGGCACGGCTGGAACATCACCGGCGACACCTACGTCCGCGACGCCGACGGCTACTTCCGCTACGTCGCCCGCGCCGACGACATGATCATCTCCGCCGGCTACAACGTCGCGGGCCCCGAGGTCGAGGAGGCCCTGCTCCGCCACCCCGACGTCGTCGAGACCGCGGTCGTGGGGCGCCCCGACGAGCTGCGCGGGCAGGTGGTCGTGGCCCATGTGGTCCTGCGCGAAGGGGCGACGCCCGACGCCGACCGGCTGCGCGAGTTCGTCAAGGGCGAGCTGGTGCCGTACAAGTGCCCGCGCGAGATCGTCTTCCTGGACGCCCTGCCGAGGACGGCGACGGGGAAGCTGCAGCGGTTCAGGCTGCGCGCCGCGTCCCCGGCGGAACCGGGCCCGTAGAGTGATCACGTGTCCGAGCAGCACACCCCACGGTCCCTGATCGTCACCTTCTACGGCGCCTACGGCCGGGCCGCGCCAGGACCCGTCCCGGTGGCCGAGCTGGTGCGCCTCCTCTCGCCGGTCGGCGTGGACGCGCCGTCGGTGCGGTCGTCGGTGTCCCGGCTCAAACGGCGCGGCCTGCTCGTGCCCGCGCGCACGGCGACGGGCGCCGCGGGCTACGCGCTCTCGCCCGACGCGCGCCAGCTCCTGGACGACGGCGACCGCCGCATCTACGGCACCGAGGTCGCGCGGCGGGGCGGCGGCTGGGTCCTCGCCGTCTTCTCCGTGCCCGAGGCCGAGCGCCAGAAGCGGCACGTGCTGCGCTCCCGCCTCGCGGGCCTCGGCTTCGGCACGGCGGCACCGGGCGTCTGGATCGCCCCGGCGCACCTCTACGAAGAGACCAGGCACACCCTGGAGCGCCTCCACCTCTCGCCGTACGTCGACCTGTTCCGCGGCGAGCACCTGGGCTTCGCCCCGACGGCGGAAGCGGTCGCGCGCTGGTGGGACCTGTCGTCCCTGGCCAAACAGCACGAGGCGTTCCTCGACCGCCACGAACCGGTGCTGCGCTCCTGGGAGACCCGCAAGGGCGCTCCCCCGCCGCCCGAGGAGGCGTACCGCGACTACCTCCTCGCCCTCGACTCCTGGCGCCAACTCCCCTACGCCGACCCCGGCCTGCCCGCCGACCTGCTCCCCGCCGACTGGCCGGGGGACCGCTCCGCCGCGGTGTTCGCGGCGCTGGACGGCCGGCTGCGGGAGGCCGGGGCGCTGTTCGTGCGCCCCGCATAGGCTGACCCCGGATTCGGTGATCATGTGTCGGGCAGGAGGCGGCGGGTGGGCGAGGACGTGTTGCGCTGGAGCGAGTACCGCGCCGTGCCGTGGAAGAACGGCGGCGGTACGACCAGGGAGGTCGCGGACGGCACCGACTGGCGGGTGAGCGTCGCGGACGTGGCCGGGGACGGCCCCTTCTCGGTGTTCCCCGGGACCGACCGCGTGATCACCCCGGTCGAGGGCGACGGCATGCTGCTGACCGTGGCCGGGGCCGCACCGCGCCCCGTCGAGCCACTGCGGCCCTTCGCCTTCGCCGGTGACGCGGCGACGGACTGCCGACTGGTGGGCGGCGCGGTGCGCAACCTGAACGTCATGACCCGCAGAGGCCACGCGACGGCCCGCGTGCGGATCGTCACCGTCACCGCCGGACGAGACACGGAGACGTCGAGCGAGGCGGGCGAGACCCTGCTCGTCATGGCTGTCACGGAGGGGATCGCTGTCGGCGGACAGGACGGGCCGGAGACTCCGCTCGGCCGCCTCGACTGCGTACGCCGGGACGGGCCGGGCACGCTGGTGCTGCGCGGTGACGGCACGGTGGCCGAGGTCAGGATCACCGCGCCGCACTGATGCGGACGCTCAGCCGCCCAGGGTCAGCCTCGGCTTGGGGGCGTCCGTGCGTCCCGTCTGGGGCCGCCGGCTGCCCGCGCGGTACTGCACGGGCCAGCTCACGCCCGGCCCGGCGTAGTTCTGTTCGGCGGCGGCGTGCAGGGTCCAGTGCGGGTCGTAGAGGTGCGGGCGGGCGAGGGCGCAGAGGTCCGCGCGGCCGGCGAGGAGCAGGGAGTTGACGTCGTCCCAGGAGGAGACGGCGCCGACCGTGATCACGGGGATGCCGGTGCGGTTGCGGATGCGGTCGGCGTACGGCGTCTGGTAGGAGCGGCCGAACGCGGGGCGCTCGTCGGAGACCACCTGGCCCGTCGACACGTCGATCGCGTCGGCCCCGTGTGCCGCGAACGCGCGGGCGATCTCGACGGCGTCGGCCGCGGTGGTGCCGCCGTCGGCCCAGTCGGTGGCGGAGATGCGGACCGTCATGGGCCTGCCGTCCGGCCACACCTCCCGTACCGCGTCGAAGACTTCGAGGGGGAAGCGGAGGCGGGCCCGGAGGGAGCCGCCGTACGCGTCCGTGCGGTGGTTCGTGAGCGGGGAGAGGAAGCCGGAGAGCAGATAGCCGTGGGCGCAGTGCAGTTCGAGGAGGTCGAACCCGGCGAGGTCGGCGCGCCGGGCCGCCGCGACGAACTGTTCGCGGATCTCGGTGAGTCCGGCGCGGGAGAGTTCACGGGGGGTCTGGCTGTACGGCTTGTACGGGAGCGGTGAGGCGGCGTCGAGCGGCCAGTTGCCGTCGGGCAGCGGTTCGTCGATGCCCTCCCACATCAGGCGCGTGGAGCCCTTGCGGCCCGAGTGGCCGAGCTGGACGCCGATCGCCGTGCCGGGCGCCTGCGCGTGGACGAAGTCGGTGACGCGGCGCCAGGCTTCGGCCTGTTCGGCGGTGTAGAGGCCGGCGCAGCCCGGCGTGATGCGGCCGCGCTCGCTGACGCACACCATCTCGGTCATCACCAGGCCCGCGCCGCCGAGTGCCCGCGCGCCCAGGTGCACCAGGTGGAAGTCGCCGGGGACGCCGTCCACGGCGGAGTACATGTCCATCGGGGAGACGACGACGCGGTTGCGGAGGGTCAGGTCGCGCAGCCGGAAGGGCGTGAACATCGGCGGGGTGCCTTCGGGGCAGCCGAAGTCGCGCTCGACGGCGCGGGTGAACTCCGCGTCGCGCAGCCGGAGGTTGTCGTGGGTGACGCGGCGGCTGCGGGTGAGGAGGTTGAACGCGAACTGGCGGGGCGGCTGGTCCAGGTGGTCCGGCAGCCGCTCGAACCACTCCAGGCTGGCGCGGGCGGCGCGCTGGGTGGAGGCGACGACGGGGCGGCGCTCCGTCTCGTACGCCGTGAGGGCGCTCGGGATGTCGGGCTGTTCCCGGAGGCAGGCGGCGAGCGCGAGGGCGTCCTCGACGGCGAGCTTGGTGCCGGAGCCGATGGAGAAGTGCGCGGTGTGGGCGGCGTCGCCGATCAGGACCGTGTTGCCGTGGGACCAGCGGTCGTTGACGACCGTGCGGAAGTTGATCCAGGCGGACTTGTTGCCGCGCAGCGGGCGGCCGCCGAGCGCGTCGGCGAAGATCTTGGCGCAGCGTTCGGTGGACTCGCGCTCGTCGAGCTCCGCGAAGCCGGCGGCCTCCCAGACCTCCTCGCGCATCTCGACGATGACGGTGGAGGCGTCGGGGTCGTGGGAGTACGGATAGCCGTGCAGCTGCATCACGCCGTGCTCGGTCTCGGCGATCTCGAACCGGAACGCGTCGAAGGCGAAGTCCGCGGCCAGCCAGATGTAGCGGCAGCGGTGCGTCGTGAGGCTCGGCCGGAAGACGTCGGCGTGCGCCTCGCGGGTGAGGCTGTGCACGCCGTCCGCGGCGACGACCAGGTCGTACGCCGTGGACAGCTCGGCGGCGGGGGGTGCCTCGGTGCGGAAGCGGAGCTCGACGCCGAGGCCGCGGCAGCGCTCGTGCAGGATCTCCAGGAGCCTGCGGCGGCCGAGCGCCGCGAAGCCGTGGCCGCCGGAGGTGTGCCGCCGGTCTCGGTGCACGATGTCGATGTCGTCCCACCGCACGAACTCGGCCTGGAGCGCGGCGTACACGGCGGGGTCGGCGTGCTCGATGCCGCCGAGGGTCTCGTCGGAGAGGACGACGCCGAAGCCGAAGGTGTCGTCGGGGGCGTTGCGCTCCCAGACGGTCACCTCGCGGGCGGGGTCGAGGCGCTTGAGCAGCGCGGCGGCGTAGAGACCGCCGGGGCCGCCGCCGATGACCGCGATCCGGTGGGCGGTGGCCATGGTCACCGCCCCTGCCACTTCGGCGGGCGCTTCTCCGTGAAGGCCGCGTGGAACTCGGCGTAGTCCTCGCCGTTCATGAGGAGGGCCTGGGTGGCCGCGTCCAGTTCGACGGAGGCGGCGAGGGGCATGTCCAGCTCGGCGGTGAGCAGTGCCTTCGTCTGCGCGTACGCGAGGGCGGGGCCGTCGGCGAGGCGGCGCGCCAGGGTCTGCGCGGCCTCGGCGGCCCTGCCCTCCTCCGTCAGCTCGCTGATGAGGCCGATCCGTTCGGCCTCGGGGGCGCGGACTGGTTCGCCCAGCATGAGGAGCCGGGTGGCGTGGCCGAGGCCGACGACGCGCGGCAAGAGATAGGCGGCGCCCATGTCGCCGCCGGAGAGGCCGACGCGGGTGAAGAGGAAGGAGAAGCGGGCGGAGGGGTCCGCGACGCGGAAGTCCGCGGCGAGGGCGAGGACCGCGCCGGCGCCCGCCGCCACCCCGTGCACGGCGGCGACCACCGGGAAGGGGCACTCGCGGATCGCCCGGACGACCTGGCCGGTCATGCGGTTGAAGTCGAGGAGCTGGGCGGTGTCCATGGCGAGCGTGGCACCGATGATCTCGTCGACGTCGCCGCCCGAGCAGAAGCCGCGGCCCTCGCCGCCGAGCACGAGCGCGCGCACAGACCGGTCGCGGGAGAGCTCGGCGAGCAGGTCGCGCAGGTCGGCGTAGGCACCGAAGGTGAGGGCGTTGAGCTTGTCGGGGCGGGCGAGGGTGACCGTGGCGACCCCTTCGTCGACGGCGAGTCGCAGGTGCCGCCAGTCGGGGGTGCGGGTCGCGGAGCCGGTGAAGGGACTCATCAGGTGCGGCCTCCTCGGCCTCGGGGCTGGAGTGGCGCCACTCTCGAAGTTATCACTCTTCTGTGACTGTCGTCAGGAGTGCGCGATACAACACCGGGACGACGGCGAAACGGCACAGGGTCGTACGGCCCGGGAACGCCCGACCGTCGACCCTGCCGCCACAGCGCTTAGGATTCGTACGGTTGAAAGCAGGACCGCTTGCCTGCCCTGAACGGACCCGCCTTGCACGAGCCCCCCTTCCCCGCCTCCTGGCGCATCGCGCTGCCGCACACCGCGGCGGCCGTGCCGGTCGCGCGCGCCCTGGTCCGTACGGCGCTCAACGACATCGAGATGTCCGCCGACACCGACACCGCCGAGCTCCTCACCGCCGAGCTGGTCGCGAACGCCGTCGAGCACACCGCGGGACAGGACCCCATAGAGCTGGTGATCGAGCTGCTGCCGACCGGCTGCCAGGTCGAGGTGCACGACTCCAACCCGCTGCCGCCCGGCGACCTCACCGCCCCGGAGCCGCCCGGCGAGCCGGACCCCTGGCAGGAGCACGGGCGCGGCCTGCTCCTGATCCGCACCCTCAGCTCGTCCTGCGGCCACCGCCCCACCGCGTCCGGCAAGGCGGTCTGGTTCACGCTTCCCGCGACTCCCCCGCGCCCCCGGCACTGACCGGGACCTCGCCCCGGCCGAGCCGCGAGTGGCCGCGGCCGTAGAGCGCGTAGACCACGGCGCCGACCACGAGGAACACGGCGAACTGCAGCCACGTCGTCCAGCCCGTGCCCCAGATCAGATAGAGGCAGAAGCCCACGCCGAGGACCGGGCTGACGGGGTACAGCGGCACGCGGAAGGTGCGGCGCAGCTCCGGGGCCGAGCGGCGCAGCGCGAGCACGGCCACGTTCACCACGGCCATGATCGCCAGGGTGCCGATCGTGGTCAGGTTGACCACGACGTCGAGCGACGAGAAGGCGGCGGGCACGGCGACGACCGCCGCGACGATCCAGGTGCCCGCGACCGGTGTCGCGGTCCGCGGCGAGACGCGTTCGAAGACGCGCGGCACGAGGCCGTCGCGGGACATCGACATCAGGATGCGGGTCTGGCCGTACATCACGGCGAGCACCACGGAGGCGATGGCGACGACCGCGCCGAAGGCGATGATGCCGCCGCCGACGGTCGAGTCGGTGACCTGGTTGACGACGAGGGAGAGGGCGGCGGGCTTGTCCGCGACGGCGTCGGAGCCGAGCGCGCCGATGGCCGCGAGCGCCACGGCGACGTAGAGCAGCGTGACGACGCCGATGCAGATCATGATGGCGAGGGGGATGTTGCGCCGCGGGTTCTTCACCTCCTCGCCGGCCGTGGTGACCGCGTCGAAGCCGATGAAGGAGAAGAAGGCGAGCGAGGCGCCCGCGGTGATGCCGGAGACGCCCGCGCCCGCGAAGGGCGTGAGGTTGCCGTCCTCGAACGCGGTGAACGCGATGGCGAGGAAGAGCAGCAGAATGCCGATCTTGAGCACCGCCATGGCCGCCGTGGCGCCGGCGCTCTCGCGGATGCCGCGCACCAGGAGGACGGCGGCGAGCAGGATGACGACGACGGCGGGCAGGTTCAGGACGCCGCCCTCGCCGGGTCCGGCGCAGAGCGCGGCGGGCAGTTCCCAGCCGGTGAGGCTGTGCAGCAGCTCGTTCAGGTACTGGCTCCAGCCGACCGCGACCGCGGAGACCGAGACGCCGTACTCCAGGAGCAGGCACCAGCCGACGAGGAACGCGGTGCGCTCGCCCAGTGAGGCGTACGCGAACGAGTACGAGCTGCCGGAGACCGGGATCGCGCCGCCCAGCTCCGCGAACGAGAACGCGGTGAAGATGCAGGTCACGGCCGCGAGGACATAGGAGACCGCGACGGCGGGGCCGGCCTCGGCGACCGAGTCGGAGAGGCCGACGAAGATGCCGGTGCCGACGATGGCGCCGACGCCGAAGCACACGAGCTGGAAGAGCCCCATGGTGCGCCTGAGGCCGTGGCCCTCCAGGTCCGCCCCCGATTCCGCGACGAGCTGGTCGGGGGACTTGATGCGAAGCCCATTGGTGCGTGTGGGGCTCATGGGGTGATTCTCGTTTCCGGTGGTGCTGGGGTGGTGCTGGTGCGGCGGGGGCGGCGGCCGTCAGGGGCACCGCCCGGGGCTGCCGTCAGGTCAGTGTCGCGACCAGGACCGCCTTGATCGTGTGCATACGGTTCTCAGCCTCGTCGAAGACGACGGAGTGTGCCGACTCGAAGACCTCGTCGGTGACCTCCAGCGCCTCCAGGCCGTACGTCTCGTGGACCTCGCGTCCGACCTGGGTGCCCAGGTCGTGGAAGGCGGGCAGGCAGTGCAGGAACTTCACGTCGGCGTTGCCGGTGGCGCGCAGGACGTCCATCGTCACCGTGTAGGGCGCGAGGGCGGCTATGCGCTCGGCCCACACCTCCTTGGGCTCCCCCATCGACACCCATACGTCGGTACCGACGAAGTCCGCGCCCCGGACGCCTTCCTCGACGTCCTCGGTGAGGGTGAGGCGGGCGCCGCTGGCTGCGGCGAGCTCGCGGGCCCGCGCGACGATGTCCTCGGCGGGCCAGTAGGCGCGGGGCGCGACGACGCGCACGTCCATGCCGAGCAGGGCGCCGGTGATCAGGTAGGAGTTGCCCATGTTGAAGCGGGCGTCACCGAGGTAGGCGAAGGCGGTGCCGGTGAGGGGCTTGGTGCCGTGCTCGGTCATGGTGAGCATGTCGGCGAGCATCTGGGTGGGGTGCCAGGAGTCGGTCAGGCCGTTGTAGACGGGCACGCCCGCGTGGGCGGCGAGCGTCTCGACCGTGTCCTGCGCGTCCCCGCGGAACTCGATGGCGTCGAACATCCGGCCGAGCACCCGGGCGGTGTCCTTCGCCGACTCCTTCTTGCCGATGTGCGAGCCGGACGGGTCGATGTACGTCGTGGACGCACCCTGGTCGGCGGCGGCCACCTCGAAGGCGCAGCGGGTCCTCGTCGAGCTCTTCTCGAAGATCAGAGCGATGTTCTTGCCCCGCAGCCGCCGCGTCTCGGTCCCGGCCTTCTTGGCCGCCTTCAGCTCGGCGGCCAGGTCGAGCAGGCCGCGGAACTCGTCGGCGGTGAAGTCCAGCTCCTTGAGGAAGTGGCGGCCGGTGAGGTCTGTGGCCATGAGGCGCTCCAGAGTGCGGGATAAAGGTGACGGGACACGTTGACATTGAAACTATATACGACGCTCCACATTTATATACAGGCGCCCTGTGCTCGGCGTACCGGGCCCTGCGCTCCCCGCACCGCGGGCCCTGGGCTCCCCGTACCGGCTCGCTACAGCCCCGGCACCGCGTCCCGCTGCACCGGGCAGCTCATGCACCGCGGGCCGCCCCGGCCGCGCCCCAGCTCGCTGCCCAGGATCTCGATCACCTCGATGCCCTGCTTGCGCAGGTGCGTGTTGGTCGTCGAGTTCCGCTCGTACGCGACGACGACGCCGGGCTCCACCGCGAGGACGTTGCAGCCGTCGTCCCACTGCTCGCGCTCGGCCGCGTGCACGTCCTGGGTGGCGGTGAGCACCCGGATGGCGTCGAGGCCGAGCGCCGCGGCGATGGCCCGGTGCATGTGCTCGGGCGGATGGTCGGTGACCTTCAACTCCCGCTCCCCGACGCCTGGTTCGATGGTGTACGAGCGGAGCATGCCGAGGCCCGCGTACTGCGTGAAGGTGTCGCCGTCGACCATCGTCATGACCGTGTCGAGGTGCATGAAGGCGCGGCGCTTCGGCATGTCGAGGGCCACGATGGTCTGCGCGGAGCCCGCCGCGAACAGCTTGTGCGCGAGCATCTCGACGGCCTGCGGGGTGGTGCGCTCGCTCATGCCGATGAGCACCGCGCCCTTGCCGATCACCAGGACGTCGCCGCCCTCGATGGTGGAGGGGTAGTCCGCCTGCCCCTGCGACCAGATGTTGAAGTTCTCGCTCCGGAACAGCGGGTGGTGTTGGTAGATCGCCTCGAAGTGCACGGTCTCGCGCTGCCTGGCGGGCCAGCGCATGGCGTTGATGGAGACGCCGTCGTAGATCCAGGCGGAGGTGTCGCGGGTGAAGAGGTGGTTGGGCAGCGGGCCGAGCAGGAAGTCGTCCAGGTCCATGCAGTGGAAGCGGACGGACGTCGGCTCGGCGTGCCGCTCCAGGAACTCCCGCTTCGTCATCCCGCCGACCAGCGCCTCGGCGAGCTCGGCCGACGGCATCGTCGCGAACACGGCCCGCAGGTGGTCGGTGGCCAGCGGGCCGTACTCCTTCTCGTCGAAGACGCGGTCCAGGACCAGGAGGCGGGCCGCGGGCACGTCCAGGGTCTCGGTCAGCAGGTCGCCGAAGAGGTGGACGGCCACGCCCCGGTCGCGCAGCACGTCCGCGAAGCCGTCGTGCTCCTGGCGGGCCCTGCGCACCCACAGGACGTCGTCGAAGAGGAGGGTGTCCTTGTTGCTCGGAGTCAGCCGCTTGAGCTCCAGATCGGGGCGGTGCAGTATGACGCGGCGCAGCCGCCCGGCCTCGGAGTCGACATGGAATCCCATGGGGTCCATCTTTCCCCGGCCGGACGGCCGACGCTCATCGTTGTTCAAAGCCGCGGTCGACTAGAGCCGCGGGTCCACCGGTTCGGACTCCAGGGCGAGGACCGCGAACACCGCCTCGTGCACGCGCCACAGCGGCTCGCCGTCCGCGAGGCGGTCCAGGGCCTCCAGGCCGAGCGCGTACTCCCGGACGGCGAGGGAGCGCTTGTGGCCGAGGGACCGCTCGCGCAGCTTCGCCAGGTTCTCCGGGCGCGTGTACTCCGGGCCGTAGACGATGCGCAGGTACTCGCGGCCGCGGCACTTGACGCCGGGCTGGACGAGCCGGCCACGGCCGTCCCTGACCAGCGCCTCGACCGGCTTGACGACCATGCCCTCGCCGCCGCGGCTGGTCATCTCCAGCCACCAGTCGACGCCCGCGCGGACCGACTCCGGGTCGCCCGTGTCGACGTAGAGGCGGCGGGTGGTCTGCAGCAGGTCGGAGCCGCGGCCGCTGTTGTCGTGCTCCACCATGCGGTCGATCAGGGCCAGCTGCTCGTCGTGCGGCAGCCCGGCGAGGCTGCGGCCCTGGACCGCCAGGATCTGGAACGGCGCGAGGCGCACGCCTTCCAGGCCCTCGGTCGGCCAGCAGTAGCGGCGGTAGGCGTCGGTGAACGCGGCGGCGTCCGCGGCGCGCTCCCGCTGGCGGGCGAGGAGAGCGTCCGCGTCGACGCCGCGCGCCGTCGCCGCCTCCAGCGCGGCGAGCGCGCCGGGGAAGACGGCACCGGAGGCGGCGCCCACGGCGGCGTACTGGGTGCGGAGCAGGCCGGACGCCTTCAGCGACCACGGCATCAGCTCCGCGTCGAGCAGCAGCCAGTCCGTCCGCAGCTCCTCCCACAGACCCGCCTCGGTGACGGCGTCACGGACCCGGCCGAGCACCTCCTCGGTGACGGCGGCGTCGGCGAAGAAGGGGCGTCCTGTGCGGGTGCAGAGCGAACCGGTGGGGCCCTCGACACCGAAGCGCTCGCGGGCCACGTCGGCATCCCGGCAGACCAGGACCACCGCGCGCGAGCCCATGTGCTTCTCCTCGCACACGACGCGGGCGACACCGTCCTGCGCGTACGACGCGAAGGCCTCGGCGGGGTGTTCCAGATAGCCCTCGCGCCGCGATGTAGCGGTCGGCGCCATCGTCGGCGGCAGGTACGGCAGCAGGCGCGGGTCGACGGCGAAGCGGCTCATGACCTCAAGGGCCGCCGCCGCGTTCTCCTCGCGCACGGCGACGCGGCCGGCGTGCCGGGTCTCCACCGCGCGGCGGCCGTGCACGTCGTCCAGGTCGAGGGGCCGCCCGTCGTGGCCGCCAGGCGCCTCGGTGCGCAGCGGCTTGGCCGGCTCGTACCAGACGCGTTCCGCCGGTACGTCGACGAGCTCGCGCTCCGGCCAGCGCAGCGCGGTCAGCCTGCCGCCGAAGACGGCGCCGGTGTCCAGGCAGATGGTGTTGTTGAGCCAGGTGGCGGTGGGCACCGGGGTGTGGCCGTAGACGACGGCGGCCCTGCCCCGGTACTCCTCCGCCCACGGGTAGCGCACCGGAAGGCCGAACTCGTCGGTCTCGCCGGTCGTGTCGCCGTACAGGGCGTGCGAGCGCACCCGGCCGGACGTGCGGCCGTGGTACTTCTCGGGCAGGCCGGCGTGGCAGACGACGAGCCGTCCCCCGTCGAGGACGTAGTGGGAGACGAGCCCGTCGACGAACTCCCTCACCTGGGCGCGGAATTCCTCGCTCTCGCGCCCCAACTGCTCGATGGTCTCGGCCAGTCCGTGGGTGTGCCGGACGCCGCGGCCCTTGAGGTGGCGGCCGAGCTTGTTCTCGTGGTTGCCGGGCACGCAGAGCGCGGTGCCGCCCGCGACCATCCCCATCACGCGGCGCAGCACGCCCGGGGTGTCCGGGCCGCGGTCGACGAGGTCGCCGACGAAGACGGCCGTGCGGCCCTCGGGGTGGACGCCGTCGGCGTAGCCGAGCTTGTCGAGCAGGGTCTCCAGCTCGGCGGCGCAGCCGTGGACGTCGCCGATGATGTCGAAGGGGCCCGTGAGGTGGGAGAGGTCGTTGTAGCGCTTCTCGGTGACGACGGTGGCGCTCTCGATCTCGTCCACCCCGCGCAGGACGTGGACCTTCCTGAAGCCCTCGCGCTCCAGGTGCTTCAGGGAGCGGCGCAGTTCGCGCTGGTGGCGCTGGATGACGCGGCGCGGCAGGCCCGCGCGGTCCTCGCGCGTGGCGTTGCGTGCGGCGCACACCTCTTCGGGCACGTCGAGCACGATGGCGATGGGCAGCACGTCGTACTGCCTGGCCAGCTCGATCAGCTGCTTGCGGCTGTCGCTCTGCACGCTGGTCGCGTCGACGACGGTGCGGCGGCCCGCTGCGAGGCGCTTGCCCGCGATGTAGTGCAGCACGTCGAAGGCGTCGCGGCTGGCGCTCTGGTCGTTCTCGTCGTCGGCGACGAGCCCCCGGCAGAAGTCGCTGGAGACGACCTCGGTGGGCTTGAAGTGCCGCTGCGCGAAGGTCGACTTGCCGGAGCCGGTGGCGCCGATCAGGACGACGAGGGACAGGTCGGTGACGGGCAGCACGCGGCGCGGGCCCCGGGCTTCCGTGCCGGTACTGCTGTCGCTGTTATTGGTACCGCTGCTGTCGGTGTCGTTCCTCATGCGGCCCGCACCTCCTCTCTGTCGGTCTGCGTGAACACGGCCATCTGTGTGGGCGGTCCCACCTCAGGGTCGTCGTCGCCCACGGGCACGAACTCCACGGCGTACGCGTGCCGTTCGGCCACCGTGCGGGCCCAGGCGCGGAACTCCTCCCGCGTCCACTCGAAGCGGTGGTCGCCGTGGCGCACGTGCCCGGCGGGGAGGGTCTCCCACCGGACGTTGTACTCGACGTTCGGCGTCGTGACGAGGACGGTGCGGGGGCGTGCGGAGCCGAACACCGCGTACTCCAGGGCGGGCAGGCGCTCCACGTCGAGGTGCTCGATGACCTCGCTGAGCACCGCCGCGTCGTACCCCTTGAGCCGCTTGTCGGTGTACGCGAGCGAGCCCTGGAGGAGCTTGACGCGCTCCGCCATGCGCTCGCCCATGCTGTCGAGCCGCAACCGCCGCGCCGCGACGGTCAGCGCGCGCACGGACACGTCGAGTCCGACGATCTCGGTGTACCGCGTGTCCTTGAGCAGCGCCTGCACCAACTGGCCCTGCCCGCAGCCGAGATCGAGGACACGGGACGCGCCGGCGGCGGTGAGTGCGGCGAGGATCGCCTCGCGGCGGCGCAGGGCGAGCGGCACGGGCCTCTCCTCGGTGTCGGACTCCTCGTCCACCGCGTTGTCCAGCTCCTCGACGTCCGTGTCGTCGGCGTCGGCGAGCCGCACCAGTTCGAGACGCTCCCTCGCCTCACGGGTCAGGGACCGGCGGCGCGCGAGGTAACGGCTGGTGATGACCTCCCGCTCCGGGTGGTCGGCGAGCCAGCCCTCGCCGGCCCGCAGCAGCTTGTCGACCTCGTCCGGCGAGACCCAGTAGTGCTTGGCGTCGTCGAGGACGGGCAGCAGCACGTACAGGTGCCGGAGCGCCTCGCCCAGGGTCAGCTTCCCGTCGGGCACTTCGAGGACGAGCCCCACGTACCGCGAGTCGCCCCAGGCGGGGAACCGCACGTCCAGCGGGACGGGCGTCGCCGTCACCGTCCAGCCGAGCGGCTCGAACAGGGCGCGCACGAGGCCGGCGCCGCCGGTCGCGGGCAGGGCGGGCACCTCGACGCGCAGCGGCAGCGGCCGCGCGGCCCGCTCGGGGCGGGCGGCGCACACGCCGCGCAGCGCGCTGGAGAACACCGCGCTCAGCGCCACGGCGAGCAGCGAGGAGGCCGCGTACGGCCGGTCGTTCACGTACTGGGCGAGTGCCGCGTCGGGTGCGCCGCCGCGCCCCTTGCCCTTCCCCTTGCCGCGCCGCACGAGCGCGACGGGGTCGACCTCCAGGAGCAGCGCGGCGGTGCAGCGCTCGGTGGCCGCCTCGGGGTAGAAGACGTGGGCGGTGCCATGGGAAGTGGCGAACGCCTGCGTCCTGTCGGGATGCTTGTGCAGCAGGAATCCCAGGTCGGTCGCCGGGTTCCGCGCGTCGCCAGAGGTCGAGATCGTCAGGAACACGTGGTCGAGTATCGTCGCGCCGGGGTGCGAAGGCCACGGAATTTGCACTCGCCGGTCAGGACGCGATGTGTTCGCGGACGATCAGCGCCGGGTCCTTGTCGTCCCGCAGTCCCTGGTAGCGGGGGTGGCGCAGCATGCCGTCGCGGGTCCATTCCGTGAAGGCGATCTGGGCCACGAGCCTCGGCTCGACCCAGTGGGCGGCGCGCTCCGCGACCCGGCTCGCGAACGGGGACCGGGATGTGCGCAGCCCGTCGAGTCGCTCGCGGAGGGCGAGGAGGGTGCGCCGGTCGAAGCCGGTGCCGACCTTCCCTGCGTAACGCAGCCGCCCGTCGTCGTAGTAGCCGATGAGCAGCGCGCCGATGCCGACCCGGCTGCCCGCGGGCTCGGTGAAGCCGCCCACGACGAACTCCTGGCCCTGGGAGCACTTCAGCTTGAGCCAGTCGTCGGAGCGGCGCGTCCGGTACGCGCTGTCGGCGCGTTTGGCGATGAGCCCCTCCCAGCCGCGCCGGCACGCGTCGGCGAGGAGTTCGGGGCTGCCCTCGTTGCGGTGGGCGCAGAAGCGCAGCGGGGCGGTGAAGGTGATCGCGCGCCGCAGCAGGGACTTGCGGGTGCGCAGCGGCAGCCGTCGCACGTCCACGCCGTCCAGGCGCAGGAGGTCGAAGACGTAGTACGTGACGGCGACGCCGCTCGCCTCGACGTCGGCCCGCCGGGTGAGTCCCATGCGCTGCTGGAGGCGCGCGAAGTCGGTCCGGCCGTGCGAGTACGCGACGATCTCGCCGTCGACGGTGAAGTCCGCGCAGTCCTGCGCGGTGAGGGCGTCGACGATCTCCGGGTACGTGGCGTCGAGCCGCCGTCCGCTGCGGGAGCGGAGCGTCACCTCGCCGTTCTCGCGGACAGCGAGGACCCGGATGCCGTCCAGCTTCCGCTCGAAGATCCAGCCCTGTGGGAAGTCACGCCGGTCGCTGAGGGTGGCCAGCATGGGTGAGGCGGCGAGTTCGACGCCGGGGGCCGCGTCGCGGGTGCGGGCGTGCAGCTCGGGGGGCAGCGTGTCGAGGAGGCCGGTCACCCCTTCTCACCGCCGTCCGGCTCCCATCTGGGCGCGTCCGGTGCCTCGGCGACCTGGCGCAGGGTGCGGCCGCTGAGCGTGGAGCGGGCGCGCCGCGGGTCGGGGGTGCCGCCGCTCCTGCCCGCCCCCGCGCCGCCCGCCCCAGCGCTCTTCCGCACGAGCAGCCAGGTCGGCTTGGCGGACCCGCCGCTCCGCTCCTCGCGGCCGTGGAACCGGGTGAGCGCGTACTGTCCGCGCAGCTTCTCGCCGTGCAGCTCGAACGTGGCGTGGCCGTTCTCCAGGGCCTCGCCGAACGGCACCGGGCGCTTCTTCTTGTCGTGGCCCATCGGCCGGTAGGTGCCCCGGTCCCAGACGATGACGGTCCCGCCCCCGTACTCGCCCTCGGGGATCACGCCTTCGAAGTCCCGGTACGCCATGGGGTGGTCCTCGGTGGGGAGGGCGAGCCTCTTGTCGTGCGGGTCGGTGGAGGGCCCCTTGGGGACGGACCAGGACTTGAGCACGCCGTCGACCTCCAGACGGAAGTCGAAGTGCATGGTGCTCGCGTCGTGGATCTGCACGACGAAGGCGGGCTCGTCACCGTCCCGGTCAGGCTCGGCCTGCCCGGCCTGCCCGGCCTGCCCGGCCGTCGTATGCTCGCCGCTCGGCTCGCGCGTCCTGTCGAAGTGCCGCTTCCCGCGATAGGTCCGCAGCTTGTCCTCCTCGCTCACGGAGGCCCCTTTCCGTCGGGTCGCTGATCCGTCCGGGCCGCCGGGTACCCCGTGATCGCCACCGGCACGCGCTGTCCGGCGGCGGGGCACTCGCCCTGTTTGTGACGGTACGGGACACCGGGACGGTCGGCATCGCGCCGCCGGCCCGGCCCCGGGCTCCTGCCGCCGACAAGGGCCCCGCGACCCGCCGACAAGGGCCCCGTGACCGATAAACGTCCGCGTTGATCCGGCGGCAATCAGATGTTGATCGGTTCCGATCACCCTGTGCCCGTCGCTATTCGGGGGAAGACAGGAAAACCTCAGTTGTCGGATACACGTATATCGGTGGCCGTGCACGCCACCGACCCCCTCAGCCGAGCCGGAGTCATCAGCCACCTCCGGCACGAGCCCACCGTCGAGCTGGTGGACCGTGCCGGGGACGGCTCGCAGACGTCCCCGCCCGGACCGACGGCCACGCCCGCCCCGGGACGCGTCGCCGTCATGCTCGTGGACCGGCTCGACGACCCGGCGGGCAGCGAACTGCGCCGGCTGACCAGGTCGACCGAGCAGCGCGTCGTGCTGATCGCGAGCGAGCTGCGCGAGCCGGAGCTGCTCGCCGTCGTCGAGTACGGCGTGCGGGCCATCCTGTGGCGGCACCAGGCGACCCCGCAGAAGCTGCTGCGCGCCGTGCACAGCGCGGCGCGCGGCGAGGGCGAGCTGCCGCCCGACCTGATCAACCGGCTCATGACGCAGCTGGGACGGCTCAGGCTCTCGGCGCTCGACGGGCCGCCGTCCGCCGCCACCCTCGTGCCGACGCTGGGTATGGCGCCCCGCGAGGTGGACGTGGTGCGGCTGATCGCGGAAGGTCTGGACACCAAACAGATCTCTGAAAAGCTTGCCTACTCCGAACGCACCGTCAAGAACGTCCTGCACGCGCTCATGACGCGCCTGCAGCTGCAGAACCGCGCGCATGCCGTCGCGTACGCGCTGCGGGAGGGATACATCTGATGCGGCACCCGAACCACCTCCCCGTTCCCGTCCGGGGAGTCCGGCTTCCTGCCCAGGGGGCCCTGCTTCCTGCCCGGGGAGCCCGGCTTCCCGCCCGGGGAGTCCGACCGTGATCCACGAAGTCGACGAGGCGCTGCGCGCGCTGCTGCGCGGTGCGCTTCCCGAGGGGACCGGCGAGGTCGTCTTCGAGGCGCCGACCCGCGACTGGGCCGCGCGGCGCAACGCCCCCACCCTCAACTCGTACCTGTACGACATCCGTGAGGACGTCGCCCGGCGCGAGCGCGGCGCGTACGCCGAGCGCGGGCCGGACGGCGCGGTGCTGCGCAGGCGGCAGCCGCCGCGCTGGTTCCGGCTCTCCTACCTGCTCACCGCCTGGACCAACCGGCCGGAGGACGAGCACCGGTTGCTCTCCGCGGCCCTCGGCACCCTGCTCGGGCACGAGCTGCTGCCGCCCGACGCCCTGCCGGACGCGCTCGCCGCGCTGCGGGCCCCGCTGCCGCTGACCGTGGCGGTGCCGCCGACCGAGTCCCGGTCCCTCGCGGACGTGTGGTCGGCGCTCGGCGGTGAGCTCAAGCCGTCCCTGGACGTCGTGATCACCGTGCCGTTCCCGGTGTCCCCGACGTACCCCGTGGCCCCGCCGGTCACCGAGGGCGCGGTCGTGGGTGTCCGCGGCATCGACGGCGAGCCCGGCGACTCGCGGCCCCGGATGCTCCGCAAACAGCGGGACGCGGCGGACAACAACACGTCGGACGACGGGACCGGTGCGCGGTGAGTTCCCCGGACGCGGCGAACGGCGCACCGCACGACGCGATACCGGCGCGGCTGGAGTCGCTGCGCGGTCGCGTGGCCGAGCTCGTCGCACGGCGCGGCGCGGACGACCCGACGGCGGCCGATCCGCTGCGCGGGCTGTACGTGACGCCGGAGACCGCGCACCGGCTGGCCACGGCACCCCCGCCGGAGCCCGCCCCCGCGCCGGAGGACGAGGGGGCCGAACCCGGCGGCACGCTCGGCGAGTTGGCGCGGGCCTTCGGGCTGAGCGCGCTCGACCGGCACATCCTGCTCGCCGCCCTCGCCCCCGACGTCGACCGCCGCTTCGAGCCGCTGTACGGCTACCTCAACGACGACGTCGGACGCCGCAGGGCCACGGTCGCCCTCGCACTCGACCTCGCGGGCACCGGACCGCACGACCCGCTCGCCCGCGCCCGCTTCCACCCGCTGGCGCCGCTGCGGGCAGGCGGCCTGATCGCCGTCGAGGACGAGGAGCGGCCACTGCCGGGGCGGGCCCTGCGCGTACCGGAGCGCGTGGTGTCGCACCTGCTGGGCGACGACGCACTGGACCCCGAACTGGTCGGCTGTGGAGTCGAGTTGCTGCCGGACGGCGCGTCGGCCCCGGCCCACCCGCTCGCCACCCGTATCGCCGCCCTCGCCGCCGAGCGGCCGCTCGCCGTCCATCTGCGCGAGCGCAGGGAGGGCACCGCCGCCGCCCCCGTGGCCGACGCGTTGCGGGCAGCCGGCCTGCCCGTGCTGCTCCACCGGCCCCCGCACCGGACGGGGGACGACACGGCCGCGGTGGCCGTCGCGCTCGTCCGCGAGGCACGGCTGCGGCGGGCCGCGCTCGTCGTGGGTCCACTGCCGCCCGAACCCGGCGCTCTCGTACGGGCGTTGGCGACCGGTAACGTGCCGGTGGTGTTCTTCGGGAGCGAGCCGTACGACCCCGGGTGGGCGCCCGACGCCGGGCTGCTCGCGCTGGACGCGCCGCAGGACGGCGTCGACACCTCCCGCACCTGGCACACCGAACTGGCCCTGCACACCCCCGCGTACGAGCCGGACTTCGACCTCGGCGAGGCCGTCGCGCCCTACCGGCTCAGCGAGCCGCAGATCCGCCGCGCGGCACGGGACGCCACCGGCCTCGCCGCGTTCGACGGGACCGCGCCGACCGCCGCGCATCTCCAGCACAGCGCCCGGCTCCAGTCCGCGCCGCTGCTCGACAAGCACGCCCGGCGGATCCGGCCCGAGGTCGGCTTCGACGACCTCGTCCTGCCGGACGAACCGCTCGGCATGCTGCGGGAGCTGACGATGCGCGCCCGGCACCGCGACAAGGTGCTCGGCGAGTGGCGGCTGCGCACGGGCGGCGGGCGCGGGCGCGGCGTCGTCGCGCTGTTCGCCGGGGACTCCGGCACCGGCAAGACGCTGTCGGCCGAGGTGGTGGCCGGTGAACTCGGCCTGGATCTGTACGTGGTGGACCTGTCGGCGGTCGTCGACAAGTACATCGGCGAGACGGAGAAGAACCTGGAGCGGATCTTCGCCGAGGCGGACCGCACGGACGCGGTGCTGCTCTTCGACGAGGCCGACGCCGTCTTCGGCAAGCGCTCGGAGGTCAAGAGCTCGCACGACAGGTACGCGAACCTGGAGAGCGCGTATCTGCTCCAGCGCCTTGAGGCGTTCGACGGGATCGCCGTGCTGACGACCAACCTGCGGGCCAACATCGACGACGCGTTCACGCGCCGTCTCGACCTGGTGGTGGACTTCCCGTTCCCGGACGCCGAGCTGCGCCTCACGCTGTGGCGGAGCTGCCTGGCGGGCACCCCCTGCGCTCCGGACCTGGACGCCGAACTCGCCGTCTGCGCCAAGGAGTTCGAGCTGGCCGGCGGCGGCATCCGGTCGGCCGCGGTGACCGCCGCCTATCTGGCGGCGGGGCACGGCGGCCCGGTGTCGGGTGAGGACGTGCGGGCGGGGGCGCGGCGCGAGTACCGCAAGATGGGCCGCCTGGAACCGGGGACGACGCTGCCCTGGCAGTAGTGAGAGGGCGCCCGGAAGGGCGCGGTCATCCGTGGGGCCCGCCCCCAGGGTCCGGTGGGGCGGCAGGCTTGTGGGCGCGGCGGTAGTCGCGGGGCGTGGTGCCGGTGAGGGCACGGAAGTGGTGGCGCAGGGCGGCCGGTGAGGTGAAGCCGGTCGCGCCCGCGATGTCCTCGACGGGCGTGTCGGTCTCCCGCAGGAGCCGCATCGCCTCGTGCAGGCGCGCACGCAGCACGTACTGGAGCGGGCTGAGCCCGGTGCGGTCGCGGAAGCGGCGCGTCACGCTGCTGGTGGAGGTGCGCGCGTGGGCGGCGATCTCAGGGAGGGTGAGCGGGAGATGGAGGTGCGCGTCGATCCACCGAAGGGTGGGTTCGAGTCCCGCGCTTCCTGCGACCTCACGGTCGATGGTCTCCTGGACGCTGTCCGCGTCCACGTGCAGCGGCGTGATCAGTTCCCGTGACGTCTCCCCCGCGATCCGCCGGCCGTGGTCGCGGGCCAGCAGCCGCAGACAGACGTCCAGGCCCCCGAAGACTCCGGCCGCCGTGCAGTAGGGCCCGTCCTCGACGACCGTGCCGACCAGGTCGACGTCGATCCGGGGGTGCAGCGCGGCCAGTTCCGCCATGTGCCGCCAGCCGGTCGTGGCCCGCCGTCCGTCGAGCAGCCCGGTCGCCGCGAGCGTGAACGTGCCGGTGCTGACGGCGGCGACGCGGCCGCCCCTGCCCACCGCGGCGCGCAGGGCGGCGGCGACGCCCTCGGGGGGCCGCCCGGCGCGGGGGCCGGTGTGCCCGGGGATCAGTACGACGTCGGCGTCCGCCAGGCCTTCGAGGCCGTGCGGCGGACGGACGGCGA
This sequence comes from Streptomyces sp. NPDC018029, assembly GCF_044327655.1. Lineage (NCBI taxonomy): Bacteria > Bacillati > Actinomycetota > Actinomycetes > Kitasatosporales > Streptomycetaceae > Streptomyces > Streptomyces sp. NPDC018029. The sequence continues at coordinate 333,493 of NZ_JBIRFV010000007.1, read as the reverse complement.
GCGCGGGCCCCGGGCCGCCGGTCGCCCGGAAGCCGGGGGCCGCGCAGAGCCTGACCTCGTAGGAGACGCCGGGGTGCTCGCGGCAGGCGGTGCCGAAGACGAGGCCGGGCGTGGTGAGGTGATGGCCCGGGGCTCCGTCGAGGGCCAGGACGGCGATCACTGACATGTCGGGAATCCAACCATCCGCAGGGCCCGGCCGGTGCCCGCCGCCCTCACGGCTCGCGGCTCACGGCTCAGGCCTCGCGGCTGGCGGCTCGGCCGTGCGGGTCCGGATCAGCCGCTCTTGTGGATCGTCTTGTGGATCCAGTGCTTGAAGGCGGGCACGTTGGAGTAGAGCCCGGGTCCCGTCCCGCAGCCCTCACGGAGGCTGCCGGGTCCGGACGTGGCGCCGATCAGCTCCCAGCGGCCGTTCTTCGCGCGCTGCAGCTGCGGGCCGCCGGAGTCGCCGTTGCACGCCATGGCCTTCGGCTTCGTACTGACCGTGCACAGCCGCGTCCTGCCCGCCCAGCCGGGCGCGCACTCGCTCGCCGCGCCCCTGCGCGTGTCCAGCTGCTGGAGGCGGTCGGGGAACTTCGCGTCCTCCAGCGTCGGCGCCTCGACGACCGTGCCGTAGCCGAGGATGCGGGTGGGCGTGCCGACCGGTCCCGCCTTGTCGGCGATGCGGACGGGCCGCTGGGAGACGGGGCGGTCCAGGCGTATCAGCGCGAGGTCGTTCTTGTTGTACGTCGTGCCCGTCATGTCCTGCACGTAGCCGGGCGCGGTGACGATCTTGTCGATGTTCCGGACGGAACCGCCGGTCGTACGGTGGTCGCTCCCGACGCGGATCTTGCCGGTCAGGGTGGCCAGCTCGGGGTTGACGCAGTGCGCGGCCGTGAGGACCCACCGGGAGTCGACGAGTGTCGCCCCGCACTGGGCGCCGTACTCCTTGACCGGCACCGTCGCCATGAACGGGTAGTGCTGCGTGGCGTCCTCGCCGTTGACGACGGCGCTCGCGCTGCCGGTAAGCACCGTGGCGCCGAGGAGCGCGGTCGCGCCGAGGGCCGCGGCACCCCGGGCGAGCAGCCGGCGTGGGGAGCGGCCGGAGTGGTCCGGGGGCGCGACGGAGGGCGTCGCGGGGGCGGGAGTGGTGTGGTGCATGAACGGGCCTTTCGCGGAGAGTGCCGGTGCGGTGCGCGGACGAGGCGTCTGTCCGCCTTCGTCCCACCGCGCTGCGATCATCCGTCGCGGACGGGCCCCGCAAACAGCGGCCGTGATGTCACCCTCGGCTAAATTCTGGACATGTCAGTGATCGCCGTCCTCGCCCTCGACGGGGTGCCGGGACCTCAGCTCTCCGCCCCCGGGCTCGCTTTCGCCACGGCGGCCAGGCACCACCACCCGGTGGCGTACGAGGTGCGGATCTGTGCGGGGCCGGGGTTCCGGAGCACGGGCGGGCCCGCGCCCTTCGGCATCGACACGCCCTGGGGCCTGGAGGGTCTCGACGACGCCGACACGGTGCTGCTGCCGGGGCACGAGGGCTTCCGTGCTGTGCCGCCGCCCGGTGTCGTGGACGCGCTGCGGGGCGTGGTGGAGCGCGGGGGCCGGGTCGGCGCCGTCGGGACCGGCACGTTCACCCTCGCGGCCACCGGTCTGCTGGACGGGCGCCGGGCGGCCACCAGTCGGCGGCACACGCGGGAACTGGCGCGGTCATACCCGCGGATCGACGTGGACCCCGAGGGGTCGGCGGTGGCCGACGGCCCCTTCCACAGTGCGGCCGGGGTGCTCGGAGGTGTCGACCTGTGCCTGCACCTGATCACCCAGGATCACGGAGAGGTCGTGGCCATCGAGACGGAACGGCAGCTCTTCCTGCACCTGCACGCGGAGGCGGAGGACACCGGAGGGACAACTTCCGGCGCCGGCCCGACCTCCGGCGCCGGCCGGGAAGCGGCACACAGCGCTCTCGCGGACGCCGACCGGGAAGCGGCACACGGCGCCCTCGCGGAGGCCGCCTACAACGCCGTCACCCCGCCCGGCAGCAGCCTCGAACCGGTGACCCGGTGGATGGAGGCCAATCTGCACCGGCCGCTGACCCTCGACGACATCGCGGGCCGGGCGGGGCTCGGCGTCCGCAGCCTGACCCGCCGCTTCCGCGCCGAGACGGGGCTCACCCCGCTCCAGTACCTGCTCCGCACCCGGCTCCAGAGCGCCCAGCGGCTCCTGGAACGCACCGACGACCCGGTGGAGCGCATCGCGGCCCGCACCGGCCTCGGCACCCCCGCGAACCTGCGCCACCACTTCCAGCGCTCCACCGGCACCAGTCCCACCACCTACCGCACGGCGTTCCGCGCGGTGGTCTCGGGCATGACCTGGCCGGAACGCCCCGACGGCCGGCCCTAACGGCGTCGGCCCCGGTCACTCCGGCCAGTCGGAGATCGTCCAGCCCATGCTCTTGCGGTCGTCGCACTTCCACGTGACCGCGCTCGTGTCGTTCTGCATGTCGACGAGGCACTCGCCGGAGCCGACGGCGACGATCCGTGTCAGCCCGTCGCCGCGCTTCTCCAGCTTCCACTTCTGGTTGTCCGGCAGCTGACCGGTCTTGATGTTCTCCGGCGGCGCGTGGAAGATCTGCGCGATGTTCGTGTTCACCTTCTGGTCCAGGACGGTGCCGGGGGCGTTGGCGGGCTCCAGGGCGTAGGTGTCGGACTCCGGATAGTGGTGCAGGATCCACTTCTGGTTGTCGCCGAACTCGTCCGTGAGGGAGGGGTTCTGGCCGACATAGGTGCCGTCGGCCTGCTCCCCCTTCTTGACCTCCAGGTACCAGCCGCTGCCCTCGCTGCTACGGATGGTGTGCGTCTTGGGGCCCTTGGGCTCGTCGTCCTTCTTCTCGCCGCCGCCCGGCTTCGACTCGGGAGCGTCGTCCTTGTCCTCCGGCGGAGGCGCGGGCTCCTTCTTCTCCTTCTCCTCGGTGTCGTCGCTCGGCTTCGGGCTCGGCGCCTTCTTCATGCCGTCGGTCTGCGGGAGCTCCTGCTGCTTCCCCGGCTTCTCCCTGGCCTGGGTGGCCATGCTCGGCTTGTGCTGGAACCAGAGCACGGCGAACGCGAGGCCCAGCGCGAACAGCACCGAGCACACCGCCATCGCCCAGCGCGGGATCACCGACGGCTGCACATAGGTGCCGTGCAGTTCCACCGGCTCGGGCACCCCGGCCCGCAGCACGGAGACGGTGAACGGGTGCTTGGTGGTGCCGCCCACCCAGCTCACCGCGCCGGGCTTGAGCCGCAGTTCCGCGAATCCGGCGCGGCCGGGGGCGACCTGCACGGAGCCCGGCTCGGCCTCGACCTCCAGCGCGTCGCCGTTCTCACGGCCGGAGAAGGAGGCCGTCAGCTGCTGGTTGCCGAGGTTGTCGACGGCGACCGACGCCTTGGCGCTCAGCCGGCCGCTCACCACCAACGGCAGGAGTTCCGTGCGCAGTTCGGCGAACGGGGTGATGGTCACCTGGCCCTCGGCCACGTCCGCGGCGTGCGCGGCCTCGCGGGGCTGCACCCGGACGCCGAACGGCGTCGGTCCTGCCTGCGCGTCCGGCGTCCTCGGCGGCGCGAGCTCCACCTGCGCGGTGCCCTCCGCCCCCGGGTACAGGCGCAGTACGTCGGGCTGTACGCGGGCCCAGCCGGCGGCGGCGCCGACCACCTGGAGGCGGTACTCCTCGACGGTGTCGCCGGTGTTGCGCACGCGCAGCCGTACGCTCGTGGTGGAGCCGGGTTCCACGGTGGTCGCGGCGGGTTCGAGTGCGGTCCACATCTGGCTCAACGACCCTTCACGCCGGGGTTCTTGACGCTGCCGCCGACCATGGCCTGCAGGGTCCTGCTGTCGGCGACGCCGGTCGCCGGGAGGCCGACGGACGCCTGGTACTCCTTGATGTGGGCGGCCGTGCTGCTGTTGTACCTGGCCGTGACGGGCGCGCGGCGGCCGTGCTCGAAGTAGGCCACGCCGTGCTCGGCGTAGGCCCGGTCGCGGTCCAGGTCCTTGTCGCTGATGCCGGCCTGCGAGGCCCACCAGAACGCCGCCTGCACCTGCACGACCTCCCAGTTGTCCGCCCCGGAGCGGACGTGGTCGGGGCGGACGCCCTGCGCCCACAGCGAGGTGAGGGTGGCCCGGCCGAGCTCGCCCAGGTCGTCCGTCTCGAAGATCTGCGCGGTGTTCTTGCCGGAGGTCTGGCCGGAGCGGACCACCGCTTGCTGGTAACAGATCAACTTGTCCTCGGTCTTGGCGTCGATGACGCCGGGGGTGTAGGAGCCGGTGAGTGTGCACGGGTTCTTCGAGCCGAGGGCCGCGAGGCGGCGCTGGGCGTACTCGACGACGACGTCGGACTTGTAGCCGCGCTGCCACGGCGGGCCGCCGCGGGCGGCGGTCCTGCGGTCCGCCACCGGCTTCTCGGCGCCTCCGCCGTCGCCGCCGTCTCCGCTGCCGCCGCCTCCGCCGGACGAGCCGCCGCCCCCGGAGCCGGAACCGGAACCGCCCGTGCCGCCTCCTCCGCCGGAGCCGTCACCCGCACTGCTGCCACCACCCGGGCCGCCGCCCTTCGCCTTCTCCTTCGGCGGCGGCGGGGCGTCCGCGAGCTTGTCCTTCTCGCCGCCCTGCGGGACCGCGTCGGGGGCCGCGGCGGCCGCCTGGTTCTCGCGGGCCGATCCGTTGAACTTGGGCGCGTAGGAGAACCAGACCACCATGAAGGCGATGCCGAGCGCCGCGACGACGCTGCCGAGGGCGAGCAGCCAGCGGGGCAGGACCGGGCGCTGGTCGAAGCTGCCGGGCAGTTCGTGGGCCTGCTCGTCGCCGGACCTGCGCACGGCGACGGTCAGCGGGTGCGCCTGCGCGGACCCCGTCCACAGCACCTGCTGCGGACGTACGGTGAACCGCGCAAAAGCGGCGCGGCCCGGGGCCGCCTGGATCGCGGTGGGAGTGATGTCGAAGGCCAGCCGGCCCGCGTCGTCGCGGACGGTGAGCGACGCGGTCAGCGGGGTGTTGCCGAGGTTGTCCACGGCGACCGAGGCCCGGCCGCGGAAGCGTCCGACGATGGTGGGCGGCAGGAGCTCGGCCCGGATCTCCGAGAAGGGCGTGACGGTGACCTGGCCCTCGACGACGTCGCGTCCCTCGGGGTGCTCCCGGGGCTCGACGCGGATACCGAAGGGCGTGGGCCCGGCCTTCGTGTCGGACGAGCGGGGCGGCGCGAAGGACACCTCGGCCGTGCCCTCGCTGCCCGGGTAGAGCCGCAGCACCTCGGGTTCGACGCGGGCCCAGCCGGCGGGCGCGCCGACGATCCCCAGCCGGAACTCCTCGACCGTGTCTCCCGTATTGCGTACGCGAAGCCGTACGGTCGCTCGGCCACCGGGGTCCACGGTCACCGCGGCCGGGTCAAGGGAGTTCCACCACGTCATACGGGCACGGTAGAGGGCGACCCGCCCCGTCTCCTTGTACGAAAGGGCGACGCCAAGGGCAGTACGCCCTGCCCGAGCGATCGCGCCGTATACACGTCGGCCGGAGGCCGACGACACGTCAGCAGAGTGCCGACAGCACGGAATTCGTGGCCGCGGAACGCCGCAAGTCGGCCAACAGGGCGGCAATCTCCGTGGCCTCCGCGGCGCCCCGAGCGATCGCGCGGGACACACGTCGGCCGGGGACCGACGACACGTCAGCAGAGTGCCGACAGCACGGAATTCGTGGCCGCGGAACGCCGCAAGTCGGCCAGCAGAGCGGCGATCTCCGTGGCCTCCGCGGCACCCCGAGCGATCACGCGGGACACACGTCGGCCCGCGGGACAAGAACGCGTCAGCAGAGTGCCGTCAGCACGGAACTCGGGGGCACGGCACGCCGCAAGTCGGCCAGCAGGGTGGCTATCTCCGTGGCCTCCGCGGCGCCCCTGCGCTCCATGACACGGTGGGCGATCCGGAGCGCGGCCCTGGCCCGGTCGAGGTCGCCGAGGGCGAGGAGGGCCCGGCCGCGCGCGGCCATCGCGAGGGCGTGGCAGAACGCGTCGCCCAGCTCGCCCTCGACGGCCAGCGCCGCGTCCGCGCAGCGCATCGCCTCGCCGGGCCGGTTCTCGTCGAGTTCGCAGTAGGCGAGGCGGGCCCAGCAGAGGGCCTCCCAGCGCGGGTCGCGGGTGCGGCCGTGCAGGCGCTGGGCCTCGCGCAGCCGCTCCGCCGCCGCGGCCGCCCGGCCGTCCGTGAGCAGCGCGCAGCCCGCCTGGTAGAGGACGTGCGCGAGCGTGGACGTGCTGCCCGACCGCCGTGCCTGGCGCACCGATTCGACGAGCGCGGTGTCGGCCGCCGCGCGCCGGCCCAGGCTGACGTACGCCCGCGCCATGTGGGACAGGATGCGGATCCGGTCGTCGTGCCCGCCGAGGGCGCCGAACCTGGCGTACGCGAGCCGCAGTTGCTCCAGCGCCTCCTCGTGCCGGCCCGTGCCCATCAGGACGATGCCCAGCTCGTGGCCGCCCTCGGCGCCGACCAGCAGGTCGCCGGTGGCCGCGGCGAGGCGCAGGGCCTCGCGCAGGGCCCGCTCGGCGCGGCCGAAGGTCTCCGTGCCGTAGTGCGGGGCGCCGAGGAGGCGCAGCGCGCGGGCGGCGGACCGGTCGTCGCCGTGGCTGCGCGCGGTGCGCAGGGCGAGTTCGGCGAGCGGCTCCAGGTCGCGGTGGCGGGTGGTGCCGACCACGAGGTGGGACCAGGCGGTGAGCAGGTCGACGGTGGGGCGCAGCCCGGGAGGGCCGTCGGACGGCGCGTCCGGCGGAAGGCCGGCGGTGCCCGGGCCGTGCCGCAGGTCGCCCTCGTGGGCTGCGCCAGGCCGGTGGCCGGCGTCGGGCGCGTGGCCCGCGTCCGGCCGGTGACCCACGGGCTGCGGTACGTGCCGCAGCGCCTCCTCCGCGGCGGCGCACAGCCGGGAGTGCGCGACGACCAGCCAGTCCCGTGCGGCGGCCTCGTCGGGCAGCTTCTTGCCCGGGGACGCGGGGCTGTGCAGCAGGCGCGGCAGCACGCTGTGCGGTTTCGTGCGGCGGATCGCGGTGATGACGGTGGCCACGACGTAGTCGAGGAAGCGGAGCCGCGCGGCGGTGCGTTCCCGCGCGCTCTCGCGGAGCTCGCACTGCTGACGCGCGAAGAGACGCACCAGGTCGTGGAAGCGGTACCGGTCCTCGCCGTGCAGCTCCATGAGCCCGGCGTCGACGAGGCGTTCCACCGCCGTCTCCGCCTCCTCGTCGCTCACGTCGAGGAGCGCGCCCGCGGCGCCGCGGCAGAAGGACGGCATGTAGCAGAGCGAGACCATGCGGAAGGCGCGGGCGAGCTCCGGTTCGAGGGCTTCGTAGCCGAGCCGGAAGGTGGCCTCGACGCCCATGTCGTCCACCCGCAGCTCGTCCAGCCTGCGGTGCTCGTCGCGCAGCCGCGCGGTGAGGTCGGCGACGGGGCGGCCCGGCCTGGCGGCGAGACGGGCGGCGGCGATCCGGACGGCGAGCGGCAGGCCGCCGCAGATGGCGACGAGTTCGCGCGCGGCCTCCGGTTCGGCGGCCACGCGCTGGGCGCCGGCCATGGCGGAGAGCAGGCCGAGCGCCTGCGGCTCGTCCATCGTCTCGACGTCGACGAGGCGCGCGCCGGGCAGGGTGATGGTCCGCGAGCGGCTGGTCACCAGGACGGCGCAGCCCGGGGTGCCGGGCAGCAGGGGCCGCACCTGGGCGGTGTCGCGGGCGTTGTCGAGGAGTACGAGGACGCGGCGCCCGGCGAGGAGCGAGCGGTAGAGGGCGGTCTGCTGGTCGAGGCCGTCGGGAAGAGCGCTCTCAGAAATGCCGAGGGCGCGCAGGAATCCGGTGAGCGCGCTGCCGCTGTCGACGCCGGGCGCCGGGTCGGCGCCGCGCAGGTCCACGTACAGCTGCCCGTCGGGGAACTCCTCGCGTAAGGCGTGTGCGACGTGCACGGCGAGCGCGGTCTTGCCGACGCCGCCGAGGCCGGTGAGCGTGGCCACGGCCATCGTGCTGCCGGAGGTGGCGGTGCGCAGGGTCTCGGTGAGCAGCCGCGCCTCGGCCTCGCGGCCCGCGAAGTCGGTGACGTCGGGGAGGAGTTGGGCGGGGACGAGGGGGGTGGGGGCGGAGGTGCGGACAGGGGTCGCGGACGCCCCGTTCAGAGGCAGGGGGCGGGTCGCGCGCTCCGCGCGGGCGGTCGGGGGCGGGGCCGTGCTTTCGTGCTCCTGCGGGTGCGTGGGCGGGGCCGTGCTTTCGTGACCCTGCGGGTGCGTGGGCGGTCCCCACGCCTCGGCCCGCGCCTGTCGCCCCCGGTGATCCGGTCGTACGGGTATGCGTTGCCGCTGCTCGCCGACGCGCGGCGCCGGCGCGTACGGCGAGGGCAGGGGGGAGGGCGGGACCGGCCACGGGACGGCGGCCGCCGGCAGCGGCGTGCCCCTCAGCAGCCCCTCGTACAGCGTGGTGAGCTCCTTGCCCGGGTCGACGCCGAGCTCGGTGGCGAGCGTGCGGCGCGTCGCCTCGTACACGGCGAGGGCGTCCGCGCGCCGCCCGCCGCGGTCCAGGGCGAGCATCAGCAGGGCCTGGGCGCGCTCGCGCAGCGGGTGTTCGGCGGCGAAGACGGTGAGGGGGGCGGTCGTCTCGCTGTGACAGCCCAGTTCGAGCGCGCAGGCGAAGAACTCCTCCTGCGCGGTCACGGACAGTTCGGTGAGCCGGTCCCGCTGGCGGCGGGCGTACGGACCGGGCAGCCCGGCCAGCGGTGCGCCGTCGGAGAGCGCGAGCGCCGCGGTCAGTTCGGCATAGGCGTCCGCGTGTTCACCGGCGGCCCGCATCGCGCGCGCCGTGGCCACCCGGTCCTCCAGCTCGGACGCGTCGACGGCGCCGGGCGGCAGCCGCAGGGCATAACCGTCGCCGGCCGACACGAGGATCCTGGCGGGTTCGCGGGCGCGCCGGTCGGGTTCGAGGAGGGAGCGGAGCCGGGAGACGTACGTACGCAGCGTGCCGACCGCGCGCGGCGGCGGTTCCTCGTCCCACAGCGCGTCCACCAGCTCGGCCGCGGACGCCGGATGCCCGCCGCGCAGCAGCAGGGCCGCCAGGGTCGCGCGCTGCTGCGGCGGCCCGAGCACGAGGGGCTGCCCGGCACGCCAGGCCCGCACCGGCCCGAGGACCTGGAACCACAGCGCCCCGCCCGGATCGTCCGGGCCGGCTCTCCGCTCGCCGTCCCGGCCCGGCCGGCCGCCCGCGTCGCCCCGCATCGTCAGCCCCGCACCCCTTGCCCTGTGACGCACCTGGAAGTGCCCGTTCATACCGGCCACGCATGACCGCACGCACCAAACGTTACGTCAGCCCGGTGGGCGGCCCGCCCCACGCGGGGCACTTGCGCCACCTGTTGACCAGGTATTGACGCTGTGGACGCATGGGGCGGGGCATATGCGCCAACGACCGCTGACATCAGGCCGGTAGCGGCAGGCACCCCGTGCCGCACACCGTGCGGGTGACCGGACGGGCAACCCGCGCCGCCCCGCTGCCCCCGGACCGCAGGTCGGCGCGAACGCGCAGGTCGGCGGCTGCCGTCCGACGGCTGAACGGGCAGCGGCATCTGCCCTCGCTGACGTCCTTCCGTCTCTACGCACCGGCCCGCGCGTGGGACATCGTCGACACGGTACGAATCCGTGCCGGCTGTGCGCCGGTCCCGCACACCCTCGAACCTTGGAGCACAGCAGCATGCCCAACTACCTGTCCCCCGGCGTCTATATCGAGGAAGTCGCCAGCGGTTCACGCCCCATCGAAGGGGTCGGCACGTCCGTTGCGGCCTTCGTCGGCCTGGCACCGCGGGGACCGCTCAACGAGCCCACGCTGGTGACCAACTGGTCCCAGTACGTGGCCGCGTTCGGCGAGTTCACGGACGGGTACTACCTGGCGCACTCCGTGTACGGGTTCTTCAACAACGGCGGTTCCGCCGCGTACGTCGTGCGGGTCGGCGGCTCCGACGCCGGCGACCCGCAGCAGCGGTCCGCGGCGCCCGCGCAGGCTCAGGCGCCCAAGGAGCTCACCGCGGGCGAGCCCGTGGCGCTCGGCAACTTCTCGGTCTCCGCGCTCACCGCGGGCACCGCGAACGGCGGGGCCCTGACCGTCGAGGTGCAGGACGGCGAGGGCGAGGGTGCCGCCGACCGCTTCAAGCTGATCGTCAAGGACGGCGACAAGGTCGTCGAGAGCTTCGACGTCAGCGCGAAGAAGACCGCGCGGAACTACGTCGTCACCCAGGTCAAGCAGCGCTCCAAGACGATCGCCCTGGAGGAGGCCGCGGCCGGCGGCCAGCTGGCCAAGCCCGACGCGCAGACGGTGACGCTCGCGCCGCCGGCCCCCGCCACGCCCGCCGTGCCCGCGTCCAACGGTGCCGTCGACCGCGTCGAGACCGCCCAGTTCATCGGCGACTCCGCGGACCGCACCGGCTTCGGCGGCCTGGAGGCCCTCGACGAGGTCAACATGGTGGCGGTGCCCGACCTGATGGCCGCCTACCAGCAGGGCCTGATCGACGAGGAGCAGGTCAAGGCGGTCCAGCTCGGCCTCATCGCGCACTGCGAGCTGATGGGCGACCGGATGGCCATCATCGACCCGCCGCCGTCGCTCAACGCCCGCCAGGTCCGCCAGTGGCGGCAGGAGCTGGCCGGCTACGACTCGCGCTACGCCGCGCTCTACTACCCCTGGATCAAGTCCTTCGACCCGGCGTCCGGCCAGTCGGTGGTCGTGCCGCCGTCCGGCCACATGGCCGGCATCTGGGCGCGCAACGACGCCGAGCGCGGTGTGCACAAGGCGCCCGCCAACGAGATCGTGCGCGGCGCCGTGGACCTGGAGCTGCAGATCACCCGCGGCGAGCAGGACCTGCTCAACCCGGTCGGCGTGAACTGCATCCGCGCCTTCCCCGGCCGCGGCATCCGCGTGTGGGGCGCGCGCACGATGGCGTCCGACCCGGCCTGGCGCTACCTGAACGTGCGCCGCTACTTCAACTACCTCGAAGAGTCGATCCTCATCGGCACCCAGTGGGTCGTCTTCGAGCCGAACGACCACGCCCTGTGGGCGCGCATCCGCCGCAACGTCTCGGCGTTCCTGGTCAACGAGTGGCGCTCGGGCGCCCTGTTCGGCCAGCGCCCCGAGGACGCCTTCTACGTGAAGTGCGACGAGGAGACCAACCCCGCCGAGTCGGTCGACCTCGGCCGGGTCGTCTGCGAGATCGGTATCGCGCCGGTCAAGCCCGCCGAGTTCGTGGTGTTCCGGCTGGCCCAGTTCTCCGGCGGGGGCGGCGAGCTGGAGGAGTAGACCGCGTACTCGCCCCACGTCCCCCGAGAACCATCACAACAGGAGTGAAACCCCTTGTCTCTGCAGCCCGGTGACGCCCTCACCACACACAATTTCGGCCTCCAGATCGACGGCGTCATGGTCGAGTACCTCCAGGAGGTCAGCGGCCTCTCCATGGAGCAGGACGTCATCGAGTACCAGCAGGTGTCGGCCGACGGCAAGCCCGTCGTGAAGAAGATGCCCGGCGTGAAGAAGGCCGGCGAGTGCACGGTCACCCGCGGCATGACGCAGAGCCCCGTCTTCAGCGAGTGGATCAACAAGTCCATCGCGGGCGACATGGGTTCGGCGCGCAAGAACGCCACGATCATGATGATGGACTACCAGAACAACCCGGTGAAGCGGTACAACCTGCGCAACGCCTGGTGCAGCAAGGTGGACACCAGCGGGGTCAAGGCGGGCGACGCCGCCGCGCTGACCGAGGCGGTCACCATCGTCTTCGAAGAGCTGGTCATCGAATAATGCGGCGCGAAGGCCCGGGAGTGCCCGGGGCAGGGGTGGCCGGGGCAGCGGTGGCCGGGGCTCGTGAACCGTTGCGCACGGAGTTCGAGTTCGAGCTGCCGCGCGGCTTCGTGGACGAGTCCGGCACCGTGCACCGCAATGGCGCGATGCGGCTCGCGACGGCACGCGACGAACTGGTGCCGCTGCGGGACGTCCGCGTGCGCGAGAACCCCGCCTACCTGTCCGTGGTGCTGCTGGGCCGGGTCATCACCCGGCTCGGCACGCTCGGCTCCGTCCACGACGGCACGGTGGAGAACATGTTCGCCTCCGACCTGGCCTTCCTCCAGGACTTCTACCGGCAGATCAACGCGGAGGGCCACACCCGCGCGGCCGTGGCCTGCCCGCACTGCTCGGAGTCCTTCGAGGTGGAGCTGGCCGGGAGCCGCCTGGGGGAATCGTGACGTACGCGGCCGAACGCATCGAGGAAGAAGTCGCGTACCTCGCCTACCACTTCCACTGGGGCATGGACGACATCCTCGACCTCGAACACGCGGACCGGCGCGCGTACGTGACGCGGACCGGAAAGCTGGTGGAACAGGCGGAGGCGAGGCAGTGAAGGTCGGAAGGCCGGTGGGGTGACCGGTAGCGGTCGGTGAGTCGAGGTAAGTGATGGGCTTGTTCAGGTGGCGGCGGGGGTCGCGGGGCGAGGCGGTGGCCTCGGCGCGGGGCGGCGATGCCGGTGACTTCGGTGGCGGTGACTTCGGCGGCGGTGACTTCGGTGGCAGTGCTGAGGCTGCGGCTGGTGCTGAGGCCGGTGCGGGTGCCGACGCGGCTGCGGGTGCGGGTGCGGGTGCGGGCGTTGGTGCCCGTGCCGGTGCCGGTGCCGGTGCCGGTGGCTGGGCTGCTCTGCCGCCGGTCCAGCGCGTGCTCGCGGCGCCTCGTACGGTCGCGGAGCAGGGCTTCGGCGCGATGCTCGCCACGCACCAGAACCCGTCCTTCGGCGGCGAGCTGGGCCACGCGGTGCGGGCCTCGGCCCCCGGGGGCCTGCTCCACGGCGTCCTCACCCCGGTCGCCGGCCGCCCGGGCGACCTCGACCTGCCGCAGCTGCGGCTGCCCGTGCGGGGAGTGCCGGAGGCGGGGGCAGAGGCGGGAGCGGAAGTGCCGGACGAGTCGGCCGCACCGTCCGCGTTCTCCCCTGCGAGCTCCACCTCTCCTTCGCCTCTGCCGTCTTCCCCCTCCGGTCGTGCCGTTCAGCGCGAGGCCGCGCGGGACGCTCGTACGGGCCAGGACGCGACGAGGGGTGGCGGTCGTACGATGGCACCCGCGAGGGAGCGGCACGCGGAGGCAACCGGTCCCGAGACTCCCGGCGCGGCGACGGACTCCCCCGTCCAGCGCCACGCCACCGCGTCACCGAGCCGTGAACACGGAGCACCGGGCGCCACCGCCCGTACGAACACGTCCGCCCCCGGCGCCCACTCGGACCGCCCCGCCCAACGCCGCACCGCCACCCCGGCGAACATCAAGAACGAAGCCCCGCGCGACAGCGGCACGACCACGCCGCCCCCGGGGACGGCAACCTCCGCTCCCGGCACCGACACGGCCCGCCCCGTCCAGCGCCAGGCCACCACCCAGGCGGCCCCCGGGACGAGCACGCCCCTGCCCGCACCCCGGCCCACGGCCCCCGACGCCGGCACCGACACCGACCGCCCGGTCCAGCGCCGGGCCACCACGTCGCCCGGCCGGGAGCACGAAGCACCGTCGCGCACCGACTCCCCCGCGACCAAGCCCCTGCTCGGAGACGCGAACCACCCTGGCCGACGCCTCGCCGACACATCGCCGAGCGACGAGCACGACGCACCGCACGCCGACGGTACGAAGACACCCGCTCCGGGACCGACACCCTCCGCCCCCGGAGCACAGGCCCCCCGAACCACCGGCACCGATACCTCCGCGACCAAGCCCCTGCTCGGAGACTCGGGCCACCCCGTCCGGCGAGAGACCACCACCTCGCCGAGCCCCACGGGCAGGCCCTCGCACGGAGCAGTGACACCCGCCGCCGACTCCCCCGCGCAGAGCGACGTAAGCGGCAGCGCCCCCAGGGATGCCGTGCCGGACGTCGGCGTACCCGCGTCCGGAAACCGGTCCGGAACGAGGCACGCCGCAACCACGCCCGGCGCCACCACGAGCCCGGCCACATCCGCGTCCGGCACCGCACCGCTCACCGGCGCCCGGGCCATCCCCGTACCCGGCGCGGGCGGCACCTCGTCAGCGAGCGGCTCGGCGGAGACCGGGGCACGTGCCGTACCCGTGGTGCAGCGGTCCCGGACAGGGCGTTCCCCGCTCGTGTCGGCCGCGCCTGCGGTGGTGCCGGAGCGGCAGATCTTCCCCGTGGAGCCCGCGCGTACGACACCGCCTGCCGCCGGCCGCCCCACCGACAGCTCGTCCGCCGACGAGGTGTCGGCCGCAGGCCCGACCACCACCCGCTCGCCCATCAACGGGCCGTCCACGGCCAGGCCGTTCGCCGACAGCCCGACCCCCAACAGGTCAACCGCCGGTGGGCCGCCAGCCGCAGGCCCGGCCGTCACCCCCTCGCCTGTCAACGGCCCGTCCACCGCGGGGCCGTCCGCCACCGGCCCGACCGTCAACAGGCGGACCGGCGACGGACCGTCCGCCAACAGGCAGTCAGCCGCAGGCCCGGCCGCCGCCCACTCGACCGCCAACGGGCCCTCCACCACTGGACCGACCGCCGACAGCCCGACCGCCAACAGGCCGACCGCCGGTGGGTCGCACGCCAACAGGCCGCCAACCGCAGGCCCGGCCGCCGCCCCCTCGCCCATCAACGGGCCGTCCACCGCGGGGCCGTCTGCCACCGGCCCGACCGTCAACAGGTCAACCGCCGGTGGGCCGGCCGCCGCCCGCTCGTCCGCCAACGCGCCCTCCACCGCGGGGCCGTCCGCCACCGGCCCGACCGTCAACAGGTCAACCGTCGGTGGGACGCCCACCAACAAGTCGTCCGCTGCCGGTCCGGCCGCCACCCGCTCGTCCACCAACGGGCCCTCCACCGCAGGGCCGTCCGCTGACAGCCCGACCGTCAACAGGTCAACCGCCGGTGGGTCGCCCGCCAGCAAGTCGTCCGCCGCCGGTCCGACTGCCAGCAGGCCCTCCGGCGATGGACCGTCCGTCGGCAGCGCGACCACCAACGGGCCGTCAGCCGCACGTCCGGCTGCCACCCGCTCGTACGCCAACAGGCCGCCCGCCGAGGGCCCGACGGCCACCAGGCCGTCCACCGCCGGCCCGGCTGTCAACAGGCCGTCCACCGATGGCCCGACCGGTGCTGCCCCGGCGGGCAGCGCCCCCTCACGCCCCGTTCCGCCGGACGCCGCCCCCGCCCGCGTCCGGCCCACCGATGTCCCCGGGCCGGTGCCCCCCACCGGTCCGGGGACGCCTGCCGCGTCCGCGGCCACGAACCCCGCCGCTGTACGGGCGAAATCCCCCGTTGAGCCCGTACAGCGGCGGCCTCTCGTACGCCGGGTCCGGCGCGCGCAGGATGCCGGTGGCGCGGCAACCGGCGCGCCCAGGCCCGGCCTCGGCCAGCCCCTGAGCCAGTCGTCCAGCACCTCCGCCCACCCCGGCCCGGCGCCGCAGGACCGCCCGCGCCGGACCCCGATCGGCGCGCCGGTCACCCCCGCGCAGAAGTCGGCAACCCGCGGGGCCGCCCCCACCCCGGCCACCACCACCCCCGGCCCCGCGACTACGACCGCACCCGCGCCCAAGCAGTCCCAGCACCAACACCGGCCCCAGCCCCAGCCCCAGCCCCAGCCCGAAGCGAAACCCCAGCCCCTCCCCGTCGTCCCCGTCAACCGCCGCATCGCGCCCGGCGGTTACCGGCCCGCAGCACCCACCACCGCCCCCCTCCCCCTACCCCTCTCCACCTCACGCGGCCTGACGACCCGGACCTCGGCGACGTCCGGCGACTCAACACCCGGCACGGGGCCGGCAGTTGGCGGGGCGCCGACCAGGCCAGCCACCCCGGCCGGACCGGCACCGACCCCCGTACCGCTCCAGCGCTCTGCGGCAACCGAGGCCCGAACCACCAACCGGGCCACCCCCGTCGTCGTACCGCTCGGCGCCCCCGGCCCCCGAACGGCGCCCCGCCCCACCCCCTCTCCCACCCCGGCACCCGTGCGCCCCCGAACCGTCCAGCGAAGCGCGCCCGCACCCCCGGCCGCGCCCGCCCCGGCCCCCGCCCCAGCCGCACCACCCCGTCAAAGCCCCACTCCCCGCCCCGTCCAACGCACCCACACCCCCGCCGCACCGACGCCCACGCCCACACCCGCCGCCACCCCTGACCCCGCACCGACGCCCGCCCCCTCACCCGCATCCGCCGAAGCCACCCCCGCCGATTTGGACGACCTGGCGCGACGGCTCCTCGCCCCGCTCTCGCGGCTGCTCCGCGCGGAACTCCGCAGCGACCGGGAGCGGGTCGGCCGCCTGCGCGACCACGGACGCTAGCCACCGCCCGCCCCTGCCCCCTCGCCCGCACCACTCCGTCCGTCACCTCCACAGCAAAGAGAACCCATGCCCTCGACACTGGACCCCGGCTCGACCGTCTTCTTCAAGCTCACCATCGACGGCCAGGACCTCGGCCTGTTCAACGGGTGTGACGGGCTGTCCTCCGAGGTGGAGGTGGAGCAGCGGCAGGAGGGCGGCAACAACGGGTTCGTCTGGCAGCTGCCCACCCGGGTGACCTTCTCCACCATCCGGCTCACCCGGCCCCTGACCGCCGACACGTCCCGCGTGGCCGCCTGGATCTCGTCCATCGCGACGGGGATCTCGCGGCCCACGGCGCAGATCGCGGCGCTCCGCGCGGACGGTTCCGTCGTCGCGCAGTGGGGGCTCGTCGAGGTGCTGCCCGTGCGCTGGCAGGGGCCGAGTCTCAGCCCGGACAGTCCGTCCGTGGCGACAGAGACGCTGGAGATCGCGCATCACGGCTTCACCGACGCGGGAGGTGCCTGAGATGGCCGCGCCGACCGGCGGCCGGGCCGGCGCGAGCCTGGTGCGCGCCGCACTCGCCATCCACCAGCCGCCCACCGACCTGGGCGGGTCGATGGGCGGGCGGATCGGTGAAGTGGAGTTCCAGTTCAATCCGACGCAGCTGCAGATGGGGCGCTCCGCCGAGTGGCGTACGCAGCGCGCCGTCGCCTACACGCGCGGCGCCCCGCCGAAGTTCACCGGCGCCGCCCCCGCCACCCTCAAACTCGAAGTGTTTCTCGACTCGTCCGGCACGCCCAACGCCGGCAAGGTGCAGAAGCAAGTGGAGATGCTTCTGTCGTGCTGCGAGGTGACGCCGCAGAGCGTCACCTCCAAGCGTCCTTCGCCGCCGTGGGTGCGGTTCTCGTGGGGTTCGTTCAACACCGTGCAGTTCGTGGCGTACGTGACCGACGTCAGTGCCACGTACACCCTGTTCAATCCGACCGGTGAGCCGATCCGCGCCACCTGCTCGCTCTCGCTCACCGAGGTCGCGATGCCGACCAAGGGGCAGAACCCGACCTCGGGCGCGCTCTCGGCGCGCCGGGTGCACCGCACCGTCGCCGGTGACTCGCTGGCGTCGCTGGCCTGGCGGGAGTACGGGGACGCGACGCGCTGGCGGCTCATCGCGGAGGCCAACGACATCGACGACCCGATGCGGCTGCGGCCCGGCACCGAGCTGCTGCTGCCCGCCGCCGACGAGGCCCGCCCCGGCGGCCCCGCCGCCGTCCCCACGCCGATGGAGTCCGCATGAGTGAGAAGACGTACACGAGCGTCCTGCACGCCGAGATCGGCGGGTCCGTCCTGCCCAACAAGCTGGCCGTGCTGCTCGTCGAGGGCTGGGTGGACTCCAGTGTGAACGTGCCGTCCGCCTTCCAGCTGACCTTCGCCGACACGGGCGGGGACATCCTGGAGAAGTTTCCGCAGATCAAGGTGGGTGCCAAGGCGGTGCTCAGCCCGTTCACGGACGGGGTGCGCGGCAAGCCCATGCTGACCGGTGAGGTCACCGCCCTGGAGGTGGACGCGGACGGGGGCGGCAAGTCCCTCGTCGTCCGCGGCTACGACCCGGGGCACCGGCTGCTGCGCAACCGCCGCGTGCAGGGCTATCCGAACATGACGGCGTCCGACATCGTGCGTCGCGTCGCCGGGCTCAGCAAGCTCAAGCTCGGCAAGATCGAGTCCACGCCGACGGTCTACGAACTGGCCACCCAGCCGAACATCACCGACTGGGACTTCCTCTCCCGGCTCGCCCAGGAGAACGACGTCCACCTGTCCTTCGACGAGGACGGGAAGCTGTGCTTCGGCAAGCTGAAGCCCGCCGCGGGCGCGCCGTCCGACACGACACCGGCCGCCCAGAGCCCGTACGTCCTCGAATTCGGGCACAACGCGCTGCACAGCCGGGTCGCGGTGACGGCGGCCGGGCAGGTCGCCACCGCCGGGGTGCGGGGCTGGGACATGCGGGCCAAGCGGGCGCTGTCCGCGCAGTCCCCGGCCCTCAAGAGCAAGGACATCGTCGCCGACATCACTCCCGCGCAGCTCTCGCAGCCGTTCGGCAGGGCCGAGCTGACCGAGACGGGGACGCCGTACACCGCGCAGGCCCAGGTGACGCACGCGGCGCGGGCGTTGGCCGACGACGTGGCGGGGTCGTTCGCGGAGCTCGAGGTCGCGGTCACCGGCAACCCGGACCTGCGGCCGGGGCAGCCCGTCGCGCTGAAGGGCGCCGGATTCCCGTTCGAGGGGAAGTACACGGCGACCGGGGTGCGGCATCTCTTCGAGTCCGGGCGGCAGTTCATGACCTGGCTGACCGTGTCCGGGCGGCAGTTCCGCTCCCTCTACGGGCTCGCCTCCGGTGGCGCGGACGCCGCCCCGCCGATGCCGGGTGTGGCGATGGCGCTGGTCAGCAATGCCAAGGACCCGCTCAGGATGAACCGCGTCAAGCTGCGCTTCCCGTGGCTCTCCGACACGTACGAGAGCGACTGGTGCCGCATCGCGCAGCTCGGCGGCGTCCGGGGCGGCGGCCTGATGCTGCCCGAGGTGGGCGACGAGGTGCTCGTCGCCTTCGACCGGGGCTCGCTGGAGCATCCGTACGTGCTCGCCGGGCTGTACAACGGCGTCGACAAGCCGACGCCCAACACGGACGGCTTGCAGCCGATCGACCCGACGAGCGGCCGCGTCAACTGGCGCTCGATGGCCTCGCGCAGCGGCCACATCGTCGAGCTGGTGGACGCCAAGTCCCGTATGAAGAGCGGCATCCGGCTGCAGACCGGCAACGGCCGCCTCACCGTCCACATGGACGAGACACGGACCAGCGTGACCATCCGCAGCGACGGCTCGGTGTCGATCCACGGGACGCGCAACGTCAGCATCCGGGCGGGCGGCAACCTGTCGCTGACCGCGGGCGGCTCGCTGACGATGAGCGCGGGCGGGGCGGTCGACATCAAGGCGGGCGCGAAGTTCGGCGTCAACGCGGGCGGCATGGCGGACATCAACGCGACCGGCGTCGTCAGCCTCAAGTCGGCGGGCGCGGTCGCCGTGAACGCGGTCGGCGCGGTCTCCGTCACCGCGGCCGGCGCCGTCGCCGTGAACGCGGGCGCCGCGGCCGCCATCACCTCGCCCGCGACCGTCGCGCTGACCGCGCCGGCCGTACTGCGCAACGGCATTCCGTTCTAAGGGGGGACAGACATGAGTGAGCAGTTCGTCGGTGCGGGCTGGACGTTCCCGCTGCGCACGGACGCCGGCGGCGGCATCGCGCTGGCGCGCCGCGAACGCGAGATCGAGGAGGCGATCCGGCTCGTGCTCGCCACCGCGCCGGGCGAGCGTCCGATGCGGCCCGAATTCGGCTGCGCCGTCCACGACATGGTGTTCGCGCCGGTCAACGAGGCCACGGCGGGCCGCATCCGGTACGAGGTGCGGTCCTCGCTCGACCGCTGGGAGCCGCGCATCGAGGTCCTGGACGTCGAGGTCAGCCCGGCCCCCGACGAGCCGTCCGTCCTGTTCATCGACGTGAGCTACACCGTGCGCGGCACCAACAACCCGCGCAGTCTCGTCTTCCCCTTCTATGTGATCCCGTCCACGGAATCAGAGAGCGGAGTCTGAAGTCCGATGGCCCTGCCCGCACCCCACCTCGACGACCGGCGCTTCCAGCAGTTCGTCGACGACGCCAAGCGCTACATCCAGCAGCGCTGCCCGGAGTGGACCGATCACAACGTCTCCGACCCGGGTGTCACCCTCGTCGAGGCGGTCGCACACATGGCCGACCAGATCGTCTACCGCCTCAACCGCGTGCCGGAGAAGAACCACCTGGCCTTCCTCGACCTGCTCGGCGTCACCCTCTTCCCGCCCTCCGCGGCCCGCGCGGACGTCACCTTCTGGCTGTCCGCGCCGCAGGCCGAGCCCGTGGTGCTGCCCGCCGGTACGGAGGTGGCGACCGGCCGCACCGAGACCGAGGAGGCGGTGGCCTTCGCGACCGAGGCGGACCTGACCGTCGTGCCCTGCGAACTCTCCGCCGTACTGCGGCAGGAGGAGGGCGGCACCCCGCAGGACTGCGGGCAGGACGTCTTCGGCGGCCGCGACGTGGCGGCCTTCGCGGCCGCGCCGCGCCCCGGTGACACGCTGCTCTTCGGGCTGAGCGCCGCGGTCCCGCGCTGCGCGGCCGTGCTGCAGCTGGACAGCCGCGTGGACGGCGTCGGCGTCGACCCGCGCCAGCCGCCGCTGGTGTGGGAGGCGTGGACGGCGGACGGCTGGACGGAGTGCGAGGTGGACGAGGACTCCACCGGCGGGCTCAACCGGCCCGGCGAGGTCGTCCTGCACGTCCCCGCCGGTCACATCGTCTCCCGCGTGGGCCGGCTCGACGCGGGCTGGGTGCGCTGCCGGGTGGTCGAGGCCGCCAAGGGCCAGCCGTTCTACAGCGCGTCGCCGACCGTGCGGGCCGCGTCCGCGTTCACCATCGGCGGCACGACCGTCGTCGCACACGCCGACGTCGTACGCGACGAACTCCTCGGCGACTCCACGGGCGTGCCCGGACAGCGCGTCCGGCTCGCCCAGGCACCGGTGGTCGCGGACCGGCCGCCGCTGATCCTCGAGGTCTCCGACGGCGAGGGGGCGGGCTGGGCCGAGTGGCAGGTCGTGGACGACTTCGCCTCATCGGGACCGTACGACCCGCACGTCACCCTGGACGCGACGACCGGCGAGATCGCCTTCGGCCCCGCCGTACGCGAACCGGACGGCTCCCTGCGGCAGTTCGGCGCGGTGCCCGAGAAGGGCGCGGCGATCCGCGCGACCCGCTACCGCACCGGCGGTGGCCGCACGGGCAACGTGGCCCGCGGCGCCATCCAGGTCCTGCGCAGCTCCATTCCGTACGTCGCCCGGGTGGAGAACCGCGAGGCGGCGCGCGGCGGCGTGGACGGCGAGACGGTCCAGGAGGCCAAGGTCCGCGCGCCGATCGCGCTGCGCGCCCAGGAGCGGGCGGTGACGGCGCGCGACTACGAGGAACTGGCGCGGCGCGCCGCACCCGAGACGGCCCGCATCCACTGCCTGGCCGCGGACTCCGCGGAGGCCGGGGAGAACGCGGTCCGGGTCCTCGTCGTCCCCCAGGCCGTGCCGGACCGGGGCGGCCGGCTCCGCTTCGAGCAGCTGGTGCCCGGCGAGGAACTCCTCTCCCGCGTCACCCACTTCCTCGACGACCGCCGCCCGCTCGGCACCCGCCTCTCCGTCGGGCCGCCCTTCTACCAGGGCGTCACCGTCGTCGCCACGCTGCACTCCTTCCGCGCCGCGCAGGCCGAACGGGTGCGGACCGAGGCGCTCGACGCGCTGTACGCCTACCTCGACCCGCTGACCGGTGGCGCGCACGGCGAGGGCTGGCCGTTCGGCCGTCCGCTGCGCGCCGGCGAGATCTTCGCCGCGCTGCAGCGGGTGCCCGGCGTGGAGCTGGTCGACGAGGTCCTGCTGCACCCCGCCGACCCCCTCACGGGCCGCCGCGGCGACGCCACGGACCGCATCGACCTGGCGCCCTCCGCGCTCCTCTTCCCCTTCGACCACCGCGTCCGCGTGATCGAGGCCCGATGACGGCGCACGAGACGGAAGCCGCGGCCCGGAGCTCCCGGGGAGCGCTCCCGGGGGTGCGGTCCGCGCATCCCCTCGGGGAGCAGCTGCCCGCCGTGTTCGCCGACGACGACTTCGCGCTGCGCTTCGTCTCCGGCCTGGACGTCGTGCTCGCGCCGGTCTTCACCGTCCTCGACAGCCTGGAGGCGTACTTCACGCCGTCCCTGGCGCCCGAGGACTTCCTCGGCTGGCTGACGGACTGGGTCGGCACGGAGCTCGACGGCACCGAACCGCTGCGCACGCGCAGGCACGCCGTCGCCTCCGCCGTCGACCTGCACCGGGTGCGCGGCACCCGCCGCGGCCTGTCCGCCGCCGTCGAACTCGCCTTCGGAGTACGCCCGGAGATCGTGGAGAGCGGCGGCGCGACGTGGTCCGCACGCCCGCTCGGCGCCTTCCCCGGCACCCCGCGCCCCGCGCTGCACGTCACGCTGCGCGTGCACGACGCGGCGTCGGTGGACCCGCACCGGCTGCGGTCCGTCGTCGCGGCGGCCCGCCCCGCACACCTCCCCTTCACGGCCGAGGTGACGTCCACGCCTGCCCCCGAAGGGACCTAGCCATGTCCGCCGAGCCCCACCGACCCCCATCGACCGACCAGCCCTCATCGACCGACCAGCCCGGGACCAACGACATGCCGAACTCCTCCGCCCCCATGCGCCCGTGCCCCGAGTGCGGCACCCCGGCCCGTCAGCACGGCCAGTCCTTCTGCGACTCCTGCGGCGCCTTCCTGCGCTGGGACTCCCCGGCCGGCGTCGCGGGCCCCGCACCCGCTTCCGCACCCGCACCCGCACCCGCACCCGACGGCCCGGACACGTCGTCCCCCGCCGCGGCCGGTGCCACGGACACCACCGTCCCTCTCCCGTCCACCGGTCCGGCGGAGCCCACGCCCGCTGGACCGACCGCGCCCGCACCTCCGTCCTCGTCCTCCTCCGACACGGCCATACGGTCGCTGCTCGTGCCGGTGCCGGAAGGGGAGACCGTCGCGCCGCCGGAGACGCCGGGCAGCGTGCTGCCGGGCAGGCCCGAGGCGGCCCGGCCGCGCGTACGGCAGGCCGCCGTGCCCGCGGAGCCGGAGTCCGGGGCGCCGTGCCCGAGCTGCGGGACGCCCAACGCGCCCCGCAGGCACTTCTGCCGCAGCTGCGCGAACCCCCTCAGGGACTCCGCCGCCCCCGCCGCCGAGGGCCCGTACGCCGGTCAGCGGCCCCGGCTGCACCGCGACCGCACCCGCTGGATCGCCCGGGCCGTGGGCGTGGCGGTGGTCGTCGGCCTGGTGGCGGGCGGCATCTTCGGCGGGCCGCCGGCCGCCCGCGCCGTGCAGGACCACTTCGCCAAGCGGGTGCCCGTCCACCCGACCGGCCAAAGCGCCTCGCACTCCGCCCCGAAGCAGGCGGCGAAGCTCGCCTTCGACGGCTACTCCAACACCTGGTGGGGCACCGGCTACTCGGGCGACTCGGCGGGCCAGTGGCTGCAGGCCGACTTCGGCCAGCCCACCGACCTGCTCAACCTCCTGATCACCCCGGGCACTTCGCCGCGCAGCGCGCAGGCCGCCGCGCAGGCGAGGCCGATGGAGTTCGACCTGGTCGTCAGCGACTCGGCGGGCAAGGAGCACACGATGCACCGCCGGATCAACGACGGCGGCGTGCAGAAGGTCGACGTCCGCGTGCGGGACGCGGTGAGCGCGCGGCTGGTCCTGCGCTCCGCCTACGGCGCCGGCAAGGGCCGCCAAGTGGCCGTCGCGGAGCTGGAGTTCTTCGGCCGCTCCTCCACCGGGCAGTGACAGCGGGGCCGGATCCGGTGAACACCACCGGATCCGGCCCCGTCAGTCGGCGCTCGGCCGGTCAGACACGGTCGGCCGCGATCAGCAGATACTGGAACGAACCGTCCCTGTACGAGTTGATGAAGGCCTCCTCGATGCCGGTGACCAGCGAGGACGTCGCCCGCAGCTCCCAGTAGGGCAGGGTCGCGTCGGTCAGGTCGACGATCGCCTGCGGTACGAGACGGTTGTCGGCCATGGCCTTCAGGTACTCCCTGCGGGAGTGGATGTTGCACTCGAAGTGCGCGTTGATCTGGGAGACCCACTTCGAGGGCTGTCCGTACCGCGGGTTCCAGCAGCCGGTGATGGTCACGTAGCGGCCGCCGGGCGCGAGGATGCGGGAGTGCTCGGCGAAGAGGTCGTCCAGGTCGACGTACATGCTCGACTCGTTGTTCCACGACGCCCTGGCCTGGCCGGTGTCGAACGGCGTGGCGAGCATGTTGCACACGCGGGCGCGGACGTGGTCCTCGATGCCGAGTTCCCGGGCGCGCCGGTTGGCGAACTCGGCCTGCTTGGCCGACAGCGTGACGCCCTCGGCCTTGCACCCGAAGCGCTGGTGGGCCATGACCATCGAACCGCCCCGGCCGCAGCCCGCGTCGACGACCGTGTCGTCACGCCCGACGGGGCCGAGCTGCTCCAGGAGGACGTCGGTCTGCGCCGACTCCAGCCGGTGGAGCTCGGCGATCAGCCTCTTCTCGTAACCGCTGTCGTCGACGTTCCCGAGGGCCTCGTGGTCGACGTCGCCGATGCCGTAGTGGTGGTGGTAGAGCCCGTCGACGTCGCCGAGGCGCAGGTTCACCGGCCTGGCCTCGCCGTCCCAGTAGCGGGCGATGTCGCCCTGATAGGGGGACGCGGGGGCGGGGATGGGGAGGGACGTGGCGTTGGCGAGTTCGGTGCTGGTCACAGTGGTGTCGGCTCCTTTACCAGAAGTCGGGCAGGCGGTAGCGGTAGGTGTTGGTCCGGTGCCAGTAGTGGTTGCCGTCGACCCACACGGCCACGCCTCGGAGGAAACGCAGCACGCTCGGGACGGGGCAGGCGGCCGCCAGGGCGGCGGCCTCGGCTTCGAAGTCGTGCATGAGGTCGTTGTGGACCTCGACCGCCTTCAGATAGGCGTCCCGGTCGGAGACGCCCTCCCGCTCGGCGATCACCACGGGCAGATTCAGGTGGCGGCCGGGGCTGTCGAGCTCCTTGGTGTAGGAGTACAGGTCGTTCACGATGGTGGTGGCGTTGCCCGCGAGTGCGATGACCCGCTGCATGGCGTGCTGGGCGTGCAGGTCGGCGGGGAGTTCGTAGCCACCGACGGTGTCGGTGATGGTGGGGCAGGGGCGGAAGTTGTTGAACTGGCGCATCGCCAGGTACTCCCACACCTCGGGCACGTGATCCGTCTGGGACCACGCGGCCTCGGCGAGGTAACCGAGGTGGAGCCGCGCCATGTCGTGCCGGTACCGGTCGGCCTGCGAGGCGGTGGCGTGCTGGAGGAAGTACGCCATGGCCGAGCGGTAGGCGCGCCGGGGCGCGTCCGAGTGGAGCGACTCCGTCCACTGCGGCTCGTACTCCTTCGTCGTGTGGAGCGGGTCGAGGGCCGTGTGGGCCAGCAGGAGGCGGCTGCCGAGTCCGACGGGCGAGCCGCCGTGGTCCTCGCAGTAGCAGTCGTCGACCGCGTTCTCCGCGACCATCAGCCGGGTGGCGATCATCAGGTGGTCGACAGTGGGGGCGTCCGGATGGCAGGCGACCATGTAGCGGCCGACGGAGAAGCCGTCGAACTGGTCCTCCCACTCCGGTGGGAACGCCTGCACCTCGTCCACCGCCCACTCCTTGATCCGGCGGCTGACCTCCGCCACCCGGGCCTCGTCGGGCGGCGGTACGGGGTGGTGGTAGAGCCCCGGGATCGCCTTGCCCTCGACCGGCCCCCCGGCCTCCGGAGGAGCAGCGACGTCCGGGGAAGCGGCGGGCGGTGCGAGTTCTTCAGGGGCGAAAGGTTCTTCGGACTCGGACTCGGGCTCGGGCCGGCTCAGGTACAGGCCCGCCGTGCCGAGGCCGCTCGGGCCGCGCAGGATTCTTTCCAGATCGGGCATCCGTGGCTCCTGGGTCACTGGGTGAGTGCCGGGGCGGGGGGCTAGCCGCGCCTGCGGGCGATCTGCACGTTCTCGAGGACGCCCAGCGCGTCGGGCAGCAGGACGGCGGCCGAGTAGTAGGCGGTGACGAGGTAGGAGATGATCGCCTGCTCGCTCATGCCCATGAAGCGCACGG
Organism: Streptomyces sp. NPDC018029; assembly: GCF_044327655.1. Taxonomy (NCBI): domain Bacteria; kingdom Bacillati; phylum Actinomycetota; class Actinomycetes; order Kitasatosporales; family Streptomycetaceae; genus Streptomyces; species Streptomyces sp. NPDC018029. The sequence continues at coordinate 307,544 of NZ_JBIRFV010000007.1, read as the reverse complement.
ACAGGCCCGGCTCGTACTCCTCGGGCAGGCCGGTCTGGTGCAGGCCGATGACGCCCTGGTTCTCCTCGCCCGTACGCATCGCAAGGATGGAGCTGGTGTTCTGCTCGGTGATGGGGATCTTGTTGCAGGGCAGGATCGGGACGCCGCGCCAGGCGGGGACCTGCTGGCCGCCGAGGTCGACGTTGTCCGGGTAGAGGCCGCAGGCGGTGAAGCCCCGGCCGATGGCCGCGATCGTCCTCGGGTGGGCGAGGAAGAACTTGGTGCCGCGGCGACGGCAGAGCAGGTCGTCGAGGTCGTCCGGGGTGGGCGGGCCCGAGTGCGGCTGGATCCGCTGCTTGAAGGCGGCGTTGTGGAGGAGGCCGAACTCCCGGTTGTTGATCAGCTCGTGCTCCTGGCGCTCGCGCAGCGCCTCGATGGTGAGCCTGAGCTGTTCCTCGGTCTGGTTCATCGGCCCGTTGTAGAGGTCGGCGACCCTCGTGTGGACCCGCAGAACGGTCTGGGCGACGGAGAGTTCGTACTCCCGGGGGTGGAGTTCGTAGTCGACGAAGGCGCCCGGGAGCGCGGCCTCGCCGGTGTGTCCGGCGGACATCGCGATCTCCGCCTCGCCGTGCCGGGTCTGCCGCGGCACGGACCGCGAGGTGAACTGCCGGATGTGGGCCTGGAGACCGGGCGCCGTGGACAGCACGGCGGCGAAGTCGGAGCGGGACAGGGTGAGCAGGGTGCCCGCCGTCTCTGCGGTGGCGGTGAAGTTCCACCTGGCGCCGGCGTCCCCCAGCAGGGCGTCCTCACCGAACCGGCCTCCGTCGGCAAGTACGGCGACGTCGACCTCGTCGCCGTACTTGCCGACGGAGGTCTGGCTGATCCGGCCGTGCGCGATCAGATGGAGCTGCTCGGCGGGGGTGCCACGCGCGGCCAGCACCTCACCGGCGCGGAATTCGCGCTGCACGAACCGGTCGGCGAGCGCCGTCAGCACCTCGCCGTCGTCGAAACCGCGCAGCAGGGCCAGCTCCCCGAGCTCACGCGGCACCACCCTGACGTCGGCGCCTTCCTGAACGAACTCGATGCACCCGTCGCCGACGGTGTAGGTCAGCCGGCGGTTCACCCGGTAGGTGCCGCCCTTGGTCTCCACCCACGGCAGCATCCGCAGCAGCCACCGCGAAGTGATCTCCTGCATCTGGGGTGCGGACTTGGTCGTCGTGGCGAGATTACGGGCCGCCGCTGTGCTCAGGCTGGACTGCCGGGGCGGCTCCAGCCGCTCGTCCGGGCCGGTCTCAACGGTCATCAGGCGAGTTCTCCTTTGTGACGTATCCGTCCAGATCCACGGGAAAGCTAACGGCCGTCACAACCAACTCGCCTGGAAACCCTGTGCAGTTAATTCGATGCAGCGATCTTGCCGCGCATCAGGTTTATCCGGATGTCGGGTTTATCCGGCCACCGGGCCGGAAACCGACACCACACAAGTGACCGCCGGGCACCGGAGGGGTGCGCCCGGCGGCCACGTACCAGGGGCAGGCCGTCGCTCTACGACAGCTGCGACTGCACCTGCGAGGAGATGAGCTCCAGGTGATCCAGGTCGGCCAGGTCCAGGCACTGGAGGTAGATGCGGCTCGCGCCGATCGCCTCGTACCGCCCGATCTTGTCGACGACCTCGGCGGGCGAACCCGCCAGGCCGTTCGCCTTGAGCTCGTCCACCTCGCGGCCGATGGCCGCCGCGCGGCGGGCGACCTCCGCGTCGTCCTTGCCGACGCAGACCACCAGCGCGCTGGAGTACACCAGGTCGCTGCCCTTGCGCCCGGCCTGCTCGGCCGCCGCCCGGACCCGCCCGAACTGCCGCTCGCTGTCCTCGATCGAGGCGAAGGGGATGTTGAACTCGTCGGCGAACTGCGCGGCCAGGCGCGGGGTGCGGGTCGCGCCGTGGCCGCCGATCAGGACCGGCACCTTGGCCTGCGCGGGCTTGGGCAGGGCCGGGGAATCCGTGAGCTGGTAGTGCTTGCCGTCGTGGTTGAAGGTCTTGCCGACCTCGGTCGACCAGAGTCCGGTGACGATCTCCAGCTGCTCTTCGAGGCGGGCGAACTTCTCCTTGGGGAAGGGGATGCCGTACGCCTTGTGCTCGTCCTCGAACCAGCCCGCGCCCAGGCCCAGTTCGACCCTGCCGCCCGACATCTGGTCGACCTGCGCCACCTGGATGGCGAGGACGCCGGGCAACCTGAACGTGCCGGCCGTCATGAGCGTGCCGAGCCTGATCCGCTTGGTCTCGCGGGCGAGACCGGCGAGCGTGATCCACGCGTCCGTGGGCCCCGGCAGGCCGTCGGCCGAACCCATCCGGAGGTAGTGGTCGGAGCGGAAGAAGGCGTCAAAGCCGAGGTCCTCTGCGGCCTTGGCGACGGTGAGCAGGGTGTCGTAGGTGGCCCCTTGCTGGGGCTCCGTGAAGATTCGAAGATCCATGGCTCCATCCTGCACGCTCGAACGCCTGTCGACCCCGCCGGTCCCGCCGATCCCCCGCCGCCCCGGTCGGGTGAAATACCGTCAACCCCGTGGCGGCGCGGGCCCGGCGCAGTGACCATGCCCACCGGGTGATCGTTGGCTCGGGCGGAGCCGGACCGACCGGCATCCGCGCCGGCGGTCGCAGCCGGCGTGTCGCCCGCGTCAACCGCCTTCCCCGCGCGGGAGGGCCAGGGCCGAGGAGGCCGCCATGTCCCAGGAAGCCATGCCCGATCAGGACGCCCTGCCCAATCAGGAGGCCACGCCCGATCAGGAGGCCGCGCAGGATCCGGCCGTGCCCGCACAGCAGGGCGCACCCAAGGGCCTGCTGCAGCAGATGGAGGAGCTGATGGCGGCGCTCAACGCGGACCTGACCCGGCTCGACGCCGATCTGCAGCAGTCCACGTCCGCCGGCGCCCCCGCGGGCACCCACCAGCAGAGCGACGACAAGCCCGGTCACCCCTGACCGCACCAACGCTCCTCCGGGGCCCGCGCGACCCTGCTCCCCCGCGGGGTCGGCACGGAGCCACCTCATGACGGACCCGCTGATCCGGCCGATCCCGTCGCCCCCGCGGATCCCGCCGCCCCCGCCGATCCCGCCGAGCCCGCAGCCGACTCGGCCCCGGGCAGGCCCTCCTCCCGGACCGCGAGTCTGCGCAGCATCTCGAGGACCCGGTCCCTCGACTCGTCGGCGGCGTCGATCGCCTCCATGCACTGCCAGTACATCCCCTCCTCTGCGCCCATCGCGACGCCGACCAGCGCGATGCCGACCTCGCCGAGGAGCCTGCCGAGGCCGAGCAGGACCTGGTGCGCGTCGCCCGTCTCCGTCAGCCGGGCCGCCCTTATGTCCTCGGTGCCGAGCCGCGGGGCGTCGAGCACTCCGCAGGCCCTGCCGCCCACTTCGCTCAGGCCCAGCGCCTCGCCCCGTAACTCCGGCGGGCCCGCGACCGCGAGGTGACTGCCGATCGCCTGCGCCAGCGCCTGCGACTGCCAGACCTCCACGACGATGTCCGCGGGCTCCCGACTGCGCGCCAGCGCACGACGGTTCGCCTCGATGAGCCGCATCGCGTCCATGTCCGGCCCCCTCCCTGTCCACTACCCAGAGTGATGCCCATCGGGGCGAAAAGCCAGGGGTAGCCGGAATTCTGTGGACAAGTAATCGAGTTTGGACAAGCCATCCACTCCGGAGAGTGACGAAACTACCGGAACGATCAGTTCCAGCACTGCGGGAAGGGCTCCAGGGGGGACTTCGGGAGGGACGTCGGGAAGGACTTAGGGAAGGGCTCAGGGCCCGTCCGCGGCGGGATCCGAGGCCGGTACCGGAAAGCGCCGCTCGTTCCGCTCGATCTTCGCAGCGAGCGCCGCCAGCGCATCGATCCCCAGCACCTCGCAGAACTGCAGCAGATACGCGAGGACATCGGCCACCTCGTCCGCCACCCGGGGCGCCCTGTCGGGGTCCGCCATCACCCGCGCGGACTCCTCGGGCGTCAGCCACTGGAAGATCTCCACCAGTTCCGACGCCTCCACGCTCAGCGCGGCGGCCAGGTTCTTCGGGGTGTGGTACTGCTCCCAGTCGCGCGCCGCCGCGAACTCCGCAAGCCTGCGCTGCAGTACCGCTACATCAAGTCGTTCTGTCACGGCCCCAGGTCTACCACCGAAGCTCCCCCGGCGTCGGCCGCCCAGGACGCGTCCCCCACCGCGCCCACCAGCCGGATGTGCCCGCGCTCGCAGGTGCGCGCCGCCAGTTCGCCGAGGGCCCGCGACTGCCGCGCGTCGAGGCGCCGGTCCAGGCCGTCGGCGAGGACCGTGAGGGTCTGGTACGCCTGCGGCACCTCGGCCACCGGGTCGACGGCGAGCACGCCGGGCCCGGTGAGCAGCACCAGCGCAAGGGCGAGGTACCGCAGCTCCCCGTCGCCGAGCCGCCCGAGAGGCGTACGCACCCCGCCGCCCCGGTCGATGAAGGCGTGCACCGCGCCGTCCTCGACCTCTTCGGCGAACACGTCGACGACCGGGCCGGCGCAGCCGGAACGCACCGCGGAGACGAGCATCGCGTGGCGCTTCGCGCACTCCGAGCGGGTGCGCCACAGCACTTCGGCGAGGTTGTCGCAGCCGCTCAGGAGGCGGCCCGTGCCGATCAGGCCGGCCGGGACGGGGGCGCGCATGCGGCTGGGCCGCGGGTCGCAGGCATACGCCGAGCGGAGCGCGACCACGACCTGTTCCGCCGCCGCGAGGACCAGCCGCTGCCCGTCGGTCTTCCCCGCCACGCGCAGCGGCACGAGCGCCGTGCCGAGCCGGTCGTCCGGCATCGGGGCCCGCGTCACGGGCGACGCGCCCGCGGTGTGCCAGGCCGCCTGGACCACGCGCCTGCCGGGGTCGCGCAGCGCCGTCTCCAGGAGGACGAGCCCGTCGCGGGTCAGCCGCTCGCCCACGACGCGCAGTTCGGGCTCGGCCTGCACGGCGAGGTCGAGCCGGACGGTGCCCGCGGGGCCCTCGACCGTGCAGCCGATGCGGAAGCCGCGCCGCCGCTGGCCGTCGGCGCGGGCGCGTTCGGGTACGCACGCCACGGGGTCCGCGAAGACGTCGGGCAGCTCCGCGCCGGCGCAGAGCCGCGCCAGTGCCTCGTACGCGCCGAGGGCGCTGGACTTGCCGCTGCCGCTCGGCCCCGTGAGCAAGGTCATCGGGCCGAACGGGAGCACCGCGGCGCGGTGTCCGGCGAAGGCGGACAGCCGCAGTTCGGTGACCTGCGGCCGGCCCTGGCCCGCCGGCGACTCAGTGACCGCGATCCGGGAATGCACCGTCATGCCCGGAAGGTAGGCGGCGGCCGTCACGGCGAACCGTTACGCCCAACCGACCTTCCTACGATCGGGGGATTCCCCCTGAAGAAGGCCCGCACCGGCCGTCGAGGGGCTACGGCCGGTGCGGAGCCCAGGCGTCACGATGCCCGGGCGTTACGGAGCCCAGGCGTCACGATGCCCGGGCGTTACGGTGCCCAGGCGCTACGGCTGCGCGACCGCCTCCACCAGGCCCTGGACCTCCGTGCCGGGCGGCGCGAGAAGGAAGACGTTCTTGTCGACCCGGTGCATGCCGCAGCCGAGGCCGAGGACCACACCGCTGCTGAAGTCCAGGACGCGCTTGGCGACTTCGGTCTCGGCGCCCGTCAGGTCCAGCAGGACCGGGATCTGCGCCATCACGGTCTCGGCGACCTCGCGGGCGTCCGAGAAGACGTTGACCCGCATCACCACGAAGCGGCGGCGCGTCTCGGTCTCCGCGTCGGGCAGCGCGCGGTGTCCCGGCCACGAAGGCCACTCGTTGCGGCTGCGCAGCGGTACGACCTGGGCGAGCCCTTCCCACTGTTCATCGGTGACGTCGTGGCGCTGACTGCTGCTCACTTGCCCACCCCGTCCTGGCTCGCACTTGTTCTCTGCACCGGCCAATTCTTACGCCAAGTCACCCGTTCAGCCCAACAGCGACACGGTCGCCGGCCGTCGGCGCGGGCCGTCAGGGGGCGGGTGCCCCTTCTCTCCGGCGTTCAACGAGGTTCAACGACGCTCCACGCCGTGAGCTTCGCCACCTTCCGACATCGGCGCGGCCGGGTGTTCCGGCCCGAGGAAAACCGCCACGTCCCGGCTGTCCGGGGCGGGGTGGGCGACCTGGTGCCAGCCGACGCGGCGGTAGAACCGGACCACGTCGACGGCGCGGGCCGCGGTCAGGAGCCAGCAGCGGCCGTCGGGTGCGTCCCGCGTCACCTCCGCGAGCAGGGCGCGCCCGGCGCCGAGGCCCTGGACGTCGGGCCGCACGGCGAGTTCGTCGACTTGGCGGGAGCCGCCGAGCCAGTCGTGGACGCGGGCCCCGAGGGTGGCGGTGACCAGGGGATACGAGCGGGTCCCGGGAAGCGGGGTGTCGGTCGTCCAGGCGGTCGTGAACCCGATGAGGCGCGGCGGCCGGTCCGCGCCGGGCCCGTGCGGGCCGTCGTCGAAGGCGACCGCCGCGGTGAATCCGGGGCGCACGACGTCGTCCGCGAGGCGTTCCAGGTACTGGCCCGCCTCGGCCGGATCCTCGTTCCAGGGCGGCTGCGCAAAGGCCTCCGCGTAGACGGAACGCACGCCGTCGGCATAGCGCGTGAGCAGTTCGACCCCGGTCACCCGCCGCACGACCACCCGCAGCCCCTTCACGCCGCCCGCCCGAACACCGCACCCACCGGGTGGAGCGAGGCGAACTCCAGGGGCGCCGACGGGTCGATCGAGACGTTCAGGGGTGCGGGCTCCGCGCCCGCGTGCACGAGCAGGTCGCCGACCGCTGCGATCATCGCGCCGTTGTCGGTGCAGAGCCTCAGTGGCGGGACGCGCAGCGCGATGCCCGCCGCCCGGCAGCGCTCCTCGGCGAGCGCGCGCACGCGGGAGTTGGCCGCGACGCCGCCGACCACGACGAGCGTGCCGACGCCGTGCTCGCGGCAGGCGGCGACCGCCTTGCGGGTGAGCACGTCGGCGACGGCCTCCTGGAGCGACGCCGCCCCGTCGGCGACGGGGAGCGGCCGCCCCGCGTGCGCTTCGGCCCAGCGCGCGGCGGCCGTCTTCAGCCCGGAGAAGGAGAAGGAGTGGGCGTGCGCGGCGTCGCGCGGGCCGGTCAGCGGGCGCGGGAACGGTACGGCGGACGGATCCCCGTCGCGGGCCGCCCGGTCGATGGCGGGGCCGCCCGGGTAGGGCAGCCCGAAGACCCGCGCGACCTTGTCGAAGCACTCGCCCGCCGCGTCGTCGAGGGTGTCGCCGAGGTGGACGATCGGGTCGCGCGCGAGGTCGCGTACGAGAAGGAGGGAGGTGTGGCCGCCGGAGACGATCAGGACCATGCAGGGGTCCGGGAGCGGGCCGTGCTCCAGGGTGTCGGCGGCGACGTGCCCGGCCAGGTGGTGCACGCCGTACAGGGGTACGTCCAGGGCGTACGCGAGGCTCTTCGCGCCGGCGAGGCCGACCTGGAGGGCGCCGGAGAGGCCCGGGCCGGTCGTGACGGCCACCGCGCCGATGTCGGACATGCGCAGCCCGGCCTCGTCCAAGGCGCGGCGGACCACCGGGGTGAGCGCGTGGACGTGGGCGCGAGCGGCGATCTCGGGGACGACGCCGCCGTAGCGGGCGTGTTCGTCCATGCTCGACGCCACCGCGTGGCCGAGCAGCCGTCCGTCGCGGACGAGGCCCGCGCCCGTCTCGTCGCAGGACGACTCGATGCCGAGCACCACCGGTGAGTCCATCGCGGGTTGGCCCTTCTGTCCGTTCGGCTCTTGCCTGGGTACCTATAGCACCAAGTATGTACCTGCAAGTTATGTGCAATAAGGGTACGCCGTCAGGTCCCCAGTAGAGTGCGGCTGCGCAGTCTCCCCCCGAACCCCGAGGTCAGGTACCAGCAGTGACCCCCGCACCCCCCGCAGGAACACCGGCCGTCGCCGTCGTCGGGATCGGGGCCGACGGCTGGAACGGGCTCCCGGCCGCGTCGCAAGCCGCGCTCGCGGAGGCCGATGTGCTCATCGGCGGACCCCGCCAGCTGGAGCTGCTGCCCGCCGGCCGGTGCCCCGGCGAGCGCGTCCGCTGGCCCTCGCCGCTGCGGCCCGCCGTGCCGGGCCTGCTCGCCGCCCACGCGGGACGCCGCGTCGCCGTGCTCGCCAGCGGGGACCCCATGTTCTACGGCATCGGACGCGCCCTGACCGAGGAACTCGGCGCGGCCGCGCTGCGCGTGTTCCCGCACCCGTCCGCCGTCTCCCTCGCCTGCGCGCGCCTCGGCTGGCCCGTCGAGGACACGGAGGTCGTCACGCTCGTCGGCCGCCCGGCCGCCCGCGTCGCCGCCGCGCTGCACGACGGGCGCCGCCTCCTCGTGCTCAGCGCGAACGCGGCCACGCCCGCAGAGGTCGCCGCCCTGCTGCGCGAGCGCGGCTTCGGCCCGAGCCGGCTGCGCGTCCTCGAACAGCTCGGCGGCGAGCGCGAGTCGACGTACGAAGGCGTCGCCGACACCTGGTCGCACGAGCCCGGCGACGCGCTGAACGTCGTCGCGGTCGAGTGCCGCCGCTCCCCCGACGCGCTGCGGCTCGGCGTCGTGCCGGGGCTGCCCGACGCCGCGTACGAGAGCGACGGGCAGCTCACCAAGCGGTACGTCCGCGCCGCCACGCTCGCCGCGCTCGCACCCGCACCCGGCGAACTGCTCTGGGACGTGGGCGGCGGCTCCGGGTCGATCGCCGTGGAGTGGCTGCGGGCGCACCCGTCGTGCCGTGCCGTCACCGTCGAGAAGAACCCCGTGCGCGCCGAGCGGATCACCCGCAACGCCGAGCGGCTCGGCGTGCCGGGGCTGCGCGTCGTCACCGGCGCCGCGCCCGCCGCGCTCGCCGGACTGCCCACGCCCGACGCCGTGTTCATCGGCGGCGGCCTCACCGCGCCCGGCCTCCTCGACGCCGGCTTCGCCGCGCTGCCCCCCGGTGGACGGCTCGTCGCCAACACCGTCACGCTGGAGTCCGAGGCGCTCCTCACGGAGTGGTACCGGCGCCACGGCGGCGAGTTGGTGCGGCTCGCGGTCGCGCAGGCCGTCCCCGTGGGCGGCTTCACCGGCTGGCGGCAGGCCATGCCGGTCACCCAATGGTCCGTCACCAAGCCAGTCCAGGCCCAGCAAGCAGGAGTTGACCAGAGATGACCGTGTACTTCATCGGCGCGGGACCCGGCGCCGCCGACCTGATCACGGTCCGCGGCGCGCGACGGATCGCGAGCTGCCAGGTCTGCCTGTACGCGGGCAGCCTGGTGCCGCGCGAACTGCTCGCCGAGTGCCCGGACGGCGCGCAGCTCGTCGACACCGCGCAGCTCAACCTGGACCAGATCACCGAGAAGCTGGTGCACGCGCACGAGCAGGGGCTCGACGTGGCGCGGCTGCACTCCGGCGACCCGTCCGTGTTCAGCGCGGTGGCCGAGCAGATGCGGCGGCTCGACGCGGCCGGGGTGCCCTATGAAGTGGTGCCCGGCGTCCCGGCGTTCGCCGCCGCGGCGGCCGCGCTGAAGCGGGAGCTGACCGTGCCGACCGTCGGCCAGACCGTCATCCTCACCCGCATCGCCCAGCGCGCGACGGCCATGCCCGAGGGCGAGGACCTGGCCACGCTCGGCCGCAGCGGCGCACTGCTCGTCCTCCACCTGGCCACGGGGTACGTCGACCGGGTGGTCGAGGAGCTCCTGCCGCACTACGGCGCCGACTGCCCCGCCGCGGTGGTCGCCCTCGCCAGCCGGCCCGACGAGGTGATCCTGCGGGGCACGCTGGAGACCATCGTGGGGCAGGTGAAGGAGGCGGGCATCGTGCGGACCGCCGTCATCATGGTGGGGCGGACCTTGGGCGCCTCGCAGTTCCGCGACAGCCACCTGTACTCGGCGGAGCGGGACCGGCACGTCTGCTGACCGTGGCCCGGGGCGCCGCCCGGCGACCCGCCCGCGGTGCTATTTGAGGGCGCTGCGGCCCACGACCGTGCCGGCCCGGTCGATGCAGATGACGTCGACCATGACCGGCGCGCCCCGCAGCACGGCGAGCGCCTCGTCGCGGGCCGCCCCGGCGACCAGGTCACCGAGCGGCACGCCCGCCGCCGCGCACAACTGGAGTGCCGCGAGGCCCGTGTTGGCGGCGGCGACCTGCTCCGCGAGGTCGGCGGATGCACCGCCCCTGCGGGCCAGCTCCGCGAGGAAGCCCTTGTCGACCTGGGAGCGGGCCGAGTGCAGGTCGAGGTGGCCCGCCGCGAGCTTCGACAGCTTGGCGAAGCCGCCGCAGATGGTGAGCCGGTCGACGGGATGGCGGCGCACGTACTTCAGGACCGCGCCCGCGAAGTCCCCCATGTCCAGGAGCGCGTCCTCCGGCAGCCCGTACTCGGCGACGACCGTCTTCTCCGACGTCGATCCCGTGCATCCGGCGACGTGCGTGCGCCCGGCCGCCCGCGCCACGTCGACGCCGCGCCGGATCGAGTCGATCCACGCCGAGCAGGAGTACGGCACGACGATGCCGGTCGTCCCGAGGATGGACAGGCCGCCGAGGATGCCGAGCCGCGGGTTCCAGGTGGAGCGGGCGATCTCCTCGCCGTGGTCCACGGAGACGGTGATCTCGACGTCCGGCGCGGCCCCGGCGCGCTCCGCCACCAGCGCCACGTGGTCGCGCATCAGCTGCCGCGGCACGGGGTTGATCGCGGGCTCGCCGACGTCCAGCGGCAGCCCGGGACGGGTGACCGTGCCGACCCCCGGGCCCGCCTTGAAGACGACGCCCGAGCCCGGCGGCAGCCGCCGCACCGTGGAGCGCACGAGCGCGCCGTGCGTGACGTCCGGGTCGTCGCCCGCGTCCTTGACGATGCCCGCCATGGCGTACGCGTCCGTCAGCTCCTCGGCGGCGAGCGCGAAGGCCGGGGTCTGGCCCTTGGGCAGCGTGATGGTCACCGGGTCGGGAAAGCCGCCGGTCAGCAGCGCCGTGTACGCGGCCGTCGTGGCGGCGGTCGCACAGGCGCCGGTCGTCCAGCCGGGCCGCAGACCGGTGTGCTTGAGTTGAGCGCTGCGCCCGCCCTTGGCCTCGCCCGCCCCGCTTGCCTCACTCATGAATGGAACCGAACTCCGTGCACGTACTGATTCTGGGGGGAACGACCGAAGCCCGCCGCCTGGCGGAGCTCCTCTCGGCCGATGCGGGACTGCGGGTGACCAGTTCCCTGGCGGGACGGGTCGCGGCGCCGCGCATGCCGCCCGGCGAGGTCCGCGTGGGCGGCTTCGGCGGGGCCGAGGGGCTGGCGGCGTGGCTGACCGCACACCACGTGGACGCGCTCATCGACGCCACCCATCCTTTCGCCGGGACGATCTCGTTCAACGCGGCGCGGGCCGCCGCCACGGCCCATGTTCCCCTGCTCGCCCTGCGCCGCCCCGGCTGGGTCGCGGAAGACGGGGACGACTGGCATACGGTCGACTCCCTGGAGCAGGCTGCACGCGTACTGCCCGCCCTCGGCGAGCGGGTGTTCCTCACCACCGGGCGGATGGGCCTCGCGGCGTTCGCGGGCCCCGGGACGGCCGCCTTGTGGTTCCTCGTACGCTCCGTCGACGCGCCCGAGCCGCCGTACCCCTCCCGGATGGAGGTGCTCCTCGACCGGGGTCCGTTCACGCTCGACGGGGAGCGGGAGCTGGTGCGCCGCCACCGGGTCGACGTCGTGGTGACGAAGGACAGCGGGGGCGCGGCGACGGCGCCGAAGCTTGTCGCTGCGCGCGAGGCGGGGGTTCCGGTCGTGGTGGTCCGGCGCCCTGCCCTGCCGGGGGGAGTCCGCGAGGTCGCCACACCGGAGGAGGCCGTCGAGTGGGTGCGTTCCGCTGCGTGGTGAGGTGCGGGTGCGTTGTGGCCGAGCGCGCAGTTCCCCGCGCCCCTGACGGGGCGCAGCCCCGCTTTCAGGGGCGCGGGGAACTGCGCGACCAGCCCCCACGCACCCGCAGACGAAGACGCTTACCCCTCGGGATACCGCCGGGGCGTCCACACGATCTGCTCCGCGCCCCCGCGCCTCCGTACCCACTGGGTCTGCGAAGACCCGACGATCAGCAGCGTCCGCATGTCGACCTCGGCGGGGTCGAGGTCCCCGAGGCGTACGATCCGCACGCTCTCCTCGGGGCCGCCCACGTCCCGTCCGAGGACGACCGGCGTGTCCGGCGCCCGGTGTTCGAGCAGCAGTTCCCGTGCCTTGCCCACCTGCCAGGTCCGGCTGCGCGAGCCCGGGTTGTAGAGCGCGAGGACGAGATCCGCGGCGGCCGCCGCGGCAAGGCGCTCCGCGATGACCTCCCAGGGCTTGAGCCGGTCGGAGAGGGAGATCGTCGCGTAGTCGTGGCCGAGCGGGGCCCCCGCCCGGGCCGCCGCCGCGTTCGCGGCCGTCACACCGGGCAGCACCCGTACCGGAACATCCGCGTACGCGTCCTGCGAGGCCGCCTCAAGGACCGCCGTGGCCATCGCGAAGACGCCGGGGTCACCGCCCGACACGACGGCCACGCGCCGCCCGCGCCGCGCCAGCTCCAGGGCGAACTCGGCGCGTTCGGACTCCACGCGGTTGTCGGACCCGTGCCGCCGCTGCCCGGCGCGGTGCGGCACACGGTCGACATACGTGGTGTAGCCGACCAGGTCGTCTGCGGCGGCGAGCGCGCCGCGCGTCTCGGGGGTCAGCCACAGCGGCCCCGCGGGTCCCGTGCCGACCACGACGACCTCTCCGCACCGCTCCGCGGGCGGTTCCGGCGCGGGCCCGCCCGTCAGGGGCGCCACCCGGCTCGGCAGCACCGCCACGGAGAAGTACGGCACCGAGTCGGGGTCCACGTCGGCGAGGCGGCCGGTGCGCTCGCCCTCCATGGTGGCCCGCTCGACGTAGCGGGCCTCGTCGAGGCGGCCCGCGCTCTCCAGGGCGCCGCGCACCTTCCCGAACGTACGGCCGAGCTTCATGACGACCGCCGAGTCCGTCGCCGCGAGGCGCGCGGCCAGCTCCTCCTCGGGGAGCGTGCCCGGCAGGATCGTCAGCACCTCCTCGGCCTCCACCAGGGGCTCGCCGAGGCGGGCCGCCGCCGCGCTCACCGAGGTGACGCCGGGGATCACCTCGGTCGGGTAGCGGTGCGCGAGGCGCTTGTGCATGTGCTGGTAGGAGCCGTAGAAGAGCGGGTCGCCCTCGGCGAGGACGGCGACCGTGCGGCCCGCGTCGAGGTGGGCGGCGAGGCGGGCCGCGGCCTCCTCGTAGAACTCGTCGAGGGCGCCGCGGTAACCGCCGGGGTGGTCCGTGGTCTCCGTCGTGACGGGGTAGACCAGCGGCTCCTCGATGTGGTCGTCCCTGAGGTGCTTCGCCGCGATGGAGCGGGCGATGGAGCGCCCGTGCCGGGCCGAGTGGTAGGCGATCACGTCGGCGGACGCGATCACCTCGACGGCGCGCACGGTCATCAGGGAGGGGTCGCCGGGGCCGAGCCCGACGCCGTACAGCTTCCCCCGGGAAGTGGTCTCGGTGTTCACTCCGCCTCGCTCGCAATCGCGTTGATCGCCGCCGCGGCCATCGCGCTGCCGCCGCGCCGCCCTCGTACGACCAGGTACTCCAGGCCGGAGGAGTGCTCGGCGAGCGCGTCCTTGGACTCGGCGGCGCCGACGAAGCCGACCGGGATGCCGAGGACGGCGGCCGGGCGCGGCGCGCCTTCCTCGATCATCTCCAGGAGGCGGAAGAGGGCGGTGGGCGCGTTGCCGATGGCGACGACGGAGCCTTCGAGGCGGTCGCGCCAGAGTTCCATGGCGGCGGCGCTGCGGGTGGTGCCGAGCTCGGCGGCGAGGTCCGGCACGGACGGGTCGGCGAGGGTGCAGATCACGTCGTTGTCGGCGGGCAGCCGCTTGCGGGTGACGCCGCTCGCGACCATGTTCGCGTCGCAGAGGATCGGCGCGCCGTCGCGCAGCGCCTTGCGGGCGTCGGCGATCACCCGCGGGCTGTAGGCGAGATCCTTCACGAGATCCACCATCCCGCAGGCGTGGATCATCCGGACCGCGACCTGGCTGACGTCGGCGGGCAGGCCGTGGAGGTCCGCCTCCGCGCGGATGGTGGCAAAGGACTCGCGGTAGATCGCCGCGCCGTCCTTCTCGTAGTCGAACACTGTGCTCTCGCTCATCTCGTGGCCGTCGTTTTCGTGGTGTTACGTGCCGTGGTGACCGTCTCGGTCAGGGTGCTGCCCGTCACGGCCTCGGTCGAGCCGCCGGTGTGCCGCGTGACCTCGTAGCGGCCGTCGCCGGTGGCGAGGACGTCGACCCAGTCGCCGTGCGGGTGACCGCAGCGCCGCTCGCAGCCGGACCAGTGGACGGGGAGTCCGCCGGTGCCGGGCACTGCGTCGGCGCGGACGTCGGCGAGGGACTTGGCGCAGCCCGGGCGGCCGGTGCAGGCGCCGACGCCCAGCCAGGGCGAGTCGGGTGCGGTGACGTATCCGGCGGCGGCCAGCGCGGCCAGCCGTCCGCGGGCCGCAGCCCCGTCGGCGAAGCCGGGGAGCACGAAGCCGCGCCAGGGCGTGACCCGCAGCTCGTCGGCGGGGAGCGGCAGGAGGGCCCGCCACTGGGCGGCGCTCACGCGGCCGAGGCGGGCGTGGACCACCACTGCGCGGCCGACGACGCCCGGGGCGGGCGGCGCGGCGATCGGCGGCCGCGGGACGTCGGCGGGAGTGGCGGAGACGTCGGCGGGAGTGGCGGAGACGTCGGCGGGCGTCGCGGAAACGTCGGTGGGCGTCGCGGATACGCCGACCGGCGTCGCGGAGACGTCGGCCCGGGACAGTGCTCCCGCCAGGTCCGCGGTCGTCCCTTCGGGCAGTTCGCGCACCCGCCACGCCCCGTTGCCCGCCTCGCGCGCGGCGTCGAGGAAGGCCGCGGCGGCCGCGAGGGCGGCGCGCGGGACGTCGGCCCCGGCGACCCGGCAGGCGTGGCCCCCGAGACGTACGACTGCGGTCCCGCCGGATTCTGCGATCAAGGTCACATCGCCGCCGAGCCCGGCCGCATCCCCGCGGCCGTCGTCGAGGGCGAACAGGAAGCGGCCGGAGAGCGCTGTCGTCCACTCCTCCGCGCACAGGAGTCGGTCCAGCTCACGGGCCCACAACTGCACGTCGGCGTGGCCGAGTCCGTCGGTTCCCGCGAGCGGGGACGCCACCACGTTCCGCACCCGCTCGTGGCGCTCGGAGGGCAGCAGGCCGGCGTCCGCGAGCAGCCGGGAGAGCTCGCCGCCGCACGCGTCGCCGAGACCGCGCAGCTCGATGTTGCCGCGCGAGGTGACGCTGAGGTTCCCGTCCGCCAGACGCTCCGTCGCGGCCGCCAGCACGGACGTCTGATGCCCCGTCAGGAGACCGCCGGGCAGCCGGAGTCGGGCGAGGCGCCCGTCGTCCGCGAGGTGCAGGCGGAGGGCTCCGGGGCAGGCGTCACCCCGGTCACGTATGAGGGATTCGCCCTGGTCTGGGGATGGTGCTCGGGTGGGCGGCATGGCGGCGAGCATACCCACGCGGATCCGGCCGGTCGCCTCCCGAGACGGACCGTCCTGGCAGGTGGCCGCCCCATCGGCGGCGGGCAGGACTTACTATGCAGGCGGCGGGCCTCCAGCGGTCTCGGGGCAGTGGGGTGCGGGTCCGCGTCGTTCGGTGCGTGCTCTCGGCGTGCTGGGCGGAGGCCCTCGTACTGGACGTACTTGGGACTTCGCCCGGCGCGGCGAGAGGGCGTGCCGGGCGGCGTGGGCGCGTGCCACACTGCCCCGAGACCGCTGGGGTCCGCCGACGCCAGCGACGGCGTGGGTCCACCAGGACCCCAGGGAGGAAGCCCGGTGCGAATCCGGCGCGGTCCCGCCACTGTGAGCCCCACCTGTGTGGGGTGAGCCAGGAACTCCTGCCGTCCATACGACCACCCGGGGCGCGGACACCCCGAGGAAGGCCTGCGCCCGCATGCTTCTGCTGTTGTCGACCTCCGACACCGACCTGCTCAGCGCCCGCGCGGCGGGAGGCCCGGTCGACTACCGGTTCGCCAACCCGTCCCGTCTGGACCTCGACGCGCTGCCCGCCCTACTGGACGGCGTCGACCTCGTCGTCGTACGCCTCCTCGGCGGCGTCCGCGCCTGGCAGGACGGCCTCGACCAGCTCATCGCCACCGGCCTCCCGGTCGTCGTGCTCACCGGGGAACAGGCGCCCGACGCCCAGCTGATGGCGTCGTCGACCGTGCCGATCGGCATCGCCGCCGAGGCGCACGCCTACCTCGCGCACGGCGGCCCCGCCAACCTGGAGCAGCTGGCCCGCTTCCTCTCCGACACCGTGCTGCTCACCGGCCACGGCTTCGAGCCTCCCGCCGCCGCCCCCTCCTGGGGCCCGCTGGAGCGCACCGCCCGCGCCGACGTCGAGGGCCCCACGGTCGCCGTGCTCTACTACCGCGCCCACCACATGAGCGGCAACACCGCCTTCGTGGACGCGCTGTGCGGCGCGATCGAGGACGCGGGCGCCCGCGCGATGCCGCTGTACGTGGCTTCGCTGCGCGCCCCCGAGCCCGAGCTGATCGACGAGCTGCGCGCCGCCGACGCCATCGTGACGACCGTCCTCGCGGCGGGCGGCACCAGGCCCGCCGAGGCGTCGGCCGGCGGCGACGACGAGTCGTGGGACGCGGGCGCGCTGACCGGCCTCGACGTGCCGATCCTCCAGGCGCTCTGCCTGACCGGGTCGCGCTCCGCGTGGGAGGAGAACGACGAGGGCGTCTCGCCGCTGGACGCCGCGAGCCAGATCGCGGTGCCCGAGTTCGACGGGCGCCTCATCACGGTCCCCTTCTCCTTCAAGGAGATCGACGAGGACGGCCTTCCCGCGTACGTGGCCGACGCCGAGCGGGCGGCCCGGGTCGCCGGCATCGCCGTACGGCACGCACGCCTGAAGCACATCCCGGCCGCCGACAAGCGCCTCGCGCTGGTCCTCTCCGCGTACCCCACCAAGCACTCCCGCATCGGCAACGCGGTCGGCCTCGACACCCCCGCGTCCGCCGTCGCGCTCCTGCGCAGGCTCATCGCCGAGGGCTACGACTTCGGCCCCGAGGCCGACATCCCGGGCCTCGTCTCCGGTGACGGCGACGAGCTGATCCGCGCGCTCATCGACGCGGGCGGCCACGACCAGGAGTGGCTCACCGAGGAACAGCTCGCCGCCAACCCGGTGCGCATCCCGGCCGCCGACTACAAGCGGTGGTACGCGACGCTGCCGCAGGAGCTGCGGGACTCGGTCGAGCAGCACTGGGGGCCGCCGCCCGGCGAGATGTTCCTGGACCGCTCGCGGGTCGGCAACGGCGGGGACCCGGAAGGCGACATCGTGCTCGCCGCCCTGCGCCGCGGCAACCTCCTCATCCTCATCCAGCCGCCGCGCGGCTTCGGCGAGAACCCCATCGCGATCTACCACGACCCGGACCTGCCGCCGTCGCACCACTACCTGGCGGCGTACCGCTGGATCGCGGCGCCCGCGGCCGACGGCGGCTTCGGCGCCGACGCGATGATCCACCTCGGCAAGCACGGCAACCTGGAGTGGCTGCCCGGCAAGAACGCGGGCCTGTCCGCCGCCTGCGGCCCCGACGCCGCGCTCGGCGACCTGCCGCTGATCTACCCCTTCCTGGTCAACGACCCGGGCGAGGGCACGCAGGCCAAGCGCCGCGTGCACGCCACGCTCATCGACCACCTGGTGCCGCCGATGGCGCGCGCCGACTCCTACGGCGACATCGCGCGCCTGGAGCAGCTCCTCGACGAGTACGCGCAGATCAGCTCCATGGACCCGGCGAAGCTTCCGGCGATCCGCGCGCAGATCTGGACGCTCATCCAGGCCGCAAAGCTCGACCACGACCTGGGTCTGGAGGACCGTCCGGACGACGACGGCTTCGACGACTTCCTGCTGCACGTCGACGGCTGGCTCTGCGAGATCAAGGACGCGCAGATCCGCGACGGCCTGCACGTCCTCGGCACCGCACCGGCCGCCGGTGACCGCGTCAACCTCGTCCTCGCGATCCTGCGGGCCCGCCAGATCTGGGGCGGCACGACCGCCCTGCCCGGCCTGCGCGAAGCCCTCGGCCTCGACGAGTCCGCGGCGACGCGGACCACCGCCGACGCGGCCGAGGAGCAGGCCCGCGCGCTGGTCCAGGCGATGGACGACGCGGGCTGGGACCTCGCCGCCGTCCCCCGCGACCAGGGTGAACAGGTCGCCGCCGTCCTGGAGTTCGCCGCCCGCGAGGTCGTCCCGCGCCTCGCTGCCACCACCGCCGAACTCGACCACTCCGTGCACGCGCTGAACGGCGGCTTCGTCCCTGCGGGCCCCTCGGGCTCCCCGCTGCGCGGCCTGGTCAACGTCCTGCCGACCGGCCGCAACTTCTACTCGGTCGACCCGAAGGCCGTCCCGTCCCGCCTCGCGTGGGAGACGGGCCAGGCCCTCGCCGACTCCCTCATCGAGCGGTATCGGACGGACAACGGCGAGTACCCCACGTCCGTCGGCCTCTCCCTGTGGGGCACGAGCGCGATGCGCACGGCGGGCGACGACGTCGCCGAGGCCATGGCGCTGCTCGGCGTCCGCCCGGTCTGGGACGACGCGTCGCGCCGCGTCACGGGCCTGGAGGCCATCCCGTACGAGGAGCTGGGCCGCCCCCGCATCGACGTGACGCTGCGCATCTCGGGCTTCTTCCGCGACGCGTTCCCGCACACCATCGGCCTGCTCGACGACGCGGTGCGGCTCGCCGCCTCGCTCGACGAGCCCGCCGACCAGAATTACGTACGCGCCCACGCCCAGGCCGACCTGGCCGAGCACGGCGACGAGCGCCGGGCCACCACCCGCATCTTCGGATCGCGCCCCGGTACGTACGGCGCGGGCCTGCTCCAGCTCATCGACTCCCGCGACTGGCGCACCGACGCGGACCTCGCCGAGGTCTACACGGTGTGGGGCGGCTACGCGTACGGCCGCGGGCTCGAAGGCCGCCCGGCCCGCGCCGAGATGGAGACCGCGTACAAGCGCATCGCCGTCGCCGCGAAGAACACCGACACCCGCGAGCACGACATCGCGGACTCGGACGACTACTTCCAGTACCACGGCGGCATGGTGGCGACCGTGCGCGCGCTGCGGGGCACGGCACCGGAGGCGTACATCGGCGACTCGACGCGCCCCGAGACGGTCCGCACGCGCACGCTGGTCGAGGAGACCTCGCGGGTGTTCCGCGCCCGCGTGGTCAACCCCAAGTGGATCGAGGCGATGCGCCGCCACGGCTACAAGGGAGCCTTCGAACTCGCCGCCACCGTGGACTACTTGTTCGGGTACGACGCCACGACGGGCGTCGTCGCCGACTGGATGTACGACAAGCTCACGGAGACGTACGTCCTGGATCCGACGAACCGTCAGTTCCTCCAGGAGGCCAACCCCTGGGCGCTGCACGGCATCGCGGAACGCCTCCTGGAGGCGGAGTCGCGCGGCATGTGGGCCAAGCCGGACCCGGCCGTGCTCGAAGCGCTGCGGCAGGCCTACCTGGAGTCCGAGGGCGACTTGGAGGACGGCGGCGACGAGGGCTGAGGGCCGGTCTTCGCACCCCCGAGCCAGGCGAGTGCGGCCGTCGTCAGCGCCGTGACGCCGGTGGTGACGGCCGGCTCGACCAGCGGGGCGAAGAACGGCGAGTGGTTGGACGGGATGTCGCGCTCGAAGGTCCCCGCCTTCTGCGCGGTGACCACCTCCGCGGGGCCGGCGCCGCCGAACAGCCAGTAGCAGAGCGGGACTTCGCGATCCGCGCAGGTCGCGAAGTACCCGACGTCCTCGCTGCCGGTCACGGGGCCCGGGTCGAGGATCCGGTCCTCGCCGAGCACCGCGCCGATCGCCGCCATCGTCCTCTCGACGGCGGCCGCGTCGTTGTCGAGGACGGGGAACGCGTCGATCTCCGTGATCTCGGGCTCCCGCTCCGCCCCCGCCGTGGCCGCCTCGCCCTTGATGATGCGCTCGACGGCGGCGAGGACCCGCCTGCGGACCTCGGGCGTGTACGTCCGGATGTTGATCTGCAGCTCGGCCTCGTCCGGGATGATGTTGTCCTTCGTGCCCGCCCGCAGCGAGCCGACGGTGACCACGGCCGTCTCGCCGCCCGCGATCTCCCGCGACACGACGGTCTGCAGCCGCATCACGGTCGCGGCGGCCATCACCACGGGGTCGATCGACGCCTCGGGGCGCGAGCCGTGCGCGCCCTTGCCGAACATCCGCACGCGCAGGGCGTCGGTCGCCGCGAAGGCGGGCCCGGCGTGCGCCCCGATCATGCCGACGGGGAGCGGCGCCACGTGCTGCCCGAGCACGACGTCCGGGATGCCGAACCGCTCGTAGAAGCCGTCCTCGACCATCGCCCGCGCGCCCTGCGCGGTCTCCTCGGCGGGCTGGAAGACGCCGACGATCCTGCCCGACCAGCCGTCGCGGGCGTCCGCGAGCAGCCGCAGCGCTCCCAGCAGACAGGTGACGTGCATGTCGTGGCCGCAGGCGTGCATCACGCCGTCGTTGACGGACGCGTACGGAAGTCCGGTGCGCTCCGTCACCGGCAGCGCGTCGAAGTCGGCGCGCAGCAGGACGGTCGGGCCCTCACCGTTCGCCAGGACGGCGACCACACCGGTGCGGCCGACGCCGGTCGTGACCTCGTACCCGTACGAGGCGGCGCGCCGGGCGACCTCGGCGGCGGTGCGGTGTTCCTCGAAGGACAGCTCGGGGTGGGCGTGCAGATCGCGGTAGAGATCGGCGAGCTCGCCCTTGATGGCGTCGAGGCCCCGCAAGGCGGAGGCGGTCCGTTCGGCGGCGGTCATGTCACGCTCCTCGTCTGTCGTACTCCCGCCACCCTACGTACGACGCTCAGGGGCGCCCGGAACCGGTCACACCGCGAGCACGTCACCCCAGTCGTCACCGAAGATCGGAAAGGGACCGCCGCGCCATGACCACACCGCCCCCGACCACCCCGCACACCGCGCACCCCACGCACAGCACGCGCCACCTCTACATCGCCCGGCACGGCGAGGCCACCCCGGACGAGAGCGGGCTGACGCAGAGCGGCCTCAGACAGGCGGTCCTCCTCGGCGAACGCCTCCGGAGCGTGCCCCTCTCGGCGATCCACCACGGCCCGCTCCCCCGCGCCGAACAGACGGCCCGTCTGGTGGCCGATCAGTTGAACGGCGCCGTCCCCCTGCACCGCTCGGCCCCGGCGGGCGACTATCTCCCCCACCTCCCGCACAGGGACGAACTGCCGCCCGAGACGGCCGACGCGACGCTGGCGCGCCTGGCGGAGTTCCCCGAGGCCGAGCGCGTGGACGGCCCCGCCCTGGCCCAGGAGGCCCTGGCCCGCTTCACCGGCCCGGTCCCCGGCGACGAGCCGCGCCACGAACTGCTCGTCACCCACAACTTCCTGATCGGCTGGCTGGTCCGCGCCGCGCTGGAGGCCCCACCGGCGCGCTGGCTGGGCCTCAACCACTGCAACGCGGCGCTGACGGCCATCCGCTACACCCCGGGCCGCCCCGCCGCCCTGGTGTTCTACAACGACATGCGCCACCTGCCCGACGAACTGCGCTGGACCGGCTTCCCCCCGGAGCTCCGCGCCTGAGCCCTCCTTACGGCGGCCCGCCCGGCAGCACGATGTTGTTGATCAACGGCCCCTCGACGGAGATCCCTTCGTTGATCAGCGTGTCGATGACGGGCAGCGGAATGGGATTCGCCGCGGCGGTCGCGGCCGTTGCGGTGGAGAGGACGAGCCCGCCGACGAGGGCGGCGGCGAGGGTGATGACGGCGACGACGTGCCGAGGCGACATGCAACAGCCTTCCTGCGTGGGGAGGTTGGACGAACCGGGGAGCGGGAGACAACCCGTTCGTATGATCGTCGGTGACTTCCTGACCGCGCCGGGGTTACACAGGGCGAACGGGCCGTGCTCGACGGCCCGGACACGCACGCTTCAAGGAGGCCGCAGTGAACGGCAGTTGGGCGCAGAAGATGTCCCGTTGGGCGCTGGTCGCGGCGATGACGGCCACGCCGGCCGTCCTGTGCTCCGGCACGGCACACGCCGACGAGGAGAACCACAACTCGCACAACGCGCCCAGGGTCGGGCTGATCAACACCGGCCAGATCGACGACCCGCTGGAAGACGTGCTGGAACACACCCTGAACTTCGGCGACGGCTACCGGTGGGGCTGACGGCCTGAGCGCCGGGGCGCGAGCGACCGACACCCGCACTTGCGGCTCCCGATCCGATCCGGCCCCAACCGGTCCGGTCCGGGAGACGCAAGTGCGGTGCGGGTGAGAGCGGGCGCTCAGGTCACGGCGCGAGACACCCCGTGAGCGGGATCTCCGTGGGGAGGCCGGGGCTCGCCGGGTCGACGAGCGCCGTGATCTCCGCGGGCGCCTGGGCCAGACAGTCGACGGTCGCGACGGGATCCGGCACGGCGCTCGCGGGCGCCGCGAGGACTCCCAGCAACGCGACGGCACCGAGAATGACGGCGGCGGAACGGCGCATGTGAACTCTCCTTCATGTCAGCGAAGTTGCCTCCGGCTCGACGATCAACGCGAGCCGCTCCGTGACTCCCCAACCCCGGATCGCGATACGCCCGATATCACCCGTACGTGAAAGAAGTAACGATTCACCTGGCTCAGGTCCTTCCGCTCACGGTGATGGCGCGGCGATGACATCGCCCCCGGCCGCCGTATCGCGTTGACACGGACCGCCGCCGGACGTTGACTGGCTGCACGGCGCAGAGCCATGTCGCTACGGAACGCCGGCCAGGAACGGGCCGCACAGAAGACCTAAGAACGCCCACATGCGGACGGAAGCGGCACCGATGATGTACGACCAGAGACGCGCCCAGCAACCCGCGGACCAGCCGCGGGACCGTGCCGAACCCGCCGCGGCGGGCCCCGAGCCGCTGCTGCCGTCGGACGAGCGCGAAAAGATCACCCGGCGCCTCGGCCACGCGATCAACACCTTCGCCGACACCCCGCGCGACGCGCTGGAAGAGGCGGACGCCGCCCTGAACGAGACCTCCGCCCTGCTGATGGAGGCCATCGCGGAACGGAGACGCGCGCTGCGCGCGGACTGGCAGGAGCAGGACCCCGGCACCGAGGCCGTCGAACTCCGGCTCGCGCTGCGCCAGTACCGGGAGATCACCCAACGGCTGCTGCGCCTTTAGGCCACTGTCCGCGGTGCCGGTGGCGGGAGATGGTCCAGGATCTCGAAGTGCAGACGCAGGCTCGGGTGGCGGAGCAGCTTGAGCGTCATCGACTGCGTGCAGATCAGGCGTAGCCGTCCGCCCTGTCTGGCGCGGGCGCGCGTCAGAACCCGTACGCCGGAACCGTCCATGAACGTCACACGGCGCAGGTCGATCAGCAGATCGGCGTGGTGCCCGGGCGTCAGGGTGTCGAGGTATGAGGTGATGGCGGGAGCGGTGGCGACATCGATCTCCCCCCGCAGGCTGACCACGAGGTCGTGTCCGTGCGCGTGCACGGACGCGATGCAGGACGTCGTCGGCGTCGAAGACGGCATGACTCTCATTTGGCTGAGTAGCAGTACGTCCCTGAGGACCGGTCGCCAACGGGGTCTGGGCCGGCGCTTCACGGTAACGGCCGGAAAGCGCCTGTCGCGGCGATTCAGCCGATCCGCTGCGACGCCTGCCTCGCACCTGCTAATGGGACTGCCGAGCCTATTGGGCACCTGTGGGGCCGGAGGGGGGCGGGTCGGGGAGGGTCAGGTGATCGTGGACGACGGCGTGGGCGAGAGCCGTCAGGTCCGTCTCCTGGGCGTGGGCGTGCGCCCGGAGCAGGGCCAGGGCCTGGCTGCCGGTGAGCGAGTGGCGGTAGCTGATCATGCCGATGGCCTGGTGGACGGCGGCGTCGACGGGCAGCAGCCAGGCGCTCGCGAGGTCGTCCTCGGCCGGCAGGGGCGCCGCGAGGAGCAGGAGATCGGCCGCGTCGACGTGGTCCTGGGCGGTGTGCAGGTCGGCGTCGGAGATCGGGCCGGGACGGTGCCGGTAGAGGCAGAGCACGAGACCGGCCTGCCGTGCCGGGTCGCTGCCGTTGAGGATGGGCAGGGCGAAGACGGCGCGGATGTGGTGGGCCTTGGCGTCGTGGGCGTAGAAGGGCCACTCGCGGGTGAGGTCCGGGTCGTCGAGGTCGTCGGCGAGAACGCGGACGCGCCGGTCCAGGGCCTGCACGCACGGCCCCTCTCCGAGGTTGATCTGGAGTGCCTCGCCCTTGGCGGCCAGCGGACCGACGGCACACAGCGACACCCGCTGCGCAAGGGCGGCGTCGACCGCCAGCGTGAGGCCCACCGAATAGGCGCCGCGCAGGGCCGAACGGCACGACGCGCCGATGCGGCCCGCCGGGTCGGCGTGGCCCGTGTGGCGGGCGGCGAGGACCACGGCTTCCGGCCGGGGCGGGGTCATCGGAGTCTCGCGGGGGGTACGTGCGGACGAGCCGCCCTGTGGCGCGCGGGCATCTTGGCATCCGATCTCCGGCATGCACCGCCGATGCCGCCCCGACGGGGAAGCCGGTGTCGGCGAGTAGGGCGGCTTTCGCACGCGGGTAACTTGCGCTTTCACCCTACGCCCGTTCCCGGCCCGCCACAGGTTTCCGGCACCCGTGCCCGCGGGACTGTCCCTAGACTGAACCCTCCGGAGCGCGCCCCCGCACCGGAGGGGTGCTCCTCAAGGCGGCCGCATCGGGAGGTGAAGAGCTGTGGGCACCGACGATCTGGCCACCGTGCTGGAGAGCCTGCGTCCCTCCTCCGGCCATATGGGGCTGATCGGTGCCGACCCGAGGCTGTGCGCACAGATCCTGCGGGTGGACGGCATCGCCGTCTCCGCGACGACGGACAGCGGACCGAGCGAATTGCTCTGGTCCACCGCGGGCGCCAGCGCACGCCTGGAGGACCTGCAGTTCGCCCTGGGCGAGGGGCCGGGGCTCGACGCCGCCGCCTCCGTCACCCCCGTCCTCGTACCGGACCTGGCGTCCCTGCCTGCCGACCGCTGGCCCGCGCTGTCGCCCGAGGCCGCGGCGCTGGGCATCGGCGCGATCTTCTGCTTCCCGCTCTCCCTCGGGTCCGCCTGCCTGGGCACCATGACCTTGCAGCGCGGCACACCCGGTCCGATCACGGACACCACCATGACCGACGTCCTGCTCGTGGCCAACGCCCTGGTCGCTCTCCTCCTCGAGGACGGCCCGCAACAGACCTCCTTCGCCGACGCGGACGACTCCTCGGACTTCTACCGCGCCGTGGTGCATCAGGCCAGCGGCATGGTGAGCGTGCAGGCCGGGGTCTCCCTGGCCCAGGCTCTCCTGCGGCTGCGCGCCCACGCCTACCGGCACGGGAGGCCCGTGGTGGAGGTCGCCGAGGACGTGGTAGCCAGGCGGCTGAGCTTCCAGAATGATGAAAACGGGCCGGGTACTCCTGCCGGCGAAGGGACTGAAGGGCCATGACACGTGAAGAACAACTGCTGGCAGCCATGGTCGAGGCCGTAGACACCCTCGTCGACGACTTCGACCTGATCCACTTCCTGCACCAGCTGTGCGACCGGTGCAACGACCTGCTCGACGTCTCCGCCGTCGGCGTCATGCTCAGCGACCCCAGCGGCGGCCTGCAGCTGATCGCCGCGTCGGACGAGCACACCCGGCTGCTCGAGCTCTTCGCCATCCAGAGCGAGGAGGGACCCTGCGTCAAGTGCTTCCGCAGCGGCACCGCCCAGCTCAACATCACCCTGACGTCACCGGTGCGGACCGCCGACTTCCCGCGTTTCGCGGAGCGCGCCCGCCAGGCCGGCTTCACCACCACCCATGCCCTGCCGATGCGCATGCGGCAGCAGGTCGTCGGCGCACTGAACCTCTTCGACGTCCGCGAGCAGAAGCTCAGCGAACGAGACGCGCGGGTGGCGCAGGCACTGGCCGACGTGGCGACCATCGCCATCCTGCAGCACCGCACGATCATGCACGGCAACATCGAGCGGACCCAGCTGCGGGCCGCGCTGTCGAGCCGCATCGTCATCGAGCAGGCCAAGGGAATACTCGCCGAACGCTGGAGCACCACCCTCGACGAGTCGTTCGACGCCCTGCGCCAGCACGCCCGTAGACACCAGCAGTCCCTGACCGAGCTGTGCCGTCAGCTCATCGACGGCTCCCTGGACACCTCCGCCATCCGCCGCCCCTGACCACCCGCCCCGGCCCGCACGCCCCCGGCCCCACCCGTCCACCTCCCGCATCCGCCCCGGCCCCCGGCGGAAGGCACGTCCCTTTCGCCGCCTGCCCGGTACGCACCCGTCGTAGGGACGCCTCGTGAACCAGGACCACCATGCCGCGGCCTGGCAGCGCGTCAGCGCAGCCACCGGCAGCCCCACGCTCGCCGCCGGCTGCCGGGCCTGCGCCGACGATCTGGAAGCCGACTTCGCCGGCGTGAACCTCGTGACCGCGGGCGAACTGCGCCTGATGGGCGCGGCCACCGACGAGCGCGCCCGGCTGGTGGAGGACGCCCAGCTGGTCACCGGGGAGGGGCCGTGCACCGACGCCTTCGCCCGCCGTGCCCCTGTCCTGGTGCAGGACCTGCACCACGCGGCCGACCGATGGCCCGTCTTCGCGCCCAGCGCCTGCGAGCAGGGCGCCCGCAGCGTCCTCGCGCTGCCCCTCGCCATCGGCACGCTCACCATCGGCGCCCTGGACCTCTACCGCTGCGTGCCCATCCGCTTCACCCCCGTGCAGCGGGAGCGTGGTGAGGCCTACGCACGCGTCCTGGCCGTCCTCGCCCTGTACGAGCACCCCCACCTGCTCGCCGCCCCGACCCGGCCCGCCAAGCCCGGGCCGCACGGCTATCCGCCCACCGTCCACATGGCCGCCGGCGTCATCGCCGCCAAGTACGGGCTCAGCGCCGACGACGCCCTGGCCCGCCTCCGGGCGCACTCCTTCCGGCACAACCAGCCCCTGCTGCGCACCGCCGAACACGTCATCGACCACCAGCGGCTCGACTGACCGGTCTCTCCGGCACGGCTCCCGTGCTGGCCCACATGGCGGGCCCGGTGTCATCCGTTCCCCGGTCGGTGCCGTCACGTCGGATTCCCGCATGTCACCCGGTGTTAGGGGTACAGGGCGGGCACTACCGCACATAACGACACCACACCGGAGATTCGTCATGTCCACCACGAAGGTTTCCGACTACATCCTCCAGCGCCTGCGCGAGTGGGACGTGGAGCACGTCTTCGCCTACGCCGGGGACGGGATCAACGGACTGCTCGCGGCGTGGGGGCGCGCCGACAACAAACCGAAGTTCGTGCAGGCCCGCCACGAGGAGATGGCGGCCTTCCAAGCGGTGGGGTACGCCAAGTTCTCCGGCAAGGTCGGCGTGTGTGCCGCCACCTCGGGTCCCGGCGCGATCCACCTGCTCAACGGCCTGTACGACGCGAAGCTCGACCACGTCCCTGTCGTGGCGCTGGTGGGCCAGACCAACCGCAGCGCCATGGGCGGCTCGTACCAGCAGGAAGTGGATCTCGCGAGCCTGTACAAGGACGTCGCGTCGGACTTCTGCGAGACCGTGACGGTTCCCGAGCAGCTGCCCAACGTCATCGACCGCGCGATGCGCACGGCCTACGCCAAGCGCACGGTCACGGCGGTCATCATCCCCGCCGACGTGCAGGAGCTGGACTACTCCCCGCCCACCCACGCGTTCAAGATGGTGCCCTCCAGCCTGGGCATCGGTCGGTACGCACCCGTGCCGGCCGACGAGGACATCGCGCGGGCGGCCGAGGTCCTGAACGCCGGCGAGAAGGTGGCCGTCCTCATCGGGCAGGGTGCCCGCGGCGCCCGCGACGAGGTCGAGCGGCTCGCGGACGTGCTCGGCGCGGGCGTGGCCAAGGCGCTGCTCGGCAAGGACGCGCTGCCGGACGACCTGCCCTACGTCACCGGTGCGATCGGGCTGCTCGGCACGAGGCCCTCGTACGAGCTGATGCAGGAGTGCGACACCCTGCTGATGATCGGCTCCAGCTTCCCGTACGCGCAGTTCCTGCCCGACTTCGACCAGGCGCGGGCGGTGCAGATCGACATCGACCCGCACATGATCGGGCTGCGGTATCCCTTCGAGGTGAACCTCGTGGGCGACGCGCGCGAGACGCTGCGACGCCTCCTGCCGCGCCTGCACCGCAAGGAGAGCCGGGCCTGGCGCGAGAAGGTCGAGAAGAACGTCGCGCGGTGGTGGGAGGTCATGCAGCGCCGTGCCGCCGTGGACGCCGACCCCATCAACCCGGAGTACGTGGTCCACGCCCTGGACGGCAAGCTGCCGGACGATGCCATCCTCTCCGCCGACTCCGGCTCCGCCGCCAACTGGTACGCCCGGCATCTGCGGCTGCGCGGCACCATGCGCGGTTCGCTCTCCGGCACGCTGGCGACGATGGGGCCGGGCGTGCCCTACGCCATCGGCGCCAAGTTCGCCCACCCGGACCGCCCGGCGATCGCCATCGTCGGCGACGGCGCCATGCAGATGAACGGCATGATGGAGATGGTCACCGCCGCGAAGTACCACCACGAGTGGTCCGACCCGCGCCTGATCGTGGCCGTCCTGAACAACAGCGACCTCAACCAGGTCACCTGGGAGATGCGGGCGATGTCAGGCGCCCCGCAGTTCGAGGAGTCGCAGCACCTGCCCGATCTGCCCTACGCCGACATCGCGCGGTCCATGGGCCTCGGCGGCGTACGGGTGGAGAAGCCCAAGCACGTCGAGGCCGCCTGGGACCAGGCGCTCGCCGCGGACCGGCCCTTCGTCATCGACTTCCGCACGGACCCGGCCGTCCCGCCCATCCCGCCGCACGCGTCGCTGGACCAGATCGAGGCCGCCGCCTCGGCGATCCTGCACGGCGACAGCGACCGCGGTTCCGTGATCAAGCAGGGCTTCAAGGCCAAGGTGCAGGAGATGCTGCCGGGCAGCCGGCACCGCGGTGACCGGCCCGGCGCCGGAGAGCACGACAGCGGCGAACAGGACAAGTGACAGGCGGGCCGCGACTCGCCTCCTCATCCGTTCGGTCGCTGTCTGCTCGCACACCACCGGCACCCCGCATCAGATGGATTCCATCCGATCTGCCCGGATTTCCCGAATTCTGTGATTCCCGGGTGAGGAGCCGACCGTCGGGTACGCGAGAAGTCACCGTGAAGCGGATGCGGTCAAGCAGCCCATCCGGTCTGGAAGGAGAACACCATGCCGCAGGGTTCCAGCCCCAAGCGCGAGCGTCAGTACGAGCACATCAAGGAGGGCGCCGAGAAGCGCGGCACCTCCAAGGGCCGCGCGAAGGAGATCGCCGCGCGCACCGTGAACAAGGAGCGGGCCCGCTCCGGTGAGTCGAAGACCGCGAGCAAGACGTCCACCCAGGACAGGAAGTCCGCCCCGCAGCGCGGCGGCGAGCGTTCGCACAGCGGCTCCCAGGGGCCGACGAAGGACCAGCTGTACGCGGAGGCGAAGAAGAAGAACATCGACGGCCGTTCGTCGATGAACAAGGACGAACTCGCCAAGGCCCTCGGCCGCTGACCGCGGCGCGCGCGATGACCGAGTACGAACGTTCACGCACGATGCCCGCCCTGCCGGAGCACGTCTTCGACCAGGCCGCCGACGTCGACCAGATGGACGCCTGGCTGCCGCAGGACCTGCACGTGGACGCCGGGGAGGAACCGCCCGCCGTCACCGTGCACGAGGACCGCACCGACCAGGACGTGTCCGCCCTGCTGCGGGCCCGGCGCGACCAGCTGCGGCTGGAGTGGGGCACCCGCGAGCAGGGCGGCTACACCGGCTGGCTCCAGGTCGCGGGACTGGACAGCGGCACCAGTGAGGTCACGGTGCATCTGTCGTTCTTCGAGGAGGGGCACGACCCGGGTGAAGAGGCCGTGCACACCGCTCTCGACCGCAGCCTGCAGCGGCTGGAGGAACAGGTCCGGCTGCGCGTCGACAACGCCGCAGGCTGACGCCGACGCCGTCGAGGCCGGCCGCGTGCTCGACGCGGCCGGCCTCGACGCCGCGGGTGCGGTCCTGGCCGAGTTCAGCCCTGCCCGTCACTCGGCCGCAACTGCCGCATGCGGCCGTCGAGTTCACGCTGGTAGAAGTCGATGAACCCGTCCGGGTCGGGGCCGGCGTTCTGCATGACGAGCCGGTCGAAGCCCGCGTCCACGAACTTCTGCGCCACCTCGACGAACCGCGCGGGATCCGTGCCGCAGGCGAACTTCTCCAGGATGTCCTCCTCGCGCACGGTCGTGGTCGCGGCGTCGAAGTTGACCGGATTGGGCAGCTCGCTCATGACCTTCCACCCGGTCAGGGCCCAACGCGACGTCTCCAGGGCGGCCTTGGCCCCGGCGTGCTCGTCGGGCGCCCACGCCATCGGCACCTCCGCGTACCGCGGACCGGAACCGCCGGCCTCCCGGTACTGCCGGACGATCTCGGGCTTGTCCTCGGTGGCGAAAAGACCGTCCCCCAGCTCCGCGGCGAGCGCCGTCGAGGCCTTGCCGCTCGCGGCCACCGCGATCAGCGGAAGCGTCTCCGGGAGGTCGAACACGCGGGCGTCCGAGAGCCGCAGATGCTTCCCCTCGTACGACTGGTAGCCGCCGCTCCACAGCAGCCGGATGATCTCCAGGGCCTCCCTGAACATCTCGTGCCGGGTGGACACGGCGTCCGGGAAACCGACGCCGGTGACGTGCTCGTTGAGCCGCTCGCCCGAACCGAGTCCGAGCACGAAACGACCCTCCGACAGCAGGGCGAGGGTGGCGGCCGCCTGCGCGATGATCGCCGGGTGGTAGCGCACCGTCGGGCACGTCACGCCGGTCGCCAGCTCGATCCGTTCGGTCTTGGCCGCGATGCTGCCGAGCACCGTCCAGGCGAACGGCGAGTGCCCCTGGTTGTCGAGCCAGGGATGGTAGTGATCGCTGATCTCGACGAAATCGAACCCGGCCTGCTCGGCCAGCACCGCCTGCCGCACCAGTTCCGCCGGGCCGAAGGCCTCGGCGGCGAGCTTGTAACCGATCTTCATGTGCGTCTCGTCTCCTTGCGTGCGCCACTTCTGTCGCTGCGGCTTCTGCCCTTTTGCCCGCTTAGAGGTACCCGCCGGCCTTCGGGCATAACGCACACATCCGCCGAGGCCACGCCGACGCCGCCGAAGGTCACCCACCCGGTCCGCGACGAGGGCGCCTATGGAGCGCTCGTGACCGCCCCGTCCGTCCACGCGGCGCGCAGGGCCTTCTTGTCGACCTTGCCGACCTTGGTCGTCGGCAGCCGGTCGAGCAGGACCGTCTTGCGGGGGGTGTACAGGTCGCCCAGCTCGGCGGTCACCGCCGCGCCGACGGCGTCCGGGTCGACGTCGGCGTCCTCGGCCGTGGCCAGGAAGACCTGGACGGCCTCCCCGTACTCCTCGTCCGGCACGCCGAGCGCCGCCGCGTTGCGCACCCCGGGCAGCGTGAGCAGGAAGTCCTCAAGGACGCGGGAGTAGACGTTGTCGCTGGTGCTGCCGGTGACGATGATGTCCTTGGCACGGTCGACGAGGAAGAGGTGCCCCTCGTCGTCGAGATAGCCCAGGTCCCCGGTGCGCAGCCAGCCGTCGCGCAGCGCCTGCGCGGTGCGCTCCGGGTCCTCGTAGTAGCCGAGCATCACCGTCTCGCCCCGGACACAGACCTCGCCGACCTGCCGCACGGGCAGCGCCACGTCACTGTCCTCACCGCGGATCTCGATCTCGGTGTCGGATATCGCGCGCCCGCAGCTGCGCCAGAGTTCGGGCCGCTCGGCGCTCTCCGAGGCGAGCTCCTCCGCACCGAAGGCGGCGATGCCGAGCGCCTCCGACTGCCCGTACCCCTGGCCGATCACGGGCCCGAAGACTTCGGCCGCCTGCTGCAGCCGGCTGGGCGAGGAGGCCGCGCCGCCGACGACGATCCGGCGCAGCTCGGGGAGTACGCCCGGTACGCACTCCGGGTGGTCGAGAAGTGCGTACAGCATCGGCGGCACGAACATGGTGGCGGTGATCCGCTCCTCGCGCAGCACCGCGAGCGCCGCACCCGCCTCGAACTCGGGCAGCACGACGAGGACGGACCCCGTCACCAGCGCCTGGACCGAGGTGAGGTGGCCGCTGCCGTGCGTGAGGAGCGTGGCGGCGAGGACGCGGTCCGTGCCGCCCTCCGCGGCCACGACCGGGAGGCCCGCGGGACGGAGCCCCCGCCGGCTGTCCTCCGCCAGGTCCACCAGCGCGTCGTAGAGCCGGTGGCTGTGCGCGGCGAGCTTGGGGCGGCCGAGGGTGCCGCCGGTGTAGAGGACGGTGACGGCCTCGTCGGCTCCGGGGGCGGGCACACGCTCGGGCCGCACGTCCGGGCACTCGTCGGCGACGGCCAGCAGGTCCACGGCTTCCACGGCGTCCTGCTCCTGCTGCTCGCAGGGGCCGAGGCTGAGCAGCACGGGGGCGTGGACGCTGCGGCCTGCCGCGTCGGCGGCGCGCTGCGCGAAGAGCGGGTCGGTGACGACGGCGCGGGCCCGGGACTGCTCGACCAGCGCGGCGAGTTCGCCGGGACCGGGCTCGGGCGGCAGGAACACGACGCGGCAGCCGATGAGATGGACGGCGAGCTGCACCAGCACGGAGTCGACACGGTTGGCGAGGAACAGCCCCACTCCGTCGCCGGGTTCGAGCCCCTGCCGACGCAGTGCGTGCCCCAGTCCGAACAGCCGCCGCCGGGCCTCTCCCCGCGTCAACCGCCGCTCACCCTGAACAAGCGCCTCGGCGCCCTCGTCCTCGTGCCAGTGCTCCAGGATGCGGTCCACGTACGTCCGGGGCTCGGACGTTTCCGGTGCGTTAACGATCATGAGCACATGCAAACATGCCGCTCGGCGACGGCGAGCTGACAGGGGGTGAGTTCGGCCAGGCGGGCGGGGAGTAATATGCCCCGGCTCAGGAAGAGGCCGCTTCCAGAAACGGACCCAACATATACTGAGAGTGGGCTCTAGAGTGCGTGGCTTCCTGCGCACGGAGGTGAGAGGGTATATGGGAACGAAGCGATATCGGCAGATGTGCGCTGTCGCGGCGGCGCTGGACATCGTCGGGGAGCGCTGGACCCTTCTCATCATTCGCGACCTGATCAACGGGCCGAAGCGGTACAACCAGCTCCTCGGCGAGAGCCTGGTCGGCATCGGCCCGAATCTCCTCGCCTCACGCCTGCAAATGCTGACCGATGAGGGGCTGATCGAGCGGGAGCCGGTCCCCGGCGACGGCCGTGGAGTCGAGTACCGGCTGACGGAGAGCGGTGAAGCGCTCAAGCCGGTCATTCTCGGTCTGGCTTCCTGGGGTCTGTCGCACATCAGCTCGTACGAGCCCACCGATCTGGTGCGTGCCGAGTGGGGCATGGTGGCGGTGGAGGCGATGGTCGCGGCCGGCCCCGCGCCGGAGGCCGACGAGGCATATGAGTTCCGCATCGGGGACCACGTCTTCTGCGTGTTGTGCGAGAACGGGACCGCCACCGTCGCCGAAGGGCCCGCCCCGCGGAAGGCGGCGCTGGTCGTGGACTCCGACCCCGAGACGTTCATCAGGATCGGGACCGGACAGGTCAGCCCGCTCGATGCGGTGCTGTCCGGAAGGATGTCGATCAGCGGCGACTCGACGGCGCTGTCGCGCTGTCTGAAACTGCTGGGTCTCAGTCTCGACTCGGGCGGGGACAAGCCGCCGGCCGGCGAGGGTCTCGTCGAGGCGGTGTCCTAGCCCAGGCCGCGATCGCCGGAGACCGGCGGTGTCGGCGCCTCCCCGGGGCTCAACTCTTCGGCGAGGTCCAGCAGTTTCGCCTCGGATCCGTGCGCTCCGACGAGCTGCACTCCGTACGGCAGCGCCCCCGCCCCCGCGCAGGGAACATTGACGGCCGGCTGGCCGCTGGCGTTGAACATCGCGGTGTACTGCATCATGCCGAAGGTGCGGTGCATCGCGGTGTCGGGATCGTCGAACCACCCGAGCCGCGGCGCCTGAACGGGCACCGTGGGGCTCAACAGGACGTCGAACCGCTCCCACCACGCCGTGAGATCCATGACGAGTCGGTGCAGCCACTGCGCCGTGTCCCGGACGGCTTCGGGCGTCGCGAGGGCTGCCATGGCCAGCATGTGGGCGGTTCCCGGCTCCATATCGGTTTCGGTCAGCGGTCGGCCGAGATCCTTCGAAGCGTCCGCCACCTCCTCCGCCAGCCAACCGGCAAGCATGGGAGTGGTTTTCACAGTGAACTGGTCGAACTGCTCGAGAACTCGTGGATGGGCCGGGAGCACCTGATGGCCCAGATCGCTGAGCTTGGCCGCCATCCGTTCGACCGCCTCCACGGTGCCGGCGCCGAGGTCGATCGCGGAGCTCACGGCCGAGGTGAGTACGCCGACTCGGAGTCGCCGAGTCGCACCCTCCGTACCGGCACGGTCCGCGTCGGGCACCCTGTCCAGGCCCAGCACCGGGAGCATGCGGCGCAGGTCGCCGGCCCTGCTCGCCAGGAACCCGTGCTGGTTCCAGGCCGCGAGCGTCGGCGTCGTCGCGGGCCGCGCGAGACCGGGCTTCAAAGCGAAGACCCCGCAATGAGCCGCCGGGATACGGAGAGACCCGCCCAGGTCCGTGCCGTGCGCGATCCGCACCGCCCTTGCCGCCACGGCGCACGCCGAGCCGCCCGACGACCCTCCGGCGCCGCGACCGTGCTCCCACGGGTTGTGCACCGGACCGTAGGCCAGCGGCTCGGTGGTCACCGCGAGGCCGAATTCGGCGGACTTGGTGCGCCCGACGATGTCGAACCCGAGTTCCCGCAGACGCCGCCCCAGAGGGTCGTCGTGACCCGAGACGGTGCCGTGCTCGCGCAAGACGTGGTTCCCGCGCCACAACGGCGCGTCGGCCAGCTTGAGGTCGAGGTCCTTGACCAGCAGCGGCTCGCCCGCGAAAGGCGCCGCCGGCCGGGGCGACGCGGGTGGAAGTGCCGTCGCCATGAACTTCAGAGCGGCATCGAGGCGGGTGACGTGCTCGCGGACCTCCACAGAGTGGTCACTCACGCCCAGCACCCTCCCATGTCTTGCAGGCGACACCGACAGCATGCCACTATATCCAACATATAGTGACCTACCAAGCCCCCGTGCTCGCGGAGGAACGATCCGCCTATGCAGAAGCACCAGCGAGGGAAAGCCGCAACGGATGGCGTCGACTGGGCGGAGGTGCGGGCGAACTTCAATCTCCAGCCGGACTGGGCCGACTTCACATCGTTCATGTTGTCCTCGCACCCGAAACCGGTCCGCGAGGCGATCGCGGAACTGGCCGCCCGAATCGACGCACGACCGGAGTGGGCCGAACTGGCCGCACTGGAACCCGGCGAAGCGAACATGATCTTCCAGGTGAAGTCCGCGATCGCCCGTTACGTGGGAGCACGGCCGGACGAGTTCGCCCTCGTGCAGAGCACGACCGCCGGACTGGGTCTGCTGTACGCCGGACTGCAACTCCACCCGGGCGACGAGATCCTGCTCTCCGAGCACGACCACTACTCGCATCACGAAGCGGCCCGGCGCAAGGCCGAGAAATGCGGTGCCGCCACGCGCTTCGTGTCGCTCTACGAGGACGGCGCGGCGGTCACGGAGGACGAGTTGATCGACCGCGTCCTCGGCGCACTCACCGGTCGTACCCGCGTCGTCGGATTGACCTGGGTGTACTCCGGCAGCGGGGTGCGGATGCCGGTGCGCAAGGCGGCGGATGCGATCCGCTCCTGGTACGGGGCGCGTCCGAGTCCGTTGATCGTGGTCGACGGCGTCCATGGCTGCGGAGTGCTCGACGAGCCGGTCGACGGGCTGGGCGCGGACTTCTTCGTGTCAGGGGTCCACAAGTGGCTGCACGGCCCCCGCGGCACGGGATTCATCTGGGGCACCACCGCGAGCTGGCGGTACGTGGAGCCCACGATTCCCACCTTCGAGATCGACGCGGACGTGTTCGGGGCCTGGGTCGGCCGAAGCCGTCTGCCGCCCACACGTGCTTCGTTCGTCTCGCCCGGCGGCTTCGTCGCCTATGAGTATCTGTACGCCGTTCCCGCGGCGATCGACTTCCTGACGAGCATCGGGAAGACCGAGATCAGTCGGCGCGTGCTCAGCCTGAACACGCGGCTCCGGGAAGGGCTGGCCGCACTTCCCGGAGTCCGCCTGATCACTCCCCTGCCTGAGCACATGAGTGCGGGCATCGTGTGCTTCGAGGTCGACGGACTCGAACCCCGTGAAGTCGTGGCCGGGCTGGCGGCACGGCACATCCGATCGGCCACGACTCCGTACCTGCGGTCGTACGCCCGGTTCGCCGCCACCATCGAGAACTCCGAAAGCGACGTCGACCACGCGATCGACGCGGTCGCCGGCCTGTCGCACCCGCCGGGGCACGGACCGCCACGATCGAGGGATCTCGGCCATGACTGACCAGACGGAATTCGACAGAGTGCTGGCCGAAGCGGCCCGCCACGCCGGCTCCTCGCTGCTGGCCGGCTCGGATCTGGCCGGTGTGGGAGACCCCTATTTCCCCGTCGACGGTTCCGACTTGTTCACCCTCACCCACCACGCCCTGGAGGTCGATTTCGACGTCGCCAGTGGCGTGCTCCAGGGGCTGGCACGCCTGGAGATCGCCGTCAGTGTGGACGTACCCGCGATTGCGCTCGACTTCGGACTGCCGGCCCGTGAAGTGGTCGTCGACGGCTCCACGGTCGCCCCCAAGGCACTCCCCGGGAAGCTCGTCGTCGAACCCGGCACCGGCTTCGGCGCCGGACGTCATCACGTCGAGATCGCTTACGCGGGCTCGCCCGGGGAGGTGGAAATCCGAGGCGAACGATCCTGGCTGAACACACCTTTGGGAGCGCTCGCCGCGAGGGAACCGCATGCGGCGGCCTTCTGGTTCCCCACCAATGACCACCCGTCACGCAAGGGGACCTACGACCTCACCATCACCGTGCCGCGCGGGTTCGTCGCCATTGCCCCGGGCCGCCTCGTCGAGCACTCGCGCACCTCACAGGTGGATCGTTTCCGCTGGGTGACGGCCGAACCCGTGGCCTCTTACCTCTATTCGCTGCTCATCGACAGGATGCGGATCGAGCTCGACACCCTCGATGACGGCGGCTTGCAGTGGGTCTCCGCCTACGGCGACGGGGTCACCGAGCACGCACCGATGGCGCGGGCCTCCATCGAAACCACGCCGGCGGTCCGCGCATGGCTGGAGACCCTGCTCGGCCCCTACCCGTTCGACGCCATCGGCGGAGTGGTCACCCGCATGGCCGGCCCCCACGCACTGGAGACGCAGACCCATCCGATCTACGGCGACCGCTTCTTCGGCCAGAGCCTCGACTCGTACGTCGTGGCACACGAGATGGCCCATCACTGGTTCGGCAACTCGGTCAGTCTCTCGGCCTGGAACGACATCTGGCTCAGCGAGGGCATCGCCACCTACCTGTCATGGATGTGGTCGGAGGAGAACGACGAGGGCACCACGGACGAACTGTTCGGCAGTTTCTATCAGTTGCGAGCCGCGGACACGGACTACTGGCGGGTCCCGCCCGGCGACCCCTCACCCGCCCACCTCCTGTCGACCCAGGTCTATGAACGCGGAGCGATGGCGGCCCATGTTCTTCGCCGGTCGATCGGCGACGACGCGTTCTTCAACTGTCTGCGCACGTGGTGCGACGCCCACCGCCACCACCACGGATCGCTGCAGCAGTTCCTCGCCACCGTCGCGTCGGCCGGCGGGGCCGACGTGGCCGCGCTCCTGCGGCCCTGGCTGTTCGCGCGCCGCTGCCCGGACCCGCCACCGGGAGTGTCCGCCCGCACCCACGTCGAACCGCCCTCGCTCCGGTTCATCCGCCGCACCGGAGACCCTCAGTCACAGAAGTGAGAGATGCGGGGACAAGCCGACGGAGTTAGCTTAATAATTATGTATTTATCTCCCGTTGCTGTCCGCCGAGCCAGTCGGACCTGAGAGGAGACCGTCATGTCGGCCGCCGAGCTGAGCTTCGCGGACTTCACGCACCATCACTGGCAGTACGCTGCCGCGGATCATCTCGACGAGATACGTGCCCGGGACTTCTCACAACTGGACCGTCTCGGCCAGGTGTACCTGGACTACACCGGCAGCGCGCTTCCCGGCCGATACCAGCTGGACCGATACCGCGACTCCGTCTGCGACGGCATCTGGGGCAATCCGCACTCGGTACACCTGCCCTCGCGGCGCTCGACGGAAGCGATCGCAGCGGCCAGGCGGGCTGTGCTCGACTTCCTGAACGGCCCGCCCGACGAATACACCGTGATCTTCTGCGCGAACGCCTCGGCCGCGATCCGGCTGGTCGCCGAATCGTTCCCCTTCGCCGCACCGTCCCGCCTCGGCCTTCTCCAGGACAACCACAACTCCGTCCTCGGCATCCGTGAATACGCCGAGCGGATGGGCGCCGAAGTGACGACCGTCCCGCTCGGCGCTGACTTGAGAGCCGACGTCGACGAGACGACCCGGGTACTCGCCGACGGGACGGACGGCCCATCCCTTTTCGCTTATCCGGCGCAGAGCAATTTCTCCGGGGTGCGCCATTCGCTCGACTGGATCGACGTGGCTCACAGCCACGGCTGGAAGGTGCTGCTCGACGCGGCCGCCCTCGTACTGTCACAGGACCTCGACCTGACGGAGCACAAACCCGATTTCGTGCCGATCTCGTTCTACAAGATCTTCGGCTGGCCGACCGGCATCGGCTGCCTCGTCGCGAGGAAGGAGGCGCTGGCCGAGCTGCGGCGCCCCTGGTTCTCGGGCGGCACCGTGATCGCGTCCAGCGCGATGGGAGGCTGGCACGCGCTCGCGCCGGGAGCGGAGGGGTTCGAGGACGGCACGCCGAATTTCCTCGGCGTCGTCGGGGTCGGCATCGGGCTCGACTATGTCACGAACATCGTCAAACGGGACCTGGCACGGGCACGCATGACGAGTCTCTTGCAGTACACGTTGCATCGAATCGCGGAATTGAAGCACGACAACGGCATGCCGATGTGCGCCGTCTACGGCCCGGGCGATGTTGTCGACAGGGGGCCCACCATCGCGTTCAACGTCCTGGACAGAAATGGTCACGTCGTCGACGAACGCCTTGTCGAGAGCCGGTCCGTCGACATGAACATAGCGTTGAGGACCGGCTGCTTCTGCAACCCCGGCGTCGGAGAGGCCGCGTTCCGCCTCGATACGGACGACCTGTTACGAGCCGGCCAACTCGGCGACGGCCCCTACACGGTCGAACATTATCGACATGAAGTCGGCATTCAGACCGGCGGTGCGCTGCGGATATCGCTCGGGCCGGTCTCCAACTTCCAGGACATTTCCCGTTTTGACTCCTTCATGCTGAGCTGGCGGAACTTCGTCCAGACCACCGAGAGCCTCGCCGGTCTGCCACCGCGCGAGCGTTGTTGAGACCGAAGGCGGGGTCACCTTGCAGAGAGCCGTGGTGATCGGCGGCAGCATCGCCGGCCTGCTGACAGGGCAGGCGCTCTCGGCCGCGTTCGACGAGGTCGTCGTCATCGACCGGGACGACCTGGACACGACGAGCAGCGGTGTCCGGCGCGGCGTCCCGCAGGCGCGGCACCCTCACACGCTCCTTCGCCGCGGTGAGCAGATCCTCAACGCCCTGTTCCCCGGCATCACGGACAGCCTGATCCGGCATGGCGCGGTCGTGATGCCCATGGACCGCGTGTGGTGGTGGCAGCACAGGGGCTACCGTGCGGCGGTCCCCGACGCGGCCCCCATCGTCTCGTGCTCGCGCCCGCTGCTGGAGTTCCTGGTACGCGAGCACGTCGGGGCCAACGGAGTCGTCGAACTCCGCACCGGTGAAACGGTCGATCTGGTCGGCGGCGACGGCGCCGTCCGCGGGGTCCGCGTCCGCGACCCGTCCGGCGGCTCAGCGGTGATCGACGCCGATCTCGTCGTGGACTGCTCCGGACGGCGGTCGAGGGCCGACCACTGGCTGACGGGGCTCGGATACCACGGCCCCGAGGTGCGGCGGGTCCGGTCCGACGTGCGGTACACGACCCGCGTCTTCCACCGGTCGACGCGGGTGCGGACCGATGGCGCCGCCGGATACTTCGTCATCAGCGACCCACAGGCCAAGAAGCGGTTCGGCACGGCGATGCCGATCGAGGGCGACAGATGGATCATCACCCTCGCCGGGCTGCACGGCGAGGGAGCGCCGACCGACCCGGCCGGATATCTCAGCTGGGCCCGGACCCTCCCCACGGCCAAGATCGCGTCCATCATCGAGGACGAACGGCCCATCGGCCCCGCGGTTCGCCATCGACTGCCGGGAAGCGAGTGGCGGCTGTTCCAGCGGCTTCCGGCCCACCCACGCGGCTTCGTGTGTGTCGGCGACTCCGTGTGCAGCCTCAACGCCCTGTACGGGCAGGGCATGACCTCTGCCGCGGTTCAGGTCGTCGCACTGCAACAAGCATTGGCACGGTCCGATGTCATGGATCCGGAGTTCGCCCGCACCTTCTACCGACTGTCCGCACGTGCGGTGTCGCCGGCCTGGGCGACGGCTACGGGAGCCGACTTCGTCTATCCCGAGACCCGCGGGCATCGCCCCTGGCCGACGAAGATGATCAATCGGTACGTCACCCGATGTGTGGTGGCGGGCCAGCACGACCCGACCGTCGCGACGAGGCTGTGGGACGTGGCCAACATGGTGAAGTCCCCCGCATCGCTGCTGAGCCCACCGGCTCTCGCGAGAATGGTGCGCAACTCCGGGCGCAGGCCCCTGGGCAACTGCGAGCCGATCAGGCCTCGATGAGATCCACACCAGCGGGTGAGCGCTGCACCGGTAGGTGAGCTCTACACCAGTAGTTGAGCTCTACACCAGTAGGTTCGGCGAGTACATGTCGAGCCAGTGATACACGTCGAGTATCCGGTCCAGTCCGGCTCGGACGTCCCCCGGCATCTCGTGCGGTGGGATCTCGGTCGCAGCCTGCGCCCACTCCCGGTCGACGATCGCGAAGACGGGGTGGTCGGATTGCGCGAGGATGTCGGACAGCTGGCTGATGAGGCTCGCGGCGTACCGGGGGTCCTGGCTCGTCGGATAGGGGCTCTTCACACGGTCGCGGACAGCCTGGGGCACCACGGCGCCTGCGGCCTCGCGCAGCAGGCTCTTCTCGCGGCCGTCGAAGGTCTTGAACGACCACGGTGTGTTGTAGACGTACTCGACCAGGCGGTGGTCGCAGTACGGAACGCGGACTTCCAGCCCGACGGCCATCGAGGCGCGGTCCTTGCGGTCGAGCAGCATGGGAAGGAACCGGGTGAGGTGCTGGTGGCTGATGCGCCGCATCCGCCTTTCGTGGTCGTCGTCTCCTGGGAGCTGTTCCACCTCCTTGCGGGAGACGGCGTACTGGTCGGCGATGAAATCCTCCAGCTCCAGCTTCGCCCGCAGGTCGCGGTTCAGCAGGGCGAACCGGTCCGCGGTGAAGGCGCTGCGGAACGCCAGCCAGGGGAAGTTGTCCGCGTTGACCGACTGCGGGTGATGGAACCAGATGTACCCGCCGAAGATCTCGTCCGCGGACTCTCCCGACAGGGCGACGGTGGACTGCTCGCGAATCGCGCGGAAGAGCAGGTACAGCGAGTTGTCCATGTCGCCGAGCCCGGCGGGGATGTCACGGGCGCTGACGACGGCACGGCGCACGCTCGGCCTCGAAAGGGTGCTCTGGTCGAGGGCGACGCGGTGGTGGTCGGTCTTGACGAGCTCGACGACCTCCCGGACGAACGGGGCGTCCGGCGTATCGCGGATTTCGTCGGGTACGAACGTCGCCTCCTGGTCCTCGAAGTCGACGGAGAAGGTCCGCAGCGTCCCGCGTTTCGCCGCGTCGGTCGCGGTGGCGAGTCCGGTGAGGGCGCTCGAGTCCAGGCCGCCGGACAGCAGGAGGCACAGGGGGACGTCCGAGACGAGCTGGCGTTCGACGATGTAGTCGAGCAGTCCGCGTACACGTTCGACCGTGGTGGGCAGGTCGTCGGTGTGCTGCCGGGTCTGCAGACTCCAGTAGGTGTGCGGAGTGATGCCCTTGCGCTCGACCGTGAGCGTCGTGCCCGGCCGGACCTGGTCCATGTCGCGCCAGAGCGACCAGCCGGGCCGGCCGGTCATCGCGAACAGTTCACGCAGACCGTCGGTGGTGACCGTGCGGTCGGCCAGTGGATGGGCGAGGATCGCCTTCGGCTCCGACCCGAAGACGATCCCCGAGGGTATGCGGTAGACGTACAGGGGCTTGATGCCGAGGCGGTCCCGCGCGAGGAACAACCGCTCCCGCCGCTCGTCCCAGACCGCGAAGGCGAACATGCCGTTGAGCCGCTCGACGACCGACTCCCCCCACTCCAGATAGCCCTGGAGCAGGACTTCGGTATCGCTGCTCGTCTCGAATCTGCGGCCCCGCGCCCTCAGTTCGGTCCGCAGCTCGGTGTAGTTGTAGATCTCGCCGCTGTAGACGAGCGCGATCTCCCGGCCGGTGTCGGTTGCCACCATCGGCTGCCGGCCACCTGCCGGGTCGATCACGGCCAGGCGCCGGTGGCCGAGAGCGACGTTCGCGCGGACGAACGTTCCGGTCGCGTCCGGGCCGCGGCGCGACACGGCCGATGTCATGGACTCGATGACATCGGCCGGCCGGGCACCGAAACTCGAATCGAACAAGACCCAGCCGGTGATTCCGCACATCGATGATCTCCCACTCCGGTCCGTTCGATCCCCCGCCGCGCGTGATCGGCACGGCGTACGAAGAGAGGTGGCGCTAGGCCGGCGCGGTCTTGGAGCGGACGCCGGCGGCGTATCCCTGACTGACGAGCCCCGCGGCCATGGATTTGTAGAACTCCGGGTCCTCGGGCACCACGGCACCCAGGCCGTCGACATAGCGGTTGAACATGGCGAAGGCGGCAGCGATGAGGACCGTGTCGTGCACGTCGCGCTCCGTGGCCCCGGCCTCGCGTGCCTTTGCGACATCCGCTTCCTGGACGCTCTTGCCGTCGGCGGTCACCTTGGTCGCGATGTCGAGCAACGCCCTCATCTTCGGGCTGAGCGCGGTGTCGGCCGATCCCGACCTGACGCGGTCGACGATGGCCTCACCGTCGTCCAGCTGGGCCGCCGCGATCGCGAAGTGCCCGTTGGCACAGAACGGACTGGCGTTGAGGTGGGACGCGTGCCCCGCGATCAGTTCACGCTCGCCCCGCGAGAGGGAGGTGTTGTCGCGCAGCAGTGCCTCGCAGAACTCGAGGAGTGGTTTGGCGGTTTCGGGGCGGTAGTTGAACAGCCCGAAGATGCCGGGCATCCGGGCGTCAACGGTGATGTGTGGCATCACGTGCTCCTAGCCTGGTAGGCAGAAGGGTGGTCGTTACCATGCGACCGGCAGTCGGGTGTATCCGTGGAACCCCAGGACGGGTGTGTGACGCTCGCCGGTGAATTCGGGCGAGAGCGACAGGTTCGGGAGCCGTTCCGCGAGACCCGCGAGGAGCTTCTGCACCTCGGCCCTCGCCAGCGGCGCCCCGAT
Source organism: Streptomyces sp. NPDC018029 (assembly GCF_044327655.1). NCBI lineage: Bacteria > Bacillati > Actinomycetota > Actinomycetes > Kitasatosporales > Streptomycetaceae > Streptomyces > Streptomyces sp. NPDC018029. Next base: position 264,055 of record NZ_JBIRFV010000007.1, on the reverse strand, counting down.
GCAGAAGTGCGCGCCGTGTCCGAAGGACAGATGCCGATTCGGTGTGCGGTCGATGCGCACCTCGTCGGGAGAGTCGAACGCCTTCTCATCGCGGTTGCCGGAGCCGAACAGGATGAACAGCCTGCCGCCGGCCGGTATGGACACGCCCCCGAGGGTGGTGTCCCGGGTCGTCGTCCGCCACAGACCTTGCAGCGGGGCGTCGTAGCGCAGGATCTCCTCGACGACCGTCGGGATGGTCGACGGATCGGCACACAGGCGTGCCCAACGGCCGGGCTCCGACAGGAGGACGGCCAGGCCGTTGCCCACGGTGTCGATGGTCGTCTTGTGCCCTGCCATGACCAGCCCGCACAGGGCGCTGACGAGCTCGTTCATCGTCAGGGGCGCGGCGTCGGGGAGCTGCTCGTGGACCATGACGCTGATGACGTCGGATGTGGGCCGGGCCCGTCGCTCCTCGATCTCGGCGGCGATGAAGTGCTGGAACGCCACCAGGTTGCGTGCTTGACGCAAGCGTTCGTCCAGCTCGGCTGGTGCGAACAGGAACGATACGAGGTCCTTGCTCCACCGGGACGCGTCTTCGATGTGGTCTGCCGAGATGCCCATGAAGCGCAGGATGACCTCGACGGTGACGGGCCGGGCCAGGTCCGCGATCACATCGCACTTCCCCGACGGAACGATGCGGTCCAGGTGTCGGTCGACGATGCCGTCGACGACCGAGCCGAATCCGTCGGTCCGGGTCTGGGCCATGGCCTGGACGTACGGATGGCGGAACCGCATGTGCGCCTCGCCGTCCGTACTGATCGCGATCGGCACCATCGGGTAGCCCGTCGCCAGCACTTCGGCGACCTCGGGGTGCGGATCGTCGAAGGGGCGCGTCAGCCCCTGCGACGAGTACGTCTCCGGGTCGCCGCACACCGCCTTGATGTCGTTGTATCGGCTGACCACCCAGGCATTGAGTTCCGGCGAGAACTTGACCGGCTCCTTGTCACGAAGGCGACGGTAGAGCGGGTACGGGTCGGCGAAGAGCGCGCTCATCTCACCGAACCTCTGTCTGGTCGACTCGGTGATGTCGGTCATCAGCGCACCCCAGTAGCTACATGTTTGAGTATCGAAACGGTATTACCGCCGCCTGACCGAGTCAACCTCCCTACAGCGCAACGGAAGTCTCCCCTCGGGTCGCTACGGCATGTTCTACCGATTCCGCGCGGCCGGCGGAACCGTCGAGCGGGGGGCCGATGAGCCCGCCGGAACGTTCAGCGACCTCGAAGAACCCTGGTGACAGAGAGGGGATACCGCACATTTCGCGAGCGATCGGCTATTGACTACATAAAAAAAGAGTGATCTAGTGAGTGGTACGCAGCTGCTCAGACCTCTTGATGACGCGCGTGTGTGTGGTGCCCGCCCCGACGACTCGCGGAAGGAACCGCCATGACCGACCTCGCCGCTCCTCACAGTCTCGACACCACGGTTCTGCTCGACGAGTACCGCTCCAAAGTGGTGCCCGCGGCCGCCGAATTCGTCAGGGGCCGCATGTCGGCACGGGACCTCCGCGCGATCTGGTTGCCCTACTTCCGAGGTCCCTTCCTCGCCTACGAGAGGGCCGTCCAGGAAGCCTGGCGTGCCGCCTACGGCCCCGACCGCGGCATCGAGCCCGGCCCGCCGCTGGCCGACCCGAAGTACGCCGAGCAGCTCCGCTACTTCCCGGTGACCATCTCGCACAACAACCTCGAGCGGCTCATCGACGTACTCGAGGTCGAGCTCGGGGAGCGGACCGCCGGCTCGACCAAACTGCCAGAGCGGATCATCGACTTCGCGTACGTCATCGACGCCCTGGAGGGCTTGATGCAGTCGCTGTCGAGCAAGTCCTGATCCAGGCTCGGCCCAAGACACAACACAACAGGTTCAACCAGACCGCGAAAACTTCAACCGGAGGATCTGATGAGCCTCATGAAGGAGCTGCGCGAGGGCGCGGCTGTCGAGGGCGCCGAAGGTTCGGCGCTGCACAACGCCGAAGTGGTCAAGGGACACGATCTCGCCTGGGGCGGCGACCTCTACACCATCCGTCCCTACACCCTGGGTCCGGCCGCGCTGGAGGCCTTCACCGTCCGCGAGCGCATCCACGTCGCGATCGACGGGCTCGGCGAAGACCTGGTCGACCTCCACGGCATCGGCGTCTACCGCCGGCACGAGCCGCGGATCGGCGCCGAGGGCGAGACCGAGCTCACGTGGCGCACGGCGACCATCGGCGCACAGTTCCTCTCGCTGCAGGTCGTCGGCGAGAGCGACGTGTTCGGGCAGATCAGGGTGACCAACACCCCGAGCAAGAGTGAAGGCGCCACCGTGTCGCCGAACCTCGTCCCGGGCCCGGTGGACCCCGAGATCACCCCGATGAAGAACTGCGTCACCGCGCTGTACCCGCGGTTCGACATCGAGAACCTCGGCGCGATCATCGACACGGGCGACGTCCGCGTCGATGTCGAGTCGCGCGTCAACATGGTTCCGCCGATCGGCGACGTGTCCCGGACGTCGACGTCGTACGCGCTGTACGACGGCGACCGCCGGGTCGGGACGCTGCTGGCGGCGGACCTCGAGATCGGTGCCCTGCTGCACCACATCCCGGTGAAGAACGCGACCAACCCGGTCGAGTTCGCAACCATCTCCGCCTGAGCCAGGAGCAACCGGCGGTGAATGATCGTGGACGGGCCCGCGTCAATCTGGGCGCGGGCCCGCTCACAGCGTACGCATTCGGTGTTTCCTCCTCGATCGGTCATCGCGCGATGCGCTACACCTTCGCCCGCGCCGCGCGCGACCATCGGTTCCTGACCGCGGTGCGGATCGACGCCCCGCAGACCCTGAGCCGTACCGAGGTGGCGATCTGGGAAGACCTGACGCGGCCCGGTGGCTGCCGGATCCGTACCTTCATTCCGACGATGCGCGCCCCCAAGGAGATCGACCGGCCGCAGATGTTCGACTGCCTCCCGCTGACGGACATCAGTTATCTGGACCTCATGCGCACGATCTGTCCGAGTCTGCTTTCCCCGGCCTGTGCCGAGGTGGCGTCGAACGGATCGTCGTGGGCGACGTCGCTCGGCGCGTCGGCCCAGGTGCTGTACCGGTCGGGCGACGTGGCGGTCACCGAGTTCCTCGTCGACGACCATGCGACACCCGTGGCCAGGCTGGTGCACCGGAACGACGTGCTCGAACGGTGCTGGCAGGTCCTGGAGTTCGGCAGCGAAGCCGACCACGGCATGCCCGTGCGGCTGCGGGTCGGTCGAGCAGGCGTCAAGAAACCGACGATCTTCGAACGGGTCACTCCGGTGACCGCTTTGGCTCGGCATCCCGGCGTCGAGGACGCCGTGCCACTCCTGGACGAGGCCCATCGACAACTCTTCGGCACGGGGTCGGTATGAAGCGTGCAGCGAATCGCGGCCGGGGCGCCGTGCGTACCACGGCTCGGCTCGTGTCCGTGGCGGCAGCGACGGCACGGGTGGCCGGTGCCGCACTCGTCCACCCGGGGCGGGCGGGGGACGCGGCCGCCGATGCCCTCGTCCGCGCCGTCGAGTCGCTCGGCGGGGCCTACATCAAGGTGGGCCAGCTGCTGGCCACCCGGTCGGACCTCATCGGTCCACGCCTCGCACATCGGCTGTCGCGACTGCAGGACGACGTCGCCGCGATGAGCACCACCGACGCGCTCGCGGTGCTCGACCGTACGCGACCGCCCTTGCCGGCGAGTGCGTACGCGGCGGTGGCGAAGGGCCCCGTGGCAAGCGGTTCGATCGCCTGTGTGTACCGGTGGGAGCCCGAACCCGGCGCCGCTCCCGTGGCGTTGAAGTTACGGCGGCCCGACGCGGCCGCGACGGTGCCCGTCGACACGGCCATGCTGCGCTGGTGCGCGCGGCTGTGTGCGAAGACGCCGTGGATGCGTTCCAGCCCGGTCGTCGCGATCGTCGATGATCTGTGCGCCGCCGTCCTCAACCAGCTGGACCTGGATCGTGAACGCGTCATGCTGACCCGGTTACGGGAGGCCCTGAAGGACGAAGCACGCATCGTCATTCCGGCACCGGTCGATGAGTACTCCAACGCGGAACTGCTCGCCATGGAGTTCATCACCGGCTTGGACCGTCAGATGTTCGCGACCGCCGCACCGAGCCTGCGCGACGAGGGCATCACCACTCTGGTCCGCGCCATGTACGAACTCGTTTTCGTGCATGGGTTCGTCCATATCGACTTGCACCAGGGAAACGCCTACCTGCTCCCGGACGGGCGGCTCGTTCTGCTCGACGTCGGATTCGCGCACGTGCTCAGCGAATTCTCTCGCGAGCGTTTCACCCGGTTCTTCGGCGGCATGGTGACCGGGCGCGGACAGGAGTGCGCGGAGATTCTGCTCACCACGACGAAAGGGGTCGACCACCACGGTCAGAACCTGGCCCGGTTCCAGGCGAAGGTCGTCCGGCTCGTGGAGGAGTCCGCCGAACTCGATGTCGCGAGCTTCTCCGTTCCCCGCTTCGCCGCGCGGCTGTTCCAGATCCAGCAGAGCAACGGCTATTACGCCGAGCCCGAGATGATGTTCCCGCTGCTGTGCCTGATCGCCCTTGAGGGAACCGTCAATGAGCTGGCGCCACACATGGACTTCCAGATAGAGGCCGCTCCCTACATCATGTCCAGCCTTATCGACCAGTAGCCGGGGAAGACCTATCAGTAGCCGGGGAAGACCTATGCCCGACAAGTTCAGCGACGCCGCCGACCGTGTGCTCAGCTTGGCCGAAGGGCAGGCGCAACGCTTCAATCATCCCTACGTCGGCCCCGAGCACCTGCTCCTCGGACTGGCCGATCACGCGCAAGGGGCGGCCGCACGCGTCCTCCAGGACAACGGCGCTTCCGTGGACACGCTCCATGAGCGGGTCCATTTCATCCTCGGGGAATCCGAACCTCGTCCGGCGACGGAGCTGCCCACGACCCCGCAGGTCACCGAGGTGCTCAGCGCCGCGGCTCGGCAGGCCGAGCGCCGTGGTGACCCCACGGTGGAGCCCGCGCACATCCTGCTGGCCCTCCTCGCTCAGACCTCGAACAATCTCAGCGTCGACATTCTGCTCAGCCTCGGACTCGACCCGGGAAATCTGCGTTCCGAACTTCTGAACGCCATGGCGGCGGAGGCGGCGACCGAACTCCGGTCCCCCGCGGTCGAGCCGGTCCCTTTCAAGCCTGCGGGATCGCAGCTCCTGGATCAGTTCGGTGTCAATCTCACCCGACAGGCCGCCGAAGGGAAACTCGACCCCGTCATCGGCCGTACCGCGGAGATTCGACGGCTGACCCAAGTGCTTTCGCGGCGCGTGAAGAACAACCCCGTGCTGCTCGGGGACGCCGGTGTGGGGAAGACAGCCATCGTAGAAGGACTGGCCCGCAACATCGTCGATCGTGCGGTGCCCCCGTCGCTTGCCGACAAGCAGCTCTACTCGATCGATCTGGCGTCGATCGTCGCCGGTTCGCGCTACCGGGGCGACTTCGAGGAACGCATCAAGGACGTCCTCAAGGAAGTTCTGGGGCGCGGCGACATCATCGTGTTCATCGACGAGGTGCACATGCTGGTCGGTGCGGGTGCCGCCGAGGGGTCGATCGATGCCGCGAACATCCTCAAACCCATGCTCAGCCGCGGCGAGATGAAGCTCATCGGCGCGACCACCCACGACGAGTACCGCAAGTCGCTGGAGAAGGACTCGGCTCTCGACCGGCGTTTCCAGCGGATCAGCGTCGACGAACCCACCCCGGACCACGCCGTCGCCATCCTGAACGGGCTGAGGCCGCTTTTCGAAGCGCACCATCGAGTGACGATCGCCGACGCGGCGATCCGGGCGGCCGTCGACTTGTCCTGCCGCTATCTGCCCACACGGTTCCTGCCCGACAAGGCGATCGACCTGATCGACGAGGCCGCGGCGGAAGTCGCGCTCCGGCTCGACGCGACGTCGACCGAGGTGGTGGCCGACGACGTGGCGGCGGTCGTGTCGCAGCAGACCGGCGTACCGGTGTCGACGATGTCCCGCTACGAGTCGCAGAGGCTCGGACAGATGGCAGACCGGCTGCACCGGCGCGTCGTCGGCATGGACGAGGCGATCCAGGCCGTCAGCAAAGCGATCAAACGCGCCCGCACGGGAATCCGGGATCCGCGCCGGCCGACCGGCTCGTTCATATTCGCCGGCCCGACAGGTGTGGGCAAGACAGAGCTGGCCAAGGCGTTGGCCGAGTTCCTCTTCGACGACCAGGACAGTCTGGTGCGGTTCGACATGTCCGAGTTCGGCGAGAGTCACACGGCTTCACGACTCGTCGGTGCGCCGCCCGGGTACGTGGGCCACGACGAGGGCGGCCAGCTGACCGAACGCGTCCGCCGCAAGCCGTTCTCGGTCGTGTTGTTCGACGAGGTGGAGAAGGCCCACGTCGATGTGTTCAACACACTGCTGCAGGTGCTCGACGAAGGGCATCTGACGGACTCCGCGGGCCGCCGGGTGGACTTCACGAACACGGTCATCATCCTCACCACCAACCTCGGCTCGCGCGACCTCGCCAGAGGTCGTCTCGGCTTCACCGAAAGTGACGGCGACGGCGGCAGCGGCAGCGGCAGCGGCAGTGATCGCGACCGTGGCCGCGACCGTGACCGTCGGTACGAGCGCCTGAAGCAAGTGGTGACCGCCGAACTCAAACAGCACTTCAGCCCCGAATTCCTCAACCGCCTCGACGACATCATCGTCTTCCCCGAGCTGACGCGCGACGACATCCTGGCCATCGTCGGCCTGCTGGTGAGCGGCCTGGACGCCCGGCTGAGCGCCAACGGCATCTCGATCGAAGTCACCCCGGCCGCCCGCGCGCACGTGGCGGACCACGGGCACCACCCCAAGGAAGGGGCGCGGCAGCTGCGTCGAGCGATCCAGACCCACATCGAGGATCCGCTGACCGAGATGGTGCTCACCGAACGGGTCACCGCCGGCCAGACAGTCCGGATCGACACCGACACGGACTCCGGCGAGCTCACGCTGACCCCTCTGAATCCGTCTTCCGCTATGGATGGCGACACTTTGGATAGCGAGATCGCCATCGAGGCGAACGGCGACTTCAAGCCCTCCCACCCCGCGCAGGAGTGCGCCGTTGACGCTCTGAAAGACCGTAAGGTAAGTTCAGACTGACTTAAGAAGTGATACCTATCTGGGAGGAGCACGGGATGGGACAGCGACTCGCGTACTTCGAAATCACCTCGTCCGAGGACGCCGAGCGTCTCCAGTCGTTCTACGCCGACCTGTTCGGCTGGACCGTCAACCAGGTGCCCGACATGGGTGGATACGCCCTCGTCGACACTCAGTCCGGCGAAGGCTCCGTGACCGGCGGGATCGGTCCGGCCATGGGCGAGGCCGGCGTCCGGGTGTACTTCCACGCGCCCGACCTCGGTGCCGCGCTGAAGCGCGCCGAGGAGCTGGGAGGCACGAGGGTCATGGAGCCGACCGAGCTGCCCGGCTTCGGCAACGTCGCGGCGTTCGCCGACCCGGACGGAAACACCATCGGCCTGTGGGATCAGCCTTCCGCCTGACTCACCGGCGCCCGGGCGGGCGAGCGGGACCGGCCTGTGACGACGACCTGATCAGGGATCGGAGCAACCATGACCTCAGAGCTTGGTGGCCGCAAGGGATCGTCGTCGGCGTCACCTGCGGGCAGTCACGCTGCTCCCGGCGCAAGCCCTCGACAGCAGATGTTCTCGCTGCTGATGGGTTGTTACGCCTCACAGTGCCTCGCGGTGGCCGCTGATCTCAGGATCGCCGACCACTTGCACGAGGCACCGCAGCGGCCGTCCGACCTCGCCCGCGACACGCAGTGCGATGCCCGGGCCATGTACCGGCTCCTCCGGGCCCTGGCCGGCATCGGGGTGTTCCACGAACGCGACGACGGTTCCTTCGAACTCACCGCCACGGGCGAGTTGTTGCGCTCTGACGCCCCCGGGTCGCTGCAGCCGATCGCACGGCTGATCGGCTCGGACCTTCAGTGGCCCACGCTCGGCCATCTGGGCCACACGGTCAGAACGGGGGAGCCGGCGTTCGAGCACGTCTTCGGGATGACGATGTGGGAGTACCTCGCCACACACGCGGACGCGCACGCCTTGTTCCACGCGTCGATGAGCGCGTTCTCCATCGCCGAAGTCCGCGCGATCCTCGACAACTACGACTTCTCGGATGCCGTCACGGTGGTCGACGTCGCCGGCGGGCAGGGGCACCTCCTGGCCGCGATCGTCGACAAGTATCCGCACGTGGAAGGCATCCTCTTCGAGCGGCCGGAGGTGACCCGCGAGGCCCGCGACCAATTCGTCGCGAACGGACTGGGGCACCGGTGCCAGGCGATAGCCGGGGACATGTTCTCCACCATCCCGTCCGGAGCCGACTGCTACATCATGAAGTCGGTTCTCCACGACTGGGACGACGAGCGCGCGACGCAGCTGCTCCGTACCTGCCGGGACGCGATGGTCGACCGCGCGACGCTATTGATCATCACGCGTGTGGTCCGGCCCGCGAACGAACCCGATCTCAGCAAGTTCCAGGACCTGAACATGCTCATCAACCTCAACGGCGCGGAGCGTACGGCCGACGAGTTCCGTGAACTCCTCAGGAATGCCGATCTTCAACTCGACGAGATCATCGCGACACCGAGTCCGCTGAGCATTCTCGTCTGCACGGCGGACACCTCCCGTCAGCCGGAACCCCCGACTTCTCCCTGATTGCTGTAATGCGATCGGGTAAACCGGGACGAGGACGCTCGCCACCGCGGCCCGCTAATCTCATCAGGGTTTCGACTGATGAGGGGGATGCTCATGGCGATGAGGGGACTCGGTCTCATCCGGGGGGATTTCGAACACCCCGTTGCATTCTGGCTCGGAGTCCTGGCGTGCACCGCGGGCGTCGCACTCCACCTGCCGATGTACTTCTCGGCGCACCACATGAATTACGTCATGTCCGGAATGCAACCGGACGCCGCCATGATCACCGGAATGGTGCTCATCGTCCTCGGACTCATCGCGGTCGTCTACGGCCTGCTGCCCCGACGCGGAGCCCAGATCAGGAATTCGGCGCGGTCCATCCGCGTCACCGCCATCGACGACGCCCCGATACGGGGCCAGCACATCGCACTGCTCATCGTTCTCGCCGTCGCGATCACCATCGACGTCATGAAGCCCGCGACGCTGGCGTTCGTCGCGCCCGGCTTCGCCCAGGAGTACGGGCTCAAATCCCCGGCGAATCCGCACGGGGACATTCCCGTCTCCTGGCTCCCGCTCGCAGGGATCACCGGAACGGTCATCGGTTCGCTGATCTGGGGTGTGCTGGGTGACCGCATCGGCCGGCGCTCCTCGATCCTCCTCGCCGGAATACTGTTCATCACCACCTCGATCTGCGGCGCGATGCCCGGCTTCAAGTGGAACCTGCTGATGTGCTTCATGATGGGGCTCGGCGTCGGCGGCATGATCCCGATCGCCTTCGCGCTGATGGCCGAGACGATCCCCGCCCGCCACCGCGGCTGGCTGATGGTCCTGATCGGCGGTGACATCGCCGGCGCGTACCTCATCACGAGCTGGCTGTCCGGCTGGCTGACCCCGACCTACGGCTGGCGCATCCTCTGGCTCATCGGCCTGCCGACGGGGGTGCTGTTCATCGCGCTGAATTACTGGATCCCCGAATCGCCCCGCTATCTGATCGCCCGCGGCCGGAACGAGGAGGCAAAGGCGATCATGACCAGGTACGGCGCGAAGGTGCAGGAGACCCCGAGCGAGTCAGCGGCTTCGGAGACGCCCGCCCTGCGCGGCTATCACCAGCTCTTCCGGCGCCCGTTCGCCGGTTCCACGCTCGCGATCCTGGTCCTCGCCGCCGGCGCCGGCCTCATCACGTTCGGCTTCCAGCTCTGGGTGCCGACCAATCTGCAGCACCTCGGATACTCGTCGGTGAAATCGGACTACGTCGTGCGCAACGCGGCGCTGCTCGGACTCCCCTTCACCGTGCTCGTAGCGGTGGCCTACGGCTGGTGGGGAAGCCGCAAGACGATCATCACGCTCTCGGTGGTGTCGGCGCTGGCACTGGGCGGCTTCGTGGTGGCGGGCGACTCGCTGGCCGACCACCACCTCGCGCTCTCGTTGCTGCTCATCGTGCCGCTCTCCGCCGTCAGCTCGGTGACGGCGGTCGTCTCGGCGTACGCCGCGGAGGTGTACCCCACAATGCTGCGCTCGCGCGGCTCGGGCCTCGCGGCCGGCATGACCAAGCTCGGCGGCGTCCTGATCATCGCGGTGGTCGTGGCCAGCACCACCGTCCCCTCGATCGCCGCGACCGCGCTCATCGGAGCCGTGCCGCTGCTCCTGGCGGCCGCGATGTTCCTGTGGTTCGGGCCCGAGACCAAGCACCGAAGCGTCGAGGAGATCACCGGCGAGCTGCTGGCCACCGAGGCCGCTTCGCCGGCAGACCGCTGAGCACCTGTCTCCACGTCAGTCAGCGTTCGGCGCAGCCGAGTTCAGTCGACGGGGTACGGCAGCCACTCCCCTTTGAGCATCACTGTCCGGCCACGCAGCTCGTGAAATCCGTTCCACACCTGAACACGGCGAGGGCGCAGTCGGATGTAAAGGTAGCCCTGCATCTGCCGCGGGTCATGAGAGACGGCGGCGAAGCGGTCGGCGAGGTCCGTGGCGACCTCTGGAACCTGCACGAGACCGTCGAGAACGGTATCGATCATCACCACATCAGCCGTGGTGCCCACTGCCACGCGTGCTCGCCCGGTCTCCCGGAGGTTGCGGACGGTTTTGCTGTTCTCGCCGGTGGCAGTCACGATGGCGTCGTCGTCGCTGACGAACGCCACGGGAATCAGGTGCGGCCCCGAGCGCCCACCGGTCGACAGCCACATCTGCCGTTCCTGCTGGAGCCGGTGGCGGGCGACCGCCAGGCGTTCGTCATGGGTACGAGGCGTCGGCATATCCAGACAACGAGCGCCCCCGAGATCAGGTCACCAGTTACTGCCGAGATCAGGTCACGTTACTGCTCGGACTGCTTCGCGCATTCCTCGGCGAAATGGGACAGGGTGACCCGCCACCCTTCCCCATAACTGCAGTCCGTGGGCAGCGATGAGGGGTCGACATTCTCCCAGCCGGTGTGCTCGATGGACACACGCGTCGAGCGGTCGGTCAGCTTTTGGAAAATCAGTTCGACATTGGTCGCGGAGCCGGGAATCACATCCCACTGCAGCACGAATCCATGTGGCGGATTCCAGCTGGTGATCACGCCCCAATTGACCTCGCCGTCCGCCCTGACCTCGTACATACGGCCGCCGACACGCTTCTCCACGACGACTTCTTTGATCTGGTCCCGCCCCAGCGAGTAGGACTGCAGCGGCCACCAGTCCGCAACCCGGCCGACGAACGTCGAGAACGCAGACTCCTGACTGCAATTCACGACGACACTCGCCCGCACAACATGCTGGTCGGCTACGACACTCGGGTGCCCGGCGTTTGCTGAGCTCATCAACCTAGCCCTCGGTGTTGTTCGGCAACGGTGCGTGTCCTGGCGTCATGTCCGCACGACACCGTTCGACAGCAGCAGCTCGCCTTGACAGTCCGCGACGCCGCCAGGATACCGTCCGTGCTCTAGACCGGCATCCCTTTCCCGGGACTGGCCGATTCATCGCCGTGGTCGCTGTCGCCGTGCGTGTCACTCTCGGCTTCCTCCGCGATTTCCTTGGCAAGCGCGAGACTGTTGGACCACAGGTCGTTGAAGTATTGGTGCAGTATCGCGATTCCGTCGGCCCGTGTTCGGTAGAGCCGGTTTCTTCCGGCGCGACGCTCCTCGACTAGTCCCGCCTCCTTGAGAACTCGAAGGTGTTGCGAGACGGCTTGGCGGGTGACCGTGAAGTGCCCCGCGATCTCACCGGCGGACAATTCCTTTGTGGCCACCAGTTCGAGCATGGTGCGGCGGTTCTCGTCCGAGAACGCCCGCAGGACCGCTACGGTCGATGCTTCATCCGGCTGTTTCGAGAGCCTCATCATGGTCCGGCGCCGCCGTCTTCTGCTGTCGGATGACCAGTACGGCGACAATCGCTCCGAAGATACTGAGCACGCCGATCCCGACCAAGGCGGGACTAACCCCTTCGGCCATACTAGCAGCAGTGCCGTAGTCGCCGAATGCGGCGAACCACGCGGTTACCATCGCGACGCCGAATACCGCGCCGACGTACGCGAACGTCTCACTGGACCCGGAAGCCATCCCGGCTTGCTTGGGAGTCGCCGACCGCATCACCGCGGAAGAGACCGAGGGGAACGCGATCGCGGTGCCCACGCCGGCACAGAGGAGCGGAAGCCAAAGGCTGCCGTACCCTACCGCCGAATCGGACATTTCTGCGCCGATCCAAATAAATGCCACGCCGGGCAACAGCAGGCCCACGGTGACCAGGTATCGCTCACCGATCTTGTCCGCCAACTGACCGACGAACGGTGAAATCACCAGAGTCAATGCCGTCCACGGCAGCAGGCGTACACCGACTTCGATGGGATCGTGCCTCAGCCCGAGCTGAATGTATTGGGTGAGGAGGAACGCCGGACCGAACATTCCCGCATTGAGGATGAAGTTGGATACGCATCCCGCGGACACGTTCTGGTTTCGGAACAGGCTCATATTGATCATGGGCTCCGCCACCCGACGCTCCCACAGGACGAAGCACACGAGCAGGAGCGGCCCGACGATGAGCCCTCCGAGGATCGTGACATCGGTCCACTCCCGCTCCGGACCGCGAATGAGCGCCTGTACGATGAGCAGGACCGCGGAGGTGGCCATGAGGAGGCCGACCGGGTCGATCTTCCTCGAGCCGCCGAAGGACTCGGGCACGTGCATGCGGGCGAGGACGACGACGCCGATCCCGATGGGCACGTTGAGCCAGAAGATCCAGTGCCAGCTGAAGCCCTGGATGATCGCGCCGCCGACGACCGGTCCGGACGCGACGGCGATGCCGATGACGCCACCCCAGATCCCGATGGCTTTTCCTCGCTCCTCGGGCGGGGTCACCGAGGTGATGAGCGCGAGGGTCAGCGGGAGAACGATCCCGCCACCGATGCCCTGCACGACCCGCGCGCCGATGAGGAACCCCAGCGACGGACTGACGGCACACAGGATGGAGCCGACCGTGAAGACCGTCAGGCCGATGGAGAAGACCCGCAGGCGGCCGAAGCGGTCGGCCAAGGTCGTGCCCGTGAGGATCAGCGACGCGAAGGCCAACGTGTACGCGTTGACCGCCCAGCTCAGATTGCCCGCGTCCCCTCCGAGGTCCTCGTGCAGCGTCGGCAAAGCGGTGGCCACGACCAGGTTGTCCAGACTCACCATGAAGTTGGTGAGTGCAGCAAGGGCGATCGTCCAGGCCACCTGCTGTTTGGGAAATGTGTCTCGTGCTGGCTGCATCACCCTGCTCCTGTCTTGCACCTCAGCAGAACGCCCAAGGACAGCTCCCTAACGATTTATTACGTTAGTGAGGACTTACATGTGAGTCAAGGCAGGGCAGTCACGCACGCGTGCCTGCGCCACGGGAGCTCGCATGCTGCTCCACAGGAGGCTGGAGAGGTAACGATCGAGCCCCGGGACCGAGAGCAGCGAGGGCGCCATCCCCGTCGTGGGCTTCCGCAGCACGACGTCGGCGCTGATCCGGCCGGCCGGACGGACGTCGAACTCTTCGCTCACGCCGACGAGAGCTTCCGCCATTGAGTCCTCGGATCCCCTCTCGACCGCAATCGCCCGCATGAGCCATTTGCCGGACGGCAGGCCGCCGAAGGAGAAACCCTCTTCGGGGTCCACGAACCTCGCGGCGATCGGCGGCATAAGCGGCCTCGTGCTCGAGAACACGCTCACGTGGGTGCGCGTCCCGCGATTCCGTGGAGTACCGATCAGCCGGCCCATGACGCAGCCACGGGGGTTGAAATCGTGGACGACCCCTGGCACGACCAGGTCGAAGAGCGTGAGATCGGCTCGTGACGACCGCCTGTACTGGGACGGGGTGAGCCCGACGACATCGGTGAACCGAGTCGTGAAGGTCCCGAGGCTCCGGTATCCGACCGAGGACGCGATGTCGGACACCGTTGCCACGCTTGTCGACAGAAGCTGCTTGCTCCGCGCCATCCGGACCGCGCAGAGAAAGCGGCCGGGTGAGCATCCCGCTTCTCGTCTGAACTTCCGGGCGAAATGAAACTTGCTGTACCTGACGAACGTTGCGATGTCGCCGAGACTCAGTGGGTATCCGCAGTTCTCCCACATGTAGATCATGCTGTCCGCAACTGGATCAGACATGGCTACCTCCGATCGCGTGATCGAATATTTGCCAGGGGATCTACAAGGTGCGTTTCTACAAATAGGCACAGCTCGCCGTCGCACGGCGCACCATGTGCTGCCGCGCAATGCTCTGACGGAAATGGCAGACGTACAGCTGGATGATGCTCTGCTGCGGCACGATTGCGGTTGTGCAAGGCCCGGGTGAGTCGGCTGACCCTGCCGGAACAGGAACCGGGGAATCCACATCCCCTCCACCACGCGCCGGGTCGCCCCCCTCCCCCGACTCCCTCGTAACGCTCCGCGCGAGCCGCCCCTGACCAGCGCCGACCTCGCTCTGCGCGCCGGCCCGTCAACGGCCGTGAGGGAGAGAGATTACTAACCTTTTTTCAATTGAGCAATGAGAGAGAAACGCTCGATGGCTGTTCGATGCGAGTCTCTGGGTGACGTGGCGCAGTCGGACGCGAGGTGCTGGCATGGTTTCGTGGTTAGGACACATCCGTCGTATATCACTCACTCCCGGCGCGAATCAGGCTTTATTACGCAAACGCGGCTTCCCCGAACGCGACCTTCATGCGAAGACGTCCCTGGAGATGGCCGGCGGATCGTTCATCGAAGGGTTCGGCGTCGCGGCCCAGAGTTCGACCGCCGCTGAGGCCACCGTCACGCTGGCAAGGATCGACGGCATCCGGCGAGGATTCGCCTTCGAGGGCGCGGCCATGGCCATGGCCATACGCGACGCGCTGCCGCTGGGCCACCGCCGCCACGTCTCCGACCTCCTCGAAGCGGCCGACGATCACATCTACATGATTCACGTCGGCGTCGGCTGGTCGTTCGCCCGGCTCCCCCGGCCGCTGCGGCGCGCGGCGGCGGCCGGCCTGACCGACCCCACCCTCACGTGGCTGGCCCTGGACGGTTACGGCTTCCATCAGGCCTTCTTTCACACGGACAAGTACGTGAAGCGGCAGTACATCGACCCCGATCCGCCCGTGCCGACGAACCACCACCCCGAGTACGCCCCGCACGCGATCGACCAGGGAATCGGACGAGCCCTCTGGTTCGTCGCGGGTGCCGATCCGAACCGGGCGGTGCGGCTGATCGAGGCGTTCGCACCGCGGCGGCACGAGGATCTCTTCGCCGGACTCGGGCTGGCCGCGACCTACGCGGGCGGCGCGCCCCCCGAGGAGCTCGCTGAACTCGCCGAGCGCGCGGGCAGGCACCGGGCCGCCCTCGCGCAAGGGTCCGTGTTCGCCGCCGAAGCACGGGCACGGGCACACATCGCGCAGCCGCACACCGAGACCGCGGTCCGGGCGATCACGGGGCTGCGCGTCACCGAGGCGGCCGCCATCGCCACGCAGAGCCGTCCGTCGGGACACACGGTCGACGGGCAGGTGGCGTTCGAGGTGTGGCGTCGCCGCATCATGCGGCGCTGGGCCACCGACGACACAGCGGCCGACGGGGCGGGTGCCCCCTCGACATCCCGACAGCCCTCGACATCTCGACAGCCCGACACCGACGGGGTGAAGGACGGCTCATGAGAGAACGCATCCGAACGCTCACGCCTGCCCTCTGCGCCGTCCTGCTCGCCGCTTCCCTGTTCGCGGTGACCCGAGCAGCGGTCGCGGCGCCGGATCCGAAGGAGGTGGCACCGGACTACAAGTTCGCGTCCATGTCGCTCCCGATGCCGCCCGGTTACGAGAAGCTTCCGAAGAAGAAGGTCCGCGAGGTCAACCCCTCCTATCACAAGATCCGTTCGTGGATCTCGTCCGTCGGCGCCAGTGTCGCCATCAACGACCTGACCGGGCACGGGCGGGCGAACGGCGTGTGTCTCGTGGACACCCGCACGGACTCGGTGGTCGTCACCCACACTCCGACCGCTCCGGCAGCCGACCGCTTCACTCCCTTCACCCTCGATGCCGCCCCTCTCCACATCGACTCGACGATGGCGCCGATGGGCTGTGCGCCCGGCGACTTCGACAGCGACGGGCGAATGGACCTGCTGGTCTACTACTGGGGACGCACACCGATTCTGTTCATGGCGGACGAGTCCGCACCGGGCCGCTCTCCGGCGTACCGCCCGACCGAAGTGGTCCCGTCGGCCAAGGGTGTGGACAGGTACACGGGCGAACAGTGGAACACCAACGCCGTGTCGATCGCCGACTACGACGGGGACGGTCACCCCGATCTGATGATCGGAAACTACTTCCCGAACTCTTCCGTCCTCGACCCCGACGGCCAGGACGACGTCGTCATGAACGACTCCATGTCGAACGCGAAGAACGGCGGCGGCATCCGGATGCTGCGCTGGGTGCGCAACGACGACGGGCGCCCGGTGTACGCGGAGGACAAGAAGGCCGTCCCGTACGACGACGCGACCGGATGGACCCTCGCCCTGGGCAGCGGTGACCTCACCGACGACCTTCTCCCCGAGGTCTATGCGGCGAACGACTTCGGGCACGACCACCTGTTCCACAACAAGTCGACGCCCGGCAACATCCGGTTCGGCACCGCGACCGGCGAGCGCGGCTGGACCACACCCAAGTCGTTCGTCCTGGGCCAGGACTCCTTCAAAGGCATGGGCGTGGACTTCGTCGACCTCTACGGCCGCGGCAAGTTCGACATGATCGCCAGCAACATCGCGACGGCCTGGGGCCTCGAAGAGAGCAACTACGTGTGGCGCAACGACGCCCGCACCCCGAAGAAGATGGCTTCCGAACTCGGCGCCGGCCATGCCCCCTTCTCCCAGCAGGCACAGGAGGCCGGCCTGGCCTGGTCCGGCTGGGCCTGGGACATCAAGGGCGCCGATCTGCAGAACTCCGGCAAGCTCGATGTCCTGCAGACCGCCGGCTTCGTCCAGGGCGCCAAGCACAACCGCTGGCCGTGGCTGCAGGAACTGGCGACCAGCAACGACGTACTCCTGCGAGAGCCCGGCATGTGGCCCAAGGTGGGCCCCGACGACGACATCGCGGGCCACCAGCCGATGGCCGTGTACGCACCGACCGACTCCGGCGAGTACGTCAACATCGCCGACGAGGTCGGCATCGACTCCAAGACCCCGACCCGCGGGATCGCCGTCGGCGACACCCGTGGAAACGGGACGCTGGACTTCGCTGTCGCCCGGCAGTGGGGTCCGCCGGCCTTCTACCGGAACGATTCACCGGACATGGGCCGCTACCTCAAACTCCAGCTGTACCGGCCCGCCGACAAGAAGGACAGCGGCGACCTGTCAGCGCCCGGAACGCCCGCCTACAACGCGACCGTCACCGTACGGACGGCCGACGGCCGCACGATGCGGAGCCAACTCGACGGCGGCAGCGGGCACAGCGGCAAGCGGGGCTTCGACGTGCACTTCGGCCTGGGCACCGAGGACCAGCCCGTGAGCGCCACCATCGCATGGCTCGACAACCAGGGCGAGCGCCACCGGAAGACCGTCCGGCTCACCCCGGGCACGTACACCTTCATGCTCACCGACACGGCCGAGGAGGTCAGCGCCCCGTGACGACCCAGAGCCCCAAGCCCGTCGACCGGAACGTCCGGGAACAGTCTCCTCTCCCCGAAACGACCTCACCGTCACCCACGTCATCGCCCGCCAAGCCACCGAGCGCCGACTCGAAGCCACCGGCTGCCCCGGCACCCGGGAAGGACACGCGCTACCTCGCACTGCGGAACTTCGCCCTCTCCATCACGGTCTTCAACATCCTGGGCTACACCCTGCTGGGGTTCGAACAGCCGCCCCTGTGGCCGTTCCTGGCGGTGGCCGGCGCGTACGCCATCGATCTGGCCTTCGAGACACTCAGCGCGTGGGCACAGCGCCGGGCACCCCGCTTCCGCGGCCGGGGCATGCGCGGGGTCTACGAGTTCCTGCTTCCCGCGCACATCACGGCACTCGCGGTGAACATGCTGCTGTACGCGAACAACCAATTCTGGCCGGTCCTCTTCGGCGTCGCCGTCGCCGTCACCGGAAAGTACGTGTTCCAGGCGCCGATCGGTGGCCGCATGCGCCACTACATGAACCCGTCGAACCTCGGCATCAGCGTCGCGCTGCTGTGCTTCGGATCCTGGGTCAGCGTCGCGCCGCCCTATCAGTTCGGCGAGAACATCAACTCGCTGTTCAGGATCGCGATCCCCGTCATCCTCGCCACCGCCGGCACGGTGTTGAACGCGAAGCTCACCGGCAAGATTCCGCTGATCGTGGGGTGGCTCGGCGGGTTCGTGATCCAGGCGATCCTGCGCCACGAGCTGTTCGACGTCGCGCTGATGGCCGCGCTCGGCACCATGACCGGCACGGCCTTCCTCCTGTTCACCAACTACATGATCACCGACCCCGGCACCACACCGTTCAAGCCACGGGCCCAGTTCATGTTCGGCGCCTCGACCGCGATGGTCTACGGAGTGCTGATGGTGTTGAACGTCGTCTACACGCTGTTCTTCGCCCTCACGATCGTGTGCGCGATCCGCGGGATCTCCGTGTGGATCGGCGTACTCATCGCCAGGCGCAGGGCCGTGGCCGAGTCGTCCGCAACACCGAACCGTCGGCGAGGCGCGCAGGAGGCCTAGCTCCATGACACGCATAGCGATCGTCGGGATGGCCTGCACATTCCCTGACGCGGAGACCCCGAGGCAGCTCTGGGAAAACGTTCTTGCCGGACGCCGGGCGTTCCGACGCCTGCCGGACGTGCGGCTGAGCACGGCGGACTACTATTCCGCCGATCCGGCCACACCGGACCGGCATTACGCCACTCATGCCGCGGTCATCGAGGGCTGGGAGTTCGACCGGGCGAAACACCGCGTTGCCGCGAGCGTGTACCGGTCCACCGACATCGCGCACTGGCTGGCCCTGGACACCGCCGCGGCAGCGCTGGCGGACGCCGGCTTCCCG
This sequence comes from Streptomyces sp. NPDC018029, assembly GCF_044327655.1. Taxonomy (NCBI): domain Bacteria; kingdom Bacillati; phylum Actinomycetota; class Actinomycetes; order Kitasatosporales; family Streptomycetaceae; genus Streptomyces; species Streptomyces sp. NPDC018029. The sequence continues at coordinate 244,876 of NZ_JBIRFV010000007.1, read as the reverse complement.
GAAGGCGAGCGGCTGGACCGTTCCCGCACCGGCGTCATCCTCGGCAACACGCTGACCGGAGACATGACTCGGGCCACCGGCATGCGGCTCAGGTGGCCCTACGTACGACGTACCTTGGCGAAGGCCCTTGAGGACAAGGGCTGGCCGGTCGACGAGATCGCCGATTTCCTCGACGCGTACGAGACCCTGTACAAGGCCCCCTACCCCGGTATCAACGAGGACAGCCTGGCCGGCGGCCTCGCGAACACCATCGCGGGACGCATCTGCAACCACTTCGACTTCGGCGGTGGCGGCTTCATCGTGGACGGGGCCTGCTCGTCGTCCCTGCTCGCCGTGGCGAACGCCGGCAACGCCCTCTCCGCGGGGCAGATCGACACCGCCGTCGTCGGCGGAGTCGACACCTCCATCGACCCGTTCGAGCTCGTCGGCTTCGCCAAGACCGGAGCACTCGCGACCTCGCAGATGACGGTCTACGACCGTAAATCGAACGGCTTCTGGCCGGGCGAAGGCTGCGGCATCCTGGTCCTCGTCCGCGAGGAGGACGCGGTCGCGCACGGCATGCGGATCTACGCGACCATCGCGGGCTGGGGCGTGTCGTCCGACGGCCACGGCGGCATCTCCCGGCCCGAGGCGGACGGCCACCTGCTCGCCATAGAACGCGCCTATCGGATGGCCGGCTTCGGTGCCGAGACCGTCGACTACTTCGAGGGGCACGGCACCGGTACGGCGTTGGGCGACCGGACCGAGCTCGACGTGTTCAACCGCGTGAGCGCGGACCGGCCGGCCGACGGCGAGCCCGTCTACCTCGGCACGATCAAAGGCAACATCGGGCACACGAAGGCCGCCGCCGGCGTCGCCGGCCTGATGAAGGCCGTCCTTGCCCTGCACCACGGCACGATCCCGCCCATCGCCGGCAACAGCGAGCCGCACCCGATGCTCGACAGCCCCGACACGCGGCTGCGGCTTCCCCGCACGCCGCGGCCGTGGCCGACGTCGCCTCCTTCAGGTCCACCGGGCAGCGCAGCAGGTGAGCGGCCGCGCCGCGCGGGCACGTCGTCGCTGGGGTTCGGAGGGATCAACGCCCACGTCGCCCTGGAGTCCACCCAGCCCGTGGAAGCGCTTCCCGCGGCTCTCCACAGGCATCTGGCACACGCGCCCCAAGACGCCGAACTGCTGGTGCTGTCGGCATCCTGCTTCGACGACTTGGAGGGCAGACTCCGGCACACCGCGGACGTCGCGGCCGTCTGTTCCTACGCCGAACTCGGCGACCTGTCCGCCGAACTCACGCGCACCGGCTCCGAGTTCGCGTACAAGGCGGCGGTGGTCGCGGCCGAGCCCGCAGCGGCGGCGTCGAGTCTCCGCGCGCTCGCCGATGCCATCGCGGCAGGCGAGACTCATGTGTTCGCGCCACATCGTGGTCAGTTCTTGGCCCACTCCGCGAAGGCGCCCCGGATCGGGTTCCTGTTCCCGGGCCAGGGCGCCCCAGGACGTGGTGACGGCGGAGGTCCCGCGCACCGGTTCGAAGTCGTCCAGGATCTCTACGAGCAGGTGGGCACTCGGCCCGCGGGCGCCGCGACCGAGGACGCTCAGCCGCGCATCGTCACTGCTTCCCTTGCCGGGTTGCGGATCCTCGACCGGGCAGGGGTGTCGGCTTCCGGCTGTGTCGGGCACAGCCTCGGCGAACTCACCGGCCTGTACTGGGCGGGGGTCTTCGACGAGAGGTCGGCCGTCGAGATCGCTGCTTTCCGCGGCGAAGCGATGCGCAACGCGACCTCGGGACCTGCGGGATCCGAGTCCGGGGAGGCGCCGTCCGAGTCCGGCTCGATGGCGTCCATCCGCACCTCCGCGGCACAGGTCGAGCCCTTGCTCGCCGGAACTCAGGTCACCGTCGTGGGTTACAACGGCCCGAACCAGACTGTCGTCGCGGGTCCCGTGAACGACGTCGACGCGGTGGTCGACGCGGCGAGGAGGGCCGGGCTGCACGGCGCCAAGCTCGCCGTCTCCCATGCCTTCCACACACCGCTGGTCGCCCCGGCCGCCCACAAGTTGCGCGGATACCTCGACGAGATCCGCATCGGCGAGGTCAAACGGACGGGGCTGTTCTCGACGGTCACGGCGGAACCGGTGGAGCCCGGATCGAGCGTCGTCGATCTCCTGGCACGGCAGGTCGTGGCACCGGTGCGGTTCGCCGACGCCCTCGAGCGGCTCGCCGACGAGTGCGACCTGCTCATCGAGGTGGGGCCGGGCACGATCCTGTCCGGCCTTGCGGCCGAGGTGTGCCCGACCGTTCCGGTCGTCTCGATGGACACCGACGACAGCTCGGTCACCGGCACCCTCCGAACGCTCGCGGGATGCTATGTGCTGGGCTCGGGACCTGATCTGGTGGCCCTCGCGGCCGAGCGGTTCAACCGGCCCATCTCGTTGGACAAGCAGTTCACCTTCATCGAGAGCCCCTGCGAACAGGCGCCGGACGTCTCCCATGTCCCTCGGGCAGCGGCCCGGCCTCCCCGGACCGGGGCCGAGCGTACCGACGTCCCCGCCGACGCGCCTGCCGGTGTCCCTGCCGACACACCTGCCGGTGTCCCTGCCGACGTGCGGAGCCCCCTGGACACACTGCGCCACCTCATAGCCGACCACGTCGAGCTTCCGGTCGCCCAGATCCAGCCCGAGACCCGCCCCCTCGACGATCTGCATCTGAACAGCATCACGATCACCCAGCTGATGAGCGAAGTCCTCAAGACGTTCGGCGCACCGATACCCGAGCCGAGCACCAGCGTGGCGACCGCCACCATCGCGGAGCTGGCAGAGGCGATCGACGACCTCGCGCACACAGCCGGTGAGGGAGCGGACAGCAAGGCGGTCGACGACCTGACGGGCGTCGGTACCTGGGTTCGGCCGTTCGTGGTCGAGCACGCCCCGACCCCGCTGCCGCCCGTCCCGGACGAGGAACGGCACGGAACGTGGGAGGTGTTCGCTCCCCCGGACGACGCGGGTGAACCGCTCGCGCAAGCAGTTCGGCAGCGGCTGGAGGCCGCCCCCGTCGGCGACGGGATCTTGCTCGTCAGCGGCGCGTCCGAGGACGAAGACCCCGCCGGCATGACCGCCCGCATGGTCGACGCGGCAAGGCTGGCCGTCGAGCGCGGTACCCGATTCGTCGTCGTCAACCGTGACCGCAGTGCCTCCGCCCTGGCCAAGACGGTCCATCTGGAGGCACCGGCGGTACGCACGACGATCGTGGACCTCGCCGACCGCCTCGCGCCCGACCAGGCGGCGCGGCTGGTCTGCGCCGAGGTGGCCACCACGCGTTCCTTCCGTGAGGTCTCCTACGACGGCGACGCCCGGCGGACCGAACCCGTTCTCCGTGAACTGACCACCGGGCGCGACGGCTATCCCGTCGGTGCCGGCGACGTCGTCGTCGTGACCGGGGGCGCGCGCGGCATCACGGTCGAGTGCGCCGCCGCCCTGGCCAACGAGACGGGCTGCACGCTGGCCTTGATGGGGCGGGCCGACGCCGCAGCCGACGAGGAGGTCGCAGCGAACGTCGCCCGTCTGCGGGACTCGGGCACCAAGGTGAGCTACTACTCCGCCGACGTCACCGACGTACGACAGGTGGCCGCCGCCACCGAGGCGATCCGGAAGGAACTGGGCGACATCACGGGGATCCTCCACGGCGCCGGCATCAACACCCCTGTGTCCATCGGCTCGTTGACGTACGACGAACTCGAAAGCACCGTTGCCGTCAAGGTCGACGGGTTCCGCAACGTCCTGAACCATGTGGACCCCTCCGACCTGCGGCTCGTCGTCGGGTTCGGCAGCATCATCGGACGCGCGGGGCTGCGCGGCGAAGGCCATTACGCCACCGCGAACGACTGGCTGCGGTCGGCGATCGACTCGCTCGACGCACAACTGCCGCAGTGCCGCTGCCTGAACATCGAGTGGTCGGTGTGGTCGGGCACCGGGATGGGCGAACGACTCGGCGTGCTCGACGTACTGACCCGGGAAGGGATCGAGCCGATCCCCACGGACGTCGGTGTCACCGCCCTGCTGGATCTGCTGCGCACGCGGTCGGCCCCGTCGAACGTGGTGGTGCTCGGCAGGGCCATCGGCCTCCCGACCATCACGTTCGCGCCGGCCGAACTGCCCTTGCTGCGCTTCCTCGAACGTCCGCTCCTGCACTTCCCCGGTATCGAGCTGATCGTCGAGGCCGACCTCTCCTCGACGGCCGACCCGTATCTCGACGACCACCGGCTGTCCGGGCTTGCGCTGTTCCCGGCGGTCATGGGGATGGAGGCGATGGCTCAGGTCGCGGCGGCGCTGTTCGGTGACGAAAGCCCGGTCGAGTTCCGCGACATCGAGTTCAACCGCCCCATCGGGGTCTCCGCGGACGGGACGACGACGATCCGGCTCGCCGCGCTGCGGACCGGTGATGAAGTCCAGGTCGCGATCCGATCGGCCGAAACGCTGTTCCAAGTCGATCACTTCCGTGGAGTGTGCCTACGCCGAGACGATCCCGACCTGGCTCGCACCGGGCGCCAAGGGGCGTGGGAGTCGACGGCCGGGACGCAGCGCTGGGATCAGCTGATCAAGGCTGCCGACCGGGCCGCGGACATCGGTCCGACGACGATGGACATCGAAGTCGACTTCTATGACCGGATCATGTTCCACGGCCCCCGGTTCCGCTCGGTGACCGACTTCCGCCTGATATCGGCGCGGCGATGTGTCGCGCGGATCCGATGCTCCGACAGCCGCTGGTTCTCTCCCGTCCTGCCGGGCGCGCTGCTGCTCGCGGACCCGGCTGCGAGGGACGCGTTCATGCATGCGCTGCAAGTGTGTGTCCCCGACGCCACCCTGCTGCCGTCCAAGATCGGCCGAGTACGGTCGTTCCCCCACCGGCAGAAGACCGGAGAAGTCACTCTGGCGGCCGCCGAACGCGCCCACGGCGGAAACACCTACGTCTACGACGTGCTGGTCCGTGACGACCAAGGTGCGCCGGTCGCGATCTGGGAGTCGCTCGAACTGACCGCCGTCCCATCACATCGCACGGGCCGCGCGTGGACACCCGAGCTGCTCGGTCCGTACCTGCAGCGTCATCTCGACGGTGTGCTCCCCGAACCGCTGCGTCTCGCGATCATTCGTGATCGCCCCTCGGCCTCCTCGGGTTCGCTCCGCGGCAGCGGGGCGACCGCCGGTCCCGGCAGCGCCCGGCGCATGCCGAGTCGCCGGGCCACCACGGAGCGCGCGCTGGCTGCCGCGTTCGGGCACCCGGTGGCGTTGCGGCATCGCCCCGACGGCAGGCCCGAGACGACCGAACCGATGAGCGCGACCCACGGCCCCGGCCTCACCGCCGCCGTGGCCTCCTCTCGTCCGGTCGGCTGCGACATCGAAGCGGTCCGGGAACGCACCATGGAGCAGTGGCGCGACCTGCTCGGGCTGTCCGGCGTCGCGCTCGCGGAGATGTGCAGCACCGCGGGCAACGAGTCGTTCGCCACCGCGGCCACCAGAGTCTGGAGCGCCCGCGAGGCGGTCATGAAGCTCGGTGTGACCGTGACGCGGCCCAAGTTGATCCTGGACGGGCGAGCCCACGACAACGGCTGGCTCGTGCTGCGTCATGGGCGCGACCTGGTGTGGACGTTCGCCGCCACGCTGGCGGCGCCCACCCCGGACGAGGTCATCGTGATCGCCGTGACCGAGAAGGGCTGAACCGTGCCGAGCTTCGACATCGCCCACCTCGTCGGCTTCGAGGAAACCAACCTCGTCGGCAACGTCTACTTCGTGAACTACTTCCGCTGGCAGGGCCGGTGCAGGGAGATGTTCCTCAAGGAGAAGGCCCCGGACGTCCTGGACGAGATCGCCCACGGTCTCAAGCTGTTCACCATCAAGTGCGAATGCGAGTACTTCGCCGAACTGACGGCCTTCGACCGACTGTCCATCCGCATGACGCTCGTCGACCTCACCCAGACCCAGATCGAGTTCGAGTTCACCTACGTCAAGATCGACGAGCCGAGCGGAACCGAGCACCTGGTCGCAAAAGGCCGCCAACGCGTCGCGTGCATGCGCGGCGACGGCACCGAGGCCACGCCGACCCGCGTCCCGGAGAGCCTGCGACGGGCGCTGGAACCGTATGGTGCCGCGAGGGGCGGGGCTGTGGCGTCCGGTGCGGGAGTGCCCGGCGCGGGAGTGCCCGGCGCGGGTCAGTAGCCGCGCAACGGGTCGCTTGTGCCGCGGGCCGCCCTCCTGACCGTGATGTCGCCTCGGTCAGGAGGGCGGCCCGCTGTCACGGATGCTGCACGGGCGTCAGGACGGGTCGCCGTACTGGAGGCCGCGGCCGTTGGTGCCGACGTAGACGCGGCCGTACGTGTCGGGATCGCCGGTGACGACACCCTGGCTGCCGATGGCGCCCCACTGGTGGGCCTTGTCGTTGACGCGGGTCCAGGTGGCGCCCTTGTCGGTGGAGCGGAAGACGCCGGTGACGCCCTTGACCGTGCCGATCAGGTACAGCGTCTGGTACGAGGCGCGCGGCGCGGCCTTGCCGAAGCCGACCGCCGAGGCGGACGTCACCGAGGTGAGCCGGGTGAACGTGCCGCCACCGTCCGTGGAGTGGAACAGGCCCTTGCCGCCGCCCGCGATCCACAGGTCGCCGGCCCGGCCCGGAAGGGCCTTGAGGCGGCCCTCGGCGGGCAGGCCGGTCGCGCGGACGGTGAAGGTCGCGCCGCCGTCGGTGCTGGCATAGAGGGTGCCGCCGGTCAGGGAGTAGAAGGTGCGGGCGGAGGAGCGGTCGGCGACGACCTCCGCCCCCGTCCCGAGCCCCCGCACCTTCGCCCAGGTCGCTCCCTTGTCCGTCGAGCGGTACGGGGCCTGCCCGGACTGGGTCCACACCAGCGTCGAGCCGTCCGCCGCGAGGGCGATACGGCCGCTGTGGGCGCCGGCCACCGGTTCGGCGGCGAAGCCCCGCCACGTGACGCCGCCGTCGGTGGAGTAGGTGCCGTCCTGCTTGCCGCCCGTACCGACCCGCGCCATCACCGACGGCTTCGACGCGGCGTAGTCGATGTCGGTGCTGTTGCTCATCAGCGGGTTCTTCATCCGCCCGGACGGCACCCGCGTCAGGCCGGTGTGGCGGAATCCGCCCTGGTCACCCATGGCGGTCAGGACGGTCGCGCCGCCGGGCGGGGTGATGGCGTCAAGGATCGCCGTCTCTTCAAGTCCCTTGGCCCCTGCGGTCCAGTGGCTCGTACGGGCGTCGGCGTCCTCGCTCCGCCAGATCCCGTTGCCGGTGCCGTACAGCACGTGCCCGGAGTCGAACGGGTCGATCGCGAGGGCCGTCATCCAGTGACCGGTGTGGGTGCCGACGTACGGCGCACCGGAGGCGTCCCGTACGGACTTGCCGGAGAGGGCCTTCCAGCTCGAACCGCCGTCCGTGGTGCGGTAGATCTCGTCCTCCGGGTACCAGCGGCCCAGCGTCGTGACCATCACCGTGGACGGCTTGCGCGGGTCGACCGCGAGCCCCGAGAAGCCGTACGAGCCCTGCGAGGGGGACACGTTCTGCCAACGGGCGCTGTTAGGCACGTACTTGTGGACCGAGCCACCGGTGACGCCGTTGGGCCCGAGGTTGTCGGTGTACGTCACATACAGCGTGCCGTCGCCCGTGACGACACCGTGCTGCGGCAGCTGGCCGGTCGGCTGCCCGGCGACCGCCTGCCAGGTGGCTCCGCCGTCGGTCGAGCGGTACAGGGACCTGGACCTGTCGGCGACACCGACGTACACGACGCCGCTGCCCTTCGGCCCGTACGTCACGAACGAGATGCCGGCACCGCTGCCCGCCCCGTCCTTCACCGGGAACGACTCGACCTGCCGCCAGGTCGCACCGTAATCGGTGGACCGCCACAGCCCGTTCTTACGGGAGCCGAGGAGCAGGTTCGAGTGGTCCGACGGGTCGACGACGAGGCGTTCCCCGGCGCCGCGGCCGTCCTCGTTGCCGCCGAGCTTGAAGGGCAGCTCGGTGCGCTTGAAGGTGCGGCCGCGGTCGGTGGAGCGGAGGATCGCGCCGTTGCCCGCCCAGTCGTTGGTGTACGTGCCCGCGCCGAGGTAGAGCCGGTCGGGGTCGACGGGGTCGGTGGCGAGGGAGTCGATGCCGAGCAGGTTCCAGTCCTTCTCGCCGAGCCAGTCGGTCAGCGGGATCCACTTCTCGGCGCGGGCGTCCCAGCGGTACGCGCCGCCCATGTCGGTGCGGGCGTACAGCAGACCCCGCTCACGCTGGTTGAAGACGAGGCCGGGGACGTAACCGCCGCCGACGGTCTGCGCGTTCTTCCACTTGTACGGTGCTGCCGCGGACGGCCGCGCCTTCGCGGCCTGGGAGTCGTCCTGCGTGAGGAGCAGGTACGGCACGGCCGCGGCGGGCACGGCGAGCAGCAGGGCTATGGCGCCCCGGCGGCGACGGTGCAGACCGCGCCGCCGGGAGTTCGTGCGGGTGGGGGGTGAGGTGTTCATGGAGGGGACTTGTGCTCCTTGTACGTGATGGGCTGTGCGCTTGTACGGGATGGGCTCTCCGCTTGTACGTGACGGGCTGCCCGCGGAATTGCTCAGCGCTGCAGGGTCAGAACGCCCGGCCGGTACGGCAGCGCGTCGTAGGGGGCGTCCGACTTGGGGTCCTTGCCCTGGTAGAGCAGCTGAAGGTTGCACGGGTCGACGGTCATGGTCTGGTCCGGGTTGGAGCGGATCAGGTCACCGTGGCTGATGTCGTCGGTCCAGGTCGCACCGCTGTTGGCCTTGCCCGCGAAGGGGTTGGACTCGGTGGCGGCCTGCGGGGTCCACGTACCGTTCAGGCTGGTCGCCGTGAAGGAGCGGAAGTAGCGGTTCTCGTTGGCGCCCCGCGCCTCGACGATCATCAGGTACTGGTTCTGGCCCTGGACCTTGTAGACCTGCGGTGCCTCGAAGAGGTTCTTGACCGTGTCGCTCATGACCGTCGTGTACGACGAGCCGAAGTTGCCGGGGAAGTTCCCGATCGGCATGGACGCCCGGTAGATCTTGCCGTTGTCACCGGCGAAGAAGAGGTACATGTTCTGGTCGTCGCCGATCAGCGTCTGGTCGATCGGACCGGTCCCGGCGCCGGGCAGGCTGCCGGTGAACAGGGGCTTCGGCGCGGACCAGCCGTTGGGGTCGGTCGGGTCGGCGGAGGTGCGGTAGCTGAAGGGCGAGGCCCCCCACTGGTACGTGAGCACCCAGATGTTCTTCGGCGCGAAGTAGAAGAGGGTGGGCGCGACGGCGTTCTGGTTCATCTTCGTCTGCTTGGCCGCCCCCATGCCGGACCAGTCGCTGAACGGGGCGAACGCCATCGAGCCGTACGAGGTGCCCGTCGACATCGACCCGTAGACGAGGTGCTTGCCGTTGTACGGGACGTGGGTGAAGTCCTTCAGCGAGGCCCAGCCGCCCGCGGGCTGCGCGAGCGCGCCGGTCGACTTCCACTTGTACGTGGACGGCAGCGCGCACGTGCCACCGGCCGACCCGGAGGGGGCGGTCCACTTCTGGTTGCCGACGCCGGCACAGGTGTGCAGCTGGATCTTGGTGCCATTGGATGTGCCCGCGCCGACCGCGTCCACGCACTTGCCGGACTGAACACCGGAGATCGAACCGTTGGTGTTGACGTTCCACTGCTGGTTCGTGCCGCCGTTGCAGTCCCAGATGACCACCTCGGTGCCGTTCGCCGTGCCCTTCGCCTTCGCGTCCAGGCACTTGTTGCCGAACACCTTCAGCTGCTTGGCGGCGGTGCGTGTCCAGCTCTGGTTCGACTGCCCGTTGCAGTCCCTCAGCTGTACTTGAGTGCCGTTGGCGGTGGTGGAGTCGGGGACGTCGATGCAGCGGCCGGAGGCCACGCCCTTGATCTGGCCGGTGCCGTCGCCCGGGTCGGCCGGGGTCGTACCCGACGCCGACCCGGCGTCGAACGCTTCCTTGACGGCGTCGTACGCGGGCTTCGGCTTGCCGGCCGCGTCGAAGAGCAGCGGCTTCTCGTCAGCGCGCCACGAGTCGCTGTCACGGACGCCCCACACCGTGATGCCGGTGCAACGCTTCACGCCGAGGCAGGCGTTGACCGCGCTCGCGTAGTGCCTGGGGGACGCCTGGGCGATGTCCAGCTCGGTGATCTGCACGTCGACGCCGAGGGCGGCGAAGCTGTCGAGGGTCTTCTTGAAACTGGCGGGCGGTCCACCCGCCCCGAAGTGGCTTTGGAAGCCGACGCAGTCGATGGGGACACCGCGCGCCTTGAAGTCCTTGACCAGGCGGTACACGCCCTGGGTCTTGGCGGCCGTCCAGTCCTCGATGTTGTAGTCGTTGTAGCAGAGCTTCGCGGCCGGGTCGGCCGCGCGGGCGGTGCGGAACGCCTCCTCGATGAAGCCGCTGCCGAGCACCTTCTTGAACACCGAGTCGCGCAGCGCACCGCTGCCGCCGTCCTGGAAGGCCTCGTTGACGACGTCCCAGGCGTAGATCTTGCCCTTGTAGCGGCCCATCGTGGTCTTGATGTGGTTGTTCGTGACGCCGCGCAGCGTGCTCGGGTCGTTGATCGCCTTCACCCAGTCCGGCAACTGCGAGTGCCACACCGTGGTGTGGCCGCGCAGCCGCTGGCCGCGCTCCAGGGCCCGGTTGACGATCTTGTCGGCGGCCGCGAACCGGAAGGTGCCGCGGGACGGCTCGACCGCGTCCCACTTCATCTCGTTCTCCGGGGTGATCATGTTGAACTCGCGGTCGGCGATCGACGTGTACGTCGAGTCGCTCAGCCGCCCCGCGGCTATCGCCGTGCCGAAGTACCGGCCCGACGAGGACGCCTCGTCCTCCAGGCTCGCGGCCCCGGCGGAGTTGGGGAGCATCGTCACGACCCCGGCCACGAGCGCCGAGGCTGTCAGGCCGGTCGTCAGCGCCCGGCGGGGCCGGCGGAGACGGTGCAGGCCTTTGCGGGGTTCGTCGGTATGTCTGGTCATGGGCGGTGGCCTTCTTCAGGGGACAGATCAGCGGGGGACGCTTGTGAAGGAGCGCCCCTGAAGAGGAGGCCGGGGAAGGTGGGACGGCGTAACGAAAAATGCGCGCGCCCGCGCAGTGAGGGATCTCGCAGCAGAAAAACGTAATGCGGGGCGCGGTCCTGGTGTCAGCGGGTCCCTGCGCTCACGTCAGCGGCGCGCGGACGACGAAAGAGGCCTGGCCGGTGAAGGTACGCGTGCCGTTGAAGCCGTCGAGGCGGATCGATCCGTCGCGGGGGCGCAGGGCGGAGCCCGGGTAGTTGTGCGCGTACAGAGTCACCGATCCGTCGACCGTGCCGGGGCGCGGGCAGAAGGTGGCGTCCTCCCGGAACAACCGGCTGCCGTCGTCGGCGCTCAGGCGCAGCCGCAGATAGTGGTGGCGCAGATACCGGCCGTCGGCCGCCCGGAACGTGACGCACCGGCTGTTCGCGAGCCCCTTGCTGACGGTGAAGGTGGCCGCACCGCTGCCGAGCGTCGCGAAGTCACCGTCGTACGTGAGGAATTGGCCGGGCCGGTCCACGGACTCAAGGGACCGCAGACCCAGCGGAACCACGGCCGGACCCGATGACGACGGCGACGGCGTGGCCGACGGAGTCGGGGTGGTCGACGGAGCCGGGGTGGTCGGACCGGCCGTCGGCGCGGTGGCGACACCGGGCGCCCGGCGCTCCGGTTCGGGCCAGGCGACATACGTGGCGGTCCCGGTGACGAGCACCGCACCGGTGGCGAGGGCAGCGATCGGATGGGCGGTCACCGCGTGGAGCTTGCCGAACAGAGCGCCGCTTCCTGCCGCCGTACCCGTGGCGCTCGCGGTCGCTGCGGTCGTCACCGCCGTCACCGTCGTACTCGACAGCAGGCCCTTCGCGACCAGCGCCCCGAGGAGCGCCGCCGGCACGGCCAGCGGCGTGAGGCCGGACAGGAGCAACTCGGCCGGTACCCGCTCGGCCGCCGTCGCCGTACATCTCGCGCAGTCGCGCGTGTGCCGGGCGATCCGCTTGCGCCACACGGACGTTCGCGCACCGTCCCAGCCGGAGACGGTCGCGCTCAGGCCGGGACAGCGCGGGTCGGCCGCCAGCGCGGCGACGATGGTCCGGCTCAGTTCCAGCTGCTCGCGCATGCGCTGCAGGCGAACCCCGGTGTGGGAGACACCGAGACCTGTCGCATCGGCGATGTCCTGGCGGCTGAGCAGCCCGGCGCACTCCTGCCACCACAGCGAAAGGAGCATCCGGTGTTCCGGGTCGAGCCAGCGGCTGGCTTCGACGGCCTGTCCGCGCTCCTCCGACATGCGCAGCCGCAGGATCGTCGTGTCCTCCAGAGGGGCGGCGGCGTCCGGCACCGGAAGCGCCTCGTCGAGGAGCGTGGTCCGCTCGGCGAGTGTGCGCTGCCTCTGCCAGTACGTATTGACCTGCCGGAGCGTGATCGACACCAGCCACGAACGGAAGCTCTCCGGGGCCCGCAGGGCGGGCAGGTCGCGCACCGCGCGCAGCAGCGTCTCCTGGACCACGTCGTCCACGTCGGCATGGCCGCTCAGCGCCCGCCCGACGATGTTGTACAACAACGGCAGATAGGCGGAAACGAGCTCTTCGCGCGCCCGCTCGTCACCACCCTGCGCCGCGACGACCAGCCTCACGTGATCCGCGTCCATGAGCGCCAGTCCCATCTCTCCAGGGAAGTGATCCGCCGAGTACGGCGCCACACCTTAACCGTGTGGACCACGAGGCCATCCCCCAGGGGTAACGATCACGCGACGGGCGGGTCAGTTGCCCTTCCGGGCAGGCTCCAGGATCGCGACGCACTCCACATGGTGCGGCATCGGAAACACGTCACCCCGAGGGGACCTGGCGACCGCAGTTCGCGAGCGATTCAGGGACTTCCTCAGCAGTCATCGCACACACCGAGCGTCACATCAGCGTCATGACGAAGAGGTCCGGTACATCTCCTGATCGACCGGGCTCGCGTCTACATTGCGGCACTGATGCCGCACATCCTGCGTCAAGGAGAGCAGAGGCCCGGTCCACCACCACGCCCGGCTCCCGCTCAGTGAACATGCTCGTGGTGCGGAAGCGGATCGTCGGCAACGAAGTCTTGTGCACCGACGAGCAGCGCCACACACTCCGGCATCGATGGCCCGTTTGCGAAGTGCCCGGCCGCTCGTGCTACCAGGCTTGAGAGCCTCTGGCCGAAAAGCGACGAAGCGAGTACAGAAATGGCCATTAATTGCCGGGCCAGCATCTCTGTTCCTCTGCGACGCCTGCACCGGGTTCGCTAGCCTAGCTTCTGACCAGGAAGGACGGGGTCGGCGAGTTGCTTATCAACACCCGGCGTAGTCTTTCACAACGACGGGGAAGGACCCACAGGCATGCCCTATACAGCCGAGATCAGCCGCACCAGTCCGACCTGTTTCATCTTCCTGGTCGACCAGTCCACTTCCATGGCTGATCCAATCGGCGGAGACGATCCCATGAGGAAAGCCGATGTGGTGGCCGACGCCATCAATCGACTATTGACCGAATTGTCGGTCAAGTGCGCCAAAGAGGAAGGCGTACGCGACTATTTCCACATCGCGGTGATCGGCTACGGAAGCGCCGTGGGCTCGGCTTTCCAGGGGGAACTCACCGGACGGGACCTGGTGCCTCTGAGTGAGGTCGCCGACGCGCCCGCGAGAATCGAGAACCGGGCTAAGAAGGTATCGGACGGGGCCGGAGGTCTCGTCGAAACGGCGGTGAAATTCCCCCTCTGGATGGATCCTGTCGCGCAAGGCGGTACTCCGATGAATCGGGCGCTCAAGTACGCCGAAACCCTGGTAGCAGGCTGGACCGAGCGCTATCCCGGCAGCTTTCCGCCCATCGTTCTCAACCTGACAGACGGAGAGTCGACCGACGGGGATCCCGCCGAGTCGGCGGCTGCGATCACCACGCACGCGACGGCTGACGGCTCCGTGCTCCTGTTCAATCTCCACGTCTCGGCGGCCGGCGGCGCTCCCAGCGCGTTCCCCGACTCGGACGCAGACCTGCCGGACGACTACGCCCGTGCACTGTTCGCCATGTCCAGCCCCCTGCCCACGCACATGCGTTCCTACGCCGCTTCCCAGGGCCAGCGCGTGAGCGAGAACACCCGCGGTTTCGTCTACAACGCCGACGTCACATCGGTGGTCCAATTCCTCGACATCGGCACCCGCGCCACCGAACTCCGGTGACCTCGAGCGGCCTTTATCTCACTAAGCTTCTTGCGCCCAAGAACGGTAGTACGGAAGCCGAGTGTGAGGATGCTGCCCACGTCGTCCCAGCTCCGCTCTTCGACGAACTGGTCGATGCCCCACTGGCCGTGGGCATGTCCGACGGGGCGACGGAAAGCGTCCTGGCCAAGGACTGGGCGCACCTGTTGGCTCGGTCTGCCGCACAACACGCCTGGGAGAACGACAACGTCTTCGGCGCTGGATCTTCTTTTGAGTCGTTCGCCCGCTCCGCTGTCTCGCTCTGGGAGCCGTGGCTGGAAAAGTACACTGCGGAACGCACCACGCGGGGGAATCCCTTGAAGTGGTACGAGCAGGCAAAACTGACGGCCGGAGCGTCCGCCACCTTACTGATGTTGCGTATGGACCCGACACCGGGAGGCGGCTGGCGGTGGCGCTGCGCCGCCTTGGGGGACAGCTGCCTCTTTCACGTCCGGGAAGGAAAGGTACTCAGGTCGTTCCCGGTACAAGAGCCGGACGAGTTCGGCGTCACTCCGAATCTCTTCAACAGCCTGAACCACGACAGCGCACTTATAGCGGCCCGGACCCTTTTCCTCGAAGGCGCCTGCGAAGCGGGTGACCGCCTGCTTCTCATGACTGACGCACTTGCCCACTGGTTTCTTTCCGCCACGGACCACGCGCAGGTTCTGGGTGAACTCTCAGAGTTTTCGGGCCCTCACGACGGACCTCGTTTCACAGACTGGCTTCAAAAGCTACGCAGCGAAGGTGCACTCCACAACGACGACGTGGCTGTCGTGCGCATCGATGTCGAAGGGAAATGAGGCATGAGCACCGCGCGGGGGCCCCTGGCCTTTCCTTCGGGACGTGAGTATCAGGAAGCCCTGCAAAACACTGACGTGTGCCTACGAGATCACGACCTGCGGGGAGCCCGGCCGCAGGCCAACAAACTCGGCCTCCCCCGACCCATCTCCGGACAGTTCGCGAGCGTCTTCTCCCTGACGTCTACTGCGGGCCGTCGCTATGCCTTGAAGTGTTTCACCTCTCACGTACGCGATCAGCAGGACCGGTATGAGGCCATCAGTAACAAGCTTTCCGGCATCGATCCTGGTTCGCTCTCGCAGCCCTGGCGGATCGGCTTCGATTACGTTCCGGACGGAATTCTTGTCAATGGGTCCCGCTTCCCGGTGCTGAAGATGGACTGGGTGGAGGCCGTGACACTCTCCAACTGGCTCGACCACCACTTCACGGACAGCGTGGCGGTACGGAACCTCGCCGAGCGCTTCGCCCAGCTCACCACGGATCTCGCGGCGCACGACATCGCACACGGCGATCTGCAGCACGGAAACCTGCTGGTCGCTCAGGATGGCACCTTCCGGCTGGTCGACTACGACGGCATGTTCGTACCGGCCCTGAACGGCCGCCGCAGCACAGAGCGCGGGCACCGGAACTACCAGTCTCCAGCCCGGGGAGATGATGACTTCGACAGCACCCTCGACCACTTCTCGAACTGGGTCATCTATCTCGCCCTGCAGGCCATCGCGGTCGACTCCTCCTTGTGGACACGCCTACACGAGCCGGATGGCGAGTACCTCCTACTGATGGAGGACGACTTCAAGAATCCTGCCGGGTCCGTCCGCCTCTCCGCCCTTCTCGGCCACACCGAAAGCACGGTGCGTGGCCTTGCAGAACAGATCAAGGCATTGGCCTGGCAACCGTTATCACTCGTCCCACGTCTCTCGGTGGTGGCCACTCCGACGCCCGGGGTCCACATTCCCAGCCCCCGAGCAGGTACAGGGCGCCGGCCCGACTGGCTCGATCACCACGTCACCTCCACCACCACGTCGAGCCCAGGCACACCCGCGACGCACCCTCTGCCACGCGCATACAGCCACCGCCGTATAGCGGACGTACTGCTCGGGCTCCTGCTCCCGCTCGCGGTGCTCACGCCGAGCGCCCTCGCTCTGGCTGAGCTGATCTCTCCACTCGTCACAGCTCTGTCCTACGGTGGCACCCTGGGCGCAACAGCACTCACCACTCGCGCGGCCCGCGGCACACGGCCGGAGACCAAACTCCTGCGAGCCCACCTGAGCCAACTTCGGGAGAAGCGCCGCGCCGCGCTCGGGCCGGTCAGAGCAGCTGAGCAGCTCCAGCGTCAGCGGCAGGAGTTCGACGCTTCGGAGGCTGACCGGAAAAGGCGGCTCACGGCTGCTCAGAAGGAATTGGAGAGCGCGCACCAGAAGGCCATCAAGAAGGCCGGGAAGAAGAAGGTCCAGGAGCAGCAAGCTATCGACAGAGGCATCGCCGCCCTCGCCGGAGAGCTCCGGGCGGCTCTGGACCGCGCCTTCGCGAGCGACCGCAAGGAGTTCATCGACCGCGAACTGCGCAAGGTCCGGCTGCACGAGCGGGAGTTGACCGGCATCGGACGGGCACTCGTCCAAGCCCTTGCCGCGCATGGGGTCCGGACAGCGGCGGACTTCACCGGTATCACCCTGGTCAGTGCCGGCGGTCGGTACAACAACGTCACAGGGCTGATCAATACGGCCGACGGACGCAGACTCAACATCAAAGGCATCGGGGAGAGCCGCGCCAGAACTCTGGAGGCATGGCGAGTACGGCAGTACGCCCGTATCTCCTCTCGCGCGCCGTCGACCCTGCACGCAGCCAGGCGCCAATCCATCGAAGCCGACTTCAAGTGGCGTGAGTCAGACCTGTTCCGCCGACGTCTGGAGACGGAGGCGACGGCCCGGACAGCACGCGAGGACGCAGAGCAGAAGATGCGGTCGGGGCTCGCCCAGCTCGCCAGCGAAGACCAACTCGCTGCTGGGCGCGCCTCCCAGCAGCGTCAGCTGTTCGCCCAGCAGGCCACACAACTCGGTGACGCGCACGGCCGCCTGACCGATGTGGACGCCGAGATCGCGGCCGCCAGGAGGTCTGCGCGGACGCTGTCCTCCTTCCGGTATCTACGTTTCGCACTCACTGGCCGCTGAGCCGCCGCGTAACTCGCTCCGCCCGGCCGGCCCACACATGCCAGGCAGGCAGTCGCACGCCGTTCGGCAGCAAGGCTGCGTGGCTGAGAGCGAGCCTCAGGTGACGTGCGTCTTCGGTGCCGGGTGATGCTCCGTGATCCAGCTGAACCTGGACCGCGCCTGTGCCCCGGCGTACGTCGAAGTCGTAGGGGTAGCCACCGGCCGTAACCTGCCTGTCGAGAAGGACTCCGGAGATTTCGTCCGTCAGGAGGCGTTGAAGCCGGTCACCGACAAGCTCGTACTGTTGTCCGGGTTCCGCGCGGGGCGAAACCTGCGCGGCCTTGGCCTCAGCCGCCTCCAGCAGCGCATGCGGCATCCCTGCACGGAGAGACCAGAAGTCACGGTCGCCGAACACGATGAGATGCGAACGAGCGCGAGTGATGGCCACGTTCCACAGGTTGACCTCGCGGCAGAGCCAGCTGACCGCACTTGAACGCATTCTCTCGCCGGCGACGAGTGACAACAGAATCACGTCCTGCTGCCCTCCCTGGAACGTGTGCACCGTTCCGACCCGCACACGCGGCTCGTGCGTCCAGCACTTGGCGATCAGGTCTTTCTGAGCCCGGAAAGGGGTTACGACGCCTACCGTTGAGCCTTCAGGCAGCCGCTTCAGCAACCGCTCCACCGATATGTGGACGCGGTCCGCCTCCTCGTGATTCATCCACGACCCGTTGTCGCCTCTACGCGCCGTCCCCTCCACATCGAGCCACTGCACCGCGTCGACCCCTTCGAGGCGTCGCAACGACCGGAGCTCGGTGAGGACGGTCAGCCGACCGCCGTAGCAATGCCTGTTGGAGATACCGACGATGTCCGGGTGACAACGGAAGTGCTCGTCCAGCAGCAGGGTCTGTCCAGCCGCGTGGGCAGCCGCATGGAACGAGGAGTAACGACGGTGCTCGAGCCGGTGCTCGTCGAGCCAGCTCGCCCGCAACCCCGACCCGCGGTGTGCCTCGGCTTCCTGCCGAGGTTGAAGTGTCGTGATGTGCTGCAACTGCACGGGGTCACCGATCACCAGGGCCCGCCGTGCGCGAAAGAGCAGCGGTAGCACGTCAGGCGTGGAACACTGGCTGGCCTCGTCGACGATCACCAGGTCGAAAAGTGCGGCCCGGTCCCGGAACCGTCGTGGGGATCTCGCAGTGACGGCCCAGCCGGACACCTGCGGCAAAACCCGCTCCAAGGACGACCATTGGCGTGCCGACCGTGACTTCACGGCTTCGATGCGGTCGTGGATGGCCGTACGCGCGGTGGTTGCCTGCTCCGCCACCAAGGCTTGCAACAATACTGTTGCCGTCTCCCGGACCCGCCCATCGGTCTCGCGGAGCATCGCCAGGAGTTGGGAGTCGTCCGCATCTGTGTCGGCCTCGGTGCCTTTCTGCCGCCAGGCTGCCTCGGCCTCCGCGAAGCGCACCAGGTCATCGAACTCCCGACGCCCTGCGACCTGTCCCGACAGTTGGGCAAAACCACGCAGGCACCGGTGTCGCAGCCACCCGCCGAAGATCCCGAGGCGCGCTGCCATGTGAGCCCGGCGCAGCCACCTTCCGAGGGAGACGTCGTCGCCCAGAGCCGTGGCAAGCGCCTGAGGGTCGGTCCGGTGTTGTTCGGCGTAGGAGAAGCGCAGGTGTCCGAGGCCGGCCAGTTCCTGTTCCCGACGGGCGACCTCCGCGAGCCGATGACGCAGCCCCGCCTGCTCCCGGAGGTGGTTTCGCAGTTCGCCCTGATGCGTCTGGGAGGACTGGTGGGGCGGAGCTCTGCGGGTCAACTGCTCCAGCGACCGCAGCTCTTCCTCGACAGCTGTCTGGTTGCCCGTACGTACAAGAAGTCCCGGAGCCAGAGCTTCGCAGCGCTCCCAGACCTCGTCCACCGCCTTGTTGTTGGTCGAGGCGACGAGCACGGTCTGGCCGGCCGCTCTGGCCGTGGCGACCGCGTTGACGATGAGCTGGCTCTTCCCGGTGCCGGGCGGCCCAGTCGCGACGGTGAGCTTGCGGACCATGGCGGCGCGGATCACCCCTTCCTGCCCTTCGTTCAGTTCCAATGGAGCGACGACCTGCACCTCCTGCTCGGCGCGCTCGTCCACTTCTTGGTCCGCCTGCGCGGCGAGTGCTCCAAGAGCAGTGCCGGCGAACTGCCCAACACTCTTCTGCAGCGTCTTGTAGTCCTTCATCAGCTGTGCGGTGGCTGCTGAATCCGAGCGTGCAGCGAAGACGATCGCCACATTGCGGGCGCCCTCATGCGCCGCGTGGAGCGAGCTGCCGTCGCCCAGCGATCCGGGATCGAGGTGCTCTGTATCGGGCAGGCCCAGCTCCTGCAGCAGGCTGCGCAGGTCGCGGACCATGTCTTCCCGGAAGCCCGGGCGCCAGTTCGGCTGGTAGGCGGCGAGCAGTTCCTTGCCTTCGTCCTTGCCCAACCGATCGAGAACAAGTTTGGGATGCAGGACGATCGGCCCTGTGGGCGTGACCACACTGCGTCCCTGCGGATTGTGCTCGACCTCGATCTGACGCATGGCGAGTGGCGCGCATACCTGGCGCTTGCCGTCGTAGAGGACGGCGACGGGATATCCATACCAGAGGTCTGCGCCGTCCTTCTGGGCACGCTCGGCGAGGTCCACGACGCGTTCTGGCGCTTGTACCGCGGTCTCCGTACCGGAGAGCAGGACTTCTTCTCCTGCGGGCCAGACTGCGCGTGGAGGGTCGCTGCCCACCAACGGCAGTAGTTCGTCGGTGGCGTTCTCCGCCTCCAGGCAGTGCTGGTAGTACGCCAGTAACCGAGACCAGTCGGCGCCGGTGAAGGCGGAATCGTCGTGCACTGCCTCGACGGCCTTGACCGGTGCAGGCGCCACCCCTCCAGTCCCGTCGGTGACTGCGGTGAGTCCGGCGGGCAACGGCTTCAGTGCAGGAATCTGACGGCCGGTGGAGGCAACGGCCAGATAGATGTCACCGGTCACCTGAAGACTGGACTGTGTCGGCGTCTGCCGACGGCCGTCAGGTGCTTTTCGCAGGTCACGGCTGATGTACCGGAACAGGTCGTTCGCCGAGACCTTCCCATCACCGTCCAGGTCCGCTTGTCCCGAGTGGAGGCCTTCGACGATCGCTTTGGTGAACTGCGAGGGCTGGTCCGCATCGGTGGTGAAGGCTTGCTCCCAGTGCTGCGACGCGGTGATGACATACACCCCGCTGGCCTCGACCACCGGTGCGGTGGCCGAGAGCGAGGCCCCTTTGCTGCGAAATCCCTGCACCGCGCTGCCGCTGAAACAGCAGTCGAGCAGCAGGACCTTGCGCCGTGCCGCGCATTTCTCCAACTGGTCGGTCACATAGGAGGCTTCGAGGGCCGTCTGCTGGAGCCGATCTCCTTCGGTGTCCGTGGTGACGTAGTAGAGCTGACCGTCCTCACGGTCATAGGCCCCGTGGCCGCTGAGATAGAGCACGACCAGCTCGTCCGGCTCGCGGTCCCTGAGGAACTGTTCGACGGCCTGCTTGATCGCTGCCTTCGACGAGTCCTCGACCCGTTCACACTCTTCGTACCTGCCAACCGCCGGCATCTCCAGGACTTGGCTCAAGTAGTGAACGTCCGCCCGTACAGACGGCAGGGCGGGAAAGTGCGCGTCATCGTAGGCAGCGGTGCCCACGAGCAAGGCGTGCTGACGGCTCATCGTTCATCTCCTGGGCCTGCACCAGACCTCCCACTCGGTCCGTCCTGGACGTCCCGCAGCGCCTTCACCTCACGCCCGGATACCCCGCCCTGGAACTCCGTGACCGTGCCGTCGGAGTACGTGACACGCACCTTGCGGCTCTTACGAACGTCGACCCACGCCCTGATCGCCGTCCTCGCCAGCGCGAGAGTGCCTGTGGTGAGGATGAGCACGACCTCCGGGGTCAGCAGTTCCTGCCCTTTCGCACCCTCCGTGCTTCGCGTCGCTTCAGGGCGGGCGAAGCGCACCTGGGCGCCGTCCAGTTGTTGCAGAACCTCGCGGAGCTCCCGTGCTTCCAGCTCCGCATGCCGCGGGTCGGCGCCGAAGACGTGGATCTGTGTGGACTCGATCTCGTCGGACATACTCTCCCTCGCGCCGTCAACTCTGCCGTCTGTTAGCAGGGTTGTCGTTTCGTTGGCAGGCCGTCAGCCTCGTGATTTTTCCCGGCGCTAGGTGCCGGTCGCCCAGCGCCTGCGTGGTGTACCCACGTCCGGTATCCGCAGGATTCTGTAGAGCGGCTCACCCATGTCCGCCCACCTCTCCAGCATGTCCCGGTCCACCAGGTGGATCCCATAACGTGGGCCGCTGGCTCTCGCGGCTGCCGTAAAGCCTCCGGTGGTGACAATCACCGCGAAGTGGGCACCGTGATCGTGGCGGTACGTGCCGTTGACCCGCTGCACGTCTTGGTCTCCGACTCTGCGGTCCGGACGCAGCCGCTTGCACTGCACGACGACACGTCGTCGCGAACGGTCGACTACGAGTACGTCAGCTCCCTTGTCCCCGGCTCTGCCCACATGCTCCGCCACCAGTCCGTCCCGGCGCAGCAAAGAACAGACCGCCAGCTCGAACGCCCGGGGGTCCAGAGCGTCGAGATGACCCAGCGAATAACGCACGGGCCCCGAGGAAAGCACCGAGCGCTCATTCCATCTCCGCAAGGCCGACCGTCCAGGCTTCAAGCCCATCCCGACCGCCGCTGCGGCCAGCATGATGCCCGTCCCCACCGGCCACTGCTCGGCCGCATGCCACAGACCGCTGGCCCCCGCCAGAACGCCTGAGCCCCACACCCACCAGGGAATGGCCGCCCAACCTCCTTGGCTGCGCCTGCGCCGCATCAGACGGCCGGGCCGAAGAGCGCCAGCATGCCACCGGCAAGAGCGAACAGCGCGAGGCCCGCCAGGTCGGTGATCGTGACCAAGGTGAAGGTGTGGTCGCGGCATCGCGCGAAGAGCCCCCGGCGCCTACGGCGACACGGCCGGTGCAAGGCTGTCGGACCGCCGCAACGCGACACCAGTGCAGTGCCACCGATCACCAGTAATGCCATGGCAAGCAGCATCAGATCCCCCGTCCCCCGCCCTATGCCTTATGAGTATTCGCGAACGCCCTCCGCCCCGACCAGTACTTCTTCGGCCGAGCTGGCCGGAAGGGGGGCGCGTGGGAGCGCCGGCATCGTTGCGTTCCGCACGTGTCCCTGACACGCGCCCCCACAGGATCGAAAACTGCGGTTCCACGCACGACTTACCCGCCGTCGTCGGCCACGGTTAGGATTCACCAGGTCCGTGACGTGGTGGAAGCGGCACGTAAACACGAACGGGCAGTGGCTGGGGACAGATTCAAGGGGCGGGGAAAGCGCATGCGGCAAGGCCGGTGGACCACGGTCACCGAGTCCGAGTTCGACCATGAACACCGTGGCCTGGAAGCCATCCGAGAGAGGCTGCCGGACGCCGACCCCTGGCGTGCGTGGTCGAACTTCACCTTCACCGCCCACACCGGACACGTCCGCGAGGTCGACCTCCTCGTCGTCGCGCCCGGCGGCGTCCACATGATCGAGCTCAAGGACTGGCACGGCTCCGTGACCAGCGAGAACGGCACCTGGGTGCAGACCACCCCTGGGGGCCATCGTCGCCCGCACGGCAACCCGCTCCACCTCGTCAACAAGAAGGCGAAGGAACTGGCCACGCTGCTCGGCCAGAACGGCAGGCGGGTGTGGGTCGGCGAGGCCGTCTGCTTCACCGACGGCGGGTTACGTGTCCGCCTGCCCGCCCACGATCAGAACGGCGTCCACACGGTCGACGAGCTGGTCACCATGTTGAAGCAACCGCCGCGCGACGAGCGGCGCCGTATCAACGCCGTCGAGTCCCGTGAGATCAAGACCAAGCTCGAACGGATCGGTATCCGGCGCAGTGACGCCGAGTACAAGGTCGGCCCGTACCAACTGGACCGCAAGTCGTTTGATTCCGGGCCGACTTGGACCGATTACAAGGCGAACCACAGCGAGCTGCCCGAGGTGGCCCGGGTCCGCGTCTACCTCAGTGAACGCGGATCGGACGCCTCGCTCCGGCGGTCGGTGGAGAACGCGGCCCGCCGCGAAGCGGCCGTGCTGCAGCGCTTCAAGCACCCGGGCGTGGTCCAGCTCAAGCAGTACTACCCGTCTGGGCACTCCGCGGGCCCGTCCTTGATCTTCGACTACGACCCGCGCACGCTGCGCCTGGACGAGTATCTGCTCCAGCACGGCAAGGATCTCGACATCCTCGGCCGGATGGCGCTGGTCCGCCAGCTCGCCGAGACGATACGTTCCGCGCACTCCGCCCGCATCCACCACCGGGCGCTGGCCGCCCGCGCCGTTCACGTCATCCCCCGCGACCGGGGCCGCCGCGGTCGGGCGGTCGGGGAGGACGCCGCCTGGCTCACCCCCCGCCTGGAGATATCGGACTGGCAGATCGCCACCCAGCGCGCATCCGGCACGGACGGCGTCAGTGGGCAGGGAGCCACCCGCTTCGCGCCGACCGCGTTATCGGCGATGCACCTGGCGGAGGGCTCCGACCCGTATTTCGCACCGGAGTTGACCGCCCTCAAGGCCGACCCGGTCTACCTGGACGTGTACGGCCTCGGCGTCCTCACGTACCTCTTGGTCACGGGCCGCGCTCCGGCCGCGAGCCAGGCCGAACTCCTTGCCCGCCTTGAGGCGGGCGAGGGCCTGCGTCCCAGCTCGTTGGTCGACGACCTGTCCGAGGACATCGACTTCTTGGTGCAGGCGGCGACCGCCTACCGCCCCGGTCAACGCCTGTCCTCCGTGGACGAGTTCCTGGAGATGTTGGAGATCGTCGAGGACGGTCTGACCGCCCCGGTCTCGGCGCCCGACCCCGAACCGGCCGAGCCCCCGGAGAAGGACCCCCTCGAAGCGGTGACCGGAGATGTGCTCGGCGGACGGTGGGAAGTTCGGCGCCGCCTCGGGACCGGTTCCACCAGCCGGGCCTTCCTCGTACGCGACCTGGAGGCCGAGGCACGCAAGACCCGGCCCCTCGCCGTCCTGAAGGTAGCCCTGTCGGACAGCAGGGGCCAGGTCCTGGTGCGCGAGGCCGAGGTGATGAACCGGCTGCGGCCCGACTCCCGCGTGATCCGGCTCGTCGAGCCGCAACCCCTGCGCATCGGCTCGCGTACCGTCCTGGCTCTGGAGTACGTGGGCGACGAACGCGAAGCCGCGGAACCGAACGCCGAGACCCCCGAATCCAGCACCAGCACCCACACGCGCACCCGTCGCCGCGAGGAGACGGTCGCGCGCCAGTTGCGCGAGCATGGCCGTTTGAAGATGGACCAGCTGGAGGCGTACGGCGACTACCTGTTCGGGGCCGTGGACTTCCTGGAGGGCGAGAGCGTCTGGCACCGCGACATCAAGCCGGACAACATCGCCATACGCATCCGTCCCAACCGCACCCGCGAACTGGTCCTCATAGATTTCTCCCTCGCGGGCTACCCGGCGAAGGACTACGAGGCCGGCACCGACGGTTACCTCGATCCGTTCATCGGCAGTCTGACCCGCACCGCGTACGACTCGCACGCCGAGCGGTACGCGATAGCCGTCACCCTCCACCAGATGGCCTCGGGTGAGTTGCCCAAGTGGGGCGACGGCTCGCTCCCGCCGAGGATGACGGATCCGAAGGACTTCCCGTACCCGACCGTCCAGGCCGACGCCTTCGAACCCGCCGTACGGGACAGCCTGGTCACCTTCTTCCGTAAGGCCCTCCACCGGGATGCGACGAAGCGCTTCGCCGAGCTGAAGCCGATGCGGGACGCCTGGCGGAAGATCTTCCTGGATGCCACACAGACGGTGCCGTCCACTCACCGTTCCCGCCACCCCGAGCCCGCACCGCAGGAAGCCGTGGCGGGCGAGCATGCGGCGGCGATTGCGGACGCGGAGCCGCTCACCGCGGACGAGCAGCGTGAGCGTCTGGCGGCGGCGGTCACCCGCGACACTCACCTCTCTGCGGCCGGTCTCACCCCGGCCGCGGAGTCCTTCCTCTACGGCCTCGACATCACGACCGTCGGCGGCCTCCTCGACTACAGCCGCAGCAAACTCCTCAACGCGCCGGGCCTCGGCACCAAGACCCGCACCGAGATACAGCGCCGACAGCGCCAGTGGGGCAAGCTGCTGCGCGAGGCCGCACTCTCGCCACTCACGCCGAAGGGCCGTGCGGAGGCGAAGGAGGAACTCGCCCAGCTCACCGCCACCGAATCGGTGGTAGCCGGAGCCCTGGCCACGGACGAGGGAGCGGCGCGCCTGACGGAGACAGTCCTGCGCTCGGTGAGCCTGGACACTCTCGCCACCCTCTTCGTGCCTGAGCTGAACAACAACCGTTCAAACAGCAACAAGGTCGAGATGGTACGGCTGTTGCTGCGCCTTCCCGACGAGCGCGGAGAACTTCCCGGCATCGGCGTCTGGCCCAAGCAGAAGGATGTCGCCGAAGCCCTGGGCCTGTCCGCCGGGCGCATTCTGCAGATGCTGAAGGAGGAGCGCAAGCGCTGGAAGAAGCACCCTGCGATCCAGGCTCTACGGGATGAGATCGTCGGCCTGCTGGTGGGCCTCGGCCGGGTCGCCCCCGCCGTGGAGATCGCCGATGCCCTCGCCGTACGACGCGGTACGCAGTTGCCGGGACGCGAGCAGCGACGGGCCCTGGCGCTGGCCGCTGTCCGGGCTGTTGTAGAGGTTGAGCAACTCCACCCGGACGAGGCGGAGTTCCAGCACCAGGCCAACCGCAGGGCGACGGAGGACGTACTGGCGGCGGGTCTGCTCGCGCTGGATGTGCGTGAGGGCGACGCTCCGGATACCCCAACGGCTCCGGGACTCCTCGACTACGCGACCCGCCTGGGCAGGACAGCCGATCGCCTGACCCGTCTGGACACCTTGCCGACGGCCACGACGGTCCTGAGCGAGCTGGGTGCGCTGACCCCGCCGCCCGGTGTCGTGGACTGGGACGAACGGCGACTGGTCGTCCTGGCTGCCGCCGCGTCCGTGAACGCGGCGGCCACTCCCCGCCTGGAGGTCTATCCGCGTGACCTGCCTTTGGTCCGGGCCCTGCGCCTCACCCAGGCCGGTCTGGTGCGGCTGATCCCGGGCGTACCGGAAGAGCGGCAGCCCGGTCTGACGGGCGAGGACGTCCATGATCGGGTCCGAGCCCGCTTCCCGGAGCTGGTCATCAGGGACGCTCGGGGCACGAGTACGCACGAACTGCCGACCGGTGGCCCGCTGACCAAGGCGCTGCGCGACGCCGGTTTCGACCTCACACTGTCGACGCGCGAGGACACGAAGACGCTCCGCTATCTGCCGACGCGGATGGACAGCGCCTCGACCTACCTGACGGTCGCGGAATGGCGGCAGTCGACCGAGGCCGGCGCGGTGACGCGCTACTCCGACGACCCGCTGGTCGCGAGCGGCGTCCGCGCCGACGAGCGCCTCCTCGCCTCGGCCTGTCGGGACGGTTACCGGGTTCTGACGGTGCACCACGCCCGTACGGTCGAGGCGGTACGGAGACTGGCGGGGCAGCGCATCGGCGCGCAGGCGGTATCGGTGACCGAGCTCTTCCTGTCGTCGATGCACGCGCTCGTCCCGCCGGGCACTAAGCCGACATGGGAGACGCTGCTGAAGGCGGACGTGGCGGAGCCCGGCTCGCGGGGTGCGCTGAAGTTCAGCGAGTACGCGCGGACCGCGTGGGGCTCGGTGGAGCCGCGGGTACGGGAACTTTTGGCGCCGGGGCTCGCCGGTTCGGGCCCGGTGCTGCTGACCGAGGCCGCTGTCTTCGCCCGGTACGACGGCATGGGCGTCCTCGACCGGCTCGCGGAGGCGGCTCGGCAGGGTGGGCGGGGGTTGTGGTTGCTGGTGCCGCAGGCGGACCCGTCGCGTGAGCCGAAGTTGGGGCATAGGGCGGTGGCGTACCAGGCCGGCCTGGGCGAATGGATCGATCTTCCGGACTCGTGGGTCAAGAAGGACTACCTCTCCGGGACGGCGGGGGATGTGGGCGAAGTGGACGTGAACGCGATGAGGGGTGCGGCAAGTGATCGACCGCAAGGAGCTGTTGAATGACCTTAAGCAGCAGGTCAAGTTAGTCGAGGCCGACCTCGGCAAGCAGGTCAAAGTGGTCGCGGAGGGGGAGAAGCTACGCGTTGAGTACGAACGGGCGCGCAAGCTGGGCCGCACGGGCGCTACGTGGAACTCCTGGCTGGACGAGCGAATAACCCAGGTCGCGGTGGCGTGGATACTGGGCACGGTCTTCGTCCGGTTCTGCGAGGACAACCGACTGATACCCGAGCCGTACCTGACGGCTCCGGAGCCGGACCGGCGTGACTTGGCGCTTGCCCGGTTCGAGGAGTACGTCGCGAAGTCGGAGGACCCAACGTACCGGGGCTGGCTTGAGCGGGCGTTCGAGGAGCTGGGGGCCGGGCAGGCGGGGCGGCTGCTGTTCGACCGGCGGCACAATCCGCTGTTCCAGATTCCGCTGTCGCATGACGCGGCGCGGGACTTGGTGGACTTCTGGAGGGGGCGAGATGAGGACGGCTGCCTCATCCACGACTTCACGGACCCACTGGAGGAAGACGGCGACGGGACGCGGGGCTGGGATACGCGGTTCCTGGGTGACCTGTATCAGGACCTGAGCGAGGCGGCCCGGAAGACGTACGCGCTGCTGCAAACCCCGGAGTTCGTAGAGGAGTTCATCCTCGACCGGACGATGAATCCGGCGGTACGGGAGTTCGGGTACGAGGGCCTGAAGATGATCGACCCTACGTGCGGGTCGGGGCACTTTGTGCTGGGGGCGTTTCGGCGGCTGGTGCGGCTGTGGGCGGACGGCCGTCCGGGCAAGGACGTGCATGAGCGGGTGCGGGAGGCGCTGGACTCCGTACACGGGGTGGACTTGAACCCGTTCGCGGTGGCCATTGCTCGATTCCGGTTGCTGGTGGCGGCTATGGCTGCGGGTGGGGTTCGGACGCTGGCGGAGGCGGCCAAGTACGAGTGGCCGATTCATTTGGCGGTGGGCGACTCACTTATCAAGCACCGGCACAAGCAGGGAAACTTGTTTGATGGCTTGGAGGAGGGGGCTGATGAGCTGGCCGACTTCAAGTATGAGATTGAGGATGTGCATGAACACCCGGGGATCTTGGAACCGGGGCGGTATCACGTGGTAGTGGGTAATCCGCCATACATAACAGTACAGGATCGAAATCTCAACGAACTTTACCGGCATCTATACAGGGCATGTGCAGGCACTTATGCGCTTTCGGTTCCGTTCGCTCAGCGCTTTTTCGAACTGGCAAAGACCGGAGACGTCAAGACCGGACTCGCATTCGGCACTGTCGGTCAGATAACAGCGAACTCATTCATGAAGCGGGAGTTCGGGTCAAAGCTCATCGAGACGTACTTTGGGCACGAAACAGAACTAACCGAGGTCATTGACACCTCGGGCGCGTACATTCCCGGCCACGGAACGCCCACGGTGATCC
This sequence comes from Streptomyces sp. NPDC018029, assembly GCF_044327655.1. NCBI lineage: Bacteria > Bacillati > Actinomycetota > Actinomycetes > Kitasatosporales > Streptomycetaceae > Streptomyces > Streptomyces sp. NPDC018029. The sequence continues at coordinate 216,208 of NZ_JBIRFV010000007.1, read as the reverse complement.
TTATTGGCAAGCCACGCGGGGGAAGTAATCGGTCAGCAATGATCCGTACAGTACGAAGCATCCAAGGCGAGCCTGCCGCACCAGAGAACGGAGAGGATGGGCTGGTTTGGAACGCGATCGTGCAACAGATAGACAACCCGGGGTCCGCCAGCCAATGGGTCTCAGTGGACGATTTGGAACGTGAGCGCTACTTCGGCAAGCAACCATGGGTTTTGGCCGACGGCGGACTCGAAATGGTAGAGCTCATCACGAAGACCAATTCGCAACTCTTGGGGTCAATATCAGAAAGCATTGGCCGTACAACAAATAGCGGAACTGACGACGCGTTCTTCGTGGCAGATATCGCCACAGTCAAAAGAATAGGAACCGAGGAGCATTTTCGTGATCTCGTGATAGGCGAGTACGTTCGGGACTTCACCATTACCAAAACAGTGAAGGTAGCAAACCCTTACCAGGATTTGTCGAATTCCAAACCTGTAGATGAGAGCCACCCTCTCGTCAAGAGGTTCCTCTGGCCGTCGCGCACCCTCTTATCGCGACGGATCATCTTCGGCAAGCGCATCACCGATCACTATCCTTGGTATGTACACCTGGAGAACTATTCTCACAAGTTACGCACACCCCTGTCCATCACTTTCGCAGAGGTCGCCACCCACAACCATTTTGCTCTCGATCGCGAAGGGCGAGCGTTCAAGCAAACCGCTCCCGCGATCAAACTGCGCGAAGGCGCCAGCACAGAGGAGCACCTGCAACTTCTCGGTGTACTAAATAGTTCGGTCGCCGCCCTGTGGCTCAAAATGGCTTGCCACAACAAGGGCGGCAGCGGTCTCGGCCGGGGCTTCCAAGATCAAGAATGGGAGAATCGCTACCAATTCAATGGAGCAAACGTCGAAAGGTTCCCGCTACCAGAAAGATATCCCACCGCTCTCGCCACAGCCATAGACACTTTGTCCCATCAACTCAACGGTGCGGCCTTTTCACCGCTCACGGGTAGATCCTCTGCTGCTACTGCCCATTCCCTACGAGAGGCTCGCGACGCCTGGCACTCCGCCCGCGCGCGGGTGATCGGGCTCCAGGAGGAGCTGGACTGGCAGGTCTACTCACTCTACGGTTTACACCTTGAGGATCTACGTGTCTCCGAGGACCCGCACTCCCTCGACATCCCTAGCCTCGCTCTTGGCGAGCGTGCCTTTGAAATTGTGCTTGCGCGTCGGGTCACGCAAGGTGAGGCGAGCGACGAGTGGTTCAAGCGGCATGGCTCTATGCCCATCACCGAGATCCCCGAGCACTGGCCCCCCGCTTATCGTGAGGTCGTGCAGAAGCGGATTGACGCCATCGAGTCGTCCCGCGCCATCGGTATGGTCGAGCGGCCGGAGTACAAGCGGCGTTGGGCTACCGAAGGGTGGGACTCGCTCCAGGAGAAAGCTCTGCGGAGCTGGCTGCTCGACCGGATCGAGGACCGTGCGCACTGGTTCGACGAGAACGGGATGCCCGCACTCGTCACCCTCTCCCGCCTCACCGACAATCTCTCCCGCGACGAGGACTTCGTCTCCGTCACCAAGATTTACGCGCCCCGAAAGGAACTGCACGCCGTCATCACCGAGTTGATGACGGACGAGCATGTGCCCTTCCTGGCCGCTCTGCGTTACAAGCCCGCTGCCCTCAAGAAGCGCGCGGACTGGGAGCACGTCTGGGATCTCCAACGGCAGGAGGACGCCGCTCCCGATGAGCCGGCCAAGCGGAAGATCCGGGACAGAATCCCCGTACCGCCCAAGTACACCTCGGCCGACTTCCTGCGCCCCTCCTACTGGCGCGCACGCGGCAAGCTGGACGTGCCCAAGGAGCGGTTCATCTCGTACGCGCGGGCCAATGTCGCCACCCCGGACCTGTACGGCTGGGCTGGCTGGGACCATCGAGAGCAGGCGATCGCGCTCGACACGTACATCGCCACCCACGAGGGCCTGACCACCGAAGAAGCCACCCCCCTACTGGCCGGGATGCTCGAACTCCAGCCGTGGCTGACCCAGTGGCACAACGAACCCGACCCTCTCTTCTCCCCGACCCCCGCCAAGTTCTTCGAGGGCGACCGGCAGATGGAACAGGGCAAGCACGGTCTCACCGACGATGACCTGCGTGCCTGGCGCCCGGCTGCCGCGACCAGAGGGCGACGTACCACCAAGAAGTAGCCCACCAGCTACGCCAACTGCCCCCACGATCGGAACAGATCGCGGGGGCCGTTGTCTCGCCTGGTCAGTCGCCCAACAGCCCGCCGCTGATTGCCGAGGCGAACGAGCAATACCAACCAGGACCCACATGAACCACCACACCGCACGCTCCCCACACCTCAAGGCCCGGGAAGCCGTTTCGAAGCCCGCGACGCCCTCGCCACTACACTCTCCCAAGCAGGAATCCAGCTCCCCACAATGGACATCCGCACCCCTTAGGCGCGGACGACCGCGAGGCCGAAGCACAGTACGCCCTCATCCGCCTCGGCGTGTGCTCAGCCCCGATCGCCCTCATGCTCGCGGACGTGATCGCGAAGGGGGATCCCCGGGTGACCGACGACGCCGACCGGGCGCCCACCGTAGGCGAGGCCGTCCACGACAGCGGGCGTGACCGCGTCGGACACGTCATGGGCCACGAGGGCCCGTACGTCCAACTGCGTCCGCTAGCTGGCGGCCAGGAGTGGGACGCCGGCCCCGGCCGCCTCCGCATCCTCACGCAAAGCGAGCTGCTGAGTGCCCTCCTCGCCGAGGTGAGCGCCCGGAGCAGGCAGCCCAGTTGACAGAGCCGCCCTCTCCTGCCGACCCGCCCCCCCGTGATCAACACCCTCACCTAGGACGGTCAGGACCAACCTCAGCGGCCCGACGGGCTTCCTGATCCATCTCGCGAGAGCGCACGGTGGACCCCGAAAGACATGCCCCCCACCCGTACGAGTCTTCTTCGTGCTGCCTGGGGGCATTTTTCTTGCTTTCCGTGAGACCGCGGCATCCGTGGCCGCCCATATCCTCGAAGGGTCGCTGACGCTGCACCTGTCCGAGAACTTCCGTCATCTGCACGGCTGGAACGCCGGGCAGTCGGAAGTCAGGTCGCGGGAACGCAGCCTTCCGGCTCTAGCAAACGCCCTCATCGGGGCCAGGCTCGACGACGTCGAAGTACTCATCGAGTACAGCCTGCCCCTCACCAGCAAGCGCGCGGACGCCGTACTCGCGGGCGTACACCCCACCACGGGCGAACCGCCGTACGTCATCGTCGAACTGAAGCAGTGGAGCACGGCCCACCCGGGAGAGGACGAGCCGCTGCTGGGCCGGATCGACGCGCAGCCGGAAGCCGTTCTCAATCCGATCGAGCAGGTCCGGGGCTACTTACCTGCTGTCGGTCAATGGCGCGCTTGAGCGGATGCCGAAGTCCCTGGCCGAGGTCGCGTCCCTGCACAACGCCGCTGGATCCCGCATTGCGGGCCTGCGGGGCGTCGAGGAGGACCAGCACGGCTGGCCTGTACACCGGCGAGCAGCGCGGCGCCTTTTCTGGGCTTCCTGCGCTCACGGCTCACCCCGAAGCCGGGCGCACAGGCCGCAGATCTCCTGCTCGACGGCAAGATCCGGCCGTCGAAGCAGTTGATGGCCTGGCGGCGACTGAGATCCGCGACCGCGAGCCGTTCGTCCTCATCGCCGAACAGCGGGTCGTCTACGAGAAGGTGACGTCCGCCGTCCGCAAGGCCAAGCGGTCCAACCACAAGCAGGTCGTCGTGGTGACCGGCGGTCCCGGCTCCGGCAAGAGCGTCGTCGCCCTGTCGGTCCTCGGCGAGCTGTACGGGCGCGGGATGACCGCTCTGCACGCCGATGTCGTCATCGGTCAGTGGGCGCGGCCCTGGAACGTGTACGGCGACCGGTCCGTCCTCGGTGCACCGCCCGCGCCCCTGTGGGCCACCGACCCGGACGGTTTCGGACAGGTCGGCTGCGTCTACACCGCGCAGGGGTTCGAGTACGACTGGTCGGGTGTGATCATCGGCCCCGATCTGGTGTGGCGTACGGACCATTGGGTCGTGGATCGGTCCGCGTCGAAGGACCCGATCTTCACGAAGGCGACGCCGGACAGCGAAATCAACCGGTTGATCCGCAACACCTACAAGGTGCTGCTGACGCGGGGCATGGTCGGCACGATCATCTACTCGACGGACCCGGAGACACGCGACAAGCTGCGCTCGCTCGTGAGTTCGACGTCCGAGGCGGAGGCAAACGTCCTCGTGTAGTCGGGCATATGCGGAAAGAGGTCATCCGACGACCGTTGCAAGTCATACGATCAGATGAACCCGCGCAACCGCCCGTCGGAGAGTGATCGTCCATGGCTCAACAGCCGCTCTTACTCCGGGATGTCATCGACATCAAGGAGTCCATATCCACGTCAGACTTCGTCCTCCAGCTCTCGGAGGCGACGGCCCCGGAGGGCGCCGAGCGCGCTCTCCGAGATTACGTGGTCACGGAGCGGCTGCTGGAGAACTTCGACGAGGCACTCGGTCTCATCCGGGCCGCTCTCGACGGACACACGTCGAAGGCGGCCTACCTCCATGGGTCATTCGGTTCCGGTAAGTCGCACTTCATGGCGGTGCTCCACGCACTGCTCAGCGGGGCCCCGGCGGCACGCGCCCGGACCGACCTGGACCCGGTTCTCACCAAGCACGACTGGCTCGGCACGGAGGGAAAGCGATTCCTGCTCGTGCCGTACCACATGCTCGGGGCCAAGGCCCTGGAGCAGCGGATCCTCGGTGGATACGTAAGTCATGTCAAGAAGCTGCATCCCGAGGCTCCGACACCGCAGGTGTACCGGACGGACGCCCTCTTCGATGACATCCGCGCGATGCGGTCCCGCATGGGCGACCAGGCGGTGATCGGCGGCCTCACCTCGGCGGACGGCGGCGACGGCGCGGAGGAAGAGGACGAGTGGGGCGAGGCCTTCGGCTGGACGCCTCAGTTGCTCGACACCGCCCTCGCCGCCGAGGAGATCCGCGAGGGCGGCCAGGCTCTCAACCTGGTCAGCCCGTCGACACCCGCCGAGCTGCGGGCGCGCCTCGTCCAGGACGCGAGTACACACCTGCTGCCCGGCTTCGCGAAGAACGCCGTCGAGGACGAGCACGGCTTCGTCTCACTCGACGCCGGCCTGTCCGTGATCGCCGAACACGCCAAGGCGCTCGGTTACGACGGGCTGATCCTCTTCATGGACGAGCTGATCCTGTGGCTCGCGACCCTCATCCACGACCAGAAGTTCGTGGCCCGGGAAGCCGGCAAGATCACCAACTTCGTGGAGGGCGGCGACGCCCGCCGTGCCGTGCCGGTGATCTCGTTCATCGCCCGTCAGCGCGACCTTCGTGAGCTGGTCGGCGAGGAGGTGTCGGGGGCGGCCGAGGCGTCCATCCAGGACACGCTCAACCTTGCCTCGGGGCGGTTCGACAAGATCACGCTCGAGGACCGCAACCTTCCGCAGGTCGCGCACGCCCGGCTGCTCAAGCCCAAGGACGACGAAGCCGCCGCCCTCGTGAACGCGGAGTTCGAGAAGACCCGCAGGATCCGCCAAGAGGTGTGGGACACCCTCCTGGGCTCCGATCGTGGGGCGGACGGCGTCGGCGCGGACGAGGAGAGCTTCCGGCTGACGTACCCCTTCTCGCCCGCCTTCATGGACACCCTCGTGCACGTGTCGTCCGCGCTCCAGCGCAACCGGACCGGCATGAAGCTCATGGGACAGTTGCTTGCCGAGCACCGGGCCGAGTTACGGCTCGGCGACCTGATCCCGGTCGGCGATCTCTACCCGCTGATCACGGCGGGCGGCGACAAGCCGTTCACCGACAGCCTGAAGGTGGTCTTCGAGGCAGCCGACAAGCTGTACCGGACGAAGCTGCGGCCCTACCTCATCCTCACGCACAACGTGTCGGAGGAGGTCATCGAGCAGTACGCCAATCGGCCCGACAGCATCACCGACCCGGACCTGCTCACCCGTATCAAGCAGTTCATCGGTGACAACCGCATCATCGGCACGCTCCTGCTCTCCGCGCTAGCCCCGAGCGTCCCGGCCCTGTCCGATCTGACCATCCGGCGCCTCTCCGCGCTCAACTACGGCTCGGTGACCGCCCCGATCCCCGGCCGCGAGTACGGCATCCTGAAGAACAAGGTGGCCGAGTGGGCGGGCCGCTTCCCCGAGATCAAAGAGACCGGCACCGAGGCCAACCCGGGTGTGCGACTCGAACTGTCCGGCGTCGACGTCGACTCGGTGATCGCCAATGCCAACGTCAACGACAATCCCGGCAACCGCGAGGCCCTCGCCAAGCGCCTCCTCGTCGAGGAACTCTGCGTCGATCAGGACCAGTTGATCAATGAGCTGCACTTCGCGTGGCGGGGCACGGAGCGCAGCGTCGAGGTGGTGTTCGGCAATGTCGCCGATGTGGACGAGCTGCCGGACCACGACCTCATGCCTCAGCAGGACGGGCACTGGCGGCTCGTGATCGACCTGCCCTTCGACGAGAGCGAGTGGGGCCCTCGCGAGGACGCCATCCGGATGCAGCGGCTGCGTGAGCGGCAGGGCGAGCCGTCCCGCAGCGTCGCCTGGCTGCCCACCCACCTCTCCAGCCAACGGTACGCCGACTTCCGCCGCCTCGTCGTCATCGACAAGGCCCTGTCCGACAGTCAGCGGTTCGACGGCCAGTACGCGAGCCACCTGAGCCCCGACAACCGCGCTCGCGCGAAGGGGCTCCTGGAGACCCAGCGGGAGTCACTGCTCAAGAACGTCAAGGCGGCCTTCAAGCAGGCATACGGCCTCGCCGACAAGAAGGCCACCGATGTGGAACTCGGCTTCGGCGACCATCTGCAGTCCCTCCGCGAGGTCGAAGGACTGACGTTGTCCTTCGGCCAGTCGCTGCGGGACGGCATCCGGCACATCGCCGGCAAGCTGCTCGCGAGCCAGTACCCGGACCACCCGGACCTCGATCCCGAAGGCACCGGAACCGTCGTCAGGCCTGCCGACGCCAAGAAGGTCTTTACGCACGTACAAGCCGCAGCCGAGGCCCGCGACGGACGCGTCGAAGTCCCCGCCTCCGACCGGAGCCTGATGCGCCGCGTAGCTGCTCCGCTGCGCCTCGGGCAGCAGAAGGAGGCGTACTTCGAGGTGTCGGAGTACTGGGCCGATCACTTCCGGCAACTCGCCAGGGGGCAGGGCGTGACCGGAGACCTCAGCCTGATCACCCTCACCGACTGGACGGACCGGCCGACACCGCGCGGTCTGCCGGTCTTCCTCGCCCGCCTTGTCGTGGCCTCGTTCGCCGAGATGGACGACCGGGTGTGGGTTCGCGCGGGCACCCCGCTCGACCCGGCGCCCCAACTGAACGAGATCAAGGACCATGACGCGCTGCGCAGCCAGCCGCTGCCGTCCGAGGAGGACTGGTCTGCCGCTCGCGAGCGTTTCTCCACGGTTTTCGGCGATCCTGCTCCCACGCTGCGACGCGGGCGCATGGTCAACCAGCTCGCCCGGCAGATCGCCCAGCAGGCGGGCGCCCACCTCGAGGCGGCCCGTGAGCTGGTGACCCAGCTGGAGCGGCACGCCGGCTTTCTCCAGCTCGACGAGACCGCCGAGGGCGGACGCCTCGCCCTCGCTCGGCGGGCCGTCGAACTCCTCCAAGGGCTGACGCGTTCGGCCGGTCAGGGCGCTGCAGGCGCCCGGAAAACCGTCGAGGCCCTGGCTGCCTTCGACTTCGGTTCGGTCGGCGCCGACCGGTTCGGGACCTCCATCACGCAGGCCCGTGGGGTGGCGCAAGCACTGAACTCGGCATCCTGGACCACGCTCGACCTGGCCACCTCGGAAGGTCCGGAGGGGGAAGCGCTCCTTGAGTCCCTGCGCAACGCCGCGCAGAGCGACCAGCGGACCAACGACCTGAAGGATGCCCTGGCCAGGACGCAGCGCGAGGTCCTCGCGCTGGTGAAGCGCAACCGGGCGACGACGGCTCCGGTGCCCGCTCCCCCGGTACCGAGCCCCGGTGACGTACGCCTCGACACGCACACGAGTCATCCGCCGATCCCCACGCAGCGATCGGGCACAGACACGTCGGCTACGGGACGCGTGAAGCGCTCAGGGGGCGGACGGACGACCGCCTCCAGGGCGGTGGCCGAGCTCCACGCCGAGATAGCCGAGTTGGCCGCACGCGAACCCGGCGTTGAGGTCGAGATCACTTGGAAGGCCGTCGAGGGATGAGCACGGCCACGCCCAGCAGGGTGGCCGTGCGACTGAACCTCGCGACGATCACCCAGTACCTGGCGACCCAGACTTCCCTCGCAGACGCCCTGACTGGCCTGGGCCGGCGACGGGCGGTGCTGCTCCGCTCCGCACCGCAGTGGGAGGGGCCCGCCGAGCACGTCTGGGGCGACGGCCTTTCGGCACGGATCGTGGCGGCGCCCTCCCCGCTTGCCGTGCACGAACTGCTGCTCGCCCATCTACCGGACACGGCGTCCGGCCCCGCCCTGCTCGTAGTCCTGACCGACCGCGAACAGAACGAACTCGACCCCGCCATCCTGGCCCGCGCCCACAAGAAGCGCATCGACACGGTGGACAGCTGGGACGTGGTGCGGGACGCCTTCGGAGCACATCAGGTCGACCAGCGCCTCAGGGACGACAAGTGGGCTGCGGAGGCCCTCCTCGACGCCGCGCCGCCGAGGGGCGGCTGGCCCCGGCTGGGAGGCGGCATCCTGTCGCGCGGCACGGCCTTGTCCGCGCTGGCGCTGCGCCGCCTGAGGCTGGGCAGTTACGAGGACGAGGCCGCACGTCAGGACCACACCACGTCCGCCGACCGCCTGGACACCCACGCGCTGTTGGAATGGTCCCTGCTTCCGGGGCGTCCGGAGCACTTCCTGGCGCTCCGCGGCCCCGAGCGCGGCGGCCTGGCGCAGTTCCTGGGCGAGGACGACCGAGCCGGACTCGCGGGGCGGGCACTTCTGGACCTCGTCGAGGCCGAGCACGGTCCTGACGCGGTGGCCTTCGGACTCGTCTGCGCCGCACTGTGGTGCCATGGCGAGCCGGATGCTGCCGTCTACACGGCGCGCGGTCGCGCGGAGCGCTGGTTCGGAGAGCGTCCTTCAGCCCAGGGAGAGCAGCTGGACGCCATGGCAACCGCCTTCGGCCGGGCCTCGGAGGATTACGTGGGCACGCTGCTCGCCGCAGCCGCCAGGGACCGTGCGGCAGGTTCGGAGACGACCCGCGAGGCCCGCAGGACCAGCGATACGGTGCTGGAGCGCGCCTCGGCACTGGTGCGCCAGTTCGGCGCGGAAGCCGCCGCCAGGACCAGTCCCATCCTGTCGGCAGGCCTGGACGCCAGGTTCACAGCCGTCGGAGACGCTCTGACGGCCGGTGTGCCGGGACCGCTCGATGCCGCCGTGCGTTCCCTGAGCAGACACCAGCTTGCACAGGGGCCAGAGGTTCGCTCACGGATCGAGCGGACCCGGATGGCCCAACGGCTCGTCCGATGGCTGGCCACCGAGCCACAGACCGAGGCGTCCCACGTGGGCGGAGCCATCGAGCGCCACCTCAAAGAGACCGCTTGGGTGGATCGCGCCCTTGAGCACATCGAGGCCGGAGGTGACTCCGACGACCGGCTGAGAACCGCGTACGACTCACTGGCCGTGCGTGTGCGCGAGCGGCGCCACGAGATCGACCGTGGTTTCGCGCCCGTCCTGGCGACCTGGACCGCGGCCGGCTCCGATCCCGGCGGAATGCTTACGGTGGAGACGTTCCTGGACCGGGTGGTGAAGCCCGTGGTCCGCGGTGCGTCCGACCGGCGCGTGCTGCTGATCGTCCTGGATGGGATGAGCGCGGCCATCGCCACCGAACTGGGCGAGGAGCTGCGCGCCACCTGGGCAGAGTTCGATCCGGTGGCTGCTCAGGGGGCTCCGCTTCGCCGCGCCATGGCGGCGGCTCTTCCCACTCTCACCTCCGTATCCCGTACTTCGCTGTTCGCGGGCAGACTGACGCAGGGAACGCAGAAGGACGAGGCCCAGCTCTTTCCCGCCCTTCCGCTCTGGAACGGTGCGCAGGCCGCCGTCTTCCACAAGGACGACCTGCGGGCCGACAGCGCGGGAGACACATTCGGGGGAGCCCTCACCGAAGCGCTCATGGACGGGCGCACGCATGTGGCCGTGGTCCTCAACGCGATTGACGACCGGCTCGCCAAGGAGCAGAAGCTGGGCGACGGCGCCTGGCAGGCCGGGCACATCCCGGGCCTTACGGATCTGCTGCGGATCGCTGCCTCGCAGGGGATGGCGGTGGTGATCACCAGCGACCACGGGCATGTCGTGGACCGGCACGGAGTGAAAGTCGACGTCGACTCGCCGCTCTCCGCCCGGCACCGGGCTCCGGGCAGCGAGGTGGGCGCGACCGAGGTCGCGCTGCACGGCACCCGGGTCGTCGCGCCCGAACCCGGGGGATCGATCGTCGCGCTGTGGGACGCGGACTCGCGGTACACAGCGCGCAAGGCCGGATACCACGGTGGGGCGTCCCTCGCCGAGTTCACGATTCCTGTGCTGGCCTTCCTGCCGTTCGGCGCGGCCCCTCCTCCGGCCTGGCGGGAGCTGGCGGATCAGCGACCGGTCTGGTGGCTGCTGGAGGAGTCCGCTCCTCCAGCTGTCCCCGTCGCCGCCCTGCCCGCCCCTACGGCTACGGCAAAGCGGCAGACGCGACAGAAGCCGACGAAGGCCCAGGCACAGGCTCAGGCCCAAGTGGCGAGTACACACGACTCGTTGTTCGAGGTCGCGGTGATCCCGTCGCCCGATGCCGCGGAGACACTGGTGACCACCGCCTTCGTCGGTCACGACGACGTCCTTGTCCCGGCCCTGTTCGCTTCAGAAGCGTTCCAGGGACAGATCGGCCTGCTCGCCCGCAAGCCACCCATGGACAAGGTCGAAGGGGCGATTCGGGCCCTGCTCGATGCCGGGGGAACGCTGCCGGTGTCCGCGCTGGCGCAGCGCGTGTCCTACCCGGTGACCCGAGCAGACGGGTTTGCCGCGATCCTGCGCCAACTCCTCAATTATGACGGCGTGCAAGTCCTGGAAACGCTGCCGGACGGACGGACCGTTCGCCTCGATGTCTCCCTGCTCCGCATGCAGTTCGACCTGGACTGAAACTCCCCATGCCGCCACACCACCACCGATGAGCCAGGAGCCATGAGCGCCAACGACCGCGTATTGATCAACCAAATGATCGAGGAGCGCCGCACCACTCGCTCCGTCCCTCTCTCGTTCGACGCGGCCTTCGAGAGGTTCGCCAGCGAGCACGCGCTGCACGGCTTCGACCTCTCGGAGGAGGAGATCGAGGCCGGCGTGATCGGAGGCGCCAACGACGGCGGCATCGACGGGGCCTACGTCTTTCTCGGCGGCCGGCTCCTCCACGAGGACAGCGAGATCTTTCAGCAGCACTCCGCTGTCTCGAACGTGGAGCAGGGAAGCCAGCTGACCCTCTGGCTCATCCAGGCCAAGACCAGTGCCGGTTTCTCCGAAACAGCTCTGGACAAGGTGGCTTCCACCTGCGCGAACCTGCTGAACATGGAGGTCGACGACGAGACCGTCGGGGTGTTGTACACCGCCGATCTCCTCGCCCGCTTCAGGCTCTTCAGAACGGCGTTGACGCGGCTCCTAACCCGCCATCCGACCGTACTCATCAAGTTCTCCTACGTGACGCGCGGCGAAGCGAGCGAGGTGCACCCCAAGGTCCAGGCGAAGGCCAAGATCCTGGAGACGCAGTTCACCAAAGCCTTCGCCATCTCCACCGGCGAGGTCGAGTTCCTCGGCCCCTCGGAACTCTGGCAGCGTGCCAGCACACTCCCCTCGTACACCCTGGAACTGCCCTACAGGGAGAGCATCACCCACGGCACCAGCCACATCGCACTCGTCGGCCTGGGTGAGTACCTCGATTTCCTCAGCCACGAGAGCGGGGCGATCAAGTCCCACATCTTCGACTGGAACGTCCGTGACTATCAGGGCAACGTCGAGGTGAACCGGGAAATCACGGCTTCCCTCCAGAACCCTGAGGCGCCCGAGTTCTGGTGGCTCAACAACGGCATCACCATCGTGTGCTCGCAGGCGACCTCCGTCGGAAAGCGGCTCAGCCTCTCCGACGTACAGATAGTCAACGGTCTTCAGACGTCGTACACGCTCCACGAAACGCTGTACGACCTCTACTTGACCGACCCGGCCGACCCTGTCTTCGACAGGCTCGTGCAGGTGCGCATTCTCGTCACCGTGGACCAGGCCGCCAGGGACTCCGTCATCCGCGCCACCAACCGCCAGACGAGCGTGCCCGTCGCCTCTCTCCGGGCCACGGACGACATTCAACGGCAGATCGAGTCGTATTTCTTGGAACACGACTGGTTCTACGACCGGCGCAAGAACTTCTACCGGAACCAGGGAAAGCCGGCCGACCGTATCGTCAGCATTCCCCTGTTGGCACAGTCCGTGATGGCCATGGCCCTTGGCCAACCCGACTACGCCCGCGCCCGCCCCTCGAGTCTGCTGAAGTCCGACACCGACTACAGGCGGGTCTTCTCGGCGAGGACAGAACTCCCCGTCTATCTGTGGCTGGCCAAGGCGCAACGTCAGGTGGACGAGTTCCTGCAGTCGACGTCGGATCCCAACTCCCGCTCACTGCATACAAACCTCCACTTCCACCTCGCCATGCTCGGTGCCGTCGACCTCATAGGCCGCGTGTTCAGCAAGCCGGAGACCCTGGACAACGCCGCTCGGGAAGACGTCTTCCCGAGCGCGGCGCGCCTTGAGTGGTTGTGGGCATCGCTTCAGGAGCAGTTCGAGAACTTTCAGCGGGAGAACCGGTCAGGGGCCGACAAGACCGCTAAGAGCAGTGAATTCGTCTCCTACCTCACGGCCAACCTCGGATACGGCAGCCACCGTCGCAGGTGACCTCGGCGGAGGGCCGGAGGCCGGTCCTCCGCCGTGCGCAGATGGGACAATGAGCGAGTGATCGACCCCCGCTCTTCTCCTGTATCTGCTGCCCGGCGACGTACCGCCCTCGACGCGCTCCGGCGCGGTGCGGTGCCCGAGAGCGGCCTGGATCTTCTTGCCACCGGTCTCGACCGTTTCGAGTCCGCGCTCGATGTGGAACTCGACGCGGTCGCCTCGGGCGCCTCGGTCTTCAAGGCGGTGCGAGGTGAGTACGGTTCCGGTAAGACGTTCTTCACCCGGTGGCTCGGAGAGCGCGCCAAGCAGCGCAACTTCGCCGTTGCCGAGATCCAGGTCTCGGAGACGGAAACTCCGCTGCACAAGCTGGAGACCGTCTACCGGCGCCTCACCGAGCGGCTGTCCACCCCGAGCTTCCCGCCAAGTGCCCTGCGGCCCGTGGTGGACGCCTGGTTCTACGCCCTGGAGGAGGATGCTCTCGCGGCCGGCGCCGACGAGGACGATCTGAGCGGCGCGGTGGAGGAGTTACTGACCGCCCGGCTGACCGAGGTCTCCCGGCACGCCCCGTCCTTCGCGACAGCACTGCGCGGCTACCGGACCACGCTCGCCAAGGGCAACGAGGCGACGGCAGCGGCCATCCTCGCCTGGCTCGGCGGCCAGCCCCATGTGGCGGCTGCGGCACGCCGTTCCGCGGGGGTACGTGGCGACCTCGACCACTTCGGAGCCCTGGGCTTTCTTCAGGGGTTGCTCACCGTCCTGCGGGATTCCGGCCACCGGGGACTTTTCGTCGTACTGGACGAGGTGGAAACCCTCCAGAGAGTGCGCTCGGACGCACGGGACAAGGCACTCAACGCTCTGCGTCAGTTGATCGACGAAGTCCACTCGGGGCGGTTTCCCGGCCTCTATCTGGTCATCACCGGCACACCCGCCTTCTACGACGGCCAGCAGGGTGTCCAGCGACTCCCGCCGCTCGCCCAACGGCTCGCCACCGATTTCACGTCCGATCCTCGCTTCGACAACCCGCGGGCGGTCCAACTGCGCCTGTCCGGATTCACCCTGGAGTCGCTGACCGGCCTCGGGACAACCATCCGGGATCTCTACGCGTCCGGAGCGGACTCGCCCGACCGGATCAAAAGCCTGGCGGACGACGCGTATGTCGCCGATCTCGCCCGTGCGGTGGGCGGGGCCCTCGGCGGCAAGGTGGGGGTCGCGCCCCGGCTCTTCCTCAAGAAGCTGGTCGGCGACGTCCTCGACCGCATCGACCAGTTTCCGGACTTCGACCCACGGCAGCACTACCGGCTCACGGTCGACGGCAGTGAACTCACCGAAGTGGAGCGGAACTCGGCCGGGCCTCCGACGGCCGACGACATCGACCTGGAACTGTGATGACGTCGGCCGCGGACCCTGTCGACCGGCTCGACCCCGTCATCCTGCACCACGTGGTCAACACGCTCGGCTGGCCGGACCTGCGGCCCCTGCAGCGGGCCGCGATCAATCCGGTGATGGACGGCGAAGACACCGTGCTCCTCGCACCCACCGCCGGCGGCAAGACCGAGGCAGCTTGTCTGCCGATCCTGTCTGCCATGTCGGCACAGGGCTGGACCGGCACCTCGGTTCTCTACCTCTGCCCGCTCAAGGCGCTCCTCAACAACCTGGTCACACGCGTCGACGGTTACGCGCAATGGCTCGGACGGCGCGCGGCTCTGTGGCACGGGGACACGCAGGAGTCGCAGCGTCAGCGCATTCGCACGGACAAGCCCGACATCCTGCTGACGACGCCCGAGTCGCTGGAAGCCATGCTGATCGGGGTGAAGACGGATCACGCACACCTGCTGGGGGGTGTCCGGTCCGTCGTTGTCGACGAGGTACACGCGTTCGCGGGCGACGACCGGGGATGGCATCTCCTGGCGGTCCTCGAACGCCTCCAACGGGTCACCAGGCATCCGATTCAGCGGATCGGATTGTCGGCAACCGTCGGTAATCCTCGCCAACTGCTCACCTGGCTACAAGGGTCCGGTGCCGGTCGGCGGGCGGGGCGGGTCATCGGCCCGGAGCTCACGGCACCCTCGGTCGTGACGTCCACGCAGGTGCCGGCGGGCGACGCGACCGGGCCTCCACCCGGCGAAATCACACTCGACTACGTGGGATCGCTGTCCAATGCGGCAAAGGTCATCGCGGCACTGCACAGGGGCGAAAAGCGGCTGGTCTTCTGTGAGTCGCGACGGCACGTCGAGGAGCTGGGTGCGGCGCTCCGGGCGCGTGACGTCACGGTCTTCCTGTCTCACGCCTCCCTCTCGGCCGACGAACGCGCCCGATCCGAGAAGGCGTTCGCCGAGGCTCGCGACTGTGTCATCGTGGCCACGTCCACCCTGGAACTGGGCATCGACGTCGGTGACCTCGACCGAGTCGTCCAGATTGACTCGCCCAGCACAGTCGCCTCGTTCCTTCAGCGTGTCGGGCGTACGGGCCGCCGTGAGGGCCACACCCGCAATTGCCTGTTCCTGGCCACCCGCAAGGACACTCTGCTGCAGGCCGCGGCGTTGCTGCTCCTATGGGGCCGCGGTTGGGTGGAGCCGGTTGTCGCACCGCCCGCGCCGCGCCATCTCGTCGCACAACAACTGCTCGCCGCCACGCTCCAGGAACACAAGCTGGGCGATCAGACGTGGCCCGAGCAGTGGAACGGTCTGGCCCCCTTCGACCGTTCCGCCGCTCCCATCCTGCGTCACCTGACGGAGGAAGGCTTCCTTGACACCGACGACGGCATGCTGTTCATCGGCCTGGAAGCCGAACGGCGTTTCGGACGACGCCACTTCATCGAGCTGACGGCGTCGTTCACCGCGCCACCGCAATTCACTGTCCTGTCCGGTCGCGCCGAAATCGGCCGGATGGATCCGTCCCTACTCACGGAGGAACGCCCGGGCCCGCGACGACTGCTGCTGGCGGGTCGCAGCTGGCAGGTGACGTTCATCGACTGGGGGCGCAAGCGGGTGTTCGTCGAGCCGGTCGACGGCGGCGGGATCGCCAAGTGGTCCGGAGGCATGCTCGTCGGGCTCTCGTACGAGTTGACGCGAGCCATGCGGGATGTCCTTCTGGGTGCCGACCCCCAGGTCTCGCTCACCCAGCGAGCCGAGGTCTGCCTTCAGGAGTGGCGCGACGACGACGCCCCGCACCTCGTCCACCCCGGCGGGACGCTGGTCGCGCGGCGCGGAAACGACGTCCGTTGGTGGACGTGGGCGGGCTATCGGGCCAATGCGACGCTGGGCGCGACGCTGTCGTCCATCGCCGATCCCGTTCAGCGGCCGACAGATTCCTACCTACGGCTACGAGAGGATCTGAGCCCCGGCATGTGGCGCGCCGCGCTGGACGTCGTACGGGCCGGTCCGGCACTGGTCATGCCCGAAGTCGACCAGCGGGCAGTGCGTGGCCTGAAGTTCTCGGCAGCGCTCCCCCAGCGGCTGGCCGTGGCCACCCTCTCGGCGAGGCTGGCCGACTTCGACGGCGCACACGCCGTCCTGGCAGAACCGAACCGGTTCTCGACCGTTTGGTGACGCGGGCGCGCCAGCCGCCTCACGGGCCTCGCAACTGGGCGAGTGACGCCTTACCTACGGGTCAGACGGCCTTCGCAGCAGGCTCCAAAATCGCCACACACTCCACATGATGCGTCATAGGAAACAAATCAAACGCCCTCAACGTCCGCACCCGATACCCGCCCTCCTGGAAATACCCGAGGTCCCGCGCCAGCGCGGCCGGATCGCAGGCCACGTAAGCGATGCGTCGTGCGCCAAGACCCGCCAGTCGGCGGACCGTCTGCTTGCCGGCGCCTGCGCGGGGCGGGTCCAGGACGATGAGGTCGACCTCGGTGATGCCCGTGCGCGGGAGGACCGACTCGACCTTGCCCTGTTCGATGCGGACGCGGTCGAACGACGCGAGGTTGTGGCGGGCGTCCTCCACCGCGCGCTTGCTGGACTCGATGCCGAGCACCGCGCCCTTCTCGCCGACGCGGTCGGCCAGCGCGCCCGCGAAGAGGCCGACGCCGCAGTAGAGGTCGAGGGCCGACTCGCCCTTGCGGGGCGTGAGGCCCTGCATGACGGCCAGCATGAGGGTCTCGGCCGCCTTCGGGTGGACCTGCCAGAAGCCGCCGCTGCCGACCCGGTACGTGCGGCCGTCGGCCCGCTCGCGGACGAAGGGGCGGCCGTGGACCCGGTGGACCCCGCCGTCCTTCTCGCCCACGCGCATCACCGAGACCGGCTTGTCCAGTTCGACGATGGGGAGGCGGGCGCCGGGGCGCGGGGTCAGGATCACCTGGCGGTCCTGGGAGCCCGTCGCCGCGATCGCCTCGACCGATGCCATGCCCGACCAGTCGCGCTGTTCGATGCCGAGTTCGGAGACGCCTTCCGCCGCGATCATGCAGTGCTCGATCGGCTCGACCTCGTGCGAGCGGTGGCGGCGCAGCCCCGCCTTGCCGGTCGAGGCGTCCACCGCGTACTGGACGCGCGTGCGCCAGGACGGGACCTCGCCAGGCGGGAGCTTGTCGCCCTCCGCGGGCATGACCGTGCCGTCCCAGCCCGCCTCCTCCGGAGTCAGGCCCGCGAGCCGCTTCAGCTGCTCGGCGATGACCTCGCCCTTGAGGCGGCGCTGCGCGCCCGGCTTCGCGTGCTGCCAGTCGCAGCCGCCGCAGCGGCCCGGGCCCGCGTAGGGGCAGGGGGCCTCCACGCGGTCCTTGGAGGGCGTCAGGATCTCCACCGCGTCGGCCCGGATGAAGCGTGCGCCCTCCTCGCCCTCGGTCACGCGTGCGACGACCTTCTCGCCGGGCAGCGCGTGCCGTACGAAGAGCACTTGGCCCTCGTCCGTGCGGGCGATGCAGTGGCCGCCGTGCGCGACGGGGCCGATCTCGACCTCGTACTCCTTGCCGACCAGTGAGGCCGACGCTGCCGACGAGTCCCCCGCCTGCGTTTTCTTCGGTTCTGCCTGCATGGCGGGGTGACTCCACAACGTAAGGGGGAAAGAGGGCGGGGAACGGCCGGACCGCAGACGGCCGGACCACAGCCCACCAGTCTACGTGGGTGTCGTCCGGCCGCCTTACCAGGAGGAGCGCGCCGTACCAGGCGTGCAGTGTGGTCCGACCGCGTCAGGCCTTCTTGCTCGGCTCCTTCACGCGCTTCGGCTTCTCCACCGGGCCCCGCCGCACCGCTCCCGGCGCGTTCCACTCCGAACGCCTGCGGGCCCGCTTCTTCGCGGCCTCCGAGGAGTCCAGCTGGTAGGGGACGGAGGTCACCATGACGCCCGGCGTGAAGAGCAGGCGGCCCTTGAGGCGGAGTGCGCTCTGGTTGTGGAGCAGGTGCTCGTACCAGTGGCCCACCACGTACTCGGGGATGATCACGCTGACCACGTCGCGCGGGCTCTCCCTGCGCAGGTTCTTCACGTACTCGATGATCGGGCGGGTGATCTCGCGGTACGGCGAGTCGAGGACCTTCAGGGGGACCGTGATGCCGCGGCGCTCCCACTCCTCCTTGAGGGCCTTGGTCTCCACCGGGTCGACGTTGATGCTGAGCGCCTCCAGCGTGTTGGAGCGCATCAGCTTCGCGTAGGCCAGCGCGCGCAGCGTCGGGCGGTGGATCTTGGAGACCAGGACGATCGAGTGGACCCGGGAGGGGCGCACGCTGTCGTCGCCCGGCGTCTCCGGGGCCGCGATCTCCTCGGCCACGCGGTCGTAGTGGCGGCGGATCGCCGTCATCGTCGCGTAGAAGATGCACATGCCGAGCAGGGCGACCCAGGCGCCGTGCGTGAACTTGGTGACCAGGACGACGACCAGGACGAGGCCCGTGAAGAACGCGCCGAACGTGTTGATCGCGCGCGAGCGGACCATGCGGCGGCGCTTGTTCTGGTCCTTCTCGGTGGCCAGGTGGCGGTTCCAGTGCCGGACCATGCCGATCTGGCTGAGCGTGAAGGAGACGAAGACGCCGACGATGTAGAGCTGGATCAGGCGGGTCGAGTCCGCGCCGTAGACGACCACGAGGAGCGCGGCCGCGCCGGCGAGCAGCACGATGCCGTTGGAGAACGCGAGGCGGTCGCCGCGGGTGTGCAGCTGGCGCGGCAGGTAGCGGTCCTGCGCCAGGATCGAGCCGAGCAGCGGGAAGCCGTTGTACGCGGTGTTGGCCGCGAGGAAGAGGACCAGCGCGGTGGCCGCGGCGAGGATCATGAACAGCAGGCTGCCGTGGCCGAAGACGGCCTCGGCGACCTGGGAGATCACCGGGTTCTGGACGTAGTCGCTGCCGACCGGCACGCCGTTGTGGATCAGGTCGTGGGCCGGCTTCTCGGCCATGTGGACGTTGGTCGCCATGGCGAGGCCGATGATGCCGCAGAACATCGTGACGGCCAGGCCGCCCATGAGCGCGAGGGTCGTCGCGGCGTTCTTGGACTTCGGCTTGCGGAAGGCCGGGACGCCGTTGCTGATCGCCTCGACGCCGGTCAGCGCCGCACAGCCCGAGGAGAAGGCCCGCAGGAGCAGGAAGACGAGCGCGAAGCCCGCGAGGCCCTGGTGCTCGGGCTTGATCTCGTAGTCGGCGGTCGGCGACTTCATGGTGTCGTCCAGGACGATGCCCCGGAAGGCGCCCCACGCGATCATGAGGAAGACGCCGGCCACGAAGACGTACGTCGGGATCGCGAAGAGCTTTCCGGACTCCTTCACGCCGCGCAGGTTCATCAGGGTGAGGAGGACGATGACGGCCACCGCGCAGAGCACCTTGTGCTCGACCACGAACGGGACCGCCGAGCCGAGGTTCTCGATGCCCGAGGAGATCGACACGGCCACGGTCAGGACGTAGTCGACGAGCAGGGCGCTCGCGACGGTGAGTCCGGCGCGGGGGCCGAGGTTGGTGGTGGCGACCTCGTAGTCGCCACCACCGCTCGGGTACGCGTGCACGTTCTGTCTGTAGGACGCCACCACCGTGAACATCAGCACGACGACCGCGACGGCGATCCACGGGCTGAAGTGGTAGGCCGACACACCCGCGATGGAGAGGACGAGAAGAACCTCTCCCGGCGCGTACGCCACAGACGAGAGCGGGTCGGAGGCGAAGACGGGGAGTGCGATGCGCTTCGGCAGGAGCGTTTCTCCGAGCCGGTCACTGCGCAGTGCGCGCCCGATGAGGATCCGTTTGGGCACGTCGGTCAGTTTGGACACGGAGAGGATCGTAAGCGTTCGAATGGGGGCGCGCCCACCCACCACCCCCAGCTGCTCCGACTATCGGCCTTGTGCGATCCTGCGCCCCTCCGGACGGGCGTGGTCCGCCCCCGTGTGCCGCTCCCCCGCGACCTGCTCCGCCACGGCCCGCTCCCCCTCGACCTGCTCCCCCGCGACCTGCTCTCCCGTCCCCCGGCGCCCCGCGGCCCGCGCCCCCGCGCGGCGGATCGCGCCGGACGGCCACCACGTGGCGCGGCCGAGCAGGAGAAGCGCGGCGGGCAGGATCATGACGCGGATCACAAACGCGTCGAGCAGGACGGCCACCGCGAGGACGAGGCCCATCTGCTTCATCTCCAAGATGTGCAGCATCACGAAGCTCGCGAAGACGGTGACCATGACGATCGCCGCGCTGGTGACGACCTTGGCGGAGGAGGTGATGCCGTCGATGACCGCCTGCCGCGTGGGGACGCCGTTCAGGGCGGCCTCGCGGATGCGGCTGACCACGAAGACCTGGTAGTCCATCGAGAGCCCGAAGAGGATCACGAAGAGGAAGAGCGGCACGCGCGAGGAGATTCCGCCGAGCGAGATGAAGGAGAGCAGCTCCTCGGCCCACTCGCCCTGGAAGACGAGGACGAGGATGCCGAGCGCCGACGCGGCCGAGAGCAGATTGAGGACGACGCCGAGCAGTCCGAGGACGACCGAGCGGAACGCGAAGACCGTCATGACGAAGGTCATCAGGAGCAGGAAGCCGAGGACGAGCGGCAGCTTCTCGTTCTGGTGTCCTACGTAGTCGACGCCGCGCGCGACCTCACCGGTGACGGCCGTCTCGACGCCGGGCAGCCTGCCGACGGTCGCGGGGAGGTGGTCGTGACGGATGCGGTCGAGCGAGTCTTCGGCCTTCTTCGAGTACGTCGGGTGCGGAGCGTTGAGTTCCAGCGTGGTGGTCCGCCGGTCCTCGGAGGTGCGGAGCAGCGGGGTGCGTGCGGGGTGCGAGAAGAGCGGGTCGTCCTGTGCCCTGCGGTCCAGCTCTTCCAGGGCCGCCTTCACGTCGGCGGCCCGCGCGGCCTCGGCCCGCACCACGACCAGGTGGCGGAGGCGCTGTTCGGGGAAGGTTTCGAGCAGCGTGTCGTACCCCCGCATCGCCGGGATCTCGCGGGAGAAGCTGTCCCGCGCGGGGTTCTTGAGGTTCATGTCCAGGGCGGGCACCGCCAGGCCCAGCATGACGAGGACGGAGAGGCAGAGGGTGAGCGCGGGGCGCTTGCGGGCGGGGGCGAGCAGGGCGCTCCAGGCGCGGCCGGGCTTCTTCTCGCCGTACGACACATCCGATCCGTACGACACGTCGGATCCGTCCGAAAAGTCCGATCCCTGCGACCCGTGCGACCCGTGCGACCTGTGCGACCCGGGCGACCGGACCGGCTTCCCCCGCGCCGCGCGCTTGGCCGCGCGGCGCTCGGTCCGTCGGCCGAGCGTGACCAGGAGCGCCGGCAGGACCGTCACGGAGCTGACCACGGCGACGGCGACGACCAGGATGGTGCCGGTGGCGAGTGAGTCGAAGATGACGTCACGGGCGAGGAAGAGCGCGGTGGTGGAGACGATCACCGCGAGCCCGGAGACCACGATCGCCCGGCCCGCCGTCGCGGCGGCGGCCTCGACCAGGGCTTCCGAGGTGAGGCGGCCGCCCGCACGAGCCCGCTCCTCGCGTTCGCGCTTGAGGTAGAAGAGCGTGTAGTCGACGCCGACCGCCATGCCGATGAGCAGGATCATGCTCATCCCGACGCCGGTGTCGGGCAGGAGGTGCGAGGCCACCATCGCGAGGCCCATCGTCGCCATGATCGAGGTGATGGCGAGCAGCAGCGGTACGCCGACCATGACGACCGAGCCGAAGACCACGGCGAGCGTGATCAGCGTGACCGGCAGGGTGATCGCCTCGGAGAACTTCAGGTCCTTGTCACGCTGGCCGTCGACGCCCTTGCTCACGGAGGCGTCGCCGGTCTCCTCGATCCGCAGGTCCGGGTGGGCCTCGGCGGCCTTCTCGGTCTGGGCCTGAAGCGGCGGGACGCGGTCCTGGTCGTCCTGCTCGGAGCCGGTCAGCTCCACCGGGACCCGCAGGACGCGTCCGTCGGCGGAGGGGACCGGGGCCTTGACCGAGGCGACCTCGGGCAGGGCCCGCATGCGGTCGGTGATGTCCTTGACGGCGGCGTCGGCCGCCGCCCTGTCCAGCGGCCCCGGCTTGTCCCAGGAGCCCGCCGCGGCGCGGATCAGTATGTGTTCCGTGGACCGGAGCGGGATGCCGCCCCCGGTCGCCAGGGCCTCGGCCCGGCCCGCCTCGCCGACGCGGAAGTCCTCCGAGGTCGCGCTGTTCGTCCCGGCGGCGATTCCGCCGCCGAGGCAGAGCGCCACGAAGACCAGCCAGCCGACGATCGCCCGCCATGGGTGCAGCGCGCTCCACCGGGCCACGCGCACCGTGACCGATCGCTTTCTCATGTCCGTCCCCCGCCCTTTCGGCATCGTCCTGCCGTGCCATGTACGGATGTACGCATGCTTCACGTGCCTCATGTGCTTCACGTGTAAGAAGACACTGACAGGTGACGGAGCGAGCCGTCAACTGTCATGCGGCTGCCGCCGGGGGCGCGGGAAGGAGCCGGCGGGCCGCGGATTGACAGCGGATCCCGTCATACGTAAGCCTTGACTGACAGGTTTCGGAGCAGCGCGAAGGCGGACCATGGACAGCGAGGAGCTGCTGGCTTTTCTCGCGGCGGTCGGCCATGCACAGCGCATCCGGATCATCACCGAGCTCGCGTCCGGCAGGCTGTACGTCAGCGAGCTGGCCCGGCGGCTCGGGGTGTCCCGCCCCTTGCTCTACATGCACCTCGAACGCATGGAGAAGGCCGGCCTCGTCGTCGGCCACCTGGAGCTCTCCGACGACGGCAAGGCGCTCAAGTACTTCGAACTGGCGCCGTTCGACGTGCAGTTGAACGTGGATACGATCGTCGCGGCCGTCCGCCACGACCAGTCGGGGCAGCCAGGCCGGTCGGGCGATGACGGACAGCACTCAGCAAAGGGGACGCCCTAGTGGACGACGTGATCATTCCCGTCGCTTTCTTCCTGATACTCGCCGGCGCGATCGTCGCCGTCGCGTACTTCCAGACGCAGCGCAACCGCGAGCGCGACCGGCAGTACGCCGAGGCCATGCAGGGGTACCGTGAGGCCGTCGAGCGGGCCAGGTCCGAGCAGGAGTCGACCCGCCTCCAGCTCGTCGAGCTCGGCCACCGGCTGGAGAAGGTCGAGGGGCTGCTGCGCAGCGTCGACTGAGGCTTAAGCTCGTCTCTTGGCAACGCCGCACGCTGTTGCCCCGTGGTTGCCACCAGAGTGAGAGAGAAGAGTGAGCACGATGTTTTCGCAGGTCAGCGGGATGACCAGGAGTGCGGGGTAAAGGACAGGTGCACATCGTCATCATGGGCTGCGGGAGAGTCGGGTCCGCTCTCGCCCAGAACCTGGAACAACAGGGGCACACGGTCGCCGTCGTCGACCAGGACCCCACCGCCTTCCGCCGCCTCGGCTCCGGGTTCGGCGGCCGCCGCGTCACCGGCGTCGGTTTCGACCAGGACACCCTGCGCGAGGCCGGCATCGAGGAGGCGGGCGCCTTCGCCGCCGTCTCCAGCGGCGACAACTCGAACATCATCGCCGCCCGCGTGGCCCGCGAGATGTTCGGCATCGAGAACGTCGCGGCCCGCATCTACGACCCGCGCCGCGCCGAGGTCTACCAGCGCCTCGGCATCCCGACGGTCGCCACGGTCCGGTGGACCGCCGACCAGATGCTGCGCCGGCTGCTGCCCTCCGGTGCCGAGCCGCTCTGGCGCGACCCCACCGGCGGCGTGCAGCTCGCCGAGGTGCACGCCTCGGCGGCGTGGATCGGGCACAAGATCAGCCAGCTGCAGGAGGAGACCGGCGTCCGCGTGGCCTTCCTCACCCGGCTGGGCGAAGCGGTCCTGCCGACCTCGCAGACGGTGTTGCAGGAAGGCGACCTGGTGCACGTCATGATGCGCACCGACCAGGTCGACAAGGTCGAAGCGGCGTTCGCCGAAGGCCCCGAGGAAGGCGGTCACTGATGAGGGTCGCCATTGCCGGAGCAGGCGCGGTGGGCCGTTCCATCGCCGGTGAGCTCCTGGAGAACGGGCACGAGATCCTGCTCATCGACAAGGCGCCGACCGCCATCTCGGTGGAGCGCGTCCCGCAGGCCGAGTGGCTGCTCGCCGACGCCTGTGAGATCACCTCGCTCGACGAGGCGGCGCTCCAGCGCTGCAACGTCGTGATCGCCGCGACCGGCGACGACAAGGTGAACCTCGTCGTCTCGCTGCTCGCCAAGACGGAGTACGGCGTCCCGCGGGTCGTCGCCCGCGTGAACAACCCGAAGAACGAGTGGCTCTTCAACGAGTCCTGGGGCGTCGACGTCGCGGTCTCCACGCCGCGCCTGATGTCCGCGCTCGTCGAGGAGGCGGTGAGCGTCGGCGATCTCGTCCGGCTGCTGCGCTTCAGCCACGGCGACGCGAACCTGGTGGAGCTGACGCTGCCGCCCGAGTCGGCCCTCGCGGGCACGCAGGTCGGCGACGTGCAGTGGCCCGAGGACACCTCGCTGGTCACGATCATCCGCGGTACGCGCGTCCTCGCGCCGACCGCGGACGACTCCCTCGAAGCGGGGGACGAGCTGCTCTTCGTCGCGGCGCAGGCCCGTGAGGAGCAGCTGGAGGATCTGCTGTCGGTGCGGCGGGAGAGCTAGCTTCTGGGCTCTGTACGCAGAGGGGGGCGCCCGGTGATTTCCGGGCGCCCCCCTCTCGTACGTCTGCTGACGGCGCGCTCTCGTACGTCTGCTGCGGGTGCGTTGGGGCTGGGCGCGCAGTTCCTCGCGCTCCTGAAGCGCCCCTGCGGGGCAGCCTCAGGCGCTCCGGCGCTCCCGCTCGCGCTCCTCCTCCGCCTTCTCCGCCGCTTCCATCTCGGCGAACACGTCGATCGGCGGCGGGGCCTTCGCGAGGAACACCCAGGTCAGATAGACGGCGAGCAGGAACGGCGGGATCTTCAGGGCGACCAGGACCCAGCCGAACTGCGTGGTGTCCGCCCACCAGTACAGCGGGAAGAGGATCGCGCACTTGGCGAGCAGGATCAGGCCCCAGGCCCAACTGGCCTTCGCGTACGCCTTCTTGCGGCCGGGGTTGCGGGTGCGCCAGGAGAGGTTCTCCTTGAAGACCGGGCCGAGGATGAGGCCGATCAGCGGAACGCCCGCGAGGGTCGTGATCATGTACGCCAGGGAGAGGCCCAGGGTGTAGAGCATGCCGGGCAGGTAGAAGTCCTTGGCGTTGCCGGTCATCATCGCGAAGACCACACCGAAGGCGACACCGAAGACGCCGCTGAAGGCGTGCTTGACGGTGTCCTTCATGACCAGGCGGACCACGACGAGCACCAGGGACACCGCGAGGGCCGCGATGGCCGACATGTGCAGGTCCTTGTTGATCGTGAAGATGGTCACGAAGAGCAGGCCGGGAACGACCGTCTCCACCATGCCCCGCACGCCGCCGAAGGCTTCGAAGAGCGCTGCCTCGGTCACGGCCCTGGAATCGGCGTCCTGATCGGCGCTCCCTTGGTCCGTCGGCTTGTCGAGGGACGTCACCGGTTACTCCCGTCCGAGGGGTCTGAGTTCGTACTTGGGGTTGAAGAGCACCCGGCGGCCGCGGCTCATCGAGATCCGGCCCGATGCGATCAGCCTGCGCCCCGGTTCTATCCCGACGATGGAGCGCCTGCCGAGCCACACCACGTCCAGCGCCGCCGAGCCGTCGAACAGCTCGGCCTCCAGGGCGGGAACCCCGGCGCGTGGTCGCAGAGTGACCGTGCGCAAGGTACCAGTAACGGTGACTATCTGGCGGTCCTGGCAGTCGCCGATACGGACGCAGCCCGCTGTCTCGGCGTCCTCCCGCAGCTCCTCCGACTCCAGGTCCTCCTGGGAGGAGGAGAGCCGGTCGAGCATGCGCCGGAAACGGCCCGCCGGCTTGTCGGAACCAGAAACAGCACTCATACAAGAAGCGTACCGGTGGGCGCCGACACCAGGGACAGGGGTGCGCTCATCTGTGCTTATGTCCGCTCAGTACCCGCTCCGGGGGCCGCTGAAGCGAGGAATCCGGTCAGTGTCGGGGCCGCCGGTATTCCGGTCACTTCTCGAACCGGTATCCCATTCCCGGTTCCGTGATGAAGTGCCGCGGGTGCGCCGGGTCCGCCTCCAGCTTGCGGCGCAGCTGCGCCATGTAGACGCGGAGGTAGTTCGTCTCCGTGCCGTACGAGGGGCCCCAGACCTCCTGGAGCAGCTGCTTCTGGCTGACCAGGCGGCCGGTGTTGCGCACCAGGACCTCCAGGAGGTGCCACTCCGTGGGGGTGAGGCGTACGTCGCGTCCGCCGCGGTTGACCTTCTTGGCGGCCAGGTCGACGGAGAAGTCGCCGGTGTCGACCAGGACGTCGTCGTCGCCGGGGCCGGTGGGCTCCGCCCTGCGGACGGCGGCGCGCAGCCGGGCGAGGAGTTCGTCCATGCCGAAGGGCTTGGTCACGTAGTCGTCGGCGCCGGCGTCCAGCGCCTCGACCTTCTCGTCCGAGCTGTGCCGCGCGGAGAGGACCAGGATCGGGACGCGCGTCCAGCCGCGCAGGCCCCGGATGACCTCCACGCCGTCCATGTCGGGCAGACCGAGGTCGAGCACGATCACGTCGGGGTGGCGGGCCGCGGCGACCTGCAGCGCCGTGGCGCCGTCGGGGGCCGAGTCCACCTCGTACTTGCGCGCCTTCAGGTTGATCACGAGGGCGCGTACGATCTGCGGCTCGTCGTCGACCACGAGCACCCGGGTCATGCGTACCTGCCTTTCCGGCTTCTGGTTCTGGAGCACGGCTTGTGTTCTGGGTCCGGGTTCCGGTTCCGGGTCACGAGGTGGCCCGGGACGAGAGCTCGGGGCGGACCGGCGGCCGGCCGGCGGCCGCCCGCAGGGTGAGGACCATCGTGAGGCCGCCGCCTGGGGTGTCCTCGGCGGCGAGGGTGCCGCCCATGGCCTCGACGAAGCCGCGGGCGACGGCGAGGCCGAGGCCCACACCGGCACCCCGTGGAGCGTCACCGTAGCGCTGGAAGGGGGCAAAGATGCGGTCCTTGGCGCTGTCGGGGACGCCGGGGCCGCGGTCCACGACCCGGATCTCGACGCGCTCGCCGAGGGCGCTCGCGGAGACCTTCACGGGCGCGCCCTCGGGTGCGTACTTCACGGCGTTCTCGACGATGTTGGCGACCGCCCGCTCCAGGAGGCCCTTGTCGACGGCGACCATGGGCAGCGTCTCGGGGATGTCCAGCTCGGCGCTGCCGTCGGGTACGCCGCCGAGGGCCATGGGGACGACCTCGTCGAGGTCGATCTCACGGATCAGCGGGGTGACCGTGCCGGTCTGCAGCCGGGACATGTCGAGCAGGTTCCCGACGAGGTGTTCGAGCCGGTCTGCGCCCTCCTCGATGCCCGCCAGGAGCTCGGCCTCGTCCTCGTCGGACCACTCGACGTCGTCGGAGCGCAGGGAGGAGACGGCTGCCTTGATGCCCGCGAGCGGCGTGCGGAGGTCGTGGCTGACGGCGGCGAGCAGGGCGGTGCGGATGCGGTTGCCCTCCGCGAGGGTGCGAGCCTGGTGGGCCTCGGACTGCAGGCGCTGGCGATCCAGGACGACCGCGGCCTGCGCGGCGAACGCGGCGAGGACCCGGCGGTCCGCGGCGGGCAGGACCCGGCCCGACAGGGCGAGCGCCATGTGGTCGCCGACGGGCATGTCGACGTCGGCGTCCTCGGGGCGCTCCAGCGGGCGGCCGTCGCCGACGCTGCCCGCGCAGGTCCAGGGGTCGGTGTCGCCCGCGCGTTCGAGGAGGGCCACGGACTCCATGGCGAAGGTCTCGCGGACCCGCTCCAGGAGGGCCTCCAGGCTGGTCTCGCCGCGCAGCACGCTGCCGGCGAGGAAGGACAGTATCTCCGCCTCGGCCCGCAGCCGGGCGGCCTGGTGGGTGCGCCGGGCCGCGAGGTCCACGACGGAGGCCACCGACACCGCGACGCCGACGAACACCGCGATGGCGACGATGTTCTTGTTGTTGGAGACGGTCCAGAGGTGCAGCGGCGGCGTGAAGTAGTAGTTGAGGAGCAGCGAGCCGACGGCCGCCGAGGCGAGCGCCGGGAAGAGCCCGCCGACCAGCGCGGCGGCGACGGTGAGCGTCAGGAACAGCAGCATGTCGTTGGCGAGGCCGAGGTCGGCGTCGACATGGGTGAGCAGCAGCGTGAGCAGCGTGGGGCCCGCGACGCCGACCAGCCAGCCCCAGATGACCCGGGAGCGGCCGAGGCGCGCCCCGCGCGCGACGGGTAGCCCGCGCCCCTTGGCGACCTCGCCGTGCGTGACGATGTGCACGTCCAGGTCGGGGCCCGAGTCGCGGGCGACGGTGGCGCCGACGCCGGGCCCGAAGACGTACTGCCAGGTCTTGCGGCGGGAGGAGCCGAGGACGATCTGGGTGGCGTTGACGCCGCGTGCGAAGTCGAGGAGCGCGGCCGGTATGTCGTCGCCTATGACGTGGTGGAAGGTGCCGCCGAGGTCTTCGACGAGGGTGCGCTGGACGGCGAGTTCCTTGGGGGACGCGCCGGTCAGGCCGTCGCTGCGGGCTATGTAGACGGCGAGGATCTCGCTGCCCGAGCCCTTGGCGGCCATCCGGGACGCGCGTCTGATCAGCGTGCGGCCCTCGGGTCCGCCGGTCAGGCCGACGACGATGCGCTCGCGGGCCTGCCAGGTGGAGCGGATGTTGTGCTCGCCGCGGTACTGCTGGAGGTATTCGTCGACGCGGTCGGCGACCCAGAGCAGCGCGAGCTCGCGCAGCGCCGTGAGGTTGCCGGGCCTGAAGTAGTTGGAGAGGGACGCGTCGATGCGGTCGGGCTTGTAGATGTTGCCGTGCGCCATGCGGCGGCGCAGCGCCTGTGGCGACATGTCGACCAGTTCGATCTGGTCGGCGCGGCGCACCACCTCGTCCGGGACGGTCTCCTTCTGGCGCACTCCGGTGATCGACTCGACGACGTCGCCGAGTGACTCCAGGTGCTGGATGTTGACCGTCGAGACGACGTCGATGCCGGCCGCGAGGAGTTCCTCGACGTCCTGCCAGCGCTTGGCGTTGCGCGAGCCGGGGACGTTCGTGTGGGCGAGTTCGTCGACCAGGGCTACGGCCGGGGCGCGCTCCAGGGTGGCGTCGACGTCCATCTCGGTGAAGGCCGTGCCGCGGTACTCCAGCTCCTTGCGGGGCACCTGTTCGAGGCCGTGCAGCATCACCTCGGTGCGCGGCCGGTCGTGGTGCTCCACGAAGGCGACCACGCAGTCGGTGCCGCGCTCGATGCGGCGGTGGGCCTCGGAGAGCATCGCGTACGTCTTGCCGACGCCCGGTGCCGCACCGAGGTAGATCCGAAGCTTGCCGCGTGCCATGGCCTCATTGTCTTCCCGAAACTGCTGTGTACGCAGCGTCGACCTTACGGCCAACAATTCCGGCATTACGGATGAGGGGGTGCGGGGGTGGGGTCCTTGACACAACCCTGATGCCTTGCCCGCCGGACGGCCTCGCGCCCCGGTCGGTGCGGTCGGTGGGCCGCACGTGTTCAGTTCGCGACGATTTCTCCGTCGCGCAGTTCCAGGACCCGGTCGGCCAGGTCGAGCAGGGCGGCGTCGTGCGTGGCCACCAAGGCGGTGACGCCCTCGCTGCGGACGACCGCGCGCAGCAGTTCCATGACGGCGAGCCCGGTCTCGGCGTCGAGCTGTCCGGTGGGTTCGTCGGCGATCAGCAGGGCGGGCTTGTTGGCGAGGGCGCGGGCGATGGCCACGCGCTGCTGCTGCCCTCCGGAGAGCTCGCCGGGCCGCTGGCCCGCGTGGTCGGCGAGGCCGACGAGAGCGAGGAGGAGGGCGACCCGCTCCTCACGCGCGCGTGGCTCGGCCTTGCGGAGCCGCAGGGGGACGCCGACGTTCTCGGCGGCGGTGAGGATGGGGATGAGTCCGAAGGACTGGAAGACGAACCCCAGACGGTCCCTGCGCAGTTCGAGCAGCCCCTTCTCCCCGAGACCCACGAGCCCCACGCCGTCCACGGTGACCTTGCCCCGGTCCGGGACGTCGAGCCCGCCGACGAGGTTGAGCAGCGTGGTCTTGCCGGACCCCGAGCGGCCCTTGAGAGCGACGAGTTCCCCGCGCGGCACCGCGAAGGAGACGCCGCGCAGGGCGTGCACGGCGGCGGCACCGCTGCCGTAGGTCCGGTGCAGATCCTCTACGACGACCATGGCCTCGGCCACCCTCACCGCACCTCCCCTCGTCCGGTGCCGGGCCCGTCCGGCCACACCCCCACGTGGTCCGGCTCCGCCGTCAGCCGTACCCGCCCCCGCAGGCCGTACCGCTCCACGTACTCCCCCGGCAGCTGCAGCCGCCCCGCCCGGTCCAGAACCGTGAACTCCTCACCCGTGCCGCCGTGTTCGCGAAGCGTCTCCGTAGACGTACGGCCGTCACGGATACGGACCGTGCGACGGACCTGCTCGGAGACGAGCGGGTCATGGGTGACGACCAGGACGGTCGCGCCGAGCTCCTCGTTGGCGCGGCGCAGGGCGGCGAAGACGTCCTCTCCGGAGGCGGTGTCCAGTTCGCCGGTCGGCTCGTCGGCGAGCAGGACGCGCGGGGAGTTGGCCGTGGCGACGGCGACGGCCACGCGCTGCTGTTCGCCGCCGGAGAGTTCGGTCGGCCGCCGGTCGCGGCAGTGCGCGACGCCGAGCACGCCGAGCAGTTCGGCGGCCCTCTCCCGACGCGTACGGCGCGGCACGCGCGTGTACTTCATCGGCAGCGCCACGTTCTCCAGCGCGGTCAGATAGGGCAGCAGATTGCGCCCGGTCTGCTGCCAGACGAAGCCCACGGTGCTCCTGCGGTAGCCGAGGCGCTCGCGGCGCCCCATCGCGAGCAGATCGTGGCCCGCGACCTTCGCGCGCCCCGCGGTGGGCAGGTCGAGGCCGGAGAGGATCGCCAGGAGCGTGGACTTGCCCGACCCCGACGCGCCGACCAGCGCCACGCACTCACCGGCGGCGACGACCAGGTCCAGGCCCTGGAGCGCCTGCACCTCGACCTCCTCGGTGCGGTAGACGCGGACGAGGTTGTCGCAGACGACAAGACCCTCGTCAGCGGCGGTACGCCCGGCGGCGCGCGCCCGCGCCTCCAGCTCGGCCAGTTCAGTCATCCGCTCTCCCGAGTCGTAGGACGGCGCCGAGCCCCCGGCGCCGGCCGAGCCAGGTCTCCACGCCCACCGCCGCGGCCACCAGGACACAGAGTCCCGCGCTCAGGGCCGCGGTGAACAGCGCGTCGACGTGCAGGGCGGGCGCGGTGGGCCCGCCGGTGAACTCCCGCAGGTCGAGGGCGGGACCGAGCAGCGCGGGCAGCACGAGGCCGAGCGCGACGCCGCCCACGACGGCCGCGAGCACCAGGGGCAGGAGCTGCAGCAGTTGCAGCGCGGCCGCGGCACGCCCACCGAGGCCGAGAGTGCGCAGGTAGGCGGTGGTGCGTCCGCGCGCGGGAGCGGACAGGAGCAGTTCGAGCACGAGGGCGAGGAGGGCGAGGAGCACGGCGAGCGCGGTGCAGGCGGTGTGCGCCAGGGTCACGGCGGCGGTCAGCCGGTCGTCGGCGGCCTCGGCCTGTTCCTCGGCGCGGATGCGGAGCTCTCCGCCGGTCGCTCCGGGGGCGGCACGCGGTACGAGGGAACGCAGTGCCTCCGTGTCCATGCGCGCGCCGTACAGCAGGAGCGCGGACTCCTCGAAGTCCGAGGCGGCCAAGGCGCGCAGGTCACGGTTGTCGGCGAGGAGCAGGTGCTGCCGGGACTCGGTGGCGCCGCGCACGGGTCCGAGGGCGGCGTCGCGCGCCGCATCCTCCGGCAGCGGCCCGACGACCCGCAGCCGCGCCTCCTTGCCGTGCAGGGTGAAGGTGAGCAGGTCACCGGCGTGCCCCTCGGAGGCGAGCACCCGGATGTCCCGGCCGCCCCTGCCCCGGGTGAGGCCCGCGTCGTCCAGCGCGCGGGCGGCGGCCGAACCCCGCGCCGCCTCGCGCAGCCTCGCCCCGTCCACCCCGACCAGGCTGGAGATCCCGAACCGCCCGCCGTCCTTCCCGCTCACCGGATCGACCCTCAGCTGCCGCACCGTCACCGTTTTCCGCACTCCACGCGCGCGTGCCAGCCGTTCCGCCGTGCCGGGGTCGCGGTCCGCGCCCAGGAAGGAGGCGTCGGCGCCCACCTGCCAGGCCGCCGCGGCGCGCCGCCCCTCCACCAGCGTCCCCGAGACGAGCCCTCCGAAGACGGCACCGGCGAGCGTCACCACCAGGACGAGCAGCGCGAGGCCGCGCGCCGGAGCCTCCTTGGCGGCGCGGGACAGCGCGACGAGGACGACGGTGCCCCGCCCCCGTGCCGACCACCGCGCCACCGCGCGCACCGGCCAGGGGTAGCACCGCACCAGGACGGCGACCGTCGCGAGCCCCAGCAGCACGGGCACCGCGGCGAGCAGCGGATCCGGCCCGGCCGCCCCCTCCGTGCCCCGTGCCCGCAGCGCGAGGACCCCGCCCGCGGCGAGCAGCAGCACCAGCGCCTCCACCACGATCCGGCGCCCGGCGCCCTGCGGCGCGCGCTCCCCCAGCACGGCCCGGTCCCGCACCGCGAACCACGTGAGGGCGGGCAGCAGCAGCCAGCAGAGGAGGGCGACGGCCAGCCCCTCGGCGTACGAGGGTGAACTCCCCGGCGCCCGTGTCAGCGCCGCGACCGCGCAGCCGACGCCGAAGCCGAGCAGCGCAGCCGGTGCGCTCTCCACAGCACGCCCCAGGGCGAGCCCGCCGGCCGACGCCCCGCGCGCCCGCAGCAGCCGGGCCCCGTCGAGCCGCCGCCGCACCACAAGGAGCGAGGTCACGACGGCGGCGGCGAACCCCACGCCGAGCAGCGAGGCCAGGGCGAATGACATCACGACGCCCGCCTGCCGCCACTGGCGCCGGAACTCCTCGAAGACGTCGACCAGTTCGGTGTCGCTCTCCAGCTCCGTCGCGGGGTGGGACCCGAGGACGCACCACTTCCCGCCGTACGACTCCATGTCGCAGAAGGCTTCCTTGGCCGCGGGCGGGTAGCGGGCCATGAGCCGCTGGAAGTCCCGCGCGCCGCGCTCCCCCACGAACCGGCCCGCGACCTCCTCCGTCAGGTCGAGCCGCATGTTCCACTCGACGGTGAGTTCGGCGTTCGCCTGGTTCTGGAGGATCTCGGCGCCGCGAGGCGCGATGAGCGCACCGACGTCCGGGGCGGCCCCTGCCACGCCGGGCACCGGCCGTGCGAGCAGCGGCTGCTCGACCCAGAGCCGCGTGCCCTTCGCGGAGCCGGAGCGGGAGTCGGACCCGGATCCCGAGCCGGAGCCGGAGTCGGAGTCGGAGCCGGAGTCGGCCCCGGAGCGGGGGTCAGCCCCGGAACCGGAGCCGGCGTCAGAACCCGCGGCAGAACCGGAGCCGGAGCCCTGACCCGCCGCCCGGAACACCCCGACGAGCCGCCCGACCGCACGGACGTTCGCCATGGCGCCGCCCTCCAGCCCGATCCGCTGCCCGACACGCAGCCGGAGCGCGTCACGCGTCCGCTCGGACACGGCGAGCTCCACCACCTGCCCGTGCGCGCGGGGCGCCCGTCCTGCGACGTACGCGCTCCGCCCCGGGGCGTCGGACGCGTACACCAGCGACAGCGAGACGCCACCCGCCACGTCCCCGTCCACCGTGGGCAGTTCGATCCGGGTCGAGTCGTGGACGAGTCCGCCGCGCAGCCGGCCCGGCGAGGCGTTCTCGATGACGGTCGCGTACCGCGCGAGATCGGCCCCCAGCTCGCCCTTCTCACCCGGACGGGGCTGCTCCGGGTCGATCCGCGCGCTGTGCACCACCCCGGGCGCCGCGCGCTGGACCTGCTCGAACCGGCCCGCCAGCGCGTCCCCGCCCAGCCGTTCGAACAGCCCGGGACCGGCAGCGGCGACGGCCACGAGCACTCCGATCACCATCCCGAGACCCACCACCAGCGGCACTCGCCGCCACCACTCACGCCGCACAGCGCCCCCCGGACCCCCCGAACCCCACGGGCCACCACCCCGCCACACCCCACCGGCGCTCCTTCACACGTCCTCCCCCGCCCGGAG
Source organism: Streptomyces sp. NPDC018029 (assembly GCF_044327655.1). Classification (NCBI taxonomy): domain Bacteria; kingdom Bacillati; phylum Actinomycetota; class Actinomycetes; order Kitasatosporales; family Streptomycetaceae; genus Streptomyces; species Streptomyces sp. NPDC018029. The sequence continues at coordinate 181,862 of NZ_JBIRFV010000007.1, read as the reverse complement.
CACCCGCGCCAGATCCACCCGTCCAAGGAGTCGCGCCGCCACCGTCACGACCGCGCAGATCACCGCCGCGGTCGCCCCGGCCGTCACCGCCACCCGCACCCACGGCACGGAGGCGGTCAGTTCGGGGAAGACCGGCTCCCCCTCCGCGTCGACCGTCACCACCGGCATGATCAGCGAAGCGAGGGCGGCCCCGAGCACCGTGCCGAGCGCCGCCGCGACGCCGGCCAGCGCCAGCTGCTCCGTCCACAGGTAGGCCGCCAGCTGCCCCCGCCGCATCCCGAGCGCCCGCAGCAACCCGAACTCCCGCTCCCTGGCCCGTGCGGAGACCACGGTGTGCAGGGCGAACGCGATGACCGCGAAGGCGGGGGCGAGCGCCAGGCACAGCACGAGCGCCCCGCGCGCCCCGCGCCGCAGCGGGTCGGCCGCCAGCTCCTTCCTGACCTGCGGGACGTCCACCGCGTGCCCCAGCCGCGGGTCCGCCCGCACCGCCGCCGCGGCCGCCGCCGCGTCCGTGCCACGGACCCCCACCCACCAGGCGCTCTCCGCCCCCGGCAACGCCCCGCTCAGGGCCCATTGGGCGGCCATCGCACGGGAGTCGGCGAGCAGCCGCGGCCGGTCGCGCGGCATCCCCGGCACCGCCGCGAGCCGCCCGACGATCTCGACCCGCGCGCTCCCGCCCGTGCTCCCGCGGACCGTCACGGTGTCCCCGACCCGGACCGCCCCGGAGGCCAGCAGCGCGTCGTCGGCGAGCGCGGGCGCGGCCGGGCGCCCCGTGGCGCGATCCGTGCCGAGCCGCACGCTCCACGTGGGGTACTTCAGCCGCCCGTCGGGGCCGCGCAGCACCGCGTCGACGAGCTTTCCGCAGCCGGGCCGGTCGGCGCACAGGACGGGCCCGGGCGCCTGCCCGGACGGCGGCCGCCCCTGCTCCCGCGCACGCTCCCGCGCGGCCCCCGGGCACCCCGCCGCACGCCGGTCGGGCCGGTCGGCCCGCAGGTCGCGCCAGCGCGCCTCCCGCGAGAGCCCCGGCACCTGGTCGACGGTCAGGCGGTACGTCCGCCGGACCCGCTCGCCGACCATGCTCAGGTCGATCTGCAGGATGCGGACAGCGTCGCCGCGTGCCCCCACCTTCAGCGGCACGGTCCTGGCGCCACCCTCTTCGATCATCACGGAACTCTCGTGGACAAGCCCGTCGCCGTCTTCGAAGAAGACGGTGAGCCGGACGGGTACGACGGTGCCGCCGCCGTCGGCCGACATCCGTACGCGGAGTGGCAGTTCCCCCTCGGGCTGCCGCCCCGCCCCCTCCACCGGCAGACCGTGCACGGGGATCCCCTTGCCGAGCGGCGCCACCAGCTCCCGTACGGGCCGGTCCGCGAGGTCGCCGCGCAGCGAAGGCACCGGCCCCCGCTCCGTGTTGATGCCGGTGACGGCCACCGCGTCCTGTCCGACGTACCCCTCCGAAGTGATCACGGGCGTCACGGACTCGGCGCCCGGCAGCGCCTCGTACGCGGCGCGCCGCTCGCCCGGCGGCACCCCGTCGCCCGGCTCGACGCGCAGGTCGGCACCCACCTGGAAGGCGGCCTGGTCCCGGTCGCCACGGTCCAGCACGGCCAGGGCGGTACTGCTGAGCGCGGCGACCGCGAGGGCGAGCGTCACGACCAGGGCGGGTCCGGCGTGCCGGGCCGCGCGCCGGCCGATCTGCCAGCCGCCGAGCGGCAGGACGAGACCGCGGCCACGCCGCGCGAGCGGATCGACGAAGCGGGCGAGCAGCGGCAGGAACCGCAGGACGAGCAGTGCGGCCGCCACGGTCATCGCGACGGGCGCGAACACGAGGACTGGATCGACACCGCCCATGCCCCCGACGCCACCGCCGGTCACCGGCGAGCGGTACTGCCGCAGCTGCAGCCAGCCGAGCACGGCGACCGCGGCGAGCGCCAGGTCGGCCCCGAACCGCTGGACCCCGGCGAACCTCGCGATCCGCCACCGGAGCCGGGCCCCCGCCCGCCGGTCCCGCACGATCCGCACGGTCGGGACGAGCACCGCGAGGCCGTGCACGGCCAGCGCGCCCCCGACGGCCGCCCACCCCGCGCCGGTCACCGCCGACGCGGGCACCTCGCCCTCGACGAGCCCGGCGCCTTCGAGCGCGTGGAGCAGCGGGCCCGCGAGGAACGGCGCGGCCAGCCCGGCGGGCACGGCGGCGCAGGCCCACTGTGCGGCCGTCGACAGGGCGATCCGGCGCGGGCCCGCCCCTCGCGCGGCCAGCAACGCCAGCTCGGGGCGGCGGTGTTCGACGAGCCGGCGCGCGGTGAGCACGAGGGCGGCGACGGCGAGCGCGGCGAGGAGCGTCGCGGGGACGTAGAGCCCGGCGCGGGCCACGGCGATCGGTGTGGTGAGCCGGTCGAGCGCCCTGCGCAGCCCGGCCGACAGCGTCAGATCGTCCCCGGCCGCCCCGCGTGACACGGAGCGTGAGGCGTCGCTGCCCGCGAACCGGTCGGCCCGCTCCTGGAGCGCCCCGATGTCCCCGAGCCGCAGCCCGCCCGTCTCGGGCACCCCGAGCCACAGCGCCGTGGCGTCCCCGGCGAGCCCGCCGCTCCCGGCGAAGGCCCGGCGCGGCACGACCGCGATCGAGTCGGGCGTCCCGAACGTACTGCTCAGTGAGGCCCACAGAGCGGGCGAGCGCTCTTCGGCGGCGTACAGCCCGACGACCCGCAGCGTCACCGGCCGTTCGTCCGCGCCCCGCACCGTGATCCGGTCGCCGGGGCGCACGGCGAGCTCCGCGGCGGCGACCTCGGTCAGCGCGACCTCGACCGGCCCGTTTCCGGGGCGCGGCCACCGCCCGGCCACCGGTGAGGCGTGCCGTCCCAGGCCCTGCAGGGCGACGACGGAGAGGGTGGCGTCCTCGCGCGGGCGGCCCGCGGCCTCGGTGACGGCGAGTTCGTCGTTGCGGGCGGCGGGTGCCCGCAGCGCGGACCAGGTGCGGTGGGGCACGTCGCCGTACGTGCGGTCGAGCGCGGTGCGTACGTCCCGGTCCACCTGCCCCGCGCCGTCGGCCCTGTGGGGTCCCGCGACCTCGACGACGGCCTCGCGGTCGGCGGCGAGCCTGCGCTGCACCCCGCCCTCGACAGCCTTCTCGGACAGCGCCGCCAGCGCGGCGAGCACGGTGGCGGCGAGCAGCACGGCGAGCCCGGCCGCGCCCAGCACAAGTCCGTGGTGCCGGCTCCCCCGCACTGCCGCGGGCAGGCGTCGTCCCCTCACCGCACCGGTCTCCCCCCGAGTGACCGGCACAGTATGGGCGTACGCGAAAGTGGCCCGCAATGGTCCGGACGAACCGGAACCACTGCGGGCCACCAGGCAGTTGAGTACCTGTCAGCGGACCTCGACGGGTCAGCGCACCTCGGTGATCTCGGGGCCGCGCTGCAGCTGGCCCATGCCACCGGAGAAGCGCGAGCCCTCCTGCTGCTCCTGCTGGACGCTGCCCTCGGCGACCATCTGCGCGTCGTCCGGCAGCTTCAGGACGATCGGGTCGCGCGGCGCCATCGGGCCGTCGCCGCGCACGACGACGGTGTCCCGGAAGATCTGCTCCAGGAGGCCGGCGGTCTGCGGCTGCACCGCGCCCTGCCCGGAGATCACTCCGCGCAGGAACCAGCGCGGGCCGTCGACGCCGATGAAGCGCACGACCTGCACGCCGCCCGTGCCGTCCGGCAGCTGCACCGGCACCTGGGCACGCAGCTCCCAGCCGAGGGGGCCCTCGACCTCGTCGATGACACCGCCCTGCTGGGTGATGCCGGAGGCGATCTCCTCGCGGACCTCGCCCCAGATGCCCTCCCTCTTGGGGGCGGCGAAGCCCTGCAGCTGGATGGCGCTGTCCTGGAGCACCACGGTGGCCGCGACGATCGCGTCGCCCGCGACCTCCACCCGCAGCTCCATGCCCTCGACACCGGGCACGAAGAGCCCACCGAGGTCCACCCGGCCCTCGCCGGGCTCGCGGACCTCGGAGAGGTCCCAGGGACCGTCGGGGCGGGGCTCGGGCTCGAGCCTCACGCGCGACCGCGCCACGCCGGAGTCAGCGGCGTCGGCGGACTCGTCGCCGTGCACGCCGTCGACGACCTGCTCGTCCGCGCCCGCCGCGTCCTCGGCGGCACTGTCCTTCTTGCGACGTCCGAACACGTCACTGTCCTTCCCGGTCGGATACGACCGATGCGTATCGATTCCCACCCGTTTGTTCGCCCGGGCTCACGCCCGGACCGCCGCCCACGGCGGCATGGCCACCGGTGGACCCGAAGCCCCCCTCGGCCCGCGCCGATACGGGAAGCTCCGCCACCTCCTGGAAGCGAACCTTCTCGACCTGCTGGACGACCAGTTGGGCAATCCGGTCGAAGCGCTCGAACCGCACGGTCTCGCGCGGGTCGAGATTCACCACGATCACCTTGATCTCTCCACGGTACCCGGCATCCACCGTCCCCGGGGCATTCACCAGAGCGACACCGCAGCGGGCGGCGAGCCCGGAACGGGGGTGCACGAAGGCCGCGTACCCCTCCGGGAGCGCGATCGACACTCCGGTCGGCAGCACCACCCGCTCACCGGGCGCGAGTTCGTGGGCCTCCGTCGTCCGCAGATCGGCGCCCGCGTCACCGGGCTGCGCGTACGCGGGCAGCGGTACATCGGGGTCGACACGCCTGATCAGTACGTTCAGCTCGGTGGAGGGCGTCTCGTCGGAGGGCGGCATCACGGGTTCACCTCGAAAGCGCGGGCACGCCGGATCTGGTCCGGGTTGTTCATGGCGGCCTGGATCTCCTCCGGGCGGCCGTTGTCGATGAAGTGCTCGACCTTCACCTCGATGAAGAGGGCGTCGGCGCGGACCGCGACGGGCCCGTCGGGGCCGCCGATCCGCCCGGTGGCGGTCGAGTAGATCTTCCGTCCGGCGACGGCGGTGACCTCGGCTTCCAGGAACAGCACGGTCCCCAGCGGCACGGGCCGCACGAAGTCGGTCTCGAGACGGCCGGTCACGGCGATCACGCGCAGCAGCCAGTTCAGCGAGCCCAGCGTCTCGTCGAGCGCGGTGGCGAGGATGCCGCCGTGCGCGAGGCCCGGGGCGCCCTGGTGCGCCTCGCGCACGGTGAACTCGGCGGTGACGGTGACACCCTCGCCGGCCCGCGCCGCGAGGTGCAGTCCGTGCGCCTGTCCTTCACCACAGCCGAAACAGTGCTCGTAGTGGGCGCCGATGAGCTCGCCGGGGGCGGGTGCGTCGGGGTGGCGGACGGGCGCTATCGCGTCGGCCGGGGGCGTCAGAGCTGCAGATGTACCACTCACAGGCGCAGACCTTACCTCCGCGTCAGCGCGGCAACCGCACCGTGCCAAGCTTGGTTCCATGCAGCCTTACGAAGAACGCCTGACCGCGCCCCGTTCGTGGTGGTTCGCCTCGGTCCTGGTGGGTGTCGCGATGGCCCTGATCCTGCTGCCGTTCGGCACGCTGCCGCTCCTCGGCGGCCTGGTCGGCGGCACCGCCGTGGCGGCCGTCGTCACCAGCGCGTACGGCGCCGTGCGGATCCGGGTGGTGGCGGAGTCGCTGGTCGCGGGCGACGCGAAGATCCCGGTGTCCGCGCTGGGTGACGCGGAGGTCCTGACCGGCGAGGAGACCCGCGCCTGGCGGAGCTACAAGGCCGACCCCCGCGCGTACATGCTGCTGCGTGCCTACATCCCCACGGCACTGCGCATCCCGATCACGGACCCGGACGACCCGACTCCGTACGCGTACGTCTCGACGAGGCACCCGGAGGAGCTGTCGAAGGCACTGGACGCGGTACGCCAGAGCGCCGCATAACCGAAGGCGCCCCTTCAGGGGCGCGGGGAACTGCGCGACAAGCCACAACGAACCCGCAGGCCGAACGGCAGATCAGCTCCCGAGCTCTTTCGGAAGACCCCCCACCCGCAGAGGATCATCCGGCTTCTCCAGAGGCGGCAGCTCCGGCAACGCATCCCACGGCACCTGACTCCTGCGGAGATCCGCACGAACCTTCGCGGCCAGCTTCTTCGTGTCCCGGCGGTTCATGACCGCCCCGACGGCGGCACCCACCATGAAGGGCATGAGGTTCGGCAGGTTCCGGACCATCCGCTTCATGATCTGCTGCCGCAGCTCCCGCTTCATCTGGCCGCCCAGCGCGGCGTTGAAGGTCGTCGGCTTCGTGACGTCGACGCCGCGCTCCTCCGACCAGGAGTTCAGATACGCGGTGCTGCGCTGCTTCAGATTGCCGCCGGGCCGCTGTCCGTAGACCTCGTGCAGTTCGGCGATCAGTTTCAGTTCGATGGCGGCGACGCCGGTGATCTCCGCCGCGAGCTCGGCGGGCATCGCGGGCGGCACCGGCATCATCGCGGCGGCGCCCACTCCCGCGCCCACGGTGGACGTGGCGTTGGCGGCGCCCGCGACGAGCTTGTCCGCGAGCTGCTCGGGGCCGAGGCCCGGGAACTGCTTGCGGAGGGTCGCGAGATCGCGGACCGGGATCCGCGGGGCGTTCTCGATGAGCCGGTCGGCGAGATATCCGATACCGGCCCTGGCGCCGCGCCCGCCCTTGCGCACGCCTTCCTTCACTCCGCGCGTGACGGCGGCAACGCGGCCAAGTCCGGACCCGCCCCCCGCCTTCCGGGTGGCCCTGGGAGCCTCGTCGGCCGCCGTCGCGTCCGGCACCGCCTCCAGGGCGTTCGCCGGTTCGAGCGAGGCTTCTCCGGTGGCGGAAGAGCCTCGCCCGTCATCACGTACACCGGCGTCCTGGACGCCGGCCTCGTCCGCTCCGCCCTTGCGGAAGCGGCGCTTCCTGGACGGGGTCGAGCCAGTCACGGCCGACCCCGCCTCAGTCGCAGTCGCGGCAGATCGGCTGGCCGTTCTTCTCCCTGGCCAGCTGGCTGCGGTGGTGGACCAGGAAGCAGCTCATGCAGGTGAACTCGTCCTGCTGCTTCGGGAGCACGCGGACGGCGAGCTCCTCGTTCGAAAGGTCCGCGCCGGGCAGCTCGAGGCCCTCTGCGGCCTCGAACTCGTCGACGTCTACGGCTGACGTCGACTTGTCGTTCCGACGTGCCTTGAGTTCCTCGATGCTGTCCTCGTTGACGTCATCGTCGGTCTTACGTGGGGTGTCGTAGTCCGTTGCCATGTCGCTCTCCCCCTCTGGGTGTCTGCGGGTGTCTCCAGCGCACGTAACGCGTGAGAGGCCGGACTTGTGCCCGACCCGAGGCGGAGATTTTGCCTCACATCAAGGTCTGTTACTCAATCGACACCCAACCGCACCCCCGAAGAGGTGCTCGGGTTGGATGGCGATCGGACCGTACACGGTCCGAATGTCGCACTTCACGGGCGCCACCCCGTGTACTTCCCGTGATCAAGACACCCGAAAACCCGGATTTTCCCGGCTTTCCGACGACTTTCACGATCACAGAGAGTAGATGGCCGAAAAATCGGCCATGTGATCGATCGCACACTTCTTCCCCGGGGAGGACCCCTGGAAATTCCGCGCAAAGCGAACACGGCGGTGTGTCCGATCCTGCGCCTCAGAGGGGCAGGGTGACTCGCATCACGAGCCCTCCCCCCTCACGCGGCTCCGCGATGATACGGCCCCCGTGGGCCCGCGCCACCGACCGGGCGATCGACAGGCCGAGTCCCACGCCCTTGTCGCTGCCCGTCCGCTCGGTCCGCAGCCTCCGGAACGGCTCGAAAAGGTTGTCGATCTCGTACGCGGGCACCACCGGGCCCGTGTTCGACACCACCAGGACCGCCTGACCGTGCTGGGCCTCCGTGGTGACCTCGACCCAGCCGTCGTCCGGCACGTTGTACCTGACGGCGTTCTGGACGAGGTTCAGGGCGATCCGCTCCAGGAGGACGCCGTTGCCCTGCACGACCGCGGGGCCGCGCTCCCCGCGTATCTCCACGCCCTTGGCCTCGGCCTCGGCGCTGACCTGGTCGACGGCGCGGTCGGCGACCTCGGCGAGGTCGACCGGTTTGCGCTCCACGATCTGGTTGTCGCTGCGGGCGAGCAGCAGCAGGCCCTCCACGAGCTGCTCACTGCGCTCGTTGGTGGCCAGGAGCGTCTTGCCGAGCTGGTGGAGCTCGGGGGGCGCCCCGGGGTCGGAGAGGTGGACCTCCAGGAGCGTGCGGTTGATCGCCAGCGGCGTGCGCAGCTCGTGCGACGCGTTGCCGACGAACCGCTGCTGGGCGGTGAAGGCCCGCTCCAGGCGGTCCAGCATCTCGTCGAAGGTGTCCGAGAGCTCCTTCAGCTCGTCGTCCGGGCCGTCCAGCTCGATGCGGCGGGTCAGGTCCGTGCCGGCCACCCTGCGGGCGGTGCGCGTGATCCGGCCGAGCGGCGAGAGCACGCGGCCCGCCATCGCGTACCCGAAGGCGAAGGCGATCACGGCGAGGCCGAGCAGGGCGAGCAGCGAACGGCTCAGGAGGTTGTCGAGGGCGCTCTGGCGCATCTGGTTGACGCACTCGTTCAGCGCGGCGTTGAGCTGCACCTCCGAGGGGTGCTCCGGGAGCCCCTGGAAGTTGGTACAGGTGCTGCTGCTGACCGTGGACTTGCCCGTGACCCGGAACGGCAGGTCACTGCCGACGTTCAGGGCCTGGGCGGCGAGCAGGTAGATGATCGAGAGGAGCAGGATGCCCGCGATCAGGAACATGCCGCCGTACAGCAGCGTGAGCCGTATACGGATGGTCGGGCGCAGCCACGGGAACGGCGGCTCGACCTTCCTCGGGTCCCACGTCGGCTTCGGGGGCGCGGCTGGTGGCGCCGGGGTCGCGGCCACCGCCGGTCAGATCCGGTAGCCGGAGCCCGGCACCGTCACGATGACGGGCGGCTCACCGAGCTTGCGGCGCAGGGTCATGACGGTGACCCGGACGACGTTCGTGAACGGGTCCGTGTTCTCGTCCCAGGCCTTCTCCAGGAGCTGCTCCGCGGAGACGACCGCGCCCTCGCTGCGCAGCAGCACTTCGAGGACGGCGAACTCCTTGGGGGCCAGCTGGATCTCCCTGCCCTCGCGGAACACCTCGCGGCGGTTGGGGTCGAGCTTGATCCCGGCGCGCTCCAGGACGGGCGGCAGCGGCACGCTGGTGCGCCGCCCGAGGGCACGCACGCGTGCCGTGAGCTCGCTGAACGCGAAGGGCTTGGGGAGATAGTCGTCCGCGCCGATCTCCAGGCCCTCGACGCGGTCGCTGACGTCGCCCGACGCGGTGAGCATCAGGACGCGGGTCGGCATGCCGAGCTCGACGATCTTGCGGCAGACGTCGTCGCCGTGGACGAGCGGGAGGTCCCGGTCGAGCACCACCACGTCGTAGTCGTTGACACCGATGCGCTCCAGGGCGGCCGCTCCGTCGTACACGACGTCGACGGCCATGGCCTCCCGGCGCAGTCCGGTGGCCACCGCATCGGCGAGCAGCTGCTCGTCCTCGACGACGAGTACGCGCACGTGGCTGTCCTTCCTCTGTGCCCCTGCGGGCAGAACTGTCTTGGGTAGGCCTCCATCCTGCCCCTTTCGGCCATAAACCGGCTGTAAGGCGGCCTGGCTCCGGGATCGGCACCCGGGAATGCGGGATTTTCTCCGCCGGTTGAGGTTTCTGCGGAACGGAGCCAGGGGAGGACGGCCTTACACCCGCGATCACGCTTTGTATGTGGTGCGCCACGAACCGCTTTTCCAGAGCGGCTTGAGACGTGATCGCCCCACTCCTTGAGGGCACACCCCCGTGCCATCGACCCACGACCCAGCCGAGGGGGCGCAACCATGGACGCATTCACCGCAGGTCTCCTGCAGCGCATAGAGGCCACGGAGTCCGACCTCACGAAGGCCCGTGAGACGGGAGACGACTTCCTGGCCGAGGTCGAGCTGGCGGAGCTGGAGGATCTCCACCGCCTGGCCGCCGAGCACGGCGTCGAGGTGGGCGCACTCCACGCCTGACCGACGCCTCGGGACATGAGCGGAAGGGCCCCGGCACCTGTGACAGGTGCCGGGGCCCTTCCGTGTGTGTGGGCGGCTCAGTCGTGCCAGGCGCCGAGGTCCTCCAGGAGGCCCTGGAGCGTCTCGAAGAGGGCGGGCGGGGCCGCGATGGCCAGCTCGCCCGAAAGGGCCTCTCCGGGGCGGCCACCGGTCAGCGCGCCCGCTTCCCGCGCCACGAGGTCACCGGCCGCGAAGTCCCAGGGGTTGAGCCCTCGCTCGTAGTACGCGTCGAGGCGGCCCGCCGCCACGTCGCACAGGTCGATGGCGGCCGATCCGGCGCGCCGGATGTCCCGCACCTTCGGGATCAGGTGGCGCACGACCTCGGCCTGCTGGGCGCGGCGCTCGGCGACGTACCCGAAGCCGGTGCCGATCAGCGCCTGGTCGAGCGGCGGCGCGGGACGCACCCGGACCGGCAGGTCGTTCAGGTGGGCGCCCGCTCCGAGGACCGCGCGGTACGTCTCCCCGCGCATCGGGGCGTGCACGACGCCGACGAGCGTCTCGCCGTCCTTGCGGGCGGCGATGGACACCGACCAGTCGGGGCGTCCGTAGAGGTAGTTGACCGTGCCGTCGATGGGGTCGACGACCCACTGGACACCGCTGCTGCCCTCGGAGCTCGCGCCCTCCTCGCCGAGCACACCGTCGGCCGGCCTGCGCTCGGCGAGGAAGTCGGTGATCAGCTTCTCGGAGGCGATGTCCATCTCGGTCACGACGTCGACGGCGCTGGACTTGGTGGCGGCGACGCCCAGGTCGTCGGGCCGGCCGTCGCGCAGGAAGGCCCCGGCGCGGTGCGCGGCCTCCAGGGCGACGGCGAGGAGCTCTGCCTTGAGGTCGGTCACGTCACTCACTTCGGGTCCTTACGCGTACGGGCTGTCGGCGCCCGCGGCGGCGGGCTTCGGGGCGCGGGCGGGGCAGCAGCCCACCGGGCACAGGTCGTGGCTCGCGCCGAGGGAGCCCAGGGCGCACGGGGTGCCGGGCGTGCCGCTCTCCGTGGCGGCCCGCTCCAGGACGAGCTCCCTGATCGCCGCGGCGAACCGCGGGTCGGCGCCGACGGTCGCCGAGCGGCGCACCGGCAGGCCCAGCTCCGCCGCCTTGGCCTTCGCCTCCGTGTCGAGGTCGTACAGGACCTCCATGTGGTCCGAGACGAAGCCGATGGGGACCATGACCACGGCGGGTGCCCCCGCCGCGTGCCGCTCCTCCAGGTGGTCGCAGATGTCGGGCTCCAGCCACGGGATGTGCGGGGCGCCGCTGCGCGACTGGTAGACGAGCTGCCAGGGGTGCTCGACGCCGGTCTCCTCGCGGACGGCGTCGGCGATGAGGCGGGCCACGTCCAGGTGCTCCCGCACGTACGCACCGCCGTCGCCGTGCTCCTCGACGGGGCCCGAGGTGTCCGCCGCGGAGTTCGGGATCGAGTGCGTGGTGAAGGCGAGGTGCGCGCCCTCCCGCACGTCGTCGGGGAGGTCGGCGAGGGACTTCAGGACGCCGTCGATCATGGGGCGGACGAAGCCGGGGTGGTTGAAGTAGTGCCGGAGCTTGTCGACCTTGGGCAGCTCCAGACCCTCGGACTCCAGGACGGCGAGGGAGTCCGCGAGATTCTCGCGGTACTGGCGGCAGCCCGAGTACGAGGCGTACGCACTCGTGGCCAGGACCAGGATGCGGCGGTGGCCGTCGGTGACCATCTGGCGCAGGGTGTCGGTCAGATAGGGCGCCCAGTTGCGGTTGCCCCAGTAGACCGGCAGGTCCAGGCCGTGCTCCGCGAAGTCCTTGCGCAGGGCGTCGAGCAGGGCGCGGTTCTGGTCGTTGATGGGGCTGACCCCGCCGAACAGGAAGTAGTGCTGCCCCACCTCCTTGAGCCGCTCCTTGGGGATGCCGCGGCCACGCGTCACGTTCTCCAGGAACGGGACGACGTCGTCCGGGCCTTCGGGGCCGCCGAAGGAGAGCAGCAGCAGGGCGTCGTACGGAGTGGGATCCAGCGCATCGGACATGTCTCCGATCCTGCCACCCGCCACTGACACGCGGAAAACGGCCTCCGCCGACCGGAAAACCCGGTGCGGCCGACCACCCCGGAGCCGTAAGCTGTATCGGCCATCTTTACGCCTTACCGGAGCCTCTCCCGGGAGCCGCTCCGGTCCCTCAGCGGAGTCCCACGTGCCCAGCCCCTACCGCGCCATCTTCGCCGCCCCCGGCACCAAGGCCTTCTCCAGCGCCGGGTTCCTCGGCCGCATGCCGCTGTCGATGATGGGCATCGGCATCGTGACCATGGTGTCCCAGCTCACCGGGCGGTACGGCCTCGCGGGCGCCCTGTCGGCGACCGTCGCGCTGTCCGCCGCGGCGATCGGACCGCAGATCTCCCGGCTGGTGGACCGGCACGGCCAGCGCCGCGTGCTGCGGCCCGCGACGCTGGTGTCCCTGGCCGCCGTCGCCGGGCTGTTGCTCTGCGCGAAGTTCGAGGCGCCCGACTGGACGCTGTTCGTCTTCGCCGCCCTGGTCGGCTGCGTGCCGAGCGTGGGCTCGATGATCCGCGCGCGCTGGGCCGTCCTGTACCGCGACACCCCGCAGCTCCACACCGCGTACTCGTTCGAGTCGGTGGTGGACGAGGTCTGCTTCATCTTCGGACCGATCATCTCGATCGGCCTGTCCACGGTGTGGTTCCCGGAGGCGGGTCCGCTGCTCGCCGGCGTCTTCCTCGCCGTGGGCGTCTTCTGGCTGACCGCCCAGCGGGCCACCGAACCGGTGCCGCACCCGCGCGAGCACCACACCAAGGAGTCGGCGCTGCGCTCCGTGGGCCTCCAGGTGCTCGTCCTCACCTTCGTCGCGACCGGCGCGATCTTCGGGTCGATCGACGTGGTCACGGTGGCGTACGCGGAGGACCAGGGCCACAAGTCCGCGGCGAGCCTGGTCCTCGCCGTCTACGCGCTCGGCTCGTGCCTGGCCGGCGCGGCCTTCGGGCTGCTGCACTTCAAGGGGGCGCCCGCGCCCCGGTGGCTGCTGGGTGTCTGCGCGATGGCCGTGAGTATGATCCCGCTTCAACTGGTCGGGAACCTTCCGTTGCTGGCCGTGGCGTTGTTCGTAGCGGGCCTCTCCATCGCACCGACAATGATCACGACGATGGCCCTCGTCGAGCAGCACGTACCACGCGCGAAACTGACCGAGGGCATGACGTGGGTGAGCACAGGACTCGCGGTCGGCGTCGCGCTCGGCTCCTCCGCGGCCGGCTGGGTCATCGACGCCGCGGGCTCGGAGGCGGGGTACGGGGTGCCGGGGGTCTCCGGAGCCGTCGCGGTCGCGGTCGGGTTCCTCGGGTATCGCCGGCTGAAGAGGCCGGTGCCGCAACAGGGAGGGACCCATGAGCAGGGGCACGGGCAGCGGGAAGAACACAGCGACGTGGCGTAACTGGGCGGGCAACGTCACCGCACGACCGGCCCGGGAGGTCACTCCCGCTTCGGTCGATGAACTGTCCGCCGCGCTGCGCCGGGCCAAGGACGACGGCCTCAAGGTGAAGCCGGTCGGCTCCGGGCACTCCTTCACGGCGGCCGCCGTGACCGACGGCGTCCTCATACGCCCCGACCTGCTCACGGGCATCCGCGGGATCGACCGCGCGGCCGGCACGGTCACCGTCGGGGCGGGCACTCCGCTGAAGCGCCTGAACGCGGCGCTGGCCCGCGAGGGCCTGTCGCTCACGAACATGGGCGACATCATGGAGCAGACCGTCTCCGGAGCCGTCAGCACCGGCACGCACGGCACGGGCCGCGACTCGGCCTCGATCGCCGCCCAGATCACGGCCCTTGAACTGGTCACCGCGGACGGCACGGTCCTGACCTGCTCCGCCGATGAGAACCCCGACGTCTTCGCCGCGGCCCGGGTCGGACTCGGCGCGCTCGGCGTGATCACCGCGATCACCTTCGCCGTGGAGCCGATCTTCTTCCTCACGGCCCGCGAGGAGCCGATGACCTTCGACAAGGTCACCGACGACTTCGACGCGCTCGTCACCGAGAACGAGCACTTCGAGTTCTACTGGTTCCCGCACACCGGCAACTGCAACACCAAGCGCAACAACCGCAGCCCCGGACCGGCGGAGCCGCCCGGCAGGATCAGCGCCTTCGTAGAGGACGAACTGCTCTCCAACGGCCTCTTCCAGGTGGTCAATTCCCTCGGCCGCGCCGTCCCTGCCGCCATACCCGGCATCGCCAAGATCTCCAGCAAGGCGCTCTCCGCGCGTACGTACACGGACATCCCCTACAAGGTCTTCACCAGCCCGCGCCGCGTGCGGTTCATGGAGATGGAGTACGCCGTCCCGCGCGAAGCGCTCGTCCCGGCCCTGCGTGAGCTGAGGGCGATGATCGAGCGCTCGCGGCTGCGGATCAGCTTCCCCGTGGAGGTCCGCACGGCACCCGCGGACGACATGGCGCTCTCCACGGCCTCGGGCCGGGAGAGCGCCTACATCGCCGTCCACATGTACCGCGGCACGCCCTACCAGGCGTACTTCACGGCCGCCGAGCGGATCTTCACCGCGCACGAGGGGCGGCCGCACTGGGGCAAGGTGCACACGCGCGACGCGGAGTACTTCGCCAAGGCGTACCCCCGCTTCGGCGAGTTCACGGCCCTGCGCGACCGCCTCGACCCGGACCGCCTGTTCGGCAACGCCTACCTGCGGCGGGTCCTCGGCGACTGAACCCCCGCTCTACGGAGTGGGTGTCCCGCCCTGCTGGGGGTCGCCGTCCGTACCGGTGCCCGTGCCGCTCGACGGAGTGGGCGTCGGGGTCGGCGTGGGCGTCGGGTCCGTCTTGGAACCGTCGTCTCCGGAGTCGTTGCCCTGGTCCTTGTCGGGGTCCGTGCCGGTGCCGGTGCCCTGGTCGTCCTTGGAGCCGGAGTCGTTGCCGTTCCCGGTGCCGTTGCCCGGAGTGGGGGTGCCGGTCCCGTTCGGGTCCTGGGTGGCCCCGCCGTCCTTCCCCGAACCGTCACCCGTCTCCGGAGTGCCGTTGTCCGAGGGCTGCCCGGAGGGTTCCACGGAGGGCGTGGACGGCTTCTCCGGAGAGGAGTTGCGGCCCGAGATGCCGTTGCCGATCGTGGTGCCCTTGCCGCCGCTGAGGTCCTGCCCGGAGACCACTTCGTACGTGGTGATCCCCGCCATGGCGACTCCGAAGACGACGGCCGCGGCGATCAACGGCCGCTTCCAGCTGCGGACCTGCGAGCGGTGCGTGGTGCCCTCGGTGAACTCCTCCGAGGGGAGCGGCGGTTCGTAGGAGGGCGCCGGGTCCTGGCCCGCGGTGCGCAGTACGCGCGTGGCGTCGTCCCGCGGCACCAGCTGCGTGGCGTCCAGCTCCGCGGGGTCCACCGAGCCGAGAAGCTGGGTCCTGTCCGCGTCGGGCTCGAGCCCGGCCGCCACGGAGGGCAGCACCGTCGTGGGATCCGCGTCCCCCACCGTGGGCAGCACTGTCGTGGGATCCGCGTCACCGGCCGTGGGCAGCACCGTGGTCGCGTCGGCCTCGGCGCTCTTGTCCGCGTCGGTCGGCTGTGGCCTCCCCCACGTCGTGGTCACGGGGCCCGTCGCGCCGACGGCTCCCCTATAGGCGGCTGTTCCGCCCGTGTAGGCAGCGGTTCTGAACGTCTCGGGCACCTGCTTCGCGGCCGGCACCGGCACCTGCCGCGCCTTCGGCTTGGCCTGCACCGTGACGTCACGTATCTGCTCGCCCGTACGCTTGAAGAAGTGCTGGAAGACGGTGCCGCCACAGGTCGCGATCGCGCTGACGACACCGGCGCCGAAGATCGTCCCGTAGACCCCGAGGTTCGAGGCGAGCTTCGCCGCCACGACCGCGGCGATGGCGCTGCCCGCCACCTGCGGCACGCTCAGATCGAGGCGCCGCTTCTCCTCCGGCTCCTCCTGGTCCTTCGACTCCTTGCCGGAATCCGGCTTTTCACGCATCTCCGACCCTTGCCTGCTTTCTCGCTGTTCTCAACCTTTTCTCGGCCGACTACACGAGACAGGGACGTATGGGCGAAGCGATTAGTTCCGTTTCTGCCTTTTCCGTGAAGTGCGCCACGCGCACGCGGGCGCGGCAGGGCGGGGCGACCGCCAACTCCCTTCCACCACGAGAACTTCGGCGGCGCGGCGGTCCACCCGCGTGGCCCGAATGGAGTACTGTTGCGAGCCCTGGGTCCGGTCTCCCGCCAGGGTGCCCGGGGCCTTCCAGAACCGCCGGGTGGGGGGCTGGCCGCACAGGGTGGCGAAGGTCGTCACTTAGCGTTGCAAAATGGTAACCGTGCCATAACGGCGATCCAGGGCCCCTGCCCGACACGCCGGGCAACTCGGCAAGGTTGTGGCAGGCTGCACCCGGGCAGGCCACACTCGACTAGCGGAAGCAGCGACGCACGTGACGTCGGCAGGCACCACCCGGGAGGTCCCCATGCCCGAACTGCGTGTCGTGGCCGTCAGCAACGACGGCACACGGCTGGTGCTGAAGGCTGCGGACAGCACGGAGTACACGCTTCCGATCGACGAGCGGCTGCGTGCGGCCGTCCGCGGCGACAGGCCCCGACTCGGACAGATCGAGATCGAGGTGGAGAGCCACCTCCGACCGCGCGACATCCAGGCGCGGATACGCGCGGGTGCCAGCGCCGAAGAAGTGGCCCAGCTCGCGGGCATCCCCGTCGATCGTGTCCGCCGCTTCGAAGGGCCCGTGCTCGCCGAGCGCGCCTTCATGGCGGAGCGCGCCAGAAAGACGCCCGTACGCCGCCCCGGTGAGAACACCGGCCCCCAGCTCGGCGAGGCCGTGCAGGAGCGGCTGATGCTGCGGGGCGTCGACAAGGACACCGTCCAGTGGGACTCCTGGCGCCGCGACGACGGCACCTGGGAAGTCCTCCTCGTCTACCGCGTCGCGGCCGAGCCGCACTCCGCGTGCTGGACGTACGACCCGCCCCGGCGGCTCGTCCAGGCCGTGGACGACGAGGCGCGCTCGCTGATCGGCGAGACGGACGACATCTCCGCGCCCGAGCCCAGCTTCCCGTTCGTGCCGCGCATCGCGCGCCTCCCCAGGGACCGCCCTGCGGACCGGCCGCTCGACCGCGCCCTGGACCGTCAGCTGGACCGCCCGAGCATCCCCGCCCCTCCCGCCGACCCCGCGGAGGAGGGCACCGGTGCCGGTGGCGCGGTCGCCGAGCAGGAGCGCGACTCCCTGACCAGCCTCCTGGAGGCGGTGCCCAGCTTCCGCGGCGACATGGTCGTGCCCGAGCGCCCCTCGGCCGCGACCACCACGGAACTGCCGCCGCCCGCCCAGGAGGAGCCCGAGCAGGAGCCGGACGCCGAGGAGCCCCCGGCGGCGTCGGCCGGTGCCGGCGCGGCCTATGCGGACGTCCTCATGCCGCGCTCGGTGGCCAGCCACCGCGACCGGCTCGTCGGCTCCACGGACCGTCAGGCCGAGGCCGACGGGGTGCGTCCTGGCCGCCGCGCGGCGGTCCCCAGCTGGGACGAGATCGTCTTCGGCACCCGCCGCAAGAAGCAGGAGTAACCGTCGGACGGCCACGGTCCCCGCGCCCTCCGGGTGCGGGGACCGGCCGCTTCCTACTGCGGGTCGGGGCCCGTCGCCACAGGGCGCGAGGGGTCGGCCGTCCACTCCGACCACGAGCCGACGTACAGCGCGGCGGGAATCCCCGCCACCGCGAGGGCGAGCACCTCGTGGGCGCCCGAGACGCCCGAGCCGCAGTAGACGCCGACCTCCGAAGTGCCGGACGTGCCGAGCGCCTTGAAGCGGTCCGCCAGCTCGTCGGCCGGCTTGAAGCGGCCGTCCGCCGCGACGTTCTCCGTGGTCGGCGCCGAGACCGCGCCCGGGATGTGGCCGGCCACACGGTCGATCGGCTCGACCTCGCCGCGGTAGCGCTCGGCCGCGCGGGCGTCCAGGAGGAGCCCGGAGCGCGCCAGGGCCGCGGCGGACTCCGCGTCCAGCAGGTCCTTGCTGTTGGGGGCCGGCTCGAAGGAGCCCTCGGCCGGAGCCGGGCCCGCGCCCTGCTCCAACGGGCCCGTCCAGAAGCCGATGCCCCCGTCGATGACCCGGACGGACGCGTGGCCCGTCCAGCGCAGCATCCACCACAGCCGGGCCGCCGCCCAGTTCTGGCCACCGTCGTAGACGACGACGGGCCGGTCCTGCGAGACCCCGGCCGCCCGCATCACGGCGCCGAACCGGTCCACGTCGGGCAGCGGGTGCCGGCCGCCCGCACCCGCGGGACCGGCCAGGTCGGCGTCCAGATCGACGAAGACAGCCGACGGGATGTGCCCTTCCTCGTATGCGGAGCGCAGGGAGCCCTCGTGCTGCCAGCGGACGTCGAGCACGACCGGCGGATTCTCGCCGGCCAGCTCGCTCGCGAGTTCGGATGCGGAGATGATGGCATTCATGGCCCCATCCTTGCGCACGGGGTGGTCGACTCGCCAAGGTCCGGCTACCCTGCCCGCCGGACGACGCCCGACCACGGGGCGTACGGAACCATGCACGGCCTGTTCGGCTGACACGGCCTGTCCGGCTGATGGTCACCGGAGCGCAGTCACGTGTTCATGGACACGGTCACGTGTTCACGGATGAGAAGCGGGAAATCGGGCATCTACCGCGGGAAGCCGGACGGAGCGGCGCCGTCGGGGCGCGTGAGGCGGCAGGCGGTGCGAGCATCTGCACGGGCACGAGTCCGCGCGGCATCGTACGCGCATTCGAGAATGAAGCTGAGCGGTCGCACGAAGACCGAGGAGAGGGTGACGATGACCGAGGCGCGGGCGAATGGGGTCTCCCCTGACCGGAGCTCGTCTGAACAGAGCTCGTCGGAGCCCTTCGGGAAGGTCCGGCGGGACGGTGCGTGGACCGGCCTGCGGGACAAGCCCGGGACGCCCTGCTGGGTGAGTCTGATGACACATGACCTGCGCGCGACCCAGGAGTTCTACGGGTCACTCTTCGGGTGGAAGTTCCGGCCGGGCCCGCAGCAGCTCGGCCCGTATGTGCGGGCCCTGCTCGACGACCAGGAGGTGGCGGGCATCGGCCAGCTGCCCGCGGGACGCCATCTGCCCATCGCCTGGACGCCCTATCTGGCCACGGACGACGCGGACGCGACGGCGGAGGCGGTGCGGCACTGCGGCGGCACGGTCGGCGTCGGTCCGCTCGACGCGGGCGAGGCCGGGCGGCTGATCATCGCGTCGGACCCGATGGGCGCGGTGTTCGGCGTCTGGCAGGCGGCGGCCCACCTGGGCACCGCGGTGGTCGGCAGGCCCGGCACGCCGACCTGGAACGAACTGGTGACCCTGGAGACGGCGAGCGTCGTCAAGTTCTACCAGAACGTCTTCCACTGCACCGTGGAGGCCGTCGTCTCGGCCGACTTCGACTATGTGACGCTGTGCGTGGACGACCGGCCGGTGGCGGGCGTGCACGGCGTGGGCCAGGCGCTCCCGCGCGACCGGGGCCCGCACTGGATGACCCACTTCGAAGTCGCCGACGTCGACGAGGCGGTGGAGCGGGTCCTCGACCTCGGCGGCCAGGTCGTCAGGCCCCCCTGGGTCGGCACCTACGGCCGGATGGCGACGGTCGCCGACCCGGACGGCGCGTCCTTCACTCTCGTACGCTCACACACGGACGGCTGAGCCGGGCGCGGCGGCCGCCGTGTCGACCGGCAGCACGTCCGGCGACAGGGCTCCGGCACGCGCGGTCGCCGCCGTCGTCCTGCGCCGGTGATGGCGGCGGCACAGCACTTCGTACCCCACCTCGTCCGCCGACTGGTTGACGTCGCCGACGACGACCTGGGCGCCCTCGACGACCATCTCGCCGCCTATGGTGCGGGCGTTGTGCGTGGCGCGGGCGCCGCACCAGCAGAGCGCCTCGACCTGGAGGACCTCGACGCGGTCGGCGAGTTCGACCAGGCGCTGCGAGCCCGGGAAGAGCTTGGAGCGGAAGTCCGTGGTGATACCGAACGCGAAGACGTCGAGGCCGAGGTCGTCGACGACCCTGGCGAGCTGGTCGATCTGGTCCGGCGCCAGGAACTGCGCCTCGTCCGCGATCACGTAGTCCGCGCGGCCGCCCCGCGAGAGGTGGTCGACGAGGTGGGCGTAGAAGTCGAAGTCGTCGGCGGCCTCGATCGCGTCGGTGACGAGCCCGAGGCGGGAGGAGAGCTTGCCCTCGCCCGCGCGGTCGTCCCGAGTGAAGATCATCCCCTGGAGTCCGCGGGCGGAGCGGTTGTGCTCGATCTGCAGAGCCAGCGTGCTCTTTCCGCAGTCCATCGTTCCGGAGAAGAACACCAGCTCGGGCATGGGGGGTCGAAGACCTTTCGGGACTCGGGGAGACAGGGGTGGGCGGGGGCCGGTCAGGAGCGTACTTCGAGGAGCGGGACGAGCTGCTCCACGGGGGTCATGGAGCCGTGCATACCGACCAGGGCGGACTCCTTGGGCTCACGCTCCGAGGCGATGATCGCCACGTCCGCGTGGGCCGCCGCGACGACATCGCCGATGCGCCCGTACACACGTTGATCAATGTGTGGACCGAACCAGCCCGCGGCGATCGCCTCGTCACGTCCGGCCACCCAGAACTGCTCGCCGAGGACCTCGCGCCAGACCGTCAGGACGTCGTTCTCGGCACCCGGGACCGCGTAGACGTGCCGGGCGCGGCCCTCGCCGCCGAGGAGGGCGACGCCGGCGCGCAGCTCCCAGTCCGCGTCGAAGTCGATGCGGGACTCGTCGTCGAAGGGGATGTCGAGCATGCCGTGGTCCGCGGTCACGTACAAGGCGCTGCGCGGGGGCAGCTGCTCGGCGAGGCGCTGCACGAGCCGGTCGACGTACATGAGCTGGCCGCGCCAGGCATCGGAGTCGACACCGAAGCGGTGGCCCTTGCCGTCCACTTCCGCGTAGTACGTGTAGACCAAAGAGCGGTCCCCGGCGGCGAGTTGCTCAGCGGCGAGGTCCATGCGGTCCTCTCCGGAGACCCTGCCCCGGAAGGAACCGCCGCTCAGGGCGACCTTGGTGAGCGGGGTGTGCTCGAAGGTCGGCGAGGAGACCTGCGCGGTGTGCACACCGGCCTCGTGGGCGCGCTGGAAGACGGTGGGGTACGGCTGCCAGGCGTGCGGGTCGGTCCACGGGTTCCAGCGGAGCTGGTTCATCAGCTCGCCGGTCGCGGGATCCCGGACGGTGTAGCCGGGCAGGCCGTGCGCGCCGGGCGGCAGGCCCGTGCCGACCGAGGCGAGCGAGGTCGCGGTGGTGGCGGGGAAGCCCGCGGTGACGGGCCGCCCGGTGCCGCCGCGCGAGCTCTCCAGCAGCGAGGTCAGGAAGGGAGCCTCGGCCGGGTGCGCCTTGAGCTGCTCCCAGCCCAGGCCGTCGATCAGGAAGACGCAGTTCCGGTCGGCCGGGGCGAGTTCGGGGATGACGGGTGTGAAGCCGTCGACGCCCTGGTGGGCGACGAGCGTGGGCAGCAGGTCGGCCAGCGAGCCGGTGCCGTACGCGGGCACGGGGGCGGTGTCGAGGGCGAGCGGTTGTACGTCGTCCCAGGCGGGCAGCGACATCAGCGGGCGGTGTCCGCGGTCGCCTCGGACAGGGCCTGGGCGAAGGCGAGGGTCTGCCGCACGGCGTCGGGGCCGTCGCCCGCCTCGCTGACGCGCAGGCTCAGGTCGTCGGCGGTCGAGCTGCCCGTGTACCCGTGGTCCGCCTCGCAGTTGGGGTCGCCGCAGGCCGCGGGCTCCAGGTCGAGGCGCGCCACGGCGCCCCAGCCGATGGTCAGGACGACCTCGCGGGGCGGGGT
Source organism: Streptomyces sp. NPDC018029 (assembly GCF_044327655.1). Classification (NCBI taxonomy): domain Bacteria; kingdom Bacillati; phylum Actinomycetota; class Actinomycetes; order Kitasatosporales; family Streptomycetaceae; genus Streptomyces; species Streptomyces sp. NPDC018029. Next base: position 160,149 of record NZ_JBIRFV010000007.1, on the reverse strand, counting down.
GCCCGGAACGTACTTCTCGGGGTTGCCGACGACGCGGCTGACCACGACCGAGGAGATGCGGCCGATCTTGACCGACTCGGTGGAGGTCGTCGCGTACGGCGTCGGGGACGTGCTGTCCGCCGCCTGCTCGTCGGTGTGGCTGACGATGAAGCGCGTGCCGGTCAGGACGAGGACGGTGACGTGCCGGCGCACTTCGTTGGCGTCGAACGTCGTCTCCTGGTGGACCAGGTAGGACCCGATGGCCTCGCCGCCGATCGCGGCCTCCACCGCCTCGGCCACGAGGGCCGGGTAGTAGCCGCTGCGCTCGATCGCCGCGCGCAGCCCCTGGGTCGTCGTACCGGTCTTTGCCATGCCGTCCATCCTACGGCCCGGTGCGGGGCGCACGGTGCCCCGCGGCCTCAGTACCCGGGAAGGGTGCGTGGGCCGAGGTCGTCGCGGGCGGGCGGGGGCGCGAGCCGGACCGAGGCGTCGAGCACGGAGAGGCCCCGTTGGGCGACGACCACGGGCTCCAAGGAGACGGTGACCACTTCGGGGTGGTCGTCGACGAGCCGGGAGACCCGCTGGAGCAGTTCTTCCAGGGCCGGGGTGTCCACGGGGGCGGAGCCTCGCCAGCCGAAGAGGAGCGGCGCGGTCCGGATGGACCTGACCATGGAGCCCGCCTCGCGGTCGGTGACCGGGACGAGGCGGTGGGCGGTGTCGCCGAGCAGTTCGGACGCGGCGCCCGCCAGGCCGAAGGAGAGCACCGCTCCGGCGGCCGGGTCGATGACCGCGCGCACGACGGTGTCGACGCCGCGCGGCACCATGCCCTGCACGACGGGCCGCAGCTCGGCGGGGCTCCCGAAGGCGTCCGTCAGTTCCTGGTACGTCCGGCGCAGTTGCTCCTCGTCGGCGAGGTCGAGGCGCACTCCGCCGAGGTCGGCGCGGTGCCGCAGGTGCGGGGCCGTGGTCTTCAGGGCGACGGGGTAGCCGAGGGTGCGCGCGGCCTCTGCCGCAGCGTCGGGTCCCGGCGCGGGCAGGGCCTGGCGTACGCGGATGCCGTAGCGCCCGAGCAGCTCGTGGGCGTCGGCCGGGGCGAGGGTGAGTCCGCGCGGGTCGCCGTCCTCGGCGAGCAGCTCCGCGATGCGGTCGGCGGCTCCGCTCTCGTCGATGTCGTCGTACTCGGGCACGCGCCCCGGCTCGGCGGCCTCGCGCCGCCACTGGGCGTACTTGACGGCTTCGGAGAGGGCGCGGACGGCCCGCTCGGCGGCGGGGTAGGCCGGGATGCGGTACTGCTCCGTGGCAGGTGCTGGCTCCTCCGGGGCGTCCGGTGCGGCTTCCTCGGCGGGTTGCCTGCTGGTCGGCGGGGCGGGGGCGTCGGGGCGGGTGCTGGCCGCGGCGGCCAGCGCCTCGGCGAGCCCGCCGAGCTCGACGTGGACCACGGCGACGGGCTTCGCCGGGCAGCCCGCGGCGGCGGCCCGCAACTCCGTGGCCAGCGTCTCGGGGTCGGTGGCGGCCCCGTCCTCACCCACCCAGGGGATCGCGTTGACGATCACCGCGTCGCAGCCGTCGTCCGACAGCGCCTCGGCGAGCGCGGCACGGAAGTCGGCCGGGGTCGCCGCCGTCGTGAGGTCGCGGGGCGGCAGCGGCCGCAGTCCGTCGGCGACGCAGGCGTCGTACGTGAGGAGGCCGAGGGACTCGCTGTTCCCGAGGATGCCCACGCGGGGTCCTGAGGGCAGCGGCTGCCCGGCGAGCAGCAGCCCCGCGTCGACCATCTCCGTGACGGTGTCGACGCGGATGACGCCCGCCTGGCGCAGCAGTGCCGAGACGGTGGCGTGCGGCAGGCGGGTGGCCTGCACGGCGTGGCCGGTCGGGGTGATGCCGCTGTGCCGGGCGCCCTGGACGACGACGAGGGGCTTGGTGGTGGCCGAACGCCGCGCGAGACGCGTGAACTTGCGCGGGTTGCCGATGGTCTCCAGGTACATCAGCGTGACGTCGGTGTCGGGGTCCTCGAACCAGTACTGCAGCAGGTCGTTGCCCGACACGTCGGCGCGGTTGCCGGATCCGACGAACGTGGAGAGGCCCGCGCCCCGTCGGTGCAGTCCGGACAGCAGGGCGATCCCGATCGCGCCGGACTGGGTGAACAGGCCGATCCGCCCGCGCGCGGGGGACTGCGGGGCGAGTGAGGCGTTGAGCCGCGTCTCCGGAGAGGTGTTGATGACACCGAAGGCGTTCGGGCCGATGATGCGCATGCCGTAGGAGCGGGCCTGGCGCACCAGTTCGCGCTGCCGCTCGCGGCCGAGTGGGCCGCTCTCTCCGTAGCCCGCGGAGAGCACCACGAGGCCGCGCACGCCGCGCTCACCGCACTCGGCGACGGCCTGGGGGACGCGCTCGGCGGGCACGGCGACCACCGCGAGGTCCACGGGCTCCTCGATGGCCGCTACAGAGCGGTGCGCGGGCACTCCGTCGACGCGGGCGCCCTCGGGCTCCTCTTCGAAGGCGCTGTTCACCGCGTACAGGCGCCCGGTGAAGCCGGACTCCCGGAGGTTGGCGAGCACGCTGCGGCCGACGCCGCCGGGGGCCCGGCCCACGCCGATCACCGCGACCGAGCCGGGGGTCAGGAGGCGCTGCACGGACCGTCCCTCGGCGCGCTGTTCGCGGGCGCGCTGCACGGCGAGCGAGCGGGCGGTCGGCTCCAGGTCGAACTCCAGGCGTACGACGCCGTCCTCGAAGCTGCGCTTCTGCTGGTAGCCCGCGTCCGTGAACACCTTGATCATCTTGGTGTTGGCGGGCAGCACCTCGGCGGCGAAGCGCCGGATGCCGCGCTCCCTGGCGACGGCCGCGATGTGCTCCAGGAGCGTGGAGGCGACGCCGCGGCCCTGGTGGGCGTCCTGCACGAGGAAGGCGACCTCGGCCTCGTCCGCGGGCGCGCTGGCGGCCATGCCGCGCTCGTCGATGCGGTCGTAGCGCACGGTGGCGATGAACTCGCCGCCCACCGTGGCCGCGAGGCCCACCCGGTCCACCTGGTCGTGGTGGGTGAAGCGGTGCACGTCCTTGGCGGACAGCCGTGGGTAGGGCGCGAAGAAGCGGTAGTACTTCGACTCGTCCGAGACCTGTTCGTAGAAGCTGACCAGGCGGTCCGCGTCCTCGGCCGTGATGGGCCTGATCCGGGCGGTGCCTCCGTCGCGCAGCACCACATCGGCTTCCCAGTGGGAGGGGTAGTCGTGCCGATCCTGCTGATCCGACGGGGTCTGCATGGGGCCAGGGTACGGGTCGCGCGGCCGTCGGGGCCGGGGCAAGCTGGGACGGGTCGAGGGCGGCCCGGGCCGGACGCGGGTCGGCAGAGCACCCGTGACGGCATGAGACACTGGTCTAGACAAGTGTGAGACACCTGGAAGGGCAGCAACACATGGCTGAGCGCCGCGTCAACGTCGGCTGGGCCGAGGGCCTTCACGCCCGACCCGCCTCCATCTTCGTCCGTGCGGCCACGGCCGCCGGCGTCCCCGTGACGATCGCCAAGGCCGGCGGCAACCCGGTCAACGCCGGCTCGATGCTCGCCGTGCTCGGCCTGGGCGCCCAGGGCGGCGAGGAGATCGTGCTCGCCTCCGACGCCGAGGGTGCCGACGCCGCGCTCGACCGCCTGGCGAAGCTGGTCTCGGAGGGGCTCGAGGAGCTTCCGGAGACGGTCTAGGACACGTTTCCCGCATTACGTGGATGGGGTCGCCCGGAATTCCCGGGTGACCCCATCGACGTATGCGGGCGTACGCATCGACGGATGCATCGACTCGACAGATGCAGCGACGTATGCGGGATTATCCGCTCGGAGAAATAGCTTTCTTCTCGTATACGGAATATACGGAGCCTCCGTTAATTCCGGAGGCTCACCGTGTTTACGGCATGTTGCGAATCCCTCACATGGCCGGCCCGGCGTGCGGGGCGCAATCGGTGGGCGGCCGCGGCCCGTTCGGCGTGCGCGGCGGTGAGTGCCCTGGCCCGCTCGGGGTCCCGGCGGGCGACCGCGTCGAGGATCGCGGCGTGCTCCGACCAGGACTCACCGGGCGCCGCCGGGGCCTGCACGACGTACATCCAGGCGACCTTGTGCCGGAGCTGGGTGAGCAGCGCGCTGAGGCCGGGGCTTCCGGAGGCCTGGGCGAGCGTCTCGTGGAACCAGCCGCCCAGTGAGCGCAGCTCCTCCCCCAGGCCGCTCCTGGAGCGCTCCTGCCCCAGCCTGACGAGCCCGCGCAACACCTTCAGGTGCGCGTCCGTGCGGCGCTGCGCGGCCCGCGCCGCGGCGAGCGGTTCGAGCAGCGTCCTGACCTCCAGGAGGTCGGCCGCCTCCTGTTCGGTGGGCTCGGCTACGCAGGCGCCCGCGTGCCTGCGGGTGACGACGAAGCCCTCGGCCTCCAGCGTGCGCAGGGCCTCGCGCACAGGCACCCGGGAGACGCCGTAGCGGCGCGCGAGGAGTTCCTCGGTGAGCCGGCCGCCCCTTTCGTGGACGCCGGCGACAATATCGTCCCGAATGGCCGTGCATACAGAGTGCGCGGGCACGCGCATGATCGGACCTCCGCCTTAATCCCCGCGAAACGCGGTCGACCGACGCTCATTCAGTGACTCTATTGCAGAGCGCGGGAATTTCCGACGGCGGGCCGGAAATCATGGATATCTTTTGGCCAACGCGAAAGCCCCGGCTCTGGGCGAGCCGGGGCTTTCGGAGCTGTGCGGGGTCGGCGTCTGCCGTCCGTCGTCCGTCGTCCGTCGTCCGTCGTCCGTCAGACGCTGACGCCGTGCGAGCGGAGGTACGCGACCGGGTCGATGTCCGAGCCGTACTCAGCGCCGGTGCGGGCCTCGAAGTGGAGGTGCGGGCCGCTGGAGTTGCCGGTGGAACCGGAGAGGCCGATCTGCTGGCCCGGGGTGACCGTCTGGCCCACGGTGACGCCGAGGGAGGACATGTGGCCGTACTGGGTGTACGTGCCGTCGTTCATCTTGATGACCACGTTGTTGCCGTAGGCGCCACCCCAGCCGGCCTCGACGACGGTGCCGGAGCCGACCGCGTGGACCGGGGTGCCGGACGCCGCGTGGAAGTCCACGCCGGTGTGGCTGCCGGAGGACCACATGGCGCCGCCGGTCTGGTAGCCCGTGGAGACGTACGAGCCGCTGATCGGGGAGACGTAGGTGTTCAGGCGCTTGCGCTCGGCCTCGCGGGCGGCGCGCTCCTTGGCCTCGCGCTCCTTCTTGGCCTTCGCCTTGGCCTCGGCCTCGGCCTTGCGCTTCTCCTCGGCGGCCTTCTTCTTGGCGGCCTCTTCGGCCTTCTTGGCCGCGGCGGCGTCGTCGGCGGCCTGCTGCTGCGCCGCGGCCTGCGCGTCGATGCTCGCGGCGAGCGAGTCGCCGACGGATATCGCCTGGGTGAGGCCGGTGTGCTCCATGGCGGCTTCGTCGGGGGCGGCGAGCGCCGGGGCGGCGAGGCCGCCGATGACACCGGTGGTGGTGAGCGCCGCGACACCGGCGACGTTCGCGGTGGTACGCGTGAGGCGGCTCGGACGACGGTGCTTCCCGGTGGCACGGGTGAACGCCATGTGGCGGGTGATCCTTTCCTTCCTTCTCGCCTACCGGGTTAGCTGACGGGTTCGGAGCAGGAAGGTCTCCTACGGGTCCCTCGCCTCGCGGCAAGGTGCCCGATTCACCCCAGGGGACATGTGGGTCCCCGGCTCCCCTGGCTCGCGCCGTACGGGGACTCGGCGATGACTGTCCGGTGCCGCGGATGCGGCGTACTGCGCGACGAACAGCCGGGTCGACGCTAAACGCGCCGTCTTCAATCGACAAACAGAAGTCGCCTTTTGTAGCGCACGCCACACGGCAGACAGGCAACCACCGTATGAATTCGGACATATGAGGACCCCGGCGCCTGAAGCGGTCACCGGGGTCCCGATATGTCCTGACTGTGACTCAGCCGTCACTCAGCCCGTGACGACACTCACTTCGCCGATGCCGAGCGCCCTGACGGGCTCCTCGATCTGCGCGGCGTCCCCGACCAGGATCGTCACCAGGCGGTCCGCCGGGAAGGCGTTCACGACGGCGGCGGTGGCCTCCACGGTGCCGGTGGCGGCCAGCTGGCGGTACAGCTGCGCCTGGAAGTCGTCCGGGAGGTTCTGCTCGACCTGGTCGGCGAGGGTGGCCGCCACGGAGGCCGCCATCTCGTACTTGAGCGGGGCGACGCCCACGAGGTTCTGCACGGCCACGTCGCGCTCGGCGTCCGTGAGACCTTCGGCGGCGAGGACGCGCAGGACCTGCCACAGGTCCTCCAGCGCCGGTCCCGTGTTCGGGGTGTCCACGGAGCCGCTGATGGCGAGCATCGCGGCGCCCGAGCCGTCCGGCGCCGAACGAAGGACCTGGCTGAACGCCCGTACGCCGTAGGTGTATCCCTTCTCCTCGCGCAGGACGCGGTCGAGACGCGAGGTGAGGGTGCCGCCCAGGCAGTACGTGCCGAGGACCTGGGCCGGCCAGACGCGGTCGTGCCGGTCGGCCCCGATGCGGCCGATCAGCAGCTGCGTCTGGACCGCTCCGGGGCGGTCCACGATGACGACGCGGCCGCGGTCGTCGGCGGTCACCGGCGGCACCGGGCGCGGCTCGCCCGGGGAGCCCGTCCAGGCGCCGACCGTGTCGGCGAGGACGGCGTCCAGGTCGGTCCCGGTCAGGTCGCCGACCACGACGAGGGTGGCCGTGGCGGGGCGGACGTGCTTCTCGTAGAAGGCGCGCACCGCCGCCGAGTCGATGGCCGCGACCGTCTCCTCGGTGCCCTGGCGGGGGCGGGACATGCGCGAGGTCGCGGGGAAGAGCTCCTTGGAGAGCTCCTTGGCGGCGCGGCGGGCCGGGTTGGCGGCCTCGTGCGGGATCTCGTCCAGGCGGTTGCGGACGAGCCGCTCGATCTCGCTGTCCGCGAAGGCGGGGGCCCGCAGGGCGTCGGCGAGCAGGCCGAGCGCCTTCGGGAGCCGGGAGACCGGGACCTCCAGGGAGACCCGCACGCCCGGGTGGTCGGCGTGTGCGTCGAGCGTCGCGCCGCAGCGGTCGAGCTCGGCGGCGAACTCCTCGGCGGAGTGCTTGTCGGTGCCTTCGTTGAAGGCCCTCGCCATGATCGTGGCGACGCCGTCGAGGCCCTCGGGCTCGGCGTCCAGGGGCGCTGCGAGGTTGATCTCGACGGCGACGACCTGCTGGCCGGGGCGGTCGCAACGCAGCACGGTGAGGCCGTTGGGCAGCGTGCTGCGGTCGGGCGCCGGGAAGGCCCAGGGCCTGGCCTGTCCGGCCTGGGGCTGGGGGTGGAACTGCATCGTCGCGGCCTCGGTCACTTCGCCGCCTCCTCTTCTTCCTCGGCGGCCTCTGCGCCCTCGTCGGCGGCGGTCACGGGTTCGTACACGAGCACGGCGCGGTTGTCCGGGCGCAGGCGGGCCTTGGCGACCTCCTGGACCTCTTCCGCCGTGACGTCGAGGACGCGCTGGACGGCGGTGAGGGCGAGCTGCGGGTCGCCGAACAGGACGGCGTACCGGCAGAGTTCGTCGGCGCGGCCCGCGACCGTGCCGAGCCGGTCGAGCCACTCGCGCTCCAACTGCGCCTGGGCGCGCTCCATCTCCTCCGGAGTGGGGCCCTCGGCGGCGAAGCGGGCCAGCTCCTCGTCGACGGCGGCCTCGATCACGGGGACCTCGACGTCGCCGGACGTCTTCACGTCCAGCCAGCCGAGCGAGGGCGCCCCGGCGAGGCGCAGCAGGCCGAAGCCCGCGGCGACCGCGGTGCGGTCCCGGCGCACGAGGCGGTTGTAGAGCCGGGAGGACTCGCCGCTGCCGAGGACGGTGAGGGCGATGTCGGCCGCGTCGCACGCGCGCGTGCCGTCCTCCGGGAGGCGGTAGGCGGCCATCAGGGCGCGGGCCGGGACGTCCTCCTCGACGACCTCGCGCAGCTCCTCGCCGATGCGCTCGGGCAGGGACCCGTCGCGCGGCGGCTGCTTGCCGTCGTGACCGGGGATCGAGCCGAAGTACTTCTCGATCCAGGCGAGCGTCTGCTCCGGGTCGATGTCGCCGACGACCGAGAGGACGGCGTTGTTGGGCGCGTAGTACGTGCGGAAGAACGCGCGCGCGTCCTCCAGGGTGGCCGCGTCCAGGTCGGCCATGGAGCCGATCGGCGTGTGGTGGTACGGGTGGCCCTCGGGGTACGAGAGGGCGGTCAGCTTTTCGAAGGCGGTGCCGTACGGGACGTTGTCGTAGCGCTGGCGGCGCTCGTTCTTGACGACGTCGCGCTGGTTCTCCATGGACTCCTCGTCGAGGGCGGAGAGCAGCGAGCCCATCCGGTCGGCCTCGAGCCAGAGGGCGAGCTCCAACTGGTGGGCGGGCATCGTCTCGAAATAGTTGGTGCGCTCGAAGCTCGTCGTGCCGTTGAGCGAGCCGCCCGCGCCCTGGACCAGCTCGAAGTGGCCGTTTCCGTGCACCTGCTTCGAGCCCTGGAACATGAGGTGCTCGAAGAGGTGCGCGAGGCCGGTTCGCCCCTTGACCTCGTGGCGTGAGCCGACGTCGTACCAGAGGCAGACCGCGGCGACGGGGGTCAGGTGGTCCTCGGAGAGCACCACGCGCAGGCCGTTGGCCAGCCGGTGCTCGGTCGCTGTCAGGCCGCCGGAGCCGGCCTCGGCTGTGGCCGTGTGACCCATGGGCATGTACGTCCCTTCGATCGCTAAAACATTGCTGGTTCTGCCAGTCCTGCCACTGTATGCAAGCGTGTGGACACCTGACGAAGTTCCCGGTCCGCCCTCGGCGTAGTCGCGTGTGACACCGCCGGTGCACGGGTCGTGGTCGGCGTTGTCAGTGGGACAGTCCACAATGGTCGGCGTCAGAACCCGCACTTGCTTGGTGAAGGAGCCGCAGCAGCGATGGCCCGCCGCAGCACGAAGACCCCGCCGCCCGACGACGCGTACGAGGAGAAGATCCTCGACATCGACGTAGTCGACGAGATGCAGGGCTCCTTCCTCGAGTACGCGTATTCGGTCATCTACTCCCGCGCCCTGCCGGACGCCCGCGACGGCATGAAGCCGGTCCACCGCAGAATCGTCTATCAGATGAACGAGATGGGCCTGCGCCCCGACCGCGGCTATGTGAAGTGCGCCCGCGTCGTCGGCGAGGTCATGGGTAAGTTGCACCCGCACGGAGACGCGTCGATCTACGACGCGCTGGTGCGCATGGCCCAGCCCTTCTCGATGCGCCTCCCCCTGGTGGACGGCCACGGCAACTTCGGCTCCCTCGGCAACGACGACCCGCCGGCCGCCATGCGGTACACCGAGTGCAAGATGGCCGACGCCACCTCCCTGATGACGGAGTCGATCGACGAGAACACCGTCGACTTCGAGCCGAACTACGACGGCCAGGAGATGGAGCCGTCCGCCCTCCCGGCGGCGTATCCGAACCTCCTGGTCAACGGCGCGTCCGGCATCGCCGTCGGCATGGCGACGAACATGCCGCCGCACAACCTCGGCGAGGTCATCGCCGCCGCCCGTCACCTGATCAAGCACCCGGGCGCCGACCTCGAGACCCTGATGAAGTACGTGCCGGGCCCCGACCTGCCCACGGGCGGCCGGATCGTTGGGCTCAACGGCATCAAGGACGCGTACGAATCGGGCCGCGGCTCCTTCAAGATCCGCGCGACGGTCTCCGTGGAGAACGTGACGGCGCGCCGCAAGGGCCTCGTCGTCACCGAACTGCCCTTCACGGTCGGCCCCGAGAAGGTCATCTCCAAGATCAAGGACCTGGTCGGCTCGAAGAAGCTCCAGGGCATCGCGGACGTCAAGGACCTCACCGACCGCTCGCACGGCCTGCGCCTGGTCATCGAGATCAAGAACGGCTTCGTCCCCGAGGCCGTCCTTGAGCAGCTCTACAAACTGACGCCGATGGAGGAGTCCTTCGGCATCAACAACGTCGCGCTGGTGGACGGTCAGCCCCTCACCCTCGGCCTCAAGGAGCTCCTCGAGGTCTATCTCGACCACCGGTTCGACGTGGTGCGCCGCCGCAGCGAGTTCCGCCGCGGCAAGAAGCGCGACCGCCTGCACCTGGTGGAGGGCCTCCTGGTCGCCCTCCTGGACATCGACGAGGTCATCCGCCTCATCCGCTCCAGTGACAACTCCGCGCAGGCCAAGGAGCGCCTGATCGAGCGCTTCTCGCTCAGCGACATCCAGACGCAGTACATCCTGGACACGCCGCTGCGCCGGCTGACCAAGTACGACCGCATCGAGCTGGAGTCCGAGCGCGACAAGCTCAACGGCGAGATCGACGAGCTGACCGGCATCCTCGAATCGGACGCGGAGCTGCGCAAGCTGGTCTCCTCGGAACTGGCCGCCGTCGCCAAGAAGTTCGGCACCGACCGGCGCACCGTGCTCCTGGAGTCGGCCGGCTCCCCGGCCGCCACGGTCTCGCTCCAGGTGGCGGACGACCCGTGCCGGGTGCTCCTGTCCTCGACGGGCCTCCTGGCCCGCACGGCCAACGGCGACCCCTTCGCCGACGGCGACACCAAGCGCGTCAAGCACGACGTGATCGTCTCGGCGGTGCCGGCGACGGCGCGCGGCGAGGTGGGTGCGGTCACCTCCCAGGGGCGGCTGCTGCGCCTCTCCGTAGTGGACCTTCCCCAGCTGCCGGAGACGGCGAGCGCGCCCAACCTCTCCGGAGGAGCACCCGTCGCGGAGCTGCTCACCCTGGAGAAGGACGAGAAGCTGATCTGCCTGATGACGCTCGACGAGTCCTCGCCGGGCCTCGCGCTCGGCACCGAGCAGGGCGTCGTCAAGCGTGTGGTCCCCGACTATCCGTCCAACAAGGAAGAGCTGGAGGTCATCACCCTCAAGGACGGTGACCGGATCGTCGGCGCGGCCGAGCTGCGCACCGGCGAGGAGGACCTGGTCTTCGTCACGGACGACGCCCAGCTCCTGCGTTACCAGGCCTCCCAGGTCCGCCCGCAGGGCCGCCCCGCGGGCGGCATGACGGGCATCAAGCTGGCCGCGGGCGCGAAGGTCATCTCCTTCGCGGCGGTGGACCCGGCGGTGGACGCCGTGGTCTTCACGGTGGCGGGCTCGCGCGGCACGCTCGACGACTCGGTGCAGACGACGGCCAAGCTCACGCCCTTCGACCAGTACCCGCGCAAGGGCCGCGCCACGGGCGGTGTGCGCGTCCAGCGGTTCCTGAAGGGCGAGGACTGCCTGAGCTTCGCCTGGGCGGGCCCGACGCCGCCGCGCGCGGCCCAGCGCAACGGCTCCCCGGCGGAGCTGCCGGAGATCGACCCGCGCCGCGACGGCTCGGGCGTCTCGCTGGGCAAGCCGGTGACGGCGGTGGCGGGACCGGTGTAGCGCGGAGCCGCTGCAGCCGCGGACCGGTGCAGCCGCAGCGGCTACACCTCCTCGTCAGCCTCCTCAGGCTCCTGCACGTACCGCAGTACGCCCCACATGCCACGCTCGTCGGCCTGTGGGGCGTATTCGCGACACCCCTCCAGCTCCTTCTCAAGGGCCGGTACGTCGATGTGTGACCCGATGAGCACGAGCTGGGTCAGCCGCGGCTCGTCCGGAGCCCACGGCTCCGGGTAGAAGCGGAGGAACCGCCCCACGGCGTGCACCTCGTACCGGTTGCGCGGGTCGGCGGGGCCGAAATCGACGTACCCCTTGATGCGGTAGAGCCCTTCGGGACGGCTGTCGAGCAGGGCCATCAAGGGGCGCGGCCCCATGGGCACGTCCGAGGTGAAGGCGAGGCTTTCGTAGGCGGAGTGCAGGTGGTCGTGATGACCGCCCTCATGGTCCTCACCGTCTGCGTCGTGATCGTGCAGATCGTCGAAGGAGAGCTGTCCGACCCGCTCCCCCACCGGCGCGCGGTCGAAGAACAGCTCGACGTCGACGCGGCCGTAGGAGGCGGCGACGACGGCCGCGCGCCCCGCGAGCCCGCGCACGACATCCAGGACGCGCTCACGCTCCTCCGCGGGCACACGGTCGGTCTTGTTGACCACGACGAGATCGGCGATGCCCAGATGCCGGTCCACCTCGGGGTGCCGCTCCCTGGTGGCGTCGAACTCGGCGGCGTCGACGACCTCGACGAGCCCTCCGTAGACGATGTGCGGGTTCTCGCTGGCGAGCAGCATCTTCACGAGCTCCTGCGGCTCCGCGAGCCCGCTCGCCTCGATGACGATGACGTCGATCCCGGCGGCGGGCCGGGCGAGCCGCTCCAGGTACTCGTCGAGCTCACTGCCGTCCACGGCACAGCACAGACACCCGTTGCCGAGGGAGACGGTCGAGTCGCCGAGCTGCCCCGCGACCGACATGGCGTCGATCTCGATCGAACCGAAGTCGTTGACGATCGCTCCGATCCGGCTGCCGCCGCTGCGGTGCAGCAGATGGTTGAGCAGGGTGGTCTTGCCCGAGCCCAGGAAGCCGGCGAGGACGACGACCGGAATCTGCTGCTTGTTCAACGCGGACCTCTCGTGTCGACGCTGGTACGGACCCCGGCGGATCCCGCGACGGATCCCGTACGACGAATGAAGACCGGCCAAGGATAGGCGGGCGTAGCCGGGCCGCGAAGTGAACGATTGTTAGCGGCGCTCGCGGGGCACACGTCAGACACGGCGCCGGGATGCGCGACTGCTTCTGCTCCCCGTGCGCCGCCGTGCCACCTCCCCGCCGATCAGAGCCGCTCGGCACTCTGGGAGACGGCAAGCGCACCGCCCACCGCTCGCCGGTCCGCTCCCCGTCGACCCGCACCCGACGACCGGCGGACGGTCGCCCGAATCGGGGGTTGACATGTTCACAAAGATGCACGCGGCAGAGATGCTGCGTTGCGTTGTCACAGCAGGGCTTGGCATCGCCGCGGGCGCCGTCGCCACCTCGGCCGCTCAGCGACGCGCCTTCGACGCGCTCGACGAGCGACTCAGGTGCTTGGAGCGGTCGGCGCGGACCCAGCGCCACACGAATCTGACCTGCCAGCAGCGGCTCCACTGGGAGTTGCTCAGCAAGGCCATGGACGACGCCGACCTCGCCGAGGTCCTCGACGCCTACGGAGAGGGCGTCTCCGCCAAGCGGCAACGGCAGTACCTCTACGCCAATGCCATGTACACCAACATGGTGCTCAACTACCGCATCGGGAACTTCACCCGGGAGCAGTTCTACGGATATGCCCGCGGCATGCTCCAGAACCCGATCGTCCGCGAGTACTGGCACGCGACGCAGCCTCACCGGGCGACGCTGGACAGCGCCACGGAGGAGGCCCAACTGGGCCTGTTGGTCGACGACCTCCTACGGCAGTTGGAGGAGGCGGACATCGATGATTGGTGGGTCGTGGGCGAGCCGCCGCCGACCGATCCCGCCTGAGTCCGCCTGAGCCCACCTGGGGGATGGTGAACGTCCCGCTCGTGTCGCGAACACTGCGCGTAACCAAATTTGGCACTGTGCGTTTTGCAGTGCCAGACGGTGAACGCAGCTTCACGCGCGTTCGTCCGCGTGGGACTTCACCACCACAAGAGCGCCGGTGTTCCACCCGTTTGTCTGCGAGCCCTTCCGACCCGGGTCTCACGGCGCGGCAAGACGCGTCGGCCGCGAGATCAAAGGGAAACGACAGTGAGCCAGATCATCCGTCGGATCGGGGCATCTCCTCGTGCGCGAGGCTGTGCGACAGGCCAGAACTGCCCCGACATCTTCGAACTGTCCGACGGAAGCTTCGCTGTCATCGGCACCGACGTCACAGCCACGCTGGATGCCGGCCTCCCCGCCGACGCCTCGCGAGCCGACTACGAACGCATCGTCACGATCTCCCGCGAGACGCTCATCCGGGCCAAGGCCGACATCCCCGACGCCTGACAGTCGGTCCGGTGCCTCACTCCTCCGGAACCGGCACCGGCACCGGCACCGGCACCGGAGGAGCCACCCCCACATACCGTGCCGCAGGCCGGATGATTTTCGGGTCGCGGGCCTGTTCCAGGATGTTGGCGCTCCAGCCCACCACGCGCGCCGAGGCGAACGTGGGCGTGAACATCTCGCGGGGCAGCCCGCACAGCTCCATGACCACGCCCGCGTAGAACTCCACGTTCGTGTGCAGTTCGCGCCCCGGCTTCAGTTCCGCCAGGATCGCCTCGACGTGCCGTTCGACCTCGACCGCGAACTCGACCAGCTCGCCGCCGAACCGCTGGGCGATGCCCCGCAGCATGCGCGAGCGCGGGTCCTCCGTGCGGTAGACGGGGTGCCCGAAGCCCATGATGCGGTCCCCCGCCAGGACGCGCTCGCGGATCCAGCCGTCGATGCGGTCGCGCGTGCCGATCGCGTCGAGGGTGTCGAGGGCGCGGCTCGGCGCACCGCCGTGCAGCGGGCCCGACAGCGCGCCGACCGCGCCCACCAGGCAGGCGGCCACGTCCGCGCCGGTCGAGGTGATGACCCGGGCGGTGAACGTCGACGCGTTGAAGCCATGGTCAATCGTTGAGATCAAGTACTGCTCGATCGCCCGGGTGCGGGTGGCGTCCGGCTCCGAACCGGTGAGCATGTAGAGGTAGTTGGCGGCGTACGACAGGTCGTCGCGGGGTTCGACGGGGTCGAGGCCCTGCCCGAGCCGGTACAGCGCGGTGAGCAGCGTCGGCACGACGGCGGACGCGGCAAGGGCGTCCGCGCGGCGCCGGTCGTCGTCGATGTCGTACACCGGGCGGAAGCCTTTCGACGCCCCGAAGAGCGACAGGGCGGTGCGGAGTCCGGAGAGCGGACCCGACAGCACGCTCGCGCGCGCCACGGCAGGCAGCGCGGCGCTCACCTCCGCGGGCAGGTGGCGCAGCGACGCCGTGTGCGCGGCGAAGGCGGCGCTCTGCCCGGCGTCCGGCAGCTCGCCGTGGAGCATCAGGTGCCACACGTCCTCGAAGCTGCGGCTCTGCGCGAGCTCGACGGCCGAGTACTGGCGGTAGTGGTAGAAGCCCTCGTGTCCCCTGACGTCTCCGACTTCGGTCTCGGTGACGACGACACCCGCGAGTCCTCGTGGGACCTCCACGGGCTCGGTGGGGGTGGCGGCGGAGCCATTGATCGGCATGTTGTTCCTCGACTTCCTCCCTGGACTTGATTCGACTGTCTATGCTTGACTGACAGTCTGTCAATATTGATTAAATCAATGTACGCATACAGACGTCGGGATGCGGATACGGTGACGCCCATGACGGATCAAGGAGCCACGCGCGAAGGCCGGCGGCTCAGCACCAAGGAAGCCGCCGAGCTGCTCGGCGTGAAGCCCGAGACCGTGTACGCGTACGTGAGCCGCGGTCAGCTCAGCAGCCGCCGCGGCCCGGGGTCCCGGGGCAGTACGTTCGACGCCGGGGAGGTCGAGGCGCTGGCCCGCAGGAACAGGCGGGAGCCCGCGACACCGACCACGGGCAACGAACTCTCCGTGCGCACCCGCATCACGCTCATCGACGAGGACCGCTACTACTTCCGCGGTGTCGACGCCGCGGAGCTCGCCCTGAACCACTCCTACGAAGAGGTCGCCGAGTGGCTGTGGACCGGTGTCCTGCGCCCCGGCATCCGCTTCACCGCCCCGAAGGAGACCGTCGCCGCGGCCCGTCGCGCCGTCAACGCGCTGCCCGAGCACAGCGGACCCACCGACCGGCTCCGCGTCGCCGCCATCTCCGCCGCGGCCGCCGACCCGCTCCGCTTCGACCTCTCCGAAGAGGCGGTCATCGGGACCGCGCGCACGCTGATCCCCACCCTCGTGACCGCGCTGCCGCCGGTCCTGTCCGGCCACCGCGACGAGGGCCCCCTGGCCCGCCGCCTGTGGGCGCGGCTGACCGGCAACAAGCCCGACGAGGCAGCGCTGCACGCGCTGGACACGGCACTCGCGCTGCTCGTCGACCACGACCTGGCCGCCTCGACGCTCGCCGTCAGGGTCGCCGCCTCGGCGCGCGCCCATCCCTACGCCGCGGTGTCGGCGGGGCTCGGCGTCCTGGAGGGCCCCCTGCACGGTGCGGCGAGCGGCCTCGCCCACCGCATGCTGCTCGACGTGCTCGACCGGGGCAGCGCGAGCCCCGTGGTCGCCGACGAACTCCGGGCAGGACGCCGCGTCCCCGGCCTCGGCCACCGCCTCTACCAGGGCGAGGACCCGCGCGCGCAGGCGCTGTTCGCCCTCCTGGAGGCGATGCCGAAGGCAGGACCCGCCCTCGCCGCGGCCCGGGACGTGGTGGCCACCACCGCCCGCCACACCGATCTGCACGCCAACGTCGACCTGGCGCTGGCCGTCTTCACGGTCTCCTCGGGCATGCCGGCGGAGGCGGGCGAGACGATCTTCGCGGTGGCGCGCACGGCGGGCTGGATCGCGCACGCCCTGGAGGAGTACGAGGAACGACCGCTGCGCATGCGCCCCAGCGGCCAGTACGTGGGCCTGCGTCCGCCCCGTCCGAAGCCCTCCCCGGAGGGGTGAACCGCCCGACGTGAGGCGTAGCTTAGGCTCGCCTGTGTGAGTACGTGTGCGACTGCCTCGCGGGACCTGGCCGAGCCTCTCGCGGGAACCGCCGCCACCGCCAGGACATGGCTCCTGCTGGAACAGCCGGGCCCCTGGGGCGCCAAGGCGCTGAAGTCCAGCCACCTCGACCCGGAGATCGGCCGCGCCCTGGAGAAGGCCGCTGAGGGAACCGGCGTGCGCGTCGCCCTCATCCGCCGCCCCGGACGCCACGCGGACTGTCACACGCCGCGCCGCCACCAGGTGTACGTGGGACACACCGTCCCCGGTCGCACCTGGCTGCGCGGCGCCGTGCTCGACGACCCGCGGCGACTGCTGGACCTCGACTTCGCCGCCCTCGGCGCGGGTGACCACGGCGGCTTCGGGGCCCCGCACACCGGCGCCCCGCTCGCATTCGTCTGCACGAACGGCAAGCGCGACCGCTGTTGTGCCCTGCTCGGCAGGCCGCTCGCCGCCGCACTCACCGCCTCGGGTGAAGAGGGCGCCTGGGAAATCACTCATCTGGGCGGTCATCGGTTCTCCCCGACCCTGCTCGTGCTGCCCCACGGATACGCGTACGGCCGGATGGACGTGCCGGCCGTCAAGGAAGTCCTGGAGGCGGTGCGCGCGGACCGCGTCGTCACCGAGGGCTGCCGGGGCAGCTCGGCATGGGAGCGGCCGGGGCAGGCCGCCGAGCTGGCGGTGCGCAGGTCGACCGGGGAAGACGCGGCGGGGACGCTGAACGTCGTCGCCACGGAGGGCACGGACTCGCACGGGACGGGTTCACGCGGGACAGGTTCGGACGACACGGATCCGCACGGCACGGCTCCGCGTCTGGAGGTGACCGTCGCGCACGCCGACGGCCGCCGGTGGCGGGTCACCGTCGAGCAGGGCGCTTCCCTGCCGCCCCGCCCGGAGAGCTGCGGCGCGGCCCTCGCGTCGCCCGCGCGGATGGACGTGGTGGCGATCCGGGCGCTCCCTGACGGCCCCGGCGGACCGGGGGACGAGATCCCCGCCACAGTGACTTCGGAGTAGACCGCTCACCGCCGTACCGTTCGTACACATGAGCCCCACCTCCCCTGCGCGACGCCTCCGCCTCGGCCTGCCGCGGCGCGTGTTCTCGCAGGTGCTGCTGATGCAGCTGGCCATCGCCGCCGGGGTCGCGGTGCTCGCCACCGGCCTCTTCCTCGCACCGCTGAGCGATCAGCTCGACGACCAGGCGATGCGCCGCGCGCTCGCCATCGCCCAGACGACGGCCGCCCAGCCGGAGATCGCCGAGGACCTGTCCGCCTCGCGGCCCACGGCCGACGGGCCGGTCCAGGCGGCAGCCGAGCGGATCCGGCGGGCCAGCGGCGCCGAGTACGTGGTGATCATGAACAAGAAGGGTGTGCGCTGGTCCCACACCGACCGCACCCAGATCGGCAAGGTCGTCTCGACGGACCCGAGCGACGCCCTCGCGGGCCGCGACGTCATGGAGATCGACAACGGCACCCTGGGCCGCTCGGCCCGGGGCAAGGTGGCGCTGCGGGACGCGCACGGGGACATCGTGGGCGCCGTCTCCGTAGGCATCGAGTACGACAGTGTGCGGGCTCGCCTGGTCCACGCGATCCCGGGGCTGCTCGCCTACGCGGGCGGGGCTCTCGCCGTCGGCGCGCTGGCGGCGTATCTGATCTCCCGCAGGGTGCAGCGGCAGACCCGCGACCTGGCCTTCTCGGACATCTCCGCCCTGCTCGCGGAGCGCGAGGCGATGCTGCACGGCATCCGTGAGGGCGTCGTCGCCCTCGACCGCACCGGCCGGATCCGGCTGCTCAACGACGAGGCGCAGCGCCTCCTCGGTCTCGGCACCGAAGTGATCGGCCAGCCGCTCGACGCGGCGCTCGGCCCCGGCCGGACGACCGACGTGCTCGCCGGCCGGGTGACCGGCACCGACCTGCTGACGGTGCGCGGGCAGCGCGTCTTGGTCGCCAACCGCATGCCCACCGACGACGGGGGCGCCGTCGCCACCCTGCGCGACCGGACGGAGCTGGAGCAGCTCGGCCGCGAGCTCGACTCCACCCGCGGCCTCATCGACGCCCTGCGCGCCCAGGACCACGAACACGCCAACCGCATGCACACGCTCCTCGGCCTGCTCGAACTGGAGATGTACGAGGAGGCGGCGGAGTTCGTCGGCGAGGTGGCAGGGGCCCACCGCGTGACCGCCGAGCAGATCACCGAGAAGATCCACGATCCGCTGCTCGCGGCCCTGCTGGTCGGCAAGGCCACGGTCGCCGCGGAGCGGGGCGTCGCGCTCTCTGTACGGCGCGAGACCGCTCTGCCGGACCGGCTCGTCGATCCGGGCGGGCTCGTCACGATCGTCGGCAACCTCGTCGACAACGCGCTCGACGCCGCCGCGGGCACCCGCCACGCGCGCGTGGAGGTCGATGTGCGCGCCAAAGGGCGAACCGTGGTCCTCCAGGTCTGCGATTCGGGCCCGGGAGTCCCCGCCGAGCGGCGCGAGACGATCTTCACCGAGGGCTGGACCACCAAGGAGCCCCCGGCTCACGGCAAGCGCGGCATCGGCCTCGCGCTGGTCCGCAGGCTCGCCGAACGGCAGGGCGGCTCCGCCCGGGCCGGTGAGGCGCCGGACGGGGGCGCGGAGTTCACCGTCGTCCTGCCCGAGGCGCTCACGCGGCCCGAGCTCGCCGCGCCGGAGGAACACGACGACCGCGCGCACGAAGGAGCGACGATGACAAGGGCCCCGAAGGAGCCACGATGATCGAGGTTCTCGTCGTGGACGACGACATCCGGGTCGCGGACGTCAACGCCGCCTATGTGGCGAAGATCCCCGGCTTCCGGGTGGTGGCGAAGGCACACAACGCCGCCGAGGCCCTGCGGCTCGTCGAGGACGTCCCCGTCGATCTGGTGCTGCTGGATCACTATCTGCCGGACGAGACGGGCCTCTCGGTCGTACGCAGTCTGCGGGAGCGCGGCCATCAGACCGACGTGATCATGGTGACCGCGGCGCGTGACGTCGCCACGGTGCAGGCGGCGATGCGGCACGGCGCACTCCAGTACCTCGTCAAACCGTTCTCGTACGCCGGGCTTCGCGCCAAGCTCGACGCGTACGCGACGCTGCGCCGCACCCTGGACGGCGGAGGCGAGGCGGAGCAGGCCGAGGTGGACCGCATCTTCGGCGCCCTCTCGGCCACTCCGGCCCCCGAGCTGCCCAAGGGCCACTCCCCCACCACGGCGGAGCTGGTGCGGCGGGCCCTGATGGCCGCTGAGGGGCCGCTCTCGGCCCAGGAGCTGGCGGACCGCACCCGGCTCAGCCGGCAGACGGCACAGCGCTATCTGAAACTCCTGGAGCGCACGGGCCGGGTCAGGCTCAGTCTCAAGTACGGCGACACGGGCCGTCCGGAGCACCGCTACGAGTGGACGGCAGGCGTCTGAGCGCTCCGGGAGCCGTCCGGTGGCCTCCCGGTCATCGGCGGAACCGTTACGCCGCGCCCGCGCCCGTGAGCGACCGCACCTCCGTCTCCGCGTGCTTGGCCTCGTCCGCCTCCTCGCGCGAGGTCACCGTGCCGAGCCACCCCGCGAGGAAGCCCAGCGGGATGGAGACGAGGCCGGGGTTCTCCAGGGGGAAGTACTGGAAGTCCACCCCGGGAAACAGGGAACCGGGCTCTCCGGAGACGACGGGCGACAGGATCACCAGCGCGAGAGCGGGCAACAGTCCCCCGTACACCGTCCAGACCGCACCCCGCGTGGTGAAGTTCCGCCAGAACAGGGAGTAGAGCAGCACGGGCAGGTTGGCGGAGGCGGCGACCGCGAAGGCGAGGCCCACCAGGAACGCGACGTTGAGGTCGCGGGCCAGCAGGCCGAGGCCGATCGCGACCACGCCGACCCCGGCCGCGGCGAGCCGGGCGACCGCCACCTCGCTGCGCGGCTTCGCGTTCCGCCGCCGCAGGGAGGCGTACAGGTCGTGGGCCACGGACGCCGAGGAGGCGAGGGTGATGCCGGCGACCACGGCGAGGATCGTCGCGAAGGCGATGGCGGCGACGACCGCGAACAGAACCGTTCCGCCTGTGGTGTGGGCGCCGCCTCCCAGGTCGAGCGCGAGGAGCGGAACCGCCGTGTTCCCCGCGGCGTTCGACCCGCGCACCGCGTCCGGGCCCACCAAGGCCGCCGCGCCGAAGCCGAGCACGATCGTCATCAGGTAGAAGCTGCCGATGAGACCGATGGACCAGACGACCGAGCGGCGGGCGGCGCGCGCGGTCGGCACGGTGTAGAAGCGGGACAGGATGTGCGGCAGACCGGCTGTGCCGAGCACGAGCGCGAGACCGAGACTGATGAAGTCGAGGCGCGCGGTCCAGTCGCCGCCGTACCGCAGACCGGGCGCGAGGAACCGGTCGCCGTGGCCGCTCCGGTCCGCCGCGGTCCGCAGCAGCTGGTCGAAGTCCCCGTGGAAGCGCACCAGGACGAGCACGGTCAGCGCGATCGCCCCGCCCATCAGCAGGACCGCCTTGACGATCTGGATCCAGGTGGTGGCCCTCATCCCTCCGAACGACACGTAGAACACCATGAGCGCGCCGACGCCGACCACGGTCCAGGTCTGCGCCGCGCCGCTCGTCCCGCCGAGCAGCAGCGCCACCAGTGAGCCCGCCCCCACCATCTGCGCCACCAGGTAGAGAACGGACACGGTCACCGAGGAAGTTCCGGACGCGATCCGTACCGGACGCTCCCTCATCCGTGCGGCGACGACGTCCCCGAGCGTGAACCGGCCGCAGTTGCGCACCAGTTCGGCCACGAGGAACAGCACGACCAGCCAGGCGACGAGGAAGCCCACCGAGTAGAGCAGCCCGTCGTATCCGAAGAGGGCGATCAGGCCGGAGATGCCGAGGAAGGAGGCGGCCGACATGTAGTCACCGGCGATGGCGAAACCGTTCTCCATGGGGGAGAAGAGCCGCCCGCCCGCGTAGAACTCCTCCGCGGTGCCGTGGCGGTTGCGGCTCGCCCAGGTGGTGATCGCGAGGGTGACGGCCACGAACACCCCGAACAGCAGCAGGGCCAGGCCCTGGTGATCCCCCGTCATCGGCCGGCCGCCTGCTCCCGCCGCTGCTCCTGCTCCCGTCGCTGCTCCTGCTGCCTCTTCTGCTCGAAGACGGCCCAGCGCAGGTCGAGCGCCGCCCGGTCCCGCCGCAGCCTCGCGTGTCGCGCGTACGCCCAGGTCAGCAGGAACGTGGTGAGGAACTGTCCGAGCCCCGCCAGCATCGCCACGTTCACGGCTCCGGCGACGGGCCGTGCCATCAGGGCCGGCGCCGACGTCGCGGTCACGACGTACGCGACGTACCAGGTGAAGAAGACGGCGCAGGCCGGGACGACGAACCGCCGGTACCTGCCGCGCACCTCCTGGAAGGCGTCGCTGCGCTGCACTTCCAGGTAGATGTCGGCCGGGCTCACGCTCCGCTGCGGGGCCACGGTCCGGGGCGACACCACGGAGGCCGGCGCCCCCGTGCCGTCCGGTTCTCCCCAGCCGGACGCGAGCGCGTCGTACCAGGGATCCCTCAGGTCTCCGGACCGGCCCCGGCCGGCATCGGCCCGGCCCGGCACCACATCGGGCCCGTCGTGCTTCTCCACCGAACTCTCCTTAGCCCGCGGCCCTGTTCGGCCACGTGCCCAAGGATGGGCAGAACGGGAAGATCCGTGACTCTCCTCCCAGCGCTCTTCACCCCATCAGGTGAAGCCGCCCAGCTCCCGGCAGGAGCCGGGCTACGCGTCGATGCGGGAGCGGTCGAGCGTCGCGGCGGAGCTGGTGATGAATTCCTTGCGGGGCGCGACGTCGTTGCCCATCAGGAGGTCGAAGACCTGCTCGGCCGAGTCCAGGTCCGAGATGTTGATCCGGCGCAGGGTGCGGAACCGCGGGTCCATCGTCGTCTCGGCCAGCTGGTCGGCGTCCATCTCACCCAGGCCCTTGTACCGCTGGATGGAGTCCTTGTACCGCACGTTCTTGCGCTGCAGCTCCAGGAGCGTCTCCCGCAGCTCCCGGTCCGAGTACGTGTAGATGTACTTGTCCTGGCCCTTCTTCGGCTGGCTCAGCTCGATGCGGTGCAGCGGCGGCACCGCGGCGAACACCCGCCCCGCCTCCACCATCGGCCGCATGTACCGCTGGAACAGCGTCAGCAGCAGGATCCGGATGTGCGCGCCGTCGACGTCGGCGTCCACGAGCAGGATGATCTTTCCGTAGCGCGCCGCGTCGATGTCGAAGGTCCGGCCCGACCCGGCTCCTATCACCTGGATGATCGCACCGCACTCGGCGTTCTTCAGCATGTCCGTCACGGACGCCTTCTGCACGTTCAGGATCTTGCCCCGGATCGGCAGCAGCGCCTGGAATTCCGAGTTCCGCGCGAGCTTCGCGGTGCCGAGCGCGGAGTCGCCCTCCACGATGAACAGCTCGCTGCGCTCCACGTCGTCGCTGCGGCAGTCCGCCAGCTTCGCGGGCAGCGACGAGGACTCCAGGGCGGTCTTGCGCCGCTGGGCGTCCTTGTGCTGGCGCGCCGCGATACGCGTCCTCGCGGCCGCGACCGCCTTGTCCATGACCGCGCGGGCCTGCGCCTTCGCGTCCCGCTTGGTCGACGTCAGGAACGCCTTGAGCTCCTTGGCGATCACATTGGCGACGATGCGGTTGGCCGCGGAGGTACCGAGCACCTCCTTCGTCTGCCCCTCGAACTGCGGCTCCGCCAGACGCACCGTGACGACCGCCGTGAGGCCCTCCAGGGCGTCGTCCTTGACGATGTCGTCCTCGGCGACGCGGAGCACCTTCTGGGCGCGCATCGCCTCGTTCATCGTCTTGGTCAGCGAACGCTCGAAACCGCTGACATGGGTGCCGCCCTTCGGAGTGGCGATGATGTTGACGAACGACTTGATCGTCGTGTCGTAACCGGTGCCCCATCGCATCGCCACGTCCACGCCGAGCTCACGGGTGACCTCGGTCGGCGTCATCTGGCCGTGGTCGTCCAGAACGGGGACGGTCTCCTTGAAGCTGCCCTGCCCGGAGAACCGCAGGACGTCGCAGACCGCCTTGTCCTGCGCCAGGTACTCGCAGAACTCGCTGATGCCGCCGTCGAAGCGGAAGGATTCCTCACCCTTCGTGCCGCCCTCGCCGAGACCGAACTCGTCCCGCACGATGATGGTCAGGCCCGGCACCAGGAACGCGGTCTGCCGCGCCCGCTGGTGCAGGTTCTCCAGGGAGAGCTTGGCGTCCTTGAGGAAGATCTGCCGGTCCGCCCAGTAGCGCACACGGGTGCCGCTGCGGGCCTTGGGGATCTTCTTGACCTTGGTCAGCTTGGCGGAGGGGTCGAAGGGCGCGTCGGGCCCTGTCTTGGCGAAAGCGCCGGGGACGCCGCGCCGGAAGCTGATCGCGTGGGTGTGCCCGGCGCGGTCGACCTCGACGTCCAGCCGCGCGGAGAGCGCGTTCACCACGGAGGCGCCCACGCCGTGCAGACCGCCCGACGCGGCGTACGAACCGCCGCCGAACTTTCCGCCCGCGTGCAGCTTGGTCATGACGACCTCGACTCCGGAGAGGCCGGTCTTGGGCTCGACGTCGACCGGGATGCCCCGGCCGTTGTCCCGGACCTCTACGGAGGCGTCGTCGTGGAGGATGACCTCGATGTGGTCGCAGTACCCGCCCAGGGCCTCGTCGACGGAGTTGTCGATGATCTCCCAGAGGCAGTGCATCAAGCCGCGGCTGTCCGTCGACCCGATGTACATGCCCGGACGCTTGCGGACCGCCTCGAGCCCCTCCAGGACGAGCAGGTGCCGCGCGGTGTAGTTGGAACCGTCCCGGTCTGCTCCTGTCAGCAATGCTGTGGACGGCACGGACGTCTCGGCGGTCACGCGGTTCGCTCCTCGCTGAATTTCAAGGGGAGTCCTTTGGGGTAAGGACGCGGCTTCGGTTGCCGGTCCGAGGGTACCGAGGCCTGGTAGAGCCGTTGTAACGCCACCCTCGTCTCAACTCAGACTAGTCCAGACTCGCATACATGTTCGATCCCTCGATGGAGTGAAGCGCACGTCACGTTCCCTTCGAGGCATGAACCATTTAGGCTCCGGGCACGTCCTCATGAACAACCGGCAAGCCAGCCGGGGAGGATCTGACCCTGACAGACAGCGCGAAACCGTAAGACACGTAAGAGACGCAATACGGCACATTCGCCGCCAACCGGCAACGGACAACCTCCTCGGAAAGAAACATTCGAGGAAAAGCCACGAGCGGGAACGTTTTCGGCCTGGTTGGATGTTGACCCTGGTACGACAGCTCGTCGAGCTAGAGAAGAGGCGACGTGACTACTGTTCTGACCCCCGCGAGCCCCCTGACGGCCGCTGATCGCTGCGACCGCTGCGGCGCCCAGGCATACCTGCGCGTCGTCCTGTTGAGCGGCGGTGAACTGCTCTTCTGCGCCCACCACGGACGCAAGTTCGAGCCGGAACTCAAGAAGATCGCCGCTGAGATACAGGATGAGACGGAGCGACTGACCGCCGTTCCCGACAGCAGCACCGAAGAGGAACGCTGACACTTCGCATCCACGACGAGCCAGCTCCGGCACACCAGGCCGGTGAACGGGCGGCCGCTCCTGCTCGACAAGCAGGAGCGGCCGCCCGCTCTCGTCTCAGGGCCTCCCAGGCCCCTTCCCGGGCCTCCTGAGCCCCCTCCTGGCCCGATCTCCAGCCCTGGGGCCGCCTGAGCCTCAGCCGCGGGCGTTCACCGCGTCGACGACCTCGGAGATCCGCGTATAGACGCCCGGCCTGCCGGGGCGCCCACAGCCGCTCCCCCAGGACACGAGCCCGATGAGCCGCCCTCGCGCGACCAGCGGCCCGCCGCTGTCCCCTTGGCAGGCGTCCCGCCCACCGCCCGCCTCACCGGCACAGAGCATGCTGCGGGCCACGAAGCGCCCGTCGGCACTGCCCGGATACGCCTTCTCACACTCCGCGTCGGCCAGAACCTCCACACGCGCCGCGTGCAGCGTACGGGCGTAGTCGCCGCTGCCCGTGGTGTCGCCCCAGCCGTACACGGTGGCGCCCGTCCCCGCCTCGTACGCGGGATCGCCCCGGCCCGCCATGCGGATCGTGTGCGTCTCGGAGAGCGGCTCGGCCAGGGTCAGCGCCGCCACATCGCCGGAGTTCGTGTAGCTGTCGTACTCCGGGTTGACCCAGACCTTGCTCACCCGGACCTCCTGGCCCTCCGTCGACCGCAGGTCTCCGCGGCCGACGATGACCCTCAGGTCCGGCACCTGGCCCAGCGGCACCCCCAGGACCTCCTTGCTCATGCAGTGGGCCGCCGTCAGGACGGTCGAGCGCCCGGTGACCACGCCACCGCAGAACTGCCCGGAGCGGTCACCGCCGAACCGGTCACGACTGGCGATCGCCACCACCCACGGACTCTCGGACACCTCCACCGGGCTGCCCCCGACGATCACGCTGTCGGCCGTCGCGGGCGCCGGTGCGGCCAGCGGCAGGGCGGCGGCTGTGGCCGCCGCGACCAGCGCCCCGGTCCACGCTCGGGCGAAGGGACGACGCATGCGATCTCCTCACTCTGGGTTGCCAGTTAGTACCCCAGAGTCATGCAGTATCACCCGCCCCGCACCCGCACCCCGCGTCACGCGCGCGAAAGGCCCGGAGCCGCGTGCTGCGGGCTCCGGGCCTTTCGTGGAGTGCTTCGTCAGCCGCCGGGGCGGCCGACGTGCCTAGTCGAGGTAGTCGCGCAGGACCTGCGAACGCGACGGGTGACGCAGCTTCGACATCGTCTTCGACTCGATCTGACGGATGCGCTCACGCGTCACTCCGTAGACCTTGCC
Source organism: Streptomyces sp. NPDC018029 (assembly GCF_044327655.1). Lineage (NCBI taxonomy): Bacteria > Bacillati > Actinomycetota > Actinomycetes > Kitasatosporales > Streptomycetaceae > Streptomyces > Streptomyces sp. NPDC018029. The sequence continues at coordinate 133,901 of NZ_JBIRFV010000007.1, read as the reverse complement.
GATCTCGTCGAGGGTCTTGGGCTGGCCGTCCGTGAGGCCGAAGCGCATGGAGACCACGCCCGCCTCACGCTCGGAGAGGGTGTCCAGGACGGAGTGCAGCTGCTCCTGGAGGAGCGTGAAGCTGACCGCGTCGGCCGGCACGACCGCTTCGGAGTCCTCGATGAGGTCACCGAACTCGCTGTCGCCGTCCTCACCCAGAGGGGTGTGGAGGGAGATCGGCTCACGGCCGTACTTCTGGACCTCGATGACCTTCTCCGGGGTCATGTCGAGTTCCTTGGCCAGCTCCTCCGGAGTGGGCTCACGGCCCAGGTCCTGGAGCATCTGGCGCTGGACACGGGCCAGCTTGTTGATGACCTCGACCATGTGCACCGGGATACGGATGGTGCGGGCCTGGTCGGCCATGGCGCGGGTGATCGCCTGACGGATCCACCAGGTGGCGTACGTGGAGAACTTGTAGCCCTTGGTGTAGTCGAACTTCTCGACCGCGCGGATCAGACCGAGGTTGCCCTCCTGGATGAGGTCCAGGAAGAGCATGCCGCGGCCGGTGTAGCGCTTGGCCAGGGAGACCACCAGACGGAGGTTGGCCTCCAGGAGGTGGTTCTTGGCGCGGCGGCCGTCCTCGGCGATGATCTCCAGCTCGCGCTTGAGCTTCGGGGCGAGCTTGTCGGCGTTGGCCAGCTTGTCCTCGGCGAACAGGCCGGCCTCGATGCGCTTGGCGAGCTCGACCTCCTGCTCGGCGTTGAGCAGCGGGACCTTGCCGATCTGCTTCAGGTAGTCCTTGACCGGGTCGGCGGTGGCGCCGGCCGCGGCGACCTGCTGGGCCGGCGCGTCGTCCTCGTCCTCGTCGGACAGGACGAAGCCCTGGGCGCCCTCCTCGGCGGGCTCGCCCTCGCCGGGCTTGCCGGCGGCGGGTGCCTCCTCGGTGACCTCTTCGTCCAGGAGCTCGTCGGCGTCCTTCTTGGAGGTGGTCTTCTTGGCCGCCGTCTTCTTGGCGGTGGTCTTCTTGGCGACGGCCTTCTTTGCCGTCGTCTTCTTGGCTGCGACCTTCTTCGCGGGCGCGTCCTCGGAGGCACCGTCCGCGGTCGGTGCCTCAGTGGCGGCGGTGGCGGTGGGCTTCGCCGTGGCGGCCTTGGCGGCGACCGTCCTGGTCGCGGTGCGCTTGGCCGGGCTCTTCGCTGCGACGCTCTTGCGGGGGCGCTTGGGCTCCGCGGCACTGACCATCAGCGTCACACCCTCTTCCTCGAGGATCTGGTTGAGGCTGCGCAGAACGTTCTTCCACTGGGTGGCCGGGATCTGGTCAGCTTCGAAGGCACGACGCACGTCATCGCCGGCGATCTGCCCATCAGCCTTTCCCCGCTCGATGAGCGCCATGACAGAGACGGATTCGGCGATCTCCGGCGGGAGCGTACGGGATGTGCTGGCCGACACGAACAACCTCTCGGAACGTTGGAAAACGGCTTCCGGCCCCGTCCATTGTGGACCGGAGCCGACGACCGGCGGCTGGGGATTGTGCCGACGGCGCGGGCGGGGGCCGGGGAGCTGCACAGCGTCGCGGACGACGTCTGTATTCCCTCCTCGGCTATCACCTCTTAGGTCATCGCGCTGTTCCTTGGAGCGTTACGCCCAATCTACGTGGCCCGAGTCACACCACGTAAGCGCACAAAAGCATCCAGACACGGTCAGAAGCCACCTATACGCATGCACGAATGATCCCCGGATGCCCGGCGAAGAAACCCCCACAATCGTGTCGCCGGACTCCGTGGGGCTCCTGAGGAGCCCGCGGAGGTCCGGCGACACAGGACAGCGGGGCGGGAGTCGTCGACGGTCGCGGAGTGGCGTACGCGACGGCTCAGCGCCGCCGCGGGGCACGCGCACGACAGCGGCGCCGGGGTGGCCGCGCGGTCAGTGCTCGCGCGGGGCGGGCACGACGCGCTCCACCTCGGGGTGGACGACGAGCAGCTGCCGCATGGCGGCCTCGGCGCCGGCTCCGTCGCCCGCCGCGAGGCCCTCGACGACGCGGGAGTGGTGCACGAGGGACGCCTCGCTGGGACGGTCGCAGCCGGTGATCGGCCCGCCCGAGACCTGGAGGGCGGCCGAGACGATGCCGGACAGGTGCTCCAGCATGCGGTTGCCCGCGACCTGGATGAGCAGCGAGTGAAACTCCGCGTCGGCGCGGGAGAAGGTGATCACGTCGCCCTGGCCCAGCGCGTGGCCCATGATCTCGACCATGTCGGAGAGGCGCTGCTGCACCTCCTCGCGGCCGTGCCCGGCGGCGAGGCGGGCGGCGAGGGGCTCGATCATCCAGCGCAGCTCGCCGAGCTCGCGCCGCTGGTCGTCGCGCTGCGGGCCGAAGGCGCGCCACTCGATGATGTCGGGGTCGAGCAGGTTCCAGTCGCTGACGGGGCGCACGCGCGTGCCGACGTTGGGCCGGGCGCTGACGAGGCCCTTGGCCTCGAGCACGCGGAGGGACTCGCGGACGACGGTCCGGGAGACCTCGAAGCGCTGGCCGATCTCCTCGGGAACGAGGGGGCGGTCGGCTCCGAGGTCGCCGGAGACGATCATCTGGCCCAGCTGCTGGACGAGTTGGCCGTGCAGCCCGCGGCCGCGACTTCCGGCGGCGCGCCGGCCCATGCGCCCCAGATCCTGGTCGGGGCCGTCCCACACGGGGGCGACGACGCGGTCGCCACCGGCGGGCTCCGCGTACGGGTATCGGTCGAGGTCGCCCGGTCCTGCGAGGCCGGAGTCGGCGGAGCGGGCGGTGGTCATCATGGTGTGCGCAAGGGTACTCACGGATCAGTTGTCGGCGTTGCCTCCAACTCCCTTGAGGTCTTTGGTGAAAAGCACACGAAAGGGTGATCGCTTACCCCGCCGCAATTGACGCCTTATCGGAAAGAAACGGACGCCCTCCGGGGAGTTGTGCACAACGCCTCACCGGAAGGCCCCGGACGGCCCTCAGCGGACCCTGGCACGCGTCGCCGTGAGCAGATACGTGCAGAGCAGAGCGGTCAGCGACAACATCAGCGCGCCGCCCACGGGTTGAGCGATCATGCGCACTCCCGCCGCCAGATACCGCTCGGCACCGAACGGCCACTGCACCAGAGCGAGGTCCCTGAGCCGCGCGGGAAGTCCGGCCGCTGATCGCACAGACGGCCCCTCGACGGCTTTCTGTACGAGGGGTACGACGACGATCGGCACCGCGAGCACCGCGGCGAGGCCGGCCGCCGTGGAGCGGAAGACACCCGCGGCCAGCACCCCGGCCCAGGCGCAGCCCGTCACCAGGGCCACCCAACTCGCGCCCAAGGAAAGCCAGTCGGCGGGAACCTTTGTGAGCTCGTCTCCGTATACAAGGTGGAGCAGCGCGGCGTCGGAGGCCACCGCGACGATGCTCAGGAGCAGTGCGGTGGCGGCCGCGACGAGCAGTTTGGCGCCGAGCAGCCCGAGGCGGCGCGGGACGGTGCCCCGGTCCGCGGCGAGCGCGGGGTGGCGGAACTCGTCGCCGAAGGCGAGGGCTCCCAGCAGCCCGGCGCCAAGGGCCGCGGGGGGCAGGGGGAGTTCGTGCGGCCAGGCCGCGAGGAGGCGCGGCTGTGGCGTGTGTCCGGTCCGCGCCAGGAGGACGCAGAGCAGGGCGGAGCCGGCGAGGACGGCGGCCAGGGTGAAGTAGCCCGCGCCGACGCCCAGCAGACGACGCACTTCGTAGCGCAAGGGGTTGAGGGGGCTTCGGCTGGGGCGGACGGTGATGGGGGGCGGCAGGGGGGACAGCGCGCCTCGCGGGGCATGCGGGGCGTGCGCGGTGTGCGCGGTGTGCGCGACCTCGGAGAGCGGGACCGTGTCGTCGCCTTCGACTGGGAGCGGGAGTGTGAGCGAAAGGGCTTCTTGCGGGGCCCTGGCGGGGAGCCCGGGGTCGGGGTCGGCGCCGGGTGCAGTGTCGCGCGCGGTGCCGAGTGCGGTGCCGAGTGCGGTGCCGCGCGCGGTGCCGAGTGCGGTGCCGAGTGCGGTGTCGGGTTCGGTGGAGGCAGCGACCGTGATGGCGGTGCGGGGTGGCTCCGCGGGCTCCGGCTGCTGCGGGCCCGTGTCGCCGATTTCGTCGGCGAGTTGGTGGACGAGGATGCCGTGCCGGTACGCGGTCTCCCCCACGTCGGCGCAGTTGCTTCCGTACACGGAGAGCCTGTTGCCGTCCTCCGTCACCACCTCGATCGAGCGTCGGCCCGCGCGTGCCTCTTTGGTGAGCAGGGCGCCGAGGCGGGCGGCGTGCGGGCTCCGGACGGCGACGCGGGGGCGGAGCCTGGTCCGGGCGAAGTCCGCGGCCTCCTGGTCGGCGACCAGCCGTCCCGACTCCAGAGTGACGACGCGGTCGGCGGTCCGGGCGGCCTCCTTGGAATCGTCGGTGGTGAACAGGACCGTGCCGCCGCGGTCGGCGTGGGCCCGCAGGATTCCGTGCAGCCACGCGCTCTCGCGGGCCGAGAGACCATCACCGGGCCCGTCCAGGACGAGGGCGTGCGGGTCGGCGAGCAGCGCACACGCGAGCCCCAGACGGCGGTCCATGCCGCGTGAGAGGGTGCCGAGGCGCTCCTCCCTGAGGCTGACGAGTCCGACGACCTCCAGGACGTCGTCGGCGCGCCCGGCGGGCACGCCCACGGCCGCGCAGAGCATGCGCAGATGGCCGCGGACCGAGCGGGCGGGGTGCCCGGGGACCTCGCCGAGGAGGACGCCCACCTCGCGCGAGGGCCGGGCGATGCGGTGCAGTGGGCGGCCTCTGAAGTAGGTGATTCCACGGCCTTGTTGGAGTTCGAGCATCAGCCGCAGCACCGTGGTCGCGTCGGCGGTGTCGGCGTCGAGCAGCGCCGTCACGCGGCCGGTGCGCGCCTCGAAGGACACGTCGTCCACGGCGGGCGGGAGCTCCTGGCGGGGGTTGCTGGTCAGTCCGATGGCCTGGATCATCGCTTCTCTCGCAGGATGTGCGACCGCTCGGCGGCCGGGGCCCGTCCGCCGGATCGGGGACGGACGAACCCCGTGGGTACTGCAGCAAGATAACGCGACATTTACGGCTTTTCGGTCAGGGCTTGGGCCAGTTGTGTCCCTGCTGGACCGGCGTCAGACCTCGGGGCGCAGCATCGGCGGGTTGAGAAGCGTCGCGCCGCCGGCGCGGAAGAGCTGGGCGGGGCGGCCGCCCTGCCGGGTGGTGGTCCCGCCGGTGGGCACGAGGAAGCCCGGCGTGCCGGTGACCTTGCGGTGGAAGTTGCGCGGGTCGAGGACGACGCCCCAGACCGCCTCGTACACCCGCCGCAACTCGCCGACGGTGAACTCCGGCGGGCAGAACGCGGTGGCCAGCGAGGAGTACTCGATCTTGGAGCGGGCGCGCTCCACGCCGTCCGCGAGGATCTGGGCGTGGTCGAAGGCGAGTGGCGCGGCCTGTTCGTCCTCGCGGCCGTAGCCCCCCTGCTGGAGCAGGGCCTCGACCGGGGCCCAGCGGGCGCTGTGGGCGTCGCCGCCGGCCCGGGGCGCGGGCAGGTCGGGCGCGAGGGCGAGGTGGGCCACGCTGACCACGCGCATGCGCGGGTCGCGCTTGGGGTCGCCGTAGGTGGCGAGCTGTTCGAGATGCGCTCCGTTGGCCTGGGCGGGTGCGTCGGGGTCGTGGGCGCACAGGCCCGTTTCCTCGATCAGCTCGCGCGCGGCCGCCGCCGACAGGTCCTCATCGGCTCGTACGAAACCTCCGGGGAGCGCCCAACGCCCCTGGAACGGCTGCTCACCCCGCCGCACGGCCAGTGCGCAGAGCGCGTGCCGGCGCACGGTCAGCACGACCAGGTCGACGGTGACTGCGAAGGGCGGGAAGGCCGACGGGTCGTAGGGCGACATGCCGCGATCATAGTCGTCTGCCTGACGATAAACACCTCCTTCGCCCATTGCTGCACGGTTCGGGGCGCCGGGGGCACCCGGCCGTTCCTCCGCGCGCCGCCGCGTGGTTCGGCGGGGTCACACCCCCAACTGCAGCCCGTCGGCCGCCTCCTCGACCATGGCGAGACCGAGCCTGGTGACCCGCACGGAGAACGGGGCACCCGCGACGCTCAGCGCGCTCAGCCCCAGCTCGCCCAGCGGGGCGCTGCGGACCGGGGTCAGCTTCACCGTGCGGGCGGGCGCGTCGGGCCGGATCCCCGCGAGTGCCACGAGGACGTGCACCCCGGCGGCCGCGGCGGTGGCGGCCGGGCGGCAGGCGGCCGGGTGCGGCAGCGGAGCCCCGCCTTCGGTGCGCTGCTCCCCCGCGTACATCTCCGGGAGCCGGTGGTCGAAGGACTCGGCCGCGCGGAGCAGGCCGCGCAGCAGCGAGTCGGCCTCCTTCTCGTATCCCGCCGCGGCCAGTCCCGAGACGGCGACCGCCGTCTCGTGCACGCGGACCGCTCCTCCCCGGTGTCCGAACGGGTTGTACGCGGCCTCCTTCGCGCCGAGACTGCGCAGCCCCCACCCGGAGTCCATGGCGGGGCCGCCGAGGAGCCGGGCGAGTTGTTCGGTCCTGACCTTGTCGAGCAGTCCGGGGGCGTGGGTGCCGGATCCGAGCAGGCCGGTGTCCAGGAGGTGGGCCGCTCCGCCGGTGAGGTGGGGCACGGGCCGTCCGTCGGCGAGGCGGGCGGCGGCGGGTCTGCCGCCGGCCCGGTCCTCCACCCAGAACTCGTCCTGGAACGCGGACCGCAGCCGTGCTGCCCACTGCCGCAGTCCGGTGGGGTCCGCGCGGCCGTGCGCGTCGAGCAGGTCGGCGCCGAGGAGCGCGGCGCGGTGGGCGAGGGCCTGGATCTCGCCGCGCGCGAGTCCACCCGGGCGGGCGTCGGACAGGAACGTGCCGTCGCCGACCGAGGTGCGCAGCCATCGCAGGCACCGCTCCGCGGCAGGCAGCAGCTCCTCGACCTCGGGCTCGGGGAGCCCCCAGCGCCACGCCTCCGCGAGGAGCACCGGGAAGAGCAGGGTCGCCTCGGTGCCCGTGCAGCCGGGTGGCAGGTGCGGTCCGGCGTCCCGCAATGGCCCGGGGATCATGCCGGAGCGGGGGCCAGCTTCCGTGAGCTGGCTGCGGGCGAGGGTGCGCAGCGTCCCGGTGGCGATGCGGGTGCCCAGCGGCAGCGCCATGCGGGCGGCGGCCAGCGCCTCGGCCGGCGCGAGTCCGCAGCGCCACGGCGCCCCCGCGGCCGGATACAGGTCGGTCGGATGCCGGGGGTCGCGCAGCAGCAGCGCCTGCAGATCCTCGACGGACCGGGCGAGGAGCGGTTGGACCCGCGGGTCGTCCCCGACGGCCCGTGCCCCGGATCCCGAGCGCGACGCGCCGTGGGCCGCGGCCCGGACCGGCCCGGCGCCGTCGGGTCGCACCCGCAGCTCCACACTGCGGGAGGCGCCCGGCGGCAGGTGCATCTCCCAGCGCAGCAGGCCCGCGGAGGCAAGGGCGTCCGCGGGCGCGGGGTCGGCCGTGACGAGGCAGTGGGCCGTGGCGGAGGACCAGCGCATGCCGGAGTCGTGCACGGTGGCGGGCAGTTCGGGGCCGGCTCTGCCCGAGGCGACCGCGCCGACCTCGGCGAGGTCCGTGCCGAGTGAGACTTCGAGGGGCAGCCGGAGGGGGCGCCCGGACGCGCTGTGCAGTGTGATGCGCTCCGTGCCGTCGGCGTGGCGGATCCGCTCGACGACGATCTCGGGGTCCGGGCCGCTGTCCGTCGACAGGCGCAGCGTCGCGACGAAGCGGGCGCTGTCGGCGGACAACATGCGGGCCTGCACGGCGACCGGCTCGCGTCCCGCCACGCGCACCTGGCATCGGGACAGGGTGCGGCGCCCCGCGCGGTAGAAACCCTCCAGTCCTCGGCCGGTCAGTTGCCCCTGGTCGGTCGAGATCGCGAAGGCGGGCAGGGCGACGCAGGTCAGCACGGCGTGCGCGGGCGGGAGCTCGCCGGGGCCGCGCGGCACGGGGGCCGGGGGCAGAGCCGGTGCCGGTCCGCCGGAGAAGGGGGCGGGGGCCGACGGGGCTCGCCGGCGCCCCTCTCTGTCGAAGACGGAAGACGGAGCGGGAAGAGACATGGGCAGCTTCTTCTGCGTTGTCTGCGCTACGGGAGGTCGGGGGCGGTGCGGCGGCGCGACCCGCCTGCGGGTACCGCCACTCAGGTGAACGGGCCGACCCGGCCCCAAGTAACGCCCCCTGGCAGGAAGCCGACCATCTGGCCCAGCACCGGAACCGTGCGCTCACTGGTCGTCCCTCGCGCCGCGCCTGGTGGTGTGGCGACGATTTCGCGGGCCTTGGCCCTGGCCACCGGGGCTTCGCGGACCGCCGACTGTCCGAGGGCCGCCGGAAGCCCGGGGTCCGTCGCCCGCCGCCGGGCGGTGCGGCCGTCGGCGGCGGCGCCGGGGAGAAGCGTCTTCCGGTGTCTCGGGGGCCGGGGCGCCCGGCGCCGCCTCGCCGCCGCGTTCGTCGCGCCTCCTGCGCAGGCAGCGGCGGATCGACTCGGGGTCCAAGTCTTCGTTGCAGGCGCGGTTGAGGAGCACGGCGAAGGTGTAGTCGGCGTCGGCGCGCAGCGCCATGTCGAGGGCCTCCTGGCCTTCCGCGAGGTCTCCGAGGGACCAGGCGACCCAGCCGGCGAGGGCCAGCGGCGCGGCCGCGTGCTCTGCGTACGCACCGACGCAGCGCCTGGCCAGGGCCCTCCAGAGGCGCAGCGCGGGCGGCCCGTCGGCGCCCTCCATCCATTCCGCCGCGCGGTCGCGGGTCTCCCTGTCCTGGAGGCCGAGGAGCAGGGCGGCTGCTTCGTCGTGCGCGATCAGCTCGTCGTCCCTGTTGTCCGCGTCGAGGAGATGGGGCAGTGCGGGAGCGGCCATCAGCCGTGCCATGATCCGGCGGGCCAGGTCGAGTGTCTCGGCGGCGACTCCGTGGACCTCCTGATCGCCTCCGTCGTCTTCGAGGCCCTCCTCGCTCAGCATTCTGGGAACGAGTTCGCGTGCTGCCGCGTCGAGCGCTCGCTCCTGGTCCGTCGCCGCGGCGGTGTTCCAAGGGGTCAGCCGTCCCCTGATCTCGCTCTGCGTGGCGCTCGCCCGGACGCCCATGTAGGTCGCGGCGGCGGCCAGAACCGAGGTGCCCGGCCTGAGCAGAGGGGTGCCCTCCGGCGGACAGCAGCGGGTGTCCGGGCAGCAGTACGTCCAGAAGCGGCCTGCCGAGATGCACACGACTTCGAGCACCGGGACGTCGAGGCGGCCGCACGCTGTCCGCAGCACCTGGGCCAGCGGCCGCAGGCGCGCCACGACCTGCTGTCCGGTCTCCGCGCCGACGGGCTCCTGACAGAGGAAGGCGACGATCCCGTCGGGGCGCTCTCCCCTCCTCTCGCATCCGCTCACCAGGCACTGCGCCAGCTGCTCCGCGACGCAGGGCCAGTCCCCCGCGCGCTCGGGGACGCCGAGGCGCACACGGCCGCCGAACCGCCCCCGCTCGCCGTGCAGGGCGATGAGCACGACGCTTTCCTCGGGCTTGAATCCGAGCAAGTACGGCAAGGCGTCCGCCAGTTCGGCCGGGGTGCGCAGGGTGACCACCGGCTCGTCGAGCGAGTCGGCTGCTTCGCTGTGATTCGTCATGCGCCGACTCTCCCGCGGATCGCGGGATTCCTGTTGGCCTTGTGGATAACCCCGGTCAGGGGCACGCCAATGGTTATCCACAGGCTCAGCGAACTCGCCCGCTCCGGCGTCAAGATGTGTCTCACACCAGCGCTCGGCTGACCGGCCGACCCAACCAGCCATGAGGCTATTTAGGTTAGGCTAAGCTAAGGTCAATTCGCAGTTCGGACCCAGCGGTGCGCGCGTCTTCAGGGGAGGGAAATCACCCATGGGCCTACCCGCCATCGGCTCCTACCCGATGCCGGACCGCACCGCCCTCCCCCAGTCGCATGTCTCCTGGAGGATCGATCCGGTGCGTGCCGCGCTGTTGGTCCACGACATGCAGAACCACTTCGTGGGCGCGTTCCCCACGGGGCGTTCCCCGGTGGTGGAGCTCGTCGACAACATCGCCACGCTCAGGGAACTCGCGGCGACCCTGGGCATACCTGTGGTCTTCAGCGCGGAGCCGGCCGAGCAGGGTCCCGGGCAGCGAGGGCTCGTCGCCGACATGTGGGGGCCGGGCATCGGGGACGAGCCGGGCGCCGCCGCCATCGTCGCGCCGCTCACCCCCCGGCCCGGCGAGCACCTGTTGTCGAACGTGCGCCACAACGCCTTCCTGCGCAGCCACCTCGGCAGGTTGCTGCGGTCGAAGGGCCGCGACCAGCTGATCATCTGCGGGGTGTACGCACACCTGGGGGTTCTGCTGACCGCGGCGGACGCCTTCATGAACGACATACAGCCGTTCATCGTCGCCGACGCGGTGGCCGACCTCTCCGCCGAGGAACACACGTTGGCGCTTCGCTGGGCGGCACGCACCGGCATGGTCTGCACGACGGACGGCCTGCTGCGCGGCCTGCTCCTGCACAGGGAGCCGAACCACGCCTGAGACAGGCCGAGACACGCAGGGCGCACGGACAGACGGACAGACGGACACCACGAGAGACGGAGACCATGACAGTACGGGCCGCGGTGGCCGGAGCCAGTGGCTATGCCGGCGGGGAGATCCTCCGCCTGCTGTTGTCGCATCCGGAGGTCGAGATCGGCGCGGTGACCGCGCACAGCAGCGCGGGACGGCGACTCGGGGACGTACAACCGCACCTGTCCGCCGTCGTGGACCGGACCCTGGAGGAGACGTCGGCCGCGTCCCTGCGCGGCCACGACGTGGTGTTCCTCGCGCTGCCGCACGGCCAGTCCGCCGCACTGGCGCGCCAGTTGGAGGCGAGCACGCTCGTCGTGGACTGCGGGGCGGATTTCCGGCTGCGGGACCCGGCCGACTGGGAGCGGTTCTACGGCTCCCCGCATGCCGGGACCTGGCCCTATGGGCTCCCCGAACTGCCGGGAGCGCGGAAGGCGTTGAAGGGAGCCGACCGCGTCGCCGTGCCGGGCTGCTATCCGACGGCGGTGACCCTGGCGCTCTTCCCGGCCTTCCTGGCACGGCTGGTGGAGCCGGAAGCCGTCGTCGTCGCTGCCAGCGGCACGTCGGGGGCGGGCCGGGTGGCCAAGCCCCACCTGGTCGGTTCCGAGGTGATGGGCTCGATGACGCCCTACGGAGTCGGCGGCGGCCACCGACACACTCCGGAGCTGACGCAGAACCTGTCCCACGTCGCGGGTGAGCGCGTGACCGTGTCCTTCACCCCGACCCTGGCACCGATGCCCCGGGGCATCCTGGCGACCTGCTCGGCGCGCCTGCGCCCGGGCATACCGGCCGACACCGCCGAGGACGAGGTGCGTGCCGCCTATGAAAACGCCTACGCCGACGAGCCTTTCGTACGCCTGTTGCCGCCCGGCGCCTGGCCGTCGACGGGCGCCGTCCTCGGTTCCAACACCGCCCAGCTGCAGGTGGCGGTGGACACGGCCGCTCGTCGCGTCGTCTGTGTCAGCGCCATCGACAACCTGACCAAGGGCACCGCGGGTGGCGCGGTGCAGAGCATGAACGTCGCCCTCGGCCTTCCCGAAGGAACGGGCCTGCCCATGAACGGAGTGGCTCCGTGAGCGTGACCGCTGCCCGGGGGTTCCTCGCGAGCGGAGTCTCCGCCGGGATCAAGGAGTCCGGCGCCCCGGACCTGGCGCTGGTGGTGAACCGCGGCCCTTCGAGCACCGCGGCCGGCGTCTTCACGTCGAACCGCGTCCAGGCCGCACCCGTGCGCTGGTCCCGGCGCGCGCTCGCGGACGGCACGCTGACCGCGGTCGTCCTCAACTCCGGTGGCGCCAACGCCTGTACGGGCCCGGCGGGCGAAAACGACACCCGGGTGATGGCCGAGCGCACGGCGCGTGCGGTGGGCTCCGAACCCGGGCGGGTCGCGGTGTGTTCCACCGGGCTCATCGGTGTTCGGCTGCCGATGGAGCGCGTGACGGTCGGCATCGAAGCCGCCGCGGCACAGCTGTCGGAGGACGGCGGCGAGCCCGCCGCCGTGGCGATCAAGACGACCGACTCGGTCCACAAGACGGCGGTGGCCTCCGGCCCCGGCTGGACCGTGGGCGGCATGGCGAAGGGCGCGGGCATGCTGGCCCCCGGCCTCGCGACCATGCTGGTGGTCCTCACCACTGATGCCGACGTGACCGCCCCGGTGCTCGACTCCACGCTCAGGGAGGCGGTACGCACCACCTTCGACCGGGTGGACTCCGACGGCTGCATGTCCACCAACGACACCGTGCTGCTGCTCGCGTCGGGTGCCTCGGGGGTGCGGCCGGACCCGGCCGAGTTCACCGAGGCCGTGCACCGCGTCTGTCTCGACCTGGCGCTCCGGCTCGTCGCGGACGCGGAGGGCGCCTCCAAGGACATCGAAATACGTGTGGTCGGCGCCGCGTCCGAGCAGGATGCCGTGACGGTCGGCCGGTCGGTGGCCCGCAACAACCTCCTCAAGTGCGCCCTGCACGGCGAGGACCCGAACTGGGGCCGGGTCCTTTCGGCGATCGGCACGACCTCCGCCGTCTTCGACCCGGACCGCCTCGACGTGGCGATCAACGGCGTATGGGTGTGCCGGGACGGCGCGGCGGGCGAGCCGCGGGACCGGGTGGACCTGTCGGGGCGCCAGGTGACGGTCACCGTCGACCTGCGCTCGGGCGAGGCGTCGGCGACGATCTGGACGAACGACCTCACCGCGGCGTACGTCCACGAGAACAGCGCGTACAGCTCGTGAACGGAGTAGGGACAGACATGCGAACGGTCGTCAGGGAGCACGCGGGTCCTGCCTCGGACACGGATGCAGGCGCGGGTTCGGGCGCGGATTCGGGCGCGGGTTCGGGTGCGACGGATTCAGCCGTCGCCTCGCTGCTCCGGTCGGAGGCACCGCAAGGCTCCGGGGAACCGCAGGTCTCCGAGGAGCTGCGCGGCAGCGTGATCGTCGTGAAGTTCGGCGGTCACGCCATGGTGGACGCCGACCTGCAGCGGACCTTCGCGCGTGACGTCGTGGACCTGTGGCACGCGGGCCTGCGCCCCGTCGTCGTGCACGGGGGCGGCCCGCAGATCAACGCGATGCTCGACCGCCTCGGCCTGGAGACCCGGTTCGCGGCGGGCATGCGGGTGACCACGCCGGAGACCATGGAGGTGGTCCGCATGGTGCTGACCGGCCGGGTCCAGCGGGATCTGGTCGGCCACATCAACGCCCACGGGCCCTTCGCCGTGGGCATGACGGGCGAGGACGCGCACACGATGACGGCCGTGCGACGGTCCGCCCGGGTGGACGGCCGGCCGGTGGACATCGGCCTCGTCGGCGACATCGTGGACGTGAACACCGGCGCGGTGCGCACGCTTCTGGAGCAGGGGCACATACCGGTCGTCTCCCCCGTCGCACGCGGCAAGGACGGTCAGGTCTACAACGTCAACGCCGATCTCGCGGCGTCGGCCCTCGCCGTGGCCCTCGACGCCGAACGCCTGGTGATGCTCACCGACGTGGAGGGCCTGTACGCGAACTGGCCGCACAGCACCGAGGTGATCGAGCGCCTGACGGCCGATGCGCTGGACGGGCTGCTGCCGGAGCTGGCGAGCGGGATGCTGCCGAAGATGGAGGGGTGCCTGCGGGCCGTCCGCGGCGGCGTGCGCAAGGCGCACGTCCTCGACGGGCGGGTGCCGCACGCGGTGTTGCGGGGCATCCTGGACAGGACCAGCCCCGGCACGACCGTGGTTCCCGACAGCAGTACGGACCTCGCGGAGTGCGCTGTCTGAGCGCGTCGCGGACGAAGGAAGCAGACGAAGGACGAAGGCTCCCGTCCCGGGGTGTGATCCGGGACGGGAGCCGTACGTGTCGCGACGTGTCAGAGATGCCGCGCGAGTATCCGCGCGTTGCGCCGGGGGTCGAGGGAGCGTGTCCAGGACGGGGGCGCCAGGCGCGCGTCCGCGGGGGCGAAGCCGTACCGGAGGAAGAGGTCGCCACCGCCCGTCGTCGCCGTGAACAGGGCGGTGAGCGATTTGGCGTGCGCCACGGCCAGTACGGCGCGCAGCAGCCCCGCGCCCACTCCGCGGCCCTGCCGGTGCCCGGCCACGCAGAAGTTGTACAGGACGCCGGCGGCCCCACGGCCCTCCTCGCGGCCCTCCGCAGGCTCGGCCGGGTGCACGCGGAGGCCCACGCAGCCTTCAAGGGGGCTGCCCGGTACGTCCATCACGAGGAAGTCGGCGGCGTGGGCCGCGTAGAGCGAGGGCGGGCGCTCCCGCAGCGCACCGGAGCGCACGAAGGGCCGGGACAGGGCGACGAGCGCGGCGGCGTCCTCCTCACGGGCGGCGCGCACGGTGGGCATCCCCTCGGGGAGCTCGTGCCGCAGCGGGGCTGAGAGCTCGTACTGCGGCGGGGCTGGGCGCGGCGTAGCCGTGATCAAGGCTGTACCTTCCTCGGTGTTCCACGGTAGGAGAACGGCTCGTCGCCGTGTTTCACTGCCGTGTCACGTCAACGGGACAAGCGAGATAAGGCTAGCCTTACCTAACTAGCGAGTCCAGTTGGGGTGATCTTCCACCCCGACGGGCACGGCCGACCGGGGAGCACGAGGCAATCCCCGACGGGGAGCGCAGGGCATCGAGGGAGCACAGGTCCGAAAACAACGAAAGGCAAGAGGGTGTACTCACCTCTTGCCACTCTCAACTTATAGCGCACTGGGGGGCTTGCGGCAAGGCCCCGGTCGTCCCGGACAATCACTCGCCTAAGCCTGATCCTGGGCCTAGGCCTGATCCTGCGGATATCGGAGACCCCCCTGACCACCAGTGCGTTCAACCTGCCCGCCAACCTTTCGGCCAAGGCCGACCCGGCGCTGATCGGCCGCGACGAACAACACTTCGCCGCCATCGCGGAGAGCCTCGACCAAGCCATCGGCGAACTCTCCGGCCGTCTCGACGTCCTGCGCAAGGCGCCCGGCGGCATCGGCCGGGAGGCGATGGACCGGGACTCGGAGATCCACCGGCTGAGCAGCCGGCTGCGCACCCTGCGCCGCTTCGGTCTCGACCTGTGTCTGGGGCACGTCGTCACCACGGACGACGCCGACGCGGAGCCCCTCTACATCGGACGGCTCGGCCTCACCGACAGCGAGGGCAACCGGCTCCTCGTCGACTGGCGGTCGCCCGCGGCCGAGCCGTTCTTCGCGGCGACCCACGCCAACCCGATGGGTCTCGCGAGCCGCCGCAGGTACCGCTGGACCAGCGGCCGGATCAGCGACTACTGGGACGAGGTGTTCACGGCCGACGGCCTCGAACACCACGCCGCCCTCGACGACCAGTCCGCTTTCATCGCCAGCCTCGGCGGCAACCGGTCGGCCCGGATGCGCGACGTGCTCGGCACCATCCAGGCCGACCAGGACGCCATCATCCGCGCGAGCTCCCGCGGCGCCCTCGTCGTCGACGGCGGTCCCGGCACCGGCAAGACCGTCGTCGCCCTGCACCGCTCCGCGTACCTCCTCTACTCCGACCCCCGCCTCGGCAAGAACCGCCGCGGCAGCGTGCTCTTCGTCGGGCCGCACGAGCCCTACCTCGGTTACGTCGCCGACGTCCTGCCCAGCCTGGGCGAGGAGGGCGTGCAGACCTGCACGCTGCGGGACCTTGTCGCCGAGGGCGCCGCGGCGGCCCCGGAGGCCGATCCCGCGGTGGCCCGCCTGAAGTCGTCGGCGGACATGGTGAAGGCGGTCGAGAAGGCCGTCGCGTTCTACGAGGAGCCGCCGACCGAGGCCGTCACGGTCAGGACACCCTGGTCCGAGGTGAGGGTGAGCAAAGCGGACTGGGCCGAGGCGTTCCGGGCACCGGGTCCGGCCACCGCGCACAACGAGGCGCGCGAGCTGATCTGGGAGGAGCTGGCCACGATCCTCATGGACAAGCAGGGCATGGACGAGGAGGAGGACGGCGTGTCCCCCGAGATGTTCCTGCGGTCGCTGCGGCAGGACAGGGA
Source organism: Streptomyces sp. NPDC018029 (assembly GCF_044327655.1). Taxonomy (NCBI): domain Bacteria; kingdom Bacillati; phylum Actinomycetota; class Actinomycetes; order Kitasatosporales; family Streptomycetaceae; genus Streptomyces; species Streptomyces sp. NPDC018029. The sequence continues at coordinate 117,942 of NZ_JBIRFV010000007.1, read as the reverse complement.
ACTCGTCACGACCCTCAACCGCGCGTGGCCGCTGCTCGAAGCCGCCGATGTCGTCTCCGACCTGTGGACGGTCCCCGCGTATCTGCGGATGTGCGCGCCCTGGCTCGACCGTGACGACGTCATGCGGCTGCAGCGCAAGGACGCCCCTCAGGCCTGGACCGTGTCCGACCTGCCGATCCTGGACGCGGCGCGGCAGCGGCTCGGCGACCCGGCGGCCGCGCGGCGCAGGCGGCGGCACGACATCGCGGTCGCCGCCGAGCGCGAGCGCATGTCCGGCGTCATCGACCAGATCCTGGCGGCCGCCGACTTCGCCTCGGCCGGTGACGACAGCGAAGGCGCCGTGCGCATGCTGCACGGCAAGGACCTCCAGGACAGCCTGATCGACGAGAGCGCCCTGCCGACCGAGGACCCGGACCGGCTCGCGGGCCCGTTCGTGCACGTCGTCGTGGACGAGGCGCAGGAGCTGACCGACGCGGAGTGGCAGATGCTGCTGCTGCGCTGCCCGTCCCGGAGCTTCACCATCGTCGGCGACCGCGCCCAGGCGAGGCACGGCTTCACCGAGTCGTGGGAGGAGCGTCTGGCGCGAGCCGGGATCGACCGGATCACGATGGCTTCCCTGAGCATCAACTACCGCACGCCGGAAGAGGTCATGGCGGAGGCCGAGCCGGTCATCCGGGCCGAGCTCCCCGACGCGAACGTGCCGACGTCCATCCGCAGCAGCGGCGTCCCCGTCGTCCACGGGGCGGTCGTGGACCTGGAGTCGGTGCTCGACGACTGGCTCGCCGAGCACGAGGGCGGGGTGGCGTGCGTCATCGGCAACCCCGCGTTCCACGAGAAGTTCCAGGCTCCGCCGCGGGTGAGCTGCCTGACCCCCGAGCTGTCGAAGGGTCTTGAGTTCGACCTGGTCGTCCTCGTCGAGCCGGACACGTTCGGTGCGGGGATCGAGGGGGCGGTCGACCGCTATGTCGCGATGACGCGGGCGACCCGGCAACTCGTGATCCTCACCGGCTCCTGAGGTCAGGGGACGGCACGCCTACTCTCCCGTCGCGCGCCCGTCGACGTACGTCGCCGCCACCTCGATGGCACCGATGCGCGACGGGTCGACGCGGCGGGGGTCGTCGCCGAGCACGACCAGGTCGGCGCGCTTGCCCGGGGTGAGGCTGCCCAAAGTGTCCTCCCAGTGGCAGGCGTGGGCGCCGGCGACCGTGTAGGCGTGGAGGGCCTCATCGACCGTGATGCCCTCGTCCGGGCCGATCACCTGGCCCGACACGGAGGCGCGCTCGACCATGAACTGGACGGCGCGCAACGGGGAGCCGTCCGTGACGGGCCGGTCGGAGCTGCCGACGAGAGGGATGCCGTGATCGAGGAAGCCGCGGCCGCGGTAGAGCCAGGGTGCCCTTTCCTCACCCATGATCGCCGCGTAGTCGTCGCCGAAGTAGCGCAGGAAGTTGGGCTGGACGACCGCGGTGACGCCGAGCCGTGCGAAGCGCGGGAGCTGGTCGGGGCGGATCAGTCCGGCGTGCTCGACACGGTGCCGGGCCGCCGGGCGCGGCCGCAGGCGCTGGGCGCGCTCCAGGGCGTCCAGGGCGAGGTCGGCCGCGCGGTCGCCGATCGCGTGGACGGCGAGCTGCCAGCCCGCGAGGTGGCCGTCCACGATCGTGTCGGCGAGCGCCCGCGGGTCGTCCTGCAACTGGCCCGCGTGGTCGAGGCCTTCGTACGGACGGGTGAGCGCGGCGGTACGGGCCATCATGCCGCCGTCGGTGTAGATCTTGAGCGCGCCCACGGAGAGCCGGTCGTCGCCGAACCCGGTGCGCAGGCCGAGGTCGAGCGCCCTCGGGATGCCGTCGGCCGGGTGCGCGGCGACCGGGTTCAGCCGGTCCGCGGAGACCATGAGCTGGACGCGCAGCGGCAACAGGCCCTCATCGCGGGCCAGTTGGTAAGCGCCCAGCTCGACCGGGCTGTGGCCGAAGAGAGTACCGCCGATGCCCGCCTCGGCGCAGGCAGTGACGCCCTCGGCCAGACAGGTCCGGGCGGCGCGCCCGATCGCTTCGGCCAACTCGCGCTGGGAGTACGGTAGCCGCAGCGCGCGGGCGGCGCCCATCGCACCCTCGGCCAGGAAGCCGTTCTCGTGCGGGACATCGGCGGGGAGCAGGTCCAGTACAGCGGAGTTGACGACGCACCCGTGCCCGGAGTCGTGCAGCAGGAGGCCCTTGCGGCCGTGGCTGACCCGGTCCAGTTCGGCGGCGGTCAGATGGCGGCCGAGGGGCCGCTGGTCGTAGCCGGCGATGCTCAGCCAGGAGCCGGGGGCGCCCTCGCGGGCGGCCACCGCGTCCACCACGGCGAGCACGTCGTCGATCCGCGTGCGGCCCGCGACGCTCGCGGTGGTCTCCTTGAACCCGGTCCAGGCCAGGTGCACATGGGCGTCGACGAAGCCGGGCAGCACGGTGGCGCCCTGGAGGTCGATCACCTCGCGCGCGGGCAGCGAGGTCACGGCCTCGTCAAGGCCCGCGATCCGGCCCCGCCAGATGCCCAGGTCGTGGGCGACGGGGTGGTCCGGATCCATGGTGAGGAAGCGCGCGTTCGTCAGTCTGGTGCAGAGCATCGACGGTGTCCCTCCGCGGTGCGGAACGCGTACGGGGCGGGCGGGGCGCGCCGGGCGCGCGGGGCCCCGAGGAGGTCAGCCGTCCACGGAGGCCACGAGGGAACGCGGGCGCAGGTCGGTCCAGTTGGTCTCGATGTACGCCAGGCAGGCGTCCCGCGTGTTCTCCTCGAAGGCGATGGTCCACCCGCCGGGGACCTCGGCGAAGGACGGCCAGAGCGAGTGCTGCCCCTCGTCGTTCACCAGGACCAGGAAGCGGCCATCGGGGTCGTCGAAGGGGTTGGTGCTCATGTGTCGGTGCCTCCTTGGGCGGGACGTAGGTATCTTGGGCAGGACCGAGGGATTAGGTTAGGCTCCCCTAAATTAATGCGAGCTTAGCCTTTCTTCCTTCCCTCTCACAAGGAGACGTTCATGCGCCTGGCGGCCGACACGGACAGCGCCTTCGCCGAGTTCGGACTGGCCGGCGAACCCGGCACCGAGGCGTTCTGGGCGGCTGCTCGCACCCCCGTGTGCGTGCCCGCCGACGACGACGGGCACGGGGATGGTGTCGGGGACGGGAGCGGTGGCTGGAGGGCGCTTTTTCTGTGGCGTGGTTCCGCCGCGAGCGTCGTCTTCGAGAGCTGGTCGGAGCCGGTGCCCCTGCGCCGGTGGGCCGACACGGACTGCTGGTACGCGGAAGTGCGCATGCCCGCGCGGTTGCGGGTGACCTACCAGATCCTCGTGGACGGGGAGGCGCACGCCGACCCGTTCAACCCGGACGGCGCGGGCGGGGACCGGTCCATCGCCGCGACCCCGGACGCCCCGGCCCAGCCCCACTGGCCCTCCGTCGGCCCCGACGACATCCTGCCGCTGCCGAGCACCCGGATCCGGTGGGCCAGCCGGCGGCTCGGCGGGCGGCGTACCGTGCGGGTTCACGCGGCGGGCGGTGGCGGGCCGTTGGTCCTGCTGCTCGACGGGGACGACTGGCTGTACCTGCATCCGGCCATGACCGCGTTCGACGCGGCCGTCGCCGCCGGTGACATGCCTCCCGTCACCCTCGTCTTCCTGCCGGCCAAGGACCGGGAAGCCGAGTTCGCGTGCGATCCCGCGCTGTGGGAGGCCGTCCGGGACGAACTGCTGCCGCTGGTGGCGGAGTGCGGCGTGCATGTTGATTTGGAGCGGCTGGTGGTCGCCGGGCAGAGCCTCGGTGGGCTGAGCGCGGTGTACGCGGCGCTGGAGTTCCCGGAGTTGGTGTCTCGCGTCGCCTGCCAGTCGGGGTCGTTCTGGTGGACGCCGGATGCGGTGGGCTCGGCGGATCCGTTGGGCGGGCCGGTGGGGGGTGCGGTGGCCGCGCGGCTCGCGGAGGGGCGGTTCGACCTGTCCGGGCTGCGGGTCGCCTTCGACGTCGGGGAGCACGAGGTGCGGATGCTGCCTCACTGTGAGCTGACCGAGACGTTGGTTCGGGGGGCCGGGGCGGAGGTCAAGGTGTCTCGGGGGGCGGCGGGGCATGATCGGGTGGGGTGGCGGCATGCGTTGGTCAGGGATGTTGGTTGGGTGCTGGGCGCTTCGCTGGAGGGTGGGGGTGGGCTCGGGGGGCGGTGAGGCCTTTGCGTAGTTCCCCGCGCCCCCTTTCTGGACACGCCGCTGTTGCCCGTCTGCGGGCCGGTGGGGGCTTTTTTGCGCAGTTCCCCGCGCCCCTGACCGCGCCCATACCGCCGTCGCCCGTCTGCGGGCCGGTGGGGGTTTGTCGCGCAGTTCCCCGCGCCCCTGGACAAGCGGCCCTCGTTCATCTGCGGGCCCGTGGGGGTTTCTCGCGCCGTTCCCCGCGCCCCCCGGCGGGGCCCACGCCGCCCTTCCGCGTGTACGTCCCCGGCCCCCAGCCCCCAGCGCCCGGACCCCGCCCCCCCTGGGCAGGGCCTCGCTAGCGGGCCACTGCTGCGCAGTAGGCCTCGTTTGTGGCGAGTAGGTTTCTGTGGGTGTCTTCGGCTGTGATGGTGCCGTCCGTCAGGATCAGGACGCGGTCGGCGGCGTCCAGGAGGGCCGGGCTGCTGGTGATGACCAGCGTGGTGCGGCCCTTGCGGAGCTTCGCGATGTTGCGGGCGATGAGTTGTTCGGTGACCGCGTCGACGGCCGTCGTCGGGTTGTGCAGGACGAGGACCTCCGTGTCGGCGGCGAGGGCGCGCGCCAGGGAGAGGCGTTGGCGCTGTCCGCCGGAGAGGTTCGCGCCGCGGTCGCGGACGGCGTAGTCGAGGCCTTCGCGGTGCAGCGCGACGACGTCGGTGAGCATGGACGCCTCGACCGCCTCGGGGACGGAGACACTCGTACCCGACGGGTCGATGTTCGTGCGCAGGGTGCCGGCGAAGATCTCCGCGTCGTACGGGTTGACCAGCATGTGCTCGCGCACCGCCTCGACGGAGAGGGCGGCGAGCTCCTGACCGCTGACCCGCACCACTCCTTCGTACGCGTCCGGCGGCACGTTCACCGCCAGGATCGACGCCAGGTCGGCCACCGCGCGCGGCTGGTAGCCGGCGATCGCCACGAACTCGCCCGCCGCAACCGTGAACTTCAGGTCGCGCAACGAGCCGTAACGGACGCCGTCGATCTCCAGGTCGCCGCCCGTCGACGGGCGTTCGGGGCCGGGGGCGGTGACCGGGGGCGCCGAGAGCACCAGCGCCATCCGCTCCGCCGACGCCCGCGCGATCATCACGTACTTGGGCATCTCCGAGAACATCTTGAGGGGTTCCATGATGAACTGGGCGAGGCCGACGGCCATGACCAGTTCGCCGATGGTGATCCGGCCCTCGAAGGCCAGCCAGCCCGCCGTCAGGGTCACCGCCGCAGCGAGGACCGCGTTGAGGGCCTGCGCGGTGCCCGCGTACACGCCGTTCACCTTGGCGACGGTGATCGCCTGGTGCTTCGCCTCCGTGCTGACGGTCCGGTAGGAGCGGAACGCCGCGTGGTTGCCGCCGAAGCCGTGCAGCGGGCGCAGGCCGCTGATCAGGTCGGCGACCTTCGCCCCGGCCCTGGCCACCCGGGCCTGCTGCTCCCGCGTGCTGGAGCCGATCCGCTTGGACATCACGCTGAGGATGGAGAGGATCGCGACCGTTCCCACGATCACGAGCAGGCCCAGCCGGTAGTCGGCCATGCCCAGCGCGACCGCCGCGACGAGCACCGCGACCATCGAGCTGATGAGCAGCGGCACCACCTCGATGATGTCGGCGGTCTGGTCGGCGTCCTCGGTGGCGATGGTGAGGACCTCGCCGGACTTGAGGTCGACGTCCCTGGCCACCGGCTGGAGGCCGCAGCCCGCGACCTTCACCCGCCAGCGGTGCGCCTCCGTCGTGTTGGCCTTCTGCAGGATGCGCATGCCGAACCGCCACGACAGCGACACCGTCGTGATGATCACGGCGAGCGCGCCGATGGACAGGCCGAGCGCGGTGAGCGTGCGGTCGTCCCGCATCGTGTGCTCGACGATCATGCCGAGCGCGATGGGGAAGGCCGTCTCACCCGCCTGGTACAGGCCCATGAGGACGGTGCCCCAGACCATCGCGCCGATGTTGCGGCGCAGGGCGGTCCTGAGGATGTCGGACCCCGGGTGGGGCCGGCGGGGCCGCTTCGCGTCAGGGCTGTTCGGAGGTGTCGCAGTCTCAGTTTTCATCGAGGTGGCGGGCAATCGCTTCCGGGGTTCGCAGGGTGAACAGGTCTCGGATCGTGATCACGGGACCGTACTCGCGGCGGAGCAGGCCGATCAGCCGTACCGCCAGCATGGAGTGTCCTCCGAGGGACACGAAATCGCTCACCGCGCTCACCTCGTCGTCGTCGAGGTCCAGGGCTTCGGCGAAGAACTCGCAGACCACCGTCTCCGTCTCGGTCTCGGGGCCGCGCTCCCCCGCCGTGGTCAGCGCGCCGAGGGGCTTGGCCTCCGGCAGCGCCTTGGTGTCAGCCTTCCCGTTCACGGTGAGCGGGATGCTGTCCACCTCGGCGTAGTGGGTGGGGCGCAGGAAGTCGGGCAGTCCGGTGCCGACCTCGGCGGCGACGGCGGCCAGGTCGGAGCCGTCGAGCACGAGGTAGGCGGCGAGGCGGTACGCCCCGTCTACCTGCGGGTCGGGCTGGGCGACCGCGGCGGCGAACCGCACCGCGGGGTGCGCCGCGAACGCGGCCTCGACCTCGCCCAGTTCGACCCGGTGACCGCGGATCTTGACCTGCTGGTCGGTGCGGCCCAGGTAGGTGAGGTTGCCGTCGGGGCGGCGCGTCACCAGGTCACCGGTGCGGTACATGCGCTCGCCGGGGGCGCCGAACGGGCAGGCGACGAAGCGGTGCGCGGTCTGCGCGGCCTGGCCGAGGTACCCGCGGGCGATGCCGACGCCCGACACGTACAGCTCACCGGGGACGCCGTCCGGCAGCGGCCGCAGCCACGGGTCGAGGACGTACACGTCGGTGTTGTCGATCGCGACGCCCACCACCGGGTCCTGGCACTCGAAGGTGCCGACGCCGAGGGTGTTGATCGTGTACTCGGTGGGGCCGTACAGGTTGTAGCCGACGGTCCCCTCGGTCTCGGCGAGCCGCTGCCACAGCGTCGGCGTGACCGCCTCGCCGCCGAGGAGGACCAGCGCCGGGCGCCGTGCCGGGTCGGCGAGCAGGCCCTCGGCCACCAGCTGCTGGGCGTACGTCGGCGTCACGTTGATGACGTCGATCGCGTGCTCCAGGCAGTACTCGACGAGGCCGGGCGCGTCACGGCGCAGCTCCTCGTCGCAGATGTGCACCTCATGGCCGTCGGCGAGCCACAGCAGCTCCTCCCACGACATGTCGAAGGCGAACGACACGGTGTGCGCGATCCGGAAGGTCCGGTGCCCGTGCTCGGCGAGGACCGGCTCGAAGATCCGGCGCTGGTGGTTGACGAGCATGTTGGTGAGTCCGGCGTACTCGGTCACCACGCCCTTGGGCTTGCCGGTCGAACCGGAGGTGTAGATCGTGTACGCGGGGTGCCGCAGCCGGTCCGGGTCGTCCGGCGCGAACGTCACGAACGGCTCGGCCTCGGGCAGCGGACGGTCCAGCTCGATCAGGTCACCGGTCCCGACGGGACCGCCGGTGAGCCTGGGTGACACCGCGCTCACGGTGAGGATCACGTCCGGGCGGGCGTCCGCGACGATCGCCGCGATCCGCTCGTCGGGGTGGTCCAGTTCGAGGGGGACGTACGCTGCGCCGACGCGCAGCACCGCGAACAGCGCCACGATCGAGTCGAGGGAGCGCGGGATCGCGAGTCCCACGGTCGTCTCGGGGCCGAGCCCGCGCCCGGCGAGCACACCCGCCACCGCGCGGCTGCGGTCCCGGAGCTCGGCGAAGGTCATCGTCGCGCCGTGGGCGACCAGGGCGACCCGCTCCGGGTCGCGGTCGGCCGCCCGGTCGAAGCGGTCGACGACGGTGTCCGTGCCGACGTCCGTGCGTGCGGCGGGCTCGGGGAGCCGGCCGAGGCCGGGCAGCGCGCCGACCGGTCCTGTGGAGCGGGCCAGGTCCTCCAGCACGCGCACGTAGTCGTCGAGGAGCCTGCGGGCGCCGGCGGTGTCGCCGTGGCGGTGCTCCAGCTTGACGGTGAGCCGGTCGCCGGGGGTGACGACCCAGGTGTACGGGTAGTGGGTGGAGTCGTCGGCCTTCACCGACGTGATGCCGTGCCGGGAGTTCATCTCGGCGAAGGCGTCCATGTCCAGGAAGTTCTGGAGCACGAACAGGTTGTCGAACAGGGTGTCGTGCCCGCTGGCGCGCTGGATCTCGCCGAGCCCGAGGTGCTCGTGCTCCATCGCCTCGACACGGGCCGCCTGGACGGCCGTCAGGTACTCGCGGACGGTCTCGTCCGGCCTGGCCTTCGTCCACTGCGGCACGGTGTTGAGCAGCACGCCGACGATGTCGGACAGGCCCTCGCCGTCGCGGCCGGAGACGGTCACGCCGAACACGGCGTCGCTGCGGCCGGTGTGCGCGCCGAGCAGGAGGCCGAACGCGCCGGTCAGCACCGAGTTCAGCGTGACGCCGTGCGCCTTGGCGGCGTCCCGCAGCAGCTCCGACTGTTCGGCGGAGAGCGTGTGGACGAGCGCGGGCGGCAGGTCCTGCGAGAGGGCCGGTGCCGGTCCTGCGAGCAGGGTCGGGCCGGGAAGTCCGGCCAGGTGCTCCGCCCAGAAGCGCTCCGATGCGGCTGCGTCCTTGGCGTCGAGCGCCCTTGCGTACTCCTCGAAGCTCGGCGTGGCCGGGGCGTCGTCGAGCGGTTCGCCCGCGACGACGGCCTCGTAGGCGTCGAAGAGGTCGCGCAGCACGATCTCGCGGGACCAGCCGTCCCACAGCAGCAGGTGGTAGCTGAGCAGCAGGCCGTCGTGGCCGCCGGGCAGGCGGACCACGGTGAGGCGGATCAGCGGCGGCTCGGCCGGGTCGAATCCGGCGTCGCGGTCGCGGGTGCGCAGCTCCTCGACCTCCGCGTCGTCCGTCAGCTCGACCGTGCGGACGTCGACACGGCGCCCGGCCTTGAGGACCTGGACGGGGTCGCCGTCGTCGTCGGTGGTGAAGCCGGCGCCGACGACCGGGTGCCGTGCGATGACGTGCGCCATCGCCTCGGCCAGCGCGTCGGTGTCCAGCCGCCGGTCGAAGGTGAACCAGCTCTGCGCGACGTAGTGTCCGGCCTCGCCCGCCATCTGGGCCTGGAAGAACAGACCCCGCTGGAGGGGGGTGACCGGCGCGGTGCGCTCGGCGGTCGTGGCGGCGTCGGCGACGCGCTCCAGGGCGTTCGACCAGTGCTCGGTGATCGTGTCGGGGATGCCGTCGGCGAGGGTGAAGGCCGCGTGCAGGCTGCCGGTGGCGTCGTCGACCCAGGCGTTGACCTCGACGGCGTACGGGCTGCCCTGGTCGCCGCCGGTGATGTGCACCGCCTGGGACTCGCTGCCCCGGCCGAGGTAGTTGAACAGGACCTGCGGGCGGGCGGTGAGCAACGGCGCCGTCTGCGGGTTCAGGTACCTCAACTGGCCGTACGCGACGTGCCCGCGCTCGTCCGGCTGGCGCTCGGCGACCTCGCGCGCGGCGGCGACGGGGTCGGTGTGCGCGGTGAGCCGTACGGGCGCGATGGAGGTGAACCAGCCGACGGTACGGCTGTAGTCGTGCTGTTCGAGGACCGGGACCCGGCCGTGCCGCTCCAGCTCGACCGCGAGGTCGGTGGGCGACGCCTGCACGTGGGTCAGCGCGGTGCGCAGCGCGCCGCACAGCAGCTCCGTGAGGCCGACGCCGAGCGCGGCGGGCGCGGTGCGGGTGACGCGGTCGCTGGTGTCGGGCGCGAGGACGACGGTGGTCTCGCGCGGGTTCCGGACCGCCGGCAGCAGGCCGGGCGCCTGGAGCGTGGTGATCCAGTGCCCCAGGTCGTCGATCGCGTCGGCGGCCCCGAGCGTCAGCGCCTCGGCGTACTCGGCGTAGGACGTGGTCGGCGGGGCCAGGTCCGCGCCGCCCATGGCGGTGGCGAGGTCGTCGAGGAGGATCAGCCAGGACACCGCGTCGACGGCGAGGTGGTGCACGGCGACGACCAGGGTGCGGCTCGCCTCCAGCCAGGTGAACGCGATGACGTCCCCGGCCTCGGGGTCGAGCCGTCCGGCGGCCTCGTTCGCGGCGACGGTCGCGTCGGTCGTGTCACCGCGTACGACGGTGATCTCGCGCGCGGGCTCGGTGCGCAGCGCCCACACGCCGTGCTCCACACGCAGCCGCAGCCGGAGCGCCGGGTGCGCGGCCACGACGGCGTTCGCGGCGCGCTCGGCGTCGGCGAATCCGGTGCCCTCGGGCGCCACCAGCGTCCTGGCCTGGGCGAACCGGTCGAGCGAACCGCCCAGTTCGCGCTGGCGGAGGACGATCGGCGTCGGTGCCAGCGGGCCGTCCTCGCGGCGGGCGGGGGCGGAGGCGGGGGCGGACGCGGATGCCCCGGCCTGCGGTGCGTTCGACCCCAGGTGCTCGGCGAGTGCGCGAGGCGTCCTGAACAGGAACACGTCCCGCGGCGCGATCCGCAGGCCGAGCGCCCTGGCCCGGTTGATCACGGTGATGGCGACGATGCTGTCGCCGCCGGCGGCGAAGAAGTCGGTGTCGGCGTCCGCGGTGGTGTCGCCGGGCAGCGTCTCCGAGAAGATGCCGACCAGTGCGGCCAGTACGGAGTCGCCCGCGACGTCGGCCGGCACCGCATCGCCCGCTACAGCCGGGGCGTCGTCGCGCGCGGCGCGCTCGGCGAGCGCCTTGCGGTCCAGCTTGCCGTTGACCGTCAGCGGCAGGGCGTCGACCGTGAGGACCCGGCCCGGCACCATGTGCACGGGCAGCTTGGCGGCGAGCAGCCCCGCGAGGTCTTCGGGTGCGCTGCCCACGACGTGCGCGACCAGGTGGTCGCCGCTGTCCGCGACGGTGACGGCCACGTCGACCACGCCGTCGAGTTCCCGGACCGCGGACTCGACCTCGCCGAGCTCGATGCGGAAGCCCTTGAGCTGCACCTGGTCGTCGGCGCGCCCGGCGAACTCCAGCTCGCCGTCGAGCGTACGGCGGGCGAGGTCGCCCGTGTGGTACATGCGGGAGCCGTCGTCCGCGAACGGGTTCGCCACGAACCGGCCCGCGGTCAGGCCCGGCCTGCCCAGGTAGCCGAGCGACACCTGGTCGCCGGCGACGTAGATGGCGCCGACCCGGCCCGGCGGCACCGGCCGAAGCCGGTCGTCGAGCAGGTAGGTGACGAGGCCGGGGATCGGTCCGCCGATGGGGCTGACGTCTTCTCCACGGGTGAAGTCGTCGTCGGTCAGGACGCGGTGGGTGACGTGGACGGTGGTCTCGGTGATGCCGTACATGTTGACCAGCTCGGGCGACGCGGTGCCGTGCCGCTCGCCCCAGCCGCGCAGCCGCCCGAGGTCGAGGGCCTCGCCGCCGAAGATGATCCGGCGCAGCGCGGGCAGCGGCTCGCCGGCGTGCCGGTCGGCCTCGATGAACTGGTAGAACGCCGACGGCGTCTGGTTGAGCACGGTCACGCCGCGCTCGCGGACAAGGCGGTGGAAGTCGACCGGGGAGCGGGTCAGTCCGTACTCGGGCACCAGCAGCTCACCGCCGTGCGCCAGCGCGCCCCACAGCTCCCAGACCGCGAAGTCGAAGGAGAAGGAGTGGAACTGCACCCACACGTCGTGCGGTCCGAAGTCCATGTCGGGCCGCGTGTTGGCGAGCAGCGTCACCACGCTGGAGTGCGGGACGACGACGCCCTTGGGGCGGCCGGTCGACCCTGACGTGTAGATGACGTACGCGGGGTCGTGCCAGCCCGCCCCCGGCGCCTGCTCCTGCGCCTCGGTGGCCTCCGTCGACGGCTGTTCCCCCTGGACGAGGACGCGGGCCGGGACGCCCGTGCGGTCGAGGAGTGCGGCGAAGCGGTCCCGCTGCTCGCGGTCGACGAGCACGACCTGCGGAGCGGCGTCGGCGAGGATGTACTCCAGGCGCTCGTCCGGGTACGCCAGGTCCAGCGGTACGTAGGCACCGCCCGCGGCGACGATCGCGACCAGGGCGACGACCTGCTCCACGGAGCGCGGCACGGCGACGGCGACCCGCTTGCCGGGGCCGACGCCCGCCGCGCGCAGCGACGCGGCCAACTCGTCCTTGGCGGCGGCCAGTTCGCCGTACGTCAGGGACCTGGTGGAGCCGTCGAGCGCGCACTGGGTGACGGCGGTGGCCGCCGGGTCGCGCCGGGCGGCGGCGTCGAACAGGCCGCCCAAAGTGGTCCGTTCGACGGGCGCGGGGCGGCGGGCGGCCGCGGGTGCCAGCTCGGCGACCGGGGCGTCCGGCCGCGTGAGCAGACCGGTGAGGATCGAGGTGAAGGTACGCAGGATCTCCTGGGCGGTGGTCTCGCCGAGGAGTTCGCCGTCGTAGATCAGGTTGAAGCGCGGGCGGCCGTCGAGCGCGCGCTCGACGACGAGCGTCAGCGGGTAGTGCGGGGCGCCCTCGTTGACGACGTCGGCGATGACGAGTTCGGCGTCGGCGGTGCGCAGGCTGTCCAGGTCGGTGGCGACGTCGAAGACCACGAGGGTGTCGAAGAGCGAGCCGACGCCGGCCTGGCGGCCGATGCGCGCGAGCGACACGTGCTGGTGGGGCAGGACGGCGCTCTGGTGCTCCCGCACGGACGCGAGGAGCTCGCGGGCCGTGGTCGACGCGGACCAACGGGCGCGCACCGGAATCGTGTTGATGAACAGACCGACCATGTCGCCGATGCCGGGCACGTCGGCGTCGCGGCCGGACACGGTGGAGCCGAAGACGACGTCCTCACCGTGCAGGATGCCGCCGAGTGTCACCGCCCAGGCGCTGTGCACGGCCACGCTCAGGGGCACGCCGGCTGTCCGGACGGCCGCGTCGATGTCGCCCTCCGCCTCGGCGGCGGTGTCGGCGAACCGGTCGGAGGGGGTGTGTCCCTCGGCGACCATCGAGGGCCCGGGCAGCCCGGCGAGCTCCTCGCGCCACACCCGGTCGCTCTCGTCGTCGTCGCGTCCGGCGAGCCAGTGCACGTAGTCGGGGAAGCCGCCGATCGGGTACACGGTCCCCGGTGCGTGGTACTCGGCGAGGAGCGCGCGCAGCATCGGCGGGACCGACCAGCCGTCGGCGATGATGTGGTGCACGGTCTGCACCAGGACGTTCCTGCCGTCGCCGGCGCGGACGAGCGTGTACCGCATCAGCGGGCCGGTGGCCAGGTCGAACCCGGCGCGGCGGTCCCTCTCGGCGAGGTCGCGTATCTCCTCGTCGGTGATGCCGGGGCGGTCCACGGTGGTGAAGGGCGCCTGGACGCCGTTCTCCAGGACGGAGACGACGCGGCCGTCGGCGAGGGCGGTGAACCGCGCGGCCAGGTTCGGGTACAGCGCGAGCAGCCGGGTGGCCGCGGCCGCGAGCCGGTCGGCGTCCACCTCCCCGTCCGGCGCGTCCAGCGTGAGGAGTTGCTGCTCGACGTACGCGCCCGCCGAGTCGTCGTCGAAGACCGAGTGGAAGTAGAGGCCTTCCTGGAGCGGCGTCAGCGGCAGTACGTCCCGCAGGGCAGGGCCGTCCAGGGCGTCGACGTCGGCCTGGGTGAGCGGCACCAGCGGGAAGTCGCTGGGTGTGTGGCCGCCTTCGTCGAGCGCGGCGAGGCCGGCCAGGGCCACCCGGAAGTAGCCGCCGAGCGTCGCGATGTCCTCGTCGGTGAACATGCCGTCGGGCCAGGAGACGGTGGTGACGAGTTCGTACTCGCCGCCGGTGGAGGCCGGTTCGGCGATGGCGTTGAACTCCAGGGCGCGCGGCAGGCGCATGTTCGGGTCGCGCTTCTCGCCCAACTGTCCCGTGGTGCCCGCGAGTTGCCAGTCGCCGGCGGCGCCCGCGTCGAAGCGGCCCAGGTAGTTGAAGAGCACCTGCGGCGCGGGAGCGTCGAACTCGGTGTCGGCGAGGTAGCGCAGGGCGCCGTACGAGATGCCGTTGCTCGGCACCCGCGAGAGGTCTTCCTTGACCGCCTTGAGGGCGGCGGCGAGGTACTCGGGGGCGGTGAGGTCGGGGGCGGTGCCGGGGTCCACGGTCACCGGGAACAGGGTGGTGAACCAGCCGACCGTGCGGGACAGTTCGGGCTCGAAGCCGGCGGTGTCCGCCACGAAGCGGCCCTCGCGGCCGTGGCCCTCCAGCTCGATGTGCGCGAACGTCTGGTCCTGGCCGAGGTCGCGGCGCCACCGGGCGAGGGCGACGGCGAGCGCGGTGAGGAGGACGTCGTTGACGCCCGCGTGGAACTTCGCGGGGATCTCGCCGAGGAGGGCTGCGGTGACCTCGGGGCCGACCGAGACGGTCTGGAGCCGCTCGCGTGCGACGGTGTCGGCGGCGGTCAGGGCGCGCCTGCCGACCGGTTGGTCCGTGCCGGGCAGGGGGCGCTGGAAGTACGGCAGGTCGGCCTCGAAGCCCGCGCGCTCCAGGAGCTGCGTCCAGCGGCGGAACGACGTGCCCACCGCCGGCAGTTCGACGGTCGCGCCGGAGGTGAACTGGCGCCACGCCGTGGCCAGGTCCTCCATCAGGACCCGCCAGGACACGCCGTCGACCACTACGTGGTGGGCGACCATGACCAGCTGGCGCGCCTCCCGGCGCCAGACGGCACGCAGCATCACGCCGTTGTCGGGGTCGAGCCCGTCGGTGGCGAGCGCGACGCAGTCGTCGAGCGGCAGATCGCTCTCCTGCCACGCCGGGGCGGCCGGGGCCGCCGCCGGGATGTCGAAGCTCCACCGGTCGCCGCGCACCAGCCTGGCGCGCAGCATGTCGTGCCGTGCGAGGACGGCGCCGAGTATCCGGTCGAGCGCTTCGGCGGTCAGCTCCGCCGGGGTGTTCAGGACGACCGACTGCACGAAGCCGTCGATCGCGTCCGTGGTCTCGCCGAGCCACTGCACGATGGGCGAGCCCGCCACGGCACCGGTGGCGACGTCGCCGTGGTCCACCGTGGAGACGTCCTCGCGGCTCGCCACCGCGGCGAGCGCGCCCACGACGCTGTTGGTGAAGATCTGCCGCGCCGTGACGTAGAGCCCGGCGTCGCGCAACGCGCTCAGCAGCGAGATCGTCAGGATGCTGTCGCCGCCGAGCTGGAAGAAGTCCTGGTCGACGCCGACCTCGTCGAGCTGGAGCACCGCGGCGACGGCGGCGCAGACCACGCGTTCGTTCTCGGTGGTGGGCGGGGCGACGGTCCCCTTCGGGGTGGTGGGTTCCGGCAGCGCGTTCCGGTCGAGCTTGCCGTTCGCGGTGAGGGGGAACGCGTCGAGGACGACGATGTGGGTGGGCACCATGTACTCGACCATGTGGTCGGCGGCCCACGCCTTGACCTCGTCGGCCCGCAGCTCCTCGTGGCCCGCGGCCGGGATCACGTACCCGACGAGATAGGTGCCGCCCGCCGTGTTCTTCTTGGCGACGACACAGGTGTGACGTACGTGGGGGTGCTCGGCGAGGCCGACCTCGACGTCCTCGATCTCCAGGCGCATGCCGCGGATCTTGATCTGGTTGTCGGCCCGGCCGAGGAAGTCGAGGGACCCGTCGGGGGCGAACCGCGCGAGGTCACCGGTCCGGTAGAGCCGGGACCCGTCCGAGGCGAAGGGGTTGGCGACGAACCGGGAGGCCGTCAGGCCCGGCGCGTTGACGTAGCCGCGCCCGAGGAGGAAGCCGCCGACGTACAGCTCGCCGCCGACGCCGACCGGGACGGGCCGCAGCTCGTCGTCGAGGACGTACAGCTGGGTGTTGGGGTTGGCCTTGCCGATCGACGTCGACAGGCGCTCGGCCTCGCCGCGGTAGATGACGTGCGAGACGCCGATCGTCGTCTCGGCCGGGCCGTAGCCGTGGTACATGGGGATGTCGAGCCGGGCGCGGAACCGCTCGTACAGCTCGGGGGTCAGCACCTCGCCGCCGCACCAGACATGGCGCAGGCTGTCGAGGCGGCCGGAGTCGCCCGCCATCTCCAGGAGCACGTCCAGCATGGACGACACCAGGTACGTGAAGGTGACGCGCTGCTCGGCGATCACACCGAGCAGGTGGTGCGGGTCGCGCTCGCCGCCGGTCCGCAGGACCACCACGCGGCCGCCGCAGACCAGCGGCAGGAAGATCTCGTTGATGGAGATGTCGAAGGACAGCGGCGCCTTGAACAGCGACGCGTCGTCGGGGCCGAAGTGCAGGATCTCGTCGACCTGCCAGAGCAGGCGCTCGCTGATCGCCTCGTGGCGGATCATCGCGCCCTTGGGCCGCCCGGTCGAGCCGGAGGTGAAGATCACGTACGCGAGGGCGTTGCCGGAGACGGTGATCCCGGTCGGCTCGGTGGGGAGGGAGCCGAACCGCCAGGCGCCGAGGTCGACGGCGACGGCTTCCGGCTCCTGCGGGTCGTGCTCGCCCGAGGCGTTGAGCTGCAGCACGACGCGGGCGTCCTCGATGACGACGGACCGGCGCGCGGCGGGCCACTGCGGGTCGAGCGGCACGAACGCGCAGCCCGCCTGGAGCACGGCGAGCAGCCCGACGACCATGTCGGCGGAGCGGCTCAGCGAGATGCCGACGACCTGCTCGGCGGTGAGGCCGCGCGCGACGAGGTGGTGGGCCAACTGGGCGGAGCGGTCGGCCGCCTCACGGTAGGTCAGGGAGCGGTGCTCGTCGACGATGGCGACGGCGTCCGGCCTGAGCCGCGCCTGCTCGCGGAACATCTCGACGATGGTCGGGCGGACCCGGTCGGCGTGGGTGTCGTTCCACTCGGCGAGGGCCTTGAGCCTGGCCGCCGGGCCGGACGGGCTGATGGTGCCGAGGGGCCGGTCGGGGAAGTCGGCGAGGTCGTCAAGGGCGAGCTGCGCTTCGGCGGGCTCGACGCCGTCGGGGACGGGTATGTGCCAGCCGTCCGCGCCGGCGTCCCGACTGCCGGGCCCCGTACCGCCGTTGTCGACCCAGCCGAGGACGTCGGCGAAGAGGGTGCCGGGGGTGAGCTCGATGCCTTCGGGGCTCCGGCCGGTCGCCCAGTACGAGAGGCCGATGGCGCACGCCTCGGCCACGGTCCGGTCGGAGTAGTCGCCGGCGCGCCGACGTACGTCGGCCAGGCGGGCGGGGGAAAGCAGCACGAGGCCGGCGCTCGGTTCCATCATCGAAGACTCAGCGTCCCTTCCAGGTAATCGCAGTAAGGCTAACCTAAATTAGGCTTGCCTAACTACCCTCTCGCCAGGCCCGCCACAGTCGCGCGTACCGGCCACCGAGCGCCACCAGTTCGTCGTGCGTGCCCAGCTCCACCACGCGCCCCGCGTCCAGCACGGCGATCCGGTCGGCCGCCATCGCCTGCGTCAGCCGGTGCGCCACGAACAGCGTGGTCCGGCCCGCGCACGCGGCCAGCACGGCGCGCTCCAGCTCTGCGGCGCCCTCACTGCCCGCCTCCGCGGTCGACTCGTCGAGCACCACCACCGGCGTGCGGCTCAGCACAAGGCGGGCCAGGGCGATCTGGGCGATCTTGGTGACGTCCAGGCGCTCACCGCCCTCGCCGACCATGGTGTCCAGCCCCTCGGGAAGGTGCTCCACCCACCCGTCGGCGCCCACCGTGCGCAAGGCGGCCATCAGTTCGGCGTCGGTCGCCTCCGGCGCGGCGAGCCGCAGGTCCTCGGCGAGCGGACCGGAGAACACGTGCGTCTCCTGCGTCAGGATGCTCACCAGGGCCCGCGCCCCGGCCTCGTCCAGGCCGCCGAGGTCGTGCTCCCCCACGCGCACCGAGCCGGCCTGCGGTGTCCCGATGCCCGCGATCAGCGCGGCCAGGGTCGACTTGCCCGCGCCCGTCGCCCCGACCAGGGCCAGCGAACCGCCCGCCGGGATCGTCAGGTCGACGTCCCGCAGAACCGGTTCGTCGGTGCCGGGATAGCTGAACGTCAGCCCCTCCACCGTCACTTGGTGCGGCACGGCGTCCGCCACCTGCACGGACGCGTCGCCCACCAGCCGCTCGTCCCCGGACTCCCCGAGGACGCCGACGAGGCGGGTCAGGCTCGCGCCCGACTTCTGCGCCTCGTCGAAGGTGAACATGATGGCGCCCAGCGGCGTGAAGAGGCGGTGGAACATCAGCGGAGCCGCCGACACCTCGCCCAGGCTGGCCGCGTCGGCCTCCAACAGGGCGTAACCGACCACGAGGATGAGGACGAGTCCGATGAACTCGGCGCGGTTCTCCCGGCCCACGAACCGGCCGAAGAACCGGAACACGTCGATACCGAGATTGCGCACCCGCCACGACTCCTGGGTGACCTTCTCCCGGACGGAGTCCTCCAGGCGGTAGGCCCGGACCGTGTCGATCCCGTTCAGACCGCTGATCAGCGCCTGCGCGCGGTCGGCCTGCGCCACCCGCTGCTTGCGGTAGAGCGGGGCGGACCTCGGGAGGTACCAGCGCAGGGCCAGCGCGTACGCCGGCAGCGCGCCGGCACCCGCGAGGCCGAGCCGCCAGTCGAGGCCGAACATGCCGACCGTGGCGATGAAGACCAGCACGCCGGCCGAGAACACCGTGGGGATGGCCGTCCGGATTCCCTTGGACAGCACGGCCACGTCGTCACCGACCCGGGAGAGCACGTCACCCCGGCCGACCTGCTCGATCCGGGCGCTCGGCATCCCGAGCACGGCACGGACGGCACCCTCGCGCAGCCGCGCGAGGAGGTCGGCGCCGAGCCGCCCGATCAGGTAGGTCGACGCCGCGGTGGCCGCCGCGCCGAGCAGCGCGGCGGCTCCCATCAAGACCCCGATGGTGACCAGGACGGAGCGCGAATCGCCCTCCACCACTCCGTCGACCACCCGGCCGAGCAGGAGGACCGGGAGGATCTGGAGCGCCGCCCCGGCCACCGTCGAGGCGACGGTGGCCGTGGTCAGCCACGGCACTTCGCGGCAGTGCGCCAAGACCCACCTGGTGGCCTCGCGTCCGGTCGCCGTGCGCAGAGTCGCCGGGGCGGTGCCGATGTCGGTGGGTGTTTCGGTGGTGCTCACGCGGTGGCCAAGTCGGGACGGGGACGGGACGGGTTGAACAGCATCTCTATTCGACCGACTTGACGAGCTCGTCGATCGCGTACGGGAGGGACAGCGCGGTGCCCTGCGACATCGCGGCGCCCACAGCCGGGCCCTCGCTGTCCAGGAGGTAGGACACGTTGCCCTTCTTCACGGCGTCCAGGTTGTTGAAGAGCTTGAACTTCTTCAACGCCTCCGTGTCCGCCTTGTCGTTGATGACGACGATGCGGTCCACGTCGATCAGGTCCGTGCGCTCCGGAGAGAGCTCGGTGGAGAACTTGCCGCCCGCGATCTTGTCGATCTTGGTCTGGTACTTGAAGCCCATGCCCGTCAGGAGCCGTCCACGCACGTCGGTGGAGGTGAACGGGTTGATGGAGTCCTTGTACCAGGACAGCGCGACGGAGGTCTGCTTGGCGAACTTCGGGTGCGACTTCTTGGCCTCGGCCAGCTTGTCCTCGACGCCCTGGACGATCTTCTTGCCCTCGTCCTCCTTGCCCAGCGCCTTGGAGATGTGCACCACGTTGTCCTGCCACGGAGCGCTGAACAGCTCCTTCTCGCCCTTGGTGCGACCCACCGTCGGGGCGAGCTTGGAGAGCTTGTCGTAGGCGGCCTTGTCGATCTCGGAGTAGACCGCGATGATCAGGTCCGGCCGCAGCGAGGCGATCTTCTCGTAGTTGGGGCCGCTGTCGCCGTTCTTCATGACGACCTCGGGCTTGGTGCTGCCCCACTTGTCCTTCACCCAGGGCCACTGGGTGTTGATGTCGGGGGACTTGCCCTCCGGGTTCGGGTACTGGTCGACCATGCCGACCGGCTTGGTGCCGAGCGCCAGGACGGTCTGGTCGTCGGTGTAGCCGACGGTCACGACGCGCTTGGGAGCCTTGGTGATCTTCGTCGAGCCGAACGCGTGGTCCACGGTGACCGGGAACGTGCCGCCGCCGGCGGCCGCCGGGGTCTCCTCGCCCGCCTTGTCTTCCGAGTCGGAACCGCATCCCGCGAGGAGGCCGACGCCGAGGGTCGCGGCGGTCAGTACCGCCGCCAGCCGCCGCCGTGGCGTCGTGAGCTTCGTTCGGTTGAGGAGCATCCGGATTCCCTTGCTTTCGCGCTGACCGCTGCGCCCCGTGTCTAAGGGCAGCCAAACCTTAACCTGCCGAGATGAGGTTAGCCTAGCCTTACCGGAGTATTCGTCGGCGGGACAGGTCGAGTTGAGGAACCGTCGGAGTGCCGGTCAGTCGAGCTGGACGTGTGTGCGGCCGATGGGCACGATGAGCGGCCGGTCCCCCACCGGGTCCTCGACCACCCTGGCGCGCAGCCCGAACGCCTCGTGCAGCAGCTCCGCCGTGATCACCTCACGCGGGTGCCCCTGCGCCAGGATCGAACCCGCCTTCATCACGACGAGGTTGTCGCTGTACCGCGTGGCCAGGTTCAGGTCGTGCAGCACCATGACCACCGTGCGCCCCGACTCGTGCAGGTCGTCCACGAGGTCGAGCACGTCGATGGCGTGCGCCAGGTCCAGGTAGGTGGTCGGCTCGTCGAGGAGCAGCAGGTCGGTGCCCTGGGCCAGCGTCATCGAGATCCAGACGCGCTGCCGCTGCCCGCCGGAGAGCGAGTCGACCGGGCGGTCGGCGAGGTCGGAGACGCCGGTCATGGCCAGCGCGCGCTCCACGACGCCCGCGTCGTCCGACGACCACTGGCGCAGCCAGCTCTGGTGCGGGTGGCGTCCCCTTGCGACGAGGTCGGCCACCGTCAGCCCCTCCGGCGCGACGGGCGTCTGCGGCAGCAGGCCGAGCTTCTTCGCCACGTCCCGGGTCTTGAGCTTGTCGATGTCCTTGCCGTCGAGCACGACGGAGCCCTTGACCGGCTTGAGCAGCCGCGTGAGGGTGCGCAACAGGGTCGATTTACCGCAGCCGTTGGGGCCGATGATCGTGGTGATCACCCCGGGCGGGATGGTCACGTCGAGGTCGTCGATGACGGTCCGGCCGCCGTAGCCGACCGAGACGCCCTTGGCGGCCAGCCGTGCGGTGGTGTCGGCGTCCTCGACCTTCGACTCGATCTCGGTGATGTACTGAGCGACCACAAGCCCCCCTATTATTAGGTTTGCCTCACCTTTGTACCAGCTATTCGAGCCGGAGCCGCCATCGAGTGGCCCGCGGTTGATCGAGTGGCCCGCGGTTACTTGAGGTTCGCCCGCACCAACAGGTAGACGAGGAAGGGCCCGCCGATCGCGGCGGTGACCACGCCGACGGGCAGGCTGTTGGGCAGCACGACGCGCGTCGTCAGGTCGGCGCCGATCAGCAGCAGCGCTCCGACCAGGCCGGACGCCACCATCGGGGGCGTCGGACGGCGCGTCAGACGCATCGCCACCTGCGGCGCCACGAGCGCGACGAACGGCACCGGTCCTGCCGCGCTCACCGCCACCGCGGCCAGCAGCACCGCGCACAGCAGCAGGACCGCACGCACGCGCGTGTGCCGGACGCCGAGTCCCGCGGCGACGTCGTCGCCGAGGTGCATCGGCTTGAACTGGAAGGCGGCGCAGGCCACCACGACCAACAGGGCGAGTGAGCACCAGAGCGCGATCCACACCTCGTCCCACGACCGGTTGTCCAGCGAACCGACCAGCCACGCCTGGGCGCGGGCCACGTCCCTGATGTCGGCGGAGACGAGCAGCCAGGTCGTGATCGCCTCCATCACGGCGCTCACGGAGATGCCGATGAGGATGAGCCGGAAGCCGTCGACCCCGCGGCGCCAGGCCAGGAAATACACGAGGAGTCCCGTGCCGAGACCGCCGGCGAGCGCCGCTGCGGAGAGGCCCACGGAGTCGACGACCGCCGCGGCGGTGCCGCCCGACACCGTCACCGAGAACACCGCGACCGCGCTGGCGCCCCCGGTGATCCCCAGGATGTCCGGGCTGGCCAGCGGGTTGCGCGCGACGGACTGGGTGATCGCGCCGGAGACGCCGAGCGCGACCCCCACGACGAGCCCGGCCAGCGCCCGCGGCATCCGCAGATCCATGATGACGAACTCGTCGACCTGCTCGCCCCGGCCGACGAGCGTGGCCATCACCCGCGACAGACCGATGGAGAAGTCCCCGACGCTGATGGAGAGACAGAACACCAGGAAGGTCGCCGCCATCAGCAGCAGCGTGACGAGGACGAGCCAGGGGCGCCAGACGAACGACATCTGGCCGAGCCGCACGCCCGGCGCCACGGAGGCCTTCGCTTCCGTCGCGTTCACTTCTGCCGTGTTCGCTGCCCTCGCGTTGGCCTCTGTCGCGTTGGCCTCTGTCGCGTCGGCTTCTGTCGCGTTCATGTGCCCTCGCGTCCCGCTCATGCGCTCTTGAACTTTCCTCGCCACACCAGGACCGCGAAGAACGGCGCCCCGAGCAGCGCCACGACGACCCCCGCCTCCAACTCGCCGGGCCGCACGACCAGTCGGCCCACGATGTCGCAGACCAGCAGGACGACGGCGCCGAGGAGTCCCGCGTACGGCACGAGCCAGCGGTAGTCGGGGCCGGTCCAGTACCTCGCCACGTGCGCGACCATGAGTCCGAGGAACGCGATGGGGCCGCAGGCCGCCGTCGCCGCGCCCGCCAGCAGCGTGATGGCGAGGATGCCGACGGTACGGCTGACGGCGATGTTCACGCCGAGCCCGCGCGCCACGTCCTCACCCAGGTTGAGCAGGTTGAGGGCGGGCAGCGTCGTCATGGCCAGCACGAGTCCGACCGCGATGAACGCGGCCACCGGCCAGATGACGTCGAATCCGACACCGGCCACGGAGCCCGCGTTCCAGAACCGCAGCGCGTTCAGGGACTTCTGGTCCGAGAGCGCGACCGCCGTCGTCATCGCCGCGAGGAACACCGTGATGCCCTGCCCGGCCAGCGCGAGCGTCAGGGGGTTGCCGGCCCCGCGGCCGATGCTCGCGAGGCCGAACACGACGACACCCGCCACGGCCGCCCCCAGGAAGGCGAACCATACGTACTGGAACGGGTTGGACAAGCCGAACAAGGCGATCACCGACACCACGGCGAACGACGCGCCCGCGTTCACCCCCAGCAGTCCGGTGTCCGCGATCGGGTTGCGCGTGTAGCCCTGGATGAGCGCCCCGCCGACGCCGAGGGCGACGCCCGCGACCATCGCGAGCACGGTCCGCGGCACCCGCACGGTCTGCACGATGAGTCTGATCTCGGTGAGCCGCTGGTCGGATTCCGGTGCCGCGAACAGTCCGTGCCACACCTCGGCGGGGCTGAGTGCGCGCGCGCCCACGGCCAGCGACACCGCCGCCGCGACCACCAGGACCACGGCGAGCAGGGCAAGGCCCAGAACCCGCCGCCTTCGGGCCTCCGTCACGCCCTTCGGCACGGGGCGCTCCACTGCAGTCGTGCTCATGTCGACGTACGTTATCCCTTTGATCGGCCCGCGCCGCACGGCCGGGTGGGGCGCTCCCGGTGTGCGGGGAGCCGAGCCGTGGGCGCGGTGGCGGCCGGACTAGCGGGCGGCGCTGCCGGTTTCGCCGGCGACCGGGCGGGCCTCGGCGGCAGCGGAGGCGGACGACTCGGTGCCCCGGGCACGGACCGAGTCCAGGATCTCACCGACGCGGATCGCGATGTTGGACAGCAGCGACGAGGTGATGCCGTGCGTGTGCTCCGTGCCGCCCTGGAGGTAGATGCCGCAGCGCAGGTCGGGGTCGGTCGTGATGCGGTAGTCGCGCTCGACGCGGACGCGGCCCTGGTCGTCGCGGAGGCAGCGGTCGGCGACCTCGCCGAGGAGGCCGACGGGATCGGCGGGGCTGTAACCGGTGGCGAACACCACGACGTCGGCGTCCACGAGGTTCTCCTCGCCCGTGACGAGCGACTTCACCGCGGCCTGGACGCCGTCGGCGGTCTCCTTGACGCCGGTGAGGCGGGAGACGTTGAGGAAGCGCAGCCGCTGGGTGCCGAGGACCTTCTCCTGGTACATCTGCCGGTATAGGTCGTCGATCAGGTCGATGTCCACCACGGAGTAGTTGGTGTTGCCGTGGTAGTCCATCAGCCGTCGCTTGACGTCCTCGGGCGCCTCGAAGTACTCGTCGACGGCGTCCGGGTCGAAGATCCGGTTGGCGAAGCTGCTGTCGTCGGCGGGGCTGTAGCCGTAGCGGGAGAAGACGGCGCAGACCTCGGCCTCGGGGAAGCGGCGGTGCAGGTAGGCGACGTTCTCGGCGGCGCTCTGGCCGGCGCCCACGACGACGAAGCGGGAGGGCGATGTGCCCTCCAACTGCTCGACCTTGGTGAGCAGTTCGGAGTTGTGCCAGACGCGGTCGCCGCGCTCCACGCCCTCCGGCATGAGGGGGCGGAGGCCGGTGCCTATGACGAGGTTGCGGGCGCGGTGGACCGCGAGGCCCTCCGCCGAACGGACCGTCACGTCCAGGTACTCCACGACTCCGTCACGGACGAACGGCGTGACGCCGACGACCTCGTGACCGTAGGAGACCATGTCGTCGACCTTGGCCGCGGACCACTCCAGGTAGTCGTGGAACTCCACCCGCAGCGGGAAGAGGTTCTTGTGGTTGATGAAGTCGGTCAGCCTCCCCTTGCTCTTCAGGTAGCAGAGGAAGCTGAACTCGCTGGTGGGATTCCGCTGTGTCACCAGGTCCTTGAGGAAGGACACCTGCATGGTCGCGTCGTCGATCAGCATGCCGCGGTGCCAGCCGAAGCTCGGCTGCTGCTCGAAGAAGTGAGCGGTGACCGTCTCCTCCCTGCCGACGCTTGCGTTGTGCTCGCTGAGCGCGATCGCCATCGCCACATTGGACGGGCCGAAGCCGATGCCAATGAGGTCGTGGACCAGTGGTGCGTCGCCAGGAAGAACCTGTGACATGTCACTCCCATCGTGCGGGGAAGCCGCCTGTCAGGCGTGGGGAAGGTACAGATGGTGGGCACGTCGACAGAGCGACCCACTCGAACTTAGGTGAGCCTAAGCTAATCAGACGCGACTGTCGACCGGGCAAAACGGACAACCGGCCCTTTGGTGCGGGTATCCGGTCTCGTCAACTGAGGCGCAAAGTAGACTCGTTGCATACTAAGGTAAGGCTTGCTTTACTTATCGTCAGCTTTGCTCTGCCTTTCTTTGTCTTTCCCTGCCTTTCCCTGCTCTGAGGAGGAACCCCATGCGGGTCGTCATGTTCGGTTACCAGACCTGGGGGCACCGCACCCTGCAAGCCCTCCTGGACTCCGAACACGACGTGGCACTGGTCGTGACGCACCCCAAGAGCGAGCACGCGTACGAGAAGATCTGGAGCGATTCCGTCGCCGACCTCGCCGAGGAGCACGGCGTACCGGTACTGATCCGCAACCGCCCCGACGACGAGGAGCTGTTCGAGCGCCTCAAGGAGGCGGACGCGGACATCATCGTCGCCAACAACTGGCGTACGTGGATTCCCCCGCGCATCTTCGGCCTCCCCCGCCACGGCACGCTGAACGTCCACGACTCGCTGCTGCCGAAGTACGCCGGCTTCTCCCCGATCATCTGGGCGATGATCAACGGCGAGTCCGAAGTCGGCGTGACCGCGCACATGATGGACGACGAGCTCGACGCCGGTGACATCGTGCGCCAGGAGGCCGTCCCGGTCGGACCGAAGGACACCGCGACCGACCTCTTCCACAAGACGGTCGACCTCATCGCCCCGGTCACCATCGGCGCGCTCGACCTCATCGCGAGCGGCCAGACGGAGTTCACCAAGCAGGACCGCTCGCAGGCGAGC
Source organism: Streptomyces sp. NPDC018029 (assembly GCF_044327655.1). Classification (NCBI taxonomy): domain Bacteria; kingdom Bacillati; phylum Actinomycetota; class Actinomycetes; order Kitasatosporales; family Streptomycetaceae; genus Streptomyces; species Streptomyces sp. NPDC018029. Next base: position 92,141 of record NZ_JBIRFV010000007.1, on the reverse strand, counting down.
TTCTTCCACAAGCGGTCCGCCGAGGACATCCGCATCGACTGGACCTGGCCGGCCGAGGACCTGGAGCGCCTGATCCGCGCCCAGTCCGCCCCGTACCCCAGCGCCTTCGCCTTCCACAAGGGCAAGCGGCTGGAGATCGTCTCCGCGGTGGTCTCCGAGGGCCGCTACGGCGGTACGCCCGGACGCATCTTCTACCGCGAGGGCGACGGCGTGGTCATCGTCGCCGGAGCCGACGCCCGGTACGGCCGCAACCACGGCCTGGCCATCACACGCGTCCGGACCGAGGACGGCCGTGAGCTGCCCGCGACGGAGTACTTCACCTCCATGGGCGGCTACTTGACCAGCCGTCCCTGAGGGGTCGTCCTTGAGCGGGCGCCCTTGAGCGGGCGCCCTTGAGGGGTCGTCCTTTGAGCGATCGCCCTCGATGGGTCGTCCTTTGAGGGGTCGTCCTGAGCTGTCGCCGCGGCGGGCCGGGGCCGTGGGCCGAGCCCTCCGCTCGGCCCGCCGCTCAGCCCGCCGCGGCGAGGACCAAGGGCAGCACCTGCTCGCCGCCCGCCCGGCGCAGGAGGCGGGCGGCGACCGCGAGGGTCCAGCCGGAGTCCGTGTAGTCGTCCACCAGCAGGACCGGTCCCGGTGCGCCCGCCAGAGCGGCGGCCAGCTCCCCCTCGACGCTGAAGGCGCCGGACAACGCCCGCAGCCGCTGGGCGGAGTTGCTGCGGCGCGCCGCGTGCGCGCCGTCCGGGCTCGTGTACGTCAGCGTGCCCAGGAAGGGCAGCCGGCCGACGGACGCGATGCCCTGCGCGAGGGAGCCGACGAGCTGCGGACGGGTCAGGGACGGCACGGCCACCACACCCACCGGCCGGGCGGCGGCATCCGCGGCGTCCGACGCCCACCCCCCGGGAGAGCGCGCCCAGTCGGCGAGGACCGCCACCGCGGCGCGCAGGACGTCGTCGGGGACCGGACCGTCGGGTGCGCCGTCGGCGAGGAGCGGGCGCAGGCGGTTGCCCCAGCCGATGTCCGAGAGCCGGCCGAGGGCGCGCCCGGTTGAGCACTGCTCCTTCGCCGGAATGCGGCCCTTGAGGTCGACGCCGAGCGCGGGCATGCCCGTCGGCCACATCCTGCGCGGCTCGATCTCGACCCCCGGGCGGTCCAGCTCCTTCGCCGCGCCCGACAGTGCCTCCGTCGACACGGACGAATCGGTCCAGGGGCCCGCGCAGTTGTCGCAGCGGCCGCACGGGGTGGCCCCCTCGTCGTCCAGCTGCCGGCGGAGGAACTCCATGCGGCACTGGGCCGTGCTCACGTAGTCCCGCATGGCCTGCTGCTCGGACTGGCGCTGCCTGGCGACCCAGGCGTACCGCTCGGAGTCGTAGACCCAGGGCTCGCCGGTGGAGATCCAGCCGCCCTTCACGCGCTTGACCGCGCCGTCCACGTCGAGCACCTTCAGCATGGTCTCGAGGCGGGTGCGGCGCAGCTCGACCAGGGCCTCCAGGGCGGGCACGGACAGCGGCCGCCCGGCATCCGCGAGGGCCGAGAGGGTCTGGCGGACCTGCGCCTCGGGCGGAAACGCCGTATCGGCGAAGTAGCGCCAGATCGCCTCGTCCTCCTTGCCGGGCAGCAGCAGCACATCGGCGTGCTCGACGCCGCGCCCCGCACGGCCGACCTGTTGGTAGTACGCGATCGGGGAGGACGGCGAGCCGAGGTGCACCACGAATCCGAGGTCCGGCTTGTCGAAGCCCATGCCGAGCGCCGAGGTGGCGACGAGCGCCTTGACCTTGTTCTCCTGGAGGTCGGTCTCGGCCTGCAGCCGGTCGGCGTTCTCCGTGCGGCCCGTGTACGAGGCCACCTTGAAGCCGCGCTGCCGCAGGAAGGCGGTGGCCTCCTCGGCCGCGGCGACCGTCAGTGCGTAGATGATGCCGGAGCCCTGCAGCTCGTCCAGGTGCTCGGCGAGCCAGGCCAGCCGGTGTGCGGCGTCGGGGAGTTGGACCACGCCGAGGCGCAGGCTCTCCCTGTCCAGCGGGCCGCGCAGCACCAGGGCCTCACCTGCGCCGGTGCCCAGCTGCTCGGCGACGTCCGCGGTGACGCGGGCGTTCGCCGTCGCGGTGGTGGCGAGGACGGGCACGCCGGCCGGGAGCTCGGTCAGCATCGACCGCAGCCTGCGGTAGTCCGGCCGGAAGTCGTGCCCCCAGTCGGAGATGCAGTGCGCCTCGTCCACCACGAGGAGTCCGGTGGTGGCGGCGAGCTTGGGCAGCACCTGGTCGCGGAAGTCCACCGAGTTCAGCCGCTCCGGGCTGACGAGGAGGACGTCGGTCTCGCCGCGCTCGACCTCCCCGTAGATCGTGTCCCACTCCTCCGGGTTCGCCGAGTTGATGGTGCGGGCCTGGATGCCGGCCCTGGCCGCCGACTCGACCTGGTTGCGCATCAGCGCGAGGAGCGGCGAGATGATCACCGTCGGTCCCGCGCCGCGCCGCCGCAGCAGAGCGGTGGCCACGAAGTACACCGCCGACTTGCCCCAGCCGGTGCGCTGCACCACCAGAGCGCGCCGCCGCTCCCGCACCAGCGCCGCCACCGCCTGCCACTGGTCCTCGCGCAGCCGCGCCGAGCCCCCGGGGTCGCCGACGAGCTCGGCGAGGATGGCATCGGCTTCGGTGCGGAGCTCCAGGTTGTCCATGACCCCATGCAACCCGATGCCACTGACAATCGCCCAATCTGCCACGGCACGCTCCGCGCAATGGGCGTGCTGTCACTGCTCCTGGGCGTGCGCTGGCGCTGCTTGCGGCCGCGCGTCGCGGCTGGTTCCTGCCGTGCGTTGCCACTGGTTCCTGCCGTGCGAGGAGGGCGCAAGCGTCGGAAGACCATGAACTGGGCAGGGATATAAGCAGCGCATCATCCGATACCGGCATGCGGTGCCGATTGCTCGTTGCCGCCGACGACTGCGACGGGAAGAATCGGAGTCGCTCCCCCGTGCGGCTCCCCGTGGTCCGGTAGGGCTGTGCCGCGCTGCGCTCCCCCAGTCCGACCCCGCCCGCACCAGGGCGCGTAGCCGAAGGGAGGACCGTGACCTTCGGATTCGCTTCGTCCCCTGCCGTACCGGTGCCGGAGCCCCCGGCCTCGGCCGAGTTGTACGCCGATTCCGACCACCGACTCGCCCGGATGCTGGAGCCCTCCGAGTGGTCAGCCGCGGGGATCCCGCTGCTGCGCAACCCCAGGGAGGTCGTCAGCGGTCTGCACGCACGCCATCGGCCGACCCCGGCGACGGCCGTCGTGGCCGTGCTCGATCCGGACGAGCGGCTGCGGGCGAGCGCCTCGTTCAGCCGGCGCGCGACCGTGACGGACGGCTGGGTCTTCCGGAACGCGCTGCTCACGCAGTTGCGCCGAATCATCCCGCACGACCTGCGGCGCCGCACCCCGGTGCGCACCGCCGTACTGCTCTACTGCCGTGACGGGGACGCCCGTTGGACCCAGGAGGACGGGGCCTGGATGTGGGGGCTGCGGGACGCCTGCACCCTGCACGGGCTGCGCTGCGGCGCGTACATCACGCTGACGCGTGACGGCTGGCAGGTGCTCGGCGAGGGACGCGGCGGCCGCCGGCCGAGCGCGGGGTCACTGCCCGAGGAGCTCGGCGAGGCCGATCCGCCCACGACACGTACCGGAGGCGCCGCCTCCGAAGTGCTGCGGCGCGCGGCGGCACGCTGACGGCGGGCTCCTGTCCCGCGCCAAGCGCGACGCCTTCCGTACGGAGGGCACGGTCGGCCCGCACGGCCCGTTCGGCTCACCGGCAACCGAACGCACGGCACGGAAGCCCACGGCATACGTCGGCCACCGCACTGTGCTTTCGGCTGCTCCAGCGCAGCCGTGATCTCACCGTGGCACCGCGCGAACGGCCACCGCACAGCGGCCGCCCGGTAAGCGGCCGCCGGACAGGCGGCCACCGCGCGGACGTCGGTGTCAGACGCCGGCGCCCAGCATCGCGTTGATCCGCTGCGGGTCGCCGCAGACGATCAGCAGGGCCTTCGCACGCGTGAGCGCCGTCGGCAGCGCCGCGACCGCGGTCTCTTCGCTGCCGCCGTTGACGGCGACGACGACCACGGGCCGGGGTGCGGCACGATGCAGCGCGGCGGCGTCGGCGTAGAAGACGTCGTCACCCGCGTCGTGCTGAGCCCAGTAGGCGGCTTCGCCGAAGGACAGCTCGTGCGCGGCCCACGGGTGCGGGTCACCGGTGCTGATCACCAGGACGTCGCCGGGGGCACGCCCGGAGTCGAGCAGGAGGTCGACGGCTTCCTCGGCCGCGTCCAGCGCGCCCTCGGCCGAAGCCGGGATCAGCTGGACCTGCGGAACCGAGGCCGAAGCGTCGGGGGCAGCCGGGGCGGGCGCCCCGGGCTTGGCGGCCGTGTCGCGCGGCGCGCGCTGCGCGGGCGGCATCGGCCGGGCAGGACCCGGACGGCCGGGACGCGGCGGAGCCGCGGGACGCGGACCGGGTACGGGGCGGGGGGTCGGCGCGGTGCGGCCACTGGCCTGCGTGGCGCGGGGACCCTGGGCACTCTCGTGAATCTGAGGCTCCTCGGGAATGAGAGGCATGAAGTGTTGTCTATCAAACGCCGACACGACTCGCGTCGGCGGGTGGCACATGAGTGCGATCGGAAGCGCCGGAAAAGCGTCAGAACTCAAAGCCGAGCTGACCCTCGATTTCCGGAACTTTTCCGTCCGCCCAGCTGCGGGCCTTCTTGAGATGTCGCCACTGGGGCAACGCATCAAGATACGCCCACGAAAGCCGGTGGTACGGGGTGGGCCCCCGCTCCGCCAGCGCGGCCTTGTGCACCGGCGACGGATAGCCGGCGTTGGCCGCAAAACCGAAGTCTGCATGTTCGATGCCCAGTTCGGCCATCATTTTGTCGCGCTGAACCTTGGCGATCACCGAAGCCGCGGCGACAGCCACACAGGACTGGTCACCCTTGATCACCGTACGAACCTGCCAGGGAGTCCCGAGGTAGTCGTGCTTCCCGTCGAGGATGACCGCGTCGGGGCGGACCGGCAGCCCCTCCAGGGCACGCACCGCGGCGAGCCGCAGGGCGGCCGTCATCCCCAGTTCGTCGATCTCCTCGTGCGAGGCATGACCGAGGGCGTGCGCCGTGACCCAGCTCTCCAGCTCCGCGGCGAGCGCGGTGCGCCGCTTCGGAGTGATCAGCTTGGAGTCGGTGAGCCCTTCGGGCGGCCGGCGCAGTCCCGTGACCGCCGCACAGACGGTGACCGGTCCCGCCCACGCGCCGCGCCCGACCTCGTCGACACCGGCGACGATCTTCGCTCCGGTGGTGGCGCGCAGGGAGCGCTCGACGGTGTGGGTGGGTGCTTCGTACGGCATGGCGCCAATAGCCTACGCCGCCGGGAACCGCCCGCGACACCCAGGCTTGCCCAAAAGCTCCGGACCCGGTCAGGGGCGCAGCAGCGGGACCATCACGCGGTCGATCAAGGCCTCGAACTCATCGTCCCGCCATTCACTTCCGCACACCTTCGAGCGGTACATGAACATGGCGGGAATGACGTCACAGACGTACGCGTCGAGCCCCCCGGAACGCACCTCTCCGCGCTCGATTCCGCGCCGGATGACCTCCTTGATCAACTGCACGCTCGGCTCGACGACGCCTTCGAAGATCACGTCATGGAAGCGCTCGGCCGTTGCCGTGTCGCACTCGTGAAGCACGGCGCGCAGGGCGTGCCCGGGGCGCGAGAACATCGTCACCCGCACCCGCTTGCACAGCTCCAGCAGATCCTCCCGGACGCTCCCGAGGTCCGGGACGCTGTCGAGCCGCGGCAGCCCGGCCCGCAGCGCGTGGACGACCAGATCCTCCTTGGAAGGCCAGCGGCGGTAGACGGCGGCCTTGCCGGTCTGGGCGCCCGCCGCCACCCCTTCCATCGTCAGCCCGCTCCAGCCGACGGTGCCGAGCTGCTCGAGGGCGGCATCGAGGATCGCCTGCTCCAGGACAGCACCCCGACGACGCGGGGAGACCGTTCGAGCGGGCACGGCCGCCCAGCGGGAAGTAGCCATCATTCTCTCTCCATGAGCACGCAAGGAAGGGTGAGTACACGGGAAGGGCGAGTGAACGCTTGCGTTCACTCAAGGGGAGTCACTACCGTCATAAGAACAGTGAACGGGGCCGTTCACTAAGGAACTTGTGGGGGATCATGACGACCACCTCTCAGCTGACGAAGAATCAAAATCCGGGGGCCGCCCGCCGAGAGGGACACCCCGGCCTGGCTCTCACCGTCATCGCGGCCTGCCAACTCATGGTGGTCCTGGATGCCACGATTGTTAATATCGCGCTTCCACACATCCAGGGAGCGCTCAACTTCTCGACGACCGACCTCACTTGGGTCGTCAGTGCGTACACCCTCACCTTCGGCGGACTGCTGCTGCTCGGCGGCCGCGCCGGTGACATTCTGGGACGCCGCCGCGTCTTCATGGCCGGCATCATCCTCTTCACGGCCGCCTCGCTCCTCGGTGGATTCGCCCAGGAGCCCTGGCAGTTGCTGGCCGCGCGCGCCCTGCAGGGCGTCGGCGGCGCCATCGCGTCGCCCACCTCGCTGGCACTCATCACGACGACTTTCCCCGAAGGCCCCGAGCGGAACCGTGCTTTCGGCGTCTTCGCCGCCGTCTCCGCGGGTGGTGGCGCCATCGGCCTGCTGGCGGGCGGCATGCTCACCGAGTGGCTCGACTGGCGCTGGGTGCTGTTCGTGAACGTGCCCATCGGCGTCCTCATAGCCATCCTCACCCCGCTCTACATCAACGAGTCCGAGCGTCACCCCGGCCGCTTCGACATCCTGGGCGCGACGACGTCGACACTCGGCATGGCCTCCTTGGTCTACGGATTCATCCGCGCCTCCGAGGAGGGCTGGCGCGACAGCCTCACCCTGGGCTCGTTCGCCGCAGCGGTGGTTCTTCTCCTGGCCTTTGTGTTCATCGAGAAGCGCGCGAAGGAGCCGATCACGCCCCTCCGGATGTTCGCCGACCGCAACCGATCCGGCACATACGTGATCATGCTCAGCCTGGCCGCCGCGATGTTCGGCATGTTCTTCTTCATCGTCCTCTTCGTGCAGAACATCCTGAACTACACGCCGATCGAGGCAGGCCTGGCCTTCCTGCCGGTCACCGTCGTCATCGCTATCGGGGCGGCTCTGTCGCAGAAGTTCCTCCCGGTGCTCGGCCCCAAGCCGTTCATGGTGACGGGTTCGGTCATCGTCGCGCTGGGGCTCGGCTGGCAGACACTGATCGGCCCGGACAGTTCGTACGTCGGTGGAGTGCTCGGCCCGATGCTGCTGTTCGGCTTCGGCATGGGACTGAACTTCGTGACGCTGACGCTGACCGCCGTCTCCGGAGTGGCCCTCCACGAAGCGGGCGCGGCATCCGGCCTGCTCAACGCCACCCAGCAGGTGGGCGGCTCCCTCGGCCTCTCCATCCTCACCACGGTCTTCGGCACGGCCAGCCGCGACGAGGCCAAGGAACAGATGGCGGACTTCATGGCCCACGCGACACCGGAACAGAAGGCCGAGTTCGCCAAGACTCATGAGCTCCCCGCACCCTGGGGCCACGAGGTGCTGTCCGAGGGCATCTCCACCGCCTTCATACCGGCCGCCGCCATGGCCGTGCTCGCCCTGATCACCGCAGCACTGGTGATCCGTGTACGCAAGAGCGACCTCGACGCCCTCGCCGGCACAGCGAGCGCCGCGGGTCCCGCGGGCGGCTGACGGGCCCGGGCCACGAACGGCTGACGCAGCGGGGCCGCAGGCAGCCGACACGACGGGGCCGCGGGCGCCGGCGCACGGACGACGTGCCGCCGACGCCCGCGCCCTGCGGCGTGATGCCAGCGCCCTGCCGCATGTATCGGACACGGGATCCCTTCCGGCCGGTGCACGCACGCAGGCAGCAGCACGCGACACACGCCAATGGCCAGAGAGCTGCCGACACCGGCACCTCGTTCAACGCACGCACGCCAAGATCAACTACAACTAACAGCCGGCCTCAGTCCGGCTCTGCCTGCCGCCCAGATGGGCCCAGCCCCAGCCCCAGCCCTTGAGCCCCGCCTTCGGGGCGTATTCGGCACCGGGCGCGGCCGCCTGGAGGTCAGACCGCGTCGCCGGTGACCCAGCCGGGCAGCGCCTCGGTGCGCGCCAGCCACTCCGCGGGCGGCGCTCCACCGTCACCGCACGCGACCACGCCACCCACGATGGCGCAGGTCGTGTCCATGTCGCCGCCCACTTGCGCCGTGTCCCATATGGCCCGCTCGTACGCCCCGAGTCCACGAGCCGCCGACCACAACGCGAACGGCACCGTGTCATGCGCCGTCGTACGCCGACCACAGCCCAGCACCGCCGCGACCGTCCCGGCATCGCCGTAGTCGAGCATGTCCCGCGCCCGGCGCAGCCCCGCTCCCACAGCGCTGCGGGGCACCAGCTCGATGACCCCGTCGAGGAGCTCCTTCGGCGTCGGCGGCCCAGCAGGGTCGGCCGTCAGCGCCGCGGCAGCGGCCACCGCCATCGACCCGACGACCGCCTCGCGGTGCTGATGCGTGGGGTACGCCGAGATCTCCGCCTGGTGCGTCGCCTGCTCGGGGTCGTCGGCGTACCAGGCACCGAGCGGCGCGATCCGCATCGCCGCGCCGTTCCCCCAGGATCCCTGCCCCTTGAAGAGCGCGGAGGCCAGCTCCCGCCAGTCCCCGCCCTCCCGCACCTGCTCGAGCAGCCGGTTCACGGCAGGGCCGTATCCGCGGTCGACGTCATGGTGCTCGGCGAAGGACTGCGCGAGTGCGTCCTGGTCGATCCGACGGTGCTTCCTGAGGACGGCCAGCACGGAGCAGGCCATCTCGGTGTCGTCGGTCCATTGCCAAGGGGCGTCGGGCAGCTCTCGGCGCTTCAGCAGCGGGTAGTGCGCGGGCACGAAGAACTGTGAGCCCAGCGCGTCCCCCACCGCCAGTCCGCGCAGGCTGGCCATGGCGCGCTCAAGGCGCCGGTCGGGAGAGGAGTCAGCGGTCATCGCCCTGCCCACTCTATCCGGTGATCCCGTACGGCTCCGGCTCGCGCCAGCGCTCGAACGGTCGGTCCAGCGTGTATTTGCCGTCGTCACCGAGCACCAACATCCTCATCTCCCCGTTGCCCGGGTTGGACAGCGACTCGAACTCCGCCACCGTCCAGTGGAACCAGCGCATGCAGAACAGTCGCATGGTCAATCCGTGCGTGACCAGCAGGACGTTGGGCGGGTGGTCCGGGGCCTCGAAGCTCCGGTAGAGGCTTTCCAGGAAAGCTCCCACCCTGTCGTAGACATCGGCCCCCGACTCTCCCTGCGCGAAGCGGTAGAAGAAGTGCCCGTACGCGTCGCGGTACGCCTTCTGCAGCCTTACGTCGTCCCGGTCCTGCCAGTTGCCCCAGTCCTGTTCCCGCAGCCTCGGCTCCTCCCGCACGCGCACCAGCTCGGGGTCGAGCCGGAACGCCTGGAACGTCTCGTGGGTGCGGCGGTACGGCGAGACGTACACGCTCACCCGCTCACGACCGAGCAGTTCCCGCAGGTGTTTCCCCGTGTCAGCCGCTTGGGACCACCCCGACTCGGTGAGGGCGAGCGCGTGGTCGGGCTCGCGCTCGTACACGGTGTCGTCGGCGTTTCCCGCCGACTCGCCGTGCCGGACCAGGATGATGCGCCGCGGGCGTGCCATAGGGAAACCCTAGATCGGGTCCCTGGTGGGCTGCTCAGTCGGGTAGCCGTCCGGCCTCCATCCGGCGTATTCGGCCCCTGAAGCGTCGACGGAGGAGCCGGTCGTGCGAGACGACGACCAGCGCTCCCGTCCACTGGTCGAGTGCTGCCTCCAGCTCCTCGACCAGGCCGAGTGCCAGGTGATTGGCGGGCTCGTCGAGCAGCAGCAGGTCGGCGGGTCTGGCGAGCAGCCGCGCCAGGGCCAGCCTCCGGCGCTGCCCTGCGGACAGGGAACCCACCGGTACGTGCAGGTCGCGGGGTCGGAACAGACCGTACGACAGGATCAGCGCCCGCTGCTCCTCCTCGGTCAGCCCCAGACCCTTGCCGAACACTTCGAGGACAGGCTCGGCGGGACGTCGTACCGGTATCTCCTGGGCGAGATAGCCGATCCGGCCTCTGCGGACGACGGAGCCTTCGTCGGGTTCGAGCACCCCCGCCATGGTGCGCAGCAGAGTGGACTTCCCCGCGCCGTTGCCCCCGTGGATCAGCAGTCGGTCGCCGGCCGAGACAGTGAGCGACTCCACGGCCAGCCGCTCCCCCACCCGCACGTCCCGCAAGGTCACCAGGGCCCCTTCGGTCGCACCTGTCACGGGGCGTGCCGTGAAGCGCAGAGGTTCCGGAGGCCTCGGCACCGGGTTCTCCCGCAGTCTGCGGAGCCGCTCTTGCGCGTTCCGCACGCGTCCGGAGACCGAGGCCTGGACTCGGCCCCCGGCGCGGTCGTACGCCATTTTGTTGTTGTCCTTCATGCCCCGGCCGCCGGCTACCGCGTGGGCTGTGGTCGCCATGAACTCCTGAAGGCTGCGTGTCTCCTCGCACCACTGCGCGTACTGCTGCTCCCAGCGCAGTCGGGCGGCTGCCCGTTCGGCCACGAGGCCCTGATAGCCGCCGCCGTGTCGCACCACCGTCCGGCGGTCGGCGTCCACTTCGAGGATCGCGGTGGCCACGCGCTCCAAGAAGGTGCGGTCGTGGGAGACCGCGACCACGGTTCCGCGATGCGCGGACAGGGCGCCCTCCAGCCAGTCCAGGGCGCTCTCGTCCAGATGATTGGTCGGCTCGTCCAGGAACATGACTTCGGGTGCTGCCGCGAGGAGGCAGGCAAGGCCCAGCCGAGCCTGCTCACCGCCGGACAGACTGCCCAAAACCCTGTCCCGCCCGATGTGACCGAGCCCCAGCCCGTGCATCGCCTTGTCCACACGGGCGTCCGCCTCATAGCCGCCGCGCAGTTCGAAGGCCGTGAGCAAGTCGCCGTACTCCGCCAGCCCCTTCTCCGTCGCGGAACCGAGGTCCGCTTCCATGCCGCGCAACCGGCGCTCCATTGCCCGCAGTTCGACCAGCGCCGCGTCGATCGCGTCGCCGACACAACGGTCGGCCGGGAGCCGGGGAGTCTGATCGAGAAGCCCGGCCCCGCGCTCGGCGACGGTCACGACCTCGCCGTCGTCGGGCCGTTCATCCCCGGACATCAGGTGCAGAAGGGTGGACTTCCCCGCGCCGTTCTCCCCCACGACGCCTATGCGCTCGCCCGGCCGGACCGCGAGGGAGACCCCGTCGAGCAGCAGCCGATCCCCACGAGTCTTGGTCACGCCATGCAGAGAGATCTGAGTAGGCAAGAGCACCCCCGGTTTCGCGTCCACCTCGGACAAACGCAACGTCTGTCGCATTACGATGAGTGTGACACACTGACCGACCTAACGCAACGCAAGTTGTGATTACTTTTCGGGTGGGACGACGGAGAAGGGCCGAATCCATGGCGGACAAGCCTGTCGCAGCTGGTCAGGGCGGTGACGCAGCAAGCGCTGAGCATCGCGGGCTCAGTGGAACAGCGGGGCGGAGCGGGGCCGGAAGGGGCGGATCCCGCCGCGGCGAGGCCCAGCAGCGCAGCTCGGCACGGACCGTCAAAGCAGAAGCAACCCGACCTGCCGAATCAGCGGCGACCGCGAAAGCACAAGTGACCCGACCTGCCGGATCGGCGGCGACCGCGAAAGCACAAGCGACCCGACCTGCCGGATCGGCGGCGACCGCGAAAGCACAACCGACCCGACCGGCCAGAGCAGAAGCGACCGCGAAAGCAGCAGCGCCGTCGCCCAAGGAGGCGGAAGCAGCTCCTCCGTCACCCGCTCCCGGCACCCGCCGCCCCGGTGGCCGCACGGCCCGCACCCGCGCCGCCGTCCGGGACGCCGTGCTGAGCGGCCTGGCCGACCACGGCTATCCCGGGCTCACCGTCGAATACATCGCCGATCACTCGGGCGTGCACAAGACCACGCTGTACCGGCGTTGGGGCGGCCTCGAAGGCATGGTCGCGGACGCCCTGGACATGGCGGGAGAGGACACCTGGACCCCGCCGGACACCGGAAGCCTCGAGGGCGACCTGCGTGAGCTCGCCCGCGAAGTGGTCGACTCCTTCTCCGACGAGGCGGCTGCCGCGGCCCCCACCGCCTTCGTCGCGGCCTCCTTCCAGTCGGCACGGGCCGCCGAGGCCCTGCACGCTTTCTACGCCGACCGGTTCGGCCGCTGCGAGGCGGTCGTCGCCCGCGCTGTCGCACGCGGCGACGCGCCGCCGGACACCGACGCGGCGGCACTCGTCCGCGCCGTCTCGGCCCCGCTGCTGCTCCGCGTGTTCATCACACGCGAGCCGATCGACAGGGCGCTGGCGGACCAGGCCGCGGCGGCAGCCGTCGCCGCCACCCGTGAGGGCGCGTTCGCCCGGCGATGACCCGAGCAACAGGGGAGCTACCCGGAAAGCGACACGGAAGTCAGAAGAGCCTCAGTAGAGACGGGTAACGAGTCGGGCAGGAGTCAGGGAAAGGGCAGATCAGAAAAGGTAAGAGATCAGACCGTCCACGACGGCTCCAAGTGCACGATGTCGCCCGCAAGCGCGGAGACATCGGCGTCCGTCTGCGCCCGCAGCGAGAGACGCTCCACCCGCTCGACACGGTATTTGCCGTGCTCAGCCGCCGACTGCCACATGGAAAGCACCAGGAATTCGTGCCCCGGCGCCTCGCCGAAAAGCCCGCGCACCATTCCCGGGGAGCCGGCCATCGCGGGGTTCCACACCTTCTCCTGCATCAGTGCGAAGTGCTCCACCCGCGCCTCCCGGACCCGGCAGTGCGCCACTCGCACCACATCCACGTCCGTGAAGCGCGGTTCGAACCCGGTCTTCACGTCGAAGCGGTAGTCGAAGAGCTTGGCCTGGAGGTTCTTGTAGGTGCCCGACTGCGCGGCCGCCAGGCGGTCGTGCGAGCGGGCCATGAAGGAGTCGTAGAAGGCCCGGCTCTCCCAGAAAGCGAAGACGTGAGCGACACCCGGACGGCCCCGGCTCCACCCCCCGCCCTGCCCCCGGAACCCCGGCTCGCCCAAAAGCCCCGCCCACTTTCGCTGCCCTCGTTCGAACCCCCGACGGTCCACCACGGTGCAGCGAATCCACTTGACCAGCACCGCGCCATCGTACGGCGCGGAGCGCGGCCCGGGTCACGCTCCGGCGTAGTGCACCCGGATCAGCTCGGCTGAGTCATCAGCGTCCAGCTCAATACCGAACTCCCGGTCGAGAACATCCACCAATTCGCCCACAGGAACGCTTCGTTCGTCCACAGAACCGTCCGGGTGCACCACCGTCAGCTGATCGCCCACCAGCTTGCGGCGCACCGCTGGGGCCGCCTTCTGCACCACCGGGCGCCTGATGAACGACGACCTGGGGTGAGTCGACGTGTAGTGGTTCATCACTACGTAGTCGACGGGAAGGCGCCGCTCCTGGGTGTAGGCGTAGAGGTCTAGCCAGCCGTCGGAGTGCCATGTGCGCAGCGCCAGGACGCCCTCGGCTTCCTGCTGGAGCCCGAAACGCCACTCTCCTTGTTGCATTTCCACGCCGCCACGCAGCGGGATCGGTTCGAGCAGCCCGTCGGCGCCGAATCCGACATCGCAGTGCCACGCTTCGCCGTCCACCTCGACCTTCAGGACCATGTGGGTCACCGCGCGCGTGGAGGAGGCCCCGGCCCTGACCCGAGCCGCGAGCCCCGTGACATCGAAGCCGATGCGTTCCAGAGCGGCCGCGAAGAGCAGGTTGTGCTCGTAGCAGTAGCCGCCCCGCCGACTGTGCAGCAGCTTGTCCTGCAGTGCCGGCAGGTCCAGCTGCACCGGACGGCCGAGCATGATCTCGAGGTTCTCGAAGGGAATCGCCGCCACGTGCTCTCTGTGGAGCACGCGCAAAGTGTCGAGATCCGGCTTGGCCCCGCCCGTGTGCCCGAGTCTCGCCAAGTAGGCCTCGATGTCGAGTTCTTCCCCGTTGAATGTCATGGGTTCATGATCTCCTTCGCCGGACAGCACACCAACCACGTTCCGCTCCGGCCCTGTTGTCCGCCTCTGACCAGCGACGCTACGTCGTTGTCAGTCATACGCCGTAGCGTGTGTGTCGGACATGCCTGGTGAATCCGCAGCGGCCAGGTCACGAGGAGGGGGAAGTCCAGTGAGCAGTGTCAGCAAGGGAATCAAGAAGGTCGAAGTCGGACTCAAGTGGGATCCGAGCCCGGCGGGGACCCCGTCCAACGACCTCGACATCATCGCCGCGACGTACGCCGCGGACGCTCCGTACGGCAACCCCGTCTACCTCGTGCACTTCGACAGCCGCTCCCCCGACGGCACCATCACCTTGAACCGGGACAGCAGGACGGGTCAGGGCTTCGGTTTCGACGAGGTCATGACCCTGGAGCTGGACCGTCTCGCCTCCACGTTCGCCCGGGTCGTCGTAGGGGTGGCCATACAGCAGAAGGCGGAGCAAAAGGTGTTCGGCGACATCGGGAACACCGCGGTCCGGATCCGCGAGGGCTACACGGACCTGGCGCAGAGCGACCTCTCCAGTGTCGCCGGCTGCACGGCCGCGACCCTCGCCGAGTTCACCCGGGACGAGTCCGGGACGTGGTCGTTCCGCGAGGTCATCCGAGGCTTCGATGCCGATCCGACGACGTTCGCCTCGCTCATGGGCGGCGAGCGCTGACCGGTCGCCGGGCAAGCCCTGCCCGGTCGGCGAGCGCCTGCCGGGTGCGTGGTCACAGGGACCACGCCAAAGGGCGGTGGCGCCGAGAGAAATCGGCTCCACCGCCCTTGGCGGTCAGGTCACTCCCGGTACTGGCGCGGCATCACGGCCCGGCCCGGAAGCACGACTCACTGGTCTCAGCTGCAGCCGCTGGTCGAGCCGCAGCCCTCGCAGATGTAGCAGGAACCGGCGCGCTGCATCTTCGTACCGCAGGAGAAGCACAGCGGCGCGTCGGCCTGGATGCCCAGCTGCATCTCGACGAGCTCCGCGCTGGTGTGCGCCTGCTGCGGCGCGGCCTTGACGCCCTCGGTCTCCGCCTTCGGCGTGGCGACGGCCTTCAAGGTCTCGGTCTGCAGCGGGGCGGACTGAGCCAGACCCTCGACGTCGACCTCGTCCTCGGTCGGCTCGTACGACCCGGTCTCCAGGTGCCGCTGACGCTCCTCGGCGGAGTGGATGCCGAGCGCGGAACGCGTCTCGAAGGGCAGGAAGTCCAGCGCCAGGCGGCGGAAGATGTAGTCGACGATCGACTGCGCCATCCGCACGTCCGGGTCGTCCGTCATACCGGCCGGCTCGAAGCGCATGTTCGTGAACTTGGAAACGTACGTCTCCAGGGGCACGCCGTACTGCAGGCCGACCGAGACGGCGATGGAGAAGGCGTCCATCATGCCCGCGAGGGTCGAGCCCTGCTTGGACATCTTCAGGAAGACCTCGCCGAGACCGTCGTCCGGGTAGGAGTTGGCGGTCATGTAGCCCTCGGCGCCACCCACGGTGAAGGAGGTGGTGATGCCGGGACGGCCCTTCGGAAGACGCTTGCGGACCGGGCGGTACTCGACCACCTTCTCGACCGCGGCACGGATCGTGTCCTCGGCCTTCTCGGTGATCTCGGCCTTCTCCTCCTCCTTCTTCTTGGCGGAGAGCGGCTGACCGACCTTGCAGTTGTCGCGGTAGATGGCGAGCGCCTTGACGCCCATCTTCCACGCCTCGAAGTAGACCTCTTCGACGTCCTCGACGGTGGCCGTCTCCGGAAGGTTGACCGTCTTGGAGAGGGCACCCGAGATCCACGGCTGGATCGCGGCCATCATGCGGACGTGGCCCATCGCGGAGATGGAGCGCTCACCCATGGCGCAGTCGAAGACCTCGTAGTGCTCGGTCTTCAGACCCGGGGCGTCGATCACATTGCCGTTCTCGGCGATGTGGGCGACGATCGCCTCGATCTGCTCCTCCTGGTAGCCCAGGCGACGCAGGGCCTGCGGCACGGTGCCGTTGACGATCTGCATCGAGCCGCCGCCGACGAGCTTCTTGAACTTCACCAGGGCGAGGTCGGGCTCCAGGCCCGTGGTGTCGCAGGACATCGCGAGACCGATGGTGCCGGTCGGGGCGATGACGGACGCCTGGGAGTTACGGAAACCGTTCTTCTCACCGAGGCGGATCACGTCCTGCCAGGCCTCCGTGGCGGCGGCCCAGATCGGCGAGTCCAGGTCGTCCATGCGGACGGCCGCGCCGTTGGCGTCGGCGTGCTGCTTCATGACGCGCTTGTGCGGCGTCGCGTTGCGGGCGTAGCCGTCGTAGGGACCGACGACCGCGGCGAGCTCGGCGGAGCGCTTGTACGAGGTGCCCGTCATCAGCGACGTGATGGCGCCGGCGAGAGCACGGCCGCCGTCGGAGTCGTACGCGTGACCGGTGGCCATCAGGAGGGCACCCAGGTTGGCGTAGCCGATGCCCAGCTGACGGTAGGCGCGGGTGTTCTCGCCGATCTTCTGGGTCGGGAAGTCCGCGAAGCAGATCGAGATGTCCATCGCGGTGATGACCAGCTCGACGACCTTCGAGAAGCGCTCGACGTCGAAGGACTGGTTGCCCTTGCCGTCGTCCTTCAGGAACTTCATGAGGTTCAGCGAGGCGAGGTTGCAGGACGTGTTGTCCAGGTGCATGTACTCGCTGCACGGGTTCGAGCCGTTGATCCGGCCGGACTCCGGGCAGGTGTGCCAGGCGTTGATCGTGTCGTCGTACTGGATGCCGGGGTCGGCACACGCCCAGGCGGCCTCGGCCATCTTGCGGAAGAGCGACTTGGCGTCGACCTCCTCGATGACGTCACCGGTCATCCGGGCCCGCAGACCGAACTTGGAGCCGGACTCCACGGCCTTCATGAACTCGTCGTTCACGCGGACCGAGTTGTTGGCGTTCTGGTACTGGACGGACGTGATGTCGTCGCCGCCCAGGTCCATGTCGAAGCCCGCGTCGCGCAGGGCGCGGATCTTCTCCTCTTCCTTCACCTTGGTCTCGATGAAGCCCTCGATGTCGGGATGGTCGACATCGAGGATGACCATCTTGGCCGCGCGGCGCGTGGCGCCACCGGACTTGATGGTTCCGGCGGAGGCGTCGGCACCGCGCATGAAGGAGACGGGACCCGAGGCGTTGCCTCCGGAGGACAGCAGTTCCTTGGAGGAACGGATGCGGGACAGGTTCAGGCCGGCGCCGGAGCCGCCCTTGAAGATCATGCCCTCTTCCTTGTACCAGTCGAGGATCGACTCCATGGAGTCGTCGACGGCCAGGATGAAGCAGGCGGACACCTGCTGCGGCTGGGGCGTGCCGACGTTGAACCAGACCGGCGAGTTGAAGCTGAAGATCTGGTGCAGGAGGGCGTAGGCCAGCTCGTGCTCGAAGATCTCGGCGTCGGCGGGCGAGGCGAAGTAGTTGTAGTCCTCACCGGCCTTGCGGTAGGTCTTCACGATGCGGTCGATCAGCTGCTTGAGGCCGGTCTCACGCTGCGGGGTACCGACGGCCCCGCGGAAGTACTTGCTGGTGACGATGTTGACCGCGTTCACCGACCAGAAGTCGGGGAACTCGACGCCACGCTGCTCGAAGTTGATCGAGCCGTCGCGCCAATTGGTCATGACGACGTCACGGCGCTCCCAGGCCACCTCGTCGTACGGATGCACGCCGGGCGTCGTGTGGATGCGCTCGATACGCAGGCCCTTGGCCTTGGAACCCTTCGCGCGGGAACCTCGTGCCGGGCCGCTCGTCGTCTCGGTCATGCCGCCTCCCTGTATCAGGCTAAAACGCCCTGAAGTGCCACGTTCTTCCCGTGGCACGGATGTGTGTCTGATGTTGCGGACATCGCAGAGGACGCCCTCAACAGGTCTGGTTCGCCGCCGGCCGGTCGGTCAGCCGGTCAGTCGGCGGCAGTGGCGGGCACCGGGACTTCGACAGTCCCTCCGGGCCCGCAGTCGTTCACGACGCGCTCTCCGCCCGCGTCGCACGGCTCCGCTTGGAGCCGCTGTTCCCTCAGCTCCCCGATGGCAGCCTCGAAGTCCTCGAGCGAGTCGAAGGCCCGGTACACGGACGCGAAGCGCAGGTAGGCGACGAGGTCGAGCTCCTGCAACGGGCCGAGTATGGCGAGGCCCACGTCGTGAGTGGTCAGCTCGGCGCTTCCGGTGGCACGCACCGCCTCTTCGACCCGCTGGCCGAGCAGGGCGAGGGCGTCCTCGGTCACCGGCCGCCCCTGGCACGCCTTGCGGACGCCGTTGATGACCTTGGTGCGACTGAAGGGCTCCGTCACGCCGCTGCGCTTGACCACCATCAGTGAGCACGTCTCCACGGTCGTGAAACGACGGGAGCAGTCGGGGCACTGACGGCGCCTGCGGATCGACGTGCCGTCGTCGGTGGTGCGGCTGTCGACCACGCGGCTGTCGGGGTGCCTGCAGAAGGGGCAGTGCATGGAACTTCCAACCCTCCTTCACGGCACGACTCATAAGCCTCAACGGGCCCTCGGGGCCCTCGAAGCAGCCCCAAGCATAGGCGATCCCGGAGCCCCTGAAAGACCAGGGACCACAACTTCTGGGCTGCTGCGGCAATCCAACCACTAGATCTGGGGTTTGGCTGCTTTTTCAGCACCGCGCGTGTCGTACCGCCTCGAAAGACATCAACCGCACAGGGCCGTCACTCACGCCGCTCGGGGCGGGGGGCCGGTGCCGGGTTGACGGGGTGCCGAGTGGCAGTATGGGAGCCCCGTCGAGGGGCTCACGGTCCCGGCGGTGAAGCGTACCGTAATGAACCGAAATGCCGTTCGGCCCGAGCGTCAGCCATACACCCAAACACATGATCACGGCGGGTAATCTGCGTTTTTTCACTCGAACGTGTGTTTGGCGCAACCTTTCGAAAGCAACTACCGTTGGCTAGCTAGGGAGAGAACATCTCGAGAGGGGCCGACCGACGTGACCACCACCGCAGACAGCGCCACCATCACTGCCCAGGACCGCTCCCAGAGCCGACTCGAGCCGGTGCATGCCATGAATGACGCAGCCACGAACCAGGAGGGGCCCAAGCCCACTCGCTCCCTGCCGGGCCGACCTCCAGGCATCCGAGCCGACAGCTCGGGGCTCACCGACAGGCAACGCCGCGTGATCGAGGTCATCAGGGACTCCGTGCAGCGGCGCGGGTACCCGCCGTCGATGCGGGAGATCGGGCAGGCCGTCGGCCTCTCCAGCACCTCCTCCGTCGCCCATCAGCTGATGGCTCTGGAGCGCAAGGGCTTCCTGCGCCGCGACCCGCACCGCCCTCGCGCGTACGAGGTGCGGGGCTCGGACCAGCCCAGCAGCCAGCCGACCGACACCACCGGCAAGCCCGCCGCGTCGTACGTCCCGCTCGTCGGCCGTATCGCGGCCGGTGGGCCCATCCTCGCCGAGGAGTCGGTGGAGGACGTCTTCCCCCTCCCCCGCCAGCTCGTGGGGGACGGCGAGCTCTTCGTACTGAAGGTCGTCGGTGACTCGATGATCGAAGCCGCGATCTGTGACGGCGACTGGGTCACGGTGCGCCGCCAGCCCGTCGCGGAGAACGGCGACATCGTGGCCGCCATGCTGGACGGCGAAGCGACGGTCAAGCGATTCAAGCGCGAGGACGGCCACGTCTGGCTGCTGCCGCACAACTCTGCGTACCAGCCGATCCCCGGCGACGAGGCGACGATCCTCGGCAAGGTCGTGGCGGTGCTGCGGCGGGTTTGAGGCCCCGCCCCTGACCGGGCCCCGGAACCAACTGCGCCGGTTCCGGGGCCCTGCTGCGTCTGGAGCCGGACACCCACAGAGCGGGCGAGCCTCGGCGGACGCAGCCGCCTGAGTGGCCGCAGCCCGGCGGCCACAGCGCCCTCGCGGCCACGGCCCTGCCCCGCTACGCCCCGTCCGCCTTCGCCGCAGCGTCGATCGCGGCCAGAGAGCGCCGTACCTGATTACGGTCCGTCGTGTACCAGAAGTCGGGCAGCGAAGCCCGCAGGTAGCTGCCGTAGCGCGCGGTGGCCAGCCGGGGGTCCAGGACGGCGACCACCCCGCGGTCGCCGGACGCCCGTACGAGACGTCCCGCACCCTGCGCCATCAGTAGTGCCGCATGGGTGGCCGCGACCGCCATGAAGCCATTGCCGCCGGCCTCGTCGACCGCCTTCTGGCGGGCGCTCATCAGCGGATCGTCGGGGCGCGGGAACGGAATCTTGTCCATGATCACCAGCTGGCAGCTGGGACCGGGCACGTCGACGCCCTGCCAGAGCGAGAGGGTCCCGAAGAGGCACGTCTTCGCGTCCGCCGCGAAGCCCTTGATCAGCTCACCCAGAGTCTCCTCACCCTGGAGGAGGATCGGCATGTCCAGTCGCTCCCGCAGTTCCTCCGCCGCGCCCTGAGCGGCCCGCATCGAGGAGAACAGGCCGAGCGTGCGGCCACCGGCCGCCTCGATCAGTTCGGCCAGCTCATCGAGCATGTCGCTCCGGGTGCCTTCACGCCCTGGCCGGGCCAGGTGCTTGGCGACGTACAGGATGCCCTGCTTGCCGTAGTCGAAGGGGGAGCCGACGTCGAGGCCCTTCCAGACCGGGGCGTCCTCGGATTCGGTGCCCTCGGGTGCCAGGCCGAGCGAGGCCCCCACGCCGTTGAAATCGCCGCCCAGCTTGAGCGTGGCGGAGGTGAGGACCACCGAGCGGTCGGCGAAGAGCTTCTCCCGCAGGAGGCCCGACACGGACATGGGGGCCACACGCAGTGAGGCGCCGAAGCGTTCGTGGCGCTCGTACCAGACGACGTCGTACTCGGAGCCGTTCGTAATGCGCTCCGCCACGTCGTGGATCGACTCCACGGAGGCGAGCGCCTGCTTGCGGACCGCGTCCTCGTCCTGAACCGACTTGTCGCGGGTCGAACCGAGCGCCGTGATCACCCCCCGGGCGGCGTCCCGCAGGGCCATCAGCGCATATCCGAGGTCCTCCGGAATCTCTTCCAGGCGACCCGGCAGAGCCAGCTCCATCAGGCGCTCGAAGCCTTCCGACGCCGTCTGGAGCTGGTCCGCCACCTTTTCGTTGACGAGCTTCGCCGCACGCCGCACGGCGCGGTTGACCTGCCCCGGGGTGAGCTCGCCCGTGGCCACGCCGGTGACGCGGGAGACCAGCTCATGGGCCTCGTCCACGATCAGCACCTCGTGCTGGGGCAGCACGGGTGCGCCTTCGATGGCGTCGATGGCGAGCAGCGCGTGGTTCGTGACGACGACGTCGGAGAGCTTGGCGCGCTCGCGGGCCGCCTCGGCGAAGCACTCCGCCCCATAGGCGCACTTCGAAGCGCCCAGGCACTCCCGGGAGGAGACGGAGACCTGGGACCAGGCACGGTCGGACACCCCGGGGGTCAGATCGTCGCGGTCGCCGGTCTCGGTCTCGTCCGCCCAGTCCCGCATGCGCAGGAGGTCTTGGCCCAGCTTGCTGGTGGGAGCGGCCGCCTCGAACTGATCGAAAAGCCCCTCCTCCTCGTCCTGTGGCATGCCCTCATGGAGACGGTGCAGGCACAGGTAGTTCGAGCGGCCCTTGAGCATCGCGAACTGAGGGCGGCGGCGGAGCAGTGGATGCAGCGCGTCCACCGTGCGCGGCAGGTCTCGCTCCACGAGCTGACGCTGCAGGGCGAGGGTGGCCGTCGCGATCACCACGCGCTCACCGTGGGCCAGGGCCGGCACCAGATAGCCGAGGGATTTACCCGTGCCGGTGCCGGCCTGGACCAGCAGGTGTGAGCCGTCGTCGATCGCCTCGGCGACGGTCTCGGCCATGGACACCTGGCCAGGGCGTTCCGTGCCGCCGACAGCGGTGACGGCGGCGTGCAGGAGCTCGGGGAGGGAGGGCTTCGTCATAGCGCGACCACCCTACGGTGCCCCACTGACAATCCGGCGATCAAGGCTGGTGGAGAGGGTTGGGCACGGTTCCGTGCACGGCGGCGTGCGGGCGCTGGGGCCGGTCGCGGTAACCGTCGAGATGGAGCCGGTTCCGGTTCAGGCAGAGCCGCTCGATACGGGGTGTGAGCAGGTCGAACATCTCGTACCGCTCCTTCAGCTCCGGGGCGCGTGCCTGATGCCGGAGGATCTCCGCACGCACACAGGACCAGAAGTCGTGCTCCGGAACGCCGAGTTGCTCCTCGCAGAGGGGCGCGAGATACCGGAAGACGCCTACGAAGAGACCCGAGTGGATGAACTGGGTGAGGAAGCCGGGGGGCTCGGTGAGGAGTACGTCGCGGACGTCGTCCGGCATCGAATCCTGCTCGGGAAGTGGCACGGCGCTCACATTGACGTCGTCCACGAAGTCCTTCACCGCCAGCCGGACAGGGACGTCCTTGTCGTCGAAGACGACGATGGTGTTCTCCCCGTGAGGGGAGAACACTGTGCCGTAGCGATACAAGAAGTGCAGCAGGGGAGGCAGCAGAGCGGCGAAGAGCCGCTTCAGCCATACCCTGGGAGTCAGCCCTGAGCGCTCCACGAGCTCCGCGACGAACGCACGGCCGTCGGGGTCGGTGTGCGTGAGCGAGGCGAGCGTACGGGCGCGTTCCCCCGGTGCGAGGTACCGGCTGACCGGCTCACGCCAGATGGCGCCGAGCAATTCCCTGTACTGGTAGGGCACTTCCGCCAACTCGTCGTACAGAGGGTGCTCGACGGCCACCGACGCGACTTCGCCCAGAAGGATGACTCCGCATTCGTCGCGCAGAAAGGGGTCCGCGTCACGCAGCGCGTGCATCCAAGCCGTGACGGCGGGCGCGGCGACCGTGCGGCCTGTGGGGAGACCTCGCCACACGAGCGTGTTGAGGACCGACAGCGGAAGCTTCACGGTGTGCCGGTCGGGGCGGGAAGCGTTGAGGAACGTACGGATGGACTGCTGAGGCAGGCGTAGGTCACCGTCACTGCAGAGCGGGACGATGGCATCCGCGGCGATGGACGGAGCGAAGAGCGGCAGCACGATCTCGTCCCACTGCCAGGGGTGCACGGGGAGGTAGAGGTACTCCTGCGGATTGAGTCCGCGTGCGCGGAGTAAGTCCGCGAAGGACGTGCGGGTGGCGGCGGAGAGCTCGCGGGCATAGAGGCTTTGCGCGGTCTCCAGCCCCGTGACTCCGTTGTACACGGCGAGACTGGTGTGGACGGCGATCCACGGGAGCGTCGTGGAGCGGCGGGCCTCGGGCGCCCATCGATCGGTGTCGCAGGCGGAGAACCCGATGCGTCCCTTGTTGAGGACGAGCCAGGGATGGCCGGTCTGGTGCCCCTCGAGTTCCGCGTAGCCGAGGTCGGCCAGTCGGGCGGCGCTGAGCGCCGTGTGATCTATGCGGGTGTCGGCGCTCAGCGTGACGGTGAGCTCGCGGATCAGGTGTCCGAGTGTGGCACCGTCCAGGCCCAGGGTCCTGCGGGCCATGACGAGGAACCGCAGGGGGTCGCTGAAGGAGACAGCCGGCCCGTCGCCCTCGGTGAGGGTCAGGCCGGCCGGGTCCACATGCCAACTGCCGTACGAGCCGCGGCGCGCGCGGAAAGTGAGGCAGGCGCCCTGCCGCCGGGCCACCTTGGCCGTCCCGCTCGGCTCACCTGTGGACGTGGCTGCCCCGTCCTGCTCCCCCGTCGGCGTGGCTGCCCCGCCCTGCTCCCCCACCGACGCGGTGGGCTCCTCCGGCTCGGCCGGTTCGAGGTGGAGCCGGTAGGTGCCGACCTTCCCGTCCGCTGCGGATGCAGGTGCGGGTGTGGATACGGGCATGGGCGCGTGTACGGGAATGGCTGTGTGTACGGGTACGGGCCGGATGATCTCCTCGTACGCGAATTCTCCGATCATCTTGGCCAGGAGGCGGCGCCCGGCCTCGCGCCACCTGTCCTGGGTCAGCTCGGGTGGGTCGTACAGCTCGGCGGAGGGGCTGGGAATCGGACTGGGGGACGGATTCGGCACGGGGACTCCTCGGGGAGGGAACCGGATCGGGGCGAGCGGTGTACTAAGAGTGATCGGGTCAGAGCACGGCGCGCAGGGCCCGATCACGGACCACGAGGGCCGCGCGTTTGTCGGGCAGTTCCACTTCGGCGAAGTAGCGGAAGCCGGCGCTCAGGAATGCGGAGACGGAGGGGGTGTTGCGCAGGTCGGGTTCAGCTACGACGCGTGCGCATGCGGGGCGACAGTCGAGCACCAGGTCAGCGACGGCTCTGAGCAGCGAGGTGCCGAGGCCTCGGCCGCGGTTGGCGACTCTGCCGACGAGGAGGTGGATCCCTGTGTCGTGCGGACGCGAGGGGTAGTGACGGGCCAGGGGGTCGAGGTCTGCCCGGTAGATCTCCCAGTAGCTCATCGGCATGCCCTCGAGCACGCCGAGGCAGGGGACGCTGCGCCCGTCCCCGTCGAGCTGTCGGCGCAGGTGGGCCTCGGTGACGGCTTCGGGCCCCGCCAGTTCCCAGAAGGCCGCCACGGCGGGGTCGTTCATCCATCGGCTGATCAGCGGGAGGTCGCGTTCGAGACGTACAGGTACGAGTTGGAAGACACCGGCGGCAGTGGTGACAGGGCCCCACCCTCCGACGCCGTCCAGGAGATCGTCCTCCACCGCGGCCCCATGCCCATCGCCCTCGGCCAGCAGGGCGACGAGCTCCTCGGGCAGGCGCAGGTCGAGAGTGTCCGTGCAGTCGGCGCCGGCAGCGGCGGATTCGGTCCCGGCATCGGTGCTCGCATCGGTGGGAGGCACGTCGTCGCTCCTGTCAGCAGAGGTGGGGCATATCCCTCAGGAATGAAGGGGGTTGGGAATGGTGACGTAGACGGATTGGGTGTCGACGGGGCCGACGAGCTCGTCGAGGCCGTGCAACCGGGTCAGCAGGTTGGCCTTGCACCGCAGCACGGGTGAGTCGAGCAGGGTCGTGGGCAGAGAGCTGCGCAGCCTGTCGGGCCCTGTCGCGACATCGCCGAGGAAGCGGCGGAAGGCGGCGAGCAGGAGCCGCTCGTCCGCGAGCCGTTCGGCGCCGAGGGCTCCGATGAGGCCGAACACGTTGTTGATGCCGAGGTAGTAGGCGAACCGCTCGTCCGTCACCTCGTCGGAGACGAAGGTGTCGCTGTCCTGGCCGATGCCGGGAAGGCGTCGTTCGAGTTCGGCGCGGCGGGACTCGCGGAAGTAGTAGCCCTGGTTGTCCCGATAGCGGCCGCCCACGGGCCACCCGTCGGGGTCGAGCAGGAGGAGGGTGTTCTGCTGGTGCGCCTCCAGGGCGACGCCCGCTTCACTGTCGAGCCACAGCACAGGGCGCACA
The DNA here is from genome assembly GCF_044327655.1 of Streptomyces sp. NPDC018029. NCBI lineage: Bacteria > Bacillati > Actinomycetota > Actinomycetes > Kitasatosporales > Streptomycetaceae > Streptomyces > Streptomyces sp. NPDC018029. The sequence continues at coordinate 66,867 of NZ_JBIRFV010000007.1, read as the reverse complement.
ACGGCTTCGAGGTAGCGCAGGAACCACTCGGTGGCAACGGCCCCCCGGGACCGGCCCGTTCGTCCGGCGAGCCGGGTGACGGTCTCGGCGAGCCGGGAGCGCATCGCACGAGGTTCCTGGCAGGCAGGCAGCGGTGTGGGCCTCGGTGAGACCAAGCCGGCGATGCAGGTGGCGTCGTCACCGGGACGGAAGGGGTTGTGTCGGATCATGACGTCGAGCCCGAGGACCGGCGTGCCGTCGGGACCGGTGACGGCGAGCCATGCCGGGTCGCGCACCACGTCGAAGCAGGGGTGGACCGACTGCCACTCTTCGCCGAGACCGCTGCGCAGCAGCCGGTGGACCTCGACGCCGCGGTGCAGTTCCTTGCGGAGGTTCTCGCGACGGGAGTTGGTGATGCGCAGGCCGAGCGAGAGCTTCAGCATGGCGGCCGCGCCGGAGCGGTACAGGGTGCGTACGGAGGAGGTGGGGTGCCACGGGGCGCCATGAGGGCCGAGGTCCTGGAGCAGTCCGGCGTCGAGGAGCGCGGCGGGCGCGGGGCGGTGCCGGAGCTCGCGGATCTGCCAGGGATGCACGGGCAGGGCGACGCGATCGTCGCGGAGCGGCAGGTCCGGACCTGCGAGGCGGGCGGTGAGTCGGTCGGCGGGGACGGCGCGGCCGCGTTCGGTCCAGGCCGAGTCGGAAGCGAGTACGGAGCGGTCGACGGCCAGCCAGTGCAGCGGGAAGGCGCCGCGCAACTCCGGGGAGTACAGGCGGGATTCGGTGTCGGACAGGCCCTCGCGGCTCTTGGGGGTCGGATGCAGGGGGTGGCCGAGGAGCAGGGACTGTTCGGCGGCGAGGAAGAGGTCGGGCTCGTCGTCGGGCCTGTTGCGGCGGTAGGCGATGAACGCGGTCGTGCGCCGGACCGAGTCGGCGACCCGGCCGACCAGGTCGGCACCGTCGCCCGGGTCAGTCGGCTCGCCCGGCTCGGCCGCTTCAGTCAAGGCTGATTCGTTCGGTGCAGTCGTTTCGGTCGCATCGTCCGGTGGCGGATCCGTGGCGCGGCGGGCCGTCTCGCGGCCGAGGAGGGCAGCGACGGTGACGGCGTCCACGGGTGGGGCGCTCGCAGGGCCGTCCTCGAGATAGGGGAGGCTGAAGCGGTGCCAGCCGGTGGCCGACCAGTAGTGCACGGGGACGAGCAGGGCCGTTCCGCTGGCCTGGAGAGGGATGCGCAGGACACCGCGGTCCGGAGCGGGGATGTTGTTCTCCCTGACCCAGCAGCGCAGGAGGTTCTCGACGGCCGCGGTCTGTGCGGCGACGTGCGGGTCGGGGTGCTCCAACAGGTCGGTGGACGTCCCGCGCAGGCGTTCGGCGTCCTGGCCGCCACCCTTCTGCCGGGGGACCGTGTTGGACTCCGCCACCAGTGAGGTGTGTGCGCCGCACGCACCCGGGGCGTGGGGTTGGGGGCGGCCTTCGGATGCGGGGGTGGCGTTCAAGAGGGCTTCCTTGTGAGGTTGTTCGGGGCTCCGTGTGGCAACGGGACGGGTACGCGCTCGGCGGCTCGTGTCAGCCGGAGCGGCCCGGGTCCGTCTTGGCTATGCGTGGTGGGCACGCGCCGCGGTGGCCAGCGCGTCGGCGAGGCGGTCGAGGACCGCGGTCGCCTGTTCGTCGGTGAGGGTAAGGGGAGGCAGGAGTCGTACGACGCTGGAGTGGCGGCCGCCGATTTCGACGATGAGGCCACGGCGCAGGCACTCGCGCTGCACGGCCGCGGCCAGCTCGGGGGCCGGCGGGCGGGGCTGCGAGGCGGCGAAGGGGTCGTCCGGGGGTGGGCTGAGCCGGGTGGCGGCTGGCGGGGTGGGCGCGGCTCCGGCCCGGGTGACCGCTGACGGAGTCTCTGGGTGCCCTTGCGTGGCGGGCGTGGTGGGCGTGGTGGGTGACGGGATCATTCCCGACTCCGGCCTCACCTTCGGTCCGGCCATCGAATCCGGCGCCCCTGGCTCCGCAGCCGGGTCCACCAGTTCCACGCCGATCATCAGCCCCCGGCCGCGGACCTCGCCGATGCAGGGGTGCTGGGCGGCCAGGGAGCGTAGTTGGGCGAGCATGCGGGCGCCGAGGGTGGCGGCGCGTTCGGCGAGGCCGTTCTCGCGGACGTAGGCGAGGGTCGCCGCGCCCGCTGCCATGGCGAGCTGGTTGCCGCGGAAGGTGCCGGCGTGTGCGCCGGGCGGCCAGACGTCGAGGTCGTCCCGGTAGACCACGACGGCGAGGGGAAGGCTGCCGCCGATCGCCTTGGAGAGCACCATCACGTCCGGGACGACGCCACTGTGCTCGACGGCCCAGAAGGCTCCGGTGCGGCCGACGCCCGTCTGTACCTCGTCCGCGATGAGGGGGATGTCACGCGCGGCGGTGATCTCGCGCATCCGGCGGAGCCAGGCGTCGGGAGCGGGGAGGACTCCGCCCTCGCCCTGGACCGGTTCGAGGATCATGCCGGCGGGTGTGGTCACGCCTGATTTGGGGTCGTCCAGGAGGTTCTCGGTCCACCGGGCGGAGAGCTCGGCGCCGCGCGCGCCGCCCAGGCCGAACGGGCAGCGGTACTCCTGCGGATAGGGCAGGCGCGCGACCCGTACATCGGATGCGCCGCCGGATGCTTCGAGCGCCCCGGCCGTCATCCCGTGGTAGGCGCCGGTGAACGCGAGCAGGTGGCTGCGGCCGGTGGCGGCGCGGACGAGTTTCAGCGCCGCCTCCACCGCGTCCGTCCCCGCGGGGCCGCAGAACTGGATCCGCGCGCGCTCGGCGAGGCCTCGCGGCAGCGTGTGGAACAGCTCGGTGGTGAAGGCGTCCTTGACCGGTGTGGCCAGGTCGAGGACGTGCAGCGGCGCCCCGGAGTCAAGGACCTTCCGGATCGCCTCAAGCACCACGGGGTGGTTGTGGCCGAGGGCCAGGGTTCCGGCGCCCGAGAGACAGTCGAGGTAGCGTCGCCCGTCCGCGCCCTCGATCGTCAGGCCGCGGGCCCGCACCGGCACGATCGGCAGGGCACGCGCGTAGGTGCGCGCCGCAGACTCGCGCGCCGACTGGCGGCGCAGGATCCCTTCCTGGGCTGCGGATTGCGCGGTGGATTGCCCCACGGACTGCGCCACGGACTGCGTTACGGAGTTCCCTGCGGACACTGCCGCGGGCGCAGGCTCGGTCACGGCCACGACTGTTGGTCCTCCCGCTGCGGACGAGCGCGTCCGTCCGATGCGGCTCGGGGAGCTCATGTGGGCGGCTGCGCGGGCGAGTTGGCAGGGGGATGAACGCAGGCCGCGACTCCCCCGTACGTACCAACGACGAAAACGCCGGGGGATCACGGGCAACCCGAAGATCCTTGCCGTGACGGAACCGTTGCCCTTCCGTCGGCCGTCCCCAACGGCACCGGCATAGTGTGGGGGCCGTTCATCAGCGACAGGTGCACCGCTCCCCCGAGCAAATCAGAGCAAACCCAACGCAAGCATGGCCAAGGGGTGCCGCACCGGTGGCGACGGGTGTTCCACACCCGGATGTCCAGCACTTTGAAACAATTTCGAGGCCCAGGGGGATTCTCACGATGCGACCCATACGTCCGCTCTTCACCGTTCGCAATAGGAGGAGCGCGCGCACCAGGACCGCCCCCGTGGCGGCTGTGGCGCTCGGCGCGGCGCTCGTTCTGACCGCCACGGCCTGCGGTCCCACCGAGGACAACGCCGGCGGCGACTCGCCCTCGGCACAGCCCGGCGACAGCAACGGTGACGACAAGATCCAGATCCCGGACGCCTGGAAGGACAAGCTCAAGGACAACGGGATCGATCTGGACGAGTGGAAGAACGGCGCCTGGAAGAACTGGAACAAGGACGACTGGCTGCGCGAGGCCGGCGACTTCGTCAACCCGATCATCGAGGACCTCTGGGACCCGGACCGGATGCGGGACGCCGACAAGAACCCCGACCGGAGCGTCGACGACAGCGACATCTCCGGTGACCAGGGCGTGACCGACCCGACGCCCAAGCCCGTGCAGGCGGCCGCCGTGAGCGCGCCGTACCACGACCGGGCGGCCGAGTCCGGCAAGCTCTTCTTCGACGGCCCCAAGGGTTCGATGGTCTGTTCCGCGACCGTCGTGAAGGACCCGGCCCACCCGGGCAAGTCCAACATGGTGTGGACCGCGGGTCACTGCGTGCACGCGGGCGCCGAGGGCGGCTGGTACCGCAACATGATCTTCGTCCCCTCGTACAACAACAGCGGCAAGTCGGCCGAGGAGCTGCAGAACGCTCCGAAGGAAGAGGTCGCTCCGTACGGCGTGTGGTGGGGCGACTGGGCGCAGACTTCCGACCAGTGGATCGAGCAGGGCGGTCCGACGGGCGGCAAGGGTGCGCCGTACGACTTCGCGGTCATCCACGTGAAGCCGGAGAAGGGCAGTGAGGGCAAGTCGCTCGAGGAGACGGTCGGTTCCGCGCTTCCGGTGGACTTCGACGCCCCGGCGGTGCCCCAGATCGACACCATGACGGCGACCGGCTACCCGGCGGCGCGGCCGTACGACGGCCAGAAGCTGTTCCAGTGCGCGGACAAGCCGGGCCGGCTCTCGTTGAGCAAGCCCGACCCGACGATGTACCGCGTCGGCTGCACCATGACGGGCGGTTCGTCCGGTGGTGGCTGGGTCGCCGAGGGCCAGGACGGCAAGCCCGCTCTGGTGTCGAACACCTCCATCGGTCCGGTGACGGCGGGCTGGCTGGCCGGTCCGCGCCTCGGCAAGGAGGCCAAGGGCATCTACAGCGCGGTCAGCAAGAAGTTCGCCGACCAGTAGACACGCCTCTGGGGCAGGCCGGGGAGACAAGCCCGCAGCGGCCCCGGGAGACAAGGCCGGAAGACAAGCCCAGCGGAGAAGTCCGCTGGAGAAGCACGGCGGCGGGGCGCCGAAAACCTTCACGACCCCGCCGCCGTTCGTCCCCAACCTCACAGGCATAGTGAGGTGTCGCGTCACAGCGGGTGCCACGGAGCCCTGCGCCGACGCATGACACGTACATGGCAATCACACGTTTCAACGGGGGTACCAGCACCATGCGTTCCACTCGTGCGCCGTTCGCGCGCAGCCGTGGACGGCGGGTCGCGCTCGCCGCCACCGGGCTCGCGGCGACCTTGGCGCTCACCGCCACGGGCTGTGGCCCGAGCGACGACAAGGCGAGCGACAAGCCGGACACCACCACGTCCCAGGGAGCCGACGGCTCCGGTTCCGACACCAAGCTTCCCGACGGCCTCGCCGACAAGCTGAAGGACAACGGGATCGACCTGGACGACTGGAAGAACGGCGCCTGGAAGAACTGGGACAAGGACGACTGGGTGCGCGAGGCCAAGGACTTCGCCAACCCGGTCATCGAAGGGCTCTGGAAGCCCGAGCGGATGCGGAAGGCCAAGGACCCGAACAAGACGATCGCCGCGAAGGACGCGTCCGCCGGCCAAGGCGCGACCGATCCGGAGCCGACTCCGGTCCAGGCCAAGCCCGAGAAGACGCCGTACCACAAGCACGCCGCCCCGGTCGGCAAGATCTTCTTCGACTCCCCCGAGGGGTCGATGGTCTGCTCCGGCACGGTCGTGAAGGACCCGCGCAACCCCGGCAAGTCCAACCTCGTGTGGACCGCGGGCCACTGCGTGCACGCCGGCCAGAACGGCGGCTGGTACCGCAACATCGCCTTCGTGCCGTCCTACAACGACCTGGGCAAGTCCGAGGCCCAGCTGCGCAACGCGGCCCCGCAGGAAATCGCCCCCTACGGCCAGTACTGGGCGGACTGGGTCTCGACCTCGAGCGAGTGGATGAACGACGGCGGTCCGACGGGTGGCGCTGGTGCGACGTACGACTACGCCGTCATGCACGTGAAGCCGGAGCAGGGCGGCAAGTCCCTGGAGGAGACCGTCGGCAACGCGCTCGACGTCGACTTCTCGACCCCGGCCGCGCAGAGCGTGAGCTCGATGGGCGCCTGGGGCTACCCGGCCGCCCCGCCGTACAACGGCCTGAACATGCACAAGTGCGTGGACAAGCCGGGTCGGCTCTCGCTGTCGCCGTCCCTGCCGACGATGTACCGCATCGGCTGCACCATGACCGGCGGTTCGTCCGGGGGCGGCTGGTTCCGGATGGTGGACGGCAAGACGAAGCTCGTGTCGAACACCTCGATCGGCCCGGCCGAGAACACCTGGCTGGCCGGCCCCCAGCTCGGCAGGGGCGCCGAGCAGGTCTACGACATGATGAGCAAGAAGTACGGCGCTCAGTAGCCGCACGGCACACCTGACACGGCGAAGGCCCGCCCCCTACGAAAGGGGGCGGGCCTTCGCCACGTGCGCTACCGGGTCAGGCGGCTCGGCTCAGTGCGCGGCGAGCACATACGGAGCGAGCTCCGCGGCCAGCTCCTCGTGCACCTGCGCCTTGAGCAGCGTGCCCTCGCCGGTGTGCTCCTCGGAGAGCACCTCGCCCTCGGCGTGCGCCCGCGAGACGAGCTGGCCGTGGGTGTACGGAACGAGGGCCTCGATGTCGACCTCGGGCCGTGGCAGCTCGGTGTCGATGAGCGCGAGCAGCTCCTCGATTCCGGCACCGGACCGCGCGGAGACCGCGATCGCGTGCTTCTCGTTGCGCAGCAGGCGCTGGAGGACCAGGGGGTCCGCCGCGTCCGCCTTGTTGATCACCACGATCTCGGGCACGTCGGTGGCCCCCACGTCGCGGATCACCTCGCGCACCGCGGCGAGCTGCTCCTCGGGCACCGGATGCGAACCGTCCACCACGTGCAGGATGAGGTCCGAGTCGCCGACCTCCTCCATCGTGGAGCGGAAGGCCTCCACGAGGTGGTGCGGCAGATGCCGCACGAACCCGACGGTGTCCGCCAGGGTGTAGACCCGGCCGCTCGGCGTCTCGGCCCGGCGCACGGTGGGGTCGAGGGTGGCGAACAGCGCGTTCTCCACCAGTACGCCCGCGCCGGTGAGGCGGTTGAGCAGCGAGGACTTGCCCGCGTTCGTATAGCCGGCGATCGCTACCGAAGGCACCTTGTTGCGCCGGCGCTCCTGCCGCTTGATGTCGCGGCCCGTCTTCATCTCCGCGATCTCCCGGCGCATCTTCGCCATCTTCTCGCGGATCCGTCGCCGGTCCGTCTCGATCTTGGTCTCACCGGGTCCACGGGTGGCCATGCCGCCACCGCCGCCGCCACCCATCTGACGGGAGAGCGACTGACCCCAGCCCCGGAGCCTCGGCAGCATGTACTGCATCTGCGCGAGGGCGACCTGCGCCTTGCCCTCTCGGGACTTGGCGTGCTGGGCGAAGATGTCGAGGATCAGGGCGGTCCTGTCGACCACCTTGACCTTGACGACGTCTTCGAGGTGGATCAGCTGGCCGGGGCTCAGCTCACCGTCGCAGACGACGGTGTCGGCTCCGGTCTCGAGCACGATGTCGCGCAGCTCCAGGGCCTTGCCGGAGCCGATGTACGTCGCGGGGTCGGGCTTGTCGCGGCGCTGGACGACGCCGTCGAGCACGAGCGCGCCCGCCGTCTCGGCGAGGGCGGCCAGCTCGGCGAGGGAGTTCTCCGCATCCTGGACCGTTCCCGAAGTCCACACTCCGACGAGCACCACTCGCTCCAGGCGGAGCTGTCGGTACTCGACTTCGGTGACGTCCTCGAGCTCGGTGGAGAGGCCCGCGACGCGGCGCAGAGCCGCGCGCTCGGAGCGGTCGAGCTGTTCGCCGTCCCGCTCTCCGTCGATCTCGTGGCTCCAGGCGACGTCCTCTTCCATCAGGGCATCGGCCCGAAGACCTTCGGGGTAGTTCTGCGCGAAGCTCTGTGCGTCCTGGGAAGGGGAAGAAGAGGAGGTCATTTGGTCCTTACGTCGATTCGTCGATGGGAAAGGCGACGGATGCGGGATCCGTCACAGTCGACAACGCCCGGCGTGGTCCGGAGATTCCCGGAACCGGCCGATGGTGCCCTGAGATGTCCCCGAGGGGATGTCCCTGACGGGCGTGCCGTCGACCCGATGATGGTTGCACGGCACGGCCCGTCTCGTCATCCGGGTTATTTCCCGGTTTTCCACTCCGGATGCCCCGGCATCGGCGGCGTCTTCTCGCCGTAGAGCCAGCCGTCGAAGAATCCGCCGAGATCACGCCCGGCCACCTGGGACGCGAGCCGCACGAAGTCGGCGGTCTCGGCGTTGCCGTCGTGGTGAATGCGGACCCACTCCCGCTCCAGACGGTCGAAGGCCTCGTGGCCGATCTCCTGCCGCAGGGCGTAGAGCACCAGGGCACTGCCGTCGTAGACGACGGGACGGAAGATGCTGATCTTCTGTCCGGGCGCGGGCGCCTTCGGCCTGGCCGGGGGCCCGCCGGCCGCGCGCCACCGGTCCGAATGGCGGTAGGCGTTCCGCATCCGGTCGGCCAGCGGCCGATCCGCCTTCTCCTCGGCGAAGAGAGCCTCGTACCAGGTGGCGTGGCCTTCGTTGAGCCAGAGGTCCGACCACGACTTCGGGCTGACACTGTCGCCAAACCACTGGTGTGCCAGCTCGTGCACCATGATCGCGTCGACGTACCACTCCGGGTACTCGGGGCGGGTGAAGATGTCTCTCTCGAAGAGAGAGAGTGTCTGCGTCTCGAGTTCGAAGCCGGTCCTCGCGTCGGCGACCAGGATCCCGTACACCTCGAAGGGGTAGCGGCCGACCTTCTGCTCCATCCAGCCGATCTGGCCGGGCGTCTTCTTCAGCCAGCGCTCCAGGACCTTGCGGTCCTTGGTGGGCACCACGTCGCGTACCGGAAGGCCATGCGGCCCCTCCCGGTGCACCACGGTGGAACGCCCGATCGACACCTGGGCCAGCTCGGTCGCCATGGGGTGGTGGGAGCGGTACGCCCAGGTGGTGGCGGCGCCGTTCCGGGTCGTGCCGGCCGGGAGGCCGTTGGCGACGGCGGTGAGCCCCTTGGGCGCGGTGATCCGGAAGGTGAATTCCGCCTTGTCCGCGGGATGGTCGTTGCAGGGGAAGACCCGGTGCGCGGCGTCCGCCTGGTTGGCCATGGCCAGTCCGTCGCCGGTGCGCAGCCAGCCGCCCTCGGTGTCCTTCGAGGGCACCGGGTCACTGGTGTGCCGGACGGTGATCAGCATCCGGTCGCCGCGCCCGACCGACGCGGTCGGCGTCACGACCAGGTCCTCGCCGCTGCTTTCGAAGCGTGCGCGCTCGCCGTTCATCTCGACGGAGCGCACTGTGCCGTGCGCGAAGTCGAGGTTCACGCGCTCCAGGTAGTCGGTCGCGCGGGCGTAGATCTTGGTGACGGCGTCCAGTGGCTTGCGGTTGTCACCGTGATAGGTGAAGGCGATGTCGTACGTCTCGACGTCGTATCCGGGGTTGCCCAGGTGCGGGAAGAGCCGGTCGCCGATGCCGAGCGGGGTGGCCGGTGACGGTGCGCCGGCCGCGAGGAGCGCGGTGGACGCGGCCGCGGCGATCAGGGCGGCGGCGATGCGGGGGGTACGGAGGGCCTTCGGCCGAGAGGCCGTGGTCCGAGGGGTGAGCAGCATGAACCACCGCTATCAGCGCGCGTCTTGTCAGCACGTGACGGCGCGCGCCGAGCCACTCGAACGGGTCGCCCGGTGCGCCCCTCCGACCAGGGCACCGCGAGGGCGGGCTCTTCAGTGAGCGGCGGCCGCCGGATGCTGGGCGCGGCTCACGTCGTACACCCCGGGGACCGCGCGCATCGCGCGCATCAGCCCTGGCAGGTGGGCGGCGTCGGGGAGTTGCAGGGTGTACGTGTGGCGCACGCGCTGTTGGGTCGGCGGCTCCACGGTGGCCGAGATGATCGCCACTCCTTCGAGGGCGATCGCTTCGGTGAGGTCGGCGAGCAGGTGCGCCCGGCCGAACGATTCGGCGATCAGGGTGACGCGGCACTCGGCGGTGTCTCCCCAGCGCACGCCGACCTCCGCACGCCCCGCTTCCTTCATGCGCTCCACTCCGGGACAGCCGGTGCGGTGGACGGTCACGACTCCCCCGCGGACGGCGAAGGCGGTGATGTCGTCGGGCGGCACCGGCGTACAACAGCCGGCGAGGCGCACGCTGGCGCCCTCGCGGTCCACGACGGCGTTCGCGGCGGCCGGCCGCAGGACTCCGGCCGGCTCCGGCTTGGGCACGGGGGCCGGGGCCTGCTGGGGCGGCCGCTGCACCGAGGGGGTGGGCGCGGGCGCCGGGTGCGTGGTGAGCCAGCGCCTGATGGCGATCCGTGCGGCGGGCGTGCGCGCGTGGTCCAGCCACTCGCGTGACGGCCCGGAGGTGAGGTCCTGGCCCATGAGCAGCTGCACGGTGTCGCCGTCCCGCAGGACGGTGCTGAGCGTCGCCAGACGGCCGTTGACCCGGGCGCCGATGCAGGCGTGCGCGTCCTCGCCGTACTGGGCGTACGCGGCGTCCACACAGCTGGCGCCCGCGGGCAGGCCGAGCGTGCCGCCGTCGGGCCGGAAGACGGCGATCTCGCGGTCCTGGGCGAGGTCCTCGCGCAGCGTCGACCAGAACGTGTCGGGGTCGGGGGCGGCCTGCTGCCAGTCGAGGAGCCGGGAGAGCCAGCCGGGCCTGGTCGGGTCCACGCGCTCGTCGTCGGCGCCGTCGGACGGCTCCTCCGAAGGAGGAGCGTAGGGATTGCGGAGGGCGACGACGCCCGCTTCGGCGACCTGGTGCATCTGATGGGTGCGGATGAGGACTTCGGCGACCTCTCCGTCGGCCCGGGTCACGGCGGTGTGCAGTGATTGGTAGAGGTTGAACTTCGGTACGGCGATGTAGTCCTTGAACTCCGAGACGACCGGTGTGAAGCAGGTGTGCAGCTCTCCCAGGACTCCGTAGCAGTCGGCGTCCTCGTTCACGAGGACGAGGAGACGGCCGAAGTCGGAGGCGCGCAGTTCGCCGCGCTTGCGGTGCACGCGGTGCACGGAGACGGAGTGCCGGGGCCTGATGAGTACTTCGGCCGTGATGCCCGCGTCGCGCAGCACGCCGCGCACCTCGCCCGCGATGTCCCCGAGGGGGTCGTCCGCGCTCGCCTCATTTGCGGCAATCATGGCCTTGACCTGCGCGCACTCCTCCGGATGGAGGATCGCGAAGACGAGGTCCTCCAGTTCCGTCTTGAGTGCCTGCACACCGAGGCGCTCGGCGAGCGGGATGAGCACGTCCCGGGTGACCTTGGCGATGCGGGCCTGTTTCTCGGGGCGCATGACACCGAGGGTGCGCATGTTGTGCAGCCGGTCGGCGAGCTTGATCGACATGACGCGTACGTCGTTGCCGGTGGCGACGAGCATCTTGCGGAACGTCTCGGGCTCCGCCGCCGCTCCGTAGTCGACCTTTTCCAGCTTCGTGACGCCGTCGACCAGATAGCAGACGTCGTCGCCGAACTCGGCGCGCACCTGGTCGAGCGTCACGTCCGTGTCCTCGACCGTGTCGTGGAGCAGGGAGGCGGTCAGGGTCGTGATCTCCGCGCCGAGCTGGGCGAGGATCAGGGTCACCGCGAGCGGGTGGGTGATGTACGGCTCGCCGCTCTTGCGGGTCTGGCCGCGGTGCGAGGACTCGGCGAGGACGTAGGCGCGGCGGAGGGGCTCCAGGTCCGCGTCCGGGTAGTGGGCGCGGTGGGCCTCCGCCACATGGCCGATCGCGTCGGGGAGACGGTCCCGGGTGCCGGATCCGAGGAGGGCGGCGCGACCCAGCCTGCGCAGGTCGAGACGGGCGCGGCCGCGCCTGCGCTGGACCCCTGACGCGACGGGGCCGGGCGTGGCCGGATTCGTGGCCTCCGCACTCATGAGCACCTCCGGCTGCTTCGACCGGCGGTGATCGGACGGTGGCGTACTCCGTCCGGGCCGGTGCTTGATGCTACCGAGCCCATCACGCGGTGCTGACCGCCTCTCGCCGAGCGTGAAACGGATCACCCATTCGAGCGACACTTCATGAGGTTGCCGTTTCGATCCATTCGGGCATGATCTCGCCCTCGGCGAGGATCACGGCGCCGCCCGTCATCTCGATCTCGCCGTCGGGCCGCTCGGTGATCACCAGGCGCCCGCCGGGCAGGTCGACGGTGTACGTGACCGGGGCGCCGGTCACGGCAGGGTCCAGGCCGTCCTTGCGAGCCGCGGCGACCGCCACGGCGCAGGCGCCCGTGCCGCAGGAGCGGGTCTCGCCCGCGCCGCGCTCGTGCACCCGCATGGCGACGTGGCGCGGGCCGCGGGGGACGACGAATTCCACGTTCGCCCCGTCCGGGTAGGCGGAGGCGGGGCTGAGGGGCGGCGGGTCGTAGAGGTTGCCCGCTTCGGAGAGGTCGTCGATGAAGGCGACCGCGTGCGGGTTGCCCATGTTCACGTTGAGGGCGGGCCAGCGGTGGTCGCCGGCGGAGACGGTGACGTCCCCTTCGGGGAGCAGCGCCTTGCCCATCCCGACGGTGATGTCGCCGCCGGACTCGGCCTTGGCGATGTGCACGGTCTTCACGCCGCCGCGGGTGGCCACCGCGAGATCACCCTCGCCGACATACCCCGCGTGCTGCAGGTACCGGGCGAAGACGCGCACTCCATTGCCGCACATCTCGGCGATGGACCCGTCGCCGTTGCGGTAGTCCATGAACCACTCGGCGCGGTCCGCCAGGTGGCGCGCCTCGGGGTGGGCGGCGGAGCGCACGACGTGCAGGAGGCCGTCCCCGCCGATGCCCGCGCGGCGGTCGCAGAGGGCGGCCACTGCGGTCGGGGGCAGGTCGACGGTGTTGTCGGGGTCGGGGATGATCACGAAGTCGTTCTCGGTCCCGTGCCCCTTGAGGAAGGCGATCCGCGTGCTCATTCCTCGATCGTACGGGGTGGGTACGACACCCGGTCACGCGGTGCGGTACGGGTGGGCCCCACAGGGAGCGACCTCAGCGGAGTCTGGCCACCCGCCACACGGCGAGGACCACGGCGCCGAGGAACAGCAGGGCGTACCCGGAGACGACCCGCCAGTCCGGGCGGCGTCCGGAGCCGCGCTCGGGCAGCCCGGGCCAGGTGTGCCCCACGCGACGGGCGGCCATCATGCCCCAGCCGGCGGCGCAGCAGCTGAGCAGCAGCCCGAGCATGGCGACGACGGCGCCGCCGTCGCCGAACTCGAAGGCGAGCGGGAACGCGAACATCAGGGAGCCGACCGCGGCCAGGATCACGATGGGTGCGAGCTGCCAGACGCGCAGCCGGGGCTGCGGGCGCAGCTCGACCTCGACCTCGGGTTCCTGGGACATCTCGTCCGGGTCGGGGCCGTCGTCCGTCACGCTGTCCCGGGTCTCGTCGGGACCGTCGGGACTCAACTGCTCCCCGCCGTCATGTGCGGTGTCACGAGGGCCGGCCTCCATCGCCACGCGCCCTCCCACTTCGGACTTCACCGGTCGATCGATGGTCGATGATGGCACGGCGTCAGGTGCCGGGATGACCGCCGGAGCGTCCCGATGCCATCACGTGATCAGGCTGTGACCGGTCGTTCGACCAACGCCAGTGCGCGTGCCGGGAGTTCCTCGCGGTCGGCCACCGCCCCACTGAGCCAATGGACCCGCGGGTCGCGGCGGAACCACGAGTCCTGGCGGCGCGCGAAGCGCTTGGTGGCGCGGACCGTTTCGGCGCGCGCCTCGTCCTCCGTGCACTCTCCCGCGAGCGCCGCGAGCACCTGCTGGTAACCGAGCGCGCGGGACGCCGTACGCCCCTCCCGCAGCCCCTCGGTCTCCAGCGCGCGCACCTCGTCGACCAGACCCCGGTCCCACATGCGGTCCACGCGCGTGGCGATGCGTTCGTCGAGCTCGGGGCGTGCCACGTCGACGCCGATCTGGACGGTGTCGTACACGGAGTCGTGGCCGGGGAGGTTGGCGGTGAAGGGCTTGCCCGTGATCTCGATGACCTCCAGGGCGCGGACGATCCGGCGGCCGTTGCTGGGCAGGATCGCCCGGGCCGCCTCGGGGTCGGCGGCGGCGAGGCGGGCGTGCAGCGCTCCGGAGCCGCGCAGCGTGAGCTCCTCCTCCAGGCGGGCCCGCACGGCGGGGTCGGTGCCGGGGAACTCCAGGTGGTCCACCGCCCCCCTGACATAGAGGCCGGAGCCGCCGACGAGGATCGGCCAGCGCCCTTCGGCGAGGAGACGGTCGATCTCGGCACGGGCCAGCTTCTGGTACTCGGCGACACTGGCCGCCTCGGTGACGTCCCAGATGTCGAGGAGGTGGTGGGGCACACCGCCGCGCTCGTCGGGCGTCAGCTTGGCGGTACCGATATCCATCCCTCGGTAGAGCTGCATCGAGTCGGCGTTGACGATTTCGCCGCCGAGACGCTGGGCGAGGAAAACGCCCAGATCGGACTTTCCGGCCGCGGTCGGACCGACGACGGCGATGACCCGCGGGGCGGGAGCTGCACTACTCACCGCCCCAGTCTCGCAAACGCCGGGCCTCCTTCCCGAACGAGCGACGTGACGGCACGGCTCCGAGGTCGTTGCCTGTTGCGAGGTTCCGGCCGCCGGTTTCGAGGACCGATCACCCGGGCGACGCAATGAGACGCACCGGGCGGGGCGGGATTTCGCCCACACGAGTAACGTATGGAGTAGATATGGGCGTTTTTGCACGGTTCCGTCGGAAGGCCAAGGACGGCGAAGAGGCCTCGACGGCCGAGGCGGCTGCCGGAACGGTGTCGGCTGAGCCGGAGGCGGCCGCGGAGCCCTCCGAGGCCGAAGCCGACGCGAAGCCCGCTGCCGAGGCCGACAAGGACGCCGAGGGCGTTGCCGAGGACAAGTCCGACGCCGCCGCCGACGGGGCCGACGCGGACGGCGTGGACATCCCGAAGCAGCAGTCCGCGGAGAAGGCCGCCGACAACGAGGCCGGTGAGAGCGCCCGCAAGTAGCTCCCGGCGAGGGAAGGTGGACCCATGGGCTTCCTGGACCGACTGAAAGACAAGCTCGCCCCTGCGAAGGACAAGGTCTCGCACCTCGCGCAGCAGCACGGGGACAAGATCGACCAGGGCCTGGACAAGGCCGCGAAGGTGGTCGACGAGAAGACCAAGGGCAAGTACAGCGACAAGATCCGGACGGGTACGGGAAAGGCCAAGGACGCCGTCGACCGCCTCGCCGGGCCGGACCAGGGCAGGGACGCGGGCGGCGGCACCACCCCGCCGACGCCTCCGTCACCCCCTCCGGCTTCCTGAACCACAGCGGCGGACGGCCGCGGAGCACCCGCTTCGCGGCCGCCTCCGCACGTCCTGAGGCCTCCGCACGCCCTGAGGCCAGCGTGCGTCCTGAGGCCTCCGCACGCCATGACGATGGCGACGCCGTGCGTGACTGCTACGGCGCGCATGCCGGGCCCCGCTGCGCACCCGGTTCCGGCGACGCGCCCCTGGGAGCGCCCCCGGAAGCCCCGCTACGACCAGGCAGCCACCACGTACCCCACGCCGTACGGCGCGTCCTCATAGAGCAGCTCACCACTCAGCGCCGCCCCGTCCGCCGCACCGGCGAGCACCTGCCACGGCGCACGGCCCGCCGCCTTCAGCTCCGCCGCGAGACCCGCGTCCAGCGCCTTCAGCGCCGCGATGTCGGCCGCACCCAGCGCACGCCCCACCTCCGCGTCGAAACCGGCCGCACGCTCATCGAGGTACCCCGGCGCCTTCAGGGTGCGGCATGCGCTCGCGTCGCCCATCACCAGCAGTGCCACCCGGTCCGCCCGGGCCCCCATTTCCCCTCCGAGTTGAATACACCGCTCGGCGGCAAGTGGTTCCCACACACCGAGGCCTTCCACCGGAGCGGTCGACCACGACGTGCGTTCGAGCAGCCAGGCGGCCACGGCGAGCGACGAAGGAAGCTCACGCGGCCCGGCTTCGTCCGGCGTCTGCCGGGGCGCCGGTCCGAGACGTACGTCGACGTCCACCCCGAACCCCCGGAAGGACCCGCGCGCGCCCTGCGCATACGTCCCGCGCCCGCTCTGCCCGGTCGGGCCGACCACGAGGAGCCGGCCGGGCCGCGCGGCGGCGAGCACTCCGATGGCGTCCGAGCACGCCGCGCGCGCGGCGTCCAGTTCGGGAGCGGCGCCCGCGGCGACCTCGGGTACGAGCAGCGGCGGAGAAGGGCAGACGGCTGCGGCGACAAGCATGATCCGCAGCGTAACGCGCCTCTCGGAGGCAGTAGATACCGAAGCGGTCAGTCGCAGCCGCAGCCGCTGCCCGTCGCGACCGGGAGTGGCTCGGGAGCACCGATCTTCGGCAGACCCAGCATCACTCCGGCCGGCTTCGCGGCCGCCTCGGCGTTCCGCTTCTCCCAGGCGTCGCCCGCGCGCGTGGGACGCACGTTCAGCACGGCGCCCTCCGCCAGCAGGTGGTGCGGCGCGGCGTAGGTGATCTCGACGGTCACGACGTCGCCGGGGCGCACCTCGGTGTCCGGCTTGGTGAAGTGGACCAGGCGGTTGTCGGGGGCGCGGCCGGACAGGCGGTGCGTGGCGCCGTCCTTGCGGCCCTCGCCCTCGGCGACCATCAGGTCCAGGGTGCGGCCGACCTGCTTCTTGTTCTCCTCCCAGGAGATCTCCTCCTGGAGGGCCACCAGACGCTCGTAACGCGACTGGACGACCTCCTTGGGGATCTGCCCCTCCATGGTCGCCGCCGGGGTCCCGGGACGCTTGGAGTACTGGAAGGTGAAGGCGCTGCCGAAGCGGGCTTCGCGGACCACGTGCATCGTCTGCTCGAAGTCCTCCTCGGTCTCGCCCGGGAAGCCCACGATGATGTCGGTGGAGATCGCCGCGTCCGGCATGGCGGCCCGGACCTTCTCGATGATGCCCAGGAAACGATCCTGCCGGTACGAGCGGCGCATCGCCTTGAGGATCCGGTCCGAGCCGGACTGCAGCGGCATGTGGAGCTGCGGCATCACGTTCGGCGTCTCGGCCATGGCGGCGATCACGTCGTCCGTGAAGTCACGCGGGTGCGGGGAGGTGAAGCGCACGCGCTCCAGGCCCTCGATCTTCCCGCAGGCGCGCAGCAGCTTGCTGAAGGCCTCGCGGTCGCCGATGTCCGAGCCGTACGCGTTCACGTTCTGCCCGAGGAGGGTGATCTCGGAGACGCCCTCGGCGACGAGGGCCTCGATCTCGGCGAGGATGTCGCCGGTCCTGCGGTCCTTCTCCTTGCCGCGCAGCGCGGGCACGATGCAGAAGGTGCAGGTGTTGTTGCAGCCGACGGAGATGGAGACCCAGGCCGCGTACGCGCTCTCGCGGCGGGTCGGCAGCGTCGACGGGAAGGCTTCGAGGGACTCGGCGATCTCGACCTGCGCCTCTTCCTGGACGCGGGCGCGCTCCAGGAGGACCGGCAGCTTGCCGATGTTGTGCGTGCCGAAGACGACATCGACCCAGGGCGCCCTCTTGACGATGGTGTCGCGGTCCTTCTGGGCCAGGCAGCCGCCGACGGCGATCTGCATCCCCGGACGCTTGGTCTTCATCGGCGCCAGGCGGCCGAGATTGCCGTACAGACGGTTGTCGGCGTTCTCGCGCACGGCGCACGTGTTGAAGACGACGACGTCGGCATCGCCGTCCGCCCCTTCGGGCGCACGTTCGTAGCCGGCGTCCTCCAGGAGGCCCGACAGCCGCTCGGAGTCATGGACGTTCATCTGGCACCCGTAGGTGCGCACCTCGTAAGTCTTCGCGCTCATCTCGCCCCCCAGGGTACGGGGTCGCCACGCGCGCGTGGCCCGGATTCCGACCAGGGCAGCCGGAGGGGACTCTCCGGAGCGGTGCGGTGTGACCTCGCCCCTGGTCATCACGGTGACCGGGCTGGCAGGATCGCGCGCATGCTCAAGGCACTCCCCCACATCAGCAGGCGCCGCGCCCTGCAAGGTTCGGCCGCGGCCCTCGTGGTGTTCGGGCTGCTGTTGTGGTGGCTCGTGCCCATGGGCGAGGACTCCCCGAGCGGACGGATGACGTTCAGTACGGGCGTGAAGAAGGGTGTGTACGAGCGATACGGCAAGCTCCTGCGGACGGCGATCTCGGAGGACATGCCGGACGTCGACGTGGAGCTCCTCAACAGCGAGGGTTCGCAGCAGAACGTCGCGCGGGTGGCCACCGGGAAGGCCGACTTCACCATCGCGGCCGCCGACGCCGTCGAGACGTACCGTCTGAACGCCGAGCCGGGCTGGTACCGGCTGCGGGGCTGCGCACGGCTGTACGACGACTACGTGCAGCTCGTGGTGGCCCGGTCCTCGAAGATCGACACCGTCGCGGACCTGCGGAACAAGCGTGTGGCGGTGGGCCAGGAGCACTCCGGGGTGCGGCTGATAGCCGACCGGGTGCTCGACGCCGGCGGTCTGGATCCGGTGAGGGACGTCAAGCCGGTGTCCGCCGGGATCGACACGATGCCCGACCTCCTGAAGAGCGGCTCCATCGACGCCTTCTTCTGGTCGGGCGGGCTCCCGACCACCTCCGTGCGCGCGCTCTCGAACGAGATGGACATCAAGCTCGTGAAGCTCGGCTACCTCGTCGACTCGCTGCACAAGCAGGGGGGCGCCTCGCGCTACTACCGTGCCGCGACGATGCCGGCCGACGCCTACCCCGAGGCGCAGCTGGGTTCCGCCGTGCCGACACTGGCCGTGGCGAACCTCCTGGTGACCACGGACCGGGCCGATTCCGAACTGACCGAACGGCTGACCCGCACCGTCATCGACAGCCGCGACCACATCGGCGACGAGGTGCACGCGGCACAACTGGTGGATCTGCGCACCGCCCTGTTCACGGACCCGCTGCCGCTGCACCAGGGGGCGCGCCGCTACTACCGCTCGGTCAAGCCCTGAGCCGTCGTGAGGCGGGTTCCCGCCGTCATGTGCGGCCTACGGCTGCCGGAGGGGCTCTACGGCTGCCGGAGGGGCTCGCCGCGCGGGACGCTGACCGTCACCTTCAGTCCGTGCGGTTCATGGTGTGCGTACGTGATGGAGCCGCCGCCCGCCGAAAGCAGGGCCCGTGAGATGGACAGGCCGAGCCCCGAGCCCTTCACGTTCTGGTGGCGGTTGCTGCGCCAGAAGCGGTCACCGACGCGGGCGAGCTCGTCCTCGGTGAGGCCGGGGCCGCCGTCGGTGACCACGACGGTCGTCGTCCCGTCGGAGGCGGAGACCGCCACATGGACCGGCCCGCCCTCGGGTGTGAACTTCAGGGCGTTGTCGATCACCGCGTCCAGGGCGCTGGAGAGGGCCACCGGGTCGGCCCAGCCGGTGGTGGCCGGGCAGTCGCCCGTCAGCCGCACGCCCCGCTGGTCGGCGAGCGGCCGCCAGGAGGCGACGCGCTCGGCGGCCAGCTCCCCGATGTCGGTGAGGCTCAGGTCGGCCGCGACGTGTTCGGCGAGGGCCAGGTCGAGCAGGTCGTCGAGGACCTGGGCCAGGCGCTTGCCCTCGGTGCGGACCGAGGCGATCTCTTCATTGCCCTCGGGCAGTTCGAGGGCGAGGAGCTCGATGCGGAGCAGGAGGGCCGAGAGCGGGTTGCGCAGCTGGTGGGAGGCGTCGGCGACGAAGGCGCGCTGCTGCTCCAGGACGTCCTGGACGTTGTCGGCCATCTCGTTGAACGACCGGGCGAGGCGTCTGAGTTCCGGGGGCCCGCCGGCCGGCGCGACCCGGGACTTGAGGCGCCCTGTCGCTATGTCGTGCGTGGTCGCGTCCAGGATGCGCACCGGGCGCAGTACCCAGCCGGTGAGCCGCAGCGCCGCGCCGACCGCGAGGAGCATGGCCGCCGACTCGCCGGCGCCGATGAGCAGCCAGCCGTGCAGTGTCTGCGAACGCATGCGCCCGGTCGGCGAGTCCGTGACGACGACGGCGATGACGTCGCCGTCCTTGATCACCGGGGAGGCGACGGCCAGCCGTCCTCGCTGCCAGGGCCACACCTGCTCGGGGTCGTGGCTGCCTCGGGAGCGGAGCGCTTCTTCGAAGGCGTCCCGCAGGGCTCCGCGACGGGGCAGGAACCAGTCGTTCGGGGACTGGGCCATGGCGCCGTCGTCGCGGTAGAAGACGCCCGCGCGGATGCCGTACACATCGTGGTAGTCGTCGAGTTCCTTCTGGAGGGTCTCGCGGCGCTCGTCCGTGCTGCCCATTTCGAGCGGCCCTGTGGGGCGTTTGGTGACGAACTGCGCGAGTGAGGCGAAGCGGGCCGTGTCGTCGATCCGGTCGACGACCACCTTCTGCTGCTGGGCTGCGGCGACGCTGACTGCGAGCGGAAAGCCGAGCGCGAGCAGGACGCCCGCCATCAGGATGATCAGCAGCGGGAGGAGGCGAGAGCGCACCTGTCCTCGCTCTTGACTAGGCGGCCGGGGCGACGAGGCGGTAGCCCACGCCGCGCACGGTCTCGATCAGGGCCGGCATGTGCAGCTTGGAGCGCAGGGAGGCCACGTGCACCTCCAGAGTGCGGCCCGTCCCTTCCCAACTGGTCCGCCACACTTCGCTGATGATCTGCTCCCGGCGGAACACCACTCCGGGGCGCTGGGCGAGGAGAGCGAGCAAGTCGAACTCCTTGCGGGTCAGTTGGACAACCGAACCGTCCACACTGACCTGCCGGGTGGGAAGTTCGATGCGTACGGGTCCCAGCCGCAGGTCACTGTCGCCGGGGGTCGACGCCTCGGCGGGGGCGGGGCGCCTGATGACCGCGTGGATACGGGCGATGAGCTCCCCGGTGTCGTACGGCTTCACTACGTAGTCATCGGCTCCGAGGTTGAGGCCGTGGATCCGCGAGCGTACGTCGGAGCGCGCGGTCACCATGATCACGGGAATCGAGCCGCGCTTGCGGATCTTGCCGCACACCTCGTAGCCGTCCTGGTCGGGCAGGCCCAGGTCGAGAAGCACCACTCCGAAGGGGGGCGTTTCGGCGGGCAGCAGGGCCTGCAGGGCCTCCTCGCCGCTGCGGGCGTGCACGACGTCGAAGCCGTGCCGGGCCAGGATCGCGGAAAGGGCGGCGGCCACATGATCGTCATCCTCGACGAGAAGCAGTCGCATGAGGGCCCCCTCCAGTTCATCGGTCGTTCCGTTGTGGCCGGTAATCGTGTGTGGCCGGTAGTCGTGGCCGGTGGTGGCGCGAGCGCCCCAAGGCATCCACGCCGATGGATAAGGACCGCGTCAAGAGGGTTCAGGGCGTCGGCACGTTCCGTTACCCACCCGGTACGCACTCCGTGGGCCGTCTTCACACGGTGTGTCCGGTTGCGGCCGGATCGTTATGCTCAATTTCCCCTCAGATGTAATGACGCTGGTCGCACTGGGTTATTACTGTCCTCCCAACCGAGGAGGATGGAGCAACAAGCCGTGACCGAAGTATCGGTGACCAAGGACGCCATACCGCCTGGGGCGGACGACCTTGTCGTGCTGAAGAACGTCAACAAGCACTTCGGCGCTCTGCACGTCCTCCAGGACATCGACCTGACCATCGCCCGCGGTGAGGTCGTCGTCGTGATCGGCCCCTCGGGGTCCGGCAAGTCGACTCTGTGCCGCGCCATCAACCGCCTGGAGACGATCGATTCGGGAGACATCTCGATCGACGGCAAGCCGCTGCCCCAGGAGGGCAAGGAGCTGGCCAGGCTCCGCGCGGACGTGGGCATGGTCTTCCAGTCCTTCAACCTTTTCGCGCACAAGACCGTGCTCGAGAACGTGACGCTGGGCCAGACCAAGGTGCGCAAGATCGGCAAGGCCGAGGCGGAGAAGAAGGCGCGCGGTCTGCTGGACCGCGTGGGCGTCGCCTCCCAGGCCGACAAGTACCCCGCGCAGCTCTCCGGCGGACAGCAGCAACGCGTCGCCATTGCGCGCGCGTTGGCGATGGACCCCAAGGTGATGCTCTTCGACGAGCCGACATCGGCGCTCGACCCGGAGATGATCAACGAGGTCCTCGAGGTGATGCAGCAGCTCGCCCGGGAGGGGATGACGATGGTCGTCGTCACCCACGAGATGGGCTTCGCCCGCTCCGCGGCCAACCGCGTCGTCTTCATGGCGGACGGCCGGATCGTCGAAGAGGCCGTGCCCGACCAGTTCTTCAACAACCCGCGCAGCGACCGGGCCAAGGACTTCCTGTCGAAGATCCTTAAGCACTGAGGCTCCCACGCCGTCTCAACACCAGTCGAAACAGAGGATGTTCACCATGAAGCTCCGCAAGTCCGCTGCCGCCGTGGCAGCCGTCGCTGCCATCGCGCTGACCGCCACCGCCTGCGGCGGCAAGGAGGGCTCGGCCGGCGACAAGCCGGAAGGCCCGAACGGCAAGGACACGAAGGCCCTCAGCTACACGGTCAAGAAGGACGCTTCGGTCGACTCGTCCGTGTTCAAGGCCGCCAAGGAGCGCGGCAAGCTCATCGTGGGCGCCAAGGCCGACCAGCCGTACCTGGGCTTCCAGGACCAGTCGACCAAGGAGTACTCCGGCTTCGACATCGAGATCGCCAAGATGATCGCAGCCGATCTCGGCTTCTCGGCGAAGCAGATCGAGTGGAAGACGATCGACTCCGGCGCCCGTGAGACCGCCGTCTCCAAGGGCGACGTCGATCTGATGATCGGCACGTACACGATGAACGACGAGCGCAAGAAGCAGATCGACTTCGCCGGCCCGTACTACCACGCCGGTGCCTCCCTCCTCGTCCGCAAGGATGAGAAGGACATCAAGGGCCCCGAGACCGTCCGCGGCAAGAAGGTCTGCTCGATCGTCGGCTCCACGCCGCTGCAGAACATCAAGAAGCCGAAGTACGGCGCCAAGGTCACCGAGCTGTCCAAGTACTCCGAGTGCGTGGCCCAGATGCTCAACAACCAGGTCGACGCCGTCACCACCGACGACGCCATCCTGATGGGCTACGCCGCGCAGAATCCCGGCAAGCTCAAGGTCGTCGGCAAGCCCTTCTCCGACGAGCCCTACGGCGTCGGCCTGAAGAAGGGCGACAAGGCGCTGCAGAAGGCCGTCGCGGACGCCATCAAGGCGCACCAGGAGAACGGCGACTACAAGAAGGCGTTCGACGCCACCATCGGCAAGTCCGGCTCCGAGTACAAGGACCCGCCGGCCTTCACCGACCCCAAGTGACACCCCGCGCCCCGCTTCGTACGGTCTGACGGGCCGTGCGGGGCGGGGCGTGTTGTGAGCACATCGCCGTCCGACCGCCCTCTCGCGGAGAATTCATGAACGTACTGACCGACAACCTGTCGCTGTTCCGCGAGGGGTTCATCGGCACCGTGGAGCTGACCGTCGTCAGCGGCGTCATAGCCATGGTGCTCGGCGTGATCATCGCCGCCTTCCGGGTCTCCCCGGTCCCGCCGCTGCGCGTCTTCGGCACCCTGTGGGTGAACATCCTCCGGAACACCCCGCTGACGCTGCTGTTCCTGGTGGCCTTCTTCATCCTGCCGAAGATCCTTTTCCCGGACATGGACTCCTTCGCCCTCGGCGTCACGGCACTGGGCTTCTACACGTCGTCCTTCGTGGCCGAGGCGCTCCGCTCCGGCATCAACACCGTGCCGATGGGCCAGGCCGAGGCGGCCCGTGCGATCGGCATGAGCTTCACCCAGGTCATGCGGGTCGTGGTGCTCCCGCAGGCCACCCGCGCGGTCATCGCCCCGATGGGTTCGATCTTCATCGCGCTGACGAAGAACTCCGCGATCGCGGGTGGCTTCGACAACGTCGACCTGTTCAACGTCACCAAGACCCTCAGCAATGATGGTTACGACATCACGATGATCTTCGTCTGGGTCACGGTCGCCTACCTGATCATCACGTACGCCATCAATGGCGCCTTCCGGCTGCTGGAGCACCGAATGGAGGTCGCCCGATGAGCGCCAGCGTTCTCTTCGACGCACCGGGCCCCAAGGCCAAGTTCCGCAACAGGATCTACTCCGTCGTCGGCACCGTGGCAGTGCTCGGCCTCATCGCCTGGGTGGTGCTGCGGCTCAACGAGAAGGGCGAGTTCGACGGCGCCCTGTGGGACATCTTCAACTACTCGGGCATCCGCGAGAACATCTTCGACGCGCTGCTGGCGACACTGAAGGCCTTCGCCCTCGCCGGTGTCCTGTCGCTGGCGTTCGCGGTCGTGCTGTGTGTCGGCAGGCTCTCCGACCACCGCCCGATCCGCTGGTTGTCGGTCATCTTCATCGACCTGTTCCGGTCGATCCCGCTGCTGATCACGATCTTCGCCCTCTGGGTCGGCATCCTCGGCGACATGACCCCGCTGTGGGCGCTCGTCCTGGGTCTGACGATCTACAACGGCTGCGTCCAGGCGGAGGTGCTGCGCGCGGGCATCAACGCCGTGCCCAAGGGCCAGAAGGAAGCGGCCTACGCTCTGGGTCTGAGCAAGACCCAGGTGATGACCACCATCCTGTTCCCGCAGGCCGTGCGGTCGATGCTGCCGACGATCATCAGCCAGCTCGTGGTGACCCTCAAGGACACCTCGCTCGGCTTCATGATCCTCTACCCCGAGCTGCTGTACTCGGCCCGGCTGATCGCCAACAACACGCCGGTGAACGGCAACTACCCCTACGTCCAGACGGTCACCGTCTTCGGTGTCATCTACATCTCCCTCTGCCTCGCGCTCTCCTCGCTCGCCACCTGGATCGAGAAGCGCGGACGCCGCACCAAGACGGGCATCGTGGTGGCCGCGGCCGCCGAGCCCGCGGAGGCTCCCGGCGTGCTCGACGCGGCCACGCCGCTCGGCCCGTCGGTCGCCGCGGAGCCCGCCCCGACCGCTCCGGCCGCGCCTGCCGACGCCGGCGCGGATGGGCCCGAGGACGACCCCAAGGGCCCCGTTGGAAAGTCCAACTGACGCTCTGTAGGTACAGTTGTGGGGGACGGTGATGGCACCGTCCCCCACACGCGTTGTCGGGTGAACACCGGTGCCATCGTCACTTGACGCAAGCACCGGCAATGGGTTGCATACGTTCTGTGATCGTGCACCGGGCTCCAACTGCCAGTTTCTGTACGTACGTCCAGCGCTTCCGGGCAGTCCGGGCCCGGCGGGCCGGAGGGTGTGCGCCGTGGACCCGGTGATCGTCGTCGGCGCGGGCCCCGTCGGGCTCGCCCTCGCTCTCGCTCTCGCCCGCCAGTCGGTGCCCACCGTCGTCCTGGACGAGGGTCCGGGCAAGGACGAGCAGCGGCTCGCGCGGACCGTCGTGCTCCGTGAGGACACGGCGGCGTTCGTGGAACGCCTCGCGGGTCATTCGTTCGGCGACACGGAGTCGGGTGCACGCTGGACCGGCTGGCGCTCCGTGCGGCGCAAGCAGCTGATGCGGGAGCTGGAGTTCGACGACGAGACCCCCGGTCCGCTGCACCTGCCGCAACACGTCCTGACGGGCGCTCTGCGCGACGCCATCGCCGACGAACCGCTCGTCAAGGTCGCGGTCGAGAACAAACTCGTCTCCCTGGAACAGGACGCCGGCGGGCTGACCGCGCACACCCGCGGGCCGAAGGGCACGTGGTGGCGGGGCAGTTACCTGGTGGGCTGCGACGGGTCCCGCTCCACCGTGCGCAAGCTCCTCGACGTGCGCTTCCCGGGACGTACGGCCGTCGAGCGACACGCCGTGGCCGCGTTGCGCACGGAACTTCCCTGGCCGGGTCAGGCGTTGTTGCACCGGATGCCTCCGTGGCGCCACGGGGGCGCCGAGGTGACCGGCCGTCCCCTCGCCGGCGGGGTGTGGCGGATCGACTGGCTGCTTCCGCCGCGCGGTGACCTGGTGACGCCCGACGCCCTCGTCGTGCGCATCCGGGAGACCCTCGCGGGCTGGTGCGGGGGCTCGACACCGCCGTACGAACTGCTCGACACGGGCGTGCACACCGTCCACCACCGGCTCGCCCGACGGTGGCGGGTCGGCCGCGCCTTCCTCGCCGGGGACGCCGCGCACCTGCTCGGCGCGCTCGGCAGCCAGGGGCTCGACGAAGGCCTGCGGGACGCCGACAACCTCGCGTGGAAACTGGCGCTCTCCTGGCACCACGGCGCCCGCGAATCCCTGCTCGACAGCTATCAGGTCGAGCGGCGGGCCGGCGTGGCCGCGCGGCTGCGCGCCGCCGACCAGTCGCTGCCCGCGCTGCGCGGCGGCAAGGGCCTGCGCTCGTACGTCCCCGGCTCCGCGCGCGGGCACGACACGCTCCTCACGGACGGCCACGTGGGGCGCGGCCCGCTGGGAGCCCCCCCGTCGTACGCCGAATCGCCCCTGGCGGCCGCTCCGTCCGAGTCCGTCACGGTCGTCGGGACGGAGCCCGGGGCGCCGGTCGCCGATGTGCGGGTGACGGCACCGGACGGCTCTTTCGTACAGCTCCGGGACCGGCTCGGGACGGGTCACCTGCTCGTCGTCCTCGTCGCGCCCGGCACCGTGGTGTGGGAGCGGCGGCACTGGGTGACTGCCGGGATCATGCCGCGGCTCGCCGCGGCCGTCACGGCGCTGCCCCACCCCGCCGAGCTGCTCGTCGCGGAGAGCTACCCCGGGGCCGCCGCCCACTCGCTCCTGCTCGTACGGCCCGACGGCCATCTGGTCACCGCCCTCTCCGGAGTGCGGCCCGCCGAGCTGTACGCCGCGGCCGAAGCGGCGCTGGGCGGCCCGGCGAAGCCGGGGCCCGGGGACGGGGACGGGGGCGAGGGTGGGGCCGGGGTCGGGGTCGGGACTGGGTCGAAGGGGGCAGACCGAGCAGACAAGGCGCAGCGCGCGGCGGGGGCCACGCGGCCTTAGGCGGTGGGCGCGAGCCTCTGCGTGGGGGCGAGCCTAGGTGTGGGCGAGGGCCACGGCGTGAGACGGGAGCCGCCACGTGGGTCGCCGGCTCGCATGCTGAGCCAGGGTTGACCGGCCTCCGACCCCGTGGTCTACTCCGGATCGTGACCGACACCGATGTGCGCCTGTGGCGGAGGGTCCACATGGACCTCGTCCGCTACGCAGGCTGCGTGTGTCACCCGTCCTGCTGAACTCGCATCTCTCCCTCGCGCGCTGAGCCCCGTTCCGGGCTGTCTCGCGCGCGCTTCCGCGAATCTCCAGGACGGTACCCGTGTCTGTTGCCCCTTCCTCCCCCGCGCCCTCGACCGCACGTTCCTCGGCGCCCACCGCCGCCGATCTCCTCGACTTCGTCCGCCGCACCGCGTCCGACCCCGAGCTCGTCGCCTCCCTGCCGCTCGACCCCGAGGGCCGGACCTGGGTGCGACTGCAGGGGCCCGGCGGCAGCGAGGCCTGGCTGATCGGCTGGCCGCCCGGCACCGGGACCGGGTGGCACGACCACGCGGAGTCGGTCGGCGCCTTCCTCACCGCGACGGGCACCCTCAAGGAGAACTCGCTCGCCGCCCGTCTGCCCACGGACGGGTGGAAGACCCTGGAGCTCTCCGACGACGTCGACCGCGAACGCGAACTGTCGGCCGGCCAGGGCCGCGCCTTCGGCCGCAACCACGTGCACGAGGTGCTGAACGAGTCCACCACCGAACACGCCGTCTCCGTACACGCCTACTACCCGCCGCTGCCGCGGATCCGCCGCTACAGCCGCACCGGTGACGTGCTCCGCCTGGAGTCCGTGGAGCGCCCGGAGGACTGGCAGTGAGTGACCGAGAGCGAAGCGACGGAGAGCGAAGCGGTTGGCAGCCGGTCAGTGAAGGGCCTGTCTCCATCGACGAGTTGCTGGAGCGCGTGCGCCTCGGCCTCGATCGGCTCTCTCCGGAGAAGGCGTACGAGACCGCCGAGAGCGGAGGGCTGCTGGTCGACATCCGCTATGCGGCGCTGCGGGAGCGCGACGGGCTGATCCCCGGAGCGCTCGTCGTCGAACGCAACGAACTGGAGTGGCGCCTCGACCCACAGGGCAGCCATCGCGCCCCGGAGGCCACCGGTCACGACCTGCGCGTCGTCGTGGTCTGCAACGAGGGGTACGCGTCCAGCCTCGCGGCCGCCTCCTTGCGGCAGTTGGGGCTGCGCCACGCCACCGATCTCGTCGGCGGCTTCCAGGCGTGGCGGGCGGCCGGGCTGCCGGTGGTGGCCGCCGGAACGTGAGCACGCGCGCGTGGGTGCCCCCTTTTCCTCAACTTTTCCATAGGAGGGGGCACCCTTCGCGTACAGGCTCTACTCCTTGGCCGTCGCCACCGTGACAGGCAGAGGCCTCAGGGCGACGCGGCCCGGCAGGGTGGTCGCGGCGAGGGCGAGCAGCCCGGCGACGGCCACTACGGAGACGTACACCAAGGGGACGACCGTCGGTGCCGCGCTGCCGGTCATGCCCACGCTGAACGCCGTCAGGACGGCGAGCGCCACCCCGCTGCCCAGCGCGACGCCGATGAGCAGGACCGACAGCGCCTCGGCGCGCAGCATCCGCAGGACCTGGCGGCGCGTGGCACCCGCGAGACGCAGCATCGCGAACTCGCGCACGCGCTCGGAGACGGACATGGCGAGGGTGTTGACGACAGCTATGGCGGTGAAGGCCAGCACAAGACCCATCGCGAGGAGGTTCACCTCGGCATTGGCCTGTCGGCTCTCGGCCTGGAGACCGTCCACGGCCGCCGGGGAGAGAACGCGTACGCCGGGGAACTTCTGGACGCCTGCCGCGAGTTGTTCCTGCGTACGGTCACTCTTGACGAGGACCGTGCTGGCGAGCGGGTTGTCCACGTGGCGGGCGACCAGGTCGTGCGCCATGGTCAGGTCGCCGAATCCGAGGCCGCGTGCGTACACGGCACGGACGGTGAGTTCCGCCTTCGTGCCGTCCCCGAGGGTGAATTTGAGCGTGCTGCCCGGCTTCAGGCCGAGCCGGTCGGCGGCGAGTTCGCTGACGGCGACGGCGTCCTCGTCGAAGTCCTCGAGCGAGCCGGCGGTGACGTCCGGGTCCCAGGTCCGGGTGAGGCCCTCGGGGGTGACGCCCTGCGCGGGGTACTTGTCGAGCCCGACGCGGACCGTCGTGCGGACGATCTCGGTGGCGGCTTCGACGCCTTCGGTCGTACGCAGCTTCCGTGCGGCCTCCGCCGGGACGCCGGGACCTTGCGCGGCCAGTACCCAGTTCGCGCGGACGCCTTCGCGGGCCTGGGCGCGGGCGGCGTCGTCAAGGGTGGGCTGGACGAAGAGCACCGTGCAAGTCATGCCGGTGAGCAGGGCGAGCGGAGTGACGACGGCCGCCATCCTGGCCGCGTTGCCGCGCAGGTTGGCGTGGGCGAGCCTGCCGCCGGGCCCTGTCAGCCGGAGAGGGCCCCGCAGAAGTGCCGCAGCCGCCCGGACCACGAGCGGCCCCAGGAGCGCGATGGCACAGGCGAAGACCACCACGGCCAGGAAGGTGACGGGAGTCGATGCCGCCTCGGTGTGCAGCACGCTCAGCACGGCGACCAGGACGGCCCCTCCGGCGAGAAGCACCAGACCCGCGACGACGCAGCCCCAGGCGGGCCCACGCCGCTCGACCCGCGCCTCGGCGAGAGCCTGAGCAGGGCGGATCCCGGCGATCCTGCGCCCCGCGACGCGGGCGGCGGCCCAGGCGCCCAACAGGGTGGCAGCCACCGCCACGAGGGGCGGGAAGGCGCTGACGGCGCGTTCGAGGGTGGCG
Source organism: Streptomyces sp. NPDC018029 (assembly GCF_044327655.1). NCBI lineage: Bacteria > Bacillati > Actinomycetota > Actinomycetes > Kitasatosporales > Streptomycetaceae > Streptomyces > Streptomyces sp. NPDC018029. The sequence continues at coordinate 37,457 of NZ_JBIRFV010000007.1, read as the reverse complement.
GGCACGACTCCCGATTCCACGAACTGGCCGTGCAGCCAACCGCCGAGCGGGAGTCCGGCGAGCGCGCCGATGGTCCCCGCGACCGCGCCGACGATCAACGCCTCACGGCCGAGCAGCCTGCGGATCTGCCTCGGGGTCGCGGCGACGGCGCGCAGCAGGGCGAGTTCGCGGTGGCGCTGCTGGACGGAGAGGGCGAAGGTGCCGACGACCACGAGGACGGCGACCAAGAGGGAGGTGCCGCCCATGGCACCACCCATGCTGACGAGCTTGACACGCGCTCCCGCCGCGTCGAGGAACTCCACCGGCCCACGGTCGTTCCCCGCGCTGACCTGCGCCGTCGTCCCGTCGAGGGCGCGTTCGACCGCCTCTTTCAGGTCGGCGACGGCGGTGCCCTCGTCCGGTACGACACCGAAGGCGGTCACCTTTCCGGGGTGTGCGGCGAGCCGCTCGGCCTCCCCGGAGGAGAAGAAGAGCGAGGTCTGGTGCGCCAGAGCGCCGGCCTTGGGCCCGGCGGGCGGTGCGGGTGCGGGTGCGGCGACACCGGTGATGCGGTAGTCGCGCGGGCTCTGCGTCGACTGGACGGTGAGATGGTCGCCCGGCTTCAGACCTGCGCGTTCGGCGAGGTCGCGATCGACGACCAGATCGTGGGCCGCGCGCGGGGCCCTTCCGTCGACGATGCGGAAGGGGGTGAGCACGGCGGACTCCCAGGCATGCCCGTACGAGGGTTTGTCGCCGCCGCTCACGCCGCCGTCGGGTGCCAACGGGTGTGCAAGGAAGGTGAGTTCGGGCACGACGGAAGCGGCACCCGGGACCCTTTTGAGCCTGTCCTCGATGTCGTCGGCCGGCAGCCAGGCCCTCTCGGCGATCGGTTTCGCCTTGTGCTTGACCTTCGTCTTGCCCTTCTTGTGCTTGACCGTGGTCTGGTGGACGTTCTGGTCCGCGGAGACGATCACGGATGTCGCGGCGTAGCGCTCGGTCTTGATCGTGCCGCGCAGGCCGGTCTCCAGGAGGGTTCCGCAGGCCGTGATGAGGGCCGCGGCGCACATCAGCGCGAGGAAGGCGCCGAGGAATCCGCCTTTGCGGTCCCTGACCGTCTGCAGTGCGTAGCGCAGCATCATCATGAGGAGGTCTCCGGCTCGGGGAAGGCCTTCGGTGCGGGGAAGGCGAGGAAGCGCGTGAGGACGGTGCGGGCGTCTGCCGGGGTGTCCGCTTCGGGTCGCTTGTAGCGGTTGAGCAGCGCGATGTACTCCTCGAAGAACGCGTGGAGTTCGGAGAGGGTCAGCCGGATCGTGCCGCGCGAGTAGGGCAGCGCGTCGGCCCACTCATCGGGTTCGGCGGCGTTCGACCGGCGTTCTTCCTGGCTCCTCTCCCGCTGCAGTCGAGCGAAGAGTTCCAGGTCGGCGGCGTACGAGAGGTGGTTGAGCTCGTCCATGACGAGCCGCATCTCGGGGCTCTGCCGACTGCGCGGCGGAAAGCGCCGGTCACCCGGGACGGCCCGCCACCAGCGCTCACGTCCGTGCCGCCCACCTCCGTCCCGCTCGCCTTCGCGCCCCGAGCCGCGGGTCTCCTCGACGAAGCCGTAACGGGCGAGCTCGCGCAGGTGATAGCTGGTCGCCCCCGTGTTGAGGCCGAGGGCGCGGGCGAGCGTCGCGGAGGTGGCCGGGCCGTGCACGGTGAGGTGCTGCAGCATCTGCTGCCGCCGTGGCTGCGCGAGCGCTTTGAGGACGCGCAGGTCACTCAGCTCTTCCGGGACCGGGACCGGGGCGTCGGCATGCGACGGCTGCGCCTCGGCATGGGGCGGGGCGTCGGGTCGCGCGGTGCGTGCCGCGTCGTTCGTGCCGGGTTCCTGTGCCATGCGTACACAGTCGTCTGTGCACAGGTCGCTGTGCACTGCGGTGGCCCGGCGTCTCCGCAGGGGGGATAACCCCACCCTGCGGAGCGCGGGTCGGGATACGTGGATCGCTCTGGTTGCCGCCCCACCCCCGTGGGGGCGGCCCGCTCAGAACGCCCCGTACCCCAAGTCCTCGGTGTCCTCGCCCTCTTCCTCGAGCGCCTGCCGCACCACTCTGAGGGCCATGCCCTCGCCGTACCCCTTGCGGGCGAGCATGCCCGCGAGGCGGCGCAGGCGCTTGTCCCGATCGAGGCCTCGCGTGGAGCGGAGCTTGCGGGCGACGAGCTCGCGTGCGGTCGCCTCCTCCTGCTCCGAGTCGAGCTGCCCCACGGCCTCGTCGATCAGCGTGGACTCCACGCCCTTGGTTCGCAGCTCCCGCGCGAGCGCACGGCGGGCCAGGCCCCGGCCGTGGTGCCGGGACTCCACCCAGGCGTCCGCGAAGGCGCTGTCGTTGATCAGTCCGACCTCTTCGAAGCGGGAGAGCACTTCTTCCGCCACGTCATCGGGGATCTCCCGCTTGCGCAACGCGTCGGCGAGCTGCTTGCGCGTGCGCGGCGTACCGGTGAGCAGGCGCAGGCAGATGGCCCGCGCCCGCTCAGCCGGGTCCCCCGTCGGCGGCTCCCCCTTCTCGGCCCTCGACGAGGAAGGGGAACCGCTGTCCTGTTGGCCGTCGAACCCGCCGCGCCGCCGTCGGCGCCCACGGCTCCGGCCGTCTCCGTCCTGGTGGCCGCCGCCCCGGCCTGTGCCGTCCTGATCCACACCGTCCCCGTGGCCCCGCCCGGCGGGGCCGGTGCGGCTTTCGGGGGCGGTGTGGTCCGCCCAGTCGGTTCGTCGTGTCACGGACTAGCTCTTGGCCGCCGCGGCCTTGGACTTGGTCGTCTTGACCGCCGGCGCGGGCACCGTCTTGGCGTCGTCGGCCGGGGCCGCGCCTGCCGCGTCCGGGGCCGGCTCGGCGGCCGGGGCCTCGGGCTTCACGCCCACGCCCAGCTTCTCCTTGATCTTCCTCTCGATCTCGTTGGCGAGGTCGGGGTTGTCCTTCAGGAAGTTGCGGGCGTTCTCCTTGCCCTGGCCGAGCTGGTCGCCCTCGTACGTGTACCAGGCGCCTGCCTTGCGGACGAAGCCGTGCTCGACGCCCATGTCGATCAGGCCGCCCTCGCGGCTGATGCCCTGGCCGTAGAGGATGTCGAACTCGGCCTGCTTGAAGGGCGGCGCGACCTTGTTCTTGACGACCTTGACGCGGGTGCGGTTGCCCACCGCGTCCGTGCCGTCCTTCAGGGTCTCGATGCGGCGGATGTCCATGCGCACCGAGGCGTAGAACTTCAGCGCCCGGCCACCGGTCGTGGTCTCCGGAGAGCCGAACATCACACCGATCTTCTCGCGGAGCTGGTTGATGAAGATCGCGGTGGTCTTCGACTGGTTGAGCGCACTGGTGATCTTTCGGAGCGCCTGGCTCATCAGGCGGGCCTGAAGACCCACGTGCGAGTCGCCCATCTCGCCCTCAATCTCCGCGCGCGGCACCAGGGCGGCGACGGAGTCGATCACGATGAGGTCGAGGGCGCCGGAGCGGACCAGCATGTCGACGATCTCGAGGGCCTGCTCGCCGTTGTCCGGCTGGGACAGGATGAGGTTGTCGATGTCGACGCCGAGCTTCTTCGCGTACTCGGGGTCGAGGGCGTGCTCGGCGTCCACGAAGGCCACCGCGCCGCCCGCCCGCTGGGCATTGGCCACGGCGTGCAGGGTGAGAGTCGTCTTACCGGAGGACTCCGGGCCGTACACCTCCACCACGCGGCCGCGCGGGATGCCGCCGACGCCGAGCGCGACGTCGAGCGCGGTCGACCCGGTGGGGATGACCTCGATGGGCTCATTCGGCCGCTCGCCCATGCGCATCACTGCGCCCTTGCCGAATTGCCGTTCAATCTGTGCGAGCGCGGCGTCGAGCGCCTTCTCGCGGTCGGTTCCTGCCATGGGTTCCACCCGATTTGCTTGAGTCGATCGCTTCACGTCAAAGACGCTAACGCCTGCCACTGACAATCCGCCCCGACGCCCGTCCAGCCTGTGGATAACTCACGGCGATCCCTCGTCGTTCCCTCGCCGAAATCCTCCGGAGCGTGCCGGGGTTCCCCCCGCTGGTTCCCCCGCTCACCTTGCAGAATCACCGCCCGGCCACCCCATGAGAATAGATGTTCGAATTTAGTGTCAAGCGTGGCACGCCGCTCGGGCGCACAGCGGTGCGGCGGCCGAAGCCGGGGCCGAAGCCCGGGCCGCAGCCCCCGCCCGCGACATCCCCCGACCGCTACTGGCGCCCGTCCCGCTTCGGCTCCGCGCTGTCCGACTCCGGCGGCGCCTCCGGCCTGTTCGGCCCCCGCAGGGCGCCCCGCATGCGCGCGAGGAGAGGTGCTCCCACCTGGCGTCGGTGCCCGTGCACCCGGGGGTCGTCCGTGACGTCGTACCTCTTCACGTACGCCCCGAGGAAGGCCTGCAGCGTCGCGACGGCGGGGATGGCGATGAGCGCCCCGACCGCGCCGAGGAGCGCCGTGCCCGCGATGACCGAGCCGAACGCGACCGCGGGGTGGATGTCGACGCTCTTGGCGGTGAGCTTGGGCTGCAGCACGTAGTTCTCGAACTGCTGGTAGACGACTACGAAGATCAGCACCCAGAGCGCGTACCAGGGGTCGACCGTGAAAGCGATCAGCATCGGCAGGGCGCCCGCCAGATAGGTGCCGATGGTGGGGATGAACTGCGACACGAGGCCCACCCACACGGCGAGCACGGGCGCGTAGGGGACGTCCAGCACCTGGAGCAGGATGTAGTGCGCGATGCCGGAGATCAGCGCCATCAGGCCGCGCGAGTAGAGGTAGCCGCCGGTCTTGTCGACCGCGATCTCCCAGGCCCGCAGCACCTCGGCCTGCTTGGCGGGCGGCAGGACCGAGCACAGCGCGCGCCGCAGCCTCGGCCCGTCCGCCGCGAAGTAGAACGAGAACAGCAGGATCGTCAGGAGCTGGAAGAGGCCGCCGAGGACCTGCGCGGAGACGTCCAGGACGCCGCTGGCGCTGTTCTGCACGTACTTCTGGAGCCAGTCGGAGTGGACCAGGCTGTCCTGGACCTCGACGCGGGAGAGGTCCGTGTGGAAGGTCTGGTTGGCCCAGCTGATGACCTTGTCGAGGTAGTCGGGGAAGTCCTCGACCATGTCGACGATCTGGCCCGCGAGCATCGACCCCATCAGCGTGACGAAGCCCGCGCTCGCGATCACGACGCTCAGGAAGACGAGGAAGGTGGCGAAGCCCCTGCGCAGCCCGCGCGCCGCCATCCAGCTGACCGCCGGCTCGACCGCGAGCGCCAGGAAGAACGCGATCAGAACGTTGATCAACAGTCCTGTCAGCTGGTGGAACGCCCAACTGCCCAACTGGAAGCACGCGATGAGCGCGAGGGCGAGGACCATGGCGCGCGGCAGCCAGCGCGGCATGCGGGCGCCGTGCCCTGCCTCGGCCCCGGCGGGGGGCTGTGCGGGCGGCGTCGTGCCGGGCGGAACGGTGTCCTGGGTGACCTGCGCGGTCTCTTCTGTCGGTGCCACGGAGCAAGTCTCACTCACGCCGCGGGCAATCGGCCGCCACCCTCACATCTTGGGACGGCTCCACGCGCGCGTGGCGCCCTCCGGCGGCGGTGAACCGCCCGTGGTCAGCGCTTGTCGGCCGGTACGTCCATCGCCGCGCACACCGCACGCCAGACGTCCTTGGCCTCCCAGCCCGCGTCCAACGCCTCGTTGACCGTACGGCCGCCCAGTTCCGTCATCACGTGATCGCGCGCGAAGGAGTCGGCGTACGCCGCACCGAAGTGAGCCGCCATCCGCTGCCAGAAGACCGTCAACCGCATGCCTCCAGTATCGCGCCCCTGAGAGTGCAGCCGGGCACAGGGGGCTTGCCGGAAACGTTTTCCGCCCTACCGTCGGAGCATGGCCGAAACCGGAGCATCCCCCGACGCAGTGCCCTCCCCCGGCGCGCTCTCCCCGCTGGCCCGCGCCGAGCACTTCGTCTGGCTCACCGCACGCGTCCTCGAGCAGCGACGGTTCGCGTACCACTTCCTCGACGGCGCGGGCGGCGACGCGGCCGCGGACGCGGTCGAGACCGCTCTGACCTCGTACGCCACCGGTGACGGCGGGTACGGCTACGCGCTCGAACCCGATCTGCGCGGCCCCGTCAGTCAGCCGCTGCACACAGGGCACGCACTGCGCGTGCTGGACTCGATCCGCCGCTGCGGCGGGCAGCGGGTGGAGCGCGTGTGCCGGTATCTGACCTCGGTGTCGACTCCGGAGGGCGCCCTTCCCGCGATCCATCCCAGCCAGCGCGGCTACCCCTCGGCGCCGTTCGTGCCGGTCGTGGACAACCCGCCCGGCGAGTTGCTCGCCACCGGCCCCGTGGTGGGCCTGCTCCACCGCAACGAGGTGTGGCACGCCTGGCTCTTCCGGGCCACGGACTTCTGCTGGGCGGCCGTCGAATCGCTGGAGAAGTCACATCCCTACGAGATCCAGGCGGCCGTCGCCTTCCTGGACGGCGTTCCTGACCGTTCACGCGCGCGTGCCGCCGCCGATCGCCTCGGCCGCCTCGTGCGGCAGCAGCGGCTCGCGGCGCTGGACCCCGACGACCTGGACGCCTATCCGGTGGCGCCCGGTTACGCGCCGGGCGAGCACCACTTCCCGCACGACTACGCGAAGGTCCCCGAGTCGCTCGCGCGCGCGTGGTTCACCGACGCGGAGATGGACCGCTCACTCGACTTCCTGGCCCGGGAACAGCAGGCGGACGGCGGCTGGCCCGTGCGCTGGCGGCAGTGGGCACCGGGCACGGCCCTGGAGTCACGCCCGATCGTCACCATCGAGGCACTGCGCACGCTCCGGGCGTACGGGCGGCCCATCACCTGACGGGGACGGCCCTCCCCTCCCGCTCCGCCGACACTCCTTTCCGCTCTCTCCGTACGAACACTGGTCGATTCTTTTCGTACGAACGCTGGTCGATCCGGCTCCGGAGCCCGACACTCGTGCCTGTGCATCCGCCAGAGCCGCACACACCCCCGAACGGTCGCCGCTGGTGAGCGGGGCCTGGCGCACCACGTGGTTGTTGCTGGCCTTCATGGTGGTCAACTTCGCCGACAAGGCAGTCCTCGGGCTCGCGGGGCCGGAGATCCGCGCGGACTTCGACCTCAGCCGACAGGAGTTCGGCGCGGCACAGTCGGCGTTCTTCGCACTCTTCTCCGTAGCGGCCCTCGGGGTCTCCCTGCTGACCCGGCGCGTGCGGACGACCCCGCTGCTCCTGGTACTTGTACTGCTGTGGTCGGCCGCTCAGCTGCCGATGGTGTGGGGCGCCGCGGGATTCGGCACGCTGGTGGCCACGAGGGTGCTCCTGGGCGCGGCCGAGGGCCCTTCAGCACCGGTGGCCATCCACCACGTCCACGGCTGGTTCCCGCAGCGTGAGCGGGCCCTCCCGACCGCGGTCCTGCTGTTCGGCGCGGCGGCCGGAGTGGCCGTGGCCGCGCCCGTGCTGAGTTGGGTGATCACCCACTGGGGCTGGCGCTGGTCGTTCGGAGTGGTGGGGCTCGTCGGTCTCGTCTGGGCCGTGGCCTGGCAGATCTGGGGCACCGAGGGGCCGCTCGCCCCACAGGTCGGGAGGGCTGCGGAGAGCAGCAGGGCCGCGGAGAACAGCAAGGGCGGCGGCGACGCACCCGCGTCGGACAGCGTCCCCTTGCGTGCCGTTCTGCTGTCGGGCACCTTCATGACGGCGGCTTTCGGCGCCTTCGCCGCGTACTGGCTGATGAGCACCCTGCTGACGTGGACACCGGACTACCTGGAGAGCGTCGTCGGCTGGGACCTCGACCAAGCGGGCACGCTGGTGGGTGTCGGGGCCCTCGCCAACGGCGTGGTGCTGCTCGTCCATGGCCTGATCTCACAGCGCTCCGCCCGGCGGGAGCCGACCGGCCGGCGGCTGCCGGTGGGATCGGGCGCCGGACTGCTCATGGTGGTTTCGGGCTGTGCTGTCGCCGTGTTCGGACTGGTCGACTCCATGTGGTGCAAGGTGCCTCTGCTGCTGGGCCCCGTCACCCTGGCCATGGTCACGCTCACGGTGGCCATGACGGCGTGCGCCCGCATCGCCCCGCCCTCCCAGCGGGGCGTCGTCCTGGGCGTACTGACCTTCGTGTACGCGCTCGGCGGCATCCTGTCCCCGCTGGTTCTCGGCGGCGTGGTGGATCGGGCGGCGACGGTGTCCGTGGGCTATGAGCGGGGCTGGCTGCTGACTTCGGGGCTGCTGTTGGCGGCAGGCGCCCTGGCGGCGCTGTTCTGCCGTCCGGAAGCGACCGCGAAACGGCTCGGGGTTTCCGAGGTCCCGTCGGCGCGGGTGCCGCTCGTGCCCTGAACCGACGTGTCACCCGCGGGTGCCGCTCATCCCCTGAACCGACGTGTCACCGCGTCAGCCCATGAGCGCCCGAAGTCCCGCCGTGACGACGACGGCCGTCGCGATGACGACGAGGAACGGCGCGCGCAGCAGCAGCGCCAAGGCCGCTGCGGCGAGCCCTGCCGCCTTGGCGTCCAGGACGAGTGCCTGCCCTTCGGCGAAGGTCTGCTGGGCCGTGAGAGCCGCGAGCAGGGCCACCGGGAGCAGCGCTGCCATCCGTCGGACGAGCGGTCGCTCCAACACGCCCGCGGGTACCAGCAGCCCGGCGAGCTTGACGAGGTAGCAGCTGACGAAGGTCGCTCCGATGGCGATCCAGACGTTCACCGGTCCTCCCTCCGCGCGTGGTGGCGGGCCCGTCGGCCCTCTACGTAGAGGACGATCGGCACGGCGAGAGCAGCAACCAGGACAGGCACGCCCGCGGGCAGTACCGGCAGCAGGCCCAGCCCGAGAATCACGGCGCCGCACGCGGCGGCACGCTCCGTAGAGGTACGCAGCATCGGCGCGAGCAGCGCGAGGAAGACCGCGGGACCGGCCGCGTCGAGCCCCCACGCGTCGGTGTCGCCGATCGCCTCGGCGCCCAGCGCGCCGAGCAGCGTGGTGAGGTTCCAGAGCGCGTAGAGGCTGAGCCCGGTGACGGTGAAGCCGATGCGGGCGCTGCGCCGCGTGGGCTGGGCCAGGGCGACGGCCGCGGTCTCGTCGATGACCCAGTGCGCGGCGAACGGCCGGACCGCGCGGGGCAGGGCGAGCAGCTGCGAGAGGCGCAGCCCGTAGAACGCGTTGCGCACTCCGAGGAAGAAGGCGCCCGCGGCGGCCGTGAACGGGTTCCCGCCGCCGGCGAGCGCCCCCACCAGGGCGAACTGCGACGCACCGGTGAACACGAAAAGACTCAGCGCGCAGGTCTGGAGCAGGGTGAGGCCGCTGCCCGCAGAGGTCACTCCGAAGGCGAAGCCGGAGAGTCCGACGGCGACCCCGACGCCGAGCGCGTCACGGACGACGGCTGCGTCGGGTTTCTCCAGGGGTGTGCCCGGTTCCTCCGGAAGTGCGCCGCTCTCCTCCGGAGGACTGAGCTGTTCTTGTGCGCGTATGCACGTGCTGTCTGATGCGTCTAGGCCCGCCGCGGGCGTCTGTTCTGCCACGCCCCGGACGTTATGAGCGGCCCCACTACCGGGTCTTGTACGTTCTTGCGCTCGCGCTGATACGCCCCTGGGGGCACCCCCACGATCCGGGTGAAGTGCCGGTTGAGGTGCGGCTGGTCGGTGAAGCCCACGGCGACGGCCGCGTCGGCGGGCGCCGTGCCCGCGTCGAGGAGGTGCCGGGCCCGGCGCACCCGCGCGTCGGTGAGCCAGGCGTGCGGCGGCATGCCGTACGTGTCCCGGAACGCGCGCAGCAGGGCGAAGGGGCTGGTGCCGAGGTCGGTGGCGAGCCGCTCCAGACTCGGCGGGTCCGCGAGGCTGTCCTCCAGGACGGCACGCGCGCGTGCCGCCGTCCTCGCACCCGCCGTGCGCACGGTGCGCTGCGGCAGGGGCCCGCCGTTGAGGCGCAGCAGCCGGGTCACCGCCACCCGCAACAGCGTGTCGGCAGCGAGGGCGTTGCCGTCCTCCGCCGCGCGCAGCACGCGGTGCACGAGCGCCACGGAGTACGGATCGTCGAGCACCGGGCGGACGAATCCGGGCGCACCCCGAAGGGTCGTCGTCTCCGCCGCGATGGCGGCGACCACCTCCGGCGCGGGGTAGACCGCCCCGTAGCGCCAGCCGTCGGGCGCGCCGGCCCGGCCCGTGTGCGGGGTGTCGGGGTTGATCAGGGCGAGGGTTCCCGGGCCCGCGTGCCGGTCGGCCCCGCTGTGCCGGAAGACGTCGACGCCCTCGGCGATCCCGGCGATGACGAAGTGCTCGTGGGTGTGCCGCACGAACGTCCTGCGGATGTAGTGCGCCCGCAGGAGGTCGACGCCCGGCAGCTCCGCGTACCGCCAATGCCGCGCCTGCTCCGCCGGACCCGTCTCGGCCCCATGCCGCGCCTGCCCAGCCGAGCCTGCCCCCTCCCCACTCCGGGTCTGCTCCGCCGAACCCGCCCCGCCCCCACCCCGCGCCTGCCCCACCGCACCCGCCATGCACCCATTCTGCGACGGGCACGCAACCTCTTTTCCGCAGGTCGGCGCCGATGTCAGTGGTGGGGTGCACGATGGGGGCATGGTCAGCTCCGCGTCCAGTGCGCCCGGCGCCCCCAGCGCCCTAGCCGGATTCTCCCCCGCGACCCGCGGTTGGTTCACGGGGGCCTTCTCCGCGCCCACCTCCGCGCAGGCCGGGGCGTGGCACGCCATCTCCGAGGGTTCCGACGTGCTGGTCGTCGCGCCCACGGGCTCCGGGAAGACCCTGGCCGCGTTCCTCGCCGCGCTCGACCAGCTGACCTCGACACCGCCGCCCGCCGACCCGAAGAAGCGCTGCCGGGTGCTGTACGTGTCACCGCTGAAGGCCCTCGCGGTCGACGTGGAGCGCAATCTGCGCAGCCCCCTGACCGGCATCCGCCAGGAGTCGGTGCGGCTCGGCCTGCCCGAGCCCGAGGTGCGGGTCGGCATCCGCTCGGGTGACACCCCGCCCGCCGAGCGCCGGGCCCTGTCGACCCGCCCACCGGACATCCTGATCACCACGCCCGAGTCGCTCTTCCTGATGCTCACGTCGGCCGCGCGGGACGCGCTGACCGGCATCGAGACAGTGATCCTCGACGAGGTGCACGCGGTCGCGGGCACCAAGCGCGGCGCCCATCTCGCCCTGTCCCTGGAGCGGCTCGACGAGGTGCTTCCGAAGCCCGCGCGCCGCATCGGCCTGTCAGCGACGGTGCGCCCGGTCGACGAGGTGGCGCGCTATCTGTCCCCCAAGCGCAAGGTCGAGATCGTCCAGCCGCCGTCCGGCAAGGAGTTCGACCTGTCGGTGGTCGTTCCTGTGGAGGATCTGGGGGAGCTGGGCGGGTCCCCGGCCAGTGACTCCAAGGACGGCGCGGGGGCCGAGGCGGAGCGCCCGTCGATCTGGCCGCATGTCGAGGAGCGCATCACCGACCTCGTGCAGGCCCATCGCTCGACGATCGTGTTCGCCAACTCCCGCCGCCTGGCCGAGCGCCTCTGCAACCGGCTCAACGAGATCGCGTACGAGAGAGCGACCGGCGAAGCACTCCCCGAAGACCACTCCCCGGCGGAGCTGATGGCCGAGTCGGGTGCCGCCAAGGGCGCCCCGCCGCTCCTGGCCCGCGCCCACCACGGCTCCGTCTCCAAGGAGCAGCGCGCACAGGTCGAGGAGGACCTGAAGGCGGGCAGGCTGCCGGCCGTCGTCGCCACGTCCAGCCTGGAGCTGGGCATCGACATGGGCGCGGTCGACCTGGTCGTGCAGGTCGAGTCGCCGCCGTCGGTGGCCTCCGGGCTGCAGCGCGTGGGCCGGGCGGGACACCAAGTGGGCGCTGTCTCCACGGGAGTCGTCTTCCCGAAGTACCGCGGAGACCTGGTCCAGGCCGCCGTCGTCACGGAGCGGATGCGCACCGGCTCCATCGAGTCCCTCCGCATCCCGGCCAACCCGCTGGACGTGCTGGCCCAGCAGCTGGTGGCGATGGTCGCGCTCGACACCTGGCAGGTCGACGACCTGCTGGCGGTGGTCCGCCGGGCGGCGTCCTTCGCCTCGCTTCCGGAGTCCGCGTTCACGGCGGTCCTGGACATGCTCGCGGGGCGCTATCCCTCCGACGCGTTCGCCGAACTGCGTCCGCGCGTGGTCTGGGACCGCGTGGCGGGCACGGTCACCGGGCGGCCGGGGGCGCAGCGCCTGGCGGTCACCTCCGGAGGCACCATCCCCGACCGGGGCCTCTTCGGAGTCTTCCTCGCGGGCGCCGACCCCAAGAAGGGCGGCGGCCGGGTCGGAGAGCTCGACGAGGAGATGGTGTACGAGTCCCGGGTGGGCGACGTCTTCACGCTCGGCACGAGCTCTTGGCGCATCGAGGACATCACGCGCGACCGGGTGCTCGTCTCCCCCGCCCCCGGCGTCCCGGGCCGCCTCCCCTTCTGGAAGGGCGACCAGCTGGGCCGCCCGCTGGAGCTGGGCCGCGCTCTGGGCGCGTTCCTCCGAGAAGTCGGCGCGCTCTCCCAGGAGGACGCGCGCGGGCGGCTCCTCGCCACGGGCCTGGACTCCTGGGCCGCGGACAACGTCCTGGCGTACCTCGCGGAGCAGCGCGAGGCCTGCGGGCACATCCCGGACGACCGCACGATCGTCGTCGAGCGGTTCCGCGACGAGCTGGGCGACTGGCGGGTCGTCGTGCACTCCCCCTTCGGAGCCCAGGTGCACGCCCCGTGGGCCCTCGCCCTCGGCGCCCGCCTCACCGAGCGGTACGGCATGGACGCACAGGTCATGCACGCCGACGACGGCATCGTGCTGCGGCTGCCCGACGCCGACCTGATGGGTTTCGACCTGCTCGACCAAGAGCCCACCGCGCCCCCTGTGGAGTACGACGCGGAGAAGGCCCCGGTCAGCGCCGGCGACGTGATCTTCGACAAGGGCGAGGTCAACCAGATCGTCACCGACCAGGTGGGCGGCTCGGCACTGTTCGCCTCGCGCTTCCGCGAATGCGCCGCCCGCGCGCTGCTGCTGCCGCGCCGCAGCCCCGGCAAGCGCACCCCGCTGTGGCAGCAGCGCCAGCGCGCCGCCCAGCTCCTGGAGGTCGCCAGCGAGTACGGCTCGTTCCCCATCGTCCTCGAAGCGGTCAGGGAGTGCCTCCAGGACGTCTTCGACGTACCGGGACTGACGGAGCTGATGGGCGACATCGAGGCCCGCAGCGTCCGCCTCGTCGAGGTGACCACGCCCGAGCCCTCCCCCTTCGCCCGCTCCCTCCTGTTCGGGTACGTCGCCCAGTTCCTGTACGAGGGCGACTCCCCCCTCGCCGAGCGGCGCGCGGCGGCACTCTCCCTGGACTCCCGGCTGCTCGCGGAGCTGCTCGGCCAGGCGGAGCTGCGCGAGCTGCTCGACGCGGACGTCCTGACGGAGCTGGAGCAGGAGCTTCAGTGGCGTACCGAAGACCGCCGCGTCAAGGACCCCGAAGGCGTCGCCGACCTGCTGCGGCTCCTCGGGCCGCTCACCGGGGAGGAGTTGGCCGAGCGCGGCGCCGAGCCGGGCTGGGCCGAGGAGCTCGCGGCCGCCCGCCGCGCGATCCGGGTCCGCATCGCCGGCGCGGACCACTGGGCGGCGATCGAGGACGCGGGCCGGCTGCGCGACGCCCTCGGCACGGCGTTGCCCGTAGGCGTCCCCGAGGCGTTCACCGAGCCCGTCAAGGACCCTCTCGGCGACCTCCTCGCCCGCTTCGCGCGGACGCACGGCCCGTTCACGTCCGCCACCGCCGCCGCCCGCTTCGGCCTGGGAGCGGCGGTCACGGAGGGCGCCCTGCAACGCCTCGCGGCGAACGGCCGCGTGGTGCAGGGGGAGTTCCACCCGGCGGGCATCGGCCAGGAGTGGTGCGACGCCGCGGTACTGCGCCGATTGCGCCGCCGCTCCCTGGCAGCCCTGCGGCACGAGCTGGAGCCGGTGCCGCCGGCCGCGCTCGCCCAGTTCCTGCCCCAGTGGCAGAACCTGAGCGGACACGGCCTGCGCGGCATCGACGGCCTGGCACGCGCCGTCGAACAGCTCCAGGGCGCCACCGTCCCCGCCTCCGCGCTCGAGAAGCTCGTGCTCCCTTCGCGCGTCTCGGGCTACCACCCGGCCATGCTCGACGAGCTGACCGCGGCCGGCGAGGTCATCTGGGCCGGCGCGGGCTCCTTGCCGGGCAAGGACGGCTGGGTCTCCCTCTACCTGGCCGACACCGCGCCCCTGCTCCTGCCTCCCCCACACCCCTTGGAGCTCACCGCCCTGCACCAGTCGGTCCTGGACACCCTCTCCGGGGGATACGGCCTCTTCTTCCGCCAGATCGCCGACCAGGTCCGCGCCACCACCCACCCGGACGCCCTGGATCCACAGCTGGCCGACGCCATCTGGGAGCTGGCCTGGTCGGGCCTCCTCACGAACGACACACTCGGCCCGATGCGCTCCCTCCTCGGCTCCGGCCGCACCGCGGGAGCCACAGCCCACCGCGCCAAGCGCAGCACCCCGCGCGGGCGGTACGGAAGCCTCACCGCGGCCGCCCGCACCGCCTCCCGCAGCGGCCCTCCCACCGTCGCGGGCCGCTGGTCGCTGCTCCCCTCCCGCGAGCCCGACCCGACCCTGCGCGCCCACGCCCTGGCCCGCGCCCTCCTGGACCGGCACGGCGTGGTGACCCGCGGCGCGGTGGCGGCCGAAGGGGTCGAGGGCGGCTTCTCGGCGACGTACCGCGTCCTGTCGGCCTTCGAGGACAGCGGGCAGGCGCGCCGCGGCTATGTCGTCGAGGGCCTTGGCGCAGCACAGTTCGCGATGGACGGCGCGGTGGACCGCCTGCGCGCCACGGCGAACGCCCGGGATCGTACGGACGGTTCACGCCCCTCCGACGCCCAGGCCGCCGTCGTCCTGGCCGCCGCGGACCCTGCCAACGCGTACGGGGCAGCCCTGCCCTGGCCCGAGCCACCGAACGGCGCGAGTCACAAACCCGGCCGCAAGGCGGGCTCCCTCGTCATCCTCGTCGACGGCGAGCTGACGCTCTACATGGAGCGCGGCGGCAAGACACTGCTGGCCTGGCCCGCCACTCCGGAGAACCCGGTCGCCGACGACCCCAGGCTGCACGCCGCCGCCGAAGCGCTGGCCGCGGCCGCCCGAGCGGGTTCCCTCGGCACGGTCACCGTGGAGCGGGTGAACGGCTCCGCCGCCCTGACGTCCCCCTTCGCCCCTCTCCTGGAAGGAGCCGGCTTCCACGCCACCCCACGCGGCCTCCGCCTGCGCGCGTGACGACGCACATCACGAGCGCACCCGCGCGGGCACCCTCACCCGCACCCACGCACGCACCGTCACCCGCACCCAGGCGCGCACCGACACCCGCACCCAGGCGCGCACCGACACCCGCACTCGCGCCCCGGTACCCGAGCCCCGGCACTCGCGCCCCCTCCATGCCACCCTGGACCCATGCCCGAAGGTGACACCATCCACCAGGCGGCCCGGCGCCTGGACTCCGCCCTCGCCGGGCACATCCTCACGCGCTCCGACCTCCGCGTGCCCAAGCTCGCGACGGTCGACCTCACCGGGCGCACCGTCCTGGACGTCACCCCGCGCGGAAAGCACCTCCTCACCCGCATCGAGGGCGGCCTCACCCTGCACTCGCACCTCCGGATGGACGGCTCCTGGCGGCTGTTCGACCCCGGTGAGCGGTGGCGCGGCGGCCCCGGGCACCAGATCCGGGCGATCCTCGGCACCGCCGAGCGCACCGCCGTCGGCTACCGCCTGCCCGTCCTCGAACTGCTCCGCACCACCGACGAGGACAAGGCCGTCGGCCACTTGGGCCCCGACCTCCTCGGCCCCGACTGGGACCCGGAGCGCGCCCTGAGCAACCTCCTGGCCGCACCTGAGCGACCTCTCGGCGAGGCCCTTCTGGACCAGCGCAATCTCGCGGGCATCGGCAACGTCTTCAAGAGCGAGATCTGCTTCATCCTGGGCGTCACCCCGTGGCTCCCGATCGGCGAGCTCCCCGAGGAAAAGGCCGCCCGACTCCCCGCCCTCTCCAAGAAGCTCCTGGAAGCCAATCGCAACCGGCCCTCCCGCACCACCACGGGCCGCGACGTCAACGGCCAGCGCCTCTTCGTGTACGGGCGCGCGCCCCGTCCCTGCATGCGCTGCGGCACCCCGATCCGCGTCGGCGAGCAGGGCGACGGCTCCCGCAGCCGCCCCACCTACTGGTGCCCCACCTGCCAGCGCGGCCCGACCCAGTAGCCTTCCCGACAACCCCGCACCCACACCGCCTAGTTGACGCTCCGTCAGAAATAGCCGTACCGTCCCGTCATGCCCGTCAAGGCGTACGACCTCACCGGACGCACCGCTTTCGTCACCGGCGCCGCCAGCGGCATCGGGCGTGCGACGGCCCTGCTCCTCGCGGAGGCGGGCGCCACCGTCCACTGCGCCGACCGGGACGAGCAGGGCCTCCACGAGACCGCCACCCACATCAAGGCGGCAGGCGGCACCGCACACACCCACCCCTTGGACGTGGCCGACAGAACACAGGTCGAACAGGCCATCACGGCAGCGGCAACGATCTCCACAGCCACACCGGCCGACACAGCCGCCCCCCAGATCCCCCGCCTCGACATCCTCGCCGCCATCGCCGGCGTCATGCACAACAGCACAGTCCTGGAGACCCGCGACGAAGACCTCGACCGCGTCCTGGACATCAACTTCAAGGGCGTCCTGTACGCCTGCCGGGCCGCGGCCCGCGTCATGATCGAGGCAGGATCCGGCGGCAGCATCGTCACCATGGCCTCGGGCGCCGTCGACACCGGCGGCCCCGGCCTCCTCTGCTATGGCGCGTCCAAAGCGGCCGTCGTCCAGCTCACCAAGACCCTGGCCACGGAGGTCGGCCCGCACGGCATCCGCGTCAACGCCGTCGCACCGGGCTGGATCCGCACGCCCATGACGGCCCGGCACGACACTCAGGACCAGAACCACGCACAGGCCCAGCGCCACACCGAGGGACTCATGGAGCGCATGTCACCCCTCGGCCGCGTCGGCGAACCGGACGACATCGCTCACGCCGTGCTGCACCTGGCGTCCGACGCCGCGTCCTTCACGACGGGCCAGATCCTCCGCCCCAACGGCGGCGTCGCCATGCCTTGGTAGCGCCGGCACGCGTCCTCGTGCCCCAGGGCCACCACCGCCCTCCGTCCGACGTCCCGGCGGCTACGGAGGGAACCTGCCGCCTGCCACCATGCCTGGCCGCCGCCACCTCGCCCTCGGCGCGCGCCTTCGGCACACAGTGCACGGGGAGCACGCTCAATCCCCATCCGCCGGCCGCGACCGCCCCCTCCAGCACCCCGGCATCGGGCGCGAAGGCCAGTCTCAGCACGCCCCACCACCACAACGCGCCGAGCGCCAGGACAGACACCCATCGCACGGCCCGCCATGTCACGGTCCTCCCGCTCACGGCTGCCACAGATGCCACCTCCCGCCCAACGCGAGGTCGACGCTAAACGCAGGGGTTCACTCCCCGGGAGGGCGTACTCGCGGCGCCGGAAGCACGAAACCGAGCACGAGACCGGCCCACAGCGCACGAACGGCGGACCGCCCCACAGAAGACGCCTCACCCAGCAAACGCCTCACCCAGCAGACGCCTCGCTCAGCAAACGCCTCACCCACCAGCCGCCTCGCCCACCAGACGCCCTCACACAGCACGCCCCGGCCGATTGCATTCCCGGCCGGGGCGTGCCGAACGCGTCAGCTGTTCTCGGCCTGGAACATCCAGTGGTGCTTCTCCAGATCGGCCGAGATCTGGATGAAGATGTCCTGGGTGACCGGGTCCGCCTCACCGGTCGCGTCGATGCGTTCCCGCATCCGGGTGATGACCGCACCCAGCGCGTCCACGAGCGTCCCGACCGCGTCCACGTCCTTGACCCAGCCCTCGGGGACCTTTCCGATCCCGCTGCTCTGCGACACGGTCGCCGCGCGCCCGTCCGGCGAGACGCCGAGCGTGGAGGCGCGCTCCGCGACGGTGTCGGAGTGCTGCCTGGCCGTGTCGACGACGTCGTCGAGCTGCAGGTGCACGGAGCGGAAGCGCGGGCCGACCACGTTCCAGTGGATCTGCTTGGCCACCAGGGACAGGTCGACGAGGTCCACGAGTGCGCCCTGCAGGGCCTCGGAGACCGTCTTCAGATCTCCCTCGGACAGCGGGCTCTTCACGGCGTACATCTGTCTCCTCCAACTCACGAGCGAATGAGGTAAATCCCCACCAACCATGGCATAAAAGCTGCAAATAGGTCGATTCGGGGCCATCCAGCCCCTCGGGTACCACCTCGGCACAACACGTAAAACACGAAAACCTCTGCTCATACGACGCAGAAGCCCCTACCGGGTACCCGGCAGGGGCTTCCACACACTTCGGAGCTGCTCAGGGCAGCGCCGCGTCACGCGGCGACGACGTCGACCGCCTCCGCGGGTGCCTTGATCGTGACCCGTTCCGGTGGCACTCCGGCCACGGAGACGGAATTGAGCATCGAGCGAACCGGTGCGCGCACCGGCTCGGGGACTGCTGCTGCAGACTCAGCCAGCTCGGCGAGCGACAGTTCGTCGCTCACTTCACGCATGAGCTCGGACATCCGTACGTCAAGCGCGTCGCAGATCGCGGAAAGCAGCTCGGAGGAAGCCTCCTTCTGCCCCCGCTCCACCTCGGAGAGATAGCCGAGCGAGACTCGGGCGGACGAGGAGACTTCGCGCAGAGTACGGCCCTGGCGCTGGCGCTGCCGACGCAGCACGTCACCCAGCAGGCGACGGAGCAGAATCATCGGTGGCTCCCTCCTCGGACCGCGTAGCCGCATCCTTCACGCCCCACCGTACCGCCTTGCGCGGCGGCCGTGCGGGGAGCGATGTCGTGTTCACTCAGGGCTGCAAACATCAATTCCCCCCGTTCTGTTCCGTATCCTGTGCCCGCCCATTCTCGGCACGTTCTCCGGATAGCTGCTCGAGAAGCAACGTGAGCACGCTCCGTACACTCTCCATACGGATTTCCGAACGGTCACCGTTCAACCGCAGGGCGGCAACTTTCCCACGCGGTCCGCCATCGGCGTAACCGCGCATGCTTTCGACTTCTGACTCGGTAACCACGGTTTCCGGCCTCGAAACCGCGATATCCGGCCCCGAAATCGCCACATACACCGTTCCGACCGGCTGTCCGTCCTGCGGGTCGGGCCCGGCGACCCCGGTGGTCGCCAGTCCCCAGTCCGCGCCGAGCACCTCGCGGATACCGTCCGCCATCTGCCGCGCGACCTCGGGATCCACCGCACCGCGCTCGTCCAGCAGAGTGCCGTCGACCCCGAGCACGTCCCGCTTCAGCTCCGTGGCGTAAGCGGTCACGGACCCCCGGAAGACCTTCGAGGCCCCGGGCACCGACGTGATCTCGGCGGCCACCAGGCCCCCGGTCAGCGACTCGGCGACGGCGAGCGTCTCGCCGCGCGCGGCGAGCAGACGCACCAGTGCGCTCGCCGGCAGCTCACCGGCCGACTGCATTGACTGCACCGACTGCACCGACTGCACCGACTGCACCGACAGCTCAGCGCCCGAGACCCCGGGGAACGTCACTTCGCGGCCTCCCGGGCGGACTCAGCGGCCGCCGCACGCGCCTCGGCCATGCCCTGCCTGCGCAGCACGACGGCCTGCTTCACATA
Source organism: Streptomyces sp. NPDC018029 (assembly GCF_044327655.1). Classification (NCBI taxonomy): domain Bacteria; kingdom Bacillati; phylum Actinomycetota; class Actinomycetes; order Kitasatosporales; family Streptomycetaceae; genus Streptomyces; species Streptomyces sp. NPDC018029. The sequence goes on along the minus strand of NZ_JBIRFV010000007.1, from coordinate 17,845 downwards.
GTCGAGCCCGGTCACCACGGTCAGCACCACGGCGACCGCCATCACCCAGAACCGCAGGCTGGCGAGCGGGCCGGTCAGGGCGAGAACGTACATCCCGACGGCGGTGCCCTGCGCCAGCGTCTTCATCTTTCCGCCGCGGCTGGCCGGAATGACCCCGTAACGGATCACCCAGAAACGCAGCAGCGTGATCCCGAGCTCGCGCCCGAGAATCACTCCCGTCACCCACCAGGGCAGGTCGCCGAGCCAGGACAGACAGATCAGCGCGGCGCCCATGATCGCTTTGTCGGCGATGGGGTCGGCGATCTTCCCGAAGTCCGTGACCAGGTTGTACGTGCGCGCCAAGTGGCCGTCGAAGAGGTCGGTGATCATGGCGACGGCGAAGGCGGCCCAGGCGAACGAGCGCCAGGCCGGGTCGTACCCTCCGTTGCCGAGCAGCAGCATCACGAAGCCGGGCACGAGCAGCAGCCGCAGCATGGTCAGCAGGTTCGCGACGTTCCACAGGCTGGCCTGATCGACCGCCGCGGCGCCCAGCTTTCCGCCGCGCACCGGCTTGGCGCTCGAAGCGCCCTGCGCGCCGGAGCCGCCCGCGGATGCCGGGACACCGGTCATCTGCCGGCCTCCTCGAGACACTCAGCCACCAAGTCCACGCCCTCCGTGCCGACGACCTTTGCCACGACCATACGGCCGACCTGCAGCCCGTCATCGGCCGCGGCGCCCGTCAGGCGGATCTGGCCGTCCGTCTCGGGGGCCTGGTGCGCGGCTCTGCCGAGCGGGCCCTCCTCCTCGTCGAGGGACTCGACGAGGACCTCGACGGTCTCGCCGAGCCGCTCGTCGGCACGCTGCGAGGTGAGCTCCTCGGCGAGCCGCGCGATGTGCGCGAGCCGCGCGTCGACGACGTCCTGGTCGAGCTTCTGGTCGTACGTGGCCGCTTCGGTGCCCTCCTCGTCGGAGTACCCGAAGACGCCGATGGCGTCCAGGCGTGCGCCGGTCAGGAACCGCTCCAGCTCCGCGAGGTCCGACTCGCTCTCGCCGGGGAAGCCCACGATGAAGTTGGAGCGCACGCCGGCCTGCGGCGCCTTGCTCCTGATGGTGTCCAGGAGCTCCAGGAAGCGGTCGGTGTCCCCGAAGCGGCGCATGGCGCGCAGCACGCCGGGCGCGGAGTGCTGGAAGGACAGGTCGAAGTACGGGGCGACCTTCTCCGTCGACGTGAGGACGTCGATGAGGCCGGGCCGCATCTCGGCGGGCTGCAGGTAACTGACGCGCACCCGCTCGATGCCGTCGACGGCGGCCAGCTCGGGCAGGAGCGTCTCCAGGAGCCGGATGTCGCCGAGGTCCTTGCCGTACGAGGTGTTGTTCTCGGAGACGAGCATGACCTCCTTGACGCCCTGCTCGGCGAGCCAGCGGGTCTCACCGAGGACGTCGGAGGGGCGGCGCGAGATGAAGGAGCCGCGGAAGGAAGGAATGGCGCAGAACGAGCAGCGCCGGTCGCAGCCGGAGGCCAGCTTCACCGAGGCGACGGGGCTGCTGCCGAGGCGGCGGCGCAGCGGGGCGCGCGGTCCCGACGCGGGCGCGACGCCCTCGGGCAGGTCCTGCGGCGCCTCCGCGGGGGCGTGCCCGGGCAGGGCGACCCCGGCTCCGGCGGCCTGTCGCTCGGCGGGGCTGATCGGCAGCAGCTTGCGCCGGTCACGCGGGGTGTGGGCCTCGACACTGCCACCGCTGAGGATGGTGTTCAGGCGGTTGGAGATGTCGGAGTAGTCGTCGAAGCCGAGCACGCCGTCGGCCTCGGGCAGCGCGTCGGCGAGCTCCTTGCCGTACCGCTCGGCCATGCAGCCGACCGCGACGACGGCCTGGGTCTTGCCGTGGCCCTTCAGGTCATTGGCTTCGAGGAGGGCGTCGACGGAGTCCTTCTTGGCGGCTTCGACGAAGCCGCAGGTGTTGACGACGGCGACATCCGCGTCCTCGGCGTCCTCGACGAGCTGCCAGCCATCCGCCTCCAAGCGGCCTGCGAGCTCCTCCGAGTCCACCTCGTTACGGGCGCAGCCAAGAGTGACAAGGGCGACGGTGCGGCGTTCAGGCATGGTCTCAAGACTACTTCGTCCGCGCCTCGGCACCGGCCGCGAGGGTTACCGGCCGGTCCGCCACCGGCCGCCGGTACGTCACCCGCCCGTCACCGTGTCTCGTGGAGCTCTGCTGGTCGGCGGCTTGTCAGCACCCTTCAGGGGGCCGGTCAGCCTGCTTGGGGGTCGCCCTTCGTGTAGCTGAGGCGCTCCACCGTGCCGGGCTCGAATTCGTTCTCGACCGGCTTTCCGTTCACGTACAGGTTGATCGCGCCCGCGTCGCCGAGGACGAGGTCGATCTTCTGCTTGTCCTGGAACGTCTTGTCCTGGCCCTGCTCCAGGACGCCGTCGAAGAGGGTGCGCCCGCTGTGGTCCTTGGCCGAGATCCAGCTGCGGCCGTCCGCGGCGTCGACCTTGACGGTGACCTTGTCGCGCGGGACACCGGCGATGGCGCTGTCCGACGGGTCGGGCTTGGGGTCGGCGGGCTTGGCGGGCTTGCTGGGCTTCGGCTTCTCCGCGGGCTTGGTGCTCGCGGGGGCGGAGCCCTCGGCCACCGCCTTCGAACCGTCGTCGCCGTCGTCGCCGCTGAACGCGGTGAAGCCGACGAAGCCGATCACCGCGACGATCGCGGCGACCATGGCGGCGGTCCAGTTCGGCCTGCGCGGCTCGGAGCGGATGCGCTCGGCCTCGAAGAGGGGCGCCGCCGGCGTGGGCGCGGGCGGACGGCCGCCGTGGCCCTCGTCGTACTGCGCGATCAGCGGGGCCGGATCGAGTCCGACGGCGCGCGCCAGCGTCCTGATGTGGCCGCGGGCGTACACGTCGCCGCCGCACCGGGAGAAGTCGTCCTGTTCGATCGCGTGCACGATCGGGATGCGCACGCGCGTGGAGGAGCTGACTTCGTCGACGGTCTGGCCGGAGGCGACACGGGCCTGCTGCAGGACACGGCCGATCGAGGGGCGCTCGGCCGCCTGCTGTTCGCCGGTCCGGGTCTCGTCTGCCGGGATGTTCTCCGCGGCATGGTCAGGGCCGTCCGCGACGTGGTCGGGGCGGTCGAGGCGGTCGTCCGAAGGTCGGTCGTCTTCAGGGGAGTTACCGATGGACACGGGGGCGCCTTTCGAGCGTGTAGCCACCTGCCGGAGGTTCAGTTTAGGCGGGTCTTGAAAGGGTGGGGCAACCGGACGGACGGACTTTGTACGCCATCAGAATGGCCGGACATCCTGATGGTGGGACATCGTGCTCTTCTCTTCCTCAACTTGACGTGTGTCGAGAGGAAACGGTTGCCTGTCGATCCCTTATGGGTGAGCCTCTCCCACCCTTATGGCTGAGCCTCCCCGCGGATCACGGCGAGCACTCCGTCCAGTTCGTCAGGTTTCACAAGAACGTCACGCGCCTTGGAGCCCTCGCTGGGCCCGACGATGGAGCGGGACTCCATCAGGTCCATCAGCCGGCCGGCCTTGGCGAAGCCGACGCGCAGCTTGCGCTGCAGCATGGACGTGGACCCGAACTGGGTGGATACCACCAGTTCAGCGGCCTGGCACAGCAGGTCGAGGTCGTCGCCGATGTCCTCGTCGATCTCCTTCTTCTGCTTGGTGCCGACGGTGACGTCGTCCCGGAAGACGGGCGCCATCTGGTCCTTGCAGTGCTGCACGACCGCGTGGATCTCGTCCTCGGTGACGAACGCGCCCTGCATACGGACGGGCTTGTTCGCCCCCATCGGCAGGAACAGGCCGTCACCCTTTCCGATGAGCTTCTCCGCACCGGGCTGGTCGAGAATGACGCGGCTGTCGGCGAGCGAGGAGGTCGCGAAGGCGAGCCGCGACGGCACGTTCGCCTTGATCAGGCCGGTCACGACGTCCACGGAGGGCCGCTGGGTGGCGAGCACCAGGTGGATGCCGGCCGCGCGCGCGAGCTGCGTGATGCGCACGATCGAGTCCTCGACGTCGCGCGGCGCGACCATCATCAGGTCGGCGAGCTCGTCGACGATCACCAGCAGGTACGGATAGGGCTGGAGCTCCCGCTCACTGCCCTCGGGCGTCTTGAGCTTGCCCTCGCGGACGGCCTGGTTGAAGTCGTCGATGTGTCGGTAGCCGAACGCCGCGAGGTCGTCGTAGCGCAGATCCATCTCGCGTACGACCCACTGGAGCGCCTCGGCGGCCCGCTTGGGGTTGGTGATGATCGGCGTGATCAGGTGCGGGATGCCCTCGTACGCGGTGAGCTCGACGCGCTTGGGGTCGACGAGGACCATCCGGACGTCCTCGGGCGTCGCTCTTATCATGATCGACGTGATCAGGCAGTTGATGCAGGACGACTTGCCGGATCCCGTGGCACCGGCGACCAGGATGTGCGGCATCTTCGCCATGTTCGCCATGACGTAGCCGCCCTCGACGTCCTTGCCGAGCGCGACGAGCATGGGGTGGTCGTCCTCGGCCGCGTCCGCGAGGCGCAGCACGTCGCCGACGTTGACCATCTCGCGGTCGGTGTTCGGGATCTCGATGCCGACCGCGGACTTGCCGGGGATGGGCGAGATGATCCGGACGTCCGGGGAGGCGACCGCGTACGCGATGTTCTTGGCCAGTGCCGTGATCTTCTCGACCTTCACGGCGGGGCCGAGCTCGATCTCGTAGCGCGTGACGGTCGGGCCGCGCGTGAAGCCGGTGACGGCCGCGTCGACCTTGAACTCGGTGAAGACGTTCGTCAGCGAGTGCACGACCGCGTCGTTGGCGGCGCTGCGGGTCTTGCCCGGGCCACCCCGCTCCAGGAGGTCGAGCGAGGGAAGCGCGTAGGTGATGTCCCCGGCGAGCTGCAGCTGCTCGGCGCGCGGCGGCAGCTCGCGCTCGGGCTCGGGCGCGGCCTTGGTGAGGTCCGGTACGGGTCCGGAGGCGCCGCCCGCCCTGTCGGCGCCGTCAGCGGGCTTCTGCGGCTTCTTCTTGAGCTTGCCGGGCACCGGCGCGTCCGTGGCGCGCGCGGTCGGTACAGGGGCCGTCTGCTCCCGCTCCTCGCGCTGTTCCCGCTCCCCCGACACGCCCTGCGTCAGATCGGCGACCAGCGGCGACGGCGGCATGCCGTGCATCACCGCGCCGTCCAGGGCGGCCGCCGCGGCGGCGGCCACGTCCACGGCGTCCATCGGCCGGTCCATGTCCGGCTGTACGGGGGCCCGGCGCGGCCTGCGACGGGTGGAGAGCGCCTGCTCCTCGGCCTGGTCGGGGTCGTACTGGCCGGGGGCGGGGCCGCGGCGGCGCGAGGGACGGGCGGGCAGCGCCTCGCGCCACTGCTCCTCATAGCGCTCGTCGTCCGTGTACTCGTAGCCCTCGTAGCCCTCGACGGTCTCGGGTGCCGGCTGGATCACGCCGAGCCTGACGCCGAGCAGCCGCAGCCGCTGCGGGATGGCGTTGACGGGCGTCGCCGTGACGACGAGCAGCCCGAAGACGGTGAGGAGCACCAGGAGCGGCACCGCGAGGATCTCGCCCATGGTGAAGATCAGGGGGGTGGAGGCGCCCCAGCCGATGAGGCCGCCGGCGTCCCTTATCGCCTGCATGCCGTCGCTGCGGGCCGGTGAGCCGCAGGCGACGTGGACCTGGCCGAGCACGCCGATGACGAGGGCGGACAGACCGATCACGATGCGGCCGTTCGCCTCGGGCTTCTCCGGGTGCCGGATGAGGCGGACGGCGATGGTGCCGAGCAACAGCGGCACGAGCAGGTCCAGGCGGCCGAAGGCGCCGGTCACCAGGATCTCGACGAGGTCGCCGACCGGGCCGCGGAGATTCGACCAGGTGCCCGCGGCGACGATCAGCGCCAGGCCGAGCAGCAGGAGCGCGAGGCCGTCCTTGCGGTGGGCGGGGTCGAGGCCCTTGGCGCCGCGTCCTATGCCGCGGAACATCGCGCCGACCCCGTGCGCCAGGCCCAGCCAGACGGCGCGCACGAGCCGGTACACGCCCCCTGTGGGGCTGGGCGCCGCTTTGGGCGCGGGCTTCGCGGCGATCTTCTTGGCCGGTGCCTTCTTCGCGGGCGCCTTCTTCGCCACGGCTTTCTTCGCGGGCGGTCTGGCAGCGGCCTTCTTCGCCGGAGCCTTTGTCGGCGCGGCCGCCTTCTTCGCGGGCGTCTTCTTGGCTGCGGGCTGACGTGAGGCCATGGGTGTGAGGTTACCGTTGCCGACCACTGTGGACACGTGTGCCTACTGCTTCACCCGTTCGTGTCGTCCCTGCGGAGGCCGAGAACTGACGGTGGTTCACCGGGTGGACCCGGCACGAAACCTCGTCAGTGAGGCTCCGTGCCGCGTCAGTTCTGCGAGGGGACCGAGGGGGCGCCGCTGCCGGTGCCCGGCTCCAGGGCGTCAAGAGCCCGCCGCAGACCGGTCAGTTTGCGTTCGAGATGGGCGGCGGTGGCGACCGCCGCCGCGTCCGCCGACTCGTCGTCGAGCTGTTTGGACAGCGCCTCGGCCTGCTCCTCGACCGCGGCGAGCCGCGCCGACAGCTCCGCGAGCAGACCCGCGGGCTCCTTCGCGTCCCCGGCCGCGGCCTTGCCGCCGCCCTCGAGCTGGAGACGCAGCAGCGCCGCCTGCTCCCGCAGTTGGCAGTTCTTCATGTACAGCTCGACGAACACCGACACCTTCGCGCGCAGCACCCACGGGTCGAACGGCTTGGAGATGTAGTCCACCGCGCCGGCGGCATAGCCGCGGAAGGTGTGATGCGGCCCGTGGTTGATGGCGGTGAGGAAGATGATCGGGATGTCCCGGGTCCGCTCCCGCCGCTTGATGTGCGCCGCGGTTTCGAAACCGTCCATTCCCGGCATCTGGACGTCCAGCAGAATGACCGCGAAGTCGTCCGTGAGTAGTGCTTTGAGCGCTTCCTCCCCGGACGATGCCCGCACCAGTGTCTGATCGAGCGCAGAGAGGATGGCCTCCAGCGCCAGCAGATTCTCCGGCCGGTCATCGACCAGGAGGATCTTGGCCTTCTGCACCATGGCCCGCCCTCCTCGCCCCGGCGGTACACCGGGCGCCGCCCCAGGGGACGACTCCCTTGCGCCGCCCGTCCTTGTGCCGGTCATCGTAGCCGCACCCCGCTTGTCGCCACACCCTGTCACCGCGATGTCACTGTGCACGTAGCAGAAACGCGGTGGGAGACCAGAAGGTTCCCCGAATACCGCGGTTCTACACGACCTCGGCCACACTCTGTCAGCAACTCCGTGTGACGACGCCGGTTCTCGGTCACTGAGCGCGCATCCACTGCTCCATCACCGACAACAGATGATCCGGGTCGACCGGCTTCGTGACGTAATCGGAAGCTCCGGAGTCGATCGCCTTCTCCCGGTCGCCCTTCATCGCCTTCGCGGTAAGCGCGATGATCGGGAGTCCGGCGAACTGCGGCATCCTGCGGATCGCCGTCGTCGTCGCGTACCCGTCCATCTCCGGCATCATGATGTCCATCAGAACGACCGTCACGTCGTCGTGCTGTTCCAGCACCTCGATGCCCTCGCGGCCGTTCTCCGCGTACAGCACCGCCAGACCGTGCTGCTCCAGGACGCTGGTGAGCGCGAAGACGTTGCGGATGTCGTCGTCGACGATCAGGACCTTCTCGCCGCCGAACTGGAAACCGGTCCGCGGCGCGACCGGTGTCTCCTGGCCCGCGTTGGGCCACGGCTCCTGCGTCCGCTGGGCCTCCGGGGCGCCGGGGGCCGGCTGTCCCGGCAGCGACGAGGGCTCCTGGACGGGCGCGGCACGGCGCCTCCTGCGGAACAGCGCGGCAGGGCTCGTGGGCTCCTCGCGGTGCGCCGGGGGTGCCGGCTGCCGCTCCGCTTCCTCGGCCGCGGGCGCCTCCTCCAGGGCGGGCAGCTCGCGCGACTGCGGCGCGGGCGCCAGCTGGGCGTAACCCTGGGGCGGCAGTTCGCTCGGGTGCAGCGGCAAATAGAGCGTGAAGGTGGAGCCGCGGCCCGGCTCGCTCTGCGCGTGGATCTCGCCACCGAGCAGCCGTGCGATCTCCCGGCTGATGGAGAGCCCGAGGCCGGTGCCGCCGTACTTCCTGCTGGTCGTGCCGTCGGCCTGCTTGAACGCCTCGAAGATGACCCGCATCTTGCTGGCCGCGATGCCGATGCCGGTGTCCGTCACCGAGAAGGCGATCAGGTCGGCGTCGGCGTCGCGCAGCGAACCGGCTTCCAGGAGCTGTTCGCGGATCGCGTTGGGCACGTCGTTGCTGGCGTGCCGGATCACCAGCTCGACCGCTCCGGAGTCGGTGAACTTCACCGCGTTGGACAGGAGGTTGCGCAGCACCTGCAGCAGGCGCTGTTCGTCCGTGTGCAGCGTCGCGGGCAGCTCCGGAGACACCCGTACGGAGAAGTCGAGGCCCTTCTCGGCGGTCAGCGGCCGGAAAGTGGCCTCTACGTAGTCGACGAGTTGGACGAGTGCGATGCGCGTCGGGGAGACATCCATCTTGCCCGCCTCGACCTTCGACAGGTCGAGGATGTCGTTGATCAGCTGCAGCAGGTCCGAGCCCGCCCCGTGGATCGTCTCGGCGAACTCGACCTGCTTCGGGGTGAGGTTCGCGTCGGCGTTGTCCGCGAGCAACTTGGCGAGGATCAACAGGGAGTTGAGCGGTGTGCGCAGCTCGTGCGACATGTTCGCGAGGAACTCGGACTTGTAGCGCATCGAGACCGCGAGCTGTTCGGCCCGCTCCTCCAGGACCTGCCTGGCCTCTTCGATCTCGGTGTTCTTGACCTCGATGTCACGGTTCTGCTGGGCGAGCAGCTCGGCCTTCTCCTCCAGCTCCGCGTTCGAGTCCTGGAGCGCCTTCTGCCGGCTCTCCAACTCCGCGGAGCGCTCGCGCAGTTGCTCGGTCAGCTTCTGCGACTGCTTGAGCAGCACCTCGGTCTTCGTATTGACGCTGATCGTGTTGACGCTCGTCGCGATCATCTCGGCGATCTGGCTGAGGAAGTCCTTCTGGATCTGCGTGAAGGGCTGGAAGGCAGCCAGCTCGATCACGCCGAGGACGGTCCCTTCGAAGAGCACCGGCAACACGATGACCTGCGCGGGCGGCGCCTCACCGAGGCCGGACGCGATCCGCAGATAGCCGGAGGGCGCGTTCTCCACGAGGATGGTGCGCCGCTCCTTGGCGGCCGTCCCGATGAGGGTCTCGCCGGGCCGGAAGGACGTCGGCATGGACCCCATGGAGTAGCCGTAACTGCCGAGCATGCGCAGTTCGTACGCGTCCTCCTGGTCGCCCCCGAGGTCCTGGGCGTCGTCCGTCGGCATCGCGAGGAAGAACGCGCCGTGCTGCGCGGAGACGACGGGCGTCAGCTCGCTCATGATCAGCGAGGCGACGTCCTCCAGGTCCCGGCGGCCCTGCATCAGGCCGGAGATCCGCGCGAGGTTGCCCTTGAGCCAGTCCTGCTCCTTGTTGGCCAGGGTCGTGTCGCGGAGGTTCGCGATCATCGTGTTGATGTTGTCCTGGAGGGCCTGGATCTCACCCGCCGCGTCGACCTCGATCTTCAGGTTGAGGTCGCCTCGGGTCACCGCGGTGGCGACCTTCGCGATGGCGCGCACCTGACGGGTCAGGTTTCCGGCCATCTCGTTCACGGACTCGGTGAGGTCGCGCCACGTGCCGTCGACGTCCCGCACGCGTGCCTGACCGCCCAGCTGGCCCTCGGTGCCCACCTCGCGGGCCACGCGGGTCACCTGCTCGGCGAAGGACGACAGCTGGTCGACCATCGTGTTGATGGTGGTCTTGAGCTCCAGGATCTCGCCCCGGGCATCGATGTCGATCTTCTTGGTCAGGTCGCCCTTGGCGATCGCGGTGGTGACCATCGCGATGTTGCGGACCTGGCCGGTCAGGTTGGACGCCATCGAGTTCACGGACTCGGTGAGGTCCTTCCACGTACCGGAGACGCCCGGCACGCGCGCCTGGCCGCCCAGGATGCCGTCCGTGCCCACCTCGCGGGCCACGCGCGTGACCTCGTCGGCGAACGAACTCAGCGTCGTCACCATGGTGTTCACCGTGTCGGCGAGCTGCGCGACCTCGCCGCGCGCCTCGACCGTGACCTTCTTGGTGAGGTCGCCGTTGGCGACCGCCGCCGAGACCTGGGAGATGTTCCGCACCTGGCTGGTCAGGTTGTTGGCCATCAGGTTGACGTTGTCGCTCAGGTCCTTCCAGATGCCCGTGACACCCGGCACGCGCGCCTGGCCGCCCAACTGGCCCTCCGTGCCCACCTCGCGGGCCACACGCGTCACCTGCTCGGCGAACGAGGACAGCTGGTCGACCATGGTGTTGACGGTCGTGACGAGTTCGAGGATCTCGCCCTTTGCGTCGACGGTGATCTTCTTGGAGAGGTCGCCCATGGCGACGGCCGTCGTGACCTCGGCGATGTTCCGCACCTGCAAGGTGAGGTTGTTCGCCATGCCGTTCACGGACTGCGTGAGGTCCTTCCAGGTGCCCGAGACGCCCTGGACCTCGGCCTGACCGCCCAGGATGCCGTCGGTGCCCACCTCGCGGGAGACCCGCGTGACCTGCTCGGCGAAGGCGGACAGCTGGTCCACCATCGTGTTCAGGGTGTTCTTCAGCTCGAGGATCTCGCCGCGCGCGTCCACGTCGATCTTCTGCGACAGGTCACCGCGGGCCACCGCGGTCGCGACCTGCGCGATGTTCCGCACCTGCGCGGTGAGGTTCCCTGCCATGCCGTTCACGGAGTCCGTCAGATCGCGCCACACACCGGCCACGCCGGGCACCTGCGCCTGACCGCCGAGGCGCCCCTCGGTGCCCACCTCGCGGGCCACCCGGGTCACCTGGTCCGCGAAGGCGGAGAGCTGGTCGACCATCGTGTTGATGGTGTTCTTCAGCTCCAGGATCTCGCCGCGCGCGTCGACCTCGATCTTCTGCGAGAGGTCACCGCGCGCCACGGCCGTCGTCACCTGCGCGATCTGACGCACCTGCGACGTCAGGTTCCCCGCCATGAAGTTGACGGAGTCCGTGAGGTCCTTCCACGTACCGCTCACGCCGTCCACCCGGGCCTGACCGCCGAGGCGGCCCTCGGTGCCCACGTCGCGCGCCATCCGCGTGACCTGGTCGGCGAAGGACGACAGCTGGTCCACCATCGTGTTCACGGTGTTCTTCAGCTGGAGCATCTCTCCGGAGACGTCCACCGTGACCTTCTGCGACAGATCGCCGTTCGCGACCGCCGTCGTCACCTGGGCGATGTTCCGCACCTGTCCGGTGAGGTTGCGGAAGGCGGTGTTCACCGAGTCGGTGAGGTCCTTCCACGTACCGGCCGCGCCCTGCACCTGCGCCTGGCCGCCGAGCTCACCCTCGACACCGATCTCCCGCGCCACCCGCGTCACTTCGGAACCGAAGGCCGAGAGCTGGTCGACCATCGTGTTCACGGTGTTCTTCAGCTCGAGCATCTCGCCCGCGACATCGACGGTGACCTTCTGCGACAGGTCGCCGTTCGCGACCGCCGTCGTCACCGTCGCGATGTCCCGCACCTGCGTGGTGAGGTTGCGGAAGACCGTGTTGACCGAGTCGGTCAGGTCCTTCCAAGTGCCCGCCGCTCCCGGCACATTGGCCTGACCGCCGAGCTGGCCCTCGGCCCCGACCTCGTTCGCCACGCGGGTGATCTCGTCCGCGAACGTACGGAGCGTCTCGGTCATCTGGTTGATCGTCTCGGCGAGCTGGGCGACCTCGCCGCGCGCGCTCACCGTCACCTTCCGGGACAGGTCACCGCTCGCGACCGCCGTGGTGACCTCGGCGATCCCGCGCACCTGGGCGGTGAGGTTGCCGGCCATCAGGTTCACCGAGTCGGTGAGGTCCTTCCACACACCCGCCACACCCGGCACCTGCGCCTGGCCGCCGAGCTCGCCCTCCGTGCCGACCTCCCGGGCGACGCGCGTCACCTCGGAGGAGAACGACGACAGCTGGTCCACCATCGTGTTGACGGTGTTCTTCAGCTCCAGCATCTCGCCCGCCACATGGACGGTGACCTTCCGCGACAGGTCGCCCTTCGCCACCGCCGTCGTCACCAGCGCGATGTCCCGCACCTGGGCGGTCAGCCGGTACGCCATGGTGTTCACGGAGTCCGTGAGGTCCTTCCACGACCCGGACATCCCGCGCACCCTGGCCTGCCCGCCGAGCTTGCCCTCGGTGCCGACCTCGCTGGCCACCCGCGTGACCTCGTCCGTGAACGTGGACAGCTGGTCGACGAGGTTGTTCACCGTCCGCCCGACCTTCAGGAACTCCCCGCGCAGCGGATGACCGTTTCCGTCGGCACCCTGCGCCCGCAGCTCCATGCGCTGCTCAAGGTCACCCTCCGCCACCGCGGAGAGGACCCGGCCCACCTCGGAGACCGGTCGTACGAGATCGTCTACGAGCGCGTTCGACGCGTCGATCGCGGCGGCCCAGGAGCCCTCGCTCGCTCCGGTCTCGAGCCGTTCCGTGAGTTTTCCCTCACGTCCGACCGTGCGCCGCACCCTCGAAAGCTCGCCCGTCAGGTGCAGATTCCGGTCGGCCACCTCGTTGAAAACGGCCGCGATCTCCGACATGACGTCGTCGCCGGAGACCGTGAGCCGCTTGCGGAAGTTGCCGTCCCGCATCGCCACCAGGGCCGCGAGCAGCCTGTTCAGAGCCGCAGCGTCCACCGAAGCCGTCGTCCCGTTGCGCGGTTTGCGCTGTTTGTTCAGGGACTGTCCGTCTTTCGCGCGCGTGTTTGTGCCCCGCGTCGCTGCGCCAGACTCCACTGTGTCCCTCCCGCAAGGGTCGACCGGTACTGCTCGGGTTGTTCTGACCTGTCCCATGAAGCTTGCCCAGTGTTTCACCATGGCCGAACCAGGCCATAACAGTTCGGCAGCTTCGCACACCGTCCGCACACCCTCCGGGCGGAAACACTGACGACCGGCATCAGCATGGACGGCGAAGGTAAGTAACCTTGCATCCGGCTGTCCAACCACCCCGGTCCTGCCCGGCCAGGGCGGTGGTACACGAAACAAGCGGGCATCGGAGGGGCGGCCGCACCATGGGTTCGGGAGAACTGGGCGTCGAGACAATCGCCACTGTCGACGCCGTCGATACTCGTACGAGGAGTGCTGTGATCACCGCGCGTGCGGCTGCCACCTTCGAACCCGTCGGGCGTTCCGTCGCGACGGCCCGCTCCTTCGTGCGCGACACCCTCCAGGGCTGGGGGTTCTCCGACATCGTCGACGACGCCGTCGTCCTCACCAGCGAGCTGGTCACCAACGCCGTGGTGCACGCCGGCACCGCCGCCGACGTCGAGTGCCTTCGCAGCGAGGACGCCGTCCGCATCGAGGTCTCCGACCGCTATCCGGAACGCGAGATCCCGCTTCAGCAGTCCTCCGTCAACATGGGCAGCCCGGACCGCGAGGGCGGCCGCGGCCTCCAGCTCTGCGCCGCGCTCGCCACCCGCTGGGGCGTCGACTACAGCCCCACCCACAAGCAGGTCTGGTTCCAGCTCGACCTGCCCCACCGCCCCGTGGGCACCCGCACCGCGGGCCCCTCGCTCCCGGCCGACCTGCTGCCCATCGCCGACGGCAGGGTCCGCGTCGCCGTCATCCAGATCGACCGCCTCGGCGCGATCTCCGCCTGGAACGAAGACGCCGGAGAACTCTTCGGGTACGCCGCCGAGCAGGTCGTGGGCAAGCCGCTCATGGACCTCGCGGCCTGGCCGCACACCCCGGGCACCAGCACCGGCATCGCCGAGGCGCTGCGGCTCTCCCGCTGGGAGGGCAGCTACGGCGTCCGCGGCGCCCACGGCCGCGTCATCCCCGTCTACGCCTCGCACCTGCGCGTCCGCGACGCCGACGGCGAACCGTCCACGGTCTGCCTGCTCGTGCGCGACGACGAGCGCGCCGTGCTCCAGACCCCGCTGCGCGGCGCCGCTCCGGAGCCGGGCGCCCGCAGCGAGTCGCACACCGCGGACCCCTTCGAGGTGTTCATCGGCTCCCCTGCCCCCGACGACCTCGACGGACTGCTCCAGCGCACCGTGGAGCGCGCCCGCGACATGCTCGACGGCGACGCGGCCTTCCTGCTTCTCGCCACCGACGACGAGACGGAGCTGGAGGTCCGCGCCTCCACGGGCCTGCCGTCGGCCCGCCAGCGCTTCGCCCGCGTCCAGGTCGAGTCGGCCCCCGGACGCTACGGCTCCGCCCGTATGCCGGCCGTTCACGAGGATCTGACGGTGGTCCCGGGAGCGGTCCCCCTCCTCGAAGGCACGGGCATGCGCTCCGTCGTCACCGTCCCGCTGAAGGTGGAGGGCCGCCTCACCGGTTCGCTGGGCGTCGCCGCCGAGGCCTCCGGCCGGTACTCGAACGAAGAGGCCCTGCGCCTCCAGTTCGCCGCCGACCGCATCGCCCTGGCCGTGGAGTCCGCGCGCCTCGGCGAGCTGGAGCGGCTCCGCCGCGGCTCGCTCTCCTTCCTCGTCGAGGCCTCCGACCTCCTCGCGGGCACCCTCGACCGCGACCAGACCCTGGCCCTCATGGCCCAGATGACGGTCCCGACGCTCGCCACCTGGTGCGCCGTCTACACCATCGCGGACCAGTCGGCCGAGCCCTATCTGTCGTACGTCCTGCACGAGGACGAGGAGCGCATCGACGGCCTCAAGGCCCTGCTCTCCAAGATCGCCCCGCCGGATCCGGTGCCGACCCCGGGCGCCCGCGTCTGGGCAGCCCCCTCCGAAGCCGCGCACCAGGCGGCCCTGCGCACCTCCATGCGCAGCGTGGGCCTCGGCGAGCCCATGACGCTGGGCTCGGGCATCGGCACGACGCTCTCCACCGCGTCGGCGGTGGGCGGCGAGACGGTGGTCCTCCCGCTGGTCGCCCGCAACCGCGTCATCGGCATGCTCACCCTCGGTAAGCCCGCCGACGAACACTTCCGCCAAGAGATCCTCGAATTGGCCGAAGATCTCTCCCGCCGGGCGGCCCTCGCCCTCGACAACGCCCGTCTCTACTCCGAGCGCATGGCCATCAGCCAGTCCCTCCAGCGCAGCCTGCTGCCGCCGGGGCTCCCACAGGTCCCGGGCGTCGAGGTCGAGGTCATCTACCGCGCGGCCGGCGAGGGCAACGAGGTCGGCGGTGACTTCTACGACCTCTTCCCCATCCGCGACGGCGCGTACGGCTTCGCGATCGGCGACGTCTGCGGCACGGGCCCGGAGGCAGCGGCCGTCACGGGTCTCGCCCGGCACGCCCTGCGCCTGCTCGCGCGTGAGGGCTTCGGCGGCCCCGCGGTCCTGGAGCGCCTCAACGCCGCGATCCTCGACGAGGGCTCCCGCAGCCGCTTCCTCACCCTCCTCTACGGCGAGTTGTGGCCCCAGGAGGACGGCTCGGCGGTCCTGAAGATCGTCTGCGCCGGCCATCCGCTGCCGCTCCGCCTCCGCCAGGACGGCACCGTGGAGCCGTACGCGGAACCGCAGCCCCTGCTCGGCGTCATGGACGACCTCGAACTGTACGAGCAGACGATGACGCTCGACCCGGGCGACGTCCTGCTCTGTGTGACGGACGGCGTCACCGAGCGCCGCGAGGGCACCCGCATGCTCGGCGACGACGGCCTGGCGGACGTCCTCACGACCTGCACGGGCCTGACGGCGGGCGCGGTCGCGGCGCGCATCATGCGCGCGGTGGAGCGCTTCGCGACGGACGCCCCCTCGGACGACATGGCGATCCTCGCGATGCGGGTCCCCGGCCTCCAGAAGGACTGACCGCGCCGGGGCGCACCGACCGCAGGGTGTGCCCCGGACATGACGAAGGCCCCCGCCCAACTGGGCGGAGGCCTTCATTACTTGAGCCCCCAAGCGGAATCGAACCGCTGACCTTCTCCTTACCATGGAGACGCTCTACCGACTGAGCTATAGGGGCCTGCTGCGCTTCGGGGTTTTCCCCTCGGCAACGGAATAGATCATACCTGAAATCGAAGCTGCCTCGAACCGCCCCTTCCTCTGGACCGCCCTTCCCGGCGCTGCCACTCTGCGCGCATGCCGACCCGAACCGGTACACCTTTGCGGCACGCCTTGCCCATGGCTCTCGCCGCCCTGCTCCTGCCGCTCGCGGCCTGCGGGTCCGACGACGACAACTCGGCCCCGAAGTCCACCAAGAAGCCGGCCGCCGCGGAAACCCCGCGTCCCGGCACCCAGAAGGTCACGATCTCCTGGAAGGGCGAGAAGCGCGTCTATACCGTCCACGCGCCACCCGGCTTCCGGCGCACCGAGAAGCTCCCGCTCGTCATCGCCATGCACCCCTATCCGGGAGACGGCAGAGCCGCTGCCGCGATCAGCGGCCTGAGCGCCAAGGCGGACAAGGAGAACTTCCTCGTCGCCTATCCCGACGGGCTCAACAAAGGCTTCAACGCCATGATCTGCTGCGGCTCCGAGGACGACGTGGGTTTCATCCGTACGATGACGAAGCGGCTGACCGGCACGTGGAACGCCGACCCGGACCGCGTGTACGCCACCGGCATCTCCAACGGCGGCGACATGGCGTACAAACTCGCCGTCGAACTCCCCGACACCTTCGCGGCCATCGCCCCGGTCAGCGGCGGATATCTCGGGAGCGACGCGGAGGACGCGTCGTACATGCCGAAGACCCCGGTATCGGTGCTGACGTTCCTGGGCGGGCTCGACAAGCACTATGCGGCGATGGACGAGGGCATCAAGACCTGGCAGCGACGCCTGTCCTGCAAGCCGGGCCGACCGGGCAAACTGAAGAACAACATCAGGAAGACGACAGCGAAGTGCCGTGACGGCTCGGACGTGGTCGTCTACCGGCTGCCGGACATGGGCCATTCCTGGCCGAACGGCGCGGGCGGCGGAATGTCCGACCCGACGGCGGGCGTCGACGCGACGGACCTGATGTGGGAATTCTTCAAGTCCCACAGCAAGGCGGCCTCTTAAAGGCGGACTCCTAGCGGGTTCAGAAGGCCGGCAGCGAAGTCAGAAGGCCGGCTGCAGTAGCCCACCGAGCGCGTTGCACGCGGACACGACGCGCTGGAGGTCGCGCCGCGTCATCGACGCGCCGGCCGGCAGTGCCAGCGTCTCGTCGGCCGCCCGCTCGGTCTCCGGCAGCTGTATGTCCCGCCAGAACCGCGGCGTGCGGTGCACAGGCGTCTTCACCGGCACCCGGCAGTCGATGCCCTTGGCCCGGACGGCACGCGCGAAAGCGTCCCGGTCGGGCCGCCCGTTCCCGGGCACGCGCACGACGTACTCCTGAAAGCTGTGCCCTTCGCCTTCGTCGGGCGTCACGACTCCGCTGAGCCGCCCGCTGAGGTACGCGGCATGCGCACGCCGGAGCTCCAGCCCGTCGGACGGAGTCTCCGACTCGCCCTGTTCCAGCTGCTCCAGGACGAGAAGCCCCTGCCGCTGCCCCAGCTCTCGCAGTCGCCGTACGTCGGCCCGGTGACCGAAGCGGTGCACGACCACGACGGCGGCCGTACGCGGGGTCACCACGGCGGCGACGGCATCGGGGTCGAGGCAGTACGTGGCCGGCTCTATGTCAGCGAAGACGGGCATCGCTCCGGCGAGGATCACGTCCTCGGCGACCTCGGCGTTCCCGTAGGCCGGCACGATGACCTCGTCGCCGGTACCGACACCCGCGGCGCGCAACATTCCAACTGTCCCCATGCCTACGGAGGTTGGCTGCGCAACGTGAACGGCAAGTAACGCAAAACAAAAAAGAGCTGGTCCCTGAACCGAAGTTCAGGGACCAGCTCTTATCAAGATGAGTTCGGCGGCGTCCTACTCTCCCACAGGGTCCCCCCTGCAGTACCATCGGCGCTATGAGGCTTAGCTTCCGGGTTCGGAATGTAACCGGGCGT